>NZ_JACOFR010000003.1 GCF_019455385.1 Bradyrhizobium sp. BR 10289
TCCCTGGGATCGGACCAGTTACGGCGGCCGCGCTGGTGATGAAGGCCCCTGATCCGCATGCTTTCCGTTCGGGCCGATTGTTCGCAGCCTGGCTCGGCCTGACGCCCAAAGACCATTCCACCGCGGGAAAGACCAGGCTCGGCAAGATAACCCGAGCCGGCGATGAGAGATTACGTCAACTTCTTGTGGTCGGGGCGACCGCGGTCGTCAAGCAAGCGACCGGGAAACACCGTCGTGGGTCGCGCTGGCTGCTCGATCTGCTCAAGCGCAAGACGCCAAAGCAGGCAGCCGTGGCGTTGGCCAACAAGACCGCACGCATCGCCTGGAAGCTGATGACGACGGGAGAAGACTATGACAGCGCGCGGCTTGACCCTCGAACCGATGTCCTGGGGGCAACCGCGTAGCTAAGAGATTCGGCCGTCCGGCGGGTTCTCCCACCGGCCGAACCGGAGCTGCAAGAGCAGAGGAGATGGTGCGATCGATCGAGCGACGATGCGAGAAAATCCGTGGGACCCAGTGGCCTGACAAGGCCGCGCTTCTGATTGGAACTCGTATCGCGAAAACCATCTTGGCCCGCGGCCCACATGCTGCATCAACAGGCCGGACATATGGATGCAAGCGATCCGATCAAACCTCACAAAGCTCTTGTGCCACGGGGGCCGTCCACATATGGGTCCCGGCTCTGCGCCGCGACGTTTCACGTTGCAGCGCGTCCGGGACGCGAGATCTGAGTTTCAAGCGCAGCGACGGAGGATGGGGCTGCTATCTTGCCAGCTTCACCCGGTCCTTCACCGGAATCACCAGCTTCAGGCCAGACCAGACGTCGTTGACGGCGCAGATCTTGATGTCGACGAGGCCGCTCGCGAGCGCGGTTTCGCGGACCAGGGCCTCTGTCACGTCGGTCGCGACACCTGAGGCCTTTTTCGGCCACGACGCCCAGATCATGCCGTCGGGAGCGATCGCCTTGCGGTAGCTGCGGAGCCTGGCTGCAAGGCCCTTCGCTTCGGTCGCGAAGACATGCACCATGTCGAGCGGGGCCTTGGCGGTCTTTGCGATCCTGACGTCGTCGGGCAATTTGCCGACAATGTCGCCATAGGCGACGGAAAGACCGTCCACAAAAATACAAAAGCCCGGCTTGATGCCGAGCTTTTGCACTAACGGTTTGCCGGAATAGCCGGCCATGGCGGGCGAAGCGTTACGCCTGCGGCTGCGGCTCCAGGCCGGGATCCGCATCGGGACGCGGCCGCGGCGACTTGCCGGCCGGAGGCACGGCGGAGGCGCGCGGCGTGGTCGGCTCGAGCACGGACTCACGGTTCGGCTTTTTGCCCTTGAGCAGGTCGACGATCTCGTCACCGGACAGCGTTTCGAACTCCAGCAGACCCTTGGCCAGCGCTTCGAGGTCGGCGCGCTTCTCGGTGAGGATGCGGGTTGCTTCCTGGTAGCCTTCCTCGACCAGACGGCGGATCTCGGAGTCGATCTTCTGCACGGTCGCTTCAGACGCGTTCTGCGTGCGCGAGACCGACATGCCGAGGAAGACCTCGTCCTGGTTCTCGCCGTAGGAGACGGTGCCGAGCTCTTCCGACAGGCCCCAGCGCGTCACCATCATCCGGGCGAGGCGCGTGGCCTGCTCGATGTCGGAGGCGGCGCCCGAGGTGACCTTCTCGCGACCGAAGATCAGCTCTTCGGCGACGCGGCCGCCCATCATGATGGCGAGGCGCGAGGTCATCTGCTCCAGCGACATCGACAGCTTGTCGCGCTCGGGCAGCTGCATCACCATGCCCAGCGCGCGGCCGCGCGGGATAATGGTCGCCTTGTGGATCGGGTCGGTCGCGGGCACGTTGAGGCCGACGATGGCGTGGCCGCCCTCGTGATAGGCCGTCAGCAGCTTCTCTTCCTCGGTCATGACGAGCGACTTGCGCTCGGCACCCATCATCACCTTGTCCTTGGCCTCTTCGAACTCGGCCTGGGTCACCATGCGCTTGTTGCGGCGCGCGGCGGTCAGGGCGGCTTCGTTGACGAGATTCATCAGGTCGGCGCCGGAGAAACCCGGGGTGCCGCGTGCGATGGTCTTGAGGTTGATATCCGGCGCCAGCGGCACCTTGCGAACGTGAACCTTGAGGATCTGCTCGCGGCCGACGACGTCGGGATTGGGCACCACGACCTGACGGTCGAAACGGCCCGGACGCAGCAGCGCGGGATCGAGCACATCGGGACGGTTGGTGGCGGCGATCAGGATCACGCCCTCGTTCGCCTCGAACCCGTCCATCTCGACCAGCAGCTGGTTCAGCGTCTGCTCGCGCTCGTCATTGCCGCCGCCGAGACCGGCGCCCCGGTGACGACCGACCGCGTCGATTTCGTCGATGAAGATGATGCAGGGCGCATTCTTCTTGGCCTGCTCGAACATGTCGCGGACACGGCTGGCGCCGACGCCGACGAACATTTCGACGAAGTCCGAACCCGAAATGGTGAAGAACGGCACGTTGGCTTCGCCCGCGACCGCACGCGCGATCAGGGTCTTACCGGTGCCGGGAGGGCCGACCAGCAGCACGCCGCGCGGAATGCGCCCGCCGAGGCGCTGGAATTTGCCGGGGTCGCGAAGGAATTCGACGATCTCCTGCAGGTCCTGCTTGGCCTCGTCCACGCCCGCGACGTCCTCGAAGGTGACGCGGCCATGGGCCTCCGTCAGCATCTTCGCGCGCGACTTGCCGAAGCCCATCGCCTTGCCGGCGCCGCCCTGCATTTGCCTCGACAGGAAGATCCAGACGCCGATCAGCGCGATGAAGGGCAGCCAGGAGACCAGCAGCGAGACGAACCACGGCACGTTGTCGCCGGGCGGCTTCGCGGTGATCTGGACCTTGCTGTCGTACAGGCGCTTCACCAGCGTCGGGTCGTTCGGCGCATAGGTCTGGAAGCTGGAGCCGTTGGTGAAGGTGCCGTGGATGTCCGGCCCCTGGATCACGACGTCGCGGACATTGCCGCGGTCAACTTCGCTCAGGAGCTGGGAGAAGGCGATGTCCGTCGAGGAGCTGCGCTGGCCCGGATTCTGGAAGAGCGTGAACAACGCCAACAGCAGCAAGACAATGATAACCCAGAGGGCGAAATTGCGCAGATTGGCGTTCATCGATCTTCCTTCGTGGTCGCGCGGATCGCGGCCCTAATCCTTGGGCATACGAGGAAATCCCCAAGGAATCCTCATCGTTAGACGCATACAATTTAGGTGCCGCCCCGGTCGCTGCCAAGGGAACGAGATGGGACTATTTATCCCATCTTAGAGCGATTCCCGCTGAAATAATGGCGTCCGAAGCGGGGTTTTTCCTGCCTGGTTAAGGTGTCCTGACGCAGACACGCCGAAACGGACGGTGTCATGATCCGCCCTTATCCAGCTTTGGACCGCCGGGCCGGCGCAGGCACGATGGAGATACGCCCCCCGGCCAGGCTGATCAAGGCTCCCGCGAGGGTCTGCTTCAGGATCGCACGGCCATTTGCCGTGGCACGGGGACCAGCCATGGCCTGATGGACGGCCTGGTCCAGCGCGGCCAGCAAGGCCTCGACCTTGCCGAGTTCCGCCGGCCCTTCATGACCGAGGGCGTTGACGGCCCGCAGCAGCAGCCGCAACCGGACCTCCTCCGGCAGGAGAGCGAAGGCTTCCGCCTCGAAGCTGCGGATGCCGTCCTGCGGCGCATCGCCGCGATCCCTCAGTTGAAGGAAGCGCTCGGCGCCGTCGACCAGAACCTCGACCGCCGCATTGGCGCGCGAGAGGCGTGCCGCGAGCCGCGCCAGAGTGCGGGCGTCGCCGCCCTCGGCGGCGAGTTGCGGCAGCAGCGCGCGCAGTCGCGGCCTCGTGAAGGCGGTGTCGCGGTTGGTGGGATCGTCGGCGAAGGCAATTTTGGCCCGCTTCAGGGTCGCGATCAGCTGCGCCTTCGGGACATCGAGCAGCGGACGCGCCAGCACGATGCCGTCGCGCATCGTGAGGCGCGCCATCGCAGACAGGCCGGCGAGGCCACTGCCGCGGAGCAGGCGCATCAGCAGCGTCTCTGCCTGGTCGTCGCGGGTGTGCGCGGTCAGCACGTGGCTCGCACCGGCCTTGCGTGCGGCCTCTGCGAGCAGGCGATAGCGGGCCTCGCGCGCGGCCGCCGGCAATCCGGTCTTCGGCTTTGCACCACGCCAGCGCAGGGTCCGGTGTAGCAAGCCAAGCTCGGTCGCAAGCCGCTTGACCTCACGCGCCTCGCGGGCGGCGTCCGGACGCAAGCCGTGATCGACGGTGACGACGGTGAGATGCGGGCCGCGCGCAAGGCCGCGCCGCCAGCGCGCCGCGAGCCACATCAGCGCGACCGAGTCGGGCCCTCCGGAGACGGCGAGCACTAAAGCGGGCTCGGCTTTCAGCCCGGCGAAAAGCTGCTTCGCTTGGCGGGCCGAGATCGGTGAATGGTCGTCGTCGTCTGGCATGACGTTGCAATCGTCCGCTGTGGCTCACCTCTCCCGAAGGGAGAGGTCGGATTGCATCGTAGATGCAATCCGGGTGAGGGGTCACAGACTCACTTGTCGCGGCACCCCCTCACCCGGATTGCTCAGGCGCGCGATTGCGCGCCACAGCAATCCGACCTCTCCCCGCTGGGGAGAGGTGAACCACGATCGGCCCGCCAGCTCCAACGCCTCAACACTTCACCCGCTTCTGCTCGCGATCGACCGCGGCTTTGACACCGGCCGAGGCACGCGGATATTTGCGGCCGACCTCGCCGAAGGCGGCGCAGGCGGCCTCCTTCTCCTTCAGCGCGGCGAGCGACTGGCCAAGCCGCAGCAGCGCGTCCGGCGCCTTGGCCGATTTGTCGTATTTCGTAGTGACCGCGAGGAAGGCCTCCGCCGAGTCGCGATATTGCTGGCGCTGGTAGTAGCTTTCGCCGAGCCAGTATTGGGCATCGCCGAGCAGCGGATCGCTCGGATATTTCTGCGCAAAATTCTTCATGGTCTGCTCGGCCAGGGCGTAGTCCTTGCGCTGCATGTAGCCGATGCCGAGGTCGAACTCGTCGCGCGGCGTCGCCGAGGGTGGCAGCGTGGTGAGGCCGGCACCGCCGCCGGCTGCGGGCGGATAGCCCTGCTGCGCCGGCGGATAGCCGGGCTGGGCGGCCGGCGGCACGCCCTGCTGGTAGCGCGGGCTGGTGTTGGCGAGATCGAGCGGCTCGCCGGCATTGCGCCCGCCGGGCGCGCCGATCTGGCCACCGCCCGCCGGCATCGGCTGCTGCCCGCCGCCGAGAGCGCGCGGCGCGCCGGGCGCGCTGGGATTCTGGCTGGGGTCGAAGGCATCGCCGCGGCGACGCGTGCCGGGCGCACCGGGCGCCGGCTGGTCCTGAATGATCGGCGCGGGCGCGGCGATCTGCGGCTGCTCGTAATTCGGCTGCACCGCCTGCTGCTGGCGATAACCCGGCGCAATCTGGGTCGGTGCGACCTGGGCCGGCGGCATCGCAGCGACATTGGGAGCCTGCCCCGGCGCGGCCTGCGCACCGCCCTCGAGCGCCCGCAGACGCTCTTCGAGCTGCCGGTTGCGGTATTGCAGCTCCTCGTTCTGGCCGGTGAGCTGGCGCAGCTGGTTCTCCAGCCGCTCGATCCGCATCTCGGGATCATCATCCGTCTGGGCGAACACCGGCGCGCACAAAGAGAGCAGCGCGGCGATCGCCACGGTGCCGTTCAAAACCTTGGATCTGGATGACATCTTGCCCTGACGACGAAAGCGAAATGGTCTGCGACGGGAACCTTCGACGCGCCACACATTGAAAGGCACTACGCCAAAAATGTGACTGGCACCACGGGGTTTCTGTCACAGATCGCTGAAACGAAACCGGCGCCCGAGAGGGCGCCGGCAGTGTCGGTTTGCAAAGATGAACGGCGCCTGACTGAACTCAGGAGCTCGCGTTCAGCACGGTCACAGCACGACGGTTCTGCGACCAGCAGGAGATATCGTTACACACGGCCACCGGGCGCTCCTTGCCGTAGGAGATCGTGCGCATACGGTTCGGATCGATCCCGCGCGAGGCGAGGAAGGAGCGCACCGACTGGGCGCGCCGCGCGCCGAGCGCGATGTTGTATTCGCGGGTGCCGCGCTCGTCGGCGTGACCTTCGATGGTGAAGGAGTAGCGCGGATAGTTCTGCAGCCACTGCGCCTGCTTCTCCAGGGTCACGATCGCCTGCGGGGTCAGATCGGTCTGGTCGCTCTCGAAGAACACGCGGTCGCCCACGTTCACCACGAAATCCTGCTGGCTGCCCGGCGTCGCCGCGCTCCCGTTGGCATCCAGGGCTGCGTTCTGCTTGGCGCAGGCGCCCATCGACAGTGCGATGGCGACCACCGCGGCCAGCTTCAATCCCTGGAGGATACGCATAGGATTCATCATTCCGGAGCCTCCACGCTCACGTTCGTCCACTGCTGTCCGGTCTACAGGGGGTTGGTTAAGCGAACGTTCCGTCAACCTTGACGGAACCTTGCCTCAGCCGGTCAAATGCCCCCAACCCGCGAAAAGCACCCATCATGGTTAATGGGTTGTAAATGTGGCGCGAGGGTGAAGGCAAGCCGCGTTAACCGGCAGAGGAACCGGATTCTGACGGAATTTTGGGCCGGTGCGTAGCGGAAAGCGGCTTCAGGGCTGGGTCGAAGCCGAGACCAGGACCGGAGCCCGCGCCATCTTGCGCTGGCCGGATCCAAACAGCATCCGCCGTTCGAAGGCACTCGAGCGCAGGAATGGATAACGCGCCAGCACCTTCTCGCGCACGGTCGGAAGATGCGTGGCCAATAGACCAACCGGCTTCGACAGACCCGGATGCAACCTCGGCTCGCCCCATACTTCCTGAAGGAACACCCGCCGGTAAAACGCCTGATGCTCGGGCCGGATCAGAGCCAGACCATAGTCGGCGTTGAAGTGCACGCCGGCCGTCGAACCGAGCCGCACGGTCACATAGGGCAATTCCGGACAGCGACCGGCATAGCGGGGATCGGCCACGAACCGGGTCGAATCGATGAAGACCATCCCCTT
This sequence comes from Bradyrhizobium sp. BR 10289, assembly GCF_019455385.1. GTDB lineage: Bacteria > Pseudomonadota > Alphaproteobacteria > Rhizobiales > Xanthobacteraceae > Bradyrhizobium. Next base: position 7,020 of record NZ_JACOFR010000003.1, read on the forward strand.
GTCGAGCATCGGAAGCAGGACGTCGCCGAACAGATGAACGGATGGCGAGGTTCGCCACTCCGGTGTCACGACACTGATGCGGATCGAACTGTACAGCTCGCCGTCAATATAGACCCCGAAGATCCAGGTGTTGGGCGCGTCATCGAAATGATCCGAGACCTGTTCGTCGGCGGATGGTTCGATTGCGCCTTCGCGCAAATAGGCCCGGTAGCGGAGCCGGAAAATCTCTTCCCGCTCCTCGGGAGTGACCGCCAGACGATAGTCCACCCGATCCATCGGGTCCCAGGTCCGGCCCGAAGGGGCCGTCATGGGCGCGGATGCGGACTTCATGCGGTACTCCTAACGACTTCCAAACAACTTTCGCGTGCTATGATTCCTTAACGGGATCTTAACGCAAAAGCAAAGCAATCGACTCGTTAGGGTTAATCGCGTGGTCCCCGCAAGGCCCGCAACACATTGTAATAATTGGAATTTCTAGAAACGAGGTCCAGCGATGGAGCGGACGCCGACGATATGGAGCGTCTCTTCGCCCCGACGCCCATGCGAGGCGTTGAGGAGCTGGCGCATCCGCACCGCAGGGACCGGACGGCTGAACAGATAGCCCTGCCCTTCGGTGACCGTACCTTCAGCGCTGATCAGCTCGAGCTGCTCGTTGGTCTCGATGCCCTCGACCACGACGGCCATGCCGAGGTCGGCGGACAGCCGCGCGACGCCGCGCAGCAGCGTCAGCGGCCGATCGGTGTCGATGCCTTCGAGGAAGGAGCGGTCGATCTTGACCTTCTGCATCGGGAAATTGTGCAGATAGCTGAGGCTGGAATAGCCGGTGCCGAAATCGTCGAGCGAGATGCGCACGCCGAGCGCATGCAGCTGCGACAGGATATCGTGGGTCAGCTGGGTGTTGCGCAGCAGCGAGGATTCGGTGATCTCGATCTCGAGGCGATACGCCGGAAGCCCAGAGACCTCCAGCGCGTAGCGGATTTCGCTCAGCACGTCGCGCTGGTGGAATTGCTGCGGCGAGAAGTTGACGGCGACGCTGACGCCCTCCGGCCACTTCATGCATTCCATGCAGGCGCGGCGCAGGATCCAGCGGCCGAGATCGACGATCAGCCCCATGTCCTCGGCGACCGGAATGATGTCGACCGGCGAGACCGTGCCGCGCACCGGATGATTCCAGCGCAGCAGCGCCTCGCAGGTGGTGATCTTGCCGGACTTGAGGTTGACCAGCGGCTGGTAGAACAGCTCGAACTCCTCGTTGGCGAGCGCCTTGCGCAGGTCAAGCTCGAGGATGCGGCGGGCCTCGACCGTGGCCGCCATCTCGTCGCGGAAGAAGCAGAAGGTGCCGCGGCCATCGGCCTTGGCGCGGTACAGGGCCATGTCGGCGTTCTTGAGCAGCGTGTCGGCGCTGACGCCGTCGGGCGAGGTCAGGGCGATGCCGACGCTGGCGCCGATCTCGACGAGGTGATTGTCGATCCGGTAGCGCTCGCTCAGGCGTTCGACGATGCGGCGGGCGAGGCTCGCGGCATCCTCGGGCGCGCCGATGTTCTGCTGGAACACGACGAACTCGTCGCCGCCGAAGCGGGCGACAAAATCCTCGGGGCGCAGCATCTCGCGCAGGCGGTTGGCGACCGCGCAGAGCAGCTGGTCGCCGCAGGGATGACCGAGCGTGTCGTTGACCTGCTTGAACTGGTCGAGGTCGACGAACAGCAGCGCGGAGAGCCGTCCGGTATGGTGCGCGTCCGCCAGCAGCCGCTCGATCTCGTCGCGGAAGGAGACCCGGTTGGGCAGCGCCGTGAGTTCGTCGTAGCGGGCGAGATGGCTGATGCGCGCCTCGGCGTTGGTGCGTTCGGTGATGTCTTCCAGCAGCAGCACGGTGCCGCCGGCGGTCATCGGCTGGAACGTCCAGGCCAGCGTGCGGCGGCGCGCCGGATTCGGATCGGTGGTGACGATCTCCTTCGGATGGGCGTGTTCGATCTCGGCGAGGATCAGCTGACCGGCTTCCGCCGAGATCGACCCGACAGCGGCGCTCGCCGCGACGATATCGGCGGCCGTCGCCCCCTGTGCCACGAAGTGTTCCGACAGCTCCATCAGTTCGGCAAAGCGGCGGTTCATCACGGCGAGCTTTCCGTCGGCACGGAACATGCACAGGCCGTGAGGCATATTGTTCAGCGCCGCGTCGAACTGCCCGGCCAGGGCCGCCTCGCGCTCACCCGCGACCAGCGCCTGCACGAAAATACGCTGGAGATTGGTCGAGAGATTGCGGAGCGCTGCGAAAAACACGGCGCAAACAACTGACAGCCCCATGTAATAGGGCGTGCCCTGCATCGCCAACGCGATCGAGGTCGGTCCGCACGCGAGCAGGATCTGGAAATGATAGATCCATGGCCGCCCGTAGGTGCGACCGACCCCTGCGGAGATATATCCGGTGGTGACGGTGAGAGAGATCATGTGGACCACCGCATCGCCAGTGGTCGCCAGCGCGAGGGTGCACCAGGAGCCCAGCGCGAGTGCGTAAAGCAGCGCACCGATCTGATAGCGGGCCTCCCAATTGGATGCTTCCGCCGCCGTCAGCACCGACTTGCGGCGCATGTACCAGTGGGAGTCTACCCCTCGCCCGAGGCCGACGACGGTCAAACATGCGAAGCAAATCCACAGCGCGTTCGAGCCCGTCTTGAAGGCGGTCATGCCCGCCGCGAGGGAGACCAGCAGCGCTCCGGCAAAGAGCGGTCCCGGATGCTGGAAAAGCGAATCGATCAGGGCCGCGTAAATCGACGGCGAGACCTTCTGATCGGAATTTCCGCTCTGGCTTGCGAACTGCATTTGTGTTTGTACGCGCGTCCTGTTTGGCGCGTAGTTTTACCCAGACCAGATGAAGTCTTTCTGAGGGAACATCGTTAAAGTCGGGTTGTTTTTCGGCAATAGCGAACCCGTTTCTTCTGAAATATCAACGAACTAGGCAAGCGTTGCCGGGCACAAGGTGAAGGAAACCTTGCTTTCCTCACCGGCCCTGAAAAAATCTGCGCGTTTTTCGAAAAGATCGCGCGTTGTGAAACCCCCGATCGCGCTATTGGCCCGCGGTCGCGGACAAGAGCGGCGACCATGCCGGGTCGGAGGCAAAGCCCGGCGTCGGCACTTTCAATTCATTGCGGCCGGAGATGTCGACGGAGAACAGCGACGGCCCGGCATTACCGCCGGGATCGCGGAAGAACATCAGCACGCGGCCGTTCGGCGAGAATGTCGGACCTTCATTGTGAAAGCCTGACGTGAGCAGACGCTCGCCGGAGCCATCCGGCTTCATGACGCCGATCGAGAACTGCCCACCACCCTGCCGGGTGAAGGCGATGTAGTCCCCGCGCGGCGACCACACCGGCGTGGAATAGGTGGCGTTGTTGTCATCCTTGGAAAACGAGATGCGCTGCGCCTGACCGCCGCCGGCGGCCATCACATAGATCTGCGACCGGCCGCCGCGATCGGACTCGAAGCAGATGCGGGTGCCGTCCGGCGAGTAGGACGGCGAGGTGTCGATCGCCGGCGTGTCGGTGAGGCGTGTAGTCGAGCGCGAGCGCAGATCCATCACGAACAGGTTGGAATTGCCGCCCTGCTGCAGGCTCATGATGACGCGCTGGCCGTCCGGCGAGAACCTTGGCGCAAACGTCATGCCGGGGAAGTTGCCGACGATCTCGCGCTGGCCGGTCTCGATGTTGAAGAGATAGACCTTCGGATCGCCCTGCCCGAACTCCATGTAGGTGATCTCTTGCGAGTTCGGCGAGAAGCGCGGCGTCAGCACAAGGTCGGAGCCGCGGGTCAGGTAGCGCACATTGGCGCCGTCCTGGTCCATCATCGCGAGCCGCTTGACGCGGCGCTCCTTTGGCCCGGTCTCGTCGACGAACACGACGCGGCTGTCGAAATAGCCCTTTTCGCCGGTCATCTGGGTGTAGATCTGGTCGGAGATGATATGGGCGATGCGGCGCCAATATTCCGGCGAAGTGAAATATTGCTGACCCGCAAGCTGCTGGCCGGTGACGACGTCCCAGAGACGGAATTCCGCTTTCAGCCGTCCGTCCTGCTGCCGCGTCATGCGGCCGGTGACAAGGGCCTGCGCATTGAGGGTCTTCCAGCTCTCGAATTGCGGAGCGACGTCGATGTTGCTGATGCGCTCGATGAAGGCGGCCTGATCGATCGGGGCGAACAGGCCCGAGCGCTTCAGATTGTTGGTGATGACCTGGGTGACGCCATTGGCGACATCGCCGTCGGCGGGCGAGCCCGGCACGAAGTTGGAGATCGCGATCGGAATCGGCCGAAACTCGGTGGGATCGATACGAATACGGCCCTGAGCAAAGCTGGGTGCGCTCCCCATCACAGCGAGCGTCGATCCGGTGAGGGTCAGGAAGCGGCGGCGGTTCATCGATCGAACGTCATTCATCGCAAAATTCTTTTGTTCGGATGTCACAACATGTCTTTCAGACCGAAAGTCATCGGAATGAGCTTCCAGTTGTCGTATTGCTGTTTCGGCAGGAATGAATAGACCTGACACTGGACGATGGCGCGCTTGGCGCTTTCCGCCACGGCCTGGGCGATCGACCGCGACGGCCCTCGCACCGCGACGATGACCGGCTCGGACGCGAGCGAGCCGTCGATCTTCATGGGAATGTCGATGTCGGCTTCATACAAATTGGCGTCCTGCCCGTTATAGGTGGGCGTGAAGCAGCGCTTGACCGCGCCCTGGAATGCACCTTGCCAGGTCGCGACGTTATTGGCGGACGTTCCGGTGGTCGACCCCAGCGAAGCCGACGCGTTCAGCGCCGAGCCGGTCTGCTCGTGCCGGGTCGCGGCGCGCTTGTCGAGATCACGCTGGATCTGCGCCGGATCGAAGCTGCGCTCCTTCGGCTTGGGCTGCTGCTGCGGCTGCACGGCCGCGACCTTCTGCTCCACCGGCTTGGGCGGCGGCTTCTTGGTCTCCTGCTTCTTCATGAGTTCGGCGAGCGGATCTTCCTTGGCCGGATCAGGCTTCTTTTCCTGCGGCTTCGGCTCTTCCTTCGGCTTTGCTTCGGCAACTGGCTTGGGCGGCTCGGGCTTTTTCTCGACCGGCTTCTCGACAGGCTTCGGCGGCGGGTCGGGCTGCGAGTTGGTCTTGATCAGCTCTTTCTTCTCGGTGACCTTGCCGACCGCATCTTCCTCGGGCTTGGCTTCCGCGATCTTCTCGACCTTGGGCTTCGGCTCTTTCTTGTCGCCGGTCTTCTGCCCCGACATCATCTTGGCGAGCTGATCGGAGGAGATGATGTCGACCGGGAGCGATTCCTCCGGCGCAATGTAAGCCTTGCTGCTGAAGGTGAGCAGGCCCCATCCCAGCACGAGGACGTGGAGGGCAATCGACGCAACGAGTGTCTTGTCGACGTTCACCTTCACCGGTCTATCCCTGATCCGCCTCGGTCACGAGCGCCAGCTTCTTGAAGCCCGCGCCGGACAACAGGCCCATGACCTTGGCCACGGTGCCGTAATCCGCCTTCTTGTCGGCGCGCAGATAGATGCGCTCCTCGAGCCCGCCGCGGGCGTCCGTGATCGCCTTCAGCTTCGGCACCAGCTCGTTGATCGCGATCTCGGAATCGTTGATGAACACCTTGCCCTTGATGTCCACCGACATCTGGATCGGCTTCTGGTCGTTGTTCTCGAGGCTCTTGGCCTGGGTCTGCGGCAGGTCGAGCGGCACGCCGACCGTCAGCATTGGCGCCGACACCATGAAGATGATGAGCAGCACCAGCATCACGTCGACCATCGGCGTGACGTTGATCTCGGCCACGACGGGCTTGCGCCGGCCGCGGCGTCCGCCGCCGCCGGACGAACTGGCTACGTTCATCGCCATGATCGAGTGCCCAAATTGCCCTTCACAACACTATACATGCCGCCCGTCAGCCCCGCTCGTCGATCTGACGGGACAGGATGGCTGAAAATTCATCAGCGAAGCCTTCGAGCCGCTGGGCCTGCCGGTTCACCTCGGAAGTGAACTTATTGTAGAAAATAGTGGCAGGAATGGCGGCGATAAGGCCGACCGCGGTGGCAAACAGCGCCTCCGCGATGCCCGGGGCGACCACCGCCAGGGAGGTATTTTTCGAGGCCGCGATCGACTGGAAGCTCGACATGATGCCCCAGACCGTGCCGAACAGGCCGACGAAGGGCCCGGCGGAGCCGACGGTGGCGAGCACCAGCAGGCGGCGCTCCAGCCGCTCAACCTCGCGGGCGATCGAGACGTTCATGACCTTGTCGATACGCATCTGGAGGCCGGCGACCGAGCGCGCGTGGCTCTCGAACGAACGCTTCCACTCGCGCATCGCCGCAACGAAACAGGCCGCCATCGAATGCGTCGGCTTGGCCGAGAGGGTGCGATAGAGCTCCTCGATCGACTCGCCGGACCAGAACGCCTGCTCGAAACGATCCATCGAGCGGCGGGTACGGGCAAACAGGAAGATCTTGTCGATGGCGATCGCCCAGACCCAGACCGAGCAGGCGAGAAGCCCTAGCATCACCGCTTTCACGATCCAGTGAGCCTGCCAGAACAGCGCGATCAGCGACACGTCCGCGGAAGCGGCAACCGGGAGGGCTGACTGAGCCATGTCGGCCGGATTCATAAGCAGTATCCTCTCAAGGCGATCATCATCTCATGTCCCGGCCAGCCCATGGCTGCCGGTTCCCCAATAGCCGCGCCAGAACCGGCGCAGCCGGCAAGCCCGCTCAAAGCCTTGTCTTTCTGGGGTGCAGGGCTCGTCCAAAGCCGGCCGCCTGCATTCCCTGCCAAGATGTCAAAACTATGGGCCTCGACGGCAGCTTCGGGCGCGATTGTCCATGATTACCAGAGCCCGCCGATGGTTAATGCGGGGTTACCAGGGCCGGATTTGGCTGCGGAAAAGGTTGCCAGCGCAGGGGGATGGCCTTTTGCCACGGCAAGCACTGTCATGGAGGTTCAATCGAGCAAGGGCGCTGACCGGCCAGTTCCCTGCCCGCCCGTGATCGTGAGGAGCGGATGATGGGGGCGAAGCGCCCCATCGGGATGGATGAACGGCCACGATCCAGCCGGGCCGGCGCCCTTCGAGGCTCGCCCTGCGTTGCAGGGCGAGCGCCTCAGGACGACGGGGAGAGATCGCCACGCCGTCCCCTCACCACTTCTCCTTGGACGTCCGCACATCCAGCTCGAACGACCAGGCGCGCTCGGGCTGACGGTAGAGAAAGGCGAAGCCATCGACGATGCCTTCGATGTCGATCAGGCTGTCCTCGCGTCCCGCAGCATCCGGAAACCGCGAGAAAATCTTGTCGCCGGCAATCGCACCGTCGACCACGACATGGCCGACATGGATGCCGTTGGGTGCGTATTCCTTGGCCATGGCCTGTGCCAGCGTGCGCAGGCCGGCCTTTGAAGAATTGAAGGCGCCGTAGCCGGAGCGTCCGCGCAGCGAGGCGCTGGCGCCGGTGAAGAGCAGCGTGCCCGCCTTCTTCGGTACCATGCGGCGCACCGCCTCGCGGCCGAACAAGAAGCCGCCGAAGCAGACCACGCGCCAGGCCTGCTCGAAATAGTCGGCCTCCATCTCGATGATTTTTCCCGGCGTGTTGTTGCCGGCGTTGTAGATGGCGAGGTCGAGATGTTCGCCGGCGGCATCGAACAATGCAGCGATGTCGCTTTCCTTCGTCGCGTCGGCGACGAAGGGCACGGCCACGCCGCCGGCCCTGGCGATGTCATCTGCAACCGCCTGCAACGCGGACGGCGTCCGGCCAGCGACGATCACCTTCAGCCCATCGGCCGCGAAGCGCTTGCAGAGCCGGGCGCCGAGGCCGCGGTCCGGGCCGACGCCGATCACGATTGCCGTCTTCATTGCAGCTCTCCGATAGATTGATGGAAGGTTAGGCCACTGACGCAGGTTCAGGGCAATTGGTCAGACGCGCGGGATTGCCGACCGCGGTGCAGCCGCCGGGAATGTCTGAGGTCACGACCGTATCGGCGCCGACCTTGGCAAAATCGCCGACGCTGATGTCGCCGAGGATGGTTGCTCCGCTGCCGATGAAGACGCCCCGGCCGATGCGCGGCGAGCGCGCCGGCAGCTCATCGCGACGGCCGATGCTGACGTTCTGGAGGATGGTGACGTCGTCGCCGATCACCACATTGGCTCCGATCACGATGCCGGTGGCGTGGTCGAGATAGACCGAGGAGCCGATACGTGCTGCCGGATGAATGCTGACCTGCAAAGCGTTCGACGCCTCGTTCTGAAACAGCAGCGCGGCATCGCGATGGTCGCGGCGCCAGAGCCAGTTCGAGACGCGCCAGGCTTGCAGTGTGGCGTAACCCTTGTAGTGCAGCAATGGCGGCAGCAGATCGGCGATGGCGGGATCGCGGCGTGCGATCGCCTGCAAGTCGCACGCGGCGGCTTCGACCAGCTCCGGCTCGGCGCGAAAGGCGTCGCGGGAGTAGGACGTGAAGCGCGCCCGCCCGGTGGCGCCGCTGCCGAGCCTGCGCCCGATCAGATCGGCCAGCGCAGCGGCCAAATCGTCATGCGCGAGAATGGCGCTCGCAACGGCCTTGCCGAACACCGGATCGGCATCGGCGGCACGCTGCGCTTCGCCGCGGATCGTCTGCCAGAGGCTGTCGCTCGCCGTGCTCGCAGCTTCCGCCATTGTCGCCTCCGGTCCGCCCGCGCCTGTGAAGGCGAATATAGGCGGTCCGGATCAGGGTGCCAGTCACGCCGGAGGAAGCAGGTGCCCCGAAACAAACCGGCACATGACGAAGCCTTGGGCCGATAACTCCCCAAAACCAAACCGCCCGCCTGCGGGTGCGCGGGCGGGCGGCTCGGGGCCATCAGGACTTTGGGGGCATGCGCCTGAGGGCTTTGAGAGGTCGAAGCTTCAGATCAACCCTGCGGCTGGTCGTTCTGCGGCGGGGTCGGGCGCGTCTTGTGCTGCGCCATGAACTGGTCGAACTCTTCCTTGTCCTTGGCATGACGCAGGCGGTCGAGGAAGTTCTTGAACTCGACCTGCTCTTCCTCGAGCCGGCGCAGCGTCTCGGAGCGATACTCGTCGAAGGCGCGGTTGCCGGAGGACGGCGTGCCGAAGCCAAAGCCGCCGAAGCCGCGGCGCTCCATGCGGTCGCGCATGCGATCCATCTTGTACTGCATCCGCTCCATCTTGTTCTGCCAGCGATCAGAGTTGCTCCAGCACGACATTCTTCTGCTCCCGAGTGTGAAAAAGAGAAGGGCTAAACCGATCGGCCACCAGATGATGAAGCCGAGAATGGTCACGGCAATCCAGCCCGGATGCCAGGGCGTATCGAGCATGTGGGGCCGCTCGTACTGTTGCTGCTGGTCCGAGGGGCCGCGCCAGCGATTGACGTCAGCGGTGTAGGCCATTTCCCATCTCCATCACGGCATCAGCGCCGTTGTGAATGTAAATAACATTTACATAGCTAGACCATCCCGCGATTTTGTCAAGCTGGCCGCCCGACAGGCCGGCAGGATTATTTGCGCAACTTTATTTCGGCTTGCCCCAGGGTCCGCCCGGCGGGACACCCGAACCGGAGGATGCCTCCGGCGGGACCGGCGGCGGCTCGGCGCTTTTCGCCGGACGGCGGTCGGTCGGGAAGCCGAGACCGCGCAGATAGATCAGCACCTCGGCCTCGAGCAGCTCGTCCGGCGACATCGGCAGCTTTCGCCGCGCGGCATCGCCGCGGGAGAACAGCGAGGCGACGCCGTGCGCCATCGACCAGATGTGCAGGGCCATCATCATCGCCGGAGGACGCGGCGTGCCGGGTGGAGCGAGCGCCGCAAGCCGCTCGGCTGCGGCGCGAATGACGTTGAAAGCGCGCTCGCTTGCAGCCTGCAGCGCCGGATTGGCATCGACCGGCAGGCCGGATTCGAACATCGCGTTGTAGAACGCCGGCTCCTCCCGGGCGAAAGCGAGATAGGCCCGTCCGACGCGCTCGAACGCGGTGACGGTATCGGGGCGCCCGTCGTCCCAGGCTGCGGTCAGGCGAGATTCGAACTGCTCGAATCCGCGCTGGGCGATCGAGGACAGCAATTCGTCGCGATCGCGAAAGTGCCGGTAAGGTGCGGCGGCGCTGACGCCGGCCATGCGCGCGGCATCGGCGAAGGTGAAGCCGGCCGCGCCCTTCTCGGCGATCAGCCCGAGGGCGGCCTGCAGAAGCGCTTCCTTCAGATTGCCGTGGTGATAGCCGCGCTCGGCGCGGCGCTGCTCCTTGCGCCAGCTCATGTGAACGGCTTTTACATGAGCCGGACGTGAAGGTCACTAGCGCAGGCGGGATTTGATTAATCCCCTATGTCCCGCAGCCAGACCGAAGTCTAGCCGCCCGGGATCGGCAGCACCGGCATGATCTCGACGCGCTCGCCGGGGAAGATCGCAAAATGCGGATGGTTCTCGAACATCTTCGCGGCCGCGTCATGGGAAGCGGCGCGGACGACGGTGAAGGCGCCCATCTCGTTGGCGATGTCGGCAATGCCCCTGCCGTCGACCCGCTTGGTCTTGCCGAGGGGGCCGCCCATGGCCTGGATCGCGCCTTGGTGCGTCTCGACCCAGCCCTTCCAGGCCGCGATGCCCTCCTGCTCCTTCTTCTTGCGCTCGGCCTCGGGCATCGCGTTCCACGCGGCCCATTTCGGGCTGTCCTTGCTGCCGAGGAAAATGGCGAGATAGGTGTCGGTGCTCATCGGGTCTCTCCTTGTTGATCGTTGGACGTCGGCTGTTGTGGCTACTTCTTGAGGTCGCTGAAGCCGGCGGCGGCCGCTTGCACGTCAGGCGGAAAGTCGGACAGTTCCTGCACCTGCCGGATCTCGATGATCTCGTTGGCGGAGGCCGGACACTTTTTCGCCCAGGCGATTGCTTCCGCGCGCGAATCCACCTCGATCATCCAGTAGCCGCCCAGAACTTCCTTGGATTCGGCGAACGGGCCGTCGGTGACGACGGGCGTGCCTGATACAAACGAGACGCGCGCGCCCATCGAGGGCGGGTGCAGGCCGTCGAGAGTGATCAGGATGCCGGCATCCTTCAGCGCCTCGTTGTAGCGCATCATCGCAGCAACGCGTTCGGGATCGAGTTGGACGTCCGGCGGTGCCGTCTCGTAGCCGAGCGGGATCATCAGCATCATGAAACGCATGGGTCTTCCTCATTCTTCGCCGTCATTCCGGAATGTGCCGCGAAGGGCAGGCAGGGGACTATGGCGATCCCTTGCAAGACGAATGCGGCTCTACAGAACCGACAGCGGGCTGAGAATTATCTCAGAGGTCGTTTTGCAGGAGACCCGCGTGTGCAACTGCGAACACGCGAAAAATAATGCACATCAGCACCCGTACAAATACGGCCCGACTGCGAACGCCTCCGTGCATATGAACCGAAAACGCTTGCACCTTGAAAGCCATGGCCCGTGCCCGTGCAACCACGGACGTGGCGCGGGACTTTGCAGAGATTTACAGTCGGTCAAGACGCTCATGCGACTTTTCGACCGAGTGCAAAGAGTATTGAAATTCGACCGATTCACCTCCGGAACATTGCGGGGCTTACGTGTTCAATTTCCAAAGCAAGAAGGTCCGGCATGCGGTCGCAGAAGTCGAGGCGCTCGACCGCTCGCAGGCGGTGATCGAGTTCGGTCTCGACGGCACCATCCTCGACGCCAACGAGAACCTTCTCAAGATGAGCGGCTACACGCTCGCCGAGATCAAGGGCAAGCACCACAGCATCTTCGTCAGCCCGGCCGAGCGCGAGAGCGCGCGCTATCGCGACTTCTGGGCCAGCTTGAATCGCGGTGAATTCCAGACCACCCAATACAGGCGCTACGGCAAGAACGGCAAGGAGCTCTGGGTCCACGCCTCCTACGCCCCGCTGCTCGACGAGAACGGCAAGGTGGTCTCCTTCATCAAGTTCGCCACCGACATCACCGAATACAAGATGAGGAGCCTGGAGGAAGCAGGCAAGCTCGCCGCGATCAGCCGCGCGCAGGCCGTGATCGAGTTCAACATGGACGGCACAATCATCACCGCCAACGAGAACTTCCTCAACACGGTGGGCTACTCGCTCGACGAGATCAAGGGCAAGCATCACAGCATGTTCGTGACGGCGGAAGATCGTGCCGGCACGGCCTATGCCGATTTCTGGGCGCGGCTCAACCGCGGCCAGTTCGAGGCGGCTGAATACAAGCGTTACGGCAAGGGCGGCAAGGAGATCTGGATTCTCGCCACATACAACCCGATCCTCGATGAGATGGGCCGGCCGTTCAAGGTGGTGAAATTTGCAACCGACGTCACCGCGCAGAAGATGAAGGCGGCCGACAATGACGGCCAGCTCGCCGCGATTCAGAAATCGCAGGCGGTGATCGAATTCAACATGGACGGCACGATCCGGACCGCCAACGAGAACTTCCTCAGGGCGATGGGCTATTCGCTGGCCGAGATCAAGGGCCAGCATCATTCCATGTTCGTCGAGCCGAGCGAGAAGAACTCGGCGGCCTACCGCCAGTTCTGGGACGCGCTCGGGCGCGGCGAATATCAGGCAGCCGAGTACAAGCGCATCGCAAAGGGCGGCCGCGAGATCTGGATCCAGGCGTCCTACAACCCGATCTTCGATCTCAACGGCAAGCCCTACAAGGTGGTGAAATACGCTACCGACATCACCGCGCAGGCGATCGGCCGCAAGAAGGCGGACAATGCGCGCGGACTGATCGAGGCGGTTGCCGCCGGCATCGAGCAGATGAGCGCCTCGATCCGCGAAATCTCGGAGACCATGGCGAAGTCGCGCGAGAATTCGAAGGTCGCGACCTCCAGGGTCGACGCCGCCGACGGCCAGGCGCAGAAGCTGAACGCGGCCGCGCAGGCCATGAGCGGAATCGTCGAGATGATCGCCGGCATCACCAGCCAGATCAATCTTCTGGCGCTGAACGCCACCATCGAATCCGCGCGCGCCGGCGAAGCCGGCCGCGGCTTCGCCGTGGTAGCTTCCGAGGTGAAGAACCTCGCCAACCAGGCCAAGCAGGCCACCGACACGATCACGTCAGAGATCGACGCGCTGAACATTATCTCCGGCGACGTCGCAAGCTCGCTGACCGCGATCAAGGTCGCGATCGCGGGCGTCAACGAGTTCATCGCCTCCACCGCCGCCGCGGTCGAGGAGCAGAGCGCGGTGACGGCCGACATGTCCGCCAACATGCAGCGCGCGTCGGCGGAGCTGTCGTAGGTTTCCCGTCTATCCCCTCTTCTCCATCCCCGTCATCCTGAGGTGCTCACACTGCAAAGCAGTGTGAGCCTCGAAGGATGAATTGGCCCCCGATGGAGCCGGGCCGTCGCCCTTCGAGGGCCGCTGAAGAAGCGGCCGCCTCAGGGTGACGGTTTGGATGCGTGTGGGCTCCGCTCCATTAGCACTCGTCGGGCCCTTCCTCCTCCGGGCTAAAGCGCAGTAAAAGAAGCGCGTGCCCATGCACGCCCCTTTTCGAGTCAAGGACCCGTCGCCCATGCCCGCCTCCCCGCACAAAGTCGCCCTTGTCACCGGAGCCGCGCGCGGCATCGGGCTTGCGACCGCCAAGAAGTTTCTGGCCGATGGCTGGCGTGTGGCGCTGCTCGACATCGAGGGCGAGCTGCTCGGCCGCACGGTGGCCGGGCTCGGCCCAAGCGAGGCGACGCTGGCGCTTACCTGCGACGTCTCGGACGCGGCCGCGATCGCTGCTGCCATGAAAACCATCGAGCAGCGCTTCGGCCGGCTCGATGCGCTGGTCAACAATGCCGGCATCGCCGTGTTCGCGCCGCTGATGGAGACCTCGGACGCCGACTGGCGCCGCGTGCTCGAGGTCAACCTCACCGGCCCGTTCCTCTGCACCAAGGCCGCGGTGCCCCTGATGCGCGAGGCCGATGGCGGCGCCATCGTCAACATCACCTCGATCTCGGCGGTGCGCGCCTCGACGCTGCGCTCGGCCTACGGCACCAGCAAAGCGGGCCTTGCGCACCTGACGAAACAGCTCGCGGTCGAGCTCGCCTCGCTCAACATCCGCGTCAACGCGGTCGCGCCCGGGCCGGTCGACACCGCGATGGCCAAGCAGGTGCACACCAAGGAGATCCGCGCCGACTATCACGACGCCATTCCGCTCAACCGCTACGGCCTGGAAGAGGAACTCGCGGAGGCCATCTATTTCCTGTGCTCAGGCAGTGCGAGCTACATCACCGGCCAAATTTTGGCCGTCGATGGCGGCTTCGATGCGGCCGGCATCGGCCTGCCGACGTTGCGCGGGCAACGGCGGAACGGCTAGGCACGGGATTTGTAGGGTGGGCAAAGGCGCGAAGCGCGGTGCCCACGGAATCGAATTCGTGGAGAGTCTCATGCGACGCATCACCGTCCTCAAAATCCTGATGCTCGCATCCGGACTGCTCGCCGCCGAACCCGCTGCGGCCGAGATCCGCATCATTCAGTCGCCGGGCGGACAGGTCGGGCCGTTCCTCGATCTGTTCGAGAAGGTGCGCGAGAGCGGCGAGCGCGTGGTGATCGACGGCCCCTGCCTGTCGGCGTGCACGCTGGTGCTGAGCATCGTGCCGGGCGAGCGCATCTGCGTCACCAAGCGTGCCGTGCTCGGCTTCCATGCCGCGCGCTCGATCGACCGGCGCGGTCGTTTCTATGCCGAGCCGGAAGCCTCCGAAGCGGTGCTGGCGGCCTATCCCGGCCCGGTGCGCGACTGGATCAGCCGTCGCGGCGGTCTCACCTCGCGGCTGCTGGTGCTGAAGGGGCGCGACCTCGCCGCGATCTATCCGCGCTGCCGATGAGGCTGCGGCGGCCGCGGGCCATCTCGGCCCGGTCTGCTAGAACAGGGATTGGACCAGCGGCGCGAGCTTCACGCTTGCGCAAATAAGCATGCCCCAGAGAGCAAAATTGATCTGCAGCGCCGTCGCCATCGGCCGCTCCCCTTCCAAGTGACGTCCATCCCGATGTGTCGTATTTGTGAAAGAGTCATTAGCGATTTTGACTCGCGGTTCACAGCCTAATCTTGCGCCAGTTGTTGTGCGATGCGATCGGACGGGACAGCAACCGGCCGATCCGGCCGCAATGTGACGATGCGTGTCCCGCATCAACGGGAAAGCGGGACACGCACATCAGGCAATCGCGCTTGTCACATTCCCTCCGCCGGACAGTTCACCATCCAGGGAATGCCGAACTTGTCGGTGCACATGCCAAAGCCCTTGGCCCAGAAGGTCTTGCTGAAGGGCATGGTGACGGTGCCGCCGTCAGCAAGCGCGTTGAACTTGCGCTCGCCGTCCGCGGGGTCCGCGACCGTGATCGAGACCGCAAAGCCCTGCGGCTTGTTGAAATGCTCGGCCGGCGCGTCGGAGGCCATCAGCACGCTGCCGTCGGGCAGCGACATCCGCGCGTGCATGATCATCTTCTCGCGGCCGGGCGTGGCGGGCACCTCCGGCGGTGCGTCCGATGACCGCATCATCGCGTCGATCTTGCCCCCGAGAGCCTTGGCGTAATAGTTGAACGCCGCTTCGCAATTGTCCTGATAGAACAGATAGGGATTGAGCATCGCTTCTCTCCTTTGGTTCGCTTCCTGGATTCCTCTTTCGTTTTCCGGCGCCGCCGAGGCGTTACTTCTCGGTGAGCTTCTTCAGGCTGACGAGGCCGGCCTCGAAATCCTTGCCGATCATGGTGTCCATGTTGACGAAGACCTGCATCACCTTGGACATGAACGGCGCCGGACCATACATCGCCCATGTGACCAGTGTGGCATCGCCTTGCGGCACAAAGGTGAACTCGGCGGTGTTGTGGCCTTCGAACGGCCGCTCGAAATCGAGCTTGATGCGCAGCTGCGACGAGGCATTCGCCTCGAGGATCTCCATGTGGCCGGCGCCGACATTGTTGTTGCCGTCCCAGGCATAGGTCGCGCCCTTGCCCGACGCGGTTCCGCCGTAGCTGCGCTTCATGGCGGGATCGCGGTTCTCATAGGGCGACCATCCGGTCCAGAAGCGGAAATCGGCGACCTGCGGATAGATCGCGGCGGCCGGCGCCTTCACGGCGAGCGAACGTTCGACACGGAAGGTGTCGGGCTTTGTCAAAGCGAAGACGAGGATGCCCGCAATCCCGACCGCGATCACGATGGCGATGATGGCAATGGCTTTCAGCATGAACCGCTCCCTGGATACGGGATCAAGACGAACGGCGCGGGCCGGAGCCGACAAGCGACGGAACAATTTTTTAGCCGTCACTTAGCCTTCGCGCTTTGCCTCTGGCCGCCGCCTTTCGGCTGGCTGTCCCGGATCAGGCGATCCAGATGCATGCGGATGTGGGCGGCCTCGGCCGAGGTGTTGGCGAGCGCGATGGCGCGGTCGAAGGCAACGCGGGCTTCGTCGTTGCGACCGAGCTGCATCAGGAAGGCGCCGCGCACGCCATAGAAATGAAAGTAGTTGGCAAGCTTCGGTGCAAGCGGCTCGATCAGATCGAGCGCGGCCTGTGGCCCGCGCACCTTGGAGACCGCAACCGCACGGTTGAGCGTCACCACCGGCGACGGCTGCACCAGCTCCAACGCGCCGTAGAGCAGGTCGATCTGGGCCCAGTCGGTCTCCTCGGGCGTCGCGGCGCGCGCATGCAGCGCCGCAATCGCGGCCTGGATCTGATAGGGGCCGCTGCGGCGGTGGCGCATCGCCTTGTCGATCAGCGCAAGGCCCTCCGCGATCATGGTGCGGTTCCACAGCGAGCGATCCTGGTCGTCGAGCAGAATGAGCGAGCCGTCCGCGGCAAAGCGTGCGGCGCTACGGGCATGCTGCAGCAGGATCAGCGCCGTCAGGCCCATGATCTCGGGCTCGCTCTGGAACAGCCGCAGCAGCAGCCGCGCCAGCCGGATCGCCTCCTCGCACAGCGGCTTCCTGATCTCGGCGGTGTCGCCGCTCGCCGAATAGCCCTCGTTGAAGATCAGGTAGATCATCGCGGCAACGCCGGCGAGCCGCTCCGAGCGCTCGACCGCACCGGGCGCCTCGAACGGCGTGCCCGCTTCGGCGACCTTCGCCTTGGCTCTGGTGATGCGCTGCTCCATCGCGGCTTCCGACACCAGGAAGGCGCGCGCGATCTGCTTGACGGTCAGACCTGAGACGATGCGCAAGGCAAGCGCGATCTGCTGCGTCGCCGGCAGTTGCGGATGGCAGCAGATGAACATCAGCCGCAGAATGTCGTCGCGGTAGTGCGATCCATCGAGCCGCTCGGCAAGCGCGCCTTCGGCGTCGTCGAGATCGGAGATGGCATGGTCGTCCTCCGGAAGTGGCTGCTGCTTGCGGGTGCGGCGCACCTCGTCGATCGCAACGTTGCGGCCGACCATGATCAGCCAGGCTGCGGGATCGCGCGGCGGTCCGTTCTGCGGCCAGGTTTTGAGCGCGCGAAGGCAGGCGTTCTGGAAGGCCTCCTCGGCGGTGTCGAGATCGCGGAAATAGCGCAGCAGCGCGCCGACCGCCTGCGGCCGCGCCGAGGTCAGCGCAGTCTCGATCCAGGCGGTATCGGTGTCGCTCACGCCGAAAGCCCTCCGGGCCGGAACAAGCCGACGGGACGCACCTCGTAAGCGCCGCCGGGATTGGCAGCGCCAAGGTCGCGCGCAACGTCGAGTGCGTCGTCGAGGTTCTTGCAATCCACGATGTAGAAGCCGAGCAGCTGCTCCTTGGTTTCGGCATAGGGGCCGTCGAGCACCAGCGGCGGGTCTTCCTTGCGCAGCGTCGCGGCCGCCGTGGTCGGCAGCAGCCGCGCCACCGGCCCGAGCCGGCCCTGCTGGGTGAGCTTCTCCTGCACCACGGCGAGCTTCTTCATCACGGCTTCGTCCTGGTCCTTGCTCCAGGAGCCGACGAAGTCTTCGTCGTGATAGCAGAGGATCGCATAAAGCATGGGCAGCACCTTCCCTGAACGCTTGTTTTGAAGACGATCCACTATGCCCCGCTCCGACAGCGCTGCGGAAAAAAATTGCAAGAAAAATCCGGCAGATCGTGCCAAGGAGGGCCACCAAAAGCGGAACCTTATGAGGCACTTCGAATGACCGTGGGCACCCTTGCCGTCCTGATCAACAGCACGCAGCAGAACTGGCTGCCTGAGCGATGGAAAGCCCGATTCGAGGCCGTCTGCGGCGGCCGCCGCGTGGTGCTGCTCCCCAACTCCGCGCTCGATCCGGCCGAGGTGCATTATGCGGCGGTATGGAAGCCGGTGCCCGGCGATCTCAGGGCATTTCCGAACCTGCGTGCCATCTTCAACCTCGGCGCCGGCGTCGACGCGCTGATGGCCGACAAGAGCCTGCCCGACGTGCCGCTGGTGCGCGTCGCCGTGCCCGACCTCACCAATCGCATGACAGAATATGTCGTGCTGCATGTGCTGATGCATCACCGCCAGGAGCTGTACCTGCGGGCGTCGCAGCGCGAGAAACGCTGGGAGCCGAAATATCAGTGGCCGGCAAGCGCGGTCACGGTCGGCATGATGGGCCTGGGTACGCTCGGTGCCGACGCCGCCGACGTACTGCGCCGGCTCGGCTTCCGTGTCGTCGGCTGGAGCCGCAGCCCGCGCACGATCGAAGGCGTCGAATGCTTCCACGGCAGCGCCGGGATGGATGCGTTCCTGCGCAAGACCGACATCCTCGTCAGCCTGCTGCCGCTGACGCCCGACACGCACGGCATTCTCAACCGCGACGTTTTCAGCAAGCTCAACCGCACGGGCAAGTTCGGTGCGCCCGTGCTGATCAATGCGGGCCGCGGCGGACTGCAGAACGAAGCCGATATTCTCGCCTGCCTCGACGACGGCACGCTCGGCGCCGCCTCGCTCGATGTCTTCGTGCAGGAGCCGCAGCCGAAGGACAGCCGCTTCTGGACCCATCCCAAGGTGCTGCTGACCCCGCACAACGCCGCCGACACCGACGCGGATGCGATCTCGGCCTACGTCGCCGAGCAGATCGCCCGGTTCGAGGCCGGCGGCGCGCTGGAGAACGTGGTGGATCGGGTCAGAGGGTACTAGGCCCCCCCGAAGAAGGTACGCAGCCACCTCGTTCACCCTCTCTTAGCGAGAAGTTGATAGGCGTTGTTAACCAACGCTGAAACAACGAGTCGAACATGCGGGCGGGCCTTGGCCTCAGGATGCGGATTACGGTCGCGCTGGCGGTGACGGCGGCGGCGACTGCGCTGTTTGCCGTGCTGGGCGCGATGTGGATCATCGCCGGGATCATCGACCGTGCCGACCAGCGCGAGCTGCGCAGCCATTACGACGCCCTGCAATCGCGCATCGCCGAGGAATCGCGACGCGCCGCGGCGATGAGCGCGGTCGTCGCCGCGATGCCGGCAACGCAGGAGGCGATGGCGAAGCAGGACCGCAACGCGCTCATCGGCCTGTTCGGGCCGGTCTTTGCCGCGACCAAATCGGAGTACGGCGTCGAGCAGTTCCAGTTCCACGTGGCGCCGGCGACCTCGTTCCTGCGCGTGCACCAGCCGGCAAAGTTCGGCGACGACCTGTCCAGCTTCCGCAAGACGGTCCTGGTCGCCAACCAGGATCGCAAGGTCGTGGTCGGCCTCGAAGGCGGCGTCGCGGGGCTCGGTATCCGCGGCGTGGTGCCGATCACGCAGGCCGGCAAGCAACTCGGCTCGGTGGAGTTCGGCCTGACCTTCGGCCAGTCCTTCCTCGACGACTTCAAGACCAACCGCCATGTCGACGTCGCCTTCCATCTCGCCGACGGTGCCGGCTTCAAACTGTTCGGCGGCACGCTGAAGGGCAAGAGCTTCTTCGACGCCGCCGAATATGGGCGCGCCACCGAGGGCAACTTCACGGTGCGGCAGGCCAGGCTCGACAACACGCCGGTCGCCGCCCTGCTCGGGCCGATCAAGGACTTCTCCGGCAAGCCAATCGGCGCCGTCGAGCTGGTGATGGACAATGCCGATTACGAGGCCTCGGCCGACCGCGCCTGGATGCTGGCCATTGCCATCGCCGCGCTCGGGCTCGTGCTGGCGGGGATCGTCGGCTACCTCATCGCGCGCAGCATCTCGCGGCCGATCCTATCGATCACGAATGTCATGCGCGAGCTCGCGGACGGGCATCTCGACGTCGCGGTGCCCGTCAGCAAGGCGAATGATGAGGTCGGCGCCATGGTGAAGGCGGTCGCCGTGTTCCGCGACAACGCGGTGAATTTTGCAAAGCTCCAGGCCGGGCAGCTCGAAGCCAAGGCGCAGTCCGAAGCGGAAAAACGGCGTGCCTTCGCCGCGCTCGCCGACAATTTCGAGGCCTCGATTCGCGATGTCGTCACCACCGTGTCGGCCGCTGCGGTCGAGATGGAGCACACCGCGCGCTCGATGTCCGACATCGTCGCGCAATCGCGCAGCCAGACCCGCGCAGTATCCTCCGCGTCGGCGCTGGCCTCAGAGAACGTGCAGACGGTCGCAGCGGCCGCGGAAGAATTGTCCTCCTCCATGACCGAGATCAGCCGCCGGCTCGCGCATGCGACCGAGGTGGTCGGCAAGGCCGCCAGCGACGGACGGGCGTCGAATGCGCGGGTGCAGAGCCTGGCGGATGCCGCACAGAAAATCGGTGACGTCGTCTCCTTCATCAACGGCATTGCGGGGCAGACCAATTTGCTCGCGCTGAACGCGACGATCGAAGCTGCGCGCGCGGGCGAGGCCGGCCGCGGCTTTGCCGTCGTCGCCTCCGAAGTGAAGGCGCTGGCGACGCAGACCGCGAAGGCGACGGAAGAGATCGGCGCGCAGGTCACCGCCGTTCAGGGCGAGACATCGGGCGCCGTCGACGGCATCCAGTCGATCTGCGCGACGATCCAGCAGGTGGACGAGATCTCCGCGGCGATTGCCGCCGCCGTCGGCCAGCAGGGCACGGCGACGCAGGAGATCGCACAGAACGTCCAGCAGGCCGCCGCCCGCACCGGCGAGGTCTCGCAAAACATCGAAGGCGTCACCGCCGGCATCGCCGCGACGGGCACGGCTGCCGAGGAAGTGCTGGGCTCGGCGATCGAGCTGTCGAAACAGTCGCAGCGGCTGCGGGACGAGGTGGATCGATTCCTCGCGCAGATCCGCGCGGCGTAGCGCTAACCCTTCGCGCCCACCATCAGATCAATCGCGCCCTTCACGATCGCCTCAAGATCTTTCCGCGACACGCGCGCGCGGGAGCGGATGGCGATGGAGTGGACGGTTGCGGATGCAAGCTGCGCCAGCACGGCGGGATCGGCACTCGCCGGCAGCTCGCCCTTCTCCTTCGCCCGGCGAAAGCAGCTCGCAAAAGCCTTGTCCAGCTCGGTGAGACCGTCGAGCACCATCGCGCGGATCTCGGGATCGCCGACCGCCTCGGACGCCGCCGTCACCACCGTGAAGCAGCCGCGCGGGCTCTCGCCGGAGAGGTAGATGTTCAGCGCGGAGGCGAAAATACGCTCCAGCCGCTGGCGCACCGGCATCTCCTGACGGAAGATCTCGACCATGGCGGCGCGCGCTTCCTCGCGATAGCGTTGGTAGCTCTTGATGTAGAGCTCGCGCTTGTCGCCGAAGGCGCCGTAAAGGCTCGGCCGGTTCATGCCGGTGGCTTCGCTGAGATCGTCGAGCGATGTCGCCGCAAAGCCCTGTGTGCGGAACAGATCGAGCGCCTTGCCCAGGGCGATGTCGGGCTCATAGGCGCGAGGGCGGCCGCGGCGTTTCGGCTCACTGGCAGCAACTGGCGGCTTCGATTTTTGTACCATTTCGCAAATTAATCCTTGACCGACCCCATATTATGCAAGATGGTACAAAAATCAATCTGGCCAGGTTGAGCGACATTCACAAGACGAATTGCCCAAGGAGGCCCAGGATGGATCTTTATTTCTCACCGCTCGCCTGTTCGATGGCGACCCGCGTCGCGTTGTATGAAGCCGGCGCCGAGGCGAATTATCTCGAAGTCGATCCGCCGACCAAGACGGTGCTGAGCGACGGCAGCGATTTCCGCACCGTGAACCCGATCGGTCTCGTGCCGACGCTGCGCACCGACGAGGGCGTGGTGCTGACCGAGAACGCGGCGATCCTGCAATATGTCGCCGACCGTTTCCCGCAATCCGGTCTCGGCGCCGCGCAGGGCATCGATCGCACGCGGTTGCACCAGTGGCTCTGCTTCGTCGGCACCGAGCTGCACAAGGCCCTGTTCATTCCCCTGCTCGACCGCAAGGCGCCGCAGGAGGCCAAGGCCTATGCCTTGGAGAAGAACCTGTCGCGGCTCGACTATCTTGACAATCATCTGAAGGGACGTGACTTCCTGCTCGACCATTTCAGCGTCGCCGACGCCTATCTCGTCACGGTCATCAACTGGACCATGGCGACGCCGCCGATCGACCTTGCGAAATGGCCGAACGTGAAGGTCTATTACGAGCGCCTGCGCCAGCGGCCGTCGGTCGCCAAGGCGATCGCGGAAGAGTTCGAGCTGTACAAGGCCGAGATGGCGCGGAAGAAGGCCGCGGCCTGAGCGAGAGGTCGTCATGCCCGGGCTCGTCCCGGGCATCCACGTTGTTCGCACCATCAAACAACGCGTGGATGGCCGGGACAAGCCCGGCCATGACGCCACTCGATGGTGGGCGGCCTGGCTACCCGTACAGCACCCGAGGCAATATCGTGACGATGCCGGGCCACAGCGTCAGCAGCAGCACGAAGCCGACCATGATGATGAGATAGGGCATCGTGACGCGGGCGATGTAGCCGAGGCCGTCCTCGGTCAGCCCCTGGATCACGAACAGGTTGAAGCCGACCGGCGGGGTGATCTGCGCCATCTCGACCGCGAGAACCAGGAAGATGCCGAACCAGATCTCGTCAAACCCCGCGCCCTTCACGATCGGCAGCACGATCGGCAGCGTCATCACGATCATCGAGAAGCCGTCGAGGAAGCAGCCGAGGATCAGATAAAAGATGATCAGCACCACGATCAGCATGAAGGGCGACAGGCCGAGGCCCTTGACGAAGGCTGCGATCGCCTGAGGGATGCCGAGGAAGGCCGCGGCATTGCCGAGGATCGAGGCCCCGAGCACGATCAGCGCGATCATCGAGCAGGTCACGACCGAACCGATCAAGACGTCGCGCATCACCTGCGTCGACATCGAGCCCTGCGCCCAGGCGACCAGCCCGGCGCCGAGCACGCCGACGGCGGCGGCCTCCGAGGGCGTTGCGAGCCCGCCATACATCGAGCCGAGCACGCACGCGATCAGGAACAGCGCGGGTGCGAGATCCTTCAGCGCGGCAAAGCGCTCGCCCCACGGCACCTGTGAAAGCTTGGCTTCCGTCTCCGGCACCATCGCAGGCTTGAGGCTCGTGTGCAGCATCACCCAGCCCATGAAGGTGGCGGCGAGCAGCAGGCCGGGCAGCACGCCGGCCGTGAAGAGCTTCAAGATCGAGACGTCGCCGAGCACGCCGTAGATGATCATGATGTTGGACGGCGGGATCAGGAAGCCGAGCGTGCCGGCGCCGGCGAGCGAGCCGACCGCGATGTCGCGGGAATAGCCGCGGCGCAGCAGCTCGTTGAGCGACATGCGGCCGATCACCTGCGTGGTCGCGGCCGACGAGCCCGAGATCGCCGCGAAGATGGTGCAGCCGATCACGTTGACATGCAGCAGCCGGCCCGGCAGCAGGCCGGCCCAGGGTGCGAGCCCCTGGAACAGCGAGCGCGACAGCCGCGTGCGGAACAGCAATTCGCCCATCAGGATGAACAGCGGCAGCGCCAGCAGCTCCTGCGTGGTCAGGATGTTCCAGGCGTATTGCGGCAGCAGTTTGTCGAGCGGGATCGAGCGGAACATCGCGAGCAAGAGCGTCGCGGTGAGCGCAAGCGTGAGGCCGATCCAGACACCGCCCGCCAGCAGCGCGAAGAGAATGCCGAACAGGGCGACGACTTCGATGGTCATGCGATCTCGAATCCGATGGCGAGGAAGGCGGTCATTCGACGGGCGAGGCCTTCATGCGGTGATCCTCCAGCGGCAGACCGAGCGCCGCCTGGATCGCGCGCGCCAGGAACTGGAGCGTGAGCAGCAGCATGCCGAAGGTGACGACGGCTTCCGGAAACCACAGCGGCGTGTCGCTCGAGGTCGAGACCTGGCCACGCGTGTAGGCGCCGAACGCGAACTTCGCCATGGACGAGGTCAGGAATGCCATGAAAGCGAAGCCGGCCGCGGCCGAGAGAATCTCGATCGCGCGCTGAAACGGCGCCGGCACGTTCTTCAGCAGCAACACGACGCGGATGTGGCCCCCGACGCGCAAGGTCATGGCGGCGCCGAAGGTGAACGAGGCCGCCATCAGATAGGATGAGTATTCCCAGGCGATCGAGATCGTCGGGGGAAAGAAGGACAAAAAGTTCGAGAGGAAGCGGGTCGCGACCTCGCACAGCATCAACAGCGTCAGCGTCAGCAGGCAGCCGCCGCCGATCCAGCCGTCGAGCCGGCCGAGGCGATCGATGGCATCGAGCAGGATGCGCAGCGGCGCAGGCGCCGCTGCGTTGAGGCTCTGCGCAGCCTCGGGCGAGACGCTGGTCACCGCCCGCCCCTCAGCCGCGTTTCATTTCGGCGAGATAGGCCCGCACCGGCTTGTCGGCGGCCGGCACGCGCTTGAGGAACGCATCCAGCTGCGGCGCGGTCTTGCTGCGGATATCCGTCATCATGGCGTCCGAGACCGGGACCACCTCCATGCCGCCTTCCTTGAGGCGGTTGAGGCTGTCGACGTCGGCCTTGAGCGAGTTGGCCCAGAAGCCCGGCTCCATCTTTGTCGCGATATCCGTCACGAGCTTCTGCTGATCGGCACTCAGCGCCTTCCAGGAATCGAGATTGACGGTGAGCATCTGCGACGACCAGACGTGGTTGGTCGGATAGATGTACTTCAAGAATTCCCAGAACTTGCCGTCAACACCCGAGACCGCCGAGGTGGAGACGCCGGAGACCGCGCCCGAGGCCAAAGCCGGAATGGTCTCGCCCCAGGGGATCATCACCGGCGCCATGCCGACCACGGCCAGCATGTCGACCGCGTTCTTGTCGGGGACGCGGATCTTGATGTTCTTGAGGCCATCGACGTCGGCGACCTTCACTTTGAGGTGCAGATATTGCGTCGGCCAAGGCACGATATAGAGGATCTTCTGGTTGTTGCGCGCGGCGACCTTCTCGTATTCGGGCCGCACATATTTATGCAGCACCTTGAGCTCATCCATCGAGCCGCACAGGAACGGGATGCTCTCGACGCCCATGAAAGGCTCGTCGCCGACCTGCTGAATGTTGAGCACGTCGGCGAGCGGCACGAGGCCGTCGCGCACGGCGCGCAGATGCTCGGGGCCCTTGAAGCCGAGCTGGCCGCCCGCCTTCACGGTGATCGCGACGGAGCCGCCGCTCTGCTTCTTCACCTCATCGGCGAAGGCAAACGCGTTCTGGGTGTGGAAATTGCCGTCGGGCCAGACCGTTGACATGTCCCAGCTGACATTCGCGGCCCGCGCGCGGGTCGAGATATGGCCGGCGGCGAGCAGCGTTGCTGCGCCCGCGGTGAAGTTCCGTCGCGTGATCATCGAGCCCCTCCGTTTGTTACCAGGCGCGCTGACGCATCAGCGCGCATACCCATAGACTGCAACCGCGTTGTCGGCGGACACGAGGCCGCTTTCGATATCGTCCTTGACGGCCGCTCGATCCCGTTCGGTCGGCGCGCCGATGCCGGCACCGCCGGGCGTGTGCACCACCAGCCGATCGTCCGGCGGCACCTGCTGAAAGCCTTTTCCGCGCAGCTTCTTGCCGGACTTCAGGCCGACATAGCCGGCTTCGCCATTCTTGCCGCCATCGCGCCCGCGCGGCGGATGATCGATACGATCGAACGCGGCGAGGATGTCGAACGGAGCATCGACGCCACTGCCGACCTCGATGATCTGGCCGAGGCCACCTCGGGTGCGCCCTGCTCCGCCGGAATCCGGACGCAGCTCCTTGCGCCAGAAGATCAGCGGCGTCTGCGTTTCCGCGATCTCGACCGGCGTGCCGCGCACGCCGCTCGGGTAAGCCGTCGCCGACAACCCGTCCTTGCCGAAGCGCGCGCCGGTGCCGCCGTTGGACGTCACCGCCATCGAGAATCCGTAATTGCCGCCGACGCCCGAGCGGGTCTGGCCGCGCACATTGAGATTCCACAGGCACGAGGTGCCTTCGGCCGGCACGCGCTCGGGAATGATCTGGCGCAGGCAGCCGAACACCACGTCGGGCAGCATCTGCCCGATGATGTGGCGCGAGGCAACCGGCGCCGGCTTCGGAGCGTTGAGGATGGCGCCAGCCGGCGCCGACACCGTCAACGGCGACAGCGAGCCGGCATTGTTCGGGATCTGCGAGGCGACGACACAGCCGAGGCCGAACACGGTATAGGCCGTGGTGTAGGACAAGGGCACGTTGATGCCGAATTTCGACGCCGCGGACGTGCCGTCGAAATCGACATGGATGCCGGTGTCCGAGATCGTCAGCGTCGCGGCCAGCGTCACCGGCGCGTCGTAGCCGTCGACCACCATGGTGTTGCGCCAGCTGCCCTTCGGCAGCTTGGCGATCTCAGCGAGCACCGCCTCGCGCGAGCGGTCGCAGATGTAGTCGCCGAGCTCGTCGAGCGTATCGATGCCGAACTCGGTCATCATCTCGACCAGGCGCTCGCAGCCGACGTCGTTGCAGCCGGCGAGCGAATAGGTGTCGCCCTCGGTGTCGATCGGCAGCCGCGTGTTAGTGCGGATCATCGCCATCAGCGTCTCGTTGACGACGCCCTGGTCGATCAGCTTGAGCATGGGGATGTAGAGCCCCTCCATGAACACGTCGGTGGCGTCAGGGCCGAAGCCGATGCCGCCGATGTCCATGAGATGGCTGGTGCAGGAAAACAGCGCGACGATCTTGCCGTCCTTGAAGCAGGGCGTGGTCACGACGAAGTCGTTGAGATGCCCCGTCCCCATCCAGGGATCGTTGGTGATGTAGGCATCGCCCTCCTTCATCGTCTCGAGCGGGAAGTGGTCGATGAAGTGCTTGACCGATTCCGCCATCGAGTTGACGTGACCGGGCGTGCCGGTCACCGCCTGTGCCAGCATGCGTCCCCTGAGGTCGAACACGCCCGCCGAGAGATCGCCGCATTCGCGCACGATCGGGCTGAAGGCGGTGCGGAGCAGCACCTGGGCCTGCTCCTCGACCACGGCGATCAGCCGGTGCCACATGATCTGGAGGTCGATCAGGCTCGCGCCGTTTGCCTTGCTCATGATCAGGCCGCCTTCCGTTCCATGACGATGCTGCCGGCACCGTCGATATGCGCGTCGAAGCTGGTCGACACGAAAGTAGAGGTCTCGTCCTCCGCGATCACGGCGGGACCCGCGATGGTCGCGCCCGGCGCCATGTCCTCGCGGCGATAGAGCGGAATCTCGATCACCTCGCCCGCCCTTCCGTCGAAGAATTTCCGGCTGCCGGAGGCCTTGGCCGCGGGCTTGCGCGTGACGGCTGCGACAACGGATGGATTACGCGGCTCCGTCGTCGCGAGCACCGACCAGCTCAGCACCTCGATCGCCGCGCCCGGGATCGAGCGCTCGAACAACGCGGAATAATCCGCCTCGAACTTCTGGCGCAGGCCGCCGAGATCGGCCGATGTCAGCGGCCGGTTCGGCAGCTCCACGGTGATCTCATGGCCCTGACCGACATAACGCATGAAGGCCGCGCGGCGCTCGCGCACCGGTGCGCCGGCCGCGCCGGGCTCGACCAGCGCGCGCGCCTCGGTCACCATCTCCTGCAGGAGATCGGAAACGGCCTTGGTGTCGAAATCGTCGAGGCGGACGTGGCGGCTGCGCACCAGCTCGTAGGCGATGGGCGCCGCCAGGAAGCCGACCGCCGAGCCGACGCCGGCATTCGACGGCACGATCACCTTGGAGACGCCGATCTTCTCCGCGACACGCGCCGCATGCAACGGCGCGGCGCCGCCGAAGGCGATCAGCGTGTGCTGACCGACGATCTCGCCGCGCTCGACCGCATGCACGCGCGCCGCGCTCGCCATGTTCTCGCAGACGACTTCGTGCACGGCATAGGCCGCGGTTTCCGCCGACAGGCCCAGCGGCTCGCCGACGCTGCGCAGCAACGCCTGCTTCGACAGTTCCGGGTCGAGCTTGATCGTGCCCCCCGCAAAGGCGTCGGGATCGATCATGCCGAGCGCGACGTCCGCATCGGTCACGGCCGGACGCTGGCCGCCACGGCCGTAGCAGGCGGGGCCCGGCTCCGACGAAGCGCTTTCAGGGCCGACCGTGACGCGCTTCATCGCGTCGATATGGGCGATCGAGCCGCCGCCGGCGCCGATCTCGACCATCTCGATCACGGGAATGCGCACCGGCAGGCCGGAGCCTTTCAGGAAGCGCGCCGCGCGATCGACCTCAAACACGCGCGAGGTCTCGGGCTGGTATTTTTCGATCAGGCAGATCTTTGCCGTGGTGCCGCCCATGTCGAACGACAGCACCTTGCTCTCGCCGAGACGCGCGGCGATCTGCGCCGAGAAGATCGCCCCGCCCGCAGGGCCGGATTCGACGAGACGGACGGGAAAACGCCGCGCCGTCTCGATCGAGGTGACGCCGCCGCCCGACGTGACCAGGTAGATCGCGCCGCGGAACTGCTCGACCTGCAAGGCATCGGCCATGCGGGCGAGATAACCGTCGATCAGGGGTTGCACATAGGCATTGGCGACCGCTGTGGAGGTGCGCTCATATTCGCGAATCTCCGGGCACACGGCCGATGACACGGTCACGGAGATGCCGGGCATTTCTTCGGCAAGAATCGCAGCCGCGCGGCGCTCGTGGTCGGGATTGGCGTAGGAGTGCAGGAAAGCGATCGCGACGCTCTCGACACCCAGCTCACGCAATCTCGGCGCGAGTGCGCGCACGGCCGCTTCGTCCAGCGGGAGGCGGACCGCGCCGTGCGCGTCGATGCGCTCGGGCACGGTGAAGCGAAGGCTGCGCGGCGCCAGCGGCTTCGGCTTGTCGATGCTGAGATCATACTGGTCGTAACGGCTCTCGGTGCCGATATCGAGCACGTCGCGAAAGCCGTCAGTCGCGATCAGCGCGGTCTTGGCGCCGCGCCGCTCGATGATCGCATTGGTCGCAAGCGTGGTGCCGTGAATGAAGACGTCGATGTCGCTGATATGGGCGCGCGCATCGGTCAGAATGAGACGCATTCCGTCCAGCACCGCCTGCTCGGGCCGCTGCGGCGTGGTCAGCACCTTGCGCGTTTTGCGCATCTCGCCCACGTCAAGCACGATGTCGGTGAACGTGCCACCGATATCGACGGCAAGCCGCACTTCGGCTCCTTCAAGCATTCCAAAATTCTCCGGCTGATCGTCAGGATTTCGTCCAAAAACGCAGCAATTTCCGTGCCATCGAGCATGCCCGCGGCGCTGCGCCCGGCTATTCTGCTTGGCACCCATGCAATAGGCAAGGCGTGTTCGCCGCCTGCGTGATCAGAGCAGGAATGCAAGCGCAGCTTCGCAGCGCTCCTCGACCTTCAGCGTCAGCAGATCGTCGGCGCGGGTGCGGCCGAGATTGACTGCTGCGATCGGAATTCCCCGGTTCGCGGCCGCCTGCACGAAGCGGAATCCGGAATAGACCATCAGCGAGGAGCCGACGATCAGCATGGCATCGGCCTGCGCCAGATGGTCCTGCGCGGTGGCGACGATTTCACGCGGCACATTCTCACCGAAGAACACGACGTCGGGCTTGAGGATGCCGCCGCAGGCTTCGCAAGCCGGGACCTTGAACGAGGAGAAATCCGCGTGCTCGAGATCGGCGTCGCCGTCGGGCGCATCCGCGGCATCGAGCGCGAGCCAGTCCGCGTTGTCGCGGCCGAGCGCATGCTGGAATTCGTTGCGCGGCGTCTTCGCCCCGCAGCCCATGCAGCGGACGAGATCGAGCCGGCCATGCAAATCGATCACCTGCCGGTGGCCGGCGGATTGATGCAGCCGGTCGACATTCTGGGTCAGCAGCATCTCGCAGCGTCCGCCCGCCTCGAGCCGGGCGAGCGCGCGATGCGCATCGTTCGGCCGTGCCTGGCCGAACCGCCGCCAGCCGATCAGACTGCGCGCCCAATAGCGCTGGCGCGTGTGCTCTTCCGACATGAAGGCCTGGAAATTGACCGGCTGGGTCCGCTTCCAATTGCCGTGACTGTCGCGGTAATCGGGAATGCCCGAATTGGTGCTGCAGCCGGCGCCGGTCAGCACGAACAGTCTTTCGTGCCGGCCGATGAAATCCTGGAGCGGGGAGCTTGCCACCGGAGGGTTTGTCATGGCGCAGATGTAGTTCGCGCCGGCCGGTTTTGCCAGATCAGGGCCGTTCGGACGGCGTGAACCCCGCGATCAGCTTCACGAGTTCGCTCTGCCGCGCGGTACCGGTCTTGCGGAAGACGTTATGGAGATGAGTCTTGACGGTGGCCTGGGTCAGTCCGAGCAGGTCGGCCAAAGCCTTCACCCCGCTCACCTTCATGACGCCGTCGATCACGCGGATTTCGCTCGCGGTGAGCTTGTAGAGCTTCGCCAGCGCCTCCAGCGGCGGCGGACTTGCCGGTGAGGACTTGCGGACAAAGATCGCGGCGACGGCTGAATGCAGAGCGCCGGTACGCTGACGGTCGCCCGAGGTCAGCGGCAGCACGTCGGCGAACCATCGGCCTTGTGATGTGGAGAGCGGAATTGGCCCAGCGCCGTCGGCTGTGGCGCCGCCGTTCTCGGCGGCGATCAGTGCTTCGCGCAACGCGCGCTGCGCATTCGGCTCCCCGGCCATCAACGCTCCATTCCTTTCGGTGAGCAACGCCCCGTCGTTGAGCATCGCGCGTCCCGGCGCATTGGTGAAGACGAGGCGACCATTGGGAGCGACCAAAAAGACGGCGGCCGTAATGCTGTCGAGTGTCTGGGTCAACACCGCCTGCGCCGTCTTGCTCTGGTCGAACAGCCGTCCGATCGAGACCGCGCGCTGGAAGTGCGGCACGGTCAACGCGAACCGCCGGCGAGCGCCGGGATCGACGAGGCCATCCTTCTCATGCATCCGCACGCTGACGATCGATGAACTGGTTGCCCCCTTCTCCAGATTCGCCCCCAGCGCGTCGACCATGCCTTGTGGCTTCATCCACTCTTCATAGAAGCGCGTCTCTGCCATCTCCTCGAAGGGGATGAAATCGGTCGACGCATAGACGAGACCAGCCTCGCAGAACGTAGCCGCCGGAAAGCACGGATTTAAGGGAAGGTATTTCTCGAGATAGAGCTTCGTGTAGTCCGGCGCCTCGTTGAACAGATGCAGCACCGCGGTTTTCTCCGTGGCTGCATCGTGCCAGAACAGCACGCCGGAGGAGCCGCCGACGAACAGGCAGGCCTGCTCCAGCGCGCGCGGCCACAAGGCGGGATCGAGCGCGGCGTCGTAGACGAGGCCGATCAGCTCTGACAGCAGGGCGGCTTCAGACCTCACGGCCGGCTCTCGGACATTTCGAACAGCAAATCTGGCATTCGCGCCTTCAGCCGCACGCCATGTTCATTGGCGGGCCTCGGCGCCATCGTGCGGGAGACGGCGGGGGTGGGCATCAACCATATGGTTGAGCTCGCCTGCGCGGAGCGGGATTCGCGGCCCGGTTTTTTCGAACTGTTGCGGGATTACATCGCTGCGCCTACGGAACTAGCTCGCCCAGTTCTCGCGGAACTCGGGGAATAGCGTGAGGCCCCCGCAGGCATAGATGGTCTGCCCGGTGATGTAGCTCGCATCATCAGAGGCGAGGAAGGCGAACACGGCGGCGATCTCTTCCGGCGTCCCGACGCGCCCCAATGGAATGTGGCTGGTGACGACCCCGCGCTTGTCGGGATCGCCGGTCCAGGCCGCGTTGATCGGCGTATCGATCGCGCCGGGGCCGACCGAGTTGACGCGAATGCCGCGGCCGGCGAATTCCAGCGCCAGCGTGCGCGTCAGATTGACGATGCCGCCCTTGCTGATCGAATAAGCGAGATAGCCGGGCTTCGGGATGATCTGGTGGACGCTGGAGCAATTGATGATGCTGCCGCCTCCGCCGCGCGCGACGAAATGCGCCAGCGCCTTCTGCGCGCAGAGCACGGCGCCGTTGAGATTGACGTCGATGATGCGGCGGTAGGTGTCGATATCGAGCGCCTCGCTTGGCGACTCCCGCTGGAAGCCGGCATTGTTGACGAGACAATCGAGGCGCTGCCAGCGCGCCAGGATCGTCTCGAACATCGCGGTAACCTCCTGCTCATTGCTGACGTCGGCCTTGACGATGACATGGTCGAGTTTGCCGTGGCCACGGTCGCTCGACCCCGTCCTTGTCAGCGCGAGCGTCTCCTCGGCCTTCTCGGGTTGATCGACATAGTTGATGGCGACGGTCGCACCTTCCTGCGCGAGCCTGACGGCGACGGCGCGGCCTATGCCTTGCGAGGCACCGGTCACCAGTGCGTACCGGCCGGCGAGGCGAGAGGGAAACGAGGTCGAGCGATCGGTCTGTGGCATGTACTTTCTCCGGGGACGCCTCATCATGGATGGAACCGCTGTTTTGTTCCATCCATCGCTGCATCGCTGGGCTTCACGCCCCGCGGCGGGCGAGCGGCGACGTCAGGATTTGATAGAGGATGATCGCGCCGAAGGTGGCCGTTCCGATCCCGCCGATCGTGAACGCGCCGAATTTCAACGTGAGATCGCCTGCGCCCGCGGTCAGCGCCACGGCGACGGTGATCAGGTTTGCGGGATCGGCGAAGTCGACCTTGTTCTCGACCCAGATCCGGCCCGCCATCGCCGCGATCAATCCGAACAGCACGATCGAGAGGCCGCCGATGACGGGACCGGGGATCGACAGGATCAGCGCGCCGAATTTCGGCGAGAAGCCGAGCAGCACCGACACGCTCGCCGCAAACGCAAACAGCAAGGTCGAATAGACCTTGGTCGCCGCCATCACGCCGATGTTCTCGGCATAGGTGGTGACGCCGGTGCCGCCGCCGCAGGCCGCCACGATGGTCGCGAGACTGTCGGCGAACAACGCGCGGCCGAGATAGGCATCGAGGCTGCGGCCGGTCATGGCGCCGACGGCCTTGATGTGACCGAGATTCTCGGCGACGAGAATGACGGCAACAGGTGCAATCAGGAAGATGGCGTCGGCCTGGAAGGTCGGTGTGGTGAAGTTCGGCAGGCCAAGCCACGGCGCGGCGGAGAGCTGTGCGAAATCGATCGGCTTGCCGAAGCCGAGGCCATTCGCAAACAGCAGGTACAAGAGATATCCGCCGATCGCACCGAAGATGATCGGCAGGCGGCGCCACAGACCTGGCGCTGCCACGGCGACCACGCCGATGATCAAGACAGTTGCGAGCCCGATGCCTGTATCGAAAGCATTGGCACTCACTGCCTTGACCGCGACGGGCGCGAGGTTGAGGCCGATTGCGGCGACCACGGCGCCGGTGACCGCCGGCGGCATCAGGCGCTCGACCCAGCGCGTGCCGGACCACATCACGATCAGCGCGATCACGCCGTAGAGCACTCCGGCGCCGACGATGCCGCCGAGTGCGACGGAGAGATTCGGATTCGGCCCCTGCCCGGCATAGCCGGTGGCAGCGAGAACGACGGCGATGAAGGCGAAGCTCGAACCGAGATAGCTCGGTACGCGCCCGGCGACGATGACGAAGAAGATCAGCGTGCCAATGCCGGAGAACAGGACGGCAACATTGGGATCGAACCCCATCAGCAGCGGCGCGATGATGGTGGAGCCCGACATGGCGATGCAATGCTGGAGACCGGAGATGATGGCGTGGCCCCATGACATCCGCTCCTCCGGCATGATCACGCCCGAGGTCTTGAGCTTCCAGCGCGGAAAATAGCCTTCGGCCTGCCCGTTCGAGCCTGATGTCGTCGTCATATTTCCCCCGTTGCGGTGCAGCGATTGATCGTCGTGCGATCCGACAAAAATGTGATTGTCGCTTCCGCGGCAGTCATCACATGATGCGAGTCATGCAAGACTCAAATCTTGCGAAATCAATGCGTTCCGGGGCTCATCATATGACACAGATTGCGATCCAGCCAGCGATCCATCGCCGGCACCAACCCTGGTACAAGATCCTCTATGTCCAGGTGCTGATCGCAATCGTGCTTGGGGTCCTGATCGGCTATGTCTATCCCGATCTCGGCAAGGCCCTGAAGCCGCTCGGCGACGGCTTCATCGCGCTGATCAAGATGATGATCGCGCCCGTCATCTTCTGCACCGTGGTGCACGGCATCTCCTCGATGGGCGACCTCAAGCGCGTCGGCCGGGTCGGGCTGAAGTCGCTGATCTATTTCGAGACGGTCTCGACCGTGGCGCTCGCCATCGGCCTCCTGGTCGGCGAAATTCTCCAGCCCGGACACGGATTCAACATCGATCCCGCCACGATCGATCCGAAATCGGTCGCAACCTACGTCACCAAGGCCCACGAAGACGGCATCGTCGCTCATCTGATGGCGATCATCCCCGACAGCTATGTCGGCGCGATCGCGCGCGGCGACCTGTTGCAGGTGCTGCTGGTCTCGATCCTCTCGGGCTTTGCCATCGCCTTTCTCGGCAAGGCCGGCGAGCCGATCGCAGAGGCGATCGACAAAGCCGCAAAGATGTTCTTCGGCATCATCCGCATCATCGTGCGCGTGGCCCCGATCGGCGCGTTCGGCGCGATGGCATTCACCGTCGGCGCCTACGGCCTCGGCTCGCTGCTCAACCTCGCGGCCCTGATCGGCACGTTCTATCTGACCAGCATCCTGTTCGTCCTGATCGTGCTCGGCGCGATCGCGCGGCTTGCCGGCTTCTCGATCATCCGCTTCATCGCCTACATCAAGGACGAGCTCCTGATCGTGCTCGGCACTTCGTCCTCGGAGACGGTGCTGCCGCAGATGATCCAGAAGATGGAGCATCTCGGTGCCTCGCGCTCTGTGGTCGGCCTCGTGGTCCCGACCGGCTACAGCTTCAACCTCGACGGCACCAACATCTATATGACGCTGGCGACGCTGTTCCTGGCGCAGGCGACCAACACCCATCTGACGATCTGGCAGGAGCTCGGCATTCTCGGCATCGCCATGATCACCTCGAAGGGGGCCTCCGGCGTCACCGGCGCCGGCTTCATCACGCTCGCCGCGACGCTCTCGATCGTGCCGGATATTCCGATCCAGTCGATCGCGATCCTGGTCGGCATCGACAAATTCATGAGCGAGTGCCGCGCGCTGACCAACCTGGTCGGTAACGGCGTCGCCTGTGTCGTCATCAGCATCTCCGAAGGCGAGCTCGACCGCGAGGCGCTGCACGAGACCATGGCGCATCCGCTGGAGATCGGCGAGGCGCTGGAGCCTGGCGGCGGCGCGTAACGCCGCGCCCGCCACGACGCGGTAGTTTCCCGGAGTGGTCAATTGGTGCGGCGCGAGTCACAACGAGGGCGTTGGGATCACCGATCGATATTCATTCATTCCACCCGACGCGCTGGGGGCAGGGCGTCGGGTTTTTGTTTTCTGACTGCCAAGCCTAGAGGGCCGAGCTGGCGGTCAGCTCGACCCTGCGCGCGATCCCGACCGCCTTCAGGAACGCTTCGTCGTGACTGACGACGAGCAGCGCGCCGTCATAGGCCGTCAACCCTGCCTCGACCGCTTCGATGGACTCGATGTCGAGATGGTTGGTCGGCTCGTCCAGGATCAGCAGGGATGGCGGCGTTGTCCCGCCAAACACGCAGGAAAGACCGGCACGAAGCAGTTGCCCGCCGCTCAGGGTCCCGACGATCTGCAAGGCGGCGTCGGCGCGAAACATGAAACGTGCGAGCGCCGCATGGCACTCATTCGTGCCCGCCTTTGGATTGAGACGCCTGAAATTATCCAGGATGGAGATCGCGGGATCGAGCAGGCTGACTTTCTGATCGAACAGCGCGAAGTCGGGCCTGACCCTCACGTTGCCTGCGAGGGGACACATCTCGCCCGCAATGAGTTTCAGCAAGGTCGTCTTGCCGGAGCCGTTCGGCCCGACGATCGCAACCCGCTCGGGCCCAACGATCGCCAAGGACAGATCGCGCAGGATCGCGCGCTCCGGAGAATAGCCGGCACTGACCCTGTCGAGCCAGACCACCTCCCTCCCCGCCGGCAGGTTGGTCGAGGGCAATTTCACGGACAGCGGCTGAAGAATCTCGAGACGCCGGCGCGCCGTGTCGAGCGCGTCGATGGCCCCCGAGCGACGCCTTGCGGCGATCTGCGCGGTCTTTCCGCCGCTGTCCTCGGTGCGATCCCTGCGTGCGCCGGCGAGGATGCGCGGCATGTCGGCCTTGGCGCTCTTCTTCCGGCCACCGCTGTCCTTGCGCGCCTTCCGTTCCGCCGCCTCCTGCGCCTTGCTATCGATCTCGGACAGTTGCTTCTCGGCACGCGCGAGATCATGCCGGACGGCGGCGAGTTCGACGGCCTTCTGTGTGCGATAAGCGCTCCAATTGCCGCCATAGCGCCTTGCCCCGAGCGACGTCAGCTCGACGATGGCATCCATGGTTTCGAGCAGATCACGGTCGTGGCTGACGACGACCGCGCCGCCGCGCCAGCCCGCCAGCAGATCGACCACGGCTTTACGTCCGTCCTGGTCGAGATTGTTGGTGGGCTCATCCAGCAACAGGAAGTCTGGCTCGGCGAACACCAGCGCGGCAAGGCGAACTCGCGT
Organism: Bradyrhizobium sp. BR 10289; assembly: GCF_019455385.1. Classification (GTDB taxonomy): domain Bacteria; phylum Pseudomonadota; class Alphaproteobacteria; order Rhizobiales; family Xanthobacteraceae; genus Bradyrhizobium. Next base: position 43,654 of record NZ_JACOFR010000003.1, read on the forward strand.
CGTCTGGCCGCCGGACAGGCAGGACAGCTCCGTATCAGGCGCAAGATCGAACCCGACGCGCGCCAGTGCGGACGCGAGCCGCGCTTCGAGAGTCCAGTCGATCACGGCGATGTCCTCGGCGGAGGCATCGCCCCGTTCCGCGCGACGAAGCAGCTTCAGCGCTTCCCGCACGCCGAACAGATCGGCCACGGTCGCACCTGCGCGCAACTGAACGTTCTGGCGCAGCAGGCCTATGGTGCCGTTGATCAGAACGCGCCCCGCCTGGGGAACATGTTCCCGGCAAATCGACGCCAGCAGCGTGGTTTTCCCGACGCCGTTGCGGCCGACGAGGCCGGTCCGCTCGGCCGCGAATGTCAGATCAATATTGGAGAGAAGAGGTCGGTCCTCAGGTGTGGACAGCGACAGGTTTGACAGGATGATGGAAGCAGGCATGGAATTCCCCGTGAGCAAGGCGGATGGGCGTTGCGGTCGGGGTCAGATCCATGGCTTTCGAATATCCTGGTTGGTGATGCTCTCTTACTAATCCCGCAACTTGGCGAGATCAAGACGCGGCGCGAAGGAACGGCAGCGCGGGGAGCGCGACGTCCCTTCCCGCGCGTCGCAATCAACCCTTGAGCGCAGTGACGACCACCTCGATCAGCGCGCCGCCGCCGAGATCGGCGACACCGACGGTGGCGCGCGTCGGGAGATTGTCGCCGAAGAACTCGGTCCAGGCCGCGTCCATGTCTTTCTTCTTCGAGAGATCCGTCACGAAGATCGAGGCGCTGACGACGCGGCTCTTGTCGGTGCCGGCTTCCTTGAGATAGCCGGCGATCTTGCCGAGGATGTTGCGGGTCTGCTCGCCCATGGACACGGATGTGTCGTCGGCGATGGTGCCGCCGATGAAAACGAAGCCGTTGGCTTCGACAGCGCGGTGCTGAATCGGCGTGCGGATGCTTCGGGTGATGCTCATGATGTCCTCGTGATGTTAGAGCGTGGAGGGATGAAAGCGGTCGATGCCGAGATCGCTGATCCGGGTCTGGGTGCCGCCGTTGACGATCAGTTCGGCCATCACCGCGCCGGCGCCGGGTCCGAGCTGAAAACCGTGCAGCGAGAAGCCGAACTGGTGATAGAGACCCTTGTGGCGGCTGCTGGGACCGAACACAGGAATGTCGTCCTTCATCTTGGCTTCGATGCCGGCCCAGGCGCGGACGATGGTGGCGCTGCGCATCACCGGAAATAGCTCAAAGACGGTACGCGCACTGATCGCAAGGCTTTTCCAGTCCAGCACCGTCTCGTTGCGATCCTGATAAGGCGTTGCGAGATGGCCGCCACCGATCAGCACGGTGCCGTTCTTGAACTGCTTGAAGGAGAGTTTTCGGCCGCGCAGGATCACGACGGGGTCGATGAAGTGCGGCACGCGCGAGGTGATCATCAGCATCGGCGCGACGGTCTCGACCGGCACCGGCTCGCCGAGCGCGGCCGCGATCCTGCCGGCCCAGGCGCCGGCGGCGTTGACAAGCACCGGCGCGGCAAAACTCTCGCTGCCGACATCGGCGTGCCACAAGCCGTTGATGTAACGGATGTTGGTGGCGGCGACGCCTTCGCGCACCGTGGCGCCGAGCTGCTGAGCCTTGCGCCGGAACGCCGTCGTCGTCTGCGCCGGATTGGCGGCGCCGTCGCGGCGCGAGACCACGCCGCCGGGACAGGTGTCGGCGACCGCAGGCACGAGCCGTTGCAGCTCGGCCGCGTCGATCAGCTCCTCATGGGTGAAACCGAGCCCGTTGAGCTCGGCGACGCGCGTGCGGCAGGCCGCAAGCTCCTCCTCGTCCTCCGCGACGAGGACCTGGCCGTAGCTTTCAAAACTGCAATCGTCGTCGACGAGCTCCGAAATCTTCTCCCAGATGCCCATCGAGCGGATCGAAAGCGGGATTTCGGGGATATGCCGCGCCAACTGGCGCACGCCGCCGGCATTGACGCCGGAAGCGTGCCGGCCGGCATAGTCCTTCTCGATCAGCACCGGCTTCAGGCCGGCAAGGCACAGATGCAGCGTCGTCGAGCATCCGTGGATGCCGCCGCCAATGACGATCGCATCCACATTCCTGCTCATCCGCGTACCACGGCCTTGACGTCGGACTCGCTCTTCGGAACGGCGGCGAGCTCGGCCAGCGTGATCGGCTTCACCGGCGCGCGCAGCCGGTAGTAGCCGATCTCCTGCGGGGTCTTGCCGCGCGCCTGCGCCATCAGCTCGGTGACGGTGAGGCCGCAGAGCCGGCCCTGGCACGGACCCATACCGGTGCGGCGATAGGCCTTGAGCTGGTTCGGTCCGGTCGCGCCGATTGCAACGGAATCGAGAACGTCTTTGACGGTGACCTCTTCGCAGCGGCAAACGATAGTCTCGCCCGATGGAATGCGAAATTGCGGCGCCGGGCGGAACAGCGTGTCGAGGAACAAGCGGCCACGCTCGGCCTTGGCAAGGTCCGCGCGGAGCGTTGCCATCGCGGGGAGCTTCGCAGCGGCCTTGGGCGCCAGCGCCTCCACCGCCGCGCGCGCGGCGATGCGGCCGCGGACCACCGCAGCGTTCGCGCCGCCGATGCCCGCGCCGTCACCGGCGATCGCGATGCCGGGAACGGAAGAATTGCCGCTCGCATCGAGCACGGGCGACCAGCACAGCTGCAGATCGTCCCAGCGATGCTCGACACCCGCGGACATGGCAAGGTTGACGTTGGGCACGACGCCCTGATGCAACAGCAACAGATCGGTAGCGATTGTCTCGCGCTTGCCGCCTGCAACGTAGCTGACGCTCGCGAGCTGACCTTCACCGGATGCCGAGAGCTCGGTGACGCCGGAGACGACCTGAACCTTCGCCTTCACCTCGCGCATCATCGACAGGCCCTTGGCGAAATAGGGCGAGGTCAGGAACGCGAAGGCGTGCGGGAGCGCCGCGAAATAATTGCCGCGCTCGGTGGTGTCGAGAATACGGTCGATGCGGCCGCCGAGACGCAGGATCTGCGCGGCGAGCAGCCAGAGCAGCGGCCCCTGCCCCGCGATAACGGTGCGGCCGTCCGGCACCAGCGCCGAAGATTTCAGCATGGTCTGCGCCGCGCCCGCGGTCATCACGCCCGGCAGTGTCCAGCCGGGAATTGGGAACGGCCGCTCCAGCGCGCCAGTGGCAAGGATCACGCGCTTCGCCTTGACGAAGGCGGACGCGCCGCCGACCGAGACGGCGATGTCGAGATTGCGGTCGAGACTCCAGACGGTGGCGCGATGGATCACCTCGGCGCTGCTCGCGCGCAGCGATTGCACGAGATCGGCACCGACCCAGTAATCCGCGCCGAGCTGGGTGCGATCGGTGACGGGCGTCGAGGAGATGGCGCGGAATACCTGGCCGCCGGGGCCGATGTTCTCGTCCAGCAGCAGCGTCGCGAGACCTGCTTCAGCCGAGGTCGCGGCAGTGGCAAGACCGGCAGGGCCGGCACCGATCACCACGACGTCATAGTCTTCGCGCTCGGGAGCCACAGTCATTTTCCGATCTCCCGCTTGCCCTTCTGGATTTCGATCTGCATGCCCTCGGCGACGGGCACGAGGCAGCCCTGGCGATTGCCGATGCCGTCGATGGTCACGAGGCAATCGAAGCACACGCCCATCATGCAGTAAGGCAGGCGCGGCGCACCGCTCACGGCGGTTAAGCGCCGTGCATCCTGGCCGGAGGCCAGCAACGCGGCAGACACGGTGTCGCCTTGGCGCGCCGTGACGGCGACGCCGTCGACGAAGATCTGCACCTGAGGACGTCTGTCCTGTTCGGATCGTTTAAACATGGATGCCTCTTGGCTCCTCAAACTCTCTAATATCCGCTGTTGTTGGACGCACCCGCGCCGCCAAACCGGCTGGCGGAGAATGCGCCGACCAGCTCCGGCTCGAGCGCGCCTTGCGCCACCATGCGCGCGATCTCGAAGGCGTGGTTGGACGCCAGCGTCACGCCGGAATGGCAGCAGGCGACGAAGGCGCCGGGATGCGTCTCCGACTGGTCGTAGATCGGAAAGCCGTCCTGCGGCATGACGCGGATGCCGGCCCAGCTCCTGACGACGTTGAGCCGCGACAGATGCGGGAACATGCGCTGTGCACGGTCGGTCATCACGGCGCTTATCGAATGCTTCAGCGTGCGATCGTCGAGGTCCTCTTCCTTGCTGTCGCCGATCATCACCGTGCCCTCGTCGGTCTGGCGGAGCGTGGTCAGCGGGTGCGGCAGGAACGGCATGGTGCGTTCGGTCACCACGATCTGGCCGCGGGTGGGGCCCATCGGCGCAGTGAGGCCGACCATCGGCGCCAGCGTCTGGTTGGCATTGCCGGCGGCGAGCACGATCTTGGCGGCACGCAGCTCGCCCTTCGGCGTGGTCAGGCGGAACTCGCCGCCGCTCTTGCTGATCGCCGAGACCGGCCGCTCAGGGAAATAGTCGATGCCGAATGCCTTGAAGCCGGTGTGGAAGGCGCGGAACGTGCGCAGCGAATTGACGTGCCCGTCGAGCGGACAATAGCTGCCGCCGGAGACCTCCGGCCCGATCAGCGGCAGCGACTTCTTCACCTCGGAGGCCGAGAGCATCTCCATCTTGTAGTCGGCCGCACCGACCTGATTGTGCATGCGCTTGACGAGCTCGGTGCGTTGGCCGAACTCGTCCTCACCAAGCGTGAGATGAAAACCGCCGTTTTGCTGGAGCGAGACGTCGAGCCCGGTCTGCTGCTTCAGCTCGGAGGCAAGCCGGCCCCACGCCTGCGAGGCCTGCACGGTCCAGACCGTATAAGCGGGCATGCCGAGCCCTTTGCTCTGCACCCAGACCAGCGCAAAGTTCGCACGCGAGGCGCGCTTGGTGATATCGCCTTCGTCGAGCACCGCGACCTTCTTGCCAAGGCGGCCGAGGCCCCAGGCAATGGCGGAGCCGAGCAAACCGCCGCCGACCACGGCGACGTCGTAATCCGTTCGCATAGATTCTCCTATCGTCCCGTATCGCCCTTGCCGGCGAGCACGCGGTCGAGCCCGTAGAAACGGTCGAGCAGAATGAGGGCGGTCATGGTGATTGCGATCACGCAGGCCGAGACCGACGTTACCAGCGGATCGATGTTGTCCTGGATATAAAGGAACATGCGCACCGGCAATGTCTCGGTGCCGGGTGCGGCAAGGAAGACGGTCATGGTGAGATCGTCGAACGACTGGATGAAGGCGAGCGCCCAGCCGCTGATGACGCCAGGCAGGATCAGCGGCAGTGTCACGCGGCGGAATAGCGTCCAGCCGCCGGCACCGAGCGAGACTGCCGCCATCTCGACCGTTCGGTCCATGCCGGTCGCAGCCGCAAGCGTCAGCCGCAGCGCGAACGGAAACACGATGACGACATGGGCGATGATCAGCGCGGCGAAGCTGCCGCCGAGCCCGACTGATGTGAAGAAACGCAGGAACGCGATGCCGAGCACGACATGCGGGATCATCAGCGGCGACAGGAACAGCGCCGCCAGCGCATCGCGGCCACGGAAGCGATAGCGAGCGATCGCCAGTGCCGCGGGCACTGCGAACAGCAGCGCGACGAAGGAGGACAGCGCTCCCAATCCAAGGCTGACCCAGAAGGCGTGGATGAACTCGGGGTAATTGCCGATCGCCCTGAACCAGCGCAGCGAGAAGCCATTGGTCGGCAGCGACAAGAAGCCCTCGGGCGTAAAGGCAACGAGGCAGACGACGAGAATCGGCGCCACCATCACGATCACGAAGATGGTGTGGAAGATCAGCGCGAGCGGGCCGTTCTGCCTCATCGGAACACCTCGGCGTAGCGGCGTTCGATCAGCGCGTTGCTTCCGACCACGATCAGTACCAGCGCAACCAGCAGCAGCGTCGCGACGGCCGCGCCCAGCGGCCAGTTCAGCGTGTTGAGGAACTCGTCATAGGCGAGCGTTGCCGCGACCTTGAGCCGGCGGCCGCCGATGATCGCGGGCGTCGCAAAGGCGCTCGCCGAGAGCGAGAACACGATGATCGCGCCCGACAGCACGCCCGGCATGATCTGCGGCATGATGATGCGGCGGATGATCGTCATGGGGCCGGCGCCGAGCGACATCGCGGCATTCTCGATCTGCGGATCGAGCCGCTGCAGCGCCGCCCACACCGACAGCACCATGAACGGCATCATCACATGCGCGAGCGCGACCACCATGCCGGTTTCGGTGAACATGAAGGGGATGGGCGAGCGGATCGCGCCGACCGACATCAGCAGCTTGTTGACGAGGCCGTTGTTGCCGCCGAACAGCAGCGCCCAGCCGAGCGTGCGCGCCACCACGGAAATAAGCAGCGGCCCGAGGATGACCAGCAGGAAAAAGCTCTTCCAGCGGCCGCTCATGCGGTTGAGGATGTAGGCTTCGGGCGCCCCTAACAGTGCGGTGAGCAGCGTAGTCAGGATCGCGATGCGAAACGTGCGCCAGAACATTTCGGCGTAATAGGGATCGCTCGCGATCTCGTGCCAGTTCTTGAGGATGAAGACCGGCTCGATGCCCTTGTACTGGCCCCAGTCGTGGAACGACAGCATGACCGTCATTGCGAGCGGAATCAGCAGCACGCCGACGAACAGCATCAACGCGGGCGCCGTCAGCGCCCAGGGTGCACGCGCGCCGCGTTCCTCGGCGGCCGCGCTCATGCGTCGGCCCTCGCGCGGACGCTCATATCCTCGGGACGCCAAGTGAGGCGAACCGCGTCGCCTTCGGCCGGCTGCGCCTGGCCGTCATTCTGGCGGATCACGATCGCCGGGCCGCATTCGCTATCGCACTGGAACAGCCAGTGATTGCCCTGGAAGATGCGCGTGATGATCTTTGCGCTGAGCCCGGTGTCACCAAAGCCGATTCTTTCGGGGCGAATGCTGACTGTGACGGGGCCGCCGAGCCCGGCCGGCGCCGGCGCGCGCCAGGAGCCCGCCACAAGCAGCGTCGGCGAGACGGTTCGGTCGATCGTGCCGGCAAAATCGTTGGTCTTGCCGAGAAATTGCGAGACGAAGGCCGAAGCGGGCTTCTCATACGTCTCCTGCGGCGTGCCGATCTGCTCGATCTTGCCCTGGCTCATCACCACGATGCGGTCGGACAGCGACATCGCCTCGTTCTGGTCGTGGGTGACCAGGATCGTGGTGGTGCCGATGGTGCGCTGGATCTGGCGCAGCTCGATCTGCATCTCCTCGCGCAGTTTTGCGTCGAGGTTCGACAGCGGCTCGTCGAGCAGCAGCACGCTCGGCTTGATCACCAGCGCGCGCGCCAGAGCGACGCGCTGCTGCTGGCCGCCGGACATGCGGCGCGGATGGCGTTCCTCGTAACCGGCGAGGCCCACCATCGCAAGCGCGGCGCGGACGCGCTCGGCCCGTTCGCTGCGCGGCACGCCACGCATCTCGAGGCCAAAGGCGACGTTCTCCGCCGCGGTCATGTGCGGAAACAGCGCGTAGCTCTGGAACACGATGCCGAGGCCACGCTTGGCCGGATGGATCGCGGTCAGGTCCTTGCCCTCGAGGCGGATCGCGCCGCGCGTGGGATCAAGGAAGCCCGCGATCATCTGCAGCGTCGTGGTCTTGCCGCAGCCGGACGGGCCGAGGAAGGAGATGAACTCTCCCTTCCCGACCGACAGGCTGAAGTCATCGACCACGGTCTGGGCGCCGAACTGCTTTGCCACTCGATCGAGCTCGAGATAGGCCATCACGCTGTCTCCGCGAACGATCGGATCAACGCTCGACCTCGCGATTCCAGCGCTTGGTCCATTCCTCGCGCTTCTCGTTGATCACGGTCCAGTCCGGATTGTAGAGCTTTGCGGCGCGCTCACCGATTGGAGCCATCTTGCCGAGCTCCGGCGGAATGACCAGCGATTTCAGCACCGGGCCATAGCCGTAGTCCTTGAGCATCACGAGCTGGATCTTCGGATCAAGCAACATCTTCACGAAGCTCGACGCCAGGGGCGAAGCATTCGGCTTCGTGATCGGGCATGCGGTGGTCAGCAGCGTTGCCGCGCCTTCCTTCGGATAGACGAAGTCCACGGGGAAGCCGGTGTTGGCGAAGCTCTGCACGCGGCCGGTGCCCCACACCGCGATCACGGCCTGGCCGGACTGAAACAGCTCGGTCATCTTGCCCGGCGACGGCTCATAGGCGAGCACGTTCGGATTGATCTGTTCCTTGAAGATCTTGAAGCCGGAATCGACGTTGCTCTCGCCGCCGCCGTTCATCTTCGACAGCATCACCAGCGCTTCGAGACCATAGGTGTTGTTGATCGGAGGGATCACGAGCTGCTTTGCGTATTTCGTGTCCTTCAGGTCGTTCCACGAGGTCGGCGGCGCCCAGCCTTTCTCGGCGAATACCTTGGTGTTGTACATCAGGCCCGTCGCGACGATGCCGATCGCAACGGCGCGATCGTCCTTGAAGCGGGCGGTGTCGTAGAGGTCGGTGGGAAGGCCGTCGAGCTTGCCGCAGAAGCCGAGCTGGATCGCCTGGTACATCGGGCCGTCGTCGACGATGGCGACGTCGATCTGCTGGTTGCCCTTCTGCGCCTGAAGCTTGGCCAGCGTGTCGGTCGAGTTGCCGGCGACGTATTCAACCTTGACGCCGTTCTCCTTCTCGAAGGCCGGGATCACCTCGTCGCGGATGGTTTTCTCGAACGAGCCGCCATAGCCGGCGACATAGAGCGTTTTCTGCTGGGCCGAGGCCGACGTGGCCGCGGCGAGCGCCGCGATGCTGACCGCTGTCAGGAGGCGAAGAGTCTTCATATGGACCGATCTCCAATACCGGAATGAGGTGACGTGCCGACGAGTCTCGCGGGCTGAAGCGCGTCGCCGCATTTCCTTCCGCGCCAATCCGCTTGCGATCAGGGCTCCGGCCCCTGTTCGGCGGGTTTTGGCGCGATCTGGAGGTTTGAACCCCTCCAATCTGCCGAAAAAGCGGGCTGTCTCCAGTCCTGATGAAAAAGATCGCAAACCCGAGCTTCCATCGTCCAATGAATAATGGCAGGGTCTGCATACCTAAATGTTATGAATGGAATTGGCATGGCCCGGATCAATTCGCGGCAGGTGGAAGCCTTTCGCGCGACGATGCTGACGGGCAGCGTGACCGAGGCCGCGGCGCTGATGAAGGTGACGCAGCCGGCCGTCAGCCGCTTGCTGCGCGACCTCCAGGCGCTGTTGAAGATGGAGCTGTTCGAGCGGCGCGGCACCGGCCTCGTCCCGACCGCCGCGGCGATGGCGCTCTATACGGAAGTGGAGCGCTCCTTCGTCGGCCTCGAACGCATCGCCGCAGCAGCGGAAGAAATCCGCAGCCGCCGCACCGGCTCGCTGCGGATCGCAGCGCTGCCGGCACTGTCGAACGGCTATCTGCCGCGGCTCACCGGTCACTTCCTGAAGGAGCGACCGAACCTGAACCTTGCCTTCTTCGGCGTGATCTCGCCGATCGTGGTCGACTGGGTGCTGAACAATCAATGCGACGTCGGCTTTGCCGAGGTGCCGATCGCGCATTCCGGCCTGCCGAGCCAGAGGCTGCCGGCGCCGGCGCGCGTCGCGGTGCTGCCGACCGGTCATCGCCTCGCGGACAAGGAGGTGCTGGAGCCGCGCGACTTCGAGGGCGAGACCTTCATCTCGCTTTCGGCGGGATCGTCGAGCCGGCATCTCGTCGACCAGGTCTTCCATCGCCACGATGTCCGCCGCGTGCTCAGGGTCGAGACCACGCTGTCGGAGATCATGTGCGGCATGGTCTCATCCGGAGTGGGGGTTGCAATCTGCGATCCCTTCACCGCGCAGGAGTTTTCCACCCGCGGCGTCGTCGTGCGCCGCTTCCTGCCGCGCATCGACTTCGAATTCTCGGCGGTGTTTCCGGCGCAGCGCAGCGCGTCACCAATGGCACTGGATTTCGTCGAGACCGTGCGCAAGGCGCTGGCGGAGTTCGACGATCTGCCAGAGGCAGCGATCACCCGTTGAATGCGGCCTGCGCTTCCGGCAGGTCCCAGATCTTGCCGATCGCAGCGGTGCCCGCCGCGGTGATCGCCGCCTCGTCGGCGCCGAGATAGCGCCCCTCGTCGACCAGCATGCGGCCGTCGACCATGACCTGGTCGATGTTGGCGCGGTTGGCGAGGGCAATCAGCGCGCGGCGCGGATCGAACAGCGGCTGCAGATGCGGATGGGTGAGATCGACGACGGTGAGGTCGGCGGTTGCTCCCGGCTCGATCCGGCCGAGGTCCGGCCGCTTGATGACGTCGGCGGCAACGGCCGTGTTTGCCTCGATCAGCTCGGGCGAGTTCGCGACATCGGCGCGGGCCGAGGTGACCTTCGAGATCAGCGAGGCCGCATTGAGCTCGCCGAGCAGGTCCATGTTGTAGCCGTCGGTGCCGACCACGGTGCGCACGCCATGCTCCGCAAACCGGCTGAAGGCGGCCGTGATGCCGGCGCGCGCGAACACGCGCGGGCAATTCAGCACGGTCATGCCGCGTGCGGCCATCAGCTTGAGATCGTCGTCGCTCGAGAACATGCAATGCGCCGCCATCAGGTCCGGCGCGAGCAGGCCGAGCCAGTCGAGATATTCCGCCGGCGTGCGGCCGCCATAGCGCTTGCCGATGGTCTCGACCTCACCACGGCTCTGCGCCATGTGCGTCGTGATCGGCACGCCAAGCTCGCGCGCCCGCGTCGCGCAGGCTTTCAGCAGATCGGGGCCGCAGGTGTCGGTGGCGTGCGGGCTCATCGCGAGGTTGATACGGCCGTCGCCGCGATTGTTCCAGCGCTGATAGAGCGCATTCCATGTCGCCATGTCGGCGGTGCCGTCATCGCCGGAATAGCGGACGATGCCGTCGGCGCCGGCCTTGGCGTCGGATGTCGAGAACAAATAGGGCGCGCCGTAGAAGCGGATGCCCATCTCTTCCGCCGCATCGAACATCTCGGGGATCGAGTTGCGGAACGGCTCCATCACCGTGGCGGCGCCGCCCTTGAGCAGCTGAAGGATGCCGAGCCGCGCCACTGCGAGCCGCTCTTCCGCCGACAGGATCTCGGCGCCGCGCTTGGTCAGCGGCAGCAGCACCGTGTAGACGATGCTCTGGTTGTTCTTGCGGCCGTTGCCATCCTCGCTGTGGCTGCGCGCGACCGCTTCCGAGAAGCAGTGATTGTGCAGGTTCAGAAGGCCCGGCAGCACGAAGCGGCCGGGCCGGTCGTAGACCTGATCCGCGCTGGGCTTGTCGCGGGTGATCGCGGCGATCTTCTTGCCTTCGACCAGAACCCAATGGTCGCGCAGCACGTCCTGCGCGCCGTCCTTGCGTGACAGCACATAGCTGCCGAAAATGGCCGTGGTGCTCATGCGGGGCGTACGTTCCAGAAGACGGCAGTGCCGTCGAGAATGCCGGTGATGGCTTTGCGATAGGCGGTCGGCTGCTTGTAGAGGCCGATCGGAATATAGGGGATTTCGTCGAACGCGACCGCCTGGATCTGGCGGCAGATGCGCTGCTGCTCGGCAAGCTCCGAGGCCGCCAGCCACTGGCTGCGCAACGGCCCCATCTTCTCGCTCGTGTACCAGCCGGCGACCTTGCCTTCGCCGCGGATATTGGTGTTGCCGGCCGGATTGAGCCAGTCGATGCCCTGCCAATTGCCGACGGCCGCGCTCCAGCCGCCCTGCGGAAGAGGATCCTTCTTGAGCTGGCGCTGCAGCACGACGGCGAAATCAAGCCCGGCATATTCGACATTCATGCCGGCCCGCCGCAGCGAGTCGACCGCGATCTCGCCGAGCGGCTTCTGCGCCAGCGAGTTGGTGGGCACCAGGACCACGATCTTCTCGCCATTGTAGCCGGCGGCTTTGAGATCAGCCTTCACCTTGTCGTAGTTGCGGGGACCGCGGAACACGTCGAGACCGACGTCGCTCGCCATCGGCGTGCCCGGAGCGAAATAGCCGATCGGCGAGACCTGGAAGGCCGGATCAGTGCCGGCCACCGCCGTCATGAAAGCAGCCTGATCGATCGCGCCGAGCAGCGCACGGCGCACGGCCGGATTGTCGAACGGCGGCTGGAGATGATTGAGGCGCAGCATGCAGGCGTAGCCTCTGGGATCGAGGATGCGGGTCTCGATGTCCCCCGCGGCCTTGATGATCGGCAATAGATCGTGCGGTGTGGTCTCCTGCCAATCCTGCTCGCCGGTCTGGAGCGCGGCGACGCCGGTGCCGGCATCGGGCGTGGTCGTCCAGACCACGCGATCGTAGTGCACGATCTTCGGGCCCGCGGTCCAATCCGGCTTGCCATCGGTGCGCGGCTGATAGCGATCGAATTTGGCGTAGGCGTTGCGGGCACCCTGCACGCGCTCGTCGGCGAGATAGCGGAACGGGCCGCTGCCGACGACTTCGGTCAGCGGCTTGAACGGATCCTGGCTCGCCAGCCGCTCCGGCATCATGAAGCAGGCGTTGATCGCGGCCTTGCCGAGCGCCTGCGGCAGCAGCGGGAATGGACGCTTGAGACGGAAGCGGATGGTGCGGTCGTCGGCGGCCGACAGCTCAGCCGTCGCTTCCATCAACTCGCCGCCAAAGCCGTCGCGCGCGGCCCAGCGACGGATGCTGGCGACGCAATCGCGCGCCAGCACGCGCTCGCCGTCATGCCAGAACAGGCCGTCGCGAAGCGTGAGGTCCCATTGCAGCCCATCGCCGGAAATCGCGTGGCCCGACAGCATCTGCGGCGAGATCTGGAGTGAGGAGCTCATGCCGTAGAGCGTGTCGTAGACCATGAAGCCATGGTTTCGCGACACCTGCGCGGTCGAATAGATGGGATCGACGAAGGCGAGATCGATGACCGGGATGAAGCGTAACGTGGACTGGGATTCGGCGCGTACGAGGCCCGGCATCGACAGCGCCGGCATAGCAGCGGCGGCCTTGAGCAGCGAGCGACGGGAGATGGGCATTACGGGAGGCTCCTGAAGGATCTTACGTACTCAACAACACTGCGCCGATCGCGGCGGCGACCGCTTGCTGCGCCGGCTCGACCACGGGCACGCCGATCGCATCCGCAATCGCCGCGCGGTGCGAGGCCATGCCGGCGCAGCCCATCACCACGACATCGGTGCGGCATTGCGTGACCAGCGCGCGGCCGGCCTCGATCAGCCGTCCACGGATATCGGCGCCCGCCGTCTCCGCCGCGCTCGCGCCGACCGACCAGCTTCCGGCATAGCGGCTGTCGACCCCCATCACCCGCACCATGCGCTGCTGGCGACGGATGCTCGACGGCGACAGCGCGATGATGCCGAAACGTTCGCCCAGCATCATCGCGCGAAAGATGCCGCATTCGGCGATGCCCATCACCGGGCGGCTGCCTGCCGCCTCGCGCACCGCATGCAGGCCGGGATCGCTGAAGCAGGCGAGTACGAAGGCGTCCGCATTGTCGCGCGACACGCGGTTCACCAGCGGCATCACCACACTGTCGGCGTCGCGCTGCGAGCTGATGCTCGGCGGTCCCTCGGCAAGGCCAACCACCTCGATGTCAGGCCCGCCGGCGATGCGCAGCGACGCGACCGCGTCGTCGATCGCCGCCGTCACCGACGCCGAGGAGTTGGGGTTGATGACGAGGATGCGGCGACGGGTCATGGCATGGCTCAGCGGTTGGCCGCTTCGTGGCGCAGGAAGTTTTCCGCGATCTTCTCGCCGGTCGTGATCCAGACATCAGGACACGATTTTGCGTAAGTGAGGAATTCGCGCAGCAGGCGCAGCCGCATCGGACGGCCGCTGCATTGCGGATGCAGCACGGTCGTCACCATCGCGCCCCAATCCCTGGTCTCGTCGAGCTCGTCCTTCCAGATCGAGAGCACATGCTCCTTGGGGAAGATCGAGCGCGGGCTGAAGCGAGCGGACAGGCCGTGCATCCAGTCGTCATAGCTCGCGGTGACCGGCAGCTCGATCGTGCCCGGCTTGCCGTCGGCGAGGCGATGGCGATAGGGCCTGACGTCGTCGCGGAACGAGGAGGTGTAGACGATGCCATGGCGCACCAGCGCGACGCGCAGCTCTTCGGTGAACTCGCCGTAAGGCGCGCGGTAGCCGGTCGGCTTGACGCCGAGCCGGCGCTTCAGCGCCTCAAAACCGCGCTCCAGCTCCTCCTCGATCCAGGGATCGCCGGGATCGGGCAGGAGATGGTGATAGCCGTGATGGCCGATCTCGTGACCGGCCTTGAGAATGGATTCAGCCATCGCGGGATGGGCGTCGACCGACCACCCCGTGACGAAGAACGTTGCCTTGAGATCGAGCTGGTCGAGCAGCTCCAGCAGCTTCGGCGTGCCGACGCGCGCCTCATAGCCGCCATAGCTCATGGTGATGAGCCGGTGCGCGTGCACCGCGTCCTTGCTGGTCCACGCGCTCTCCGCGTCGACGTCGAACGACAGGAACATCGCCGAAGTATACGGCTTGGGCCACGGGTATTCCGGCGCGGGATCCGCGGTGTTGGCTGGGGTGAGCGGGATGCTCTTTAGGGCCTTACTGTCCAGCATTGATGGTCGCCTTCTCTAATCCGTTGTCGTTGAGTTTCCACTTGGCAAGCAGGCTCTTGTACGTGCCGTCGGCGATCAGCGCATCGACGGCTTCGAGCATGGCTTGCTGAAGTGCCTTTTCCTTGGCCGGCAGCGCAATGCCCGTGAACTGCGTTGCGAAGGCATCGCCGATCGGCGCATAGGTACCCGGCTCGAGATCCATCAGATAGGGCAGCGTCTCGTTGCCCTGCACGGCTGCGTCGATACGCCCCTGCCTGAGCTGGTTGCGCGCATCGGCCGAGCCATCGGTGCCGACGAACTGGATCGGATTACCAGCGCAGTTCTTCTGGCTCCACTTCTCGATTTCGGCCGGGAACATGGTGCGGCGGCTGGCGCCGACCTTCTTGCCGCAGAGCGCGGCCATGTCCTTGAACTCCGACACGCGGGACTGCTGCACGAAGAACTTCGGACCGCTACGCAGATAATCGACGAAGGTCGCGATCTCGTGCCGGCTCGCATAGTCGGTGAAGCCGGACAGGATGGCATCCACCCGACCCGTCGAAATCGACGGCATGAACTCGGCAAAGCTGGTCTCGGTCCATTCGATCTTGACGCCGAGCTTCTTGCCGATCGCTTCGCCGAGATCGACGTCGAACCCGGTCAGCGCGTTGGTGGCGGGGTCGCGAAACTCCATGGGCGGATAGTTCGGCACCAGCGCAACCTTGAGGCTGCCGCGCTTGGCGATGTCAGGCGGCAGCTCGATCGCAAAGGCAGAAACGGTCATGGCGCTAAACAGCGCCGCCGCAAGCAGAAGTCTCTTCATCAACACGCCCCCATTTCAGATGACTGCGGAAAGAAATGCTTTTGTGCGCTCCTCGCGCGGCGCGCCCAGCACGTCGGAGGCCCGGCCCTGCTCGACGATCGCGCCCTGGTCCATGTAGACGACGCGGTCGGCGACCTCGCGGGCGAAGCCGAGCTCGTGCGTCACGACCATCATGGTCATGCCGCTTTTCGCCAGCTCCTTCATCACGGCGAGCACCTCGCCGACGAGCTCGGGATCGAGCGCGCTGGTCGGCTCGTCGAACAGCATCAGCATCGGCTTCATCGCCAGCGCCCGCGCGATCGCCACGCGCTGCTGCTGGCCGCCGGACAGCTGCGCCGGATAGGAATCGGCTTTGGCCGCCAGTCCAACCCGACGCAGCAGTTCAAGCGCCTCGCTGCGCACCTCCTCGGCCTTGCGCCCCTGCACTTGAGTTGGGCCTTCCGTGATGTTCTCCAGCGCGGTCTTGTGCGGAAACAGGTTGAAGCGCTGGAACACCATGCCGGTCTTCAGCCGCTGCCGCCCGATCTCGCGTTCTGAGAGGCGATGGAGCTTGCCGCTCTGCTCGCGCACGCCCAGCAGCTCACCATCGAGCCAGATGCCGCCACTGTCGATCACGGCGAGCTGGTTGATGCAGCGGAGCAGCGTTGTCTTGCCGGAGCCGGACGCGCCGATCAGGCACATGACCTCGCCGGGCCAGACATCGAGCGAGACGTTTTTGAGAGCCTGGAACTCTCCAAAGCTCTTGCTGACGGAGCGGATCGCGACGAGGGGTTTTGTCATCGCGCGAGCCGCAATGTGCCGCGGGCAAAACGGCGTTCGAGCAACATCTGGAGCGGGGTGAGGATCGAGACCACGAGCAGGTACCAGAGCCCGGCGACGATCAGGAGCTCGATCACGCGGGAATTGGCGTAATAGATGTTTTCGGCGTTATGCAGCAATTCCGGATATTGGATCACGCTTGCAAGCGAGGTCGCCTTCACCATGCCGATGAATTCGTTGCCGAGCGGCGGGATCACGACGCGCATCGCCTGCGGCAGCACGATCCGTCGCAGCGCGCGCAGCCGTCCCATGCCGATCGCCTGAGCCGCCTCATATTGTCCGACATCGACCGACAGCATGCCGGCGCGCATCACCTCGGAGGTGTAGGCGCCCTGGTTGATGCCGAGCCCGAGCAGCGCGGCGAGGAACGGCGTCATCACATCCACCGCACGCGCACTCCACAGTCCGGGGATGCCGATGGTTGGAAACACCAGCGCGAGATTGAACCACAGCAGGAGTTGCAGAATGAGCGGCGTGCCGCGGAACAGCCAGGTGTAGCCGGCGGCCACCGTCTTCAGCACCGGATTGGGCGACAGCCGCATGATCGCGACGACGATGCCGAGAAAGATGCCGAGCATCATCGCCAGCACCGCCATCACCATGGTGTTGACGATGCCTTCGAGGATGACCTTCACGGTCAGGAAGCGGCTGACATAGGACCATTCGATCTGGCCGTTCGCAAATGCGCGCACGATCGCGGCCAGCACGAGGACGATCAGCGCCGCGCTGATCCAGCGAAACCAGTGCGGCTCGCGCGCGACCTTCATTCCCGACAGATCGGGAAAACCCTCGGCGAGTGCCGGCGCCGGCCTCATTGCGCCGCCGCGTTCAGCATGGGTTTTGCGACCGCATTGGCACCGAGACCCCATTTGTCGAGAACCGCCTTGTACGAGCCGTCGGCGATCATCGCGGTGAGCTTCTCGGTCACCACTTCGCGCAAAGCCGCATCATCCTTGCGGAACATGATGCCCTGATAGCCCGTGGACAATTGCCCACCGATGACGCGGTATTTTCCCGGCTCCTGCGATTGCGCATAGGGCAAGGTCTCGCTGCCCTGCACGGCCGCGTCGATGCGGCCCTGCTTGAGCTGGTTGCGAACGTCGATCGAGTTCTCGCCGGGCACGTACTGAATGGCGGGCTTGCCGGCCGTCTCGCAATTCTGCTTGCTCCACTTCTCGATCTCGGCCGGGAAACTGGTGCTGCGGGTGGTGCCGACCTTCTTGCCGCAGAGATCGGTCGCGGCCTTCGCCTGGTTCTCCGCCATCACGAAGAACTGCGGTCCGGTCGCGAGGTAATCGACGAAATCGGCTGTCTCGCGCCGCGAGGCGCGATCGGAGATGCCGGAGATGATGAAGTCGGCACGCTTGGTCTGGAGTGACGGGATCAGCTCCGCGAACGGTGTCTCGCTCCAGACGATCTTGAGACCGCCGAGCCGCTTGGCAAGCTCATTGGCGAGATCGATGTCGAGCCCGACCAGCTCGTTGCTGGCGGGATCCCGATATTCCATCGGCGCGTAGGTGGAGTTGACGGTGAGCTTCAACGTGCCGGCCTGCTTGATCTCCGCCGGAAGCTCGGCCGCCTGCGCGGAGGCGATTGCGGCCAGCGCGGCAAGGCCGAGAGAAAGCGAGAGGCGTCTCATGTCAGCTCCAATCCTTTTTCCTTTGCCGGTCTCTTCCTTATGACGACGCTTGCCAGCGCCGTGCCAGTCAGTCCGCGTCGAGAACGGCCGGCTCGATGACGCCGGCGCGCTCGGTGATCACCCGGTATTGCTCCGGCCGCCGATGGGCGGCGAAGTTGAACATCTTGTCCTTGCCCTGGCGGCAGAGATCGAGATCGATGTCGGCGACGATGACCTCATCCGCGAGCGTCTGCGCCTGTGCGACAATTCGTCCGTTGGGATCGACGATGCAGGAGCCGCCGATCAGGCCGGAGCCATCCTCCTCGCCCGCCTTCGCCACCGAGATTGCCCAGGTCGCATTCATGTAGGCGTTGGCCTGCGTCACCAGCGTCGAGTGGAAGGTGCGCAGCGCGCCGTCTTCCGTCGTGCCGCCATTGGGATCGTAGGCCGCCGAATTGTAGCCGATGCAGACGAGCTCGACGCCTTGCAAGCCGAGCACGCGCCAGGATTCCGGCCAGCGGCGGTCGTTGCAGATCATCATGCCCATGATGGCGTGAGCCCAGGCCGAGCCGGCGCGGAAGGCGGGAAAGCCTAGATCGCCATATTCGAAGTAGCGCTTTTCGAGCTGCTGGTAGCGCGCGCCCGGACGTGGTTCGACCGAGCCCGGCAGATGTACTTTGCGATAACGGCCGAGAATCTCGCCGTCGCGATCGACGAGGATCGAGCAATTGTAGCGCCTTCCGTCCGGCGTCAGCTCGGCATAGCCGACATAGAAGCCGACGCGCAGCGCCCGCGCACGATCGAACAGCTGTGCAACCGCCGGGTTCGGCATGCCGCGCTCGAAATACTGGTCGAGCGCGTCGCCTTCGAGCAGCCATCGCGGAAAGAAGGTGGTGAAGGCGAGCTCCGGAAACACGACCAGGCTGGCGCCGCGGCCGGCGGCCTCCTCCAACAGCGCAAGCATCCGCTTCAACGTATGCTCGCGCGTATCGGCTTTTTGCGTCGGCCCCATTTGAGCTGCGGCGGCGCGAAGGACACGAACCAAGACTGCCTCCAATCTGTGCGCAATGCTGCCTCAATGGGCGAATGAACCCTTTGATCCAGCATGCAAATCCGCGACCATTAGGCGCAAGCGGGGCTGCAAAAGCAATTCATCGTGCTATGATGTTTTGGCCCAGAGTATAATTGGCAGTGATATGAACCTGCGTCAGCTCGAAATCCTGCGTGCCGTCATCCGCCACCGCACCACGGTAGCGGCAGCGGATGAACTGGCGCTGTCGCAGCCCGCAGTCAGCAACGCGCTGAAGACGATGGAGGCGCAGGCGGGCTTTGCACTGTTCGAGCGCGTCAACAACCGGCTGTTTCCGACTGCGGAAGCGATGGCGCTCTACAAGGAGAGCGAAGCGATCTTCGCGCTGCACGCAAAACTCGAAAGCCGCGTACGCGATCTGCGCGAGAACCGCTCCGGCCATCTCGCACTCGTGGCGACCCCGCCGCTCGCCTACAGCATCATTCCCTCCGCGCTGTCGGGCTTTTTGCGCCGCCGCCCGGAGACGCGCGTGTATTTCGACGTTCGGCGCTATGAGGGCATCATCGAGGGCGTGCTCAGCCGCGTCGCCGAGCTCGGCTTCGCGCTCGGGCTGACGCATCATCCCGGCATCGCCCATGAGGTGGTGCACACCGGCGAGATGGTCTGCGTGCTGCCGCCGCAGCATCCGCTCGCGGGCAAGCCGGTGATCGCGGCCGCCGATCTCTCCGGCCTGCCCTTCATCGGGCTCGAATGCGGCACACGGCTTGGCGAGGCCGTGCGCGACAGTTTTGCCCGCGCCGGCGCGCCGTTCCGGCCGACCGTCGAGGTGCGCTACTGCAACACGGCTTGCGTGCTCGCCGCTGCCGGTGTCGGCGCCGCCGTGGTCGATCCGTTCTCGCCGCGGCAGAATGGCGGCAGCGGTCTCGTGGTGCGGCCGTTCGCGCCGACGACGCATGCGGTCGCCTATATGCTATGGTCGGAAGCCGAGCCGCTGTCGCGTCTCGCAAAGGCGTTTCTCAACGAGGTGCGCAAGGAAAGCGCGCTGCTGGAGCACACAGCGCCGCATCAGCAACATGGGGCAGAAAGCGACTGAGCTTTGCAACCTTTGACCTTGTCCATTTGAGCTTGGGGCACATGGCACGCATCACCATCATCGAGACCGGGCAGGTTCCGCCAAAGTACCGCAAGCAGCACGGTTCGTTTCCGGACATGTTCGAGCGCATGGTCCGCGCCGAGGATCCGACCGCGACGGTCGACGTGGTCAGCATTCCCAATGGCGACGCACTCCCCGATCCGAGCAAGCTCGAAGCCGTGCTGATCACGGGCGCTGCCGCCGGCGTCTATGACGGGCTCGACTGGATCGCGCCGCTGGAGGATTTCGTGCGCACGGCCTACGCCAACAAGACGCCGATGGTCGGCGTCTGCTTCGGCCACCAGCTGATCGCGCAGGCGCTCGGCGGCACCGTGAAGAAGTCGGAGAAGGGCTGGGGAATCGGCCGGCACGTCTATCAGGTGCTGCCGGAGAACGGCGTCGTCGACGGCGATGCGGTCGCCATCGCCTGCTCGCATCAAGACCAGGTGATCGAGGCACCGACCGATGCACTCACGATCCTCTCATCCGAATTCACCCCGCATGCCGGCCTGCTTTACGCCAATGGCGCGACGCTGACCGTGCAGCCGCATCCGGAGTTCGACGTTGAATTCGCGGAAGTGTGCGTCGAGCTGCGCGACGGCAAGGCGCCGGAAGATGTCGTTGCCGCGGCGCGGGAGTCGCTCACGAAACCGCTGGACAACGCGAAGCTCGGCGGCGCGATTACGAGATTCTTGGCACGTAAATCCATCTCCTCATCCTGAGGAGCCCGCCAACGGCGGGCGTCTCAAAGGATCGAGGCCCCCGCGGCAATAGCTGGGCCTGCATGGTTCGAGACGCCGCTTCGCGGCTCCTCACCATGAGGGGTAAGAGTTAGAACGGATCCGTTCCCAGCCCCGGCACATCGGCCGGCCGCGGTCCCGGCGCCGCCCAGTGAAAGCGGCGATCCTTCTCCGCGATCGCGATGTCGTTGATCGACGCCTCTCGTCGCCGCATCAACCCGTGCTCGTCGAACTCCCACTGCTCGTTGCCGTAGGAGCGATACCACTGGCCGCTCGCATCGTGCCACTCGTACTGGAAGCGCACCGCGATATGGTTGCCATCGAAGGCCCAGAGGTCCTTGATCAGGCGATACTCCTGCTCCTTCTCCCATTTCCGAGTGAGGAAGGCGACGATGGCCTCGCGACCCTCGAACACTTCCGAGCGATTGCGCCAGCGGCTGTCCTCGGTATAGGCGAGCGAGACTTTCACGGGATCGCGCGAATTCCAGGCGTCCTCGGCCATGCGCGCCTTTTGCGCGGCGGTCTCTCGGGTGAAGGGCGGAAGTGGCGGACGCGACATGATGGCCTCATCGGTTTGATCGAGGCCGCAATCTATCGCTGCGATTGGCGGAGTCGAGTGGCCATCACCTATCGGCCGATCACTTATCGGGCGATCAGGAAATCAAATCGGCCTTCATCAGCGTGCGGATCGATTTCGGGATCGGCTGGGCGCGGCCGCCGCTGATGAAGGCGACGCGCACCTCGGCCTTCACCAGCACGTCCTCGCCGCGCCGCACCTCCTGTGCCAGCATGATCGAGGCGCCCTTCACCGCGGTCGGCCAGGTCACGACATCGAGCACATCGTCCATGCGCGCCGGTTTGAGAAAATCCAGATGCATCGAGCGCACCACGAAGGCAAAGCCTGCACCTTCGGTCTCCGCCTGATCGAACAACGCCTGCTGCTCGGCCCCCATCAGCCTGAGATGATTGGTGCGCCCGCGCTCCATGTAGCGCAGATAATTGGCGTGGTAGACAATGCCGGAAAAATCCGTGTCCTCATAATAGACACGAACCTGCATGTGGTGGCGGCCGTCGCGGATCTCGCCGTCGAGATGAGCTGTCACGTCGCGAGCCTCTTCGCTTCCTGCTACCGGCCCGTTGTGCGCAAAAATAACCGGCCGCGCAAGCGCAGCTTACGCCACCACTGGCCCCCGCCCCAGCGTCACCTCGACGATCTCCGGCGGCACGCCGAAGCGGACGGGCATGATGCTGCAACCGAGACCGCCCGAAACGAGCAGGTCGCATTTCAGCCGGAAATGACCATAGGCGAGCCGGATGCCGTGCTTCGGCGAAACGGCCGGCGACCAGCCGAGCACGCGGATCTGGCCGCCATGGGTGTGGCCGGAGAGTTGCAGCGCGACGCGTGCGGGCACGCGCAGCGCGACATCGGGCTCATGCGCGAGCAGGATGACCGGGGCGTCGTCGGTCACCTTCGCCAACGTGCTTGCGAGATCGTCGACGCCGAAGCGTTGCACGCGGTGATAGCGCGTTGCCGGAAGATAGGCGAGCTGGTCGCCGAGGCCCGCGAGCCAGAACGCGCGGCCTTCCTTGGTGAGGCGCACGGCGTCGTTCTCATAGACCGGGATGCCGGCGGCCTCCAGCGCGCGATGCGCAACGGTCGGCCCGTGACCTGCCTGCTGCACGGTCCTGTCGTCCCAATAATCGTGATTGCCCATGACGGCATGCACGCCGAGCGGCGCCTTGAGACCGGCGAGCACCTTGGCCCACTCGCTCGACGGAATGATGCGCGTGACCCGGCGAACGCCGGCGACATAATCACCGAGCAGCACGATGATGTCGGCGTTGAGCGCGTTGGTGCGGTCGACGATGGCCTCGATCCGCTCCAGCGACATCCAGGGATCGCAGGCGTGGATGTCGGCGATCACGGCAATCTTGAGCGGGAAATCCGCCGGCCATTGCCGCGGCGTCGGCTGATAGCGGGTGACCTGGAGCCGCAGCACCGGCTCGACGCCGACGCCATAGGCGGCGGTCGAAACGCCGAGGGCGGACAGGCCGCCGATAGAGCGGATGAGATGACGGCGCGTGATCATGGAAGCCCAATGGTGATACGGCGCCTTGATCTAATCCGATTCAAGCGGAATTGGGGTGCATTCGTGCAGACCGCCAGCATCCTCGTGCAAGCGTCCTGCACGAAGGTTAACGGAAGTTCACGACAACGCGAGCGCTGGTCTCGACGCGGGTCAGTCGTCGCTCTCGTCCGTGCCGAACAGGCCGAATTGGGCCGCCGCATCGCGCGAGGGCTCGGCGATGCCGAGATGGCGGAAGGCATGCGAGGTCAGCAAGCGGCCGCGCGGGGTGCGTTGGAGATAGCCACACTGGATCAGATAGGGCTCGATGATGTCCTCGATCGCATCGCGCGGCTCGGACAAGGCTGCCGCCATCGTCTCGACACCGACCGGGCCGCCGCCATAGTTCATCGCGATGGTCGTGAGATAACGGCGATCCATCGCATCCAAACCCGCGGCATCGACCTCGAGCGCGCTCAGCGCATGGTCGGCGATCTTGCGGTCGATCGATGCCGCATCGGCTGCGGACGCGAAATCGCGCACGCGGCGGAGCAGACGGCCGGCAATGCGCGGCGTGCCGCGGGCGCGGCGCGCGATCTCGTTGGCGCCGTCGGCGCTCATGCCGACATTGAGCACGCGCGCGCCGCGGCTGACGATGCTCTCGAGCTCCTCGATCGTGTAGAAATTCAGCCGTACCGGAATGCCGAAGCGATCGCGCAGGGGATTGGTGAGCAGGCCGGCGCGCGTGGTGGCGCCGACGAGGGTGAATTTCGACAGTTCGATCTTCACCGAGCGCGCTGCCGGGCCTTCGCCGATGATGAGGTCGAGCTGAAAGTCCTCCATCGCGGGATAGAGCACTTCTTCCACCGCCGGGCTGAGGCGATGGATCTCGTCGATGAAGAGCACGTCGCGCTCTTCGAGATTGGTCAGCAGCGCGGCGAGATCGCCGGCCTTGGCGATCACCGGCCCCGAGGTGGCGCGAAAGCCGACGCCGAGCTCCTTCGCCACGATCTGCGCCAGCGTGGTCTTGCCGAGGCCGGGAGGGCCGACGAACAGCACGTGATCGAGCGCCTCGCCGCGCTTGCGCGCCGCCTCGATGAAGATCGAGAGGTTCTTGCGCGCCTGCTGCTGGCCGACGAAATCCGACAGCGATTGAGGGCGTAGCGCGGTGTCGCCGACATCGTCGCTGCGCCGTTCGGGCGAGACCATGCGGTTGGCCTTGGGATCGCTCACTTCGCGAGCTCCTTCAGGCCAAGGCGGATGAGCTGCGCCGTTTCGGCGCCTTCACCCGCGCTGCGCGAGGCCGATGCAATCGCGGCGGCGGCCTGCGGCTGGCCATAGCCGAGATTGACCAGCGCCGAGATCGCATCCGCCACCGGTCGTGGCGCGCGCTGATCGTCGACGGCACCGGCGAGATGCACGACGGCGGGATCGACATTGGCGAAGGCCGGCGCCTTGTCCTTCAACTCGGTGACGATGCGCTCGGCAACCTTGGGGCCGACGCCCGGCGTGCGCGAGACCGCGGCCTTGTCGCGCAGCGCGATCGCATTGGCGAGATCGGAAGGCGCCAGCGTGCCGAGCACCGCGAGCGCGACCTTGGCGCCGACGCCCTGCACGGTCTGGAGCAGGCGAAACCATTCGCGCTCCTGGTCGGTGCGGAAGCCGAACAGCTTTATCTGGTCCTCACGGACGTAGGTCTCGATCGAGAGCACGGCCGCTTCACCCGGAGATGGAAGATGCTGGAGCGTGCGTGACGAACAATGCACCTGGTAGCCGACGCCGCCGACGTCGAGAATCACAAAATCCTCGCCGTAGGAATCGATCAGGCCCTTGAGCTTGCCGATCATAGTCCGGCAACCTTCAGCCTGAGCGCGGTACTCTGGCGGTGATGGGCGTGGGTGATGGCGATGGCGAGCGCGTCGGCCGCATCGGCTGACGGCGGCTCGGCCTTGGGCAGTAATATCTTCAGCATCATCGCGATCTGTTGCTTGTCGGCATGGCCGGCGCCGACCACGGTCTTCTTCACCTGGTTCGGCGCGTATTCGGCAACAGAGATGCCGAACATGGCAGGCGCCAGCATGGCGACGCCGCGGGCCTGGCCGAGCTTCAGCGTGGCGACACCGTCCTTGTTGACGAAAGTCTGCTCGACAGCGGCTTCGATCGGCCGGTAGCTGGACAGCACGGCCGCCAGCCCCTCGTGGATCGCGAGCAGCCGGCTCGACAGCGGCAGATCGTCCGGCGGTTCCACCGAACCGCAGGCGACATAGATCAGCCGGTTGCCCTCGGCCTCGATCACGCCCCAGCCGGTGCGGCGCAGGCCGGGGTCGATACCGATGATGCGAACGGGGCCACGAATCGGGAGCGCAGTCATGGGCCAGTGATAGCGGCTGGCCGCCAGGAGCGAAACAGAAACAGAACGGAAGTAACAGGGGAAGTGGCTCTTCACCTCTCCCCGTGCGCGGAGAGGTCGGATCGCCTTGCGATCCGGGTGAGGGGTACAGGTCTCACACCGATCACATGTGCCGAGAGAGGTCCCTCACCCCGCCCCTCTCCCCGCAAGCGCGGGGCGAGGGAGCGCACCGTCCGGGGTGCCTCAGCCGCCCATCTTCGCCATCAGCGCGTCCGACACCTCGAAATTGGCGTAGACCTGCTGGACGTCGTCGTGCTCGTTGAGCAGGTCCATCAGCTTGAGCAGCTTCTCGCCGGTCTCGTCGTCGACCGCGACCGTGTTCTGCGGCTTCCAGATCAAGGCGGCCTTGCGCGGCTCGCCGAACTTGGCTTCCAGCGCCTTGGCCACGTCGCGATAGCCTTCGGTCGAGGCGTAGATCTCGTGGCCGCCTTCGCCCGAGACGACATCGTCGGCGCCGGCCTCGATAGCGGCGTCGAGCACGGTATCGTCATCGGCGACGCTGCGGTCGTACTCGATGATGCCGGTGCGGTCGAACATGAAGGACACCGAGCCGGTTTCGCCGAGATTCCCGCCGGACTTGGTGAAGAAGGAGCGGATGTCGGATGCGGCGCGATTGCGGTTGTCGGTCAGCGCCTCGACGATGACGGCGACGCCGCCGGGGCCATAGCCCTCGTAGCGGATCTCGTCATAGTTTTCGCCGTCGCTGCCGAGCGCCTTCTTGATGGCGCGCTCGATATTGTCCTTGGGCATGTTCTCCTGGCGCGCCGCGATCACGGCGGCGCGCAGGCGCGGGTTCATGGCGGGGTCGGGCGTGCCGAGCTTGGCAGCAACGGTGATTTCGCGCGCCAGCTTGCCGAACAGCTTCGACTTCTGGGCATCCTGCCGCCCCTTGCGGTGCATGATGTTCTTGAATTGGGAATGTCCGGCCATGCGTGGTCTCGTCAGGAATCGTGCGCCAAGGATGAATGCGGGAAGCGCGGCCTTATAGGCCGCCAACCCACCGGAATGAAAGAGGCTCTACGGCTTTAAGGTAGCACCGTACTGGCCCGTGCCCAAGAGTGAGGCACCGTTAACCCTGATTTCATCCCGGCTTGCGAAAATAGCGTCCGACCGTCTCCCGACAAGAGTGACCTGATGGCGTTCGCATTATTCCGAAAGCGTCTGCCGGACGTGGCCGCGCCTGCGGCCGCTCCGCAGCCTGCGCCAGTGCCGGCCCCTTCCGAGCCCGCACCGGCCAGCGATGCCGATTCGGCCAGGGAAATTCTGGAACTGCTGGAACTCGAGCTCGGCGCGATGATTCGGCAGCTCGAGCGCGCCGCCAATTCGGTGGCCGGGGGCGCCGAGGCAACCGCGGCGACGTTGGCCGCCATCCGCGACCGCACCGACGCCCTGACCGGCCGCACCAACGCGGCGCAGTCGAATGCCTCGACCTTTGCCCATGCCGCCGACAAGTTCACCCAATCCGCGCAAGGCATCGGGGCGCAGGTCCGCGCCGCCGGCAAGCTCGCCGACGAGGCCAGCGCGGCGGCGCAGGAAGCCCGCGCCAATGTCGACCGCCTGCGCGAATCCTCCGCCGCGATCGGCAACGTCGTCAATCTGATCGCGCAGATCGCGCGGCAGACCACCCTGCTCGCGCTCAACTCGACCATTGAGGCTGCGCGCGCGGGCGAAGCCGGCAGGGGCTTTGCGGTCGTCGCCACCGAGGTCAAGGCGCTGGCGGTGCAGACCCAGGGCGCGACCGAAGAGATCACCCGGAAGATCGATGCGCTGCAGCGCGATGCCGCCGGCTCGGCCGATGCCGTGCACCGCATCTCGCAGGCGATCGAGGCGATCCGCCCGGTGTTCGACACCGTCAACGGCGCGGTGGCCGAGCAGAACGCCACCACCAGCGAAGTCTCCGGCAATGCCGCCAGCGCATCGGACTTCATCGTCTCGGTCGGCGAGAGCGCGGCCGAGATCGATGCCGCGACCAAGGCCGCCGAGACCCATGGCGAGAGCGTCGCCAGTGCCGGCAAGGCGGTGACCACTTTCGCCCAGAAGCTGAAATCGCGCTGCGCGGTGCTGCTGCGCCAGAGCGAGCACGACGATCGCCGCAAGACCGAGCGGCTGCCCTGCCATCTCAAATTCGAGACCGCGCGCGGCGTGATGCCGGTCTACGAGATCTCGATGGACGGCGTGCTGATCGGCGGCACGGATGCAGGCCGGCTTGCGCCACAGTCGATGATCGAAGGCACCCTCGAGCAGGTCGGCGCCTGCCGCCTGCGCGTGACCGAGCAGTCCAAGGCCGGCGCCCGCGCGCAGTTCGTCAGTCCGAACGCCGAGCTCGCCGAGAAGATCGAAGACAAGCTGTGGTCGATCCACGAGGAGAATACCGAGTTCGTCACTCGCGCGATGGAAGCGGGGACCGCACTCACGCGCATCTTCGAGCAGGCGGTCGCGCGCGGCGAGATCGGGATCGACGACCTCTTCGACACCGATTATGCGGAGATCGCAGGGACCAATCCGCAGCAGTACCGGACGAAATATCTCGACTGGGCCGACCGCGCACTGCCGCCGTTCCAGGAAGCCTTCCTCGCCCGGGACCAGCGCCTGGCGTTCTGCGCCATGGTCGACCACAACGGCTTCCTGCCGGTGCACAACAAGATCTATTCGCATCCGCAGCGGCCGGGCGACGTCGCCTGGAACACCGCCAACAGCCGCAACCGGCGGATCTTCAACGATCCGGCGGGGCTCGCTGCCGCGCACAACCAGCGCTCGTACCTGGTCCAGAGCTATGCGCGCGACATGGGCAACGGCAACACCGTGATGATGCGCGAGATCGACGTTCCGATCCGCGTGCAGGGCCGGCACTGGGGCGGATTCCGCACCGCCTACAAGCTGTAGTGCACGCTCAGGCAAGACGGCGACCGCGAATCATCCTTTAAAATTGCAGTCGGAATGGGAATGCCCGCGGTGAGCCGATCAACGGCTCCGCCTGGAGAAAGCCCGTACATGTCCCTCGCCCAACTTGCAGTCCTGGACACCGGATCGAACCGGACTCTGGCCGAACGGCTGATCGACCAGCTCGCCGACCGCATCGGCGGTCTCGGCGTCGAGCTTGCCGACATTGCCGGCAACGTCCAGGAAGTCGCCAACCGCGTCGCCAACCAGTCGGAACGGTTCCAACATCTCCAGAAGACGGCCGAGACGATGGTCTCGGCCAACCACGACATCGCCAATGCCTCGCAGGCGGTGCAGACGACCACTTCGGCCGCGGTCGGCGAGATCGCCCAGTCGCGCAGCGCGGTCGATACCGCCGTCAGCCACATCTCCGAACTCGTCGCGGCCGTGGAGCGGATCGAGGCGCGCCTCTCCGCCGTCGGCTCGGCACTGGCGCAGGTTGCAAAAGTCTCCGGCTCGATCGAGGCGATCGCCAAGCAGACCAACCTGCTGGCGCTCAACGCCACCATCGAGGCGGCACGCGCCGGCAATGCCGGCCGCGGCTTTGCGGTGGTCGCGAGCGAGGTCAAGAACCTTGCGGAAGCCACCCGCCAGGCCACGCATCAGATCTCCGACACCGTGCGCGATCTCGACGGCCAGATCGAAGGCCTGATCGGCGAGAGCAGCGACGCCTCGCAGCGCGCCAAGACGGCGGGCGAAGGCGCGCAAGCGATCTCCGGCATCATCTCGCGCGTCCAGCAGGGCTTTGCGTCAGTGGAAGCGGAGATCGACGGCGTCGCGCGTGCCGCGACCTCCAACCTCGGCCATTGCGACACCGTCATCAGCGAGCTCAACGAGCTCGCCAAGGGCGTCGATCTGTCTTCGCGCGATCTCAAGAGCGCCGACCAGCGCGTCACAAAACTGCTCGACACCTCCGAAGCGCTGATCGCGCTGATCGCCGACAGCGGCGTCGAGACCTCGGATGCGCCGCTGATCCGGGTCGTCGTCGAGACTGCCAAGCGGATCTCGGACGAGTTCGAGGCGGCGATTGCCCGCGGCGAGATCACGCTCGACCAGCTCATGGACGACAACTACCGCGAAATCCCCGGCACCGATCCCAAACAGTTCGTCACCAACTACGTCGACTTCACCGACCGCGTGCTGCCCGCGATCCAGGACCCGATCCAGAAGTCGGATCCCCGCATCGTGTTCTGCGTCGCCTGGGCCAGGGGCGGCTACCTGCCGACCCACAATCCGAACTATCGCCTGCCGCAGGGTAAGGACCCCGTCTGGAACAACGCCAACTGCCGCAATCGCCGCCTGTTCACCGATCGCGCGGTGCAGAAGGTCGCGGCCAGCACAAAACCGTTCCTGCTGCAGACCTATCGCCGCGACATGGGCGGCGGGCAGTTCGTGCTGATGAAGGACCTGTCCTCGCCGATCATGATCCGCGGCAAGCACTGGGGCGCCTTCCGCATGGGATTCCGGCAGAGCTGAGGGCCCCCAATCAAAAATCCGAAACAACCCCATGCACAGTAGCCGGTGCATAGGGAATCGACGACTTGCGCCGGCAGGCCAACGCGCGGCTTGACACGTCGGGCAAAACAGGCGCATAATGCTATTATTCCGAAACTCCCGCTATCGATCAGCACGGCAACAGCCGGGCCGTCGCCCTTCGAGGGCCGCTGAAGAAGCGGCCGCCTCAGGGTGACGGTGAAAGAGTTGGGTGCTCCGCTCCTACCTCGTCATTGCGAGGAGCACTTGCGACGAAGCAATCCAGACTATCTCCGTAGAGATAGTATCGTAGGGTGGGCAAAGCGAAGCGTGCCCACGCGTCTGTTGCCGTCTCGCGAAGATCGTGGGCACGGCGCAAGGGCGCCTTTGCCCACCCTACGATTCCTACTTCTGCATTGAGCTTGGCAGGGGCCCGAGCGAGCGCCTCATCCTTCGAGACGCCTGCACACCCGGTCCATCCTGAGGGCCCGCCGCAGGCGGGCGTCTCGAAGGATGGCTACAGGCGAAGACGAATCGCCGCCTAACTTTCCCAATCGCACGAATTTCGTCTTCGCATGATTTGCGCGTTCGCACGATCGGACGCGACGATCCACGGCGCATGTGGGGATAAAGCGCCATGAAATGACGCTAATCATATCAATTAGCCCAAAACATTTGCAGCGTTCGCCGCACAAATTCGTGAACGTCATGGCCTGACGCGCTGCTCGCGCAGATATGCATTGCTGCGAATTTGAAAGCTTCTTCGTTTCGCATCGGTATGATTATGGTCGCGCGAAAATTTGCCGAGCTGGTCGCCGCAAGCGATCGCCGGACAAGGGGATGCATATGGCAACGACTCTCACCATCAACGGCGAAACGAAATCGTTCGACGCGCCACCGGACATGCCGCTGCTGTGGGTGCTGCGCGACATTTTGGGCATGACCGGCACCAAGTTCGGCTGCGGCATCGCGCAATGCGGCGCCTGCACGGTGCATGTCGACGGCAAGGCGGTGCGCTCCTGCGTGCTGTCCGTGAGCGCCGTCGCGAACCGCGCCATCACCACCATCGAGCATATCGGCACGACGCCCGCCGGCGCGAAGGTGCAGAAGGCCTGGCTGGAGGCCGAAGTGGTCCAGTGCGGCTATTGCCAGTCCGGCCAGATCATGGCCGCCGCAGCCCTGCTGGCGGCAACGCCCAACCCCGATGATTCCGACATCGACGCCGCGATGGCCGGCAACATCTGCCGCTGCGGCACCTATGTCCGCATCCGCGAGGCCATCAAGCACGCCGCCAACGGCAAACAGGCGTGAGGTTCACTATGAATGCACACGACACCGTCTCCCGCCGTTCGCTTCTGACCGGCGGCCTCGCCACCGGCTTCCTGCTCGCCTTCCACTTGCCGCTGCGCGCCGCCGTCAACGAACCGGTGCAGCCGAAAGACGCGACCGACGGCAAGTTCGCGCCCAACGCCTTCATCCGCATCGACGCCGAAGGCACGACCACACTGGTGATGCCGCAGGTCGAGATGGGACAGGGAATCTACACCGCCGTCTCGATGATCCTGGCGGAAGAGCTCGACGCCGACTGGTCGAAGGTTCAGCTGCTGCATGCACCGGCCAACGAAAAGCTCTACGGCAATCCGATCTTCATCATTCAGGCAACCGGAGGCTCCACATCGGTGCGGGCGTTCTGGAAACCGCTGCGTGATGCCGGCGCCAGCGCGCGCGCCATGCTGGTGCAGGCCGCGGCCGCGCAATGGGGCGTCGACCCCGCCAGCTGCACGACCTCCAAGGGTCAGGTGACGCACAAGGCGAGCGGCCGGACGCTGGCCTATGGCGCGCTTGCGGTGGCCGCGAGCGGCCAGACGCCGCCGAAGAATGTCCCGCTGAAAGATCCCAAGGATTTCGTCTATATCGGCCAGCCGTTGAAGCGGCTCGACACCCCCGAGAAGGTCAACGGCAAGGCTGTCTACGGCATCGATGCGATCCTGCCGGGCATGAAGTTCGCGACGCTGGCGCAGTCGCCAGTGTTCGGCGGCAAGGTCGGCAAGGTCGATGACCGCGCCGCGAAGAAAATCCCGGGCGTGCGGCAAATCGTGGTGCTGGACGATCTCGTCGCCGTCGTCGGCGATCATATGTGGGCCGCCAAGAAAGGCCTCGACGCGCTCGAGGTCGAATGGAACGAGGGTCCGAACGCGAAGATCGATTCGAAAGCGATCTGGGACGATTTGCGCGCAGCCAGCCAAAAGGATGGCGTCGTCGCCAAATCCACCGGCGATATCGCCAAGGGCCTCGCTAGCGGCGAAAAGATCGAAGCCTCGTACGAGCTGCCGTTTCTCGCCCATGCGACCATGGAGCCGTTGAACGCCACGGC
The DNA here is from genome assembly GCF_019455385.1 of Bradyrhizobium sp. BR 10289. Taxonomy (GTDB): domain Bacteria; phylum Pseudomonadota; class Alphaproteobacteria; order Rhizobiales; family Xanthobacteraceae; genus Bradyrhizobium. The sequence continues at coordinate 75,514 of NZ_JACOFR010000003.1, forward strand.
GCATTGCAAGCCCGATTCCTGCGAGATCTGGACCGGCACGCAGATCATGGCGCGCGTGCAGTCGGAGGCGGCCAAGGCCGCCGGGCTGCCGGTGGAGAAGGTGACCGTCAACCAACACCTGCTCGGCGGCGGCTTCGGCCGCAAGCTCGAGCCCGACATGGTGGTCGCGGCCGTTCGCATCGCCAAGCAGGTCGAGGGACCGGTCAAGGTGGTTTGGACCCGCGAGGAGGACATCCAGCACGACGTCTATCGCCCGGTCTATCGCGACACGATCGCGGCAACCTTGTCGGGGGGCAAGATCGCCGGCTGGAAGTACAAGATCGCCGGCGCCGCGGTGATCGCGCGCTGGCTGCCGCCGGCGTTCCAGAAGGGCATCGATATCGACGCGATCGACAGCGCCACCGACGTGCCCTACGAGATCCCGAATTTTCACGTCGAATATGTCCGGGCCGAACCGCCGGCGATCCCGACCGGGTTCTGGCGCGGGGTCGGCCCGAACAACAACGTGTTTGCCGTCGAGTGCTTCATCGACGAACTGGCGCGCAAGGCGGGCAAGGACCCGATCGAGTTTCGCCGCGGCATGCTGGGCAACCAGCCGCGCTTCCTCAACGTCCTCAATCTCGCGGCGGAAAAGTCGGGCTGGGGCCAGCCCCTGCCGGCCCGCGTCGGGCGCGGCGTGTGCCTGCAGCCGTCGTTCGGAAGTTTCATCGCAACGGTGGTGGAAGCCGAGGTCGACGAGCAGGGCGAGATCAACCTGCGCCGCGCGACCTCGGTGGTGGACACCGGCATTGCCGTCAATCCCGATACGATCGTCGCCCAGGTCCAGGGCGGCCTCGTGTTCGGCCTGACTGCCGCGCTCTATGGCGAGGTCACCATCGACAAGGGCCGCGTCCAGCAATCCAACTTCCATGACTACCGGATGTTGCGGATCAACCAGATGCCCAAGATCGAGGTCCACGTCGTCAAGAGCGGCGAGGCGCCCGGAGGCATCGGCGAGACCGGCACGACCGCGGGACCGCCGGCACTGCGCAATGCGATTTATGCCGCAACCGGCGTGGCGCTGCGGCGCCTGCCAATCGATCGGAAACTGCTGGCTGCGGGGAAGAAGGCATGAGCGGCAAGATGCGTATCCTCGGAAGCGTCGTTGTGATCGGCGCCGTCGCGGCAGGCCTGGGCGTCTGGATCATCCGCGGGCCCGGCCCGCTGGATTTTTCCGGCGGCACCAAGGTGGCGCTGGCGGATTACCGCGCCGGCAAGCCCACGGGCGTCCCCGCCAAGCTGGAGAAAGCGAACCTGGTCGAACGCGGCGAGTACCTCGCCAAGGCCGCCGACTGCATGGTCTGCCACACCAAGCCCGGCGAGAAGGACTATGCCGGCGGCCTCGCCTTCAAGCTGCCGTTCGGCACGCTCTATTCGACCAACATCACGCCAGACAAGGACACCGGCATCGGCAATTACAGCGACCAGGATTTTCTGAACGCGGTCCAGCACGGCAAGCGCCGCGACGGGGCGCGGCTCTATCCGGCGATGCCGTACACGTCCTACACCTTCATGACGGACGAGGACGCGCTGGCGGTGAAGGCCTATCTGTTCAGCCTGCCGGCGGTGCGCGCGAAGGCGCCGGAGAACACGCTGTCGTTCCCGTTCAACCAGCGCTGGGCGATGATTGTCTGGTCGGCCGTATTCAATCCGGACACGCGCTTTGCGCCCGATACCTCGAAGAGCCCGGAATGGAACAGAGGCGCATATCTCGCCGAAGCGCTGGCGCATTGCGGCGAGTGCCACACACCGCGCAATCTCGGTTTTGCACTCGACAACCGCAAGAAGTTCGGTGGCGCCCTCACCGCCGGCTGGCGTGCGTTCAACATCTCCTCGGACAAGGCGACCGGTATCGGCAATTGGAGCGATCAGGACCTGATCTCGTATCTGTCGCTGGGCCATGCGCCGGGCCACGGCTCGGCCTCGGGTCCGATGGGTGAAGCCGTCGACCACAGCTTCAGCCAGTTCGCCCCCGAGGACATCAGCAGCATCGTTGCTTACTTGCGCAGCGTGACGGCGGTCGCCTCGCCCGACCTGCCTGCCACCACGGCGCCGGCCGCGCCCGCCTCGCATCGCGACGGCATCACGGCCGACGCCCGCGGCAAGCAGGTGTTCGCCAGCGCCTGCGCCAGCTGTCACGGCTGGAGCGGCGAGAGCCCGGTGTCGCCGATGGCGACGCTGACCGGCACCTGGGCGGTGAATGACCCCGCCGCGACGAACGTCGCGCAGATCGTGATCTCGGGCACCAAGCGGCATACGCCCGACGGCGCGCTGTCGATGCCGGCGTTCGGGAATGCCTACACCAACGATGAGATCGCGGCGGTGGCGAATTATGTCACGGCAAGGTTCGGTGCGAAGGGCTCGAAGCTGACGGCGAAGGATGTGGCCGAGCTACGGGAGCAGACGGCGGAGTGATGCTCAGGGGCAAGCTGCGGGAGATCGATGCTCGCGCAGCCCTCCGCTCGGGCTTTGCCGGCCGGCCTTTTTAAAATGGCAGTCCCCCGCCAGCCGGGCGCCAAGCGGCGCACCGCACTGGTGCGGCGGCCGATGCTGCCGTAGAAAGACCGCCGCACATTCGGGGCGCGGACCCGAACACAATCAGCTGGCTTGCGATGTCCCTTCCACCCGCCCAAATCGGTGCGCCGCTGTCCGAGATCGATACACCGGCGCTGATCATCGACCTCGACGCTTTCGAGCGCAACCTGGACACGATGGCGACAGCGGTCGGCAAGCTCGGCGTTCGGTTGCGCCCGCATGCGAAGACCCACAAGTCGCCGATCATCGCGGCCAAGCAGATCGCGCGCGGCGCGGTCGGCATGTGCTGCCAGAAGGTCGCCGAGGCCGAGATCCTGGTAGCAGGCGGGGTGAGCGACGTGCTCGTCAGCAACGAGGTGGTGGGCTTGCGGAAGCTGGAGCGCCTCACGGCGCTGGCGCGCCACGCGCGCATCAGCGTTTGCGTCGACGATGCGACCGTGGTCGAGCAACTGGCACAGGCTGCGGAGCGGGCAGGATCGCACATCGAAGTGCTGGTCGAAATCGACGTCGGTGCCGGTCGCTGCGGCGTCAGGCCGGGGCCGGCGGCAGCCGACCTGGCGCGGCAGGTGGCGGGGTCGCGCTTCCTGTCGTTCGGCGGCTTGCAGGCCTATCACGGCTCCGCCCAGCATTTGCGCACGCCGGAGGAGCGGCGCGCTGCCATCACCAGTGCCGCGAACGCGACGACGGAGACGCTGCGCGTCCTCAAAGAGGCGGGCTTCCAATGCCGGACGATCGGAGGCGCTGGAACCGGGACGTTCGAGCTCGAAGGCGCGAGCGGCATCTGGAACGAATTGCAGGCGGGCTCCTACATTTTCATGGACGCCGACTACGCCAAGAACGTCGCCGACGGGGCGCGCAATGCCAGGGCGTTCGAGCACGCGTTGTTCGTGCTCGCGACCGTGATGAGCACCGGCGCCGGCGAACGCGCCGTCATCGATGCCGGCCATAAGGCCCTGTCGAACGACAGCGGCTTCCCGGCCGTGCTGGGCCGGCCCGACCTGCGCTATCATCGGCCCTCCGACGAGCATGGCCTGCTCGACTTCGACAGTGCGTCGTCACGGCTGGCGATCGGCGACAAGGTGACGCTGATCCCCGGACATTGCGACCCGACCGTCAATCTCTACGACTGGTATGTCGGCGTGCGCGGCTTCAACACGAAGGACGCCCGTGTGGAAGCGATATGGCCGATCGCGGCGCGGGGCGCGGTCACGTGAGATTGGCGCAGGGTTGCGCGCGTCAATCTCCGCCGTCGTCCCGGACAAGCGAAGCGCGGTCTCGTAGGGTGGGCAAAGCGAAGCGTGCCCACGACCTCTAACGATCGAGAAAGATCGTGGGCACGGCGCAAAGGCGCCTTTGCCCACCCTACGACACCGAGGGTGCCGCAGCGCCGTTCAACTCAACCAGAATTTCGGCGTTGCCGGCTCCAATCGTCCCCCGACACGCACCGGGGCGATCTTGAGCGCGAGCCCCGTCGCATCATCCGTCTCCACCGCGACCCCGCTGAGCGTTGCCGTGCCCGCGGCAGGCTCGAAGCGGCCCGAAGGAATGCCCGAGGTGAACCTGCGCAGCGGCTCTTCCTTCTGCATGCCGATGATGGAGTCGTAATCGCCGGTCATGCCCGCATCCGTCATGTAGGCGGTCCCGCCTGACAGGATCTGATGATCGGCGGTCGGGACATGGGTGTGGGTGCCGACGACGAGGCTGGCGCGGCCGTCGCAGAAGAAGCCGATGCCCTGCTTCTCGCTTGACGCCTCGCAATGGAAATCGACGACGATGGCATCGGCGGCAACGCCCAGCGGACAGGCCCCGAGCTCGCGCTCGAGCGCTGCGAAGGGATCGTCGAACGGGGTCATGAAGACGCGGCCCAAAGCGTTGACCACGAGGGCGTGCCTGCCGTTCTTGGTCTCGACCAGAGCGGCGCCGCGGCCGGGCGTGCCGCGTGGATAATTCGCGGGCCGCACCAGACGGTCGGCACGCTCGATGAACACCAGCGCCTCGCGCTGGTCCCAGGAGTGGTTGCCGAGCGTCACGGCATCGGCGCCGGCATCGAGAAATTCCTGATAGATCGCTTCCGTGATGCCGAAGCCGCCGGCAGCATTCTCGCCGTTGACGACGACGAGATCGAGCGACCAGTCCTTGACCATGCCGGGCAGATATTCGGCGATGGCGTTGCGCCCGCTACGGCCGACGACATCACCCACGAAGAGAATGCGCAACTTCAGAACTCCGGAAATCGAACACGTCCGTTTCCGTTAGCACATAATCCAGCGCCACGTCGTGGGATAGTGCCGGAACCGCCTCGATCTCCTGCGCTGCGAACGCAAGCCCGATGCCGACGATGTGCTTGGCCTTGCGCAAATGCGCGAAGGTGAAATCGTAATGTCCCGCGCCATAGCCGATGCGATGGCCGAGGCGGTCGAACGCGGCGAGCGGCGTCAGCATGATGTCGGGGATGACTTCGCTGGCTGCCGGCGACGGCTCGGGAATGCCGAGCGGGCCGAGCATCAGGCGGTCGTCCGGATGGAAGAGGCGGAAGATCAGCGACTGGCCGCGCGCGGTGACGCAAGGGAGCGCGAGCTTCGCGCCCTCCTCTGCGAGCTTCTTCAACAGCGGCATCGGATCGATTTCGCTGCGGATCGGCGAATAGCCGGAGACGATGCTGCCGGGCAGCAGCTTGAACGGCAGCCCGCGCCTGGCGAGTTTTGTCGCGGCGGCGGCGCGCTTCTTCTCGCTCAGCGCATCGCGCTTGGCGAGGGCTTTGGCGCGGAGTTCGGCTTTCGAAGCAGACATGCGTGCTTTCCCCCCGAAGGCAGAGCTAGCTCCACTGTCATCACCCGCCTTGTGCGCAATTGCGCACTGGAGCGGGTGATCCAGTATTCCAGAGACGCCAGTGCTTAGACCTCGACGCTGCGGCGTACTGGATGCCCCGGTCAAGCCGGGGCATATGACACCGAGCCTCAATTGAACCGCAAGCGTGTCGGGGACGCAATTCGACGGGTACAGAAGAAACAGTGCGAAGCCGCGGACGCCGTTGAAGCACTCGATCCCGGAGTTCCCTACGAAAGTAGGTGGGCACCATATGTCCGGGCCCACGGGCCCGGCCAGGGACAGTTCCCTAAAGGATCGATAAGGCCCCGGGGATATATGGCTCCTGACGCGCGTCGCAGCCTCGCCTAGGCAATGTAACAACGATACTGACGAATCGCCAGCCCGGCTGGCGGTTGTTCACCTCTCCCGCTTGCGGGAGAGGTCGCGCCGTAGGCGCGGGTGAGGGCTCTTTCCTCTAGGGGATTGTCCCAATGCGGAGACACCCTCTCCCCGACCCTCTCCCGCAAGCGGGAGAGGGAGCGCAGCCGAGCTACCCGATCGCAATCCCATTCCCGACCGTCCGGTTCAGGACCTGCGTCGACTTCTCGATGCGCTCGGCCGCCGCATTCAGCGCGTTCACCACGGCGGTCTGCGTCATCCGGGCGCGCTCGACGGCGGCGTTGCGGAAATCCCGGAGCTCGGTCAGCTCCTGCTCCATGGTGCGGACGCGGTTGCCGATATCGACCAGCTCGTCGCAGACGGTCAGCGCCGCCATCACGGTGAGGCGCGCATCGCCGATCTCGCCGAATTTTCCGCGCAGCGATTGAATGCGTGTTTCGAGGCTTTCGGCGAGCTTCAAGAGCCGCACCTCCTGGCCTTCCTCGCAGGCCATGCGGTATTGCCGGCCATTGATGGTGACGTTGATGTGGCTCATCCGTCCTCTCCGGTATCGAGCACCGAGCGTATCGTGACGATCGCGGAATCCAGCCGGTCGGAAATCTCGCGATTGGTGCGCTCGAGCTTGCGCGCCTTCACCAGCGCGCCGTCGAGCTCGTCGGCGAGCCGCGAACGATCCGCGCCAAGCGCCTGGATTCGCGCCGCAAGCTCGTTCTCGTCGCGATCGGCGTCGCGCCGCCGCTCCACCGCGCTTTCGAGCGCATCGAGCGCCGCCATGAGCCTGCGGGTCGCGATCTCGATCTCGACGGCGGAGGACTCCGTCATGGCAGAGCTGTTGGACACGCGATCGTTCATGCAGTCAGCGGCGGAACCTGTGGCCTCAACCCGGGAGCTTGCCGTCCGGCAAAAGACTCGGTTCGGCAAGCGGTTAGAAGCAGAAATTTACGTGGCAAGCTAGCCTTGCGCAACGCCGCCGCGAAACTATGCACCGATAAGCAGCTTTTCGCGCTGTGGCGCGTTTGATTGCCTTGGACTCCCGGAACCGAGGTGCTATCCCAGCCCCGACCCAGCGGCCGAAAGGCTCCCTCCACGCGGCCCGCACCACCCGCCAAGCGCCTCATTTCAGACGGATTTCAGACATGACGCAAGTCGACCACAACCGCATGGCCAACGCGATCCGTGGCCTTTCGATGGACGCTGTCGAAAAGGCGAAATCGGGCCATCCGGGCCTGCCGATGGGCGCCGCCGACATCGCCACCGTGCTGTTCACGCAGTTCCTGAAATTCGACATCGCTGCGACCGACTGGCCCGACCGCGACCGCTTCGTGCTCTCCGCAGGCCACGGCTCGATGCTGCTCTACTCGCTGCTGCACCTCCTCGGCAGCCCCGAGATGACGATCGACCAGCTCAAGAACTTCCGCCAATTGGGATCGCTGACCCCTGGCCATCCCGAGCACGGCCACACCAAGGGCATCGAGACCACCACCGGTCCGCTCGGCCAGGGCATCTCGACCGCGGTCGGCATGGCGCTCGCCGAGAAAATGCTCGCGGCCGAGTTCGGCAAGAAGATCGTCGACCACCACACCTATGTGCTGGCGTCCGACGGCGACCTGATGGAGGGCGTGTCGCAGGAGGCGATCGCGCTGGCCGGGCACTGGAAGCTCAACAAGCTGATCGTGCTCTACGATGACAACGGCATCTCGATCGACGGCCCGACCTCGATCTCCGATTCCGTCGACCAGGTGAAGCGCTTCAAGTCCGCAGGCTGGGCCGCCGAGAAGATCGACGGCCACGATCAGGCTGCGATCGCCGCCGCGATCACCCGCGCGCTGAAATCCAACAAGCCGACGCTGATCGCCTGCCGCACCACGATCGGCTTCGGCGCACCGCACAAGCAGGGCACCAACAAGGTGCACGGCGAGGCGCTCGGCGCCGACGAGCTGAAGGCCGCCAAGGAAAATCTCGGCATTTCGCTGGAGCCGTTCTCAGTGCCGGACGACGTGCTGAAGGCTTGGCGCGCAGCCGGCTCTCGTGGTGCCTCAGCGCGGCAGGAGTGGGAAGCGCGGCTCGGCGAGCTCGGCAGCCGCAAGCGCGCCGAGTTCGAGCGGCGGCTCCGTCACGAGCGGCCCGCGGCGCTGGCGAAGGCGTTCAAAGCCTACAAGAAGGAGCTGCTGGAAAAGCCGATGACAGCGGCGACCCGCAAATCCTCCGAAGCCGTGATCGAGGTGATCGCCGGCGCGATGCCGATGGAATTCCTCGCAGGCTCCGCCGACCTCACCGGCTCCAACAACAACAAGGCGAAGTCGGCGACTGCCTTCTCGGCCAAGACGCCGAAGGGCCGCTTCATCCATTACGGCATCCGCGAGCACGGCATGGCGGCGGCAATGAACGGCATCTTCCTGCACGGTGGCTTTGCGCCGAACGGGGCGACCTTCCTGGTGTTCACCGATTATGCGCGTCCGGCGATGCGCCTCGCCGCGTTGATGGGCGCCGGCGTCGTCTATGTGATGACGCACGACTCGATCGGCCTCGGCGAGGACGGCCCGACCCACCAGCCGGTGGAGCATCTCTCGGCGCTGCGCGCCATTCCGAACATGCGCGTGTTCCGCCCCTGCGATGCCATCGAGGTTGCCGAGTGCTGGGAGCTGGCGCTGAACCGTATCGACGGCCCGACCGTGCTGGCGCTGACGCGGCAGAACCTGCCGCAGCTCCGCACCAGCGTGAACGAGAATCCCTGCCAGTACGGCGCCTACGAGCTGGTGGCAGCCCAAGGCGAAGCCAAGGCCACGCTGTTCGCCTCCGGTTCCGAAGTCGAGATGGCTGTCGCCGCCCAGAAGCAGCTTGCCGAGCGCGGCATTCCGACACGGGTGGTTTCGGTGCCCTCGCTCGAGCTGTTGTTAGCGCAACCAAAGGAGCGCCGCGACGCCATCATCGGCAACGCGCCGGTGAAGGTCGCGATCGAGGCCGCGGTGCGCTGGGGCTGGGATGCCGTGATCGGCCAGGATGGCGAATTCGTGGGCATGCATTCCTTCGGCGCCAGTGCCCCGCTCAACAAGATCTTCCCGCATTTCGGCATTACCGCCGAGGCTGCGGTTAACGCTGTCCTGAAGCGCGTTTCCTGAGTGTTGAGCTTGCCAAAAAAAAGGACTACCTAGTCTCTCATATGATCAAGCACCGCCCGGCCGAACCGGGCGTCCGCCCCTAAAAAACCCTCGCAGGCGCGTTACAAGCGCGTTGTGCAGGGTGGCTAGGCGTTATCGAACCCGTCATTGAACGGTCACAAGGAGATGAAACATGGCAGTCCGCGTCGGCATTAACGGTTTTGGCCGCATCGGCCGTAACATCCTGCGGGCCATCGCCGAGTCCGGCCGCAAGGACATCGAGGTCGTCGGCATCAACGACCTCGGTCCGGTCGAGACCAACGCCCATCTCCTCCGCTTCGACAGCGTCCATGGCCGCTTCCCCGGCACCGTCACCGTCGATGGCGACTCGATCAGCCTCGGGGCTAACAAGATCAAGGTGACCGCCGAGCGCGATCCCTCGAAGCTGCCCTGGAAGGATCTCGGCGTCGACATCGCGATGGAGTGCACCGGCATCTTCACCTCGAAGGACAAGGCCTCGGCGCACCTCACCGCCGGCGCCAAGCGCGTGCTGGTGTCCGCGCCCGCCGACGGCGCCGACGCCACCATCGTCTATGGCGTCAACCACGAGACGCTGACCAAGGACCACATGGTGGTCTCGAACGGCTCCTGCACCACCAACTGTCTCGCACCGGTCGCCAAGGTGCTGAACGACCTCGTCGGCATCGAGACCGGCTTCATGACCACGATCCACGCCTACACCGGCGACCAGCCGACGCTGGACACGCTGCACAAGGATCTCTACCGCGGCCGCGCGGCGGCGATGTCGATGATCCCGACCTCGACCGGCGCCGCCAAGGCGATCGGCCTGGTGCTGCCCGAACTCAAGGGCAAGCTCGATGGCGTCGCGATCCGCGTGCCGACCCCGAACGTCTCGGTGGTCGACCTCAAGATCGTTGCCAAGCGCTCAACCAACGCCAAGGAAGTCAACGCGGCGATGAAGCGGGCCAGCGAGCAGCAGCTCAAGGGCATCCTCGGCTACACCACCGCGCCGAACGTCTCGATCGACTTCAACCACGACCCGCACTCCTCGACCTTCCACGAGGACCAGACCAAGGTGCAGAACGGCACGCTGGTGCGCGTGATGTCCTGGTACGACAACGAGTGGGGCTTCTCGAACCGCATGGCCGACACCGCTGTCGCGATGTCGAAGGTGATCTAACGCCGCTCTCGTGTCCCGGACGCGATGCAGCGTGAAACGCTGCGTCGCAGAGCCGGGACCCATTTCACAGCGGGACTCGCAGCAACATGGGTCCCGGTTCTGCGCAGCGGCGCTTTGCGCCGCTAGCAGCGCCCGGGACAAGGAAGCGTCCGATGACCAACAAATTCCGCACCCTCGACGACGTCGACGTGAAGGGCAAACGCGTGCTGCTGCGCGTCGATCTCAACGTGCCCATGGACAATGGCCGCGTCAGCGACGCGACCCGGCTCGAGCGCGTCGCGCCGACCATCACCGAAATCTCCGACAAGGGCGGCAAGGTCATCCTGCTCGCGCATTTCGGCCGACCCAAGGGCCGCGATGCCAAGGACTCGCTGAAGCCGGTGGCGGAAGCCCTGGCGAAGGTCGTGAACAAGCCCGTCGCCTTTGCCGATGACTGCATCGGCGAGCCCGCGGCCAAGGCCGTGGCTGCGCTGAAGGACGGCGACATCCTGTGCCTGGAAAACACCCGCTTCCACAAAGAGGAAGAGAAGAACGATCCGGCCTTCGTCGCGGAGCTTGCCAAGCTCGGCGACATCTGGGTCAGCGACGCCTTCTCGGCCGCGCACCGCGCCCACGCCTCGACCGAAGGGCTCGGCCACAAATTGCCGGCCTATGCCGGCCGCACCATGCAGGCCGAGCTCGACGCACTGGAGAAGGCGCTGGGCTCGCCGACCAAGCCGGTCATCGCCATCATCGGCGGCGCCAAGGTCTCGACCAAGATCGACCTGCTGGAAAACCTCGTCACCAAGGTCGATGCGCTGGTGATCGGCGGCGGCATGGCCAACACCTTCCTGCACGCCCAGGGCGTCGCGGTCGGCAAGTCGCTGGCCGAAAAAGATCTCGCACCGACCGCGCTGCGCATCATGGAGAAGGCGGAAGCCGCCAATTGCGCGATCATCCTCCCCGTCGATGCCACCGTCGCCTACCACTTCGCGGCCAACGCGCCCTCGCACGCCTACGGGCTCGATGCGATTCCCGCCGACGGCATGATCCTCGACGTCGGCCCGCAATCGATCGCGCGCGTTCACGCCGCCATCGACGATGCGGCGACGCTGGTCTGGAACGGACCGCTCGGGGCCTTCGAGATGCAGCCGTTCGACCGCGGCACCGTGGCGGCGGCCAAGCATGCGGCGGAACGCACCAAGGCGAAGAAGCTAATCTCGATCGCGGGCGGCGGCGACACCGTCGCGGCCCTCAACCAGGCACAGGTGGCCGGTCAATTCACTTACGTCTCGACGGCCGGTGGCGCATTTCTTGAATGGATGGAAGGCAAGCCCCTGCCCGGCGTCGAAGTGCTTCGGACCAAGTAATTCATCGGCGAACAGCTAGCGGCCCCAAGGGCCAAACGGGAGAAAAACACAGATGGCTCGGATCACGTTGCGTCAATTGCTCGACCATGCGGCTGAGAACGATTACGGCGTACCGGCCTTCAACATCAACAACATGGAGCAGGCGCTGGCGATCATGGACGCGGCCAACCAGGTCGACGCGCCCGTCATCATCCAGGCCTCGCGCGGCGCCCGCTCCTACGCCAACGACATCATGCTCAAGCACATGATGGACGCGGTGACCGAGATCTATCCGCACATCCCGGTCTGCGTGCATCTCGACCACGGCAACGAGGCCGCGACCTGCATGACCGCGATCCAGGCCGGCTTCACCTCGGTCATGATGGACGGCTCGCTCAAGGCCGACGGCAAGAGCCCGGCCGACTGGGCCTACAATGTCGGCGTCACCAAGACCGTGACCGACATGGCCCATCTCGGCGGCATCTCGGTCGAGGGCGAGCTTGGCGTGCTCGGCTCGCTCGAAACAGGTATGGGCGACAAGGAAGACGGCCACGGCGCCGAAGGCAAGCTTTCCCACGACCAGCTCCTGACCAATCCGGACGAGGCCGTCAAGTTCGTGCAGGAGACCAAGGTCGACGCGCTCGCCATCGCGATGGGCACCTCTCACGGCGCTTACAAATTTACCCGCAAGCCCGATGGCGACATCCTCGCCATGAACGTGATCGAGGAGATCCACCGCAAGCTGCCGAACACGCATCTGGTCATGCACGGCTCCTCCTCGGTGCCGCAGGATTTGCAGGACATCATCAACGAGTACGGCGGCAAGATGAAGCCGACCTGGGGCGTGCCCGTCGCCGAGATCCAGCGCGGCATCAAGCACGGCGTGCGCAAGATCAACATCGACACCGACAACCGCATGGCCATGACCGGCCAGATCCGCAAGGTGTTCAAGGAGCACCCGGAAGAGTTCGACCCGCGCAAGTACCTGAAGCCGGCAATGGAAGCGATGACCAAGCTGTGCAAGCAGCGGCTCCAGGAGTTCAATACCGCCGGGCAGGCCTCCAAGATCAAGAAGGTCCTGACCACCGCCGAGATGGCCAAGCGCTACGCCAAGGGCGAGCTGGATCCCCGCGTCGCGTAAGCGATCGCGTGGTGGCGTAAGGCGAGCACGCTCTATCGTCTCCCTCGCCCCGCTCTTCGCGGGGAGAGGGCGGGGTGAGGGGCTCTCTCCGCGAGCCGTGCCCTCTCGATAGACCTGTACCCCCTCACCCGGATTTCACGCTACGCGTAAAAATCCGACCTCTCCCCGCAAGCGGGGCGAGGTAAAGGGGCGCCCAGCCCTCCAACCATTTTACCCGGCGACCTCCCTCCCCTGCCCCTGCGACCAACGTTAACTCGGCAATTGCCCGAGAACGGTCTATTTTCACGGGCAAGGGCAGAATCGTTTTGGGAGGACCTCTCGATGAATCTGACTGAGCTCAACAAAATCGCGACTGCCATGGTTGCGCCCGGCAAGGGCATCCTTGCCGCCGACGAATCCTCGGGCACCATCAAGAAGCGCTTCGACGCGATCGGCGTGGAATCGACGGAAGCCAATCGCCGCGACTATCGCGAGATGCTGTTCCGCTCCAAGGAGGCGATGAACCAGTACATCTCCGGCGTGATCCTCTATGACGAGACGATCTGGCAGGATGCCAAGGACGGCACGCCGCTGGTCAAGCTGATCGAACAAAGCGGCGCCATTCCCGGCATCAAGGTCGACGAGGGCACGCAAGCCCTGCCGATGTGCCCGGGTGAAACAGTCACCGTCGGACTCGACAAGCTCGCCGAGCGGCTGAAGAAATATTATGAGCGCGGCGCGCGTTTTGCCAAATGGCGCGCGGTGATCGATATCGGCCACGGCATTCCCTCGATGACCGCAATCGGCGTCAACGCCCATGCGCTGGCGCGCTATGCCGCGCTGTGCCAGGCCGCGCAGATCGTGCCGATCGTCGAGCCGGAGGTGCTGATGGACGGCGACCACGACATCGACCGCTGCTATGAGGTGACGAGCCGCGTGCTGAACAAGACGTTCCAGGAATTGCGCGTCCAGCGCGTCGCGCTCGAAGGCATGGTGCTGAAGCCGAACATGGCGATCCCTGGCAAGAAGTCACCGAAGCAGGCCTCGGTCGAGGAGGTCGCGGAGAAGACGATCCGGCTGCTGAAGGCCTGCGTGCCGGCGGCGGTGCCCGGCATCGCCTTCCTGTCCGGCGGCCAGTCCGACGAGGAGGCGACCGCGCATCTCAATGCCATGCACAAGCTCGGCCCGCTGCCCTGGGGCCTGACCTTCTCCTATGGCCGGGCGCTGCAGGCGGCGCCGCAGAAGGCCTGGTCCGGCAGGCCTGAGAATGTCGCCGCGGGTCAAGCCGCATTCAGTCATCGCGCCCGCATGAACGGCCTCGCTTCCAGGGGCGAATGGCAAAGCAGCCTGGAAAAGAAGGCAGCCTAGATCTTGTCGAACAAACCGCCTCCGCCGCGCCCGGCGCCGCGTCTTTATCTCGCGACGCCCATCGTCGATGATCCCGCAGCGCTTGTCGCCGAGCTGCCGGCGCTGCTCGCTGCCGCCGACGTCGCGGCCGTGCTGCTGCGGCTGAAGGAAACCGACCAGCGCAGCATGATCACGCGCGTCAAGGCGCTGGCGCCACCAGTGCAGAAGGCGGGCGCCGCGCTGCTGGTCGACGGCCATCCCGACATCGTCGCGCGCGGCGGCGCCGACGGCGCACACCTGCCCGGCATCGCCGCGCTGAAAGAGGCGCTGCCCTCGCTCAAGCCGGATCGCATCGCCGGCGTCGGCGGACTAACGACGCGGCACCATTCCATGGATGCGGGCGAGATCGGCGCGGACTACGTACTGTTCGGCGAGCCCGACGCGAAGGGCCAGCGGCCGTCGTCGCAGGCGATCGCGGAGCGGCTGGACTGGTGGGCCGAGCTGTTCGAGCCGCCCTGCGTCGGCTTTGCGACCTCGCTGGAAGAGGCCCACGACTTTGCCGCGAGCGGCGCCGATTTCGTGTTGGTCGGCGACTTCATCTGGGCCGATCCGCGCGGGCCCAAGGCCGCGCTGATCGATGCGGATGCCGCGATCAAGAAGGGTTTTGCAGCCGCGCCTGCGGGCCAGGAGCACGGCTAGCCCCCGACATGAAGCTTCCGCGCATCACCATTTTGGCTACGCTGCTGCTCGCGACTCCCGCGGCCGCGCAGCTCCAGATCACGCCGCCGGCGGCAACGCCGCCGCCTGCGGCCGAGAAACCCAAGCCCAAGCCGACGCCTCCGCCTGCCAAGAAAAAGGAAGCCGCGCCAGCGCCAAAACCGTCGGCCTCGCCGAAACCCACAGCCTCGCCCAAACCGGCGCTGCCCGCGACCGTGATCCCCGCGCCTGAACCGGACACGCCCGGCGTCGACCTGGTGTTCGGCGCCTATCAGCGCGGCCAGTACAAGACCGCGTTCGACCTTGCCAAGACCCGTGCCGCGAACGGCGATCCCAAGGCGATGACCATGCTGGGCGAGCTCTATTCCAACGCCATGGGCATCCGCCGCGACTACGCCAAGGCGCTGGAATGGTACAAGCGCGCGTCCGAGGCCGGCGACCGCGAGGCGATGTTCGCGCTCGCGATGCTGCGGATGTCCGGCCGCGGCGGCCCGGTCGACAAGGGTGAAGCGGTCAAGCTGATGGCCTCCGCGGCCAAGCTCGGCGAGCCCAAGGCGGCCTATAATCTGGCGCTGCTTTATCTCGACGGTCAGACTCTGCCGCAGGACGTCAAGCGCGCCGCCGAGCTGCTGCGCCAGGCCTCCGATGCCGGCCTGCCCGAAGCGCAATATGCGCTCGCGACCTTCTACAAGGAAGGCACCGGCGTGCCGAAGGACCCGGCCATGGCCGCGCGGCTGCTCCAGGCGGCCTCGCTCGCCGACAATGTCGATGCCGAGGTCGAATATGCCATCGCGCTGTTCAACGGCACCGGCACGCCGAAGAACCAGCCGGCCGCCGTCGCGTTGCTCCGCAAGGCGGCCCGCCAGGGCAGCGCCATCGCGCAGAACCGGCTGGCCTGGGTGCTGATCAACGGCATGGGCACGTCCGTGGACAAGGTCGAGGGTTTCAAATGGCACCTGGTGGCCAAGACATCAGGCAAGGGCGATCCGGAGCTCGACAAGCAATTCTCCGACCTGCCCGCCGAGGACCGCTCCAAGGCCGAAGCCGGCGCCAAAAAGTGGCTCGGGACCAAATGACTTGACCTTGAGCCCCTCGCAGGGCACCCAATTCCTTCAAATGGCGCGGTTTTGCGCCCCTTCCCCCGATCAAGACCAGAGCTCATGCTGTATTCCGCAACTATCAACGTCATGGTCAAGGCCGCGCGCCGCGCCGGCCGCAGCCTCAAGCGCGATCTCGGCGAGATCGAGCATCTGCAGGTCTCGCTGAAGGGGCCGGCCAATTTCGTCTCGCTCGCCGACAAGCGCGCCGAGGAGATTTTGTACCAGGACCTCGCCAAGGCCCGGCCTGGCTACGGCTTCATCGGCGAGGAAGGCGGCACCCGCGAAGGCAGCGACAAGAGCCACACCTGGATCGTCGATCCGCTCGACGGCACCACCAACTTCCTGCACGGCATCCCGCAATTCGCGATCTCGATCGGCCTCGTGCGCGAGGGCACGGTGATCGCTGGCGTGATCTACAACCCCGCCAATGACGAGCTCTACATTGCAGAGCGCGGCAAGGGCGCCTTCCTCAACGACCAGCGCCTGCGCGTCGCCGGCCGCCGCCAGCTCAACGAATGCGTGGTGGCCTGCGGCCTGCCCCATATCGGCCGCGGCGACCACGAGGAATTCCGCCGCGAGATGACCGCAATCCAGGACCGCGTCGCCGGCCTCCGCCGCTTCGGCGCCGCCTCGCTCGATCTGGCCTTTGTCGCGGCGGGGCGGCTGGATGGCTATTGGGAGCGGAATTTGCAGTCGTGGGATATTGCCGCCGGTATGCTGATGGTGCGCGAGGCCGGTGGGACGGTGAGCGATATTGCGACGCCGGGGGATGCGCTGGTGACCGGGAATGTCGTGTGCGGGAATGAGTACGTGCACGGGGAGTTGGTGAAGATTTTGAGGAAGCCCGCGACTTAACCTCTCCCCGCTCTTCCGCGGGGAGAGGTCGGATGGCATCTGGCGATGCGAAGCATCGTCCAGTGCAATCCGGGTGAGGGCAAGGCAGGACGTCAGCCGGGGCCGACAGTCGATCCGGCGCACAGGACCGTGGCGCGGGCGCTCTGAGCGCAACATGAAAAGCGAGTTTGCGGAAACAGCCCCTCACCCCACCCTCTCCCCGTAAGAACGGGGCGAGGGAGTGAGACGGCGTGCGTCCCTTACCGGTCTGTTGCCTTGCACTTGATCGACGGCAGCTTGACCCGCAGCGATCAAGCGTCGTCTTCGTCGCCTTCCTCGTCGCGATATTCGCCGCCGAGCGTGAGGCCTTCGATCGTCGTCGCGCCTTTCTGCTTGATGACACGGCGGAGCGGGACCGCGCTCTCGTTTCGCAATGCTTCCATCAGCTGTTCCGAATGGGTGACGATCCAGATGTCGGCGCGGCTCGAGGCCCTGGCGATGAGGCGGGCCAATGGCGCCAGCAGCGAGGGATGCAGGCTGGTCTCGGGCTCGTTCAGCGCGATGAACGGGGGCAGCCGATAGCCCATGAACACGGCGAGCAGGCAGATGTATTTCAGCGTCCCATCGGAGAGTTCATGAGCCCTGAATGGCCGCGGCATGTCTTCCAGCTGCAGGTCGAATTCGCACAGGCCGCCCTGCTCCCATGCGCGGAGCTCGGCGCCGGGGAACGCATCCTGGATTGCATCCTGCAGGTCGGTCGCATCTCCCCTGATGGTATAGAGCGTCGCCAGCGCCGCAGCCAGATCGCTGCCATCGGCACTGAGCGAGGGCGTCGTGATCGCCAGACACGGCTTTCGAATCGCTGACGCCGGATCGGTGCGGAAGTCGTGGTAGAACCGCCATCCGAGCATTGCGTTTCGGACCAGGTCGATCTCGGGACATGACTTGCCGTCGTAGAATCCCGCGAGCGCGGTCTCGGACGGCAGCACCGCATCCTTGTGGCTGCTCCATGTGCCGCTGTCGTCGCGGACGTTGACGAGCGAATTCTTCCGCTCCATCAGCACAACCGTTCGCTTGCCCTGCGTCGCCTGGATGCTTTCTTCCTTGATCATCGGTTCACCGGCAAACGCCGCCGCAACCGGGCTGGGAAATCCGATCTCGATGGAATATTTGAGGCGGTCGAATCTGGCCGATAAGCGCAGTCGCCCATCCTCGCCGCGTTTGCGGATGCCTGACCAGCAGACCGAATCCAATCCGCCTTCGTCAGCGATCGTGCGCGTGATCCGCCCCGTCGCCGCGTCGCGCAAAAGCGACAAGGATTTGTAAAGATTGGACTTGCCGACACCATTCTCGCCGATGAACACGGACAGGGGATGGATGGGGATGGAGAGCCGCCGGATGGAGCGATAATTCGAGATCCCAATGTCGGTCGGACGCATCACATGCTCTCAATCGGCAGGCTGTGTGCGTTCGCCGTGCAGTGCGTACACACTCCTTCAATCCAGGCGTGTAGTCTGGATCGACGCTCACGCGAAAGCAAGCCGGACCGAGCCGACGTTCAGTGGCCGGCTCGTGCCGGCGCCGGCGGTCCATACGCCTCGCCGTCCTTCGCTGCCTTCGGCTCCCGATCGCCCGCCAGCACGCGCTGCACCGAGACGAAGAACACCGGCACCATCAAGAGCGCGAGGATCACGACCGCGATCATGCCGCCCATCACGACGCTGCCGAGCGCCTGCTGGCTGGCGCCGCCGGCGCCGTGGGCGATGGCCATGGGGAGCACGCCGCAGATGAAGGCAAGGCCGGTCATCAGGATCGGGCGGAAGCGCAGGCGGCAGGCTTCGATGGTGGCTTCCACCAGCGGCTTGCCCTCTTTGCGCAAATCCTTGGCGAATTCGATGATCAGGATCGCGTCCTTGGCGGCGAGGCCGATGATGGTGATGAGGCCGACGGTGAAATAGACGTCGTTGGGCAGGCCGCGCAGCATCGCCGCGATCACGGCGCCGACGATGCCGAGCGGCACGGTGAGCAGCACTGCCAGCGGAATGGTCCAGCTCTCGTAGAGTGCGGCGAGACACAGGAATACCACGAAGATCGAGAGCGCGAGCAGGAACGGCGCCTGCGAGCCCGACAGTTTTTCCTGCAGCGACTGGCCGGTCCATTCATAGCCGAAGCCGCGCGGCAGTTTTCCTGCTAGCCGTTCCATTTCCGCGATGGCATCGCCCGAGGTGAAGCCGGGCTTGGCTTCGCCGGAGATGCGCACCGCCGGATAATAGTTGAAGCCGGCGATTTGTGTGGGGCCGCGAGCCCATTCGACCGTGGCGAAGGACGAGAACGGCACCAGCTGGCCGCGGCTGTTCTTGACGTTGTAA
The DNA here is from genome assembly GCF_019455385.1 of Bradyrhizobium sp. BR 10289. Taxonomy (GTDB): domain Bacteria; phylum Pseudomonadota; class Alphaproteobacteria; order Rhizobiales; family Xanthobacteraceae; genus Bradyrhizobium. The sequence goes on from NZ_JACOFR010000003.1 coordinate 94,409, forward strand.
TTGAGAATGTCCTCGGTCCGCATGCGATCTCTCGCATCGGCCTGCACCACGACGCGCTGCATGCGGCCGCGGTTCGGGAAGTCGTTGATGTAGTTCGAGCCGAGATTGGTCGAGATCGTGTTGTTGATGTCCTCGAAGGTGACGCCGAAGGCGCCGGCCTTCTCGCGGTCGATCACGAGATTGACCACGCCCGCTTCGGGCAGGCCTTCGACATAGACCTTCTGCAGCACCGGGCTCGCATTGGCTTCCGCGATCAGCTGGTCGGCGGCACGCATCAGGGCGGGATAGCCCTTCTGGCCGCGGTCCTGGAGGCGGAACGAGAAGCCGGAAGAATTGCCGAGATTGTCGATCGGCGGCGGCTGCAGCGCGGAGATTTTTGCGTCGCGGATCGAGGCGCCGAGATCGCGGTTGATGTCGTTGACGATCGCGGCGGCGGAATCCTGCGGCCCGCGCTCGGACCAGTCCTTCAGCGTGATGAAGGCCTGCGCGGTGTTCATGCCCTGGCCGGAGAAGCTGAAGCCGGTGAGGAAGGTGACGTTGTCGACACCCGGCCGCTGCGCCAGATATTTTTCCACCTTCTCGATCACGGCCTCGGTGCGGCCGTAGGACGAATCCGAAGGCGTCTGCACGTCGGTGGTGACAAAGCCCTGGTCATCGACGGGTAAGAAGCCGCCGGGCAGGTTGATGAAGGCCCAGGACAGACCAGCCAGCAGCGCAACATAGACCAGCATCAGGCGGCCGGTGCGCTTCAGCGAGAAGCCGACGGTGCTTTCGTAGCGAAGCCGGCACGCTTCGAGCCAATGATTGAAGCGGCGGAACACGACATTGGTCGAGTGGCCGTGCCCCTTGGCAATCGGCTTGAGCAAGGTCGCGCACAACGCCGGCGTCAGCGACAGTGCGAGGAAGGCGGAGAAGCCGATCGCGGCCACCATCGTCACCGAGAACTGCCGGTAGATGATGCCGACCGAGCCCGGGAAGAACGCCATCGGCACGAACACCGCCATCAGCACCAGCGTGATGCCGATGATGGCGCCGGTGATCTGCGACATTGCCTTGCGCGTCGCCTCCTTCGGCGGCAGACCTTCCTCGGCCATGATGCGTTCGACGTTCTCGACCACGACGATGGCGTCGTCGACCAGGATGCCGACCGCGAGCACCATGCCGAACATCGAGAGCATGTTGATGGAATAGCCGGCGAGCAGCAGAACGGTACACGCGCCCAGCAGCGCCACCGGCACCACGATGGTCGGGATGATGGTATAGCGGATGTTCTGCAGGAACAGGAACATTACCACGAACACCAGCACCACGGCTTCGAGCAGCGTCGTCAGCACCTTCTTGATCGAGGCCTCGACCACGGGCGTGATGTTGTAAGGGATCTCGTAGGAGATGTTCGCGGGGAAGAAGCGCGACAGCTCCTTCATCTTCTCCTCGACCGCGCTCGCAGTCGCCAGCGCATTGCCGGTCGGCGACATCAGCACGGACAGACCGGCGGTCGGCTTGCCGTCGAGACGGGTATTGAACTGGTAGCTGAGGCCGCCGACCTCGATGCGCGCAACGTCGCGCAGGCGGACGGTGGAACCATCGGCATTGGCGCGCAGGATGATCGCGCCGAATTCATCCGGCGAAGAGAGCTGGCCTTTCACCAGCACCAGCGCCGACGTGCGCTGGCTCGAGGTCGACGGCTCGGCGCCGATGCTGCCGGACGCGACCTGCGCGTTCTGCGCGGCGATGGCCTTGTTGACGTCGTCGGCGGTCAGCCCGTAGCCGACGAGTTTTGCGGGATCCACCCAGACGCGCAGCGAGCGCTCGGTCGAATAGAGCGTGGCGCGGCCGACGCCGGGGATGCGGCGAATCTCGCCGAGCACGTTGCGGATCATGAAGTCGCCGAGGCCGACCTCGTCGAGGCTGCCGTCGGTCGAGTTCAGCGTGATGATCTGGAGCACCGCGCTCGAGGCTTCCTCGATCAAAATGCCCTGCTGGATCACCGCGCGCGGCAGGCGCGCTTCGACGCGCTTGATACGGTTCTGCACCTCGACGGAAGCCGCGCTGGTGTCGGTGCCCGGCTGGAAGTTGGCGATAATCTCGACCTGGCCGAGCGAGTCGCTGGTCGATTCGAAATTGAGGATGCCGGAGGCGCCGTTGAGCTCTTCCTCGATCAGCCGCGTGACGCTGTTGTAGAGGTTTTCCGGCGAGGCGCCGGGATAGCTGGTCGAGATCGAGATCGAGGGCGGCGCGATGATCGGATATTGCGCGATCGGCAGCAGCGGCACCGCGATCGCGCCGATCAGACAGATGAACAGCGCGACCACCCAGGCGAAGATCGGCCTGTCGATGAAGAAGCTCGGCATGTGCCGTTTTACCCTCGTTGTTCCGTTCGGTCTCGATGAGGTCCACCTCTCCCCAGCGGGGAGAGGTCGGATTGCAACTGGCGATGCGAAGCATCGTCCAGTGCAAGCCGGGTGAGGGGCCGCAGCGCCCAGTGAAACTGTAACCCCTCACCCGGATCGCATCTCCGATGCGATCCGACCTCTCCCTTCGGGAGAGGTGTTCCGGGCGGCATGGCGCGTTACCGCGTGACCTTGAGGGCGTGCCTGTTGTCGGCGCTCGCCTCGGCCTCGGACCAGGATTGCGGCTTGACCTTGTCGCCGGCGGCGAACTTCTGAAAACCTTCGACCACGACCTTGTCGCCGGCTTTCAAGCCCTCGGTGACGAACCAGACGCCGTCCTGCACCGAGCCGGTGCGCACCGGCTGCACCGCGACGCGGTTATCGTCCTTGACGACGAACACCTCGCTGCCGCCGCCGCCATTGCGCTGGATCGCCTGCTGCGGGACTGCGATGGCATCGCTGTCGAGCCCCTGGTCGATGCGGACGCGGACATACATGCCGGGCAAGAGCTCGCGCTTGGGATTGCGGAACTCGCCGCGCAAGGTCACCTGGCCGGTATGGGCGTCGACCTTGGCGTCGGAGAACAGCAGCTTGCCGTCGAGCGAATAAAGCGTGTTGTCGTCGAGCACGAGGCGCACCTTGGCGGCATCGGCTGCGATGCGGTCGAGGTCGCCGCTCTCGAAGGCGCGGCGGAGCTGGTTGAGCTCGGTCACCGACTGGGTGAAGTCGGCATAGATCGGATCGAGCTGCTGAATGGTGGCGAGATTGGTCTCGTTCTGCACCGCGAGCGCACCTTCACTGACGAGCGCGGCACCAACGACGCCGTCGATCGGCGCGCGCACGGTGGCATAATCGAGATTGAGCTTGGCGCGCGCGAGCTCGGCCTTGCGGCCCTCGACCTCGGCCTGGGCCTGGCGCTCGGCGGCGACGGCCTTCTCATTCTCGGCTTCGGGCGCCGCGCGCTGGCTGGTCAGCGTGGCGATGCGATGCGCCTGCTGCTTGGCCTGCATCAAGGCCGCCTCCGCCTTGGCGAGCGCGGCCTCGTTCGCCATCACCTCGACCTCGAACGGACGCGGATCGATCCGATAGAGCGGATCGCCGGCCTTCACCTCGCTGCCCTGTCGGAACAGGCGTTCGACCACGATGCCGGAGACGCGCGGCCGCACATCGGACATGCGCGTCGGCGAAATGCGGCCCGGCAGCTCCCGCACGACCGCGCGAGCTTGCGGCTTTACGACGACGATGCTGACGTCAGGATCGGCTGGCTGGGCAGCGGAGACGGCAGAGACGGATTCGTCGCAGGCGCCGAGCAGCGGCGTAAAGGCCGCGAGCATCATTGCAACGCATGCCGTTCGCGCGCGAAGTCCTGACATGAAGTTAAGTGCCCCGATGTTGTTGAAACTGATCACATGACGCGCAGGGCCCGTTCTGGGCGATTCCGCGCGGCTGATGCCGTCAAAATAGAATGGACTTATTGCGACGCAACGCATGGCGCGGGCGGCTCAATGTCACACGGCTTATCGTGCTGAGTTTTTAGGGCTTTTCGGGACTCACCGGATTGTTATCCAGGTTCCATCGCGACGTGCTGCGACAGAAGATCGCAATTACTCGGCGGCCTTCATCCGGTAGCGGCTGACGCCCCATTCGGTTCCGTCGGCGTAGCCGAACAGGCCTGAGGTCGCGAGCAGGAACCAGCGCCAGCGCCGCATCCACTGCGCGGTCTCCTCGCCATGGACGTTGCGCAAGGCCGCCTCGATGGTGTTGCGATGCGCGTCGAAATTGGCAAGCCAGTCGCTCGCGGTGCGCTGATAATGGGTGCCGCTCCAGCACCATTCCTTCTCGATCGCGAAGATGTCGTCGAACTGCCTGATGAGGTGATGGCTCGGCATCAGCCCTTCCGCGAAAATGTGCTGCGCGATCCAGTCCTCGCGATCGCTCCGGTCGCATAGATGCGAGCCGCAGCGATGGGTGACCACGTGCATGAAGAAACGCCCCTCCGGCGCGAGCCATGCGCGCACGCGCGTCAGCAGCTTGCGCCAGTTCAGCATCTGCTCGAACATCTCGATCGAGACGATGCGGTCGAACCGGCCATCGGGCGCGAACATGTTCATGTCGGCCGCGATGACGCGCAGGTTCGAGAGCCCGCGCTGCCGGGCCATGTCCTCGACATAGGCGCGCTGGGCCTGCGAGTTCGACACTGCCGTGATCTTCGCATGCGGAAACTGCCGCGCCATCCACAGCGACAGCGAGCCCCAGCCGCAGCCGAGTTCGAGGATGGTCTGGCCGTCGGCGATGCCGGCGTGCTCGACCGACTGGCGCAGCGCCTCCTCCTCCGCCTCCTGGAGGGTGGTCGCAGCGGTCTTGTAGAAGCAGCAGGAGTATTTGAGGTTGGGGCCGAGCACCTGCGCAAAGAACGTTGCCGGCGCCTCGCGATACGCGGCGTCCGCTTCGCCAGCGACCGGCCGCAGCATCATCCGTCCGGCGAAGGCGGCATCGTCGGCGGCGCCCAGCATGGAGAGGCGCGTCGCCGTTCGAGAACACAGGCGCTGGATCGCGGCGCGCATCACCACATCCGGTAACGGCACACGTTCGGCAGTCCCGATGATCGCCGTGACGACGCTCATGCGTCCCCCGAATGTCGAGCTTTTGCAGACATCTGCGTATCAAAGCGCGGCTTCCAGTCCGGGTTCCCCAATCTCTCCACGAAATCGGCGCATCCGGCGCTTTTTTTGGGCCGGCGCTGTGCCATAGTGCGCCCCGCAATCACGTCGTAACGGATGATACCGGCCATGCCGTCTGGCGCCTCGCTCCGCTCCCCCATGGATATCGAGTACACGAAACTGTCCTCGCCCAGCGTTTTCCTGGTGCGGATGCTGGTCTTCCTGGTGCTGTGCGCCCTGGTCGGCGTGGTGCTCTACAAGCAGATCATCCAGGCCTTTTTCGCCAATCCCGGCCTCAATGCCCTGATCGGCGCCGTGCTGTTCATCGGCATCATCCTGGCCTTCCGGCAGGTGATCCGGCTCTATCCCGAAGTCTCCTGGGTCAACAATTTCCGCATCGCCGATCCCGGCCTGGCGCCGGCCCGGCACCCCAAGCTGCTGGCACCGATGGCGATGATCCTGGGCGGGGAGCGCACCGGGCGGATGTCGATCACCCAGACCACGATGCGGCACCTGCTCGATTCGATCGCGACGCGCCTCGATGAAGCCCGCGATATCTCCCGCTACATGACCGGCCTCCTCGTCTTCCTCGGCCTGCTCGGCACCTTCTGGGGCCTGATCGAGACGGTCGGCTCGGTCGGCAAGGTGATCGACGGGCTCAAGGTCGGCGGCGATTCCGGGGCACTGTTCGACACGCTGAAGGAGGGCCTTGCCGCCCCGCTCGGCGGCATGGGCATCTCGTTCTCGAGCTCGCTGTTCGGCCTCGCCGGCTCGTTGATCCTCGGCTTCCTCGACCTGCAATCGAGCCAGGCGCAGAACCGCTTCTACACCGACCTCGAAGACTGGCTCGCCACCACCGTGCGCGAATATGGCCATAGCGAGGTCGCGGTCGCAGCCGGTGGCGGCGGTGTGGCCAGCGGCGAGCTGCAGGCCGCCGTCGAGCGCTTGCGCTCCGTGCTGGAGGAAGGCAGCGCCAGCCGCGGCACCACCGCGGCGATGGCGAGCCTTGCCGAGGCCATCCAGGCGCTGGTCTCGCACATGCGCACCGAGCAGCAGATGATCCGCGAATGGGCCGACGGCCAGGGCGAGCAGAACCGCGAGATCCGCCGCCTGCTGGAGCGCATCGCGCGCCAGCCCGAGAAGGGTTGAGGACAGAACGAAGGTCTCGTGCCCCGGACGCGATGCAGCGCGAAGCGGTGCGTCGCTGAGCCGGGGCCCAGCACCTTCCGAATGACAGATGGGTCCCGGCTCTGCGCAGCAGCGTTGCACGCTGCAGCGCGTCCGGGACACGGAGAGAACGGAGACGTGAATGGCTCTTGCCCGGACCCGCCGCAGCGAAGGCGCCTTCAACTACTGGCCCGGCTTCGTCGACGCGCTGTCGACGCTGGTGCTCTCGATCGTGTTCCTGCTGTCGGTGTTCCTGGTCGTGCAGTTCTTCCTGTCGCAGGAGGTGACCGGCAAGGACAAGGCGCTGGAGCAGCTCAACGCCAAGATCGCGCAGCTCAACGAGCTGCTGTCGCTGGAGAAGCTCGGCAAGCTCACGCTCGATGACCAGGTCTCGCAATTGAAGGCGGGCCTCGCCTCGGCGGAGTCCGAACGCGATCGCATCAAGGGCCTCTATGACGGCCTCGCCGCCGCCGGCAACGACGCGCAAGGCAAAACTAGCGAGCTCGGCAAGGCGCTGGACTCCGAGAAGGCGGTCTCGGCGCGGGCGCTGGCGCAGATCGAGGTGCTGAACCAGCAGATCAGCGCGCTGCGCCGGCAGCTCGCCGCGCTCGAAGAAGCGCTCGATGCCAGCGAAAAGCGCGACAAGGAATCGCAGAACCGCATCGCCGACCTCGGCTCCCGCCTGAACGTCGCGCTGGCGCAGCGCGTGCAGGAATTGTCGCGTTACCGTTCCGAGTTCTTCGGCCGCCTGCGCGCCATCCTCGGCAACCGCCCCGACATCCGCATCGTCGGCGACCGCTTCGTGTTCCAGTCCGAAGTGTTCTTCGACACCGGACAGGCCGTGCTTCTGCCCGAGGGCCGCGCCGAGCTCGATACGCTGGCGACCGCGCTGATCGAACTCGACAAGAAGATCCCGAGCGACATCCCGTGGGTGCTGCGCGTCGACGGCCACACCGACGTGCGGCCGGTGAGCGGCGCGAACTTCAAATCGAACTGGGACCTGTCCGCGGCGCGCTCGATCTCGGTGGTGCAGTATTTGATCTCGCTCGGCGTCCCCGCCCAGCGCCTCGTCGCCGCCGGTTTTGGCGAATTCCAGCCGCTCGACACCGGCAACACCGAAGAGGCCTACAAGCGCAACCGCCGCATCGAGCTGAAGCTGACGGAGCGGTAGTGGTGAGGATCGCGCGATGCTCATCCCACCGTCATGGCCGGGCTTGTCCCGGCCATCCACGTCTTTGCTTCCGTCTTCGCGGCTTCTCGTGGATGCCCGGGACAAGCCCGGGCATGACGGCCTCCATAAAATGAGCGCGCTCCACCTCCGCCCCTACCGGCCCGAGGACGAAGCCGCCTCGATCGACCTCTGGCATCGCACCTGGCAGCAGGCCTATCCGCAGATCGACTTTGCCGCACGGCTGGACTGGTGGCGCGAACGCTGGCGGAAGGATCTGGTGCCGAAGGCGCAAATCGTCGTCGCCGAGCAGGACGGCGCGCTCACCGGCTTCGTCACCATCGACGGCGACGGCTATCTCGACCAGCTCGTGGTCGATCCCGATCACTGGGGTTCGGACGCAGCAAAGCTGCTGGTGGACGCGGCCAAGCGGCTGTCACCGTCGGGCATCACGCTGCTCGTCAACAAGGACAATGCCCGCGCCATTCGCTTCTACGAGCGCAACGGCTTTGTGCATGAGGGTTCCGACGTGAACCCGACCTCGGGCCGGCCGGTGCTGAAGATGACTTGGAAGGCATGATTCTGGCGGGCGTGATGCCCGTCACGGAAGGTCCCGTCGGCGTCTGCTAGTGGTGATCACCGGACGCAGCAATGATGGGAGACGATCGATGCGATTGAGCGAGCTGGCCAAAGGATCTTCGGTGATGCTGGGCGTCATCGTCGCCGGCTATGTGTCGACGAGCTATGTCGACCAGCGTTTTGCCACATCAAAGACGGCGAGCGCTCCTGCACAGACCACCGGCCCTGCCCCAGCAGCCTGCGTCGATGAGGACGGCAGCTGGAAGCACTGGTCGTGGCCGAACGTCCCGGCGCTGTCGCCGAAGTGCAAATGATGGCCGCGAGTATGAGCGGGGCCCGCTCAGTTCGAAGCTTCGCCACGAACTCCCCTGTCATTCCCCGCGTAGGCGGGGAATCCACTACGCCGCGGCTTCTCCGTTGATCACGCCTGTCCCGGAGTCCTGGATCAACCGCCTTCGCGGGTGATGACACCGTGGGAGAGGCGTAAGCCTCACGCCCCCTCGAACTGCAACCTCGCCAGCCGGGCATAAAGCCCGTTCGCGGCCACGAGCTCGGCATGCGTGCCCTGCTCGACGATCCTGCCCTGATCCATCACCAGGATGCGGTCGCAGGAGAGGACGGTGGCCAGACGATGCGCGATCACCAGCGTGGTGCGGTGGCGCATCAGCTCTTCGAGCGCGGTCTGGACCAGCGTCTCGCTTTCGGCGTCGAGCGCGGAGGTGGCCTCGTCCAGCAGCAACAGCGGCGCATCGCGCAAAATGGCGCGGGCGATGGCGATGCGCTGGCGCTGGCCGCCTGACAGGGTGACGCCGCGCTCGCCGAGCGGGGTCTCGAAACCTTCCGGCAGGCGGCGGATGAACTCGGCGGCATGCGCGAGCTCGGCGGCGTGCTCGACCTCGGCGTCGGTCGCATCGGGCCGGCCGAAGCGGATGTTTTCGCGCGCGCTTGCGGCGAACACGTTGGATTCCTGCGGCACCAGCGCGATGCGCGAACGGAAGTCGCGGGGATCGGCGGATTTCACCGGCACGCCATCGAGCGAGATCGCGCCAGCCTTGGGATCGTAGAAGCGCAGCAGCAGATGGAAGATCGTGCTCTTGCCGGCGCCGGACGGGCCGACGATCGCGACCTTCTCGCCGGGACGCACGGCAAACGACACGGCGTCGAGCACCTTGACGTCGGGCCGCGCGGGATAAGCAAAACTGACGCGGTCGAACCCGACCTCGCCGCGCGCAGGCACCGGCAGCGCGCGCGGTGATACGGGCGCGGCGATCTCGGGCTTCACGTGCAGGATCTCGAACAGCCGCTCGGCCGCGCCGGAGGCCGCCGAAACTTCGCCCCAGACTTCGCTGAGCTGGCCGAGCCCGGCCGCGGCGAACGCCGCATAGAGCACGAACTGACCGAGACGGCCCGGCGTGATCGCCCCGGTGAGGACGTCATGCGAGCCGATCCAGAGGATCGCGACCACGCTGGCGAAGACGATGAAGATGATGATGGCGGTGAGCACGGCGCGGGCCTGCGTCGAGGTGCGCGCGGCTTCATAGGCCTGCTCGACCTCGCCGCCGAAGCGCTTCGCCGCCAGCCCTTCGCTGGTATAGGCCTGCACGGTGCGGATGGCGCCGACCAGTTCGCCGGCATAGGCGGAGGCATCCGCGAGCGTATCCTGCGCATTGCGCGACAGCCGTCGCACCCAGCGTCCGAAGGCGACCAGCGGCAATACGATCAGGGGAATGGCGAGCAGCACGAAGCCGGAGAGGCGCGGGCTGGTGATGACCATCATGGCTACCGCGCCAAAAAACATCATCAAATTGCGCAGCGCGATCGACACGGAGGCGCCGACGGCGGATTTGATTTGCGTCGTGTCGGCGGTGAGGCGTGACACCAGCTCGCCGCTGCGCGCGGAATCGAAGAAGGACGGCGACAGCGACAGCAGATGGGCGAACACGTCGCGGCGGAGATCGGCGACGATGCGCTCGCCGATCGTCATCACGAGGTAGTAGCGCGCGGCGCTGGCGAGTGCGAGCACGGCAACCACCGCGATCATCACCGAGAAGTAGCTGTTGATCAGCTCGATGCCCTCAGCCGTCAGGCCGAAATCGATCATGCGGCGTACCGCGACCGGCACCAGCAGCGTCGTCAGGGCGGCGATCGTCAGCGCGACGAAGGCCAGCGCCGCCCGCCCGCGATAGCGGGCCACATAGGGCGCCAGCGCCAGCAACGGCCGCAGTTTTGCGCGGCCCTTGGCGGGCTGCTCGATCAGCTCGGCTTCGATCGACGGGGCTTCTGCGGGCCCGGTTTCAAGCCGTTCTACTGCGCTCATTGGAATCCGACCAAAATAGAGGTATCCGCTCCACATAGGCCCGGCGGGCGGGAGTGGCAAATCCGGGATGTCCCTTAGGCGGCCCGGTTCTGAAGCGCCCACAATGGCTTGTTTAAAAGGGGCCTGTGGGGTATAGACCCCGCCAAATCCGTCATTCGATAGCCACTCAAGCAAGGCGCCGGGCGCCCTAGGAATTGCCATGAAAGCCGAAATTCACCCGAACTATCATACGATTAAGGTCGTGATGACCGACGGAACCGAGTATCTGACCCGCTCCACCTGGGGCAAGGAAGGCGACACGCTGAACCTCGACATCGACCCGAAGTCGCACCCGGCCTGGACCGGCGGCAGCGCCCAGATGCTCGACCGCGGCGGCCGCGTCTCGCGCTTCCAGAAGAAGTTTTCGGGCTTTCTCAAAAAGGATTGATCCGGCCGAAAAGGCTGGTGACGAAAAACGCCCCCGGAGCGCCGGGGGCGTTTTTGTTTTTGGGGAGTGTCCCGTTGGGATTTTGACCCGTCATCCTGAGGTGCCGGAGCGAAGCGGAGGCCTCGAAGGATGTACGGCCGAGATGCAGCGGGGCCGTCGCCCTTCGAGGCTCGCCGAAGAGGCGAGCACCTCAGGGTGACGGTTCAACATCAAGTACGCGGATAGGAAATTACCGCTCGAACGCGGCCTTCAGCGCGTTGAGCTGCGGCACCAGCGGGTTGCCGATGGCGATGTGCTCGGCGGGCGGGGTGTGGATCGAGGTATCGAGGCGGCGGACGCGGGTCTGCAGGCTCATCGAGCGGTGGATCAGATCCTGGAGCTGCGAGGGCAGCTTCTCGATGGTGTCGGCGGGACCGGGATCGGCGGCCGAGAGCTTGACCTTGGTCTTCTCGCGGTTGGCCTGGACCAGCGTCATCTCGCCTTCCTTCACCGCGCGGTGCAGCAGCAGCCAGGAAGCGAGCTGCATCAGGCGGGTGGTGAGGCGCATGCTCTCGGTCGCATAGGTCAGGCTGACAGCGCGATCGAGCGCCTTGGCCTCGGCACGGCCGGCACCGTCGAGATAGGCGGCGGTCTCTTCGACGAGGTCCATGCCCTCGCGGAACAGCGCACCGAACGCCGCAGAATTGGTGAACCGCTCGCTGAGTTGAACGAGAGCACCTTCGGCTTGCAAACGTTCCATGGTTAACGCCCCTTACGCAACTGTTTACCCACCCGGCCTTGGCGCCGGCTTTATGATGAACAAATCATTGCGCGGGGAAAGCGCGGAGTCCAGCGACAAGCACGGATATGGTTTCCGCGGGTCATTCCTCGGAATTCAACCGGAAGGGGAGGCAAAAAAAGAGCCGCCGGAGACCGGCGGCTTTGAAAGTTGATAACAGGGAGGCGTCAAACAGAGTGGACAGGAGCCACTCGGTGTCCAAACGAGGACAGTTCCAGTCATAAAACGAAAAGCTTAATGTCGCGTAAACGAACGAATTTTTTGAGGGTTCGTTAGCCATGTCGGCCAGAGGACGAGTCGCTCCCGTGCCCCGGACGCAGTGCGGCACGTAACGATGCGCTGCAGAGCCGGGGCCTAGTTCTTTGGCCGAGGTGCCTGGAGAAACATGGGTCCCGGTTCTGTGCAGCAGCGCTTACGCGCTGCAGCGCGCCCGGGACACGAGAGCGTGACTCCTACTTCTTGAAAAAACTATCCGCCGCATCGCGCGAGGCGCGCTTCTTGGTGGCGGCTTCTTCCAATCGCACGATCTCGGTCTTGAGCAGGGTCACGCGCTCGGTCAGTTCCTCCACTGACAAGAGGGAGAGGTCCTGTCCGATTTCATGGCTGATCTTCTTGCGCGGGCGGTCGTCGTCTTCTGTCGGCATCGTCGTTCCTCCTGCGTCCGTGGACCGGACCACACGGTTGAGGCGGTTGCCAGCTTGGACCGCGCTGGCTAAGCAATGGCCTGGTTTCCTCCTGCACCTTTGCTCAAGGACACATCATGGACAAGCTGCCCGCGCAAATGACCGTGGTCGCCATCTCCAAGCCCGGCGGACCGGAGGTGCTGGTGCCGGAACAACGGCCCCTGCCGCAGCCCGGTCCGGACGAGATTTTGGTCAAGGTCGAGGCCGCCGGCGTCAACCGGCCGGACGTCGCGCAGCGCTCCGGCGCCTATCCGCCGCCGCCCGGCGCCAGCGACCTGCCGGGTCTGGAGATCGCCGGCGAGGTCGTCGCCGTCGGCAGCAACGCCAAGCGGCACAAGATCGGCGACAAGGTGATGTCGCTCGTTGCCGGCGGCGGCTATGCCCAGTACTGCATCGCCCAGGATGCCCAGGCCATGAGCGTGCCGCCGGCGCTGTCGATCAAGGAAGCCGGCGCGCTGCCGGAAACCCTGATGACCGTCTGGCACAATGTGTTCGAGCGCGGCGGCCTGAAGGCCGGCGAGACGCTGCTGATCCATGGCGGCTCCTCCGGCATCGGCACCATGGCGATCCAGCTCGCCAAGGCGTTCGGCGCAAAAGTGTTCGTCACGGTGGGATCGCAGGACAAGGTCGATGCCTGCCTCAAGCTCGGGGCCGACCGCGCCATCAACTACAAGACCGAAGACTTCGTCGAGGTGATCAAGGCCGAGACGAACAAGGCCGGCGTCAACCTGATCCTCGACATGGTCGCCGGCGAATACGTCGATCGCAACTATGACGCTGCCGCGGTCGACGGCCGGATCGTGCAGATTGCCACCCTGAACGGCCCCAAGATCACCGCCAACATCGCCAAGGTGATGGTGAAGCGGTTGACCCATACCGGCTCGACCTTGCGCCCCCGTAGTAATGCGGACAAGGCGGCGATGGTGGCCGCGATCGAAGCGAAAGTGATGCCGCTTTTGCGCGAGGGCCGGGTGAAACCGCTGATGGACAGCGCTTTCCCGCTGGAAAAGGCGGCCGACGCGCACCGGCGCATGGAGACCTCAGCACATATTGGCAAAATTGTGTTGGAGGTCTAGGCCGCTGACCCACCCGGCAAGGCGGAAACCCTTTGATTTTCCTCGCTTTCGTGGCATCTATCGCGACGCGCCGAACCACGTCTGTCCGGCCTGAAATCGTCTTCACCTGAAGAGTTGCGTCGAACGCGGAGAACTGGCCTTGCGTCTGATCAGGTGCCTCGCGCCCATCGCGCTGGGCCTCATGATTCTTGTCGCCGCGTATCCCGCGCGCGCGCTCGATGCCGTCAGCGTCCGCGGTGACGCGCCCGCGATCGACCTCACCGGCGTGCTCGAGCATCAGCGCAGCGACGCCGATCGAATCCAGGTCTCGACCGCGCCCGGCACCGACGGCATCGTCCGCCGCATCGAGGTGCGCGCCCGCGAAGGCGGCCAGAACTGGATCGTGTTCGCGCTCGCCAACAACACCGACGACCAGCTCGACCGCCTGATCGTCGCGCCGCATTACCGGATCGTCTCGTCCGGCCTGCTCTGGCCCGATCTCGGGCTGTCGCGCATCGCAACCATCACCCCTTCGATCGGCGATCGCCCGGAACGTCAGGAAAGCGCGACCGCGGACGTGTTCCGCATCACGCTCGATCCTGGCGCCGTCGTGACCTTCGTCGCCGAGCTGCGCACCGACAAGCTGCCGCAGCTCTATCTGTGGGAGCCGGAAGCCTACAAGGACAAGGTCAATTCGTTCACGCTGTACCAGGGCATCGTGATCGGCATCTCGGGGCTCCTTGCCCTCGTGCTCACGATTCTGTTCGTGGTGAAGGGCAGCATCATGTTCCCGGCCGCCGCGGCGCTGGCCTGGGCGGTGCTGGTCTATATCGGCGTCGATTTCGGGTTCTGGGGCAAGGTGCTCGACATGTCGAACAACGCCGAGCGCATCTGGCGCGCGGCGGGCGAGGCGATCCTGGCGGCGACGCTGCTGGTGTTTTTGTTCGCCTATCTCAACCTCAGTCGATGGCATGTGCGCTATTCGCACATCACGGTCGGCTGGCTGGCGTTCCTCGGCTCGCTCGTTGCGCTTGCTCTGTTCGACCCGGCCGTTGCCTCCGGCATCGCCCGCATCTCGCTGGTGCTGATCGCCTTCGCCGGCTTTGCGCTGATCGTCTATCTCTCCACCCACGGTTTCGACCGCGCGGTGCTGCTGATCCCGACCTGGTTCCTGCTCGTGGTCTGGGTGGTCGCGGCCGGCATGACGGTCGCCGGTTCCGTCACCAACGACATCGTCGGCCCCGCCCTGCTCGGCGGCCTCGTGCTGATCGTGATGCTGATCGGCTTCACCGTCATGCAGCACGCCTTCGCCGGCGGCGGCGCCACCACCGGCGTCGTCTCCGACATCGAGCGGCGCGCGCTGGCGCTGGCCGGCTCCGGCGACCTGATCTGGGACTGGGACGTCTCCGCCGACAAGGTGTTCACCAGCCCGGAGACCGAAGCCCTGCTCGGCCTCAAGCGCGGCACGCTCGAAGGGCCCGCGGCCTCCTGGCTCGAGGTGCTGCATCCGCTCGATCAGGACCGTTTCCGCGCCGCGCTCGACAGCGTGCTCGACCAGCGCCGCGGCCGCCTCGTCCAGGATTTCCGCCTGCGCACGCCCGACGGTCACTTCATGTGGTTCGCGCTGAAGGCGCGTCCGGTGGTCGGCTCGGACGGCGAGGTCTCGCGCGTGGTCGGCACGCTCACCGACGTCACCGAGTTGCGCAACGCCGAGGAGCGCCTGCTGCACGATTCCGTGCATGACAACCTCACCGGCCTGCCCAACCGCAAGCTGTTCATGGACCGGCTCGGCGGGGTCGCGAACTTCGCCAAGACCATGCCGACGCTGCGGCCGACGCTGATGGTGATCGACCTCGACCGCTTCAAGCAGGTCAACGATTCCGTCGGCATCGCGGTCGGCGATTCCATCCTGCTGACGCTGGCCCGCCGCCTCACCCGCATCCTGAAGCCGCAGGACACGCTGGCGCGGCTTGCCGGCGACCAGTTCGGCCTGATCCTGCTGTCGGAGCAGGACCCGGCCCGCATCACCGCCTTCGCCGAGACCATCCGCAAGACCATCCGCGCGCCGATCGCCTTCAATGACCGCGAGATCTTCCTGACGGCCTCGATCGGTCTCGCTCTGTCCGATCCGCAGGTTCAGCTGACCGACGAGATCATCAAGGACGCCGAGCTTGCGATGTATCATTCCAAGCGCATCGGCGGCGACCGCATCGACGTCTACAAGCCGGCGATGCGCGCGCGAAAGACCGACCGGCTGACGCTGGAAAGCGAGCTGCGCCGCGCCATCGAGCGGCAGGAGCTCACCATCCTGTACCAGCCGATCGTACGGCTGGAGGATCGCTCGGTCGCCGGCTTCGAGGCGCTGGTGCGCTGGGATCACCCGAAGCTCGGGCGCATGGCGCCCTCGGAGTTCATCTCGATCGCGGAAGAGACCGGCCTGATCGTCGACCTCGGCATGTTCGTGCTCGACCAGACCGCAAAACAGCTGTCGATCTGGCAGCGCGCGATGCGCTCGCGCGAGCCGATCTTCGCGAGCGTCAACGTCTCCTCGCGGCAATTGCTGCGCCACGATTTGATCCACGACATCCGCACCGTGCTGTCGCGGTCGTCAGTGGCGCGCGGCACGCTCAAGCTCGAATTGACGGAATCGCTGGTGATGGAGAATCCGGAGCACGCCGCGCAAATGCTGACGCGGATCCGCGAGCTCGGCACGGGACTGTCGCTCGATGATTTCGGCACCGGCCATTCCTCGCTGGCCTATCTGCAGCGCTTCCCGTTCGACACCATCAAGATCGACCAGTCCTTCGTCCGCACCACCAACCGCGGCACGCGCCCGGTGATCCTGAAGTCGATCATCGCGCTCGCGCACGACCTCGGGATGGACGTGGTCGCCGAAGGCGCCGAGACCGATTCCGACGCGGTCGAGCTCTACCAGATGGGCTGCGAATTCGCGCAGGGTTTTGCCTTCGGTGAGCCGATGGACGCCGACGCTGCGATGCGGCTGCTCACGGAAGTGCGGCTGGAAGCAGCAAGCTGATCTCGCCGCGCCTTCGATATCGCAGTGGGCAAAGGAGCGTTTGCGCCGTGCCCACCATCCGGAAGTCGTGGGCACGCTTCGCTTTGCCACCCTCCGATGCCAGGGGAGCTAGCTCTGCTTCCGCCGCAGCCCCACGACCAGCCAAAAACCCGCCAGCAGCGAGATCGCCGCAAGCCCGCCCCACACCATTCCCGCCTGCTCGAGATACACATCCTGCGTTACCGGATCGAAGCAGCGGCCGAGCTCGTTGAAGCAGTCGCGCCAGCGCCAGTAGCGGGCCTCGAAGGCGAGTGCGAACAGCAAGCCCAGGCCGATCAGGACCGCGCCGGAAATTCCCTTCAGCCAGCGCAGGATCATGCGGCGTCAGCTCACCTGCGCTGCTTCATCTTCGTAAACCGCACGCTCTGGCCATCAGGCATCCGCATCGCCTTGAACCCCGCGGCAAGGCAGGCTTCGCGCTGCGGCATCTGGATGTCGGGGCTGCGCAGGCTGTCCCACCATGAGGCACGGTTCGCCGCGCGCGGCAGGGCTGCGCCGATGATCTCCTCGATCTCTTCGAAGGTCAGGACGAATTCCGTCTGCTTGTGCCGCATCAGATAGTCGCGCAGGGCGTCGTAGTCGTTCACGATGGTTCTCTCGCTCGAAGGGCCGGCTCGGCCGCCCGGGCCTGCCGGAAATCGTCAGCCGCATCAACCGTTTCTTAACTCATTGCGGCAGCGTTGTTCCACCTTAAACACTACGCAAGCTTTCGGGCGCATCCATCGGGGTCGGGAGCAAACGATGCTGTCTGGATGGCGTGAAGCGACGGCCCACCGGCCGTGGCGGATTTCGGCGAAGCTGCTGATCATCTCGTCCGTGGTGACGGTGATCGGCTTCTCCGCCATTTGCGTCAGCGTCATGCTGGACATGCGCCGGGGCGAGGAGGCGCTGGCCCGCCAGACGCTGGAAAACCTCGCCACCACCATCGAATCCGACATCAGCCGCAACATCGAGATCTATGATCTGTCGTTGAAGGCGGTCGCCAGCAGCATGCTGCTGCCCGAGCTTGCCACCGTCTCGAAGCCGGTGCGGCACCTGATCCTGTTCGATCACGCAACCACGGCGCGGCATTTCGGCGCCATCCAGGTCTACGACGCCGATGGCAAGCTGACCATCGACGCCTCCACGCTCGACCCGCCGGCGGAAAATCGCGG
This sequence comes from Bradyrhizobium sp. BR 10289, assembly GCF_019455385.1. Classification (GTDB taxonomy): domain Bacteria; phylum Pseudomonadota; class Alphaproteobacteria; order Rhizobiales; family Xanthobacteraceae; genus Bradyrhizobium. Next base: position 111,863 of record NZ_JACOFR010000003.1, read on the forward strand.
CGACGAGGACTATTTCAGGGTTCACCGCGACAATCCCGGCGCCGGCCTCTTCATCAGCCGCCCGATGCTGTTCCGCGGCGCCTATTCGATCGTGCTGAGCCGGCGCATCAGCGACACCGACGGCGGCTTCCTCGGCGTCGTCGCCGGCTCGATCCGCTTCAGCTATTTCCACGAATTGTTCGAGCGGCTGAGCCTCGGCCCCGACGACACCATCACCGTGCTCAAACGCGACCGCACCATCATGATGCGGCGGCCGTTCGACCTCGACGTGATCGGCAAGAACCTCGGAACGCAACAAACCTGGAAGCAGGAAAATCTCAAGGCCGGCGGCTCCTATGCGGGGCAGGGCCCCGTCGACACCACGCCAAGGCTCTATGTTCGCAGCAGCGGCGACAGCCCGCTGTTCGTCGTGGCCGGAAAGCCCCTGAGCGCCGTGTTCGACCTCTGGCGCAAGGAGGCCATTCGAATCGGCGCCGTGGTGCTGGCGCTGATCGTGTTCATGCTGGCATCGACGCTCGTGCTCGCGCGCGAGATTGGAAGGCGCGCCGAGGCCGAGAGCAAGCTCGAGGAGATGGCAACGACGGATGCGCTCACCGGCCTGAAGAACCGCCGCAAGTTCGATGCCGTCATCGACGTTGAATGGCGGCGCGCGATGCGCGCGAAGACGCCGGTCGCGCTGTTGATGATCGATGCCGATCACTTCAAGGCCTATAACGACACCTTCGGCCACCAGGCCGGCGACCAGGTGCTGGTCGGCATCGCGATCTGCATTTCCGACTCGGTGAGCCGAGCCGGCGATTGCGCCGCGCGCTATGGCGGCGAGGAATTCGCCGTGTTGCTGCCGAACACGTCCGCCACCGACGCCTTCAAGGTCGCCGAGGCGATCCGCGTCAAAGTGCAGGGCTGGTCCGACGACCAGACCTCATCGACCGTCTCCTGCGGCATCGCCAGCCTCGTTCCCACCGTCGGAATGGACTGGACCGTGCTGGTCGCCGCCGCCGACAAGGCGCTCTACGCGGCGAAAGCCGGCGGACGCAACCAGTCTGTAGTGGCGAGCCTGCCGAAGCTGTCGCTGGTGGCGTGAGGCACCCTGTGGTCATCAGGCGATACGCGCACCACACAACAGCTGTCGTCCCGGGACAAGCGCAGCGAAGCGGAGCGCAGATCCGGAACCCATAGCCACAGGGAGAAGTTCGGCGAAGACTCGGCGTTCGGTACTGCGACCGAACGCAATCGATAGATCACGCGGTATGGGTTCCTGCGTTCGCAGGGACGACAGCGGAGTTCGTGGCTACGACTGCCCCAGATATTTCTTCATCTCCGCGATCAGCCCGTCGCGCAGCTCGGGCCGCTTCAGGCCGTAGGCGATGTTGGCGCGGAGGAAGCCGGGCTTGGAGCCGCAATCGTGGCGCTCGCCCTCGAACTCGACGCCGTAGAATTTCTGCGTCTTGGCAAGGCCGATCATGGCGTCGGTGAGCTGGATCTCGCCGCCGGCGCCGCGCTCCTGGGTCTCCAGGATCTTGAAGATCTCGGGCTGCAGGATATAGCGGCCGGTGATGGAGAGGTTGGAGGGCGCGGTGCCCTTGGCCGGCTTCTCGACCATGCCGTCGACCTCGAACATCTTGCCGGTGCGTTTGCCGACGCCGCAGATGCCGTATTGATGGGTGAGATGGTCGGGCACCGCCTCGACCGCGATGACGTTGGATTTCTCGCCGAGCTTGCTGGCGGTCTCGATCATCTGCTTCAGGCAGCCGGGCGTGTTGAGCACGAGTTCATCGGGCAGCACCACCGCGAACGGCTCGTTGCCGACGATGTCCCGCGCGCACCAGACCGCGTGGCCGAGGCCGAGCGGCGCCTGCTGGCGGGTGAAGCTGACGGCGCCGGCTTCCGGCTGGTTCTGCGCCAGGATTTCCTGTTCGGCCTTCTTGCCGCGCGCAGCGAGCGTGGAGTCGAGCTCGAACATCCTGTCGAAATGATCTTCGATGACATTTTTGTTGCGGCCGGTGACGAAAATGAAGTGCTCGATGCCGGCTTCGCGCGCCTCGTCATAGACGTACTGGATCAGCGGCTTATCGACGATGGTCAGCATTTCCTTCGGCATCGCCTTGGTGGCGGGCAGGACGCGGGTGCCGAGGCCGGCGACGGGAAATACGGCTTTGCGAATTTTCATGGGATGATCGAATACCCTGAGCAGATATGTGACGGGAGCAATGTCATCTTGCTAGCCTGTTTGCAGCCGCTAACAAAGGCGGATGTGGGGCCTCTTGATCACGGAGTTAAGAAAAAATCAGCCACCAAAATTTCACCTTTGTTAAGCTATTGGCAACCGTGACAGGGCCTCCTGATGGCGGATTTTTAGCCGGACGGGTGAGGTTATGATGAATTCGGTTGCAGGACTGGCGAAGCGCGCCGGCGGAGCGATGATTGCGGCCGCCCTTCTGCTGCCTGCAGCCGTGAACGCCCAGTCGCAAAACGGTCTGTCGAACCTGTTCGGGGGTATTTTCTCCGGCTCCAATCCCGCGCCTTCGCAAGCCCCGCCCGGCCCGGGCGGCGCACAGCCTGGAGCTCAACCCTGGAGCGGCGAGGACGGAGCGTCCGGCCATCCGCTGATGACGGCGGCGGCGATCCGCGAGGCCGCCTCCAACTTCGACAATTGCGTCGCGGGGATGTGGCCCGATGCCGCACGCCGCAACATCACCCAGGAGAACTTTCAGCGCTTCACGGCCGGGCTCTCACCCGACCTGCGCATCATGGATCTGATGGACTCGCAGCCGGAGTTCACCAAGTCGATCTGGGACTATCTCGACATCCTCGTCAACGACAACCGCCTCGCCAAGGGAAAGGAGGTCCTCGCCAAGTACAAGGCGCAGTTCGACGCCACCGAGAAGGCCTATGGCGTCGACCGCTATATCATCGCCGCGATCTGGGGCATCGAGTCCAATTACTCGACGCAGATGGGCGACCGCAGCGTGCTTCAATCGACCGCGACGCTCGCCTGCATCGGCCGCCGCCAGGCCTATTTCAAGGACGAGTTCCTCTCGGCGCTGGAGATCCTGAACCGCGGCGATCTCAGGCCGGAGCAGATGCGCGGCTCCTGGGCCGGCGCGTTCGGCCCGACCCAGTTCATGCCGACCGCGTTCAAGCGCTTCGCCGTCGACGGCGATGGCGACGGCCGCCGCGACGTCGTCGACAATCCCACCGACCTGATCGCCTCGACCGCCAACAATCTGAAGAAGGACGGCTGGCAGAGCGGCCAGGCCTGGGGTTTTGAGGTCGTGGTGCCCCAGGGATTCAACTACATGCTGGCCGACCGCGCCAAGGCGATGACGATCGCGCAGTGGGAGAAGCTCGGGCTCAAGCGGGCGACGGGCCAGCCCTTCCCGCACCCGGCGGAGAAAGCCTATCTGCTGGCGCCGGCGGGCGCGCAGGGCCCGGGCTTCCTGATGCTGCAGAACTTTCGGGTCATCATGAAGTACAACCCCGCCGAGGCCTATGCGCTGGCCATCGGCCATTTCGCCGACCGCCTGCGCGGCGGACAGCCCTTCGTGCAGCCGTGGCCGCGGCAGGAACGCGAGCTGTCCCGCACCGAGCGGCTGGAACTCCAACAGCTGCTGGCCCAGCGCGGCTTCTACAAGGGCACACCGGACGGCCAGTTCGGTGGCCAGACCCGGGAGGCCTTACGCAACTTCCAGGCCTCGATCGGGGTCCCCGCGGACGGATTTGCCTCCTCCGACGTGCTGGACCGGCTGCGCGGGCGGTAAAAACGGCCCGGAAGTAACCCTGAGCGGCGATTTCGGCCGATCGGCCGTGTATGGCCCCAAGAATCTGCAAGAGAATTTGCCCGTTTGGCGCCCGATTCCGTTATTATAACCGCCTCATTCCGCCCCCCATCGCGCGTGCCCGGGATCGCATGTCGAAGCCAAAGTCGTTCTTCAAGGCGCTGACCGAAACCGGCCCGTTGATCGCGCTGGGGACGGCGCTTGCGATTCTGGTCGGGATCGCGGGACCCGCCTCGGCTCAGTTCTTCAACTTCCCCGGTTTCGGCGGCCCGCCACAGCGCCAAGCCCCGCCGCCGCGCAACGGCGGAGGTGGCGGCTGGTTTGGCGGCGACTTCTTTGCGCCATTCCAGCAGCAACAGCCGCAGGCGCCGCGCCAGGATTTTTCGCGTGCGCCGGCACCAGCCAAGCGCGACACCACGCCGGACAAGAACGTGCTGGTGATCGGCGACGCCATGGCCGACTGGCTCGCCTACGGCCTGGAAGACGCCTACACCGAGCAGCCCGACATGGGCGTGATCCGCAAGCACAAGACCACGTCCGGCCTGATCAAGTACCAGCCGAAGGGCGAGCCCTCGGACTGGGCGGCCGCGGCCAAGGGCATTCTGGAGACCGAGAAGCCCGACGTCATCGTCGTCATGCTCGGCCTCAATGACCGCATCTCGATCCGCGAGCCCGTCACCGACAAGCCGGCGGACAAGGACAAAGAGAAGAAGAACGACAAGGGCGCGCGGGCCAAGCCGCAAGGCAAACCGGCTGACGCGAAGCCGGACGCCGCCGCGAAGCCGGACGACAAACCGGCGGCGGATACCGACCTGCCGCAGGACGATGCCGATAACGCCGACGCGCCGGCGGCCGCGCCCGAAAAGGCTGCGCGTAATCCAAATGGCGTTTACGAATTCCGCGATGAGCGCTGGGTCGAGCTCTACGGCAAGAAGATCGAGGAACTGGCCAACGTTCTCAAAGCCAAGGGCGTTCCGGTGCTCTGGGTCGGCCTGCCCGCGATCCGTGGCCCCAAGGGCACCGCGGACATGCTGTTCCTGGATTCGCTCTACCGCGAAGGCGCGGCCAAGGCCGGCATCACCTATGTCGACGTCTGGGACGGCTTTGTCGACGAAGCCGGCCGCTTCCTGCAGAAGGGCCCGGATTTCGAAGGCCAGATTCGCCAGCTGCGCAGCGGCGACGGCGTCTACTTCACCAAGCCGGGCGCACGAAAGCTCGCGCACTATGTCGAGCGCGAGATCACGCGCCTGTTGGCAGGCCGCTCCGGCCCGATCGCGCTGCCGAGCGAGCCGGCGACACCCGACACCAGTGCCGAGCCCGGCAAGCCGGCGCCGCGACCACTGGCAGGTCCCATCGTGCCGCTGGTCGCGGCCTCGATCTCGACCGATCAATTGCTGGGCGGACCGGGCTCGCGTCCCGCCGCCGTCGATGCACTCGCAGCAAGAACGATGGTGAAGGGTGAACCGCTGGCCGCGCCCGCCGGCCGCGCCGACGATTACGCCTGGCCGCGCCGCGAAGTCGGCCGCGAGCAGGCCAAGGGTGACACGCCGATGGCCGCGACGCCTGACGGCGGTGCTGCTCCGGGCTCACCGGGTGCCGCCGCGGCGGTCGCCCCGCAGAAGCTTGCACCGAAGAAGCCGCCGGTGGTGCAGCAGCCGGCGCAGACCCAGCCATCGTTTGGCAATTTCTTTGGTTTCGGTTCGCCGCAGCAGCAGCCCGCGCCGCGTCAATTGGCGCCGGCGCCAGGGCCGCGCAATCCGAATCCGAACCCTGGCATCCCGCGTCCGCCGGGTAATGTCGGGCGCTCGGCGGAAGTTCGATAGCAGATCTCGTGTCCCGGACGCGGCGCAGCGCGAAGCGTTGCTGCGCAGAGCCGGGACCCTGCTCCTACCAACATCACAAAAGGATTGGGCCCCGGCTCAGCAACGCAGCGTTCCACGCTGCATTGCGTCCGGGGCACGAGAGATCGAGCTGCGACGACTAGCCGTAATAACGCCAGCGCGGCGGCGGACGACGCGCCGGGCGTGACATCAGCAGGGCGAGCGCAAAGCCGATGCCGCCGGCCACGAGCAGCGCGCCGAGCGGGTTGTCCTGCACCTTCTGGACAATCGCCTGCGAACCGTCACGCAAGGTTTCCGCCGGCTTGTCATAGGCGTCCTTGGCGTAGCTTGTCGCCGTGTCGGCGGCATCGCGCACGGCGTCTTTCGCCTGGCCGTAGAGATTCTGCACGGTTCCTGCGGCCTCGCGCGCCTTGCCCGATGCCTGGGTCTTGGCATCACCTGCGATGTCGCCGACTGCGCTTTCCGCGCGTCCAGCGAAATCCTTGGCTGATCCGACAATCCGATCCGTATCCATGGTGCTCCTCCTCGGGGGTCTGCCCAAGTAACCGACCAGGAGGGGCGGGGTTCCAAGCGATGACGAAAGTGTAGGGCGGATGAAGGTGCACAGATGGAGCACCTACAAGATCAACCCGCCGTCCACGACCAGCGTCTGCCCGATGATGTAGGACGACAGCGGCGAAGCCAGGAACAGGGCTGCGCCCGCCATGTCGGCCGGCGTGCCCAATCGCCGCAGCGGGATCCGCGACAACGCGCCTTCGAGCCGTTTTGGATTGTCGATCGTCACCTTCGTCATCTTGGTGTCGACGAGGCCGGGTGCGATGCCGTTGACGCGGATGCCGTCCTCGGCCCAGGCCTCGCCGAGCGTGCGCGTCAATCCGACCGCGCCGGTCTTCGAGGCGTTGTAGGCGGGGTTGCCCATGGTGGAGTGATACGCCGCGGTCGAGGATACCATGATCAGCGCGCCCTTCGCATCCCGCAACATGGAATGAAACCGAGTCGCGCACGCCATCAGGCTCATCAGATTGACCTCGACGACCTTGCGGAAGCCGGTCATCTCGAACTCACCGCGACGATAGATCACAGCGCCTTGCGCGAGCACGAGGATATCGAGCCGGTCGAAGGACGGCCTGAAGGCTTCGATCGCAGCGGGGTTGCTGACGTCGAGCTGCGCGTAAGCAAGACCGGTGAGATCGGAGCCTTCCTCCGCATGATATTCCGCCGGCTGGGCGCGCGTGCCGCAAACCGCGACTGCTGCGCCCCTGCTGCGAAAGGCCTGCGCGATGCCGTTGCCGATGCCGCTGGAACCACCGACGACCAGCACCTGCTTGCCTGAGAAATCCAGCTCGTTAGGCATCGCGGCCTCCCCATTTGTCTTGCTTGTTTGACCTGTCTGCGGATCGATGCCAGCCTTGTCAAGCTCATAACAACAAGCAAGACGCCGCGGGGAAACAGCATGTCCGAGTTCAAGCAGCTCAGCAGGTCGGTGAAGGGGCTGACCGTTCTCGTCACGGGCGCGGCCAGCGGCATGGGCCGGGCCACCGCGCGCGTGTTCGCGGCCGAGGGTGCGAACGTCGCCGTCACCGATCATGACGCGCAAGGCGCGCATGCGGTCGCCAGAGAGATCGCGGCGAGCGGCGGTTTGGCGGAGGCCTGGAAGCTCGACGTCGCCGATAGCGGCGAGATCAAGCGCGTGGTCGGTGATGTCGCGGCTCATTTCGGCGGGCTCGACATCATCGTCAACAATGCCGGCATCTCCGTGCGCGTCGGAATCGATGACGAGGCTTATGAAGACGCCTGGGCCAGAGGCATCGCGGTGATGTTGACGGCGCATCCGCGCATCATCCGCGCCGCGCTGCCGCATCTGCGCGAGTCCAAGAACCCGCGCATCGTCAACATTGCCTCGACCGAAGCGCTCGGTGCGACTGCGCTGCACAGCCCCTATTCCGCGGCAAAGGGTGGCGTTGCCAGCCTGACACGCTCGCTCGCGGTGGAGCTTGGCCGCGAAGGCATCACGGTGAACTGCATCTGCCCGGGGCCGATCCGCACCGCCATCACCGACCGCATCTCGGAGGAGCACAAGACCATCTACGCCAAGCGCCGCACTGCACTCGGCCGTTACGGCGATCCCGAGGAAGTCGCGCACATGACACTGAGCCTTTGCCTGCCGGCCGCGTCCTTCCTCACCGGTGCTGTGATCCCGGTGGATGGCGGGCTGATGGCGCGAAACGCCTAAGCAGCATCCGGACTACGGGCAGCCATGCGCAGCGAGCGTTGACAATGCCAAGAGCGGGAGTAGCTTTTTTACCGACAGAGCGGGACCAACCGCTCGCACGCCCGGGAGAAACGCCATGACGATCGCCATTCGGCAGCTTCACAAACATTTTGTCGGCGAGGTGTCGGGCCTCGATCTGCGCAAGCCGCTCACGCCGGACGAGGCGCGCGAGGTCGAGGCCGCCATGGACAAGTACGCGGTGCTCGTCTTTCACGACCAGGACATCACCGACGAGCAGCAGATGGCGTTTGCGCTCAATTTCGGCCAGCGCGAGGATGCGCGCGGCGGCACCGTGACCAAGGAGAAGGACTACCGGCTCCAGTCGGGCCTCAACGACGTCTCCAATCTCGGCAAGGACGGCAAGCCGCTGGCCAAAGACAGCCGCACGCATCTGTTCAACCTCGGCAATTGCCTGTGGCATTCCGACAGCTCGTTTCGGCCGATCCCGGCAAAATTCTCGCTGCTGTCGGCGCGGGTGGTGAACCCGAAGGGCGGCAACACCGAATTCGCCGACATGCGCGCGGCCTATGACGCGCTCGACGACGAGACCAAGGCGGAGATCGACGACCTCGTCTGCGAGCACTCGCTGATGTATTCGCGGGGATCGCTCGGCTTCACCGAATATACCGAGGACGAGAAGCAGATGTTCAAGCCGGTGCTGCAGCGGCTGGTGCGGACGCACCCGGTACATCGCCGCAAGTCGCTCTATCTGTCATCGCATGCCGGCAAGGTCGTCGGCATGAGCGTGCCGGAGGGACGGCTGCTCCTGCGCGACCTCACCGAGCACGCGACGCAGCCCGAGTTCGTCTATGTCCACAAATGGAAGCTGCATGACCTCGTGATGTGGGACAACCGCCAGACCATGCACCGCGTCCGCCGCTACGACCAGTCGCAACCGCGCGACATGCGCCGGGCGACGGTGGCGGGGACGGAGCCGACGGTGCAGCAGCAGGCGGCGGAGTAGGGGCGGCACAGCGCGGCTCAGCAAACGATGTCATCGCCCGGCTTGACCGGGCGATCCAGTACTCCGAGACGGTTGTGATGGAGCCGATGGGCTGCGGCATACTGGATGCCCCGGTCAAGCCGGGGCATGACAGCAGTGGGTGATGCTAAGACAGCAGAGAGGCCGCTTACGCGTGCCCCGCCTCGTTCGACAGCATGCCGGGATCGATGCCGATCTTCCGCAATGCCCGGCCGTACTTCTCGTCGACGTCGTCGCCGAAAATCAGATCCGCATCGGCATCGCAATGCAGCCAGCCGTTGCTCTGGATCTCGGTCTCGAGCTGGCCTGGCGCCCAACCGGCATAGCCGAGCGCGAGGATGGCGTGCTTGGGGCCGGAGCCGTTGGCGATGGCGCGCAGGATGTCGACGGTCGCGGTGAGGCAGACGCCATCGTCGATCCGCAGCGTCGCATTCTCGATATAGAAATCGCTGGAATGCAGCACGAAGCCGCGGCCGGTATCGACGGGACCGCCCTGCAGCACCTTCATGGTTTCCGCGTTCCCGGGCAGCTTGATGTGCTCGCCCTTCTTGATGATGCCGAGCTGCTGCAACAGTTCGGGGAAGTCGATGCTGCCGGCCGGATGATTGACGATGATGCCCATGGCGCCTTCGGCCGAATGGGCACAGAGATAGATCACCGAGCGCTCGAAGCGCGCATCGCCCATCACGGGCATCGCGATCAGCAGCCGGCCGTCGAGATAACCGGCCGAGTTGGGCAGCGCGGGGCCCGCCCCGCGGGTGCTTTCGCCCGTCCTCTTGCCTGTGGGAGCCATCGTTGAAGCACTCCGGTTTCAATTCCTATCCTGATGTCGGGCCGGGCTGGTGTCAAATCAAGGCTTGCAGGGACCTGATTCCAGTGCATCCATCACAAGCAATTCAATGGTTTGGCCCGGGGTGACCCTGTAAAGACGTGCCATGCTCACACAAGTTCCCCTGCGTGCGGTGCTTGGCGTCGCGACAACCCTGCTTGCGTCGTCGCTGGCGATCGCGGCCCGTGCCGACGATAGCTCGCCCTGGCAGCGCGACGGGCATTCCGCGGTCCGGTTGCTGGCGGGCTCGCGCAGCGGCGCGGTGCTGCTCGGCGGCATCGCCTTCCAGCTGCAGCCGGGCTGGAAAACCTATTGGCGCATGCCGGGCGATTCCGGCGTCCCGCCGCGATTCGACTTCTCGAAGTCGGACAATGTCGAGGCGGTGACAGTGATGTGGCCGGCGCCGCTGAAATTCGACGACGGCGCGGGCGGCCATTCGATCGGCTATCACGACCAGATCGTGCTACCCTTGCGCATCGTGCCCAAGGCCGCCGACAAGCCGGTGACCTTGCGCGCCGAGATCAATTACGCGGTGTGCGAAAAGCTCTGCATTCCCGTCGAGGCCAATGCCGAGCTCGGCTTCAACAGCGTCGCCTCGACCGAAGACGCCAATTTGCGTGCCGCGCTCGACACCGTGCCCAAGCCCGCCAATATCGGCGATCCCAACCCGCTGACCATCCGCGACGTCAAGCGCGACGGGCCGAAGAACGTGGTGGTCGACGTGGTCGTGCCAGACAGCCGTAACGTCAATCTGTTCGTGGAAGGACCGACGCTCGACTGGGCGCTGCCGATCCCGGAGCCGGTCAAGGAGAGCCCGGCTGGCGTGAGGCGGTTTTCGTTCGAGCTCGATGGGCTGCCGCCGGGCGCCAAGCCCGAGGGAGCGGCGCTGAAGTTCACGCTGGTCGGTCCGGAGAAGTCGTACGAGTTCAATACGAATTTGGAGTGAGGCGAGCTTGCGCGGCAGCCGGGACCGCGCGGAGTGAGCTGTACTGCCCTCGCCTCCAATCCAGCTGTCGGGTATGGGTCCCGGATCTGCGCTGACGCTTGTCCGGGACGACACTGTTGGTTGGAGCCACAGCCCGCCATCCAACCGAATCTTAACGAATGGTTGCTAGTCCAAGGGCGACCGCATCAAGCCTGCCGCAGCGTGCGGATTGCCCTGGGGATTCTTCGTGGCTGTAGTGGATGCAGAACCTGCAACGACCGGACCTGCGGCCCTCATCGCACGGCTGCGCGGGAAGCTTGCGGGCGGCTCGAGCGAAGCGTCGCTGACGCGGCGGCTGGCGGGCACCATCTTCATCATCCGCGTCATCAGCGCAGGCCTTGCCTACGTCTCGCAGGTGCTGCTGGCGCGCTGGATGGGGACGTCCGATTACGGCATCTATGTCTATGTCTGGACCTGGGTGCTGCTGCTCGGCAGCATGATGGATTTCGGAATCTCGGCCTCCGCGCAAAAGATCATTCCGGAGTACCGCAGCAGCGGCGATCAGGCGCTGCTGCGCGGCTTTCTCTCTGGCAGTCGCTGGCTGACCTTTGCCGTCTCCGCGCTGGTCTCACTCGCCCTCGCCGGCCTCGTCAGGTTGCTGTCGCCCTGGGTCGATCCGGCCGAAGAGCTGCCCCTCTATATCGGCTGCATGACGCTGCCGGCCTTCGTCGTCGCCAACACCCAGGATGGTATCGCGCGCTCGCATGACTGGATGCAGCTCGGATTGATGCCGCAATTCATCATTCGCCAGGCGCTGATCATCGGCATCACGGCTATCGCCTTCCTGCTCGGCTATCATCTCGGCGCGGTCGCCGCGATGGTCGCGAGCGCCGGCGCCGTCTGGATCGCGATGACCGGGCAAATGGTCGTGCTGAACCGCAAGCTGGCCGATCACATCGCGCCGGGGGTGAAGGCCTACGACATCAGCGGCTGGCTCGCGGTGTCTCTGCCGATCCTGCTGGTCGAGAGCTTCTACCTGCTGCTCTCCTACACCGACGTGCTGGTGCTGCAGCAGTTCCGTCCGTCCGGCGAGGTCGGCGTGTACTTCGCCGTGGTGAAGACGCTGGCGCTGGTCTCCTTCATCCACTACGCGATGTCGGCAACGACCGCGCACCGCTTTGCCGAATACAACGCGGCCGGCGACAAGGCGCGGCTATCGGCCTATGTCGCATACGCCATCAACTGGACGTTCTGGCCGTCACTGGCGGCGACCATCGTGCTGCTCGCACTGGGCAAGCCGCTGCTCTGGCTGTTCGGGCCGCAATTCACGGTCGGCTACGACATCATGTTCGTCGCCGCGATCGGCCTCGTGGTGCGCTCCGCGATCGGACCCGTCGAGCGGCTGCTCAACATGCTGGGTCAGCAGAAGATCTGCGCGCTCGCCTACGCGCTGGCGTTCGTGATGAACGTCGTGCTCTGCATCGCGCTGGTGCCGCGCTACGGCGGCCATGGCGCGGCGGCGGCGACCTCAATCTCGCTCAGCTTCGAGACCGTGCTGCTGTTCTGGATCGTGCGCCAGCGCCTCGGCCTGCACGTGCTGGCGTTCGGAAGGCGCACCGACTGACGCAGGTCAGCCGTTCTGCAACGCCACGGTCCCGGCATCTGCGACCAGCAGCGCATCCAGCATCTTGCGGCCCGACGTGTCCGCCTGCATCAGCGGATCGGCCTTGAACATCGCCTTGAGATAGCTCGAGACCGCGCGGATCCGCGGCACGAACTGGAGATCGCCGTGGACGTTGATCCAGACGTCGCGCGTCGTCGACATTTTCTCGTGCAGCACCGGAACCAGATCGCTGCGGCCGGCCACTGCGAAGCTCGGCAGCAGCACGAGGCCGATGCCGCCGGCCGCCGCGTTCATCTGCGCGATCATGCTGTTGGAATGGAAGCTGACCGGCGGATTGCGGACGACATCATCGAGCCAGCGCACGGAATCGAGCTGGATCAGATCGTCGATATAGGTCACAAAACTGTGGCGGGCGAGGTCCGCGGGCCGCTCGGGCATGCCTTCACGTGCCAGATAATCCTGCGAACCGTAGAGGCCAAGCTGAAAGCAGCCGAGCCGCTCCGACACCATGCCCTGCCCCGGCGGTCGGAAGAAGCTCAGGAAGAGATCGGCTTCGCGCCGGTTGACCGAGACCGCCTGCGGGGAGGTCAGAAGCTCGACGGTGAGATCGGGATAACGCTGCCGCAGCGGTGCGAAGCGGAACGCGAGATAGAGCGAGGCGATGCCTTCCATGGTCGCAAGCCTGACCCGGCCCGCCATCCGGCTGCCGCCGCGCTGCACGTCCTGATGCATCGCGATGACGGCGCTCTCGATCCGCTCGGCATGGCAGAGCAACCGCTCGCCGGCCTCGTTGACCCGCAACCCCTGCGGCGACCGCTCGAACAATGTCGCACCGAGCGTGCATTCGAGATGCGCGATCCGCCGGCTGATGGTGGATTGGTCGACCCGTAGCCGCTTGGCCGCGCTGGCAAGGCTTCCGCCGCGCACCACGTGAAGGAAGATCTTGAGATCGTCCCAGTCGAGCGAATTGAACTCCTGCATGGCCCCTCCAGACAGCAAGCGCTGTGCCAGCAAGGCACGGTGGGACGGATTGTCGCCCTCTGCAAGCCGTCTTGCAGGATTCTCTGTATCGGGGTGTTGGGGGCGCCATTAGCCTGTCCTGAACCAAGGACAAAGCCATGCTTCCCCGCTTCAAGGCCGCCGCGGTGCACGCCGCGCCGGTGTTTCTCGACCGTTCGGCGACCACAAAAAAGGCAATCTCGCTCATCCGTGAGGCAGCCGCCGCCGGCGCGGAAATCGTGGCCTTTTCCGAGACGTTCATTCCCGCCTTCCCGGTGTGGGCTGCGCTCTGGGCTCCGATCGACAATCACGATCTGTTCGTGCGCATGGCCGACCAGTCGGTGCTGGTCGATGGCCCCGAGATCAAGGCGATCCGCGACGAAGCGCGCGCGCTCGGCATCGTCGTGTCGATCGGCATCAGCGAGAAGTCGCCGGCGAGCGTCGGCGCCATCTGGAATGCCAACCTCCTGATCGGCGAGGACGGCGAGATCCTCAACCACCATCGCAAGCTGGTGCCGACCTTCTACGAGAAACTGATCTGGGCCAGCGGTGACGGCGCGGGCCTGCGCGTCGTCGACACCAAGCTCGGCAGGATCGGGCAGCTGATCTGCGGCGAGAACACCAACCCGTTGGCACGCTATTCGCTGATGGCACAGGGTGAGCAGTTACACATTTCGAGCTGGCCGCCGGTGTGGCCAACGCGCCGGCCGGCCGGCGGCGGCAACTACCACATCGCCGCCGCAACCCGAATCCGTGCCGCCGCGCATTGCTTCGAAGCCAAGGTATTCGGCCTCGTCACCGCGGGCGTGCTCGACAAGGCCGCGCGCGACATGCTGGTGGCGCGTGACTCGTCCACCGCCGCGGTACTGGACGCAACACCCCGCGCGGAAACCTTCTTCCTCGATCCGACCGGGGAGCAGATCGGCGACAGCCTGCGCGACGACGAAGGCATCCTCTACGCCGACATCGACCTCAACCGCTGTGTCGAGCCGAAGCAGTTTCACGACGTCGTCGGCTACTACAACCGTTTTGACATTTTCGATCTCAAGGTCGACCGCCGCCGGCTCAACCCGGTGTCGTTCACCGGGGGCGCCGCGACACAGCCGGACGCGGCAAGCGATCACATCGATGCCGGCCTGTGAGCCTGGCCTGTCTCCAACCATGGAAGGTGAGTCATGAAGTTTGACCGTCGTCAGATCCTGCTCGGAAGCGCCGGCGCCGCCGCCGGTCTGATGCTTCCAACCAGCACAGCATGGGCCCAGACTCCGGCCAGCATCGGCACCTTCCCGGACGGCGTCACCGCGGACTCCGTGTTCGTCGGGCTGACCATTCCGCTCACCGGCGTGTTCTCGGGCGACGGCGGCGACCTCAAGCTCGGCTACGAGCTTGCTATTTCAGAAATCAACGCGGGCAGCGACGCCGCAAAGAAGTGGGGTTTGCAAGGCAAGGGCGTGCTCGGCCGGCAGATCCGCTACAAGGTGTCCGACACCGAAGGCAAGCCCAATCTCGACGTGCAGAGCGCGACGCAATTCATCCAGCGCGACAAGGCGATCATGCTGGCCGGTTCGGTGTCGAGCGCCAGCGCGATCGCGCTGGAAGAACTCGGCTCGCGCGAAAAAGTGCTCTACATGGTCGGCATCGCCGGCTCCAACGACATCACCGGCAAGAACTGCCAGCGCTACGGCTTCCGCTCGCAGCAGAACGCCTACATGGCCGCGAAGGCGCTTGCGCCCGTCGTTGCCAAGGCACTTGGCAAGAGCGCCAAGACTGCGTTCCTGGTGCCCGACTACACCTACGGCCACACGGTGTATGACAGCTTCGCAAAATTCTCCAAGGAGCAGGGCTGGCAGCAGGTCGCCAAGGAAGTGGTCCCGCTCGGCACAACCGACTATTCCTCGGCGCTGCTCAACATCGCCAACAGCGGCGCCGACGTGTTCGTCAACATCGCCTTCGGTGCCGATGCGGTCGCCTCGACCAAGCAGGCCGAGCAGTTCGGCGTTCTGAAGAAGATGAAGCTGGTCGTGCCGAACCTGTCCTCGTTCCAGGACAAGGAGCTCGGCGCCGAGATCATGCAGGGCGTCTATGGGAGTTGCGACTTCTGGTGGACGCTGTCGGACCGTTATCCGCTGGCGAAATCTTTCGTCGACGCCTTCGTCGCGCAGAACAAATATCATCCGCGCTGGGGCGCGCATATCGGCTACATGCAGACCTATCTCTGGGCGCTGACGGTCGAGCGGGTGAAGAGCTTCAACCCGGTCGAAATCATCAAGGCGATGGAGGCCTCGAAGGAGCAACCCTACGAGACCACGATCGGCAAGGTCTATTTCCGCGCCGAGGATCACCAGATGGTGCGTCCGATCCCGATCCTGCGCGGCAAAGCGCCAGCCGACATGAAGGGGCCCGAGGATTATTACGAAATCGTCGACGTCGCCGAGGGCGAAAGCGTGATGAACCCGCCGGACCTGTTCGGCTGCAAGCTCGGCCCCTATACCTGAGCCGCGACCATGCCGAGCTGGCCCGCCCTCGCCTCGCAGGCCTTCAACGGCCTCGCCCTCGGTTCGCTGCTGGCGCTCGTCAGCAGCGGACTGACCATCATTCTGGGCACGCTCGGCGTGCTGAATTTCGCTCACGGCGCGCTGTTCGCCGTGGGCGCTTACGCGGCCTTCGTGCTTCTGCAATACACCCAGTCGTTCCTGGTCGCGATCGTGATCGGCTGCGGCTTCATGCTGGTGCTGGGCTTCCTGCTCGAGCGCGTCATCATCCGCCTGTTCTACGACCGGCCGCATGAGGATCAGATCCTCGTGACCTATGGCGTCGGCATCGTGCTTGTCGAGTGCGTGCGAGCCATCTTCGGCGGCAACGCGCAACGCGTGCCGACGCCGTCATGGGGACAAGGCGCGACCCAGCTCGGCTTCCTGATCTATCCGACCTACCGTCTCCAGCTGATCGCGATCATCGCGATGCTGCTGGCCGGACTTTATCTGGTGCTCTACCGCACCTCGATGGGCCTCGTCGTCCGGGCGGGAATCGAAAATCCGCGCATGGTCGGCATTCTCGGCATCAATCTGCGCCGTACGTTCCTGCTGGTGTTCGCGATCGGCGTCGTCGCGGTCGGGCTTGCCGGGATGCTTTACGCGCCCGTCGTCGCGGTCACGCCCGACATGGGTGCCAACTTCATGGCGCAATCCTTCGTCGTGATCGTGCTCGGCGGCCTCGGCTCGTTTCCGGGCGCGGTGGTCGGCGGCCTGATCGCCGGCGAGATCGTCAGCCTCACCAGCGCGTTCAACTCCTCCTATTCGGAGGTGATGCTCTATGCGCTGATGGCGCTGCTCCTGGTGCTGCGCCCGCAGGGCCTGTTCGGCTCGGAAGGTCGGGTATGAGCAAGGCGCGATCGGGCGGGCCGCAGAGCCACATTCCGGAGCTTGCGATTCTCTGCACGCTGATTGCGGCGCCCGTTCTGCTGCCACATCTCGGCTTCTCGGTCGACATGCTGACGCGCGTGTTGAACTGGGGCCTGTTCGGGCTCGGCTTCGATATCCTGTTCGGCCTCGCCGGCCTCCTGTCGTTCGGCCAGGCGGCGTTCTACGGCGTCGGCGGTTTCGTCACGGCGTATCTGCTGGTGTCGGGAGCACTGACGAGCGTGTGGCTCGCGCTCGTCGCCGGCACGATCGCGGCGGGCGTCTTCGGCCTCGTCGTCGGCTGGCTCGCCGTGCGCCGGATCGGCATCTATTTCACCATGATCACGCTTGCCTTCGGCCAGATGGCCTATTTCATCGAGAATTCGCCGCTGTCTCATTACACCGGCGGCGAGAACGGCATTCCCGGCGTGCCGGTGCCGGTGCTGGGCCTTGGCGGGCACGCCATCAGGATCGGCGCGGGGATGCCGATGTATGTGCTGTTCGCGGTGATCTTCTTCGCTGCTTACGTGCTGGCCCGCCGCATCGCCCGCTCGCCGGTCGGCGCGATCCTGCTCGCGATCAAGGAAAACACGGCGCGCGTCGCCATGCTCGGCCACAACGTGCCGGCCTACAAGCTCACCGCGTTCGTCATCGCCGCGCTCTATGCAGGGCTGGCCGGCGGCCTGCTCGGCTCCTTCCAGAGCTACATGCCGCCGGATGCGTTCTCGCTGGAGACATCGGGCCAGCTCGTGGTCCAGACCATCGTCGGCGGCGCCAACACCCTGATAGGGCCGTTGGTCGGCGCCGCGGTCTGGTTGTGGCTACGCGATAATCTGCAGCTCATTCCCGGCCTCACCACGCTGTGGAAGCTGGTGCTCGGCATCGCCTTCATCGTGCTGGTCGTGGGCCTGCGCCGCGGCATCTGCGGCGAGATCATCCACTGGTGGATGGAGCGCCGGACGCTCGGCTTGCGGCAGGCGGCGGAAGCCGTGACCGAGGCGATCGAAGCGGGCGGGAGCGCCACAAAGACGGCAGCGAGCCGGAATGGCGACGCTACGCTGCCGCTGGCATCGCCCGTCACCGGCGACAGCGCCATTGCGCTTGAAGCGTGCGGACTCGCCCGGCACTATGGCGGCCTGAAGGCCGTCGATGGCGTCTCCTTCAAGGTGCGCTGCGGCTCCATCCATGCCGTGATCGGGCCGAACGGCGCAGGCAAGAGCACGCTGTTCAAGATGTTGCTCGACGAGGTCAGCCCGACCTCGGGCCATGTGCTGCTGTTCGGCGCCCATGTGACCGGCCACGGCGTCAGCCGCGCCGCGCAGTTCGGCATCGCGAAATCGAACCAGTTGAACCAGCTGTTCCCGAACCTCACGGTGCGGAAGAATTTGCGCATTGCCGCGCTTGCGCGCCGCCGCGGCCCACTGCGCATCGACCTGCTGCGTGCCGCGGACAGCCTGCCGGAGGTGGAGGCGCAGATCGATGCCATCGTGGCGCTGCTCGACCTCACCGCACGCGCCGACACGCCGGCGCACATCCTCGCCTATGGCGAGAAACGGCGGCTCGAGATCGGCATGGCGCTGGCAACGAGCCCGAAGGTGCTGCTGCTCGACGAACCGCTTGCCGGCATGAGCCCGTCGGAGCGCGCCGCGACCTGCGCGCTGATCCGCGACATCGCACAGACCTGCACCATCGTGATCGTCGAGCACGACCTCGACGCGATCTTCGGCCTCGCCGAGCGCATCACCGTGCTCTACGAGGGCCGCCTGCTGGCCGACGGCTCCGCCGACGAGATTCGCGGCAACCAGCAGGTCCAGGACGCCTATCTCGGAGGGCTTCACGCACATGAGCCTGCTTGAAGTCGAGCGCATCAACACCCTGTATGGCGATTCCCACGTGCTGTTCGACCTGTCGATCAGGGTCGAGCAAGGCGAGGTCGTGGCACTGCTCGGCCGCAACGGCGCGGGCAAGACCACGACTCTGCGCTCGATCATGGGCGTGCTTGCGCCGAAGAACGGCACGATCCGCCTCGACGGAACGCCGATCAACGGGCTCGCCCCTTCGGCCATCGCCAATATGGGCGTGCAGCTCGTTCCCGAAGAGCGCGCGATCTTTGGCGGGCTGACGGTGGAGGAGAACCTGCGCATCGCGGCCTTGACCGCTCCGAACGCGTGGTCGTTCGAGCGCATCTACGGGGTTTTCCCGCGTTTGAAGGAGCGCCGCAAATCGCTTGGACGGACACTCTCGGGCGGCGAGCAGCAGATGCTGTCCATCGCGCGCGCGCTGATCCGGGACGCCCGCATCATCCTGCTCGACGAGCCGTTCGAGGGGCTGGCGCCGCTGATCGTACGGGACCTCGTCAACATTGCCGCCGGCCTCGCCCGCGAGGGGCGCACCATGATCGTGGTGGAGCAGAACGTCGCGGCGGCGCTCAGCTTCGCCACCCGAGTCTATGGCCTCAACAACGGCCATGTGGTGTTCGAAGGGACCTCGGCCGAGCTCACCGCCAACCCTGACCTGGCACGGGATTTCCTCGGCGTTGGCGCCTGACGCGCATCGTGCGCGGGAGGACAAGCCTCACCACGCACAATGCAGCGAGCCGAACTACTCCGCCGTCCAGCCGCCGTCGATCGACAGGTTGGTGCCGGTGATCTGCGCGGCATCGTCGCCGCACAGGAACAGCGCCAATGCCGCGACTTGCTCGGACGTCACGAACTCTTTCGTCGGCTGCGCGTCGAGCAGCACGTCGTTGATGACCTGCTCGCGGGTGAGGTTGCGCGCCTTCATCGTATCCGGGATCTGCTTCTCGACCAGCGGCGTCCAGACATAGCCGGGGCTGATGCAGTTGCAGGTGATCTTGTGGGTCGCAACCTCGAGCGCCACGGTCTTGGTGAGACCGGCGATGCCGTGCTTGGCCGAGACATAGGCCGACTTGAACGGCGAGGCGACCAGCGAGTGCGCCGAGGCCGTGTTGATGATGCGGCCCCAGCCCTTCTTCTTCATGCCGGGTACGGCGGCGCGAATGGCGTGGAAGGCCGAGGACAAATTGATCGCGATGATCTGGTCCCACTTCTCGACCGGAAACTCCTCGATCGGCGAGACGAACTGGATGCCGGCATTGTTGACGAGGATGTCGACCGAACCGAAGCTCTTCTCGCCGAGCGCGATCATGCCGGCGATCTCGGCCGGCTTGGTCATGTCGGCGGGCGAGTAGACCGCCTTCACGCCGAAATCGGACTCGATCTTGGCGCGTTCCTTCTCGATGTCCTCCGGCGAGCCGAAACCGTTGATGACGACATTGGCGCCGGCGGCCGCGAAGGCGCGCGCATAGGCAAGGCCAATGCCGCTGGTCGAACCTGTGACGACGGCGTTCTTGCCTGACAGAGTACCCATCTTATTCGCTCCTTTTTGGCGGGGGTGCGGTGACGTCCCCCGTGAGATCGTAGGTCACCATGGTCTCGCCGGACTGCGGCCGTTCGAGCCAGTCCTTGTGGCGCATCGACAGATGCACATCGCGCACGCCGCTTTCCCAATGCTCGACCATGGCGACATGCGAGAAGTCGTAGTCCTTGGACGAGGATTCGTAGTTCTTGCTGCGGTAGATCAGGTGCACCACCGTGACGGTGCTCTCACGAGATGCCTTGGCAAGGAATTCGACGGAAGGGTCGTTCTTGAGATAATCGGGCAATTTGGAAATCAGGTCGCGCACCGCCCGGCGGGCGTTGTGGAGCTGCTTGTTCTTGTCGGTGTTCATCCGCGTGCGGCTGGAGAAGCGGATGTCCTTCTCGCGTTCGGTCGCCTCGAGCAGCGAGTTCGGCAGGTCGCCGCGGGCGCTGAACAGGTCGACCTGGAAGATCAGCATGTCGCGATCGAGCTCGGCATCCAGCACATAGTCGAGCGGTGTGTTGGAGGCGATGCCGCCGTCCCAGTAATGCTCGCCGTCGATGACAACGGACGGAAAGCCCGGCGGCAGCGCGCCGGAGGCCATGATGTGCTCGGGGCCGATCTTCTTGCCGAGCTTCTTGAACTCGTAATTGTCGAAATATTTGAAATTGCCCGAGGTGACGCCGACGGCGCCGACGGAGAAGCGCGTCTTGAGGTCGTTGATGCGGTCGAAATCGACCAGCCGCTCCAGCGTCTTCTTCAGCGGGGAGGTGTCGTAATAGCTTTCGGCCTGCGGGCTGCCGGGCGGCCACATCGGCGCGGGCGGCACGCGCGGGACGAAGAAGCCGGGGACGCCGAAGGTCGCGATCAGCGCCGCGCTGGTGGAGTTGAACAGCTCGCGGCTGTGGTCGCTCTTGCCGATCGGCTTCCACGGCACCGGCGCGGAGACCATCTCCCAGAATTCCTTGAGCCGCTTGACGCGGGTGTGGCCCTCATTGCCGGCGATGATGGCGGCGTTGACCGCGCCGATCGAGATGCCGGCGACCCATTCCGGCTCGAAGCCGTAGCCGCACAGCGCCTGAAACGCACCGGCCTGGTACGAGCCGAGCGCGCCGCCGCCCTGAAGAACGAGGACGCGCTGCGCATTCGCGGGGACGCTGGGAGATTCCGGGCTATGATCTGTCATCGGGGAACAATAGCAATGCCGAGCCACCGTGGCGACACCCTGCCGCGGCGTCAATGCATCCCGGGATCAAGTCTGGCTTATCGCTCCGTCGAGGCCAGGATCATGGTCCAGAACACCTTGTACTTGGTGCCCGGAGCATAGCTCGCCGCAATGCCCAATTTTGTGACACCGCCCTTGAGCATGTTAGCCCGGTGCGGAGGCGAGTCGCGCCAGCCGGAAAATGCTTCCGCCAGCGTATGATAGCCGGCCGAAATGTTCTCGACCGCAACCGTCGCGGGATAGCCGCCGGCGGCAAGCCGCTTGGCCAAGGGCGCGCGGACGTCATGGTCCATCTTGTTGGCGGCGGCCATGGCATTGGACTGGGATTCGGCGAGGCGCATCAGATCGGGGTCGACCACGACAGTGCCGAGGCCGTTGTTCTGGCGGTACTGCGAAATCATGATCGCCGCCGCCGGCGCATCGAGCTTGGAGCCCGGGATGGACATGTCGGCATACATCGACGGCTGCTGGACCGGCGGCTCACTGCCGGCGCAGCCGGCGAGCAGCAAAGTGATGAGAATTGCGGCCGCAGCGCGCATGTTGAGTGGCCCCCCAAATGAGGGGCCGTTGTTGCATACCAACCGTGGCTGAAAGGTGAATTTTGAGGAAAATTCGAGCTGTCGGAGGCCGCTCAGGCGCCCGCAAATATCCGGTAGCGGCGGGGATTGAGGCCGATCGTATCGCCGGCGCGCAGTTCCCTGTCGCGGGGGGCGTCGATCTCGATGGTTTCGCCGCCTGACAGGGCGACCTCGGCGCGCTGCACCGGACCGAAATTGCGGACATGCTGGACCGCGCCCTCCAAGGCGCCGCTGCCGGGCGGGCCGACCAGCATGTCATGTCGCCGCACGAATAGTTTTGACGCGCCAGGCGCCAGGCCGTCTGCTGCAAGATTGAGGGGGCGGTCGCCGAGCCTGATGACGCCGCCTTCGACCTGGACCGGCAGCTCGATGGATTCGCCGATGAATCCGTGGACGAAGGCGGTCGCCGGAGTCTCGTAGACGTCGTCAGGTGAGCCGATCTGCTCGATCCTGCCCTTGTCCATCACCACGACGCGGTTGGCTACTTCGAGCGCCTCCTCCTGGTCGTGGGTGACGAAGATCGAGGTGACGTGAATCTCGTGATGCAGCGAGCGCAGCCATTTGCGCAGCTCTTTTCGTACCTTGGCATCGAGCGCGCCGAAGGGCTCGTCCAACAGGAGAATGCGCGGCTCGATCGCGAGCGCGCGGGCGAGCGCGATGCGCTGGCGTTGGCCGCCGGAGAGCTGGCTCGGATAGCGGTCGGCGAGCCAGTCAAGCTGGACGAGATCGAGCAGCTCTTTGACGCGCGCGCGGATCGTCGCCTCGTCTTTGCGAACGGCGCGCGGCTGCACGCGCAGACCAAAGGCGACATTCTCGAACACGCTCATGTGGCGGAACAGCGCGTAATGCTGGAACACGAAGCCGACATGGCGCTCGCGCGCGCCCTGCGCCAGCGCGTCCTCGCCGTTAAAGGAGACCTCGCCCGCGTCCGGCCAGTCGAGGCCGGCGATGATGCGCAGCAGCGTGGTCTTGCCGGAGCCCGAGGGCCCGAGCAGCGCGAGCAACTCGCCGTCATTGACCTTGAGATCGACGCCGTCGAGCGCGGCAAAGCTGCCGAACTTCTTGACGAGATTTTTGACTTCAATTGTCATTGACGTCGTGTCCTTCGTCGAGGTGACGTTCGAGGATGGTCTTCGCAATCAGCGTGATCAGCGCCAGCATCGCGAGCAGCGAGGCGATCGCAAAAGCAGCAACGAACTGGTACTCATTGTAGAGGATCTCGACCAGCAGCGGCATCGTGTTGGTCTCGCCGCGGATGTGGCCGGAGACGACCGAGACCGCGCCGAATTCGCCCATCGCGCGCGCATTGCAGAGCAGGACGCCGTAGAGCACGCCCCATTTGATGTTGGGCAGCGTGACGCGGAAGAAGGTCTGCAGACCCGAGGCGCCGAGCGAGATCGCGGCCTCCTCCTCCTGCGTGCCCTGCTCCTGCATCAGCGGGATCAGCGCGCGCGCCACGAAGGGGAAGGTCACGAAGGTCGTCGCGAGCGCAATGCCGGGTACCGCGAACAGGATCTGGATGTCGTGATCCCTCAGCCAGCCGCCGAAATAGCCCTGCGCGCCGAACAGCAGCACGAAGACGAGGCCTGATATCACCGGGCTCACCGAAAATGGCAAATCGATCAGCGTGATCAGGAAGGTCTTGCCGGGGAATTCGAATTTGGCGATGGCCCATGCGGCGACAAGGCCGAAGACGAGATTGAGGCCGACCGAGATCGCGGCAACCAGCAGCGTCAACCGGATCGCGGACAATGCTTCCGGATCGGCCAGTGCGGCGAAATAGGCAAGGATGCCGCGCGAAAACGCCTGCGCGAATACGACCACCAGCGGCAGCACGACGAAGACCGTGAGGAACAGCACCGCCAGCGTGATGATGGTGATGCGCACCGCACGCGGTTCGGTACGGAGATTGTTCCGCGCGGCCGCCGCATGCGCGCGTGCCTTTGCACGTGCCTCAGCGTCGGAGGCCGAGAGCGAGACGGAATCTGCGATCTGCATCGTCATTGCATCCCCCTCAGCGCGCCGGAATCCGGCTCTGCGCCCAGCGCTGGAGCCGGTTGACGGCGAAGATGATGACGAAGGAGACGACGAGCATCACGACCGCAATCGCAGTCGCATCGGCGTAGCGGAATTCGGAGAGACGGATCACGATCAAGAGCGGCGCGATCTCCGAGACGTTCGGCAGATTACCCGCGATGAAGATGATCGAACCGTATTCGCCGACCGCGCGGGCGAAGGCGAGCGCAAGCCCCGTGAGCAGCGCCGGCGCGAGCGAGGGCAGGATCACGCGGATGATGGTCTGCCAGCGGCTGGCGCCGAGGCTGCCCGCGGCCTCCTCGATCTCGGGGTCGAGATCCTGCAGCACCGGCTGCACCGTGCGGACCACGAAGGGGATACCGATGAAGATCATGGCGACGAAGATGCCGACCGGCGTGAACGCCACCTTGATGCCGAGCGCGGCCAGTGGTGCGCCCAGCCAACCCTTCTCGGCGAACAGCGAGCTCAGCGCGACGCCTGCAACCGCCGTCGGCAGCGCGAAGGGCACGTCGACGATGGCATCGAAGATGCGCCGGCCGGGAAAGCGGTAGCGCACCAGCGCCCAGACGATGATGCTGCCCATCACCAGATTGACACAGGCCGCCGCGAAGGCGAGCCCGAACGAGACTCGCAGCGCGTTCAGGGTGCGGCGACTGGAGAGGATGTTCCAGAACTGCTCGGGACTGAGCTCGAGCGATTTCAAGAACAGCCCGGCGAGCGGAATCAGGATGATGACGGACAGCCAGGACAGCGTCAGTCCCATCGTGAGACCGAAGCCCGGCAATGTCCGGCGTCGTGCTGCGATTGCGCTCACCAGGCCCCCTGCTAAAGCCGCCTAAGACAGCGCCCGATCAGTTCTTGTAGATCTGATCGAAGACACCGCCATCGGCGAAATGCTCTTTCTGCGCCTTGGTCCAACCACCAAAAACGTCGTCGATGGTGAATAGTTCGACCTTGGCGAAGGAATTTTCATACTTCTTGGCGATCTCGGCGTCGCGCGGGCGATAGAAATTGCGCGCGGCGATCTCTTGCCCTTCCTTGGTATACCAGAACTGGAGATAGGCTTCAGCCACGCCGCGGGTGCCCTTCTTGTCGACGACCTTGTCGACCACCGCAACTGGCGGCTCCGCAAGGATGGATTGGCGCGGCGCGACGATCTCGAACTTCTCCGGGCCAAATTCCTTCAAGGCGAGGTAGGCCTCGTTCTCCCAGGCCAGCAGCACGTCGCCGACGCCGCGCTCGACGAACGTCACGGTCGAACCGCGCGCGCCGGTGTCGAGGACCGGCACCTGCTGGTAGAGCTTGGCGATGAAGTCCTTGGCCTTGTCGGCCGAACCGAATTTCTTCTCAGCGTAGCCCCAGGCCGCGAGATAATTCCATCGCGCGCCACCTGATGTCTTCGGGTTCGGCGTGATGACGGCGACGCCCGGCTTGATCAGGTCATCCCAGTCCTTGATGCCTTTCGGATTACCCTTGCGGACCAGGAACACGATGGTCGACGTATAGGGCGACGAATTCTGCGGGAGGCGCTTCTGCCAGTCGGCCGCGGTCAATCCCTTGGCCGCGATCGCATCGATGTCGTAAGCGAGCGCGAGCGTCACCACGTCCGCCGGCAGGCCGTCGATGACGCTGCGCGAGGACGCGCCCGAACCGTTATGCGACTGCTTGATCTCGACGCTCTTGCCGGTTTCCTTCTGATAGGCGGTTGCGAATGCCTTGTTGAAGTCGACATAGAGCTCACGCGTCGGATCATACGACACGTTCAAAAGATTGATGTCAGCGGCGAGAGCCGAGCTTGCCAGCAAGCCTGTCACGAGCAATCCTGCCGCGAGCGGAACGATACGGCGCATCATGTCCATCTCCATTCGCCTCGACGACTTCAGCGTCGTCGATGGCCTGCGCGCATAACTCAAGGTGAAACGCGTTCAAGTCAACGGAACCGGATTTTCTTGTTTGAACGCGCGCAACCAGACTGTGCTACGAAGTCTTCATCGTGTGGATGCCGCATTCTGTCTTCGCCCGGCCGCGCCAGCGACCTGCGCGCGCATCCTCGCCCTCGGCTGTTCTGCTCGTGCAAGGCATACACCCAACTGACAGGAAACCGGACGCAGCCAACGGATGACGCGGCAATTTGGCGCGGACGAAGATCGCCTCGAGCTCCTCGCGCGAGACATTGGCGAACGGATTGAACTTCAGCCGCGCACCATCTTCCTCGACCACGGGAATATCGGTGCGCGCATGGCCCTGAAAGCGCTTACGGCCGTTGAGCCAGGCATCGAACGGTTTTAGCGCACGCGCCAGCGGCTCCACTTTGCGAATACGGCAACAGGCATCGGGATCGGAGAACCAGAGGTCGCGATCGGGATCCTCGCGCGACAGCGTTTCCTCCGCCGGCCTGATCGAGCGAACGTCCTTCAGGCCGAGCGCCTCGATCAGGGTATCGCGATAGGCCAGCGTCTCCTCGAACAGCCAACCGGTGTCGAGGAAGATCACGGGGATCGCGGGATCGACATCCGTCATCACCTTGAGCAACGTCGCCGATTCCGTCCCGAACGACGACACCAGCGCCAGCTTCTCGCGCCCGACCGTCTTCAGCGCCGCGGCGATGATCTCTGCGGGCGAAGCATCGCGCAAGGCGCGATCAAGCTCCGCCGCGGAAGGCAGCGTAGCGACCGGCGTCGACGAAACCTGAGGCGCGATGGCGTTCACGTGCCGACACCTTCGGAGTGACGCAGTTGCATGCGCCGGTGCAGCGCCGTGATGCGGCCATCGCCGGTCGGCTGGTAGAACACCGAATAGCGCTTCGCGGTCTGCATGAAGGCTTCCGCGTCAGCCTGCTTCTTGACTTCGAAGGAATCGAAGCCGGCGCGCAGCATGAACACGAACTGGTCGCGCAGCACCTGCCCGGTCGCGCGCAGCTCGCCGCGGTAGTTGTAACGCTCGCGCAGCAGCCGCGCCTGGCTATAAGCGCGTCCGTCGCGGAAGCTCGGGAACACCAGCGCGACCGCGGCGACCTTGCCGAGATACGGCACGAGCTCGGCGATGTCGCGGTTGTTCGGCCAGATCACGCCGACCTTGCCGGCACGCTTGAGCAATGCCTCGGCATCACTCAGGAAGCGCTCGGCCGGCACCAGGATGTCACCGCTCTCAGGCAGCGGCGTGTCGACGGCCAGCTTGACGAAACTATCGTCGACGATTTTTCCGCCGTTAACGAGTGGCATAGACGCGCTCCTTGAAGGGTTCGACGCCGAGCCGCTTCACCGTGTCGATGAACAGCTCTTCGGGCCGCTCGCGCAGAGCAAGATAGGCCTCCACGACGTCTTCGATGACGTCGGCGACCTCGTCGAACTTGACGCCGGGGCCGATCAGATTGCCGAGCGCGGCGCCCTCGTCGGCACGACCGCCGATGGTGATCTGGTAGACCTCCTCGCCGTTCTTCTCGACGCCGAGAATGCCGATATGGCCGACATGGTGGTGGCCGCAGGCATTGATGCAGCCGGAGATGTTGATGTGGAGGCGGCCGATCAGATTGGCCAGCTCGTGGTTGGCAAAACGCCGCGTCAGCTCCTGCGCGATCGGGATCGACCGCGCATTGGCCAGCGAGCAATAGTCCAGACCCGGGCAGGCGATGATGTCCGTGATCAGATTGACGTTCGGCGTCGCCAGGCCGAGCTTGTCGAGCGCCTTCCACAGCGCCGGCAAATCGCGCTTGGCGACGTGCGGCAACGCCAGGTTCTGCTCGTGGCCGACGCGGATTTCGCCGAACGAATATTTGTCGGCGAGATCGGCCAGCGCGTCCATCTGCTCAGCGGTGGCATCGCCCGGAGGCTTGCCGATCGGCTTCAGCGAGATGGTGACGATGGAATAGCCCTGCACCTTGTGCGGCGCGACCGAGTTCTTGCGCCATGCCTCGAAGTCCGCGTCTGCGGCGGCCTGCCGCAGCTCGTCCGGCATGTGCGGCAGCTTCTCGTAAGCGGGATAGGTGAAGCGCGAGCGGATGTCCTCGATCACTTCATCGTCGATCTGGAGCGAGGAGTTGCGGATCTGCTGCCACTCCTCCTCGACCTCGCGCGAGAATTTCTCGATGCCAAGCTCGTGCACCAGGATCTTGATGCGCGCCTTGTAGATGTTGTCGCGGCGGCCATACTGATTGTAGACGCGCAGGATCGCCTCGATATAACTGAGGATATCGCGGCCGTGCACGAAGTGCTTGATGGTCTTGCCGATGAACGGCGTGCGGCCGAGACCACCGCCGACCAGCACCTCGAAGCCGGTCTCGCCCTTCTCGTCCTTGATAAGCTTCAGGCCGATGTCGTGGATCTTGATCGCGGCGCGGTCATGGTCCGACGCGGTGATCGCGATCTTGAACTTGCGGGGCAGGAACGAGAATTCCGGATGCAGCGTGGTGTGCTGGCGGATCAGCTCCGACCAGATGCGGGGATCCTCGATCTCGCCGGGCGCGACGCCGGCCCACTGGTCCGAGGTGACGTTGCGCATGTTGTTGCCGGAGGTCTGCATCGCATGGATGCCGACCTTGGCAAGATCTTCCAGCGCGTCCGGCAGCTCGGCGAGCTTGATCCAGTTGAACTGAATGTTCTGACGCGTGGTGAAATGGCCGTAGCCGCGGTCGTATTTGCGCGCGACATGAGCCAGTGCCCGCAACTGGTTCGTCGCCAGCGTGCCGTAGGGAATCGCGACACGGAACATGTAGGCGTGCAGTTGCAGATAGACACCGTTCTGGAGGCGCAGGATCTTGAACTCATCCTCGGTGAGCTCGCCGGAAAGGCGGCGCTTCACCTGGTCGCGGAACTCCGAGACGCGCTCGTTGACGAGCGTGCGGTCGATTTCGTCGTAAGCGTACATCAGCGAATGCCTTAAACTTGGGCCGACTGACCGATGGTCACGCCGGTGCGGCGGATCTGTTCGCGCAGATTGCCGGGTTCGATCTTGCCGTCCGCACCGACCTGCACCGGGGCGATATAAGGACCGATCGCGCCGACGTCATCGGCGACCGACTCCGCAAGCAACGCCTTGGCTTCGTCGGAGTTGCGCACGATCGCGGCTTCCGAGAGGTCCGCGGACCAGCTCTTGGCAGCCGTGCGGTACACCACGATGCCGTCCCAGGTGCGGTTGGCGGTCACGACCGAGGGACCGGCGATTTTGATCTTCTTCTGTTCGAGCGGGGAGGTCATTCGGCTGCATCCAATAGGTCAGAGATGATGTGTTTGGGTGTCTGGCGGCGAAGCGAACCGGCATGCCGGACCACGTCGCCGATGATGAGGATGGCGGGACCACCATGGGTCCGTCGCACCAGTTCAGGCAGGTCGCGCAGCGTGCCGATCGCGCCTTGCGCCTCCGGACGCGTGACGCGGGCGAACACGCCGACCGGCGTCTCCGGCGAGCGGCCGGCGGCGAACAGGCCTTCCCGGATCGCGGGCGCAGCGGTCATGCCCATGTAGACCACGACGGTCATTCTGGTGTCGGTCAGCGACGACCAGTCCACGGCTTGCGCGTCGCGCGCCTTGTGCGCGGTGAGGAAGGTGATGCGGGTCGCTTCATGACGGTAGGTGAGCGGCACCTCGAAATCAGCGGCACCGCCGAGGCCAGCGGTGATGCCGGGAATGATCGAATAGGCGATGCCGGCGGCGCGCAGCGCTTCCACCTCTTCGCCACCGCGGCCGAACACGAAGGGGTCGCCGCCCTTGAGACGCACGACGCGCTGGCCGGCTTGCGCCGCCTCGATCATGCGCTTGTTGATGGCGTCCTGGCCGATGCCGGGCTTGCCGACGCGGCGGCCGACCGGCACGCGCGTGGTGTCGCGGCGGATGCGGTCTAGGATCTCGGGCGAGACCAGCTCGTCATGGAAGACGATGTCGGCATCCTGCAACGCGCGCAGCGCCTTGATGGTGAGAAGATCGGGATCGCCGGGGCCGGCGCCGACCAGCGCGACAAAACCTTCCGGCTTGTCCGCGCGCGCGAAATCCGAGGGATCGGCAATCGCCTTGAGCGCAGCGTCCGCCTCGCCTTTGCGCCCCGCGAGCACGGCAGCCCCGATCGGGCCGTCGATGACGCGCTCCCAGAACCGGCGGCGCAGCGGAAACTCGGCGATGCGCTCGTTGATGGATTTGCGGAAGCCGCCGATGAACTCGGCGAGCTCGCCGATGCGCGCCGGCAGCAGCGCCTCGATCTTCTCGCGCACGCGACGCGCCACCACCGGCGAGGTGCCGCCGGTGCCAATCGCGACGACGACATCGCCGCGATCGACGATGGCCGGGAAGATGAAGCTGGAGTGTTCGAGGTCGTCCATGACGTTGACGGGCAGGCCGAGCGATTTTGCCCGCGCGGACATCGCCACGCCGACATCGCCCGCGCCCGCGCAAACGACGGCAATGACGCCCGAGAGATCAGCGGTCAGCGGATCGGCGGCCGTGATCTCAATACGCGCGGCGTCTTCGGCGCCAAGACCCAGATCGTGATTGCCGTCGATCGCATGCACGCGGAGGCGCGCGCCGGCAGCGGCGAGCACGCGCAGTTTTGCGCGCAACAGCTCACCCGCGCCGATGAGGACCACCGGACCGGCCTTGAGATCGAGGAACACGGGCAAGAACCGCATGCGATACTCGTTTCCCCACATCCGGGGTTGACTGGAATTATTTTCTATATATGTGTCGTTTCGAGCGCGCAAAGAGAAAATTTTTTCTTCTCTTCTGCACCGCAACTATAGAAAATTCGCCTCCAAACGCAAAGTGGCAGAGATGCATCTTCTCGAGGGCAATTCCGGTGCAGATGGACGGGACTCCCGCGCGCCCGTTTCCGAGCAAATTCCGGTCGGGCTGACCGCCCCCAGCATGGACCATCTGGACCAACTTGAGGCGCAGAGCATCTACATCTTGCGCGAGGCCTTTGCCCGTCTGAAGAAGATCGCCCTGCTGTGGTCGCTCGGCAAGGACTCCAACGTCATGATCTGGCTGGCGCGGAAAGCCTTCTTCGGCCGCGTGCCGTTCCCGGCCCTCCATGTCGACACCGGCAAGAAGTTTCCCGAGATGTACCGCTTCCGCGATCATTACGGGAAGGAGTGGGATCTCGACCTGCGCGTCGAGCCCTGCCCGCCCATCGATGCCGTCGACCCAACGCTGCCGCCGGCTGCCCGTTCCGCCGCGCGCAAGACCGAAGGGCTCAAGATGGCACTCGGCAAGTACGGCTTTGACGGCCTGATCGCCGGCATTCGCCGCGACGAGGAAGCCACCCGCGCCAAGGAGCGTGTGTTCTCGCCGCGCGGCCTCGAAGGCAATTGGGACGTGCGCGACCAGCCGCCGGAGTTCTGGGATCATTTCAACGCATCGCCGCCGCAGGGCGCGCATTTACGCATCCATCCGATCCTGCATTGGACCGAGGCCGACATCTGGGCCTACACCAAGCGCGAGAACATCCCGATCATCCCCCTCTATCTGGCCAAGGACGGCAAGCGCTATCGCTCGCTGGGCGACCAGGACATCACCAATCCGGTCGCGTCAAACGCATCGACCATCGACGAGATCCTGGCCGAGCTCGAGCAGACCAAGGTGCCGGAGCGCGCCGGCCGCGCGCTCGACCACGAGACCGAGGACGCTTTCGAGCGCCTGCGCGTCGCCGGCTATCTCTGATCAAGGACGCATCGCGGTCATGAACATGCTCGTCACTCCCACTTCGCCCTCCGCGTCTATGCCAAATGGCACAACGCGACCGCAGGTCCGCATCGTCATCGTCGGCCATGTCGACCACGGCAAGTCGACGCTGGTCGGCCGCCTGCTGCATGAGACCGGCAGCCTGCCCGACGGCAAGCTCGAAATGCTCAAAGCCGTCAGCGCGCGGCGCGGCATGCCGTTTGAATGGTCGTTCCTGCTCGACGCGTTGCAGACCGAGCGCGACCAGGGCATCACCATCGACACCACGCAGATCCGCTTCCGCACCAATTCGCGCGACATCGTGCTGATCGACGCGCCCGGCCACGCCGAATTCCTGCGCAACATGATCACCGGGGCGTCGCAGGCCGATGGCGCGGTGCTGATCATCGACGCGCTCGAAGGCGTGCGCGACCAGACGCGGCGGCATGGCTATCTGTTGCATCTGCTCGGCGTGAAGCAGGTCGCGGTCGTCGTCAACAAGATGGACCGCGTCGATTTCTCCCCCGATCGGTTCAAGGAGATCAGCGACGAGATTTCCGCGCATCTCAACGGCCTCGGCGTGAAGCCGACGGCTGTGATCCCGATTTCCGCGCGCGATGGCGACGGCGTTGCCGAGCACACCGGCCGCACCGGCTGGTACAAGGGATCGACGGTGATCGAGGCGCTTGATCGGCTCGAGCCCGCGCGGCCGCTGGAGGCGCTGGCGCTGCGGCTGCCGGTGCAGGCGATCTACAAGTTCGACGACCGCCGCATCGTTGCCGGCCGGATCGAATCCGGCAGCCTCGTCGCGGGCGACGAGATCGTGATCATGCCGGCCGGCAAGATCGCCAGGATCAAGACGGTCGAGAGCTGGCCGGAGACTCCGGTCGCGAGCCGGCAAGGAGCGGGCCGCTCGGTCGGCATCACGCTCGACCGCGAATTGTTCATCGAGCGCGGCGACATCATCGCGCATGCCGACGCCGCCCCGCGCGAGACGCGGCGGCTGCGCGCGCGGATCTTCTGGCTGCACGACAAGCCGCTCGCCAAGGGCGACCAGTTGCTGGTCCGCTGCGGGCCGAAGGAAAGCCGCGCCACCGTCGTCGCCATCGAAAAGGCGGTTGATCCAGGTGAACTCTCCAGCAGCGAGAACAAGGCGATCGGCCGCAACCATGTCGGCGAGATCGACATCTCCCTGTCGAACCCGATCGCGACCGATCCCTACACCGAGAATCCGCGCACCGGCCGCCTGGTGATCGAGGTCTCCGGGCGTATCGCCGGCGGCGGCCTTGTGCTGTCGGTCGATGCCGGCCAGCGCGCCGTGCCGGTCGACATCGTGCCGGTGGAATCCGCGCTGCGGCCGGACGAGCGCTCGGCGCGCTATCGCCACAACGGCGCGGTGGTCTGGCTGACCGGCCTGCCCGGCTCGGGCAAGTCCACGCTGGCGCGGGCGCTCGAGCGGCGGCTGTTCGGCAATGGCGGCTCGCCGATTCTGCTCGATGGCGACACGTTGCGCGCCGGGCTGAACAGTGATCTCGGCTTCTCGCCGAAGGATCGCGCCGAGAATATCCGCCGCCTCGCCGAGGTTGCGACCCATCTCGCGCGCAACGGCCATATCGCGATCGTCGCCGCGGTGTCCCCGTCGGCCGCCGACCGTGCGGCAGCCCGCCGCATCGCAGACAGCGCATTCCGCGAAATCTACGTCGCGACCCCGGCCGAGGTCTGCGAGATCCGCGATCCCAAGGGCCACTACGCCAAGGCTCGCTCGGGCGGATTGCCGTCCTTTACCGGCATCACCAATGACTACCAGCCGCCGACCGGCAACGAACTGACCATCGACACCTCGAACCGCTCGGTCAGTGATGCCACCGACGAGATCGAGCGGATGCTGGCCGCGACCGGCGTTCTGTTCGACGAACTGACCGACCTCGCCGCGAATATCTGACTCACCTGTCATCGCCCGGAAGGCCGGGATTCCAGTGTTCCAGAGTCAGCCGTGATCGAGCCGATGGGCCGCGGCGTACCGGACGTCCCCGCTTGAAGCGGGCATGACGGCGGTGTCGGCCGGCTATTCCGCCGCGCGTCGGCTCCCGATCGCTTGCCGAACCATCCCCGGCGACTGCCCGGTGACGCGCTTGAACGCGCGGCTGAACGCTGCCTGTGACGCATAGCCAAGCCGTTGGGCGATCACATCGATCGGTTGACGTTCATGCTCGATCCACTGTGTCGCGAGGCGCATGCGCAGTTCGGCAAGATAGCGCAAGGGCGATTGCCCGGTCGTTGTCTGGAAGCGTTCGGCGAACAGCGAGCGTGAGCACCCTGCCTCCGCCGCCAATTCGGCCACCGTCCAGTTACGGCCAGGCGCGCGATGCAGCGCACCGATGGCGCGGCCGAGACGCGGATCACGTAACGCCCCGAACCAACCGGCGGCATTGTTGTCGCCGCATTCGACCCAGCCACGCACGATTGACGCGGCGAGCACATCGGCGAGCCGCGCCATGACGCCAACCGAACCGGTTCGCGGTGTGCAAGTCTCCCGCTCCATGGCTTTCAGCATCGGTTCGATTTCCGGCTGCCGCGCAAGCAATGTATCGGCCCGCATGACTTCGGGCATCAAGGCGATGAGCGGACGCATGCCGCCAAGATCGAAATTCATGCAGGCGCTGAAGACCAGAACCGACTCGTCATGCGGGCATCCTGCAGGACAGGCCGATGTCACATCGACATTGCCGCACAGGGTCTTGGTCTCGAAACGGTCGACGTCGCAGCTCGGCTCATCCGGAGCCGAGACGAGATCGTGCGCGCCGCCGCGCGGCAGGAAAATCGCGTCACCGCATCCAAGGGGAAGCAGCATCGCATCGGCGTAGCGCAGGAGCGCCGTGCCATGCGCAACGAAGTGGAATTGCGCGCGTCCATGTGGCGTTTCAAACCGCAGACCAAAGGGTGCCCGCGCCTCGACCCGACGATAGCGAACCCCCTCCAGCCGCATGCCGAGCAACAATTCGCTCACGAGGTCGACCGCAGGGTCTGTCGTATCGGCGGCAGGCGATCTGGACGAACGATCAAACATTCGGGCGTTTATGGCATAGATTGTCCAAAGCCTCCAGCCTATGTCTGCGGCAGTGCAGCATAAGATGGAAGTTTCGGTCCATGGATCAAGAAGTGAACCCCGTTCTGGCGCACACCGATGTGGTGACGCTGCTGCCGGGCGAAGTCGCGCTGACGGCCATTGACCAGCCCGTCAAGCCGGAACAACCCACGCTCGAAAACCCCGCGCTGTTAGAACCTTCCTGGCGCGGAGTGACCGCGATGATGCTGGGCGTCACCGCCCTTCTGACGGCGGAGTTCCTGCCATCTGGCCTGTTGACGCCGATAGCGCGCGATCTCGGCGTGAGTCCGGGCCTTGCCGGTCAGGCGGTGACGGCGACCTCGCTGGCCGGGCTGGTCGGCGCATTGTTCACGCCGACACTGACACGTAGTTTCAATCGAAAGCCGGTGCTGCTCAGTTTTTCGATTCTGCTGGTCATATCCAATCTGCTGGTGGCGCTGGCGCCGAACATCACGTTCCTCCTGACGGCGCGGATCGTGCTCGGCCTCGCCATTGGCGGCTTTTGGGCGATGGCGGCGGCGACGACGATCAGGCTGGTGCCGCCATCGCTGGTTCCACGGGCCTTGTCGATCGTGATGAGCGGCATTCCCGCCGCCATGATCATAGCCGTTCCCCTTGGCAGTTATCTCGGCGAGGTCGCGGGCTGGCGGTCCGTGTTCCTGCTGGCAACCGCATTTGGCGCGGCGGTGTTCGTCGTCCAGGCGATGGTCTTGCCGCGTTTGGCTCCGAAGGGCGAGGCCGGGCTCGGCACTCTGATCGACATCCTCGCTCGACCGGGGATCGGCGCCGGCATATTAGCGGCGACATTGGTTTTCACCGGGCATTTCGGCTATTTCGGCTACATCCGTCCATTCCTTGAAAGCGTGACCGGCCTTGGTGCGGCCGGGGTGGCGGTGACGTTGCTTGCCTTCGGCATCGCCAATTACCTCGGCTCCTTCGTGAGCGGGCTGATGGCCGAGCGCAATCTCAAGCTCACGCTGATCGCGATGCCGCTCATGATCAGCGTGCTCGGTCTGTTGCTCTCGGTCTTTGGTGCTGCCGTCATTCCCGCTCTCGCGCTGGTCGCACTCTGGGGGTTCGCCTTCAGCGGCGTACCGGTGGCGACGACGACATGGATCACCCGCATGGTGCCCGACGAGACCGAAAGCGGGACCGGCTTGACGGTGGCCTCGATCTTCCTCGGCATCACAATGGGCGCAGCCGGCGGCGGACTTGTCCTCGATGTGGTGGGCGCACCGGCCGTGTTTGTGGCGGGCGCAATTCCCTTGGTGATCGCTGTATTGCTGATCGCCGCCAAAGTACGGACCAGGCCCCTCTGACCTCGCCTCGGAGAGATTGGCTCCGGCGTTCGCAAATTCCGCGCGGCGGCCCAGAGCGAGGCGTATGACCGTAACCAAGTGGTACGGGAAAGGGGGCCTTCTCAGAGCCGTGCCTTTAGGGCTAAAAGGGCCGTGAACGCGGCCCTTTTGGCGCGTTTTTTGCTGATTTCTTCGAAAACAGCTCCGAAACGCCCATTTCTTTGAGAAAGCCCATCATGACTCGTGTCGATGCCCATGGATTGAAGATCGCCCCTGTCCTGTTTGACTTCATCGCCAAGGAAGCGGCCCCGAAAACCGGGATCGCGCCGGATGCGTTCTGGGCCGGCGTTGCCGCCATCATCAAGGATTTGGGGCCGAAGAACCGCGCGCTGCTGGCGGTGCGCGACACGCTCCAGGCCAAGATCGACGACTGGCATCGCGCCAACAAAGGTAAGGCGTTCGACCTCGACGCCTATACCACGTTCCTGAAAGAGATCGGCTATCTCGTCCCCGAGCCGGCGACGCAGGAGGTCGAGACCGCCAATGTCGACGAGGAGATCGGCAAGATCTGCGGCCCGCAGCTGGTCGTGCCGCTCACCAACGCGCGCTACGCGCTGAACGCGGCGAATGCGCGCTGGGGCTCGCTCTATGATGCCTTCTACGGCACCGACGCGATCCCGCATGATCCATCCGAAAGCGGCAAGGGTTACAACAAGGCGCGCGGCGACAAGGTGATCGCCAAGGCCAAGGCATTCCTAGACGCGGCCGTGCCGCTCGCGACCGGCAGCCACACCGACGTCACCGCCTATAGCGTCGTTGCGGGCCAGCTCGCAGTGAAGCTGAAGAGCGGCAATGCCACCGCGCTGAAGAACGCCGCGCAATTCGCCGGCTTCCAGGGCGATGCCGCTGCGCCATCAGCGGTGCTGCTCGTCAACAACGGCCTGCATGTCGAGGTAAAGATCGATCGCAACAGCACGATCGGCAAGGACGATCCGGCCGGCGTCGCCGACATGATCATGGAGGCCGCGGTCTCGACCATTCTCGACATGGAAGACTCCGTCGCCGCGGTCGACGCCGAGGACAAGGTGCTGGTCTATCGCAACACGCTCGGTCTGATGAACGGGACCCTGTCGGCCGATTTCGAGAAGGGTGGCAAGACGCTGACGCGCTCGCTCAACGCCGACCGTTCCTACAAGACGCCTGACGGCAAGGGCGAGGTGAAGCTGCACGGCCGCAGCCTGCTCCTGATGCGCAATTGCGGTCACCACATGTTCACCGACGCGGTGCTGGACGAGGCCGGCGAGGAAGTGCCGGAGGGCCTGCTCGATGCCGCCGTGTCTGGGCTTCTTGCCATTCATGATCTGAAAGGCAACTCCAAGGTCAAGAACAGCCGCACGGGATCGGCCTACATCGTCAAGCCGAAGATGCACGGCCCGGACGAGGTGTCGCTGACCTGCGAGATCTTCGATCGCGTCGAGAAGATGCTGGGCCTTCCCGAGAACACGCTCAAGGTCGGCATCATGGACGAGGAGCGGCGCACCACCGTCAACCTCAAGGCCTGCATCCAGCGCGCCTCCAAGCGCATCATGTTCATCAACACCGGCTTCCTCGACCGCACCGGCGACGAGATCCACACCTCGATGGAGGCGGGTCCGATGATCCGCAAGAACGAGATGAAGGCGCAGGCCTGGATCAAGGCCTATGAGGACTGGAACGTCGACATGGGCCTGATCGATGGTCTGCCCGGCCATGCCCAGATCGGCAAGGGCATGTGGGCCGCGCCCGACAAGATGGCGGACATGCTGCAACAGAAGCTCGCGCATCCGCAGGCCGGCGCCACCACCGCCTGGGTGCCATCGCCGACAGCCGCGACCCTGCACGCGCTGCACTACCACCAGGTCAACGTCATCGCGCGCCAGCAGGAGCTGACCAAAGGCGGGCCTCGGGCGAAGCTATCCGACATCCTCACCATTCCGGTGTCGAAGTCGAACTGGGCGCCCGACGACGTCAAGCAGGAGATCGACAACAACTGCCAGGGCATTCTGGGTTATGTCGTACGCTGGATCGACCAGGGCGTCGGCTGCTCCAAGGTGCCTGACATTCACGACGTCGGCCTGATGGAAGACCGCGCGACGTTGCGCATCTCCAGCCAGCATCTCGCCAACTGGCTGCACCAGGGCGTGATCACCGAAGCGCAGGTGATGGAGTCGCTCAAGCGCATGGCCGTCGTCGTCGACAAGCAGAACGCGGGCGATGCGATCTACAAGCCGATGGCGCCCGCCTTCGACGGCGTCGCCTTCAAGGCCGCCTGCGACCTCATCTTCAAGGGGCGCGAGCAGCCGAACGGCTACACCGAGTACATCCTCACCGCCCGCCGCCGCGAGGCCAAGGCGGCCGGCTGAGCGCGAACACGCGAACTTCAAAAGCCCCGGCTCGCGCCGGGGCTTTTTTGTCGACTACGATACCGTCGCTAGAACACCGCCAGATATTTCAGCAGCGAGACAATGCCGATAATGATGACGATCACCCGCGCGATCTGCTTGGCGCGGCCGTCCATCGGCAGCATGTTGATGAGATAGAGCACGAGAATGACGACGAGGAAGGTGACGAGGACGCCAACCAGCATTGCAGGACCCCCTTCAGGCAAATTGCCAACGATGTCTTAACGCCCGTCCCTCGCGCCAGTTCCATCCGCGCAACCCACTGCAACTTCTAGTAAATACGTAATTCTACCGTCCGGCTGGCTGCCTAAAACTTTACCCTTTTCATTTCAGATGCAGGAGCCGTTTGGGCTCCGAGCCGCAAACGGCATGCGATTGCCGATTCTGCCGCGCCCCCTTTTGTCGATGTTGCCGGGCGCCCTTTACGAACTTTGAAATGGGAATTTTGGGGGGACTTCGATGCTCAATCGTCTGACCGTGTCCGCGCTGCTGAAAGCGGTGATCGCGATTACGTCGGTCTGCGTGGTGATCGCACTCTCGCTCACCGCCTAGGAGTCCTGGGATCGGCTGAAGACCGCCAATCGCATCTCGCAGATCGCCGACGCCTCCGCCGACCTGTTCAAGGCGATGCACAATCTGCGCACCGACCGCTCGACCACGACGCGGCTCCTGAACGCCACCGAACCGCTGGATCCGGAGATGGATAAATACCTGCGCGCCCTGCGCGATGCGCAGATGCCGGCGATGGCGCGCGCACTCGAGCTGCTGCCGGCCATGGATTTCCCGCAATCGGGCACGCTCGTGCCGGAGCTGTCGCGCCTCTACAAATTGCTGGTTGAAGAGCAGAAACAGTTCTGGGAGGACGTTGCCAGACCAAAGGACCAGCGCCGCGCGGGCCTGCCGAAGGAATACCTGGAGACGACGCAGGGCCTGCTCGATGTGCTCGACAAGCTCTCGACCACGCTCGCGGCCACGGTCAACCATCAGGACGCCGCCATCGACCAGCTGCTGTCGATCAAGCAGAACGCCTGGCTGCTGCGTAACACCGCCGGCGAGGCGTCGTTGATCGTCTCGACCGGCCTTGCGGCCGGCAAGATCACGCCTGAGGCCCGCTACAATTATACCCAATATGTCGGCGGCACAGCTGCGATGTGGAAGGCGCTGGACCTGTCCACCTCGGGCATGCAACTGCCGCCGGCGCTCGCCTCAGCCATGGCAGCGGCCAAGACGGCCTATTTCGAGCCGCAATATCTGGCGCTGCGCGACCGTCTCGCGGACGCGCTGGTCAGGGGCGAGAAGGCCGAGATGACCGCCAACCAGTGGAGCCCGCTCACGGTCGGCCGCATGGCGAGCGCGGTCGCTGTGGCCGAAGCCGCCCTCGACGCCGCCAAGGCCCATACGCAGGAGCAGCGCGGTACCGCACGGCGCGCGCTGATCGTGCAGCTCGTGCTGCTGACGCTCGCCATCGGCCTTGCGGCCGGCGCGACCATGCTGGTCAGCCGCCGCGTCATCACCCCGCTCAACACCATCCGCGATGCCATGCTGAAGGTGGCCGGCGGTGACCTCGCCGTCGACAGCGGCTATCTCGACCGTAAGGACGAGATCGGCGCGCTGGCCGGCGCGCTGGAAACCTTCAAGCAGCAGGCGACCGAAAAGCTCAAGATCGAAGAGCACGAGCGCGAGCGCAACCTCGATGCCGCCGCACGCCAGCGCGCGATCGAAGCCTATGTCGGCGAATTCGAAGGCGCGGTGCGCAAGACGCTCGGTGAACTGACCGAAGCCTCCGGCGAGATGCGCAAGACTTCGGGCGATCTCTCGAATGTATCGCGCCAGACCAACGACCGCGTGCAGGTTGCCGGCAAGGCCTCCAGCGACGCCTCGATGAGCGTCGACAGCGTGGCCGCCGCCGCCGAGGAGCTCTCGGCCTCGATCAACGACATCAGCCAGCAGGCCGCCCATGCCGCCGGCATCGCCGGCCGCGCCGTCAGCCAGGCGCGGGAGACTGACGGTACCGTGCAGGGCCTGCAGAAGTCGGCAGGACGCATCGGCGAGGTCGTCGGCCTGATCAACACCATCGCGGCGCAGACCAATCTGCTTGCCCTCAACGCCACCATCGAGGCTGCACGCGCCGGCGAGGCCGGCCGCGGCTTTGCGGTCGTCGCGTCCGAAGTGAAGTCGCTGGCGAGCCAGACCGCGAAGGCAACCGAGGAGATCTCCGAGCAGATCGCCGACATCCAGAAAGTCGCAGGCGATGCCATCAACGCGATCCAGACCATCGGTGGCATCATCGGCGAAGTGAACGAGGTCGCTACCGCCATTGCCGCCGCCGTGCAGGAGCAGGGTGCGGCAACGCAGGAGATCACCCGGAGCACACAGTTCGCCGCGCAGGGCACCAAGAACGTGTCGGACAACATCACCGGCGTCAAAGCCGATGCAGATGCCGCAGCTGCGGCCGCGGACAATGTCAAGCGCGCCTCCGAGGTCCTGGAGAGCCAGAGCCGCCAGCTCGGCGAGGACGTCACCGGCTTCCTCGGCAAGATCCGCGCGGCGTAATTGGAGCGGCAGCGCTCCAACTCACCCGTAATTTTACGGCTGGAACACTGTCTAAGTATTTACCCTTTTCAGGCCAAATGCGCGCATGCGTCTGCTGAATGCAGGCGTGTCTATTGCGCGCATCCCTGTCGGTCGTTGGAAGTTCGTGGGGGGCTGCCGTTTTGGGGCCACGAACTTCGAAATGCGTACCCGGGGTGTCCGATGCTCAATCGCCTGTCCGTATCCACACTGCTGAAAGCGGTGATCCTGTCCACGGCGCTGGTCGTCGTCATCGGCTTCTCGATCAGCGCATGGAATTCCTGGGGGCGGCTGCAGCAAGCCAACCGGATCGTCGCGGTTTCGGCGGCCTCGGCCGACGTGTTCAAGGCGATGGCCAACATCCGGGCCGACCGCGCGACCACCAACCGCCAGCTGGTCGGCGATACCCAGATCGATCCGGAGACCGAGAAATACATCCGCGGCATTCGCGAAGAGCTGATGCCGGCGCTTGCGCGGGCCATCGACATCCTGCCCGCGATCGATATCCCGGAACGAGACAAGATCGTTGCGGATCTTGCGCGGTTGAACAAGGCGCTGCTCGCGCAACAAGCCGAGTTCTGGACCGAGACCGCCAAGCCCAAAGCCTCGCGCCGCGTTGCACTTGCCAGGGAGTATCTCGATAGCGAAGACGAGCTCATGAAGATCCTCGAGAAGCTATCGCCGGTGCTGGCGACCAGCGTCAATCATGAGGATGCCACCATCGATCAGCTGCTGATGATCAAGCAGATGGCGTGGCTGCTGCGCAACACGGCCGGGGAGTACTCGGTGATCGTCGGAAATGCGATCAGCAGCGGCAAGATGGCGCCGGAGACGCAGCTTGCCTTCACCAAGTTCATCGGCGGCACGGAGGCTGCCTGGAACGCGATCGAGCTTGCCGCGACCGGAATGCAGCTGCCGCCGGCGCTTTCCGCGGTCATGGCCGAAACGAAGTCGGTCTATTTCGATCCGCAATATGCGTCCACACGCGACGGCATCGTCGCTGCGGTCGCCAAAGGCGAAAAGCCGCCGATGACGGCCAATCAATGGAGCCCCTTTTCGGTCGGCAAGATGGCGACGGCAATCAAGCTTGCCGACGTAGCGCTCGCCGCCGCCAAGGAACATGCCGTCAATCAACGGGCCGGCGCGCTGCAATCGCTGCTGGTCCAGATCGCGCTGCTGATCGCAGCCATCGTCCTGACCGGCGCCGCCATGCTGGCGATCAGCCGCCGCGTGATCACGCCGCTGCACCGGATCCGCGACGCGATGCTCAAGGTCGCCGGCGGCGACCTCGCCGTCGACAGCGGCTATCTCGAGCGTCATGACGAGATCGGCTCGCTTGCCGGTGCGCTGGAGACATTCAAGCAGCAGGCGATCGACAAGCTCAAGATCGAGGCGCAGGAGCGCGAGCGCAATGCCGGCGCCGCCGCGCGCCAGCGTGCGATCGAGGCCTATGTCGGCGAGTTCGAGGGCGTGGTGCACAAATCGCTGGGCGAGCTGAGCGAGGCCTCCGGCGAGATGCGCAAGACCTCCGCCGACCTCTCTGCCGTGTCGCGCCAGACCAATGAGCGCGTCGAAGTTGCAGGCAGGGCTTCGAACGAGGCCTCCTCCAGCGTCGAGAGCGTTGCGGCCGCGGCTGAGGAGCTCTCGGCCTCCATCAACGACATCAGCCAGCAGGCCGCGCACGCCGCGGGCATCGCCAGCCGCGCCGTCAGCCAGGCCCGCGAGACCGACAGCACCGTGCAGGGGCTCGCGCAATCCGCCGGCCGTATCGGCGAGGTGGTCGGCCTGATCAACACGATCGCGGCCCAGACCAATCTGCTCGCTTTGAACGCCACGATCGAAGCCGCACGCGCCGGCGAAGCGGGCCGCGGCTTTGCCGTCGTCGCATCCGAAGTGAAGTCGCTGGCCAGCCAGACAGCGAAGGCGACCGACGAAATCTCCGAGCAGATCGCCGATATCCAGAAGGTCGCCGGCGATGCCATCAACGCGATCCAGGCGATCGGCGGCATCATCGGCGAGGTCAACGAAGTCGCCACCGCCATTGCCGCCGCCGTGCAGGAACAGGGCGCGGCGACGCAGGAGATCACCCGCAGCACGCAATATGCGGCGCAGGGCACCAAGAACGTGTCGGACAACATCACCGGCGTGAAGGCCGACGCCGACACCGCCGCCGATGCCGCGGAAAACGTCAAGCAGGCCTCCGAGACGCTGGAGACGCAGAGCCGGCAACTCGGCCAGCAGGTGAGTGATTTCCTGGGGAAGATCAGGGCGGCGTAAGAGGCGGGTTGGAACGGAAAGCTGCAGCGCCACCCTCTGTGTCATTCCCGCGAACGCGGGAATCCATAACCACAGGGAGAAGTTTGGGGCGACGGCGGTAACTCCGAGACTTCGCCAAACTGCTCGCTGTGGTGATGGGTCCCGGATCTGCGCTCCGCTTCGCTGCGCTTGTCCGGGACGACAGTCTTCATTGGGTCGCGGGCATGGCCAACTCAGCCACCCTACTCCTTCGCCACCACGGGTACTTGGCGGAATCGCGCCCGCACCGAGTCCGGCAATGGGGAAAAATTCATTGCGACGCCGCGACGGTCATTGGCGTTGCGGTTGGCGACGACGAGACCGTCGCTGCTGGCAACGATATCGCCCTTGCGCAAGGTGGGATCGTCCTCGACCTTGACCTGGGCGAGACCGACCGGATCCTTGCCGTTGCAGGTGCAGCCCGCGACGATCTCGTTACGGTAGCGGAACGCGTTCGGCAGATCGGAATAGGGTTTTCCCTTGTCCGTCGTGGCGTCGTCGATGTTGCCACCATAGACCAGCGACGTCTCCGACGTCGGGCAGAAGCTCTTGCAGGATTGCGCCTTGCTCTCGGCGTCATTTCCCTGAGCCGGGAAATAGCGACCATCGCAGCCACGCACGCAATAGGCGGTGCCGCCGCCATAGGTGCGCTGGCGCGGCGCGTCATAGCGCGGCATGTCGTCGTTCGCGAACGGCATCTGGATCTGCGGCGGGGGCCGCCTTCCGAAGCCGCCGAACAAGGCCGAGAAGAAATCCTCCGCCTGGGCCGACGGCGCCAGCACGAGGCCGAAGGAAGCGGCGGCGAAGACCGTCGCCGCACCAGCGGTCAGCTTGCTCATTGAACGTCTCATCTGACCTCACCCGACTCCTAATTCACGGTCGACGCCGGGATGTTCAGCGCCTGCCGGCCCGAGGACAGGGTCGTCACAGCCGGGCGCTTGCGTGCGGGATCGCCGCCCTTCGCCATCAGCGGCGCGTTCTTCGGCAGCACCACCACCTTGGTGCCGACAGTGACGCGATTGAAGAGATCGCTGACGTCTTCATTGGTCAGGCGAATGCAGCCGGACGACACGAACTTGCCGATCGTGGTGGGATCGTTGGTGCCGTGGATGCGGTATTCGCTGGTGCCGAGATACATGGCGCGCGCGCCGAGCGGATTGCCGGGGCCCCCGGCGACGAAGCGCGGCAGATAAGGCTGGCGCGCGATCATCTCTGCCGGCGGATGCCAATCCGGCCATTCCGCCTTGCGGCTGATGCTCTGGACGCCCGACCAGGTAAAACCTTCGCGGCCGACGCCGACGCCGTAGCGGATCGCGCGGCCATTGCCGAGCACGTAATAGAGATAGGTGTTTGCGGTATCGATTACGATGGTACCGGCGGGCTCGCTGC
Organism: Bradyrhizobium sp. BR 10289; assembly: GCF_019455385.1. Classification (GTDB taxonomy): domain Bacteria; phylum Pseudomonadota; class Alphaproteobacteria; order Rhizobiales; family Xanthobacteraceae; genus Bradyrhizobium. The sequence goes on from NZ_JACOFR010000003.1 coordinate 156,476, forward strand.
GGTCGAAGCTGACGATCTGCTTGCGGAGCCGGTCGGGCAGCGCGGCATCCTCGTCGGCGGCCTGCGCCTCGTCATTGACATAGCCCTGGTTGGCGTAACCCTGCGAATAGGTGGGATCCTGCGGATAGGCCTGCGGCTGCATCGGCGCGTAGCCGAGCGTTTGGGCCTGTGCCGCGAACGGCAAGGCCAACAATGCGGTCGCGAAGGCAAGAGCGGTGACGGCGCGCGGCGAGAAGCTGCGACGGACTGAAGACAACTTTGTCATGTGCTGCCCCGTGAGATGTCTGCATCTGGGTGATGCGCTTCCCAACGAACGCAGACGAGGCGATTCGAGTTCCGCCCGGTGATGCGGCTGCGAGGTCACAGTCAAGCGAGCGCAAGTTCACGAAGCCGCGATGGAACCTGGACGCATCTCGGTCGTTTTACGCTCATCAACGGGCGCGCGGAGACTTCCGTGCGGGAGAATGATTGTGCGCGTCCTACCCAGCGAACGTCTGATTCCCGGCAGCAGCGAAGGTGATCCGCTTCCCGGCAGCCACGCCGAGCTGCCGCCGGTGATCCGCCGCACCGAATTCGTCGCCTTTGCGCTCGCCGGCCTGCTCCTGATCGCTATCGTTGCGGTCCTCTACGTGGCCAAAGCGTTCTTCCTCCCGATCGTGATGGCCGTTGTCGCCGGCACCATGCTGTCGCCGGCCGCTTCTTTCCTGGAGCGCCGTCACGTTCCGCGCGCCCTCGGTGCCGTGTTGATCGTGTTAGCGGTGACGACCGTGGTCGCCTTCGTCGTCGCGCTGATCGCCTCGCCGGCCATGGCGTGGAGCTCGCGCCTTCCCGAACTCGGTGCACAATTGAAGGACAAGCTGCATGTCTTCGACCGGCCGCTGGCGCTGTGGCGGGAGCTGCAAACCATGGTCGGCGGCTCGGAAGAACTGCCGAGCCTGCAACTGCCGAAATTCGAATGGGTGCAGCCGACGCTTGAATTCCTGTCACCGACCTTTGCCGAGTTCCTGCTGTTCTTCGCTACCCTGATCCTGTTCATCGCGAGCTGGCGGGATCTGCGGCGGGCGCTGATCATGACCTTCGGCGATCACGACGCCCGGCTGCGCACGCTGCGGATCCTCAACGAGATCGAGGTCCATCTCGGCAACTACCTCTTGACCGTCACCGTCATCAATATCGGCGTGGGCGTCGCGACAGGCATCGTCTGCGCCGTCACCGGCATGCCGAATCCGGCCGGACTCGGCGCGCTGGCGGCGGCGCTCAACTTCATCCCGATCATCGGGCCGGTCGCGATGTTCGTCGTCCTGATCGTGGTGGGACTCGTGGCCTTCCCGACGCTGGGCGGCGGACTGATGGCGGGGCTCGCCTTTGGCGGCATCACCTTCCTGGAAGGACACTTCGTCACGCCGATGATCATCGGCCGGAGGCTGGCGCTGAATGCGCTCGCCGTCTTCGTCGCGCTGGCATTCTGGACCTGGCTGTGGGGGCCGATGGGCGCGTTCCTGTCGTCGCCGCTCCTGATCGTCGGATTGATCCTGAAGGAGCATCTGATGCCGGAGAATTCGCCGCAGCTGCCGCAGGCCTGACCGGTTTCCTCGGAACGGAACTTACCCGGCGAGGAAACGTTTTCCGGCTGTCTCAGCCGCCAACAGTTCGGAGCCGCAGATGTCGACGAGCAATGCCGAAGCCGGGATGAGAGACTGGACCGACAAAGCCACCAGAGACCGCCTCGAGAAGGATGTAGCAGCCGTGAAAAGCGATATCGCCACCCTCACCGACCAGATCACCGACGCCCTCAACACGTTTGCCAATTCCACCGGCAAGCAGGCCCGCCGGGGCTACAAGCAGGCGCGCGAAAACATGGATTCAGCGATGGACGACTGGTCGGAGCGCGGCAGCGCGATGATGGGCGCGGCGCAGGACGCCTACGGCTCGATCGAGGAGTCGCTGGAAGATGCGATCACGCAACGGCCGCTCGCGACCGTCGGGCTCGCGCTCGGTATCGGCTTCCTGATCGGCGCGGCCTGGCGCCGCTGAAAGTAGCAGGACGAAAAGCGGAACGGCGGCGCGAGAGGCGCCGTCGCTGGCTCGTGGCGATTTGAGGAGCAAGGCGATGTTTCAGCGTATCATCGACGGGATCAGTGCCTCGACCGGCACGACTGTACGGCTGACATCCCTTGCCGCAGGCGCAGCCTTTGCGCTGTTCATCACAACCTGCTTCCTTTGCGCCGCCGCCTTCATCTCGGTCCTCCAGAAATATGGACCCGTGCAGGCCTGCCTCGCGGGTGCCGGCGTTTTCTTTCTGCTGACCCTGACCGCAGCGGTGAGCTATTGGGCCTATAAACGGCAGTTGCGCAAAGCGGCTCACATCGCCGCCGAGCGCGCCGCGAAGTCGACGTCGCAAAGCATGCTCGCCGATCCCATGCTGCTCGCCACCGGGCTGCAAATCGTCCGCGCGATCGGGGTCAAGCGGCTTCTGCCCATCCTGGCGATCGGCGGCGTCGCCCTCGGAATCATGGCAAGCCGCGCCGGCGTGCCCGACGAGGCGGCGGCTGAACCGGCCGAGTAACGGCGGAAAGCTCAATCAGTCCGGCTGCGGACGATGCAGACCGCGGCCACCACCAGCGGTACGGCGAGCGCGATCCATGACAGCGGCAGCCATAGTCCGGTCTGGCCCAGCAGGGCCGACAGCAGGCCCAAAATGCTGAAGCAAGCGAGCAAGGCCGGCCAACGCCAGATCAGGCTCGGCGAACGATTGGTCATTCTGCGGCTCCCGGCGACGACAGCGGCATCGCTGCGGGGGACCGCCGTTGCATCCTCGCGGCCCGCGACCGCGCGAGCCAGAGGTACAGCCCGCTGCCGAGCACGACGATGGTGACGAGGTCGAGCAGCACCCAGATGATCTTCAGCGGCATGCCGCCGTAATCGCCGAAATGCAGGGGACGCGACAGCTCCAGCGCCCGCAAATACCAGGGCATCATCACCGCCGACACCACGGCACCGCTTCTGGCATCGACCAGCACCGGGCTGAACAGCCGGGAAGTCAGCGGCTCCTTGCCCTTGGTCCAGACCAGGTAGTGGAACGGCGAGCCGAACGGGGAACCCGGATACACCACGCTTGTCGTGACCATGTCGGGGAATGCCAGCTTCACGGCATCATAGGCCGCCTGCGGTGATGACAGTTCGGAGGTCCGCGGCACCGGCTTGCCGCGCATCGGCGCCAGCATCGCGCGTACGTCGGTCTGCTGCCACAGCGCGAACAGCGGCGTCGAGAGCTCGTTGATCACGCCGGTGGCGCCGACCACCAGCGCCCAGCCGAGCGTGACCACGCCGAGCAGATTGTGCAGGTCGAGCCATTTCAGCCGCCGCGACCGGGCCGCACGGACAGTGCCGAAATCGAGCTTGCGCATGAACGGCCCGTAGATCGCGATGCCGGAGACGATCGCCGCGATGAACAGCAGGGCCATCGCGCCGAGGAACAGCTCGCCCGACAGCCCCATGAAGAGGTCGCGGTGCAGCGACAGCATCAATTGCACGAAGGTGAGCCCGTCCTCGCCGAACGGCTTGGTTTGCTTCAGCACGTCGCCGGTGTGGGCGTCGAACCGGATCGAGTGGAGCGATTTGCGGTTGGCAGTGAACGCCTCCCAGGAGCTCGCCATGAACACCATGATCTTGGGCTCGTCGTCGTCGACGAACACCGAGATGATGGTCTCGCCCGGGTACAGCTTCCGGCTGGCGTCGACGACCCGGTCGAGGCTGACATTGGGCGTACCTTCGGGCACCTGCGCATAGGGCAAGGCGTCGTCGAGCATCCCGTCGATCTCGTCGCGCAGCACCAGCGGCAGGCCGGTGACGCAGATCAGGAGCAGGAACAGCGTGCAGACGAGGCTCGACCATTTATGCACGAACAGCCAGCGCCGCAGCGCGGGCTTTCGTTCATAGGCCCGATCGCCGAAGGCCATTTGCGCGCTCATGTCCGTCACCATTTATAGCGCAGCGTCGCAATCACATTGCGGCGAAGGCCGTAATAGCAGCCGGTATCCTGGCAGACCTCCACATAGGTCTTGTCGAAGAGATTGGTGGCATTGACGCTGGCGAGGAAGCCCTTGAATTGCGGACCAAGTGCCGCAAGGTCGTAATGCATGCCGAGATCAAACAAGGTCGTGGCAGGGACGTCGAACGTATTGAGCGAATTGCCCGGCGCGGCGCCGAGATAGCGGACCCCGCCCGACAGGCCGAAGCCGTCGAGTGCGCCGCCATGAAAGGTGTAGTCCGCCCACAGCGAAGCGGCGTGAAGCGGAATGCCGGGAACGCGCTTGCCGAGGTTCGTCGTATTCGACTCGGTATTGACGAGCTCGGTATAGGTGTAGGCGCCGAGCATGGTGAGATTGCGGTTGATCTCGCTCTTGCCTTCGAGCTCGACGCCGCGCGAACGCACCTTGCCGGTCTGCACGTTGGAGCGCACGCCTCCGATGATGTGGGTCGGGTCGGGATCGGGCGTCAGCACGTTCTGCTGCTCGAGGTTGAAGGCCGCGAGGGTCAGAAGGGTCTTCGGATCTGGCTGGTACTTGACGCCGACCTCCTCCTGCTGGCCTCGCGTCGGCTTGAATGCCTGGCCGAAGAAGTTGGTGCCGAGCCGCGGCTGGAACGATTCGGTATACTGGACATAGGGCGCGACGCCATTGTCGAACTTGTAGAGCAGCGCCGCACGCTTGGTCAGTGCGCCGTCCGATTTCGGCGCGGTCGTGCTGGCCAGAAGGTTGTCGGTGTTGAGGTCGGCCTGGTCGTAGCGCAAGCCGAGCAGCGCGACGAAGCCGCCGAGCTTGACCTGATCCTGGCCATAGAATCCGACCTGCTCCAGTCTCTGACGGTTGTAAGAGGTGACGGGCGGGGTCGGGAGCGGCAGGCCGTAGACGGGATCGAAAGCATTGATCGCAGGCACACCCGTCGTCGTGCCGCGGTTGAGCGCGGTATCGACCGAGTTGCGATAGTCGATGCCAAGCAACGCGGTATGATCGAGCGGGCCGGCCTTGAACTTGAATTCGCCCTGGTTGTCGAGCGCGAGCGAGCGCAGCGTCTCATAGGTCGTGTAGACGCCGCGTGACAGACTGAACGGGTTGCTCCCCGTCGGCGAGACCACCGCGAAATCGGTGGAATTGTCCATGTAGCGCAGGTTCTGCCGCACCGTGAGCACGTTGTTGAAGCGGTGCTCGAACAGGTAGCCGATGGAGGCGACGGTGCGATCGGTCTTGTCGAAGCCCGGCTCGCCCGAATAGAAGCTGGTCGGAATCTTCGCCCCGCCGGCGGCCGGAAAAACCGTGCCATTGGCCGGCAGCAGGTTGAAGAAGCCGGCCTTGGGATCGCGCTGATAGGTGCCGAGAACCGTGAACGTAGTCTGGTTGTCCGGCCGCCAGGTGAGCGACGGCGCGATCGAGACGCGCTGATAGCCGGTATGGTTGACCTGGCTGCCGACATCGAAGCCGGACGCGGTGAAGCGGTAGAGAAACTCCTTGTTCTTGTCGATCGGCCCGGACAGATCGACGCCCGCCTGGGCGCGACCATAGCTGCCGGTCGAGACGAACATCTCGTGATAGGGCTCGAGCGTCGGTCGCTTGGAAACGAGGTCCACCACGCCGCCGGGTGACGCCTGGCCGTACAGAACCGAGGCCGGACCATGCAGGATCTCGACGCGCTCGAGATTGAACGGCTCGATGATCGGATAGGCAAAGATGCTCGCATTCATCAGCCTGAGCGAGTCGAGATACTGATCGGCGAGGAAACCACGAATGTAGATCTGATCGAAGCGTGCATCGGCCCCTTGCGCTTCGGCCCGCACGCCCGAGGTGTAGCGCACCGCCTGCGAGACGCTCTGCGCGCCCTGTGCCTGGATCTGGTCCTGGGTCACGACGGAGATCGCGACGGGCGTCTCGATCAGCGGCGTATCGGTCTTGGTGCCGGTGCCGCTGCGGGTAGCGACCATGCCGTCGACATGGCCGAAAGCCGATTCCTTGCGGCCGGCGCCGGCGCCAGCCCCGGCTGCAGCCGCGGCGGCGGCGCTCGCGGCCACACTCGCGCGGGCGGCGGCACGCGCACGGGCTGCGTTGCGGCTGCGTGCAGAGGACGTATTGATCCGCTTCGGAGCCGCGCTGGCCTGAACGATGACAGGGACGAGCTCGGTACCCGCGCCAGCGGTCGAACCTGCCGCCGATGATTGTGCCGCTGCCCCTCCACTCACGATGGTCAGAACGACTGAGCTAACGGCCCCTGCGAGCCGCCAGCGCCCCACTTCCAAGATGCCCACTTGCCACTTCCCCAACTTCCAACGGCTGCGCATCTGCAGCCGGAGCTAGGAGTTACCGCGGCGGTTCAACGTTGCGGGCTAGAGGCCCTCCAAACTGGAGCTTTACTATTTCCAAGGTACAGAGACGCTGCAACCACGCGCAGAGCCGTGCCGTCGCGCGCCTGTACTGGCGATACGCCACTGCGGGCGGACCGGCTCTGTTTCTGAAAGTTGCGTCGGAGGCCGGCTACACGGGGCTGTACCAGCGTGCCGGCACACGTTCTGCGTAATTTTTCGCCACTGGAGACAAATCGAGCCGGTCTCACGCAAATGCTACTCGGACAGGCACGAGATTGCCGGTAAAAACATCACCCTGATTCACAAACCTATTTTACTCAATGAAACCGTCCGTCAAGGCGAACCTCGCCGCATTTCGTCACGACGCCAGGCTCTATTTGACGCTCGGCATCGCCAACTGGTCGGTGTTCGTCGACCACATCCCGAACAACGTTGTCAATTTGCTGACGCTGCGCAATTTCGGCTTCAGCGGTGCAGCCGACCTGTTCGTGTTCGTGGTGGGCTATGGCGTCGCCATCATCCACGGCAGGATGACGCTCGAGCGCGGCTACGTCGTCGCGGCGACGCGGATCTTTCGCCGGGTCTGGCGGCTCTACGCCGCCTATGTGGTGCTGTTCGTGATCTATATCGACACCATCGCCTATGTCGCCTCACAGTCGATGGCGCCGGAGCTCATCCAGGAATACAACATCTCGGGAATTCTCGAGCACCCGCTGCGCATCCTGATCCAGGGATTGTTGCTCCAGGAAGAGCCGCTCAACCTCGACCTGCTGCAGTTGATGATCCCGCTGATGGCGTTCTTCCCGTTCGCATTGTGGGGTCTGCTGCGCCGTCCGAACCTGACGCTGGCGATGTCGGTCGCGCTGTATTTCGCCGCGCGGTGGTTCGGCTGGAATTTTCACGTCTACCCCGACCAGGAATGGACCTTCAATCCATTCTGCTGGCAGATGCTGATGGTGCTGGGCGGCTGGTTCGCCGTCACAGGCGCACCCGGACGCGCGCTGCACGGGACGTCCTGGCTGCGGATCGTCGCCGGCGTCTATCTCATCCTCGCGATGGCCATCACGCTGATGCGGCATTCGCCGGCGCTGTCCGCTTACCTGCCGGACGTCCTCCTCAACGGCATCGCGCCGACCGACAAGGAAAACCTCGCGCCCTATCGCGTGATCCATTTCCTCGCGCTCGCCTTCCTCGCGACCTATTTCATTCCGGCCGATCACCCCGGCCTGACATGGCGGCCGCTTCAGGCTGTGATCACATGCGGCGAGGAATGGCTCGCGGTCTTCTGTGTCGCCGTGTTTCTGTCGCTGGCCGGCCACATCATCCTGATCACCGGTGCGAACCTGGTAGTGATGCAGATCGCCGTGAGCATCATTGGCTTCGCGGCGATGACGGCGGTCGCCTATTACATCGCATGGTCGAAGCGGCAGGACCTGCCAGCGGCGCTGCGGCAGCAGGCCTAAAACCCTGTTCCGATGGAATCGGAACGGGCCTCCCAATTCTTGTTTTGACGCATTTTCTCGACGCGAGCCGGTATCCACTTCACTCGAAAACGCTCTCGCCAAATATTCGTGCGATTCTGCTAGGCCCGATGGCGAGCCTGCGCTATGCCGAGTAGCTTTGCGTGGAGACGGCGTGACGATGGCGAAAGACGGGGGTGACGAGGCTGACGGCGCGCCGAGGCGCGGGCGGCCGAGGTCGATCGAGACCACCAACGCCATTCTGGAAAGCGCCTATGCTCTGATGGCCACCACGGGTCTCGCCACCACCACCATCGACGCGGTGGCGCGGCACTCCAGCGTCTCCAAAATGACGATCTACAAATGGTGGCCGTCACGCGAAGCACTGCTGATCGACGCCTTCCTGCACCACGCCGCGCAGATGCTGCCGCTGCCGCCGGTGAGTACCGGCACGGCCGCTTCACGCGCGCGCCGCCATGCCGCGGCCTATGCCGAGGCGCTCCAGAGCGAGTTCGGCAAGGTGCAGCTCGCGGTGATCTCCGAATGCATCTCCAAGACCGGCTCGGCCGAGCTGTTCTACGCGCGCTATTTGCAGTTCCGCCGCGACGCACTTGTCGAGATGATCGCAGCGGGCCAGAAGGATGGCAGCGTCCTCGCCGAGGGCGCGCCGGAGGATCTCTACGACGCGATCTATGGCAGCCTGTTCTACCGCTATGTCTTCGGCATTGCGCCGGTCACGGCGGCCTATGCGCGCAATCTGGTCGACATGGTGCTGCGGCCGAAGAACTAAAGCATGATCCGGAAAAGTGCGAAGCGGTTTTCCGAAAAGATCATGCTCAAACAATAACCTATAGCGCGATGACGATTCATCCCAATCTCATCGCGCTATAGTCGCCGCTTCTATCGTGCTGGCCGCACCGGCGCCGAGATCTTGTCGGTTCGATCGCGCTCGGTCATGTCGACCACCGTCTCCATCGGCGCGGTCAATTCATAGACATAGGAGACCTCGGTGAAGTAACGCTTGGCGGTGCCGCCGAGCGCCTCGGGCGCGACGCGGTCGAGCAGGATCAGGCCAAAATCCGAATCCGGCCGGCGCGTCGCCTCGCTGGTGTTGAACTCCTCCCAGCGGAAATGGAAGACCTCCTCGGTCCCCTCGCCGGTCACCGTCCAGTTCGCGGTGATGTGCGGGTGCTTGCCGACCAGCGAGAGGCCCTCGTCGGAATGCGAGGCCAGCTCGAAGAACAGCAGCGACAGGCTCTGCGCCGCGCGCGCGCTGACGGCGATATCGGGGCCGGTGACGGCGATGCGGTCCGCATGCGGGATGGCGCGCGCCTCGAACAGGCCCTTCAGCTTGACGCCCTGCCACTGGCTCTCGCTGAGCAGCGAGACCACGTTGGACATGGCGTGAATGCGGCCGATCAAGAGCTCGCGCGCGACGTCGATGTCCGAGCCGTGGCGCAGCGTGCGCGTCACGATCGACTGGATCACCGCCAGGATGTTCTTCACGCGATGATTCAGCTCGTCGATCACAGCGGTCAGCCGGCGCTCGAAGCCGATCCGCACCTGGATCTCCCGGCTGAGCCGCAAGTTGTTATAGGCAACATAGCCAAACAGGCCGCACACCATCGCGGTGATGGCCAGGCCGATCGCCGCGACGATGATCGCTGTCTGCTCGGCACGCCGCGCCGAATTGCTCTTGGCGTAATAGCCGAGCTGCCAGTCGCGGCCGCCGAAGCTCACCGTGCGCATCGCCGATGGCGCCGGTCCGTCCGGTGTCGTCATGCGCATGGAAACGACGCCCTGATCGTTGGCGATCAGTTCGCTATTTTCCTTCCGCGGGTCCTTGAGTGCGACGGAGAACAACGACAGATCGTCGTTGGTCAGCATCAGCGAGGCGAGCTCGTAGGAAAACGTGATGAAGCCGACGGGCTCGGTCGCACCTTCAGGGATGACGGGCGCAGCAACGATGACGCCGATCGCACCATTTGCGCGCGTGAGCGGCACCGGGTCGGAGGCGACCGACCGCTTCTCGATCCGGGCCCGCGCGAGCATCGCGCTGCGGACCGGGTCCTGGTCATAGCTGCGGCCGGGCAACGCCTTGGTCTCGTCGCTGCGCGGCTCGAGGTCCATCAGCACGTCGATCGGGTGGGTCAGGCTCGCGGTATCGATCGGCTTGTCGCCGTAGTCGCGGATTTGCGACTTGGGGAAGCCGGCGGCCGCGATCGCCGCCTGTGCTGCCGCAATCTCGCTGGGCTGCAGCCGGGCGACCCAGCCGGCCACCACGAAGTCGGTCTTGAAGGCATAGATCGCCGAGCGCAGCGGCTCCAGCATGTTGGGCTTGAGCACCGACGGCGCGCGGAACAGGCCTGAGGCGACACGCGCGAGCAGCTCGCGCTCGGTCAAGCGGTCCTGGACCAGGCTCGCATGGACATCGATGGCGCGCGCCAGCGCGATCCGGTCCAGCGCCAGCTCCTGGTCGTGGACGCGGTAAGCCGCAAGCCCGGAGAGCAAGGCTCCGAGCAGAGCAATAAAGCCGATGATGAAACCCAGCCGGACCACGCGACTACTCAGGCGAAAGCAGGAGGTCGGCAATAAACACGGAGCATATCAACGCCGCTCGAACGGCCATGTGCCGAAACAGGGTGGACCCCAGTGGCAGAGATAATGAAGGAGGAGACATCGCTACGCAACTTGGGTCGCCTGAAAAGCTTAATCCGCCCGGCCGATGGTCCGGCCAAATCGACTTACAAGACGGCTCTGCCCCGGGCACCGGAGGTAAACAATCGCCGTGTCGGAAATTTGTTCCGCTGCCGGGGCTCCGCCTCAGGTGTTAACGGCGAAAAACGCCTGCGCCAAGTCGTCGCGTCGGTCAGCCCGCCCGTTTCAAGCCGCCTTTGGCCTCGATGAAACCGACGATGCGGTCGAGCCCGGCGCTCTTCTTCAGATTGGTCATGACGAAGGGACGCTCGCCGCGCATGCGCTTTGCGTCCGTCTCCATCTTTTCGAGGGAGGCGCCGACATGGGGGGCAAGGTCGATCTTGTTGATGACGAGGAGGTCGGAGCGAGTGATGCCGGGGCCACCCTTGGACGGGATCTTGTCGCCGGCGGCGACATCGATCACGTAGATGGTGAGGTCGGCCAGTTCAGGGGAAAACGTGGCGGCGAGATTGTCGCCGCCGGATTCGATCAGCACGAGGTCGAGGCCGGGGAATTTCGCGCGCATGTCGGCGACAGCCGCGAGATTCATCGAGGCGTCCTCGCGGATGGCGGTGTGCGGACAGCCACCGGTCTCGACGCCGGCGATGCGGTCCGGCGTCAGCGAGCCGGAGCGCACCAGGAATTCCGCATCCCATTTGGTGTAGATGTCGTTGGTGATCGCGGCGATGTCGTAGCGCTCGCGCATGGTCTTGCAGAGCAGGTCCATCAGCGCCGTCTTGCCCGATCCGACCGGGCCGCCGACACCGACACGCAGGGGACCGTGAGATTTCGACATGTGACTTGCTCTCTCTTGATCAGTTGAAGGCCGCATCGCTCACGAGCGAAACAGCCGCGTATATTGCGTCTCGTGCCTGAGGCTGGCGAGATCGGCGCGGAACGTCGCGCTGCCGAGATCGTCCAGTGTCGCATCCAGCGCACGATGGGCGGTCGCGGCAACCGCCCGCTCCAGCTTCACCAGCACGCGCTGGCTGTCGGTCTGGCCGAGCGGAATGAGGCGACTCGCCGCGGAAATCCAGTTTGAGACCAGCGCATGCAGGAAAGCGTGCAGCGTCGGCGCCAGCGGCACGCCATGCTGAGCTGCGACCACGCCGACAGCGACGGGATAGACCAGTGGCGTGCGGCATGCCGCGACCATGGCATCCAGACCTTCCGCATCCCACGCGGCGCGGGAGATGTCGATGAAGGCGCGGCCCTGCGAGGTGGTCTCGAGCTGCCGCTCGCGCGAGGGCACGAAGGCGCTCGCAAGCTCGGCGATCTCGCTCAGGCTGGCGTCGTCGCCGTCTTCAGCGGCGCGATAGGCATGGACCAGAAACGTCGCGTCACACAAGCCGGAGCCGTCGCCGAGCATCGCATCGAGCCAGTCGGCCAACGTTGCGATGTCGGTGATGTCGCCCGCCTCAACCGCCCATTCGATGCCGCTGGAATAGGAGAAACCGCCGACGGGAAACGCCGGCGACAACCAGGTCATCAGCCGGTACAGCGCCGCCGCCTCGCGCTCGGCGAGGTCGCCGGCACCGACCTGCTCATTTGTGGTCATGAGCATGCTGGTGGCCGTGGTGATGGTCGGGGTGGTCGCAATGCTCGTCGTGATGATGGTGATCGTGGCTGTGGCTGTGGCCGTGGTCATGCGCGGCATGATCATGGTGGTCATGACCATGATCATGGTGATGATGGCCGTGATCATGCTGGGCATGATCGTGGTGCGCATGGTCATCATGACCATGCGCGTGACCGGCATCGGCGTAGGCGCCACCTTCAGGATCGAACGGCGCCTCGATCTCGATCACGCGCGCGCCGAGGCCCTTCACCATGGCCTCGATGACGTGGTCGCGGCGGATGCGCAGGCTCTTGGCCATGATCTGCGTCGGCAGATGACGGTTGCCGAGGTGCCAGCCGACGCGGATGAGGTGGTGCGGATCGCGGCCGCGGATCTCGAGCAGCGGCTCGGGCGCAGCGACCACTTCGACCAGCCTTCCGTCCTCCAGCACCAGCGCATCGCCGCCGCGCAGCGCGACGGCGTTCTCCAGGTCGAGCAGGAATTCGAGCCCCCGAGTCCCCGTCATCGCCATGCGGCGGCGGTGCCGGTCGTCGAAATCGAGCACGACCGTATCCGCCGGCGTGTCCGTGAAGCGGTGCTGTCCCTTGACCTGCGTTGCCCGGATCATTCGCTGTTATCCTGTTACCGTACTTCGACCTTCTCGGGCGTGATCACCTCGATCTTCGGCGGCGCCGTGAAGCACTTTACGGCGACGCGGCCGAAAATCTTCATGTGCTCCTGGGTCCGATGCGGCACCAGCGCCTCGGCATTTTCCCACTGCTCGACGAACACCATCTTGGTGGGATCGGTGACGCTCTCGTGCAGATCATAGGCGATATTGCCGGGCTCCTTCCGCGTCTCCTTGATGCAGGCGGTGGCGGCTGCAATGAATTCGGCACGCGTCTCGGGCTTGATGGTCAGGGTGGCAACGACGTAAATCACGAGAAATCCTCCCGGCTTTTCTTCTCAAGGGTTAGATACCGGGCGGGACATTAGACCAGCCGGGATCGAACGCAAAACCGGAAAAGCCGTACCCGGACATGCATTGAGACATACGCCGAGGACATGCGTTGAGGACATGCGTTGAGGACATGCGTTGAGGACATGCGTTGAGGCGCTATTTCAGTACATGAAATATCGCTGCGCCATCGGCAGCACCTCGGCGGGCGGGCAGGTCAAAAGCTCGCCGTCGGCGCGCACCTCATAGGTTTCCGGATCGACCTCGATATTGGGCGTGGCGTCGTTGTGGATCATGCTCTTCTTCGAGATCTTGCTGCGGGTGTTCTGGACCCCATAGAGCTTCTTCTCGATCCCGAGTTTTCGCGCGAGACCTCCCGTGATAGCGGCCTTCGAGGTGAACACCACGGAGGACGCGGTGCGCGCCCTGCCGAACGCTCCGAACATCGGCTGGTAGTGCACCGGCTGCGGCGTCGGGATCGAAGCGTTGGGATCGCCCATCGGCGCCGCAACGATGGTGCCGCCCTTGACGATGCAGTCCGGCTTGACGCCGAAGAAGGCCGGCGACCACAGCACGAGATCGGCCATCTTGCCCTTCTCAACCGAGCCGATCAATTTTGACACGCCGTGCGCGATCGCAGGATTGATCGTGTACTTGGCGATGTAGCGCTTGACGCGGAAATTGTCGTTGTCCTTGCCCTTGTCCTGGGGCAGCGATCCGCGCTGCTTCTTCATCTTGTCGGCAGTCTGCCAGGTCCGGATGATGACCTCGCCGAGACGGCCCATGGCCTGGGAGTCCGAGGACATCATCGAGAGCGCGCCGAGATCGTGCAGGATATCTTCGGCCGCGATCGTCTCCTTGCGGATCCGGCTTTCGGCGAACGCCAGATCTTCCGCGATCGAGGGATCGAGGTGGTGGCACACCATCAGCATGTCGAGATGCTCGTCGATGGTGTTGCGGGTGAAGGGCCGCGTCGGATTGGTCGAGGACGGCAGCACGTTCTTCAGGCCAGCGACCTTGATGATGTCAGGGGCATGACCACCGCCGGCGCCTTCGGTGTGGAAAGCGTGAATGGTGCGGCCTTTGAAGGCTTTGATGGTGTCCTCGACGAAGCCGGATTCGTTCAGCGTGTCGGAATGCAGCATGACCTGAATGTCGTAGTCATCGGCCACCGACAGGCAATTGTCGATCGCGGCCGGCGTGGTGCCCCAATCTTCGTGCAGTTTCAGCGCGCAGGCGCCGGCCTTGATCATCTCGACCAGCGCGGCGGGCCGCGAGGCGTTGCCCTTGCCGGAGATGCCGAGATTGACCGGGAAGGCGTCGAAGGACTGGATCATCCGTCCCATGTGCCACGGCCCCGGCGTACAGGTGGTAGCGAAGGTGCCGTGCGAGGGACCGGTGCCGCCGCCGAGCATCGAGGTGACGCCGCTCATCAGCGCGTGCTCGATCTGCTGCGGGCAGATGAAATGGATGTGGCTGTCGAAGCCGCCGGCAGTGAGGATCTTGCCTTCGCCCGCGATCACGTCCGTGCCGGGGCCGATGACGATGGTGACCCCGGGCTGGATGTCGGGATTGCCGGCCTTGCCGATCGCCGAAATCATGCCGTCCTTGATGGCGACATCGGCCTTCACGATGCCCCAGTGATCGACGATCAGCGCATTGGTGATGACGGTGTCGGCCGCGCCTTGCTTGTTCGTCACCTGCGACTGGCCCATGCCGTCGCGGATCACCTTGCCGCCGCCGAACTTCACCTCCTCGCCGTAGATGGTGAAATCCTTCTCGACCTCGATGATGAGATCGGTGTCAGCCAGCCTGACCTTGTCGCCGGTGGTCGGGCCGAACATATCGGCATAGACGGAACGCTTTATTTTGACGGACATCAGAAGCCCCGTTTGCGTTTGAATGTTTGGTGGGTCACAGCAACGCCCTTGCTGCTTTCACGGCGTCATCGAATTTCTCGTCGAGCCACGCATTGCCGCCGCGGCAGCCCGCAACGACCTGCGTGGCCCATTCAACGTAATCGGCGAGATCGTCACGCTCCTCGGCACTCGGATCGGTTTGAATACGCCCCCCTGTATTGCTGATCTTGTCGGCGATCTTGATCAGCTTTGCGCCCGGGGATTTGTGTGGAGCATCCTCGATCTGCTTCCGTCGCCGCAGGGCCTTCGGCAGGCTCATGTCATCGGTGCATTCGACGACGAGGGAAGCAACACGCTCGGAGAACGTCTGCGCGAGCTCCGCGCGCGTGGTGTCGGTATCCTCGATGGTATCGTGCAGCCAACCCGCGGCGACGAGCTCGGCGTCGGCACCATCAGTCGCAGTGGCGAGCAGATTGGCGACCTCGGCGAGGTGATTGATACAGGGCTCGTTGCCGCGGCCCTTGCGCGCCATGCCGTTGTGACGGCGCGCGGCGAGGTCGGCGGCTTCGGAGATGAGGCGGACGGGTGACAGCATGGCGGATAGCTCCTTTTCCGCCTCAACCATGCCACGCCATGCTCGTTCCTGCGCGCCTCACAGCTTCCCCATCACATCGCCACGGAAGCCGTAAATGGTCTTTTTGCCAGCGAGCGCTACGAGTTGAATGTCGCGGGTCTGGCCGGGCTCGAAGCGGACGGCGGTGCCGGCGGCGATGTCGAGGCGCATGCCGCGGGACTTCTTGCGGTCGAACTTCAGCGCGGGATTGGTCTCGAAGAAATGGTAGTGCGAGCCGACCTGGATCGGGCGGTCGCCGGTGTTGGCGACCGTCAGCGTCACGGTCTTGCGACCGACATTGAGCTCGATCTCGCCGTCCTGGATGAAGAGTTCGCCGGGGATCATGTCGCTCTCCTATCTGATCGGTTCGTGCACAGTGACGAGCTTCGTGCCGTCCGGGAACGTCGCCTCGACCTGGATGTCGTGGATCATCTCAGGGATACCCGGCATCACCTGATCGCGGGTCAGCACCTGCGCGCCGGATTGCATCAACTCAGCGACGGTGCGGCCGTCGCGGGCGCCTTCGAGGATAAAATCGGAGATGATCGCGATCGCCTCGGGATGGTTGAGCTTGACGCCGCGGTCCAGCCGGCGGCGGGCGACGATCGCCGCCATCGAGATCAGAAGCTTGTCCTTTTCGCGGGGAGACAGGTTCATGCAGAATCTCTTCGTTCAACTCGTCAATTCAGCCAGTCAATTCAGCCAGAGCCGCGGCAGCGCCGCGCCGGTGCGCGCCAGCACGGCCATCATGTCGGCGCGCAGACGCGCCGCATCTTGGGCACAGAACCGCGCCATTGCAAAGCCATTCCAGGCGGATATCCCGACCTCGCCGGAGAATGAGTCCGACGCCTCTCGGATGCGCTCGACCAGCGCCTCATCGCCGGGCACGATCAGGGCCGTGCCGATCGCAGCACCCGCCCTGGCAAATGCCGGTCGCGCGAGCTTTTCACCGACTTGGCCGTCGAGCCGGACGGTCTCAGCGAACACCAGCCGGCCGCCACGACGCAGCCGCCAGCGGTCGACGAATTCGCCCTGCTCCATCCGCTCGCCCATGGCGGTGCGGCCGAACACGACGATTTCGCACAGCAGGAGCGAGGCTGCGTCATCGAGCTCGATGTCGAAGCGGCGATGAATCCGGGCGCGATCGAACAGGATGGTCTCCTGCGGCAGCCAGCCGAGATGCGCGCCGGCGGCAACCTTCAGGGAAATGTTGAGCTGCGCCGCCGCGCCGGGCGTGCGATAGACCTTTTCGGCGGCCGCCGTCGTCAATGTCAGGCGCGAGCTATCCCCGGCCGATATCTCGATGTCGAATCGATCCCCGCCGGCAACGCCGCCGGCCGTGTTGACGAACACGCCGGACAGGCCGCCGTCTTCCGGCGAGGGAAAGCGGACACGGAGCGAGCCGGACTCATGCAACGCGCCGCGCCGCGTCACGCCGTCGCGGGCGTGCACGTCGAAGCGCACCGCGCCGCGGGCGCGGTTGGCCTCGAATACCGAAGATGTCGCCAAAGCGTCGCTGCGCATCCGTCTCCCCAGCCGGTCGCGGCAGGATTTTTCGGCCTACAGCGCCATCTGGCGGCTGATTTCGGCCGGGTCGAGATTGGTGCGGTCGCAGGTGAACTTCACCGCGCCGCGATCCATCACCGCGAAACTGTCGCCGAGTTCGCAGGCAAAGTCGAGATATTGTTCGACCAGCACGATGGCGATGTTGCCGAGGTTGCGCAAATAGGAGATGGCGCGGCCGATGTCCTTGATGATCGAGGGCTGGATGCCCTCGGTGGGCTCGTCGAGCAGCAGGAGCTTTGGCCGCATCACCAGCGCGCGGCCGATGGCGAGCTGCTGCTGCTGGCCGCCCGAGAGATCGCCGCCGCGCCGGCCGAGCATGGATTGCAGCACCGGAAACAGCGAGAACACGTCGTCCGGGATATTCCTGTCCTCGCGCTTGAGCGGGCCGAAGCCGGTCTTGAGGTTCTCCTCGACCGTCAGCAGCGGAAAGATCTCGCGGCCCTGCGGCACGAAGCCGATGCCCTTGCGGGCGCGCTCGTAAGGCTTGAGGCCGGTGATGTCGTTGCCGTCGAACACGATCGCGCCCGAGGAGATCGGATATTGCCCGACCATGGCGCGCAGCAGCGAGGTCTTGCCGACGCCGTTGCGCCCGAGCACGCACGTCACCCTGCCCGGCTCGGCCGCGATCGAGACGCCGCGCAGCGCCTGCGCCGCGCCGTAGAACAGGTTGATGTCCTTGACCTCAAGCATCGCTCAGCGTCCCAGATAGACTTCGATGACCCGCTCGTTGGACGAGACCTGGTCGATGGTCCCTTCCGCGAGCACCGTACCCTCGTGCAGGCAGGTGACCTTGACCCCGAGCTCGCGCACGAACGTCATATCGTGCTCGACCACCATCACGGTGTGGGTCTTGTTGATCTCTTTCAGGAGTTCGGCGGTGAGATGCGTCTCGACGTCGGTCATGCCGGCCACGGGCTCGTCCACGAGCAGCAGTTTCGGATCCTGCGCCAGCAGCATGCCGATCTCCAGCCACTGCTTCTGACCGTGGCTGAGGCTACCGGCGAGACGGTTGCGAGCGTCGGTCAGGCGGATCGTCTCCAGCACCTTATCGATGCGTTCGGACTCCGCCCTGCTGCCGCGCCAGAACAGCGTGCCCTTGACGCTGTGGTCGACATTGAGCGCGAGCAGGAGGTTGTCTTGCACCGTCTGGCTCTCGAACACGGTCGGCTTCTGGAATTTGCGGCCGATGCCGAGCTCGGCGATGCGGGTCTCGTCGAGCCGCGTCAGATCGGTGACACCGTCGAACAGCACGGTGCCCTCGTCGGGCTTGGTCTTGCCGGTGATGATATCCATCATCGTGGTCTTGCCTGCGCCGTTCGGGCCGATGATGGCGCGCATCTCGCCGGGGGCCAGTGTCAGCGACAGATTGTTGATGGCGTGGAAGCCGTCGAACGAGACGTGCACGCCGTCGAGATAGAGCATCGCGGAAGTCGCGCGCGTGTCCATGACGTTCATTGCGTTACTCCGCCATCTTCGCGGCGGCGACGCCGTCTTCGGCCGCAGCACTCACGGTGTTGCGCTTCTCCTTCGACTGATCCCGCCAGGCATTGAAGGTGCCGACGATGCCCTTGGGCAGCAGCAGCGTCACCAGGATGAACAGCGCACCCAGCATGAACAGCCAGTACGGCGCAAGCACGCCGGAGGTGAAGAACGTCTTGGCGTAGTTGACGACGACCGCGCCGAGCGCCGCGCCGACCAGCGTGCCGCGGCCGCCGACCGCCACCCAGATCACCGCCTCGATCGAGTTGCCCGGCGCGAATTCGGATGGGTTGATGATGCCGACCTGCGGCACGTAGAGCGCACCGGCGACGCCGGCCATGCAGGCGGACAGCGTGAACACGAACAGCTTGTAGGATTCGACGCGGTAGCCGAGGAACCGGCTGCGCGATTCCGCGTCGCGGATCGCGATCAGCACCTTGCCGAGCTTGGACGACACCACGGAGCGGCAGATCAGGAAGCTCAGGATCAGCGCCAGGCAGCTCAGCGCGAACAACGCGGCACGAGTGCCTTCAGCCTGCACGTTGAAGCCAAGGATGTCCTTGAAGTCGGTCAGGCCATTATTGCCGCCGAAACCAAAATCGTTGCGGAAGAAGGCGAGCAGCAAGGCATAGGTCATCGCCTGCGTGATGATCGACAGATAGACGCCCGTAACGCGGGAGCGGAAGGCGAGCCAGCCGAAGCAGAAAGCGAGCAGGCCGGGCACGAACAGCACCATCAAGGCCGCGAACCAGAACATGTCGAAGCCATGCCAGTACCAGGGCAGCTTCGAATAGTTCAGGAACACCATGAAGTCGGGCAGAACCGGATTGCCATAGACGCCGCGGGTGCCGATCTGCCGCATCAGGTACATGCCCATGGCGTAGCCGCCGAGCGCGAAGAAGGCGCCGTGGCCGAGCGAGAGGATGCCGCAATAGCCCCAGATCAGATCAATCGCGAGCGCCAGGATGGCGTAACAGACATATTTGCCCCAGAGCGCGACGAGATAAGTCGGCACTTGCAGGAACGAGCCTTGGGGCAACAACAGGTTGGACAGCGGGATCAGCACGCCGAGCGCTGCGACGACCAGCAGGAAGATCGTCGCGCCGCGGTCGAGCGATCGCGTCAGCATGTGAGGGGTCATGCTTCCACCGCACGGCCCTTGAGCGCGAACAGGCCGCGCGGCCGCTTTTGAATGAACAGGATGATGAGAACCAGGATCGCGATCTTGCCGAGCACCGCGCCGGCGACCGGCTCCAGGAATTTGTTGGCGATCCCGAGCGTGAAGGCGCCCACCAGCGTTCCCCATAGATTACCGACGCCGCCGAACACCACGACCATGAAACTGTCGATGATGTAGCTCTGGCCGAGATTGGGGCTGACATTGTCGATCTGCGACAACGCCACGCCGGCGATACCGGCAATGCCCGAGCCGAGGCCGAAGGTCAGCGCGTCGACGCGCGAGGTGGCGATGCCCATCGAGGCCGCCATGCGGCGGTTCTGCGTCACCGCCCGCATCTCGAGGCCGATCGCGCTGTAGCGCAGCATCGCGAGCAGGATCGCGAACACAGCGAGCGTGAAGACGAGGATCCAGAGCCGGTTATAGGTGATGGTGATCTGGCCGAGCTCGAACGCGCCGCTCATCCAGGAGGGATTGCCGACCTCGCGGTTGGTCGGGCCGAACATGGTGCGCACCGCCTGCTGCAGCACCAGCGACAGACCCCAGGTCGCGAGCAGCGTTTCCAGCGGCCGGCCGTAAAGGAAGCGGATGATGCTGCGCTCGATCAGCACGCCGATGGCGCCGGCGACGAGGAAGGCGAGCGGCACGGCGATCAGCAGCGAATAGTCGAACAAAGCGGGATATCGGGTGCGGATCACCTCCTGCACCACGAAGGTGGTGTAGGCCCCTAACATCACCATCTCGCCATGGGCCATGTTGATGACGCCCATCACGCCGAAGGTGATGGCAAGGCCGATTGCCGCGAGCAGCAGCACCGAGCCGAGCGAGAGACCGTACCAGGCGTTCTGCACCGTGGACCAGACCGCGAGCGAAGACTGAATCGAGCTGATGGCGCTCGCGGCCGCCTTGGTCACCGTGGCCGGCTGGTCGCCCATGCCTGTCAGCAGCGCCATGGCCTCCTGGTCTCCGCGCGCCTTGAGGGTGGCGACGGCCTCGAGCTTCTCGACCTCGGTAGCGTCGGACTTGAACAGCAGGATCGCTGCGCGGGCTTCGCCGAGCGCGGCCTTGACGGATCTGTTGCTTTCCTTGGCGAGCGCAGCATCGACGGCCTCGAGCGCGGTCTCTTCGTGCGACTTGAAGACCGATTGCGCGGCCTGGAGGCGGGTCGTCACGTCCGGCGACTGCAGCGTCAGGCTGCCGAGCGCGGCGTCAACACTGCGGCGCAGGCGGTTGTTAAGACGCACCGCGCTCGCACTATCGGGAACGCTGGCGACAGCTTCGCCGGTCGCAGCATCGACCGACTTGCCGTCGGCGCCGGTGATGTAAACTTTCTTGCTATCGGGATCGGCCATCAGGCGGCCGTCCTGGAGCGCGCTGATGATGGGGAAGGCCAGCTTGTTGCCGCTGCTCGCGACGACGCCGATCGCCTCTTCCGTATCGGAATAATCATCGTTCGCGAACTTGGCGACCGCATCCTCGAACGGACCGGCCAAGGCCGGCAGCGCAAACGCGATCAGGAAGAGCGAGAGGACAAAGCTACAAAGACGAGCGGACAATCTGGTTGGCACTTTGGATCACCCCGGCAGAAGTGGGGGAGAAGGCGGCGGAATAGCCGCCTCCTCCCGTCGTGCATGGAGGGCATCAGGTCCGGATCAGGAACCCGAGCCGAGGCACTTGTTGGTCTTGGTGTTGAAGTTGCCGCACTTCTTGCCAACCCAGTCGCCGATCAGGTCCTTGGAGCCGTCGAGTTCCTTCGACCAGGCATCGCCCGGCACGAGGCTCGGGGTCTTCCAAACCACGTCGAACTGGCCGTTCGCCTTGATCTCGCCGATGAACACCGGCTTGGTGATGTGGTGGTTCGGCAGCATCTTCGACACGCCGCCGGTCAGGTTCGGCGCCTCGATACCGGGAAGCGCGTCGATCACCTTGTCCGGATCGGTCGACTTCACCTTCTCGACGGCCTTCACCCACATGTTGAAGCCGATCACGTGCGCTTCCATCGGGTCGTTGGTCACGCGCTTCGGGTTCTTGGTGTAGGTCTGCCAGTCCTTGATGAACTTCTCGTTCGCAGGGTTCTTGATCGACTCGAAGTAGTTCCAGGCGGCGAGATGGCCGACCAGCGGCTTGGTGTCGATGCCGGCGAGTTCTTCCTCACCCACCGAGAACGCGACCACCGGGATGTCCTTGGCCTTGATGCCCTGGTTGCCGAGCTCCTTGTAGAAGGGAACGTTGGCATCGCCGTTGATGGTCGAGACCACGGCGGTCTTCTTGCCGGCCGAGCCGAATTTCTTGATGTCGGCCACGATCGTCTGCCAGTCGGAATGACCGAACGGCGTGTAGTTGATCATGATATCTTCCTGGGCGACACCCTTCGACTTCAGATAGGCTTCCAGGATCTTGTTGGTGGTGCGCGGATAGACGTAGTCGGTGCCCGCGAGCACCCAGCGCTTCACCTTCTCGTCCTTCATCAGATAGTCGACGGCGGGGATCGCCTGCTGGTTCGGCGCAGCGCCCGTGTAGAACACGTTGCGCTCGGACTCTTCGCCCTCGTACTGCACGGGATAGAACAGGATGTTGTTGAGCTCCTTGAACACCGGGAGCACCGACTTGCGCGACACCGAGGTCCAGCAGCCGAACACGACCGAGACCTTGTCCTTGGTGATCAGCTCGCGCGCCTTTTCGGCGAACAGCGGCCAGTTCGAGGCGGGATCGACGACGACGGCCTCGAGCTTCTTGCCGAGTACGCCGCCCTTCTTGTTCTGCTCGTCGATCAGGAAGAGGATGGTGTCCTTCAGCGTGGTTTCGCTGATGGCCATGGTGCCCGAGAGAGAGTGAAGCACGCCGACCTTGATGGTGTCGTCCGCGGCCTTCGCACCGGAAATGGAAGCCAGGCCAAGCATCAGGCCGGCGGTCGCGGCGAGTACGCCGCGGCGGCTAAATGACGCCGCTATATCGTGAGTGGATTTGTTAAACATGAGTGTCTCGTCTCCCTGACGCAGGCGTGAAAACGCTGCGAAACGGCCCCACGGCCGCCTGCGATTAACGGAATCGCAAGAACCATGCCATGGGCAGAGCACATGCCAACCTACTGGTTTGATTAGATAATCTCGCCGCAATCCAAGTTTCGCCGCAGTCTGACTGCTCAAAATTTGGGCGAATAAAATGTGTACCAATACGGCAGATGGGTTATTTTATAGGCAAAAAAGCACCTCTGTCTAAATTTCCGGCATAACTATTTTTGCACCGCAATCGCGGTTTGGGCCGGACTTGCCTTGAAAGCGCCCCCTCGATGTTCCATATGAACATTCGAGACCACTTGCGAATCAAGTGGGCGTAGCGAGCCGCGTGTTCTTAAGCCCTTCCGGGCCTCTGGCTTGCCCCATCAGCTCCCAAGCCATCCGACACCCCAAACACGCAGGTGTCTTCTCGACACCCTTTTGCGCGCGCCGCGCTGAATGCGCCGGGCGTTCGCTTTTGACATGGAAAGAACCCATCTTTTGACTTCGTTTCAGGACTTCGGCCTCGCCGAACCGATCGCCCGCGCTCTCTCCGAAGAGAACTACGTCACTCCCACCCCGATCCAGGCCCAAACCATCCCGACCGCGCTGACCGGCCGCGACGTCGTCGGCATCGCCCAGACCGGCACCGGCAAGACCGCGTCCTTCGCGCTGCCGATCCTGCACCGTCTGCTCGAGAACCGCATCAAGCCGCAGCCCAAGACGGCCCGCGTCCTGGTGCTCTCGCCCACCCGCGAGCTGTCCGGCCAGATCCTCGACAGCTTCAACGCCTATGGCCGCCACATTCGCCTGTCCTCGACGCTCGCCATCGGCGGCGTGCCGATGGGCCGACAGGTCCGCGCGCTGATGCAGGGCGTGGATGTTCTGGTCGCTACCCCCGGCCGCCTGCTCGACCTGGTGCAGAGCAACGGGCTGAAGCTCGGAAGCGTCGAATTTCTCGTGCTCGACGAGGCCGACCGCATGCTCGACATGGGCTTCATCAACGACATCCGCAAAATCGTCGCCAAACTCCCGATCAAGCGGCAGACGCTGTTCTTCTCGGCCACCATGCCGAAGGACATCGCGGAGCTTGCCGATTCCATGCTGCGCGACCCCGCCCGCGTCGCGGTGACCCCGGTCTCCTCGACCGCCGAGCGGATCAACCAGCGCATCCTCCAGGTCGACTTCACGGCCAAGCCCGGCTTCCTGACCAAGCTCCTGAAGGACGAGCCGATCAACCGCGCGCTGGTCTTCACCCGCACCAAGCATGGCGCCGACAAGGTCGTGAAGACGCTCGAAAAGGCCGGCATCCCCGCCAGCGCCATCCACGGCAACAAGTCGCAGAACCATCGCGAGCGCACGCTGGCGCAGTTCCGCTCCGGTGAGATCCGCACGCTGGTTGCCACCGATATCGCCGCCCGCGGCATCGACGTCGACGGCATCACCCACGTCATCAATTACGACCTGCCCAACGTGCCCGAGACCTACGTGCACCGCATCGGCCGTACTGCGCGCGCCGGCGCCGACGGCACCGCGATCTCGCTGGTCGCAGGAGGCGAGGAGCTCAGCTATCTCCGCGACATCGAGCGGCTGATCAAGGTGGCGCTGCCGCGCGAAGATCTGCGGACCGATGCCGGCCGCCGCGATGCGGGTCCTCCCGCGCCGCAGCAACGGCAGGGCCGTGGCGGTCGTCCGGACCAGCGTCCGCAGGGCGCAAGACCTGGTGAAGGACGCCATGGCGACGGACGACGGGCCGACGACAGGCATTCCGACGGACGTCACTACAGCGCCAGCAAGCAGGGCGAAGGACGGCCCGGTGAAGGCCGGCACGCCGATGCGAGGCACGCCGACGGACGATACAATGACGGCCAGAACGCCTCGAAGGGGTCTCGCCGCCGTCGCCGCTCCGGTGCTAATAAGATGGGACATTCGCAAACCGATCGGTCGGAACAGCGTCCCGCGCATAGCGCCGGCAAGCCTGATGGGATACAAGGCGTTGCCTTTTTGCGCCGCGAGAGTCGGCCGAACGGCCAATCAACCCGCAAACCCTCGCACTAGCCGTCCACGACCTGGAGATATCAATGGCTAAGGAAGAGCTGATCCAGTTCGAAGGACTGGTCACCGAAATCCTCCCCGACGCGCGCTATCGCGTGCAGCTCGATGCCGGACACGAGATCGTCGCCTACACCGCCGGCAAGATGAAGAAGAACCGCATCAAGACGCTCGCGGGCGACCGCGTGACGGTGGAGATGTCGCCCTACGATCTCGAGAAGGGCCGGCTGATTTTCCGCCACAAGGACGAACGTCCCGCAACAGCCGGCGGTCCGCCGCGGGGTGGCGCGCAGCGCGGCGGCCAGTTCCGCCGCCGCTAAGCGGCGATCGATCCATTCGTGCGCTAGCGCGGAACTAAAATTCCGACCTGTATGCTGATCCGCCGCTGATATCGCGGCGGATCAAAAAATCGTGCACGTCCGGATTGTTTCGAGGCCGTGTTTCCAATAAAATGAGTTCATCGATTTTCGGCCGGACGACATTAGCATCCACCGGTACAGCCGGTTCAGACACGCTGACGACCCTTCCAAAAATTCGATCTAACCTGCCTGCGCAAGCGGGCTCTGACATTGTGTATTTGAGAAGGGACTACCCCATGAGCATGGGAACCGTGAAGTGGTTTAACGCGACCAAGGGCTTTGGCTTCATCCAGCCCGACGATGGCGGCCAGGACGTGTTCGTTCACATCAGCGCCGTGGAGCGTGCGGGCCTCGGCACGCTGCGCGAAGGCCAGAAGCTCTCCTACGAGATCGTCGCCGACCGCCGTTCCGGCAAGTCGGCCGCGGACAACCTTCGCTCGGCCTGAGGGTTCGCCGGGCACTGGCCCGGACGAAGCAGCCAAGCAGATAGAAAAGGCCGTGCGGTATGCGCGGCCTTTTTTGTTGGGCGGCGCATCGGCATCGCACGGGCGGCCAAACGATCCGCCCCTCGAAACGCCTCTACAGGCTACAATTGCAGTCCGTTCCTTTGGTACAGGCGATCCCGGTTCGCCATCTTCGATTTCAGCAGGACGACGGCACGCCGTTGTAAGCGATACAGGTGGCTTGGCGCGGCCGCGTGTAGGAAACATCGCTCAGCGATATACCCGACTTCAGAACGTATCCGACGGAAGGTGTGTACACGTAGCTCACCTGGCTGAAGATGAGATAAGTCGACGGCAGCAAGAGCGTCGATGGAATCATCGAGGTCACCGTGGTCCCAGCCGACAGCGACGGAGGCGGCGTCGTCAACGTCGCCTGCGTCGCCCCGCTCGAAATGATCGCCGACTTGCTCCATTGAATCTTGGCGACGCTGTTCGCGTCGATATAGATCTGAACAAGGGTGCCGTTCACGAGCGTGCGGTCGTAGGGCGAAATGATCGACATGCTCGCGGTGAACGTGTTCTGGAGATTGGTGTCGGTCACCGTCCCCGCCGACTGCGACGTCAAATCGGACAGTGTTCGTGCAATCAGCGTGACCTTGCGATCGATAGCGACCGCAGATGAGAACTCGACGGTGCCGAAGAACATCACGAGCATCAGCGGCACGATGACTGCAAATTCCGTGGCGGCAAGCGCTCTGCTATCGGCGAGAAACTCGCTTGCAGAGGTTCGGCCGGCTCGCAAGATTCTCTCGATCGCCTGCATGGTTTCTGCTCAATCCTAATAGGGCTCGTTCTGGAATGCCGCCGTGGCAACGAGGAGGCGCGTGCTGTTGCTGCTGCTGCAGGCGAGATTATAACCGAGCCCCGTCACGAACAGCGGCCACTTGTAATAGAGCCGCACCACGACGACCTGTCCTGACGTCCCGGGGTTGTACCCCATATTGGTGGTATCGAAGTTGCAGGCGTTGAAGTTGGCAAGACTGATTGCGCTGAAAGAACTGTAGCTCGCGACGTCGACAACGAGACTGTTGCAGTCGAACAGTGCCGGGATCTGGCTGCAAACATAAGCCTTGAACGTCGCCTGGGTGCACGGCGTGCTCACCGAGTTGACTGCGCAGGCCGTCACCGAACCGGATTGCGCCTGCCCGGTCAGGACCACGCGTGCGGAGTTCTGCGTGATGGTCTCGAGCACCTGGCCCGCAAAGAACATGAGCGCCGTCTCGATGATCGCGAACAGCAGCGCGAAGAAGATCGGCGCAACCAGCGCGAACTCGACGGCGGCGGAGCCGCGGCGGTTGCCGCGAAACCGCCGCATCGCGGCGAGAAACGTGAATCTCTGAGGTGCAGGCGACGGCATCGCGTCTAATTCCCCGGCAGCGGCAATCATCTGCCTCGTTCAATAACGGAAACTGATTGTTTAAGTGTTTCGGGCGATCCGCACCCGGCGGACCGCGCCGTCAAGGATGCGTTAACCACGAAAGATCCGAAGTGCGCAGACGAGTGGCGCTCGAAAGCCGGCCTTTCATCGCGCGCGTCTCCGGACCGGTTCATGCGATCCAGCCCGGTCGGATCCGCTGACAGGTCCTGCTAGTTCGTTTTGGCGCCCGCACCGGCGCCGCCGCTGGCACTGCTGCTCAGCGACCCGGCCTGGTTCATCGTGGTGTTGAAATAGTTGTCGCTGTCGCCGAGCGTCACGCGACGCTGGCACTGCGGCACGCAGCTGTAGGACTCGCGCTCGACCCCGCGATAGACGGTGACGAGCCGGTCGCTCGGACCTTCGACCTGGATCTGGCGATCCACCAGGATCTCGCCGCCCCGGTCGAGCGCAATGAAATTGGTGGCGCCGTAGCCCTTGCCGGTGACGACGATCATGCCGCCGGGCTGGAGCGTGACGTCGGCGATCAGGGGATTACCGACCACGATGGTCGCAACCTTGCCCGGAAGGCGGACCAGCTTGGCCTGGTCGACATTGACAGCGATGGTATCCGCGCCGGGCTCGGCAAGGCCGGCAGAAGGCAATGCCAGCGCCGCGGCCGCAACCAGAAGACAGACGCGCGCATGGCGGCGCAGCAGTTCTTTACGCATACTCTTACCCCCGGGACGTCACAAACCGGCAGAAGCGATCAGATAACAGCGGAGCCGGTGCCCGACCCCGCTAACCTGCCCTTAATTCGTGAACGTTCCGCAAATTCGCCGACTATTGTTTGAACGGACTGGCGTTTTCCGCGAGCTACGCTAGCGGCGGAATGGATAGGCGAGCTGGCCCGCGATCTCCTTCGGCATGGCCGCTTCGTCCTTGCCGTAGTCCTGCGGGAGTTTGCCCTCCGGCATGCGGAAGGTGCCGAACAGCACGTCCCAGATCGGGAAGGTGCCGGCGAAATTGGTGTCACCGCCCTCCTCGAGCGGGGTGTGGTGCCAGCGGTGGAACACCGGCGTCGCCAGCACGTATCTGAACGGCCCGAAGGTCCAGTTCAGGTTGGCGTGCACGAAGGCCGAATGGAAGGTCGTGAACGGGGCGACCCAGACCATGACGTTGGGGGAGATGCCGGCGATCAGCAGCACGACGTCGACCCCGATGGTGCCGAGCACGAGATTGACCGGATGGAAGCGGGCCGCCGAAATCCAGCTGATCTCCTCCGAGGAGTGATGGATCGCGTGGTACTTCCAGAACTCACCTCCATGGAACAACCGGTGGAGCCAGTACAGCATGAAATCGGACAGCACCAGGAACAGCACGGCCTGCATCCAGAGCGGCAATTGCGCCAGCGGGCCGTGGCCGTTGTCGTAGAAGGCGATCAGGCCGTCCGCGTCGTGGATGTTGAAGAGCAGGCTCGCACCGACGATCAAGAGCCCGATACGCATGGTGCGGGCGAACACCGGAACGAAGAACCAGTAGCAGATGTCGGTGACGATCTCCCGCTTGCGCCACCACGGAACACCGGGATTGCAGGCCCAGAAATGCTCGAGCACCGTGAAGATGATCGCGAGCACGAAGGTAACGGGGACCACTTTGGCAATGGTCTCGCCGAGCATGAGGGCGACTTGCATGGGCAGGCTCGACATCGTCGCCTCTCTTCAAAGCAGCTGGAGCTCTAACGCCTACTCCGCGAAATTTAAGGGAGGGTGAACCCTGTGACGCGCTTGCGGCGGATCCGGAACCGGAAGGAATTGCAAGGTGCGCCTTAAGGCGAAATTCACTCTGGGCAAAAGCATCGCTCAGGCCGCGGCTTTGCACGATCGAATTAACTCCACCGAAAGAGCTGGGCTCACATGGTCAGGGCGTCAAAGACAGCGCCGAACGAGGCGATCCAACCCAGATGGAGTTAAGTTCATGAAGAACCTGATTGCGCGTTTCGCCGAGGATGAGTCCGGCGCCACCGCCATCGAGTACGGCCTGATCGCCGCCGGCATCGCGCTGGCCATCATCACCGTCGTCAACAACCTCGGCAGCACGCTGAACACCAAGTTCGGCTCGATCAGCTCCTCGCTGAAGTAAGCCATCGACCAACGACGGCAAAAGCCCCGGACCTCCGGGGCCTTTGTTTTTTAGAGCACGGCGAGTTCCAGTGGCGTTGCGTGAGTACAGGACCGATGCCGCGGTTGCGGCGAACAAGGCCGAGACGGTGCCGACCGGCTCGCCGGCCTATTGGGTCTGCCTTGCCTTGCTGGTTGCGACGGTCGTGCTCGCCGTGCGCATTGCCAGCCTCTGGTAGGTATGCCTGCGCCGATGTTCGCCGTTGTCGGTTTGTTTAGCACTGCCGGCTAGCATCGCCCGACGCCAGATCCCGCGGCAAACTCAGGCCTCAAGACGCAGCCCATGATCCTCGACCTTGCGCGCCTTCTGCTGTTTCCCGCCCTGATGGCGTTCGCCGCCGCAAGCGATCTCTTCACAATGACGATCTCGAACCGTGTCTCGCTGGCGCTGGTCGCGGGCTTCTTCGTGCTCGCCTTCGCCGGTGGCATGGCCCCTTACGAGATGCTGAACCATGTCGGCGCCGGTGCGCTGCTCCTGGTCGTGGCTTTCGGCTGCTTCGCGATGGGCTGGATGGGCGGCGGCGACGCCAAAGTCGCGGCATCCGTCGCGCTCTGGTTCGGCTTCACCCAATTGATGGATTTCCTGCTCTACGCATCGCTGTTCGGCGGCGCGCTGACGCTGCTCCTGCTCCAGTTCCGGCAGTGGCCGCTGCCTTACGGGCTGGCGGGCCAGGCTTGGCTGGCACGGCTGCACGACAAGGAGAGTGGCATCCCCTACGGCATCGCGCTCACGCTCGGCGCGCTGATGGTCTATCCCGAAACCGAATGGGTGAAGGCGATCGACCTCGCCCACCTCGCACTGCGCTGAACGCACCGGTAAACCCGGCGTTAAGGCGATTTAGATACGCCTCATTAACCATGCTTTGACGAATAGCTGGTCAACTGCCGATTACGGCGGCGGCAGCGTCGCGGCGTTCTGTGGAAAGTGAAGCGTATGAATAGGGCACGCATAGTCGTCCTGACGGTCGCCATCTGCGCCGGCGGCGTCGCCGCGTATCTGGCGAGCGGCTCGGACAATTCTGCGCCGCCTCCGGCTCCGGTCGCGCAGCTTCCCACCGTCGACGTGCTGGTGGCCAAGAACGACATCGGCCTCGGCCAGACCGTCAAGCCGGAAGACGTGCAATGGCAGACCTGGCCGGCCGCAACCGCCAGCGCCACCTTCATCCGTCGCAACGAGCGCCCTGAAGGCGTGACCCAGGTGACCGGCTCGATCGTGCGCTCCCCCTTCATCCAGGGTGAGCCGATCCGCGACCAGAAGCTGGTCAAGCCCGAGGGCTCCGGCTTCATGGCGGCCATCCTGCCGACCGGCATGCGCGCGATCTCGACCGAGATCTCGCCCGA
The DNA here is from genome assembly GCF_019455385.1 of Bradyrhizobium sp. BR 10289. Taxonomy (GTDB): domain Bacteria; phylum Pseudomonadota; class Alphaproteobacteria; order Rhizobiales; family Xanthobacteraceae; genus Bradyrhizobium. The sequence goes on from NZ_JACOFR010000003.1 coordinate 186,983, forward strand.
GACCGGCGCCGGCGGCTTCATCCTGCCCAATGATCGCGTCGACGTCCTGCTGACCCGCCGCCTCAAGAACCCCGACCAGAGCGGCGGCGCCCCCGACGTCGTCACCTCAGAGATCATCCTGACCAATGTCCGCGTGCTCGCGATCGACCAGGCTCCGAAGGAGAAGGACGGCCAAAACGCGGTGGTCGGCAAGACCGTGACCCTCGAGCTCAATCCGTCGCAGACGCAGGTGCTCACGTCCGGCCGCCAGGCCGGAACGCTGTCGCTGGCGCTCCGCAGCATCGCCGACGTCAAGATGACCGAGATCACGCTCGACGATTCCGCACAGAAGCGCGATGGCGTTTCGATCATTCGGTACGGCATCCCAAGCTCGACGGCGAAGGCACGATGAGGACTGTCGATATGAAATGCAGGGCAGATCTGGCGACGATGCGAACCTCCGTGGTCCGCGCCCTGTCGTTCTCGGCCGCCCTTGCGCTGGTGCTCAATCCAGCGCTGACCCCTGTGGTGGCCGCTGATTACCGTCCGGGAACGCAGGTTGCCGCCGACGGCCAGATGAACGCACGCTTCCTCTCGCTCGGCGTTGGCAAGTCGATCGTCATCGACCTGCCGCGCGACATCAAGGACGTGCTCGTCGCAGATCCCAAGATCGCCAACGCCGTGGTGCGCTCGTCGCAGCGCGCCTACATCATCGGCGCCTCGGTCGGCCAAACCAACATTGTGTTCTTCGATTCCACCGGCCAGCAGATCGCGGCCTATGACATCGCGGTCAAGCGCGACCTCAATGGCGTGCGGGCGGCGCTGAAGCAGATCCTGCCCAATTCCGACATCCAGATCGACGGGCTCGGTGACGGCATCGTCCTGAGCGGCACCGCGGCAAACCCGATGGAGGCGCAGCAGGCCAACGAGCTCGCCGCACGCCTCACCGGCGACGCTGGCAAGGTGATGAATTCGATCGTCGTCCGCGGCCGCGACCAGGTCATGCTCAAGGTGACGGTCGCCGAAGTCCAGCGCAACATCGTCAAGCAGCTCGGCATCGACCTGTCCGCAAACCTGAACTACGGCACCTCGGTGGTGACCTTTTCCAACACCAATCCGTTCACCGCGCTCGGCCACAACCTCGTCGATGGCAACAATCTGACCACCAAGTTCGGCGGCGGGCCGTCGGTGCAGGCCACCCTGCGCGCCATGGAGACCGCGGGCGTGATCCGCACGCTGGCCGAACCGAACCTGACCGCGATCTCCGGCGAGTCCGCGACCTTCATCGCCGGCGGCGAATTCCCGGTGCCGGCAGGCTATGCGTGCGATCCGACCACGCATGTCTGTACCACCCAGATCAGCTTCAAGAAGTTCGGCATCTCGCTCAACTTCACGCCCGTCGTCCTCACCGAAGGCAAGATCAGCCTGCGGGTGATGACCGAGGTTTCCGAACTGTCGAATGAGAATGCGATCACGCTGTCGCAGGCCGTGACCTCGACCTCGGTGAACTCGGTGACGGTACCTTCGATCCGGACCCGCCGCGCCGAGACCTCGCTGGAAATTCCCTCCGGCGGCGCGATGGCGATGGCCGGCCTGATCCAGCAGCAGACCAAGCAGGCGATCAGCGGACTGCCGGGACTGATGCAGCTCCCGGTCCTCGGCACGCTGTTCCGCAGCCGCGACTTCGTCAACAACGCGACCGAGCTGGTCGTGATCGTGACGCCCTTCATCGTTCGCGCTGTGGCGCAGAAGGACTTGTCGCGGCCGGATGACGGCTTCTCCGCGCCCGCCGATCCGCAGGTCGAGCTGATCGGAAACATCAACCGCATCTACGGCGTGCCCGGCAAGACCGAGCCGGCACGCAACTACCGCGGCACCTACGGTTTCATCACCGATTGAAGCGGAACGGGGACTCCACGATGACCACAAGACCACCCCAGCTTCGCAAACGCGCCATCGCCCTCGGCGGCGCGCTCGTCGGCATCGCGCTTGCACTCGGCGGCTGCCAGCACGACGAGGTCGCGACCGCCTCCATTCCCGACGACTACAAGCAACGTCATCCGATCGCGATCGAGGAGCAGAACCGCTCGATCGTCGTCTTCGTCGGCCATGCCCGCGGGGGCCTCAGCGCCGCCCAGCGCGCCGACGTGATGGGCCTGGCATCGACCTGGATGCACGAGGGCACCGGCGCCATCCATATCGATACCCCGTCCGGCACGCCCAACGCGCGCCCGGTCGCAGAGACGATGCGTGAAATCCAGGCGATGCTGGCCGCCGCGGGCGTTCCGCCGCGCGGCGTCATCGTTCGCCCCTACCAGCCCGAAGACAAGCGCTTCCTGCCGCCGATCCGGCTGACCTACTCGAAGATCGCCGCCGTCGCCGGCCCCTGCGGCCTGTGGCCGGAGGATATCGGGCCCTCGATGAAGAACAAGAGCTGGTTCGAAAACAAGGACTATTACAATTACGGCTGCGCCTATCAGCGCAACATGGCGGCCATGATCGACAATCCGTCGGATCTCGAGCAGCCGCGCTCCGAAACGCCGGCCTATACGACACGGCGCACCGCGGCCTTCGAGAAGTATCGCAAGGGCAATCCGACCTCGGTCACCTATCCTGACGCCGACAAGGCCAAACTCAGCGACACCGGCAAATGATCAGTTACGCTCGCCAGACACACGAAGAGCAGCCGGAGGCGCCGCCTCCGCCGGTCGAGGAGCATATTGCTCCCGCGCCGCGCGTTTCGGTGCAGGCCTTCTGCGAGACCGTGGAGACTGCAGCCGCAGTGCAGTCAGCCGGCGAGGATCGCCGGCTCGGCAAGGCCCATTTGAAGATTCAGATGGGCGGCATGGCGGCCGCGATCGAAGCCTACCGCTCGGCCCCGACGCCGAACGTGATCGTGCTCGAGAGCGACGGCCGCAGCGACCTGCTCGGCGGGCTCGACCATCTCGCCACCGTCTGCGACGCCGGCACCCGCGTGGTCGTGATCGGCCGCATCAACGACGTCACGCTCTATCGCGAGCTGGTGCGCCGCGGCGTCAGCGACTATGTGCTTGCTCCGGTCGGCGCAATCGACGTCGTGCGCTCGATCTGCAACCTGTTCTCGGCGCCGGAAGCCAAGGCCGTCGGCCGCATCATCGCCGTGGTCGGCGCCAAGGGCGGCGTCGGCGCCTCCACCATCTCCCACAACGTCGCCTGGGCGATCGCGCGCGACCTCGCGATGGACGCGGTGGTGGCCGATCTCGACCTCGCCTTCGGCACCGCCGGCCTCGACTACAACCAGGACCCGCCGCAGGGCATCGCGGACGCCGTGTTCTCGCCCGATCGCGTCGATACCGCCTTCATCGACCGCCTGCTGTCGAAATGCACCGACCATCTGAGCCTCCTGGCGGCGCCGGCAACGCTCGACCGGGTCTATGATTTCGGCACCGACGCCTTCGACGCCGTGTTCGATACGCTGCGCTCGACCATGCCCTGCATCGTGCTCGACATCCCGCACCAATGGTCGGGCTGGACCAAGCGGGCCCTGATCGGGGCCGACGACATCCTGATCGTGGCGGCGCCGGATCTGGCCAATCTGCGCAATACCAAGAACCTGTTCGACCTCCTGAAAGCCTCGCGCCCGAACGACCGGCCCCCGCTGTACTGCCTGAACCAGGTCGGCGTCCCGAAACGGCCCGAAATCGCCGCCGCGGAGTTCGCGAAGGCGATCGAGAGCCAGCCGGTGGTCTCGATCCCGTTCGAGCCGCAGATCTTCGGCTCGGCCGCCAACAACGGCCAGATGATCGCGGAGATTTCCGCCAACCACAAGTCGATCGAGATGTTCCTCCAGATCGCCCAGCGCCTGACCGGCCGCAGCGAGACGAAGAAACAAAAGTCGTCCTTGCTTTCACCCCTGATTGAGAAGTTACGGGGAAAATAAGCCGCCGCATGGAGTTGTTAAGTGTTCGGTAAGCGTAGCGGAACAGACACCGATACAAGGGCTCCCAAGCCCGGCGCCGTGTCGCCAGAGCCTGCCTCGGCTCCGGCGCCGACGGTATCGCGCGCCCCGCCCCCGCCGGTCGTCGCCTCGCCCTCGCTTGCCCCGGCGAAGCCCGCGCCGACCATGGAGGCCCGCCGCTCCGACAATTACTACGAGGTCAAGGCGACCATCTTCGGCGCGCTGATCGAGGCCATCGACCTCGCCCAGCTCGCCAAGCTCGATTCGGAATCGGCCCGCGAGGAAATCCGCGACATCGTCAACGAGATCATCGCGATCAAGAACATCGTGATGTCCATCGCCGAGCAGGAAGAGCTGCTCGACGACATCTGCAACGACGTTCTGGGTTACGGTCCGCTCGAGCCGCTGCTGTCGCGCGACGACATCGCCGACATCATGGTCAACGGCGCCAACACGGTCTTCATCGAAGTCAACGGCAAGATCCAGCGCACCGGCATCCGCTTCCGCGACAACCAGCAGCTGCTCAACATCTGCCAGCGCATCGTCAGCCAGGTCGGCCGGCGCGTCGACGAATCCTCGCCGATCTGCGACGCGCGCCTCGCCGACGGCTCCCGCGTCAACGCCATCGTGCCGCCGCTGTCGATCGACGGCCCCGCACTCACCATCCGCAAATTCAAGAAGGACAAGCTGACGCTCGATCAGCTGGTCAAGTTCGGCGCGATCTCGCCGGAAGGCGCCGAGATCCTCCAGATCATCGGCCGCGTCCGCTGCAACGTGCTGATCTCCGGCGGTACCGGCTCGGGCAAGACCACGCTGCTCAACTGCCTCACCAACTACATCGAGCACGACGAGCGCGTCATCACCTGCGAGGACGCCGCCGAGCTCCAGCTCCAGCAGCCTCACGTGGTCCGTCTGGAAACCCGCCCGCCCAACATCGAGGGCGAGGGCCAGGTCACCATGCGCGAGCTGGTGCGCAACTGTCTGCGTATGCGTCCCGAACGCATCATCGTCGGCGAAGTCCGCGGCCCGGAGGCCTTCGACCTCCTCCAGGCCATGAACACCGGCCATGACGGCTCGATGGGCACGCTGCACGCCAACAATCCTCGCGAGGCCCTGTCGCGCTGCGAATCCATGATCACGATGGGCGGCTTTTCGCTTCCTTCGCGAACAATTCGCGAGATGATCTGCGCCTCGATCGACGTCATCGTCCAGGCCGCGCGTCTGCGCGACGGCTCGCGCCGCATCACCCACATCACCGAGGTGATGGGCATGGAAGGCGACACCATCATCACCCAGGACATCTTCCTCTACGACATGGTCGGCGAGGACGCCAACGGCAAGATCATCGGCAAGCACCGCTCGACCGGCATCGGCCGTCCGAAATTCTGGGAACGCGCCCGCTATTACGGCGAGGAGAAGCGCCTTGCCGCCGCACTCGATGCGGCGGAAGTCTCGCCGAAGTCATGATGGGATCGGCGCAACCATGAACGTGCAGGTCCTCGCCCTCGCCTTCCTCGCCACCGCCGCCGTCGGCGGCATCGCCTGGGTCTTTCTTTATCCGCTGCTGTCCGGGGAGCGGAAGGCCGAGAGCCGCCGCGCCTCGATCGCACGCGCCGATGCGCCCGCTGCGAAGCAGACCGAGAAGACCCAGCGGTCGCGCCGCGAGCAGGTCGAGAACTCGCTGAAGGATCTTGAGGCACGGCGCGCCCAGGAAAAGAGCGTACCGCTCTCGGTCCGCCTGTCGCAGGCGGGACTCGACTGGGAGCCGCGAAAATTCTGGATCGTATCCGCAGTCGTCGCGGGCGTGTTCTTCGCAGGCGCCATGTTCGCCGGCGGCGGCCTGCTCGGCGCTGCGGGCCTGGCTTTTGCCGGCGGGCTGGGCTTGCCACGCTGGGCGCTGGGTTACCTGAAAAAACGTCGCGAGGCCAAATTCCTGGCAGCCCTGCCCGATGCCGTCGACGTCATCGTCCGCGGCATCAAGGCCGGCCTGCCGTTGTTCGAATCGATCAAGGTCGTCGCGGCCGACGCGCCGGAGCCGCTGCGCAGCGAGTTCCTGGCGATCATCGAAACCCAGGCGATCGGCATGCCGCTCGGCGAGGCCTGCTCACGGCTCTACGACCGCATGCCGCTGCCGGAGGCCAACTTCTTCGGCATCGTCATCTCGATCCAGCAGAAGTCGGGCGGCAACCTCTCCGAAGCGCTGGGCAACCTCTCCAAGGTGCTGCGCGACCGCAAGAAGATGAAGGAGAAGATCCAGGCGATGTCGATGGAAGCCAAGGCTTCGGCCGGCATCATCGGCTCGCTGCCGCCGATCGTCATGTTCCTCGTCTACCTGACGACGCCGCATTACATCTCTCTGCTTTGGACTCATCCCACCGGCCAGCTCATGCTGGTCGGCTGCGTCGTCTGGATGTCGGTCGGCATCATGGTGATGAAGAAGATGATCAATTTCGACTTCTGACGGTGCAATATGGTCGAGCTCCTCGTTACGAAACTGCACGACGTCCACTTCATGACCATGCTGCTGGCGGCCATTGCCGCCAGCGCCACCGTCTATACGCTGGTGATGCCGCTGTTCGCCGGCGAGGGCCTCTCCAAGCGCATGAAGGCGGTGGCGAGCGAGCGTGAGCGCATCCGCCAGCGCGAGCGCGACCGCCTCAACAAGAGCGAGAAGGTCTCGCTGCGCCAGACGCCGAAGCAGATCGTCTCCAAGGTCGTCGAAGACTTCAACCTGACGAAATGGCTCGCGCAGGAAGCCGCGCGCGACAAGCTCATCATGGCCGGCTACCGCGGCCAGGCGCCCTATATCACCTTCCTGTTCGCCCGCATGGTCGCCCCGATCGTGCTGTTCGTCGGCTCGGTCGTCTACGTGTTCCTGATCGCGCACATGGAAAAGCCGATGCCCGTCAAGATCGGCATCTGCATCGGCGCCGCCTATCTCGGCCTTCAGGCGCCGATGCTGTTCCTCCGGAACGCGATCTCCAAGCGCCAGCTTTCGATCAAGCGCGCCTTTCCGGACGCGCTCGACCTGCTGCTGATCTGTATCGAGTCCGGCATGTCGGTCGAAATGGCGTTCCGCAAGGTCGCCACCGAAATCGTCGGACAGTCGATCGCGCTCTCGGAGGAATTCACGCTGACCACGGCCGAGCTGTCCTATCTGCAGGACCGCAAGGTGGCCTATGAGAATCTGGCACGGCGCACCGGGCTCGAAGGCGTCAAATCGGTGTGTCTGGCGCTTCAGCAGGCCGAGCGTTACGGCACCCCGCTCGGACATTCGCTGCGCGTCATGGCGCAGGAAAACCGCGACATGCGCATGAACGAGGCCGAGAAGAAGGCCGCCGCGCTGCCGCCGAAGCTGACGGTGCCGATGATCCTGTTCTTCCTGCCGGTGCTGTTCGTCGTCATTCTCGGACCGACCGGCATCAAGATCTCCGAGCTGCAATGATCCGGCAGGCGGACCGCAAGTGGTCCGCCACGCAACGCCGACAATCAAATCCAATCAGTCGGGCTGGTTGAGCGAGGCGACCGGCGTCCGCTTCGATGCGCCGCGCGGAGCCTCGTTGCGGTTCAGCATCTCCTTCAGGTACGCGACGTTGGCCGCAGCCTGGTCCGGCGGCAGGTCCGCTTTCACGATAGTCTCGGCTTCCGCGAAGCGGCCCTGGAGGCCGACGACGAGACCGAGATTCTGCCGCACCCGGCTGCTGGCGCGCGGCGAGGCGTAGGCCTGCCGCAACGCCTCTTCGGCCTTGGGCAGGTCCCGCGACAACATGTAGGACAGGCCGAGATTGGAGAGCACGCCGGGATCACCCGGCGCTATCTTCAGCGCGCTCGCATAATAGGCGCGCGCCTCGTCATGACGGCCCATCTGATCGAGTGCGGTGCCCTGCACCGAGAGCAGACGCCAGTCCGGATTGTCGGGCGAATGCGCCTTCGACAGCACGTCGAAAGCCTGCTGGAAATTGCCGTTGTCGGCGAGCGCGCGGCCGTAAAGGGCGAGCAGCGTCTTGTTGCCGGGATTGGCGATCGTCGCCTGCTCGAGCACCGCGGCAGCCTGGGCGCGCTGGCCATTGGCACGCAAGGCCTGGCCATAGGCGAGCGCGGCCTCGGCGTCCTTGGGATTGGCGCGATAGCGCTCGCCATAGACTTCGACGGCGCGCGCGGGATCGGTGGGGGTGGCAGGAGCGGCATCCGCACGCGACGACCCGATCGAGCCGGTGACGTCGGAGAGCTTTGACATTGCCGTGCAGCCGCCGAGGCTCGAAGCCACCAGCGCAACAAGCGAGGCAGACGCGAGAAGCCGGGCAGCACTGAACCGTTGACGCATGACGCTTTGACTCTCGAGCGGATGGATCGAGCCGAACGCGTCAGCAATAGACTGTTAACCCTAATGGCCGGTTAACGCCGGTCTCCCTCAGGGCGGTGCTTCCCCTCCGAGCCCCAGATCGAGGCCAAGCGCCTTCAGCTGCGCATTCAGATCGTGCAGCAATTGCAACCGTTGCCCCGTCTGTGCCGCAACATCGAACCCGGTGCGCGGCATCCCCGGCCATTCGCGCCGAAGGTCCTCGCGGCTGAACAGGCGCCTCGCGAGGAGCTCGTCGAGCTGCGACGGATCGATGCCGAGCGCCCCGGCGCATTGCGCGATCAACTGGCGCACCAGACCTGCCGCGGCGCTGAGCGCCGCAACTTCACGCTTGCGCCCGGATCTGGCGAGCCCGCCTTCGAGATCAGCCAGAGCATGCGAGGTGACGAGATAGGTGTGAAGCGCATTCGCCCAGTCCGGCTCGCCGTCTGCATAGAAGGCGCGGCGCGTCAGCAGGCGGCGGAGCAGCGCCGCGACCTGATCCCGCGTCAGCGCCGCGGATGACGCGATCTCGATCGCCACCTGGACAGCCGGATCGCGGGAATAATCTCGTCCTGCGGGCAGCCGGATCACACCATCCGGCAGGTTCGAATCAAGCAGGTGGAAGCCACCATTGTTGCGCGACCGCGAATAGCGCGCGATCGCAAAGCCATATTCGGCATCGTCAGTCCTAAACATTGGCCCGAAATGGACGATGTTGAAGCCGGCATCATCGCCGGCCTGCCCGGTCGACGACGGACAGGACAGCACGTAGATCGTGCGCCAGAACGATTCGTTGCCATCGCTCCGCGTCGCGCGCGGGTCGGGAATCGAATAGCGGGTCAATCCCTCGACGTGGCGATGACCGTGAAGCACCAGATTGACGTTGAGCGAGGTGGCGGCTTCGAGGAACGTCGCGGGCGCGGCGAGGTACATCAGCGGCTCGTCCGGCGCACCGAGAAACCGTTTGCCTTCGCCCGTCGCCTGAGGCAGCGGATGATGGTGCAGCGCCAGCACCCGCACCAGGTTTTCCGCCGGCTCGGCATAATCAGCCCGCCCCGCGGCCCCCATGCTGCCCGCGAGCTCGACGCTCAGCCGGGCAGAATCCACGACCAGCGCATGATAGGTGCTCGCATCGACATTGCCGCTCGCAAGCGTCGTGAGGCTCGCACGGTTGGAATCCAGCAGCACCAGATCGAGGCCGGCCTGGCGGTAATAGACGCTCTTCGAGGTCCGCGGCAGATGCAGGTAATCATAGACGTCGTGACGGCCGCCCCGCTGACTCGGCCGCTTGACGTCGTGGTTGCCCGCAACCGCCTGGATGTCGGTGAACAGCCCGGTCTGCCGGAACGAGGCGATGACGGCGAGCGCTTCGTCGAGCGCGCGCGGCGTCGGGTCATCGACGAGGTCGCCCGTGATCAGCAGAATACGATCGGGAACATCGGCAAACTCCGCCATTCTCTCGCGCAGGGCCGCACTGAGGGCCTCGATCGCTGCAAGCAACCGCCCTGACCCGTCCAGATGCAGGTCGGATATCTGCGCAATAACGAATGATCTATCCATTTTGCGCCGCTCATTTGCGAATGCTGCGTCGCCCAAACGATCTGAGAAATGCCTTCAACGAGAGGATTCAGGCCGGTCTCGACCCGGGTCAGCCTCGCCCCGGGCAGGTATCAATCGTGTGCCCCTGCGTTGTCGCACGCGATGCGTGCAGTGCCGCACCGAACAATTTAAAATATTCCTCAATCATGCCACAACCGCAGCGCTAGTAAAGCCCTGCGGCCGCGCTCTCTTGAACGGCGTTCTCAGCCTGCAATGTTACGAGATTCGGACGCCGATAGTTTCGTCTCACTCGATCAATATTCGATGGCCAGCCGCTTGCGGATTTCGTCGATGCGCCTGTCGAGCGCATCGAAGCGGGCGTGGACGGAGCGATCGTGGAGATAGAAGACGTAACCACCGGCCAGGAACGCGAAGATCCAATGGTGATGCTCGACATAGCCGAAGATCGCCTCGACGGCCTGTCCGATGAACGTGACCACGCTCCACACAAATTCCATTGAATACTCTCCCGGCAGGCTTCGTGTTCGGCCGCCCGCGATCTTCACGTTCGACGGCCGTCTTCCGGAACCTAGCATGGCCCCTCAGTTGCGAGTAGCGGCTCGCGGGACGGTGACAGCAAAGCCGATTGCAGGCGCAGCAAAACTCTGCGAAGTCTGCTCCATTCGCTTGATCTGACGGTCCGGACCCGCCAATGCCCTCTGTCTTCGAAACCTCGCCCGACGCCATCCCGATCACCTTCGTCACCAAGTCGAGCTGGGATCAAGTTGCCGAGACGCTGCCGCCGGCGCAACGCCAATTCGCCACCGCGAACGGCTATGCTGGCAAGCCCGGCGGCTATCTGGCGCTGCCCACGCCTGACGGCGCGATCGCACAGGTGCTGTTCGGCCTCGAGGACGACGGCGCAAGATCGCGCGATCTGTTCCGGCCGGGCGCCCTGCCCGGCCTGCTGCCGCCGGGCACCTATCGCTTTGCCAATGCACCCCACGATGCACGACTGGCCGCGCTCGCCTTTGCACTGGGGTGCTACCGCTTTGCCCGCTACCGCAAGGCCGATCGTCCCGACGTCCGCCTGGTGCCGCCGGATGGCGTCGATGCAGCCGAGATCAGCCGCATTGCGGACGCTGCGATGCTGGCGCGCGACCTCATCAACACGCCGTCCAACGACATGGGTCCTGAGGAACTCGCCGCGGCCGCGCAGGCGCTTGCCGGCGAATTCGGTGCGAGCTTTGCGTGCACCATCGGCGAGGATCTGAAGACGAATTTTCCGCTGATCCACGCCGTCGGCATGGCCTCGACCCGCGCGCCGCGGCTGATCGACATCGGCTGGGGTGATCCTGATCATCCCAAGGTGACGCTGGTCGGCAAGGGCGTCTGCTTCGACACCGGCGGGCTCGACCTGAAGCCGTCGAGCGGCATGCTGATCATGAAGAAGGACATGGGCGGCGCCGCCAACGTGCTGGCGCTGGCGCGCATGGTGATGGACGCGAAGCTGAAAGTGCGGCTGCGCGTGCTGATTCCCGCGGTCGAGAATGCCGTCGCCGGCAATGCCTTCCGCCCGCTCGACATCTTCACCTCGCGCAAGGGCATCACGGTGGAGATCGGCAATACCGATGCGGAAGGCCGGCTCGTGCTCGCCGACGCTTTGGCCCTCGCCGACGAGGAGAAGCCGGAGCTTCTGATCGATCTCGGCACGTTGACGGGCGCTGCCCGCGTCGCGCTCGGGCCGGATTTACCGCCCTTTTACACCAATGATGAGCGGCTCGCCGCCGACGTCGCGCGCTGCGCGGCGAAGGAAAACGATCCGTTGTGGCGCATGCCGCTGTGGCCGCCTTACGATGCGTGGCTGGATTCCAAGACCGCCACCATCACCAACGCCCCCTCCGGCGGCTTTGCCGGCTCGGTGATCTGCGCGCTGTTCCTGCAGCGCTTCGTCGAGCAGGCCAAGAGCTGGCTTCACGTGGACATCTACGGCTGGACGCCGTCGTCGAAGCCGGCACGCCCCGAAGGCGGCGAATGCCAGGCCGCGCGTGCCATCTACAGCCTGCTGAGCGAGCGCTATGCATGATCCGCGATTGACGCCGGCGCGGGGCGACCTCGCCGCCAAATATCTCGAAGGCCAGGTGGAAGCCGACCGCTTCGTCACCGGCGAGGACTTCGAGGTGACCGCGCCGATCGCCGCCGTGCGCGAGCAGCCCTCATCGAACGCGATGCTGATGACCGAAGCGCTGCGCGGCGAGCGCGTCACGATCTACGATCGCAACGGCGAAGGCTGGGCCTGGGGTCAGCTGGGCGGCGACGGCTATGTCGGCTGGTTGCCGGACGCCGCACTGACGAAGCCGGCGGCCGCGCCGACGCACAAGGTGAGCGCACTGCGGACCTTTGCCTTCCCCGGCCCCTCGATCAAGCTGCCGCCGGCCGATACGCTGGTGCTGGGCTCGAGGGTTGCGATTTCGCGCGAGGACGGTAGCTTCGCCGTGACGCGCGACGGAGCGTTCCTGCCGAAGACGCATCTCGCCCCGCTCGATCACCGCGAGCCGGATTTCGTCGCTGTGGCCGAGCGCTTCGTCGGGACTCCCTATCTGTGGGGTGGCAAGAGCAGCTTTGGGATCGACTGTTCGGGCCTGGTGCAGGTGTCGCTGACATCCGCCGGCATCGGCTGCCCGCGCGACAGCGACATGCAATTGGGCGGCCTCGGACGTGCCCTCGAGCCGCATGAGCGGAGCAAGCTCCAGCGCGGCGATCTGATCTTCTGGAAGGGCCACGTCGCCATCGTCCGCGATGCCGCCACCATGGTTCACGCCAATGCGCATCACATGGCAACCGTGATCGAGCCGATCGAGCCGGCAATTGCGCGGATCAAGGCGGCCGGCAGCGACGTCGTCGCGATCAAGCGACTTTAGCGACAGATCATAGGAGGGGTCGAGCGCCCGGTTCTGCAGACGCGGCTTTACGCTCTCGCGGCTGATTTCGCCCGAGCTTTGCTTGAACTCTTCGCTCTCCGATCATGGAGGGCGCAGGGAAGGCCAGGGTGCCGACATCGCACCCGCGGTCTGCTGCGCAAAACGTAGCGCAGAAAAACCGCACAGCAGCATACAGGTGGTGCCGAACACTCGGCCTTCCCTGCGCAGTGGTCGGACGGCTTATGCCGTGCTCTCCCGGGAGCCGACCTTTCCTCTGGCCTCCCTCGCCCCGCGAATTGACGATGCCGTCCGCCCGGTTGGGCTCGCGCACATCTCCGCAAGAGCTTGACCGTAGCAACGACGGCCAGGACCACACGGTTTTGCCGTACGCAGCTCATCCGGCTTCGCCAAGAGGCTTCGCCGGACTTCGGCGCCGTTCGTCTGCACGCGGCCACGAGCTCACAGGGACTACCCGCCCTGCCCGCACCTTCCGCGCCGACGCTGCCGCGTCCACCGCAACCCGGCCCGCGCTTCGAACGACTCGCGAACCGCCCCTCTTCGTGGGCCGGGCCGCCGTCATATATGCCGTAATTCCGAATTTCGGTAAAGTGGAATATTTTTGCGCATAGGGATTGACGAGGTCGCAGGTGTTTTGCCCGACGGGCAGTTTTGCGGCAGGGCTACGTCGCGACCGACCCGTTCCCGGCCGTCTCCAGCCTGAACGCCGCCGCGAACAGCGCCCGCGTGTAATCCGTCTTCGGGTTCTTGAACAGCTCGGCCGCCTGGCCTTCCTCGACCACCTTGCCGCCGCGCATCACGATGAGGTGGCTGGCGAGCGAGGCGACGACGCGCAGATCGTGCGAGATGAACATGTAGGTGAGCTCGCGCTTGCGCTGAAGCTCGCGGAGCAGATCGACCATCTGCGCCTGGAACAGCATGTCGAGCGCGCTGGTCGGCTCGTCCAGCACGACGAAATCGGGCTCCAGCACGACCGCACGCGCGATCGAGATGCGCTGGCGCTGGCCGCCGGAGAATTCGTGCGGATAGCGGAAGCGAGTATCGGGCTTCAGCCCGACGTCCTCCAGCGCCTTGACGACACGCGCCTCGCGCTCCTCGCGCGACAGCTTTGGCTGGTGCACGGAGAGGCCTTCGGCGATGATGTCGGCCACCGACATGCGCGGCGAAAGCGAGCCGAACGGATCCTGGAACACGATCTGCATGTCGCGGCGGAAGGGCCGCATCTCCTTGAAACGCAGGCCCTGGATATCCTTGCCCAGGAACACGATGCGCCCGTTCGAGGAGATCAGGCGCAGCAGCGCCAGCCCGAGCGTGGTCTTGCCCGAGCCGGATTCCCCGACGACGCCGAGCGTCTCGCCCTTGCGCACGGCGATACTGACGCCGTCGACCGCCTTGATGTGGCCAATCGTCTTGCGCATCAGGCCGCGCTTGATCGGAAACCAGACCTTAAGATCGCTCGCCGACATCACCACCGGCGCATCCGGCTGCGGCGGCGCCGGATCAGGCTTGGGCTCGGCGGCAAGAAGATCACGCGTGTATGGATGCTTCGGCGTCCTGAAGACCTGCTCGACCGGCCCCTGCTCGACGATCTCGCCGCCCTTCATGACGCAGACATGGTCGGCGATGCGGCGCACGATGCCGAGATCGTGGGTGATGAACAGCAGGCTCATGCCGAGCCGGCTGCGGATCTCGGCGAGCAGCGCCAGGATCTGCGCCTGCACGGTGACGTCGAGCGCCGTGGTCGGCTCGTCCGCGATCAGGAGATCGGGCTCGTTGGCGAGCGCCATCGCGATCATCACGCGCTGGCGCTGGCCGCCGGAGAGCTGGTGCGGATAGCTGCTCAGCCGCGTCTCGGGCTCGGGGATACCGACCTGGGTCAGCAGCTCCAGCGTGCGCTTGCGCGCCTGCGCATTGCTGGTCGGATTGTGCAGCTGGATGATCTCGCCGATCTGCGCCTCGATCGTGTGCAGCGGATTGAGCGAGGTCATCGGCTCCTGGAAGATGATCGAGATGTCGCTGCCGCGAATCTCCCGCATCTCTCGCTCCGACCGGTCGATCAGCTCCTGCCCCTTGAAACGGATGCTGCCCGAGGGATGCGACGCATTCGGATACGGCAACAGCTTGAGGATCGAAAGCGCGCTGACCGACTTGCCGGAGCCGGATTCGCCGACCAGCGCGACGCATTCGCCGCGCTTGATCTGGAACGACACCTTGTCGACCGCGAGCGTGGTCGCGCCGCCCTGGTGGAAGGCCACCGAGAGATCACGTACGGCAAGCAGGGGCTGGTTGATCGCGTCCATCACGCCCTCACCTGAACGTCTTGCGCGGATCGAAGGCGTCGCGCACGGCTTCGCCGATGAAGATCAGGAGCGACAGCATGATCGCGACCGAGAAGAATCCGGAAAAACCGAGCCAGGGTGCCTGCACGTTCGACTTGCCCTGCGACAACAGCTCACCGAGCGACGGCGAGCCGGGCGGCAGCCCGAAGCCCAGGAAGTCGAGGGCCGTGAGCGTCATGACTGAGCTCGACACGATGAACGGCAGGAACGTCATCGTCGCGACCATCGCGTTCGGCAGCAGATGCCGGAACATGATGACCTTGTTCGACACGCCGAGCGCACGCGCCGCCTGGATGTACTCGAAATTGCGCCCGCGCAGAAATTCCGCCCGCACGAGCCCGACCAATGACACCCAGGAGAACAGCAGCAGGATGCCGAGCAGCACGAAGAACCCGGGCACCAGCACCGACGACAGGATCAGCAGGAGATAGAGCGACGGGATCGCGGTCCATATCTCGATGAAGCGTTGGAACAGCAGGTCGACCCAACCACCGAAATAGCCTTGCACCGCTCCGGCTGCGATGCCGACGACCGAGGAGACGATGGTGAGGCAGAGGCCGAACAGCACGGAGATGCGGAAGCCATAAATCAGTCGTGCCACCACGTCGCGGCCCTGATCGTCGGTGCCGAGCCAGTTGTATTCGAGGTCGCGGCAACTCTTCAGGCCCTTTTTCTCGACGACAGGCTTGCACTGCGCCTCCGTCAGCATCCAAGTCGGCGGCGACGGTGCCGGCGTCGGCAGATCGAGATTATGGGTGTCGTAGGAGTAGCGGATCAGCGGCCAGACGACGCTGCCGCCCTTGTCCTTGATCAGCTTCTGCAAATAGGGATCGCGATAATCGGCCGCGGTCTCGAAGTCACCGCCGAAGGTCGTTTCGGAATAGGTGACGAAGGCCGGCCAATAGAGGTGGCCGTCATATTTGACCAGGAACGGCCGGTCGTTGGCGATCAGCTCGGCGAACAGCGACACCACGAACAGGATCATGAAGATCCAGAACGACCAATAGCCGCGCCGGTTCGCCTTGAAATTCTGCCAGCGCCGCCGGTTGAGCGGCGACGGCGCGAACGGCTTGCGCGTGATCGGCACGGCGTCACCGAGCGGTGACTTCGCGGTGGTCTCGATCGGGGTGGGAGCGGTCAATGTCATCAGACCTCCCGCGCCTCGAAATCGATCCGCGGGTCGATCCACATGTAGGTCAGGTCGGAGATCAAGTTGATCACGAGGCCGACGAGCGAAAATATGAAGAGCGTACCGAACACCACCGGATAGTCGCGGTTGAGAACGCTCTCGAAGCTAAGCAGCCCGAGACCGTCCAGCGAGAAGATCGTCTCGATCAGAAGCGAGCCCGAGAAGAAGGCGTGGATGAAGGTGCCGGGGAAGCCGGCGATGACGATCAGCATCGCATTGCGGAAGACGTGGCCATAGAGCACACGGCTCTCGCTGCAGCCCTTGGCGCGCGCGGTCATCACATATTGCTTGCGGATCTCGTCCAGGAACGAATTCTTGGTCAGAAACGTCATGGTGGTGAACGCGCCGAGCCCCATGGCGATCAGGGGCAGCGTCAGATGCCAGAAGTAATCGACGATCTTCCAGTACCAGGGAAATTGCGACCAGCCGTCCGACGTCAGTCCACGCAGCGGAAACCAGTTGAAGAACGAGCCGCCGGCAAACAGGATGATCAGCAGGATCGCGAAAAGGAAGCCCGGGATCGCATAGCCGAGCACGAGCACGGTCGACGTCCAGGTGTCGAAGCGCGAGCCGTCCTTGACCGCCTTGCGGATGCCGAGCGGAATCGAGATCAGATAAGTGATCAGGGTCAGCCAGATGCCGAGCGAAATCGAGACCGGCAGCTTCTCCTTGATCAGCTGCACCACGCTGACGTCGCGGAAATAGCTCTTGCCGAAATCGAAGCGCGCGAAATTCCACACCATCAGCGCGAAGCGCTCCGGGGCCGGCTTGTCGAAGCCGAACTGTACCTCCAGCTTCTTGATGAAATCGGGATCTAGCCCCTGGGCGCCGCGATATTTGGAATTGATGGCGTCGCCGCCGGCGCCGACTTGCCCAGGCGCGCGCTGCGCAAAATCGCCGCCGCCCGAGATGCGCGAGGTGCCGCCGGTGTCGGCCCCCGAAAGCTGCGCGATGACGCGCTCGACCGGGCCACCCGGCGCGAACTGCACGACGACGAAGGAGACGAAGAGAATCCCGAGCAGGGTCGGAATCATCAGCAGGATGCGGCGGGCGATATAGGCGCTCATGATTATTTGGCCTGCTCGAGCTTGGCCGCCTTGGCACTGTCATGCCACCAGATGTCGGGCGCGCCGACGCCGTTGGCATAGCGCGGCAGCTTCTCGGGATGGCTGAACTGATCCCAATAAGCGAGCCGGTGGGTCTTGTTGTACCATTGCGGTACCCAATAGCGGCCGGCGCGGAACAGGCGGTCGAAGGCGCGGCAGGCGATAGTCAGCTCCTCGCGGCTCTCCGCGGCCATGATCTTCTCGATCATGGCATCGATGGCCGGACTGGCAACGCCGGCGAGATTGTAGGAACCCTTGGTGTTCGCGACCTGCGAGGAGAAGAACGCGCGCATGGCATCGCCCGGCGTCGCCGACATGCTGAAACGCTGGATCGTCATGTCGAAGTCGAAATCTTCCTGGCGCGCCTTGTGCTGCACGGCATCGACGACGCGCACGCTCGCCTCGATGCCGAGCGTGCCCAGATTCTTGACGTAGGGCGCATGGTGCGGCTGGAACGAGGGCTCGTCCAGCAGGAACTCGATCTTGAAGATTTCGCCGTTCGGCAGCACGCGCTTGCCGTCCTTGATCGGCACGCCGGCTTCGTTCAGCAATTGCTGCGCCTTGCGGAGCAGGCTGCGATCCTGTCCCGATCCATCCGAGACCGGAGGCGTGAACGGCGCCGTGAACACGTCGTCAGGGACCTTGCCGCGAAACGGTTCGAGCAGCTTCAGCTCTTCCGGCGAGGGAGGCCCATTGCTGGCCATGAGGTCCGAGTTCTGGAACGGCGACACCGTGCGGGCATAGGCACCGTACATGATGGTCTTGTTGGTCCACTCGAAGTCGAAGGCGTTGATCAGGGCCTCCCGCACGCGGGGGTCCTTGAACTTGTCGCGTCTTGTGTTGATGAACCAGCCCTGGGCGCCGGACGGCGTGTCGTCCGGGACCACCTCCATCTTGACGCGTCCATCCTTCACCGCGGGAAAGTCGTAGCGCGTCGCCCAGATGCGCGAGGTGAATTCCTCGCGGAAGAGATAGTTCTTGCCGGTGAAACCCTCGAAGGCGACATCGCGGTCGCGGTAGAACTCGTAGCGCACGACGTCGAAATTATAGCTGCCGCGGCAGACCGGCAGATCGGCCGCCCACCAGTCCTTCACCCGCTCGTATTCGATGTAGCGGTTGACCTCGAACCTGCCGACCTTGTACGGGCCGGAGCCGAGCGGGATGTCCAGCGTCGATTCATCGAAGGCGCGCGCGGCGTAATACGCTTTCGAGAAGATCGGCAGGCCCGCGACATAGAGCGGCACGTCGCGCGCACGGCCCTTGGCGAAGGTGACGACCAGCGTCGCATCGTCGACAGCCTCGGCGCTGACCATGTCACGCATCTGCACGATGATCAGGGGATGCCCTTTGGTCTTGAGCGACGTCAGCGAAAACGCGGCATCGTGTGCCGTAATCTTCGTTCCGTCATGAAACTTCGCCTCCGGCCGCATCGTGAAGCGATAGGTGAGCTTGTCCGGCGAGATCTGCACCGATTTGGCGGCAAGCCCGTACATTGCGTCGGGCTCGTCATTGGCGCGCACCATCAGCGGCACGAACGTCATGTCCATGCCCTGCGCGCCGTCGCCCTTCAGGATGTAGGCGTTGAGCGAGTTGAAAGTCTGGTAGGACTGGTTATAGGCGCGCACCGACGGGATCAGCGAGAACAGGCCGCCCTTCGGTGCATCCAGATTGACGTAGTCGAAATGGTGGAAGTCGGCGGGATATTTGAGATCGCCGAACGCCGAGATGCCGTGGGCTTCGGCCACCACTTCCGACGCCATGGCACCGCGCGGCAGGGCAGCGCCGAGCGCCCCTCCGGCACCCAGGACCAGCACATGCCGGCGTGAAAGCTGCGTCATGCTGGGATGTCCTTCACGACTTCTTTGCGATCCGCGCCGCCTTGTCCGCGTCGTACCACCAGATGAACGGGAAGCCCGACTGGCCGTATCGGGGCAATTCCGCCGGCCGGCCGAAGCGATCCCAGCGCGCCGTGCGCACCTTGGTATAGGTCCATTGCGGCACGACGTAGTGATTCCATAGCAGCACGCGGTCGAGCGCCTTGGTGGCCGCAACGAGGTCGTCGCGATCTTTGGAATAGATCACCCGCTCGATCAGCTTGTCGACGGCCGGATTCTTGATGCCCGCGATATTTCGCGAACCGGCGATGTCGGCCGTCTTCGACGACCAGAATTCGCGCTGCTCGTTGCCCGGCGATTGCGATTCGCCCCATGAGTTGGTGACGATGTCAAAATCCCACTCGCGGGTCCTGTTCTCGTATTGGGTCGGATCGACCGTCCGCACGCTGACGGCAATGCCGAGCCGTTCCAGCGACGGCTTGTAGAACAGCGTGATCCGCTCGAAGCTCGGATCCGAATTCAGCAATTCCAGGGTGAACTGGGCGCCCGTCTTGACGTCGATCAGCTTGCGGTCGCGCACCTCGTAACCGGCTTCCTTAAACAGCCGCAGCGCCTCGCGCAGATTGTCCCGCACGGCTTCGGGGCTGCCGCCGACGGGATTGGTATAGGCTGTGGTGAAGACTTCGGGCGGCACTTCGGCGCGGACGGTCTCGAGGATCTCGAGCTCCTTTCCCTGCGGCAACCCGGTCGCCATCAGTTCGTCGATGCCGTCGAAATAGCTGCTGACGCGCTTGTACTGACCGTAGAAGATCTGCTTGTTCATCTCCTCGAAGTCGAACGCATAGTTGAGCGCACGGCGCACGCGGGGATCGCTGAACTTGGCGCGGCGCAGGTTCGGCACGAAGGCCTGCATGACTCCCGAACTGCGATTGGCGAACTCCTCGAGGATCACGCGCTTTTCGCTCACGGCCGGGAAATCGTAGGCCGTCGCCCAGTTCTTCGCGCTGTTCTCGGTGCGCCAATCGACCTGATCCGCCTTGAAAGCCTCGATCGCCACCGTGGCATCGCGGAAATATTCATAGCGCAGCTCGTCGAAATTGTTACGCCCCACGTTGGCGGCGAGGTCACGGCCCCAATAATCCTTGACGCGCTCCAGCGCGATCGAGCGCCCGGCAACGAATTCCTTGACCCTGTAGGGCCCGGAACCGAGCGGCACTTCGAGCGTGGTGGCGGAGACATCGCGCTTGCGGCCCTGCGCGTCGGTGCCCTCCCACCAATGTTTCGGCAGCACCGTGAGCTGGCCCACGATCTGCGGCAGCTCGCGATTGCCCGGTGCGTCGAACACGAACTTCACGTCGCGCTCGCCGACCTTCTCGGCCTTCACCACATGGCTGTAATAGGCCGAGTACATCGGATGGTGCTTCTTGAAGGAATCGAGCGAGAAGATCACGTCATCCACGGTGACCGGCTTGCCGTCGTGCCATTTGGCCTCGGCGCGCAAACGATAGGTCACAAAGGAAAAATCGTCGGGGTGGCTGACGGCTTCGGCGAGCGCGCCATATTCGGTCGAGACCTCGTCGAGCGCGGGTGTCAGGAGCGACTCATAGACGAACGCGACGGCTCCGGAGACCTGGCCCTTCACGCCTGACACGACGATGTTGAAATTGTCGAAGGTGCCGATGGCGATCTGGCGCGCGACGCCGCCCTTGGGCGCGTCCGGATTGACGTAATCGAAGCGCTTGAAGTCGGCGGGGTACTTGACCTTCCCGAACAGCGACAAGGCATGGCGCCAAGGAAGCTCGCCGGCCGATTGCGCCTCGGCCGCACCGATGACGGGAACGCCCGCCACGGAACCAAGAGCGGGGAGCGCTGCGGCAGCAGTGCCGGTGAGCAGGAGGTCGCGTCGGGTAATGGCCAAATCAATCGTCCTGTCTTGAAGGAGGCTACTCCTTTAAGTTCCCAATATAGGCGAGGTTTCGACGGAACATGTTGCTTTTTCCTCATCTTGGACGGCCAAACTGCCTGTCAGATGCGGCCAAAAGCCCCGATAACGTCACCGCGAGGCCGGGATAACGAAACGGCCAGGCTTTTGAGCCTGGCCGCGTCTTTCAAGACAGAATTTTCAGGCCTTACTTCGCCGCGGTCGGCAGCGGCTTCGGGCTGTCGGAGAGGCTGTTCAGATAGGCGATGACGTCGGCGCGCTCGCTATCCTTGGGGATGCCGGCAAAGCCCATCGCGGTGCCGGGAACGGCCGCCTTCGGGTTGGCAATGAACTTGTTGAGCGCATCGAAATCCCAGGTGCCGCCCTTGGCCTTCATCGCAGCCGAGAAGTTGAAGCCATTGCGACCCTCGCCGACATGGTCGCCGACGACGCCGTAGAGGTTCGGACCGACGCGATTCGGGCCGCCCTTCTCGAACGTGTGGCAAGCGCCGCACTTCTTGGCGGCGGAGGCGCCCTTCTCGACGGACGCGGTCTGGAGCAGCTTTTCGATCGGTTCGGACGACGCAGCAGCGGCGCCGCCGCCTTCCTTCCCGCCGCCGGCCTCTTCCTTCACGGCGATCTCAAAACCCGGCTTTTCCGGCAGCTTCGGCGAGAACAGCGCCTGGGCGGTGAAGCTGGTCACCAGCAGGATGAGACAGGTGCCGAGCACGGCACCGAGAATCTTATTCAGTTCGAAAGAGTCCATTTCCGGCCAGGCCCCACACCGCTGAGAAGGATTAGCGGCCCAAGCGGCCGCCAGGACGAGCCTCGGGAGAATCAGAACGTTCCTTATTGTTTCCCCGAGTTTTGCCATTGAGATATCGGTTTGCCCGGGGTCTGGCAACCCGTATAAGCGACCCGGCTTCGAACCCGTCCCCACCCCATTTCTCGGCGCGGAAAACGCTCCGTTTCCAGGCTCTTAAACTCAAGCCCCTTGAACCGATGATCGATCCCCGCATACTGGTGCTGATCCCGGCCCGCATGGCCGCCACCCGCCTGCCCGGCAAGCCGCTCGCCGATATCGCGGGCCTGCCGATGATCGTGCATGTGATGCGCCGCGCCGAGGCCGCCGGCATCGGCCGGGTCGCGGTGGCAACCGATACCGCCGAGATCGCCTCGGTGGTGACGGCCCATGGCGGCGAGGCCGTGATGACCCGCACCGACCACCCCTCTGGCTCGGATCGCATCCACGAGGCCATGCAGAAGCTCGATCCCGCAGGGAAGGCGGAGATCGTGGTCAATCTCCAAGGCGACTTCCCGACCATCACGATCGAGAACATCCGCGAAGTGCTGCCCCCGCTGGAAGATCCGGCCGTGGACATCGCTACGCTGGCCTCGCAGATCCACACCCAGGAGGAGGACCTCGCTCCGAGCGTCGTGAAGGCGATCGGCACCTCGCTGGGGGGCAGGCGCATGCGCGCACTTTATTTCACCCGCGCGACCGCGCCGACCGGAGAGGGACCGCGGTATCATCATATCGGCCTCTACGCCTATCGCCGCGCCGCGCTGGAACGATACGTCTCTCTGCCGCCCTCGCCGCTGGAATTGCAGGAGAAGCTCGAGCAGCTCCGGGCGCTGGAGGCGGGCATGCGGATCGACTTCACCATCGTCGACAGCGTGCCCCGCGGGGTCGACACACCGGCGGATCTCGAAACCGCCCGCAGCATCCTTTCCAAATCCTGAGCCGCTGCTACAAGGCCCGTCATGAGCAAGCTGAAAATCGCATTCCAGGGCGAGCCTGGGGCCAATTCCCACATCGCCATCGTCGAGGCCTATCCTGACGCCGAGCCGTTGCCCTGCGCCACTTTTGAAGACGCGCTGTCGGCGATTTCGTCGGGCGAGGCCGATCTCGGCATGATCCCGATCGAGAATTCGGTCGCCGGCCGGGTCGCCGACATCCATCATCTGCTGCCGGCCTCCGGCCTCTTCATCATCGGCGAATGGTTCTTGCCGGTCCGCCATCAATTGATGGCGATCAAGGGCACCAAGCTCGAAGACATCAAGAGCGTCGAGAGCCATGTGCATGCGCTCGGCCAGTGCCGGCGCATCATCCGCAAGCTCGGCATCAAGCCGGTTGTGCACGCCGACACCGCCGGCAGCGCCCGCGACATCTCCGAGCGCAACGACAAATCAGTCGCTGCGATCGCCTCGCGCCTCGCCGCCAAGATCTACGGCCTCGACATTCTCGCCGAGGATATCGAGGACGAGGCCCACAACACCACGCGCTTCGTCGTGCTGGCGCGCGAGCCGAAATGGGCCGCGCAGGGCTCGGGCCCGCTGGTCACCACTTTTGTATTTCGGGTGCGCAACCTTCCCGCAGCGCTCTACAAGGCGCTCGGCGGCTTCGCCACCAATGGCGTCAACATGACCAAGCTCGAAAGCTACATGGTCGACGGCAATTTCTTCGCCACACAATTCTATGCCGACGTCGACGGCCATCCCGAGGACAAGGGCCTGGCGTTTGCCATCGAGGAACTGAAATTCTTCTCGCGCGAATTCCGCATCGTCGGCGTGTATCCGGGACATCCGTTCCGCGCGACGTTCAGCGAAGCACAGGATTGATGTCGTGTCCCGGACGTGCGCAGCGCGAGCCGGGACCCAGAAGGCCGCGAAATCCGGCATCGCAATGGGCCCCGGCTCTGCAGCGCATCGTTTCACGCTGCGCTGCGTCCGGGGCACGAGAGCGGTTTACGCGGCTGCGCGAAGTCCGAACGCCTCCGCCAGCAGCGAATACGACCTTTTCCGCGCCTCGTGGTCATACACGGCGGTGATCACCATCAACTCGTCGGGCTTGCTCGCATCGATCAGCGGCTGGAGCTTTTGCTGCACCGTCGCCGGATTGCCGACGAACAGGCGCGAACGATTGCGCTTGATCGAGGCGCGCTCGGCGTCGGTGTAAGGATAGGCCAGCGCCTCCTCGACACTCGGCAGCGGCAGATATTGACCGCGGTCGCGACGCAGGCGGTTGAGGTCGAATGAGGTCGCAAGCTTCTCGGCCTCCTCGTCCGTCTCTGCCGCGATGATGGCAACCGCGAGGATGGCATGCGGACTGGCGCTCCAGGCCGAGGGCTGGAAATGGTTGCGGTAATGCACCATCGCATCGACCGCATCGTGGGAGGCAAAATGATGCGCGAAGCCGAAGCCCATGCCGACCTGGGCGGCAAGCTCCGAGGAATAATCGCTGGAGCCGAGCAGCCAGATCGGCGGCAGCGGCGTGTCGTCGGGCATCGCGACGACGTTGTTATAGGGATGCCCCGAGGGGAATTCGCGCGTCTGCCACAAGATCAATTCGTGCAGCCGCTCCAGAAAGTCGTCGCCCTCGCGGCGGTCGAGCCGGCTGCGCAGCGCATAGGCCGTGGCACCGTCGGTGCCGGGCGCGCGTCCCAGGCCAAGATCGATGCGGCCGGGAAACAGCGCCTCCAGCATCTTGAAGCGCTCGGCCACCACCAGCGGCGCGTGGTTGGGCAGCATCACGCCGCCGGAGCCGACGCGGATGTGCTTCGTCACTGCCGCGATCTGCCCGATCATTACGTCGGGCGCCGGGCTCGCCACGGAAGCGAGGTTATGGTGTTCGGCGAGCCAGTAGCGGACATAGCCGAGCCCATCCACATGCCGCGCCAGATCGATGCTGTTGCGCAGCGCCGCGGCCGGCTTTGTGCCTGTGGTGACGACGGAGAGGTCGAGGACTGAAAGCGGGATCATGGTGCGCTAACGTAGTGGAGGCCCGCCCGCCGGCAATGCCCGGCAGCGCAGATCTGGCGCGCGCCGGCCGGCCCCTTCCAGGCCGCTGGGCTCAGGCAGTTGGGACGGAGGATCGATAGATAATATTGGATTCATATTGCCCACTACCGAGATCCAGCTCATCCGAGCGGCAAACTACGAATAGTATGTTGTTATATCTTGATAATATCTCAGCCGTCACCTTCCCACCAGCCGAGTGTCTGACGCGATATTTTGCCATTCGACGGGCGTAGTGGGCCACTTCCCACGCCCGATGGGCTGTCGAGAAGCCCGCTTTTGCCCTATCTTAGGCTCTCCCATCTAGACCTGACCGCCGGCCGCCAAAATCTGGCAGGCCCTTGGAGTGAGTGGTGCCATGACCGAGTTGACGACGCCTGCCCACAGCGACGGGCAAGACGGGCACCTGAAGCGGCCTGCGATCTCGTTCGAGTTCTTTCCGCCCAAGACGGAAGACATGGAACGCAGTCTCTGGGAGACCATCAACCGGCTGGCCCCGCTCGATCCGAAATTCGTCTCGGTGACCTATGGCGCCGGCGGCTCGACCCGCGAGCGCACCCATTCCACCATCGCGCGCATCCTGAAGGAAACCGCGCTGCTGCCGGCGGCGCACCTGACCTGCGTCGGCGCCTCGCGCGGCGAGATCGACGAGATCGTCGACCGCTATCACGAGGTCGGCGTCCGCCACATCGTGGCCTTGCGCGGCGATCCCGTCGGCGGCATCGGCACGCCCTACGCCGCGCATCCCGACGGCTATCAGAGCTCGGCCGAGCTTGTCGCCGGCATCAAGAAGCGCCATGGCGATATCGAAGTGTCCGTGTCCGCCTATCCCGAGAAGCATCCCGAAGCGCGCGACTTCGATGCCGATATCGACACGCTGAAGGCCAAGGTCGATGCCGGTGCGACGCGCGCGATCACGCAGGTGTTCTTCGATAACGACTTCTACTTCCGCTATCTCGACCGCGTCCGCGCCCGCGGCATCGACATCCCGATCGTGCCGGGCATCATGCCCATGCACAATTTCAAGCAGGCGCGCAATTTCGTCACTCGAAACGGCACCAGCGTGCCCGACTGGCTCGCCGCGAAATTCGAGGGCCTCGACGGCGATGCCGAGACCCGCAAGCTGGTGGCCGCGACGGTTGCCGCCGGCCAGGTGCAGAAGCTGGCCAAGCACGGCGTCGACACCTTCCATTTCTACACCATGAACCGCGCCGATCTCGTGTTCGCGATCAGCCATTTGCTCGGCATTCGCGCCAAGAGCGTGCAGAAGGCGGCGTAAGACGACATGACCGTTTCCATCTCTCCGAAGCGAACTGCCCTTCTCAATGCCGCACGCGAGCGCATCCTCGTGCTCGACGGCGCCATGGGCACGATGATCCAGAATCTGCAGTTCGACGAAGCCGCCTTCCGCGGCGAGCGCTTCAAGAATTTTCATCGCGACCTGCGCGGCAACAATGACCTCTTGATCCTGACCCAGCCGCAGGCGATCGAGGACATCCACGCAGCCTACTTGCGCGCCGGCGCCGACATCATCGCGACCAACACCTTCTCCACGACCTCGATCGCGCAGGCCGATTACGATCTCACCGACATCGTCTATGAGATGGCGCGCGAAGGCGCCCGCCTCGCCGGCAACGCCGCCCGCCGCGTCGAGGCCGAGGACGGCAAGCCGCGCTTCGTCGCCGGCGCCATCGGCCCGACCAACCGCACCGCCTCGATCTCGCCCGACGTGTCCAATCCCGGCTATCGCGCCGTCACCTTCGACGACCTGCGCAAATCCTATGGCGAACAGATCAACGGCATGCTCGACGGCGGCGTCGATCTCTTGCTGGTCGAGACCATCTTCGACACGCTGAACGCCAAGGCGGCGCTTTATGCGATCGCCGAGATCACGGAGCAGCGCGGCATCGACGTGCCGGTGATGGTGTCAGGCACCATCACCGACAAATCCGGTCGCCTGCTGTCGGGCCAGATGCCGGAAGCGTTCTGGAATTCGGTGCGGCACGCAAAACCCATCACCATCGGCTTCAACTGCGCGCTCGGCGCGGAAGACCTTCGCGCGCACATCGCCGATATCGGCCGCGTCGCCGACACGCTGGTCTGCGCCTATCCGAACGCCGGCCTGCCCAACGAATTCGGCCAATATGACGAGACGCCTGAGTACATGGCGCGCCTGGTCGGCGAATTCGCGCGGGATGGCCTCGTCAACATCGTCGGCGGTTGCTGCGGCACCACGCCGGAGCATATCGCGGCGATCGCCGCTGCGGTTGCCCCGCACAAGCCGCGCATCGTGCCCGAGATCGCACCACGCTTGCGTCTCTCCGGCCTCGAGCCGTTCGTGCTGACGGATGCCATTCCCTTCGTCAATGTCGGCGAGCGCACCAACGTCACCGGCTCGGCGCGCTTCCGCAAGCTGATCACCAACGGCGACTACACCGCCGCTCTTCAAGTGGCGCGTGACCAGGTCGAGAACGGCGCGCAGATCATCGACGTCAACATGGACGAGGGCCTGCTTGACTCCGAAGCGGCGATGGTGACCTTCCTCAACCTCGTCGCCGCCGAGCCCGACATCGCCCGGGTCCCTGTCATGGTCGACTCGTCGAAGTTTTCCGTGATCGAGGCCGGTCTGAAATGCGTGCAGGGCAAGCCGGTCGTCAATTCGATCTCGATGAAGGAAGGCGAGGAAAAATTCATTCACGAGGCGAAGATCGCGCGCCGCCACGGTGCGGCGGTGGTGGTGATAGCGTTCGACGAGGCCGGCCAGGCCGACACGTTCGCGCGCAAGACCGAGATCTGCAAGCGCGCCTACGACATCCTGGTGAACAAGGTCGGCTTCCCGCCCGAGGACATCATCTTCGATCCCAATATCTTCGCGATCGCGACCGGCATCGAGGAGCACAACAATTACGGCGTCGACTTCATCGAGGCGACGCGCTGGATCCGCCAGAACCTGCCGGGCGCGCATATCTCCGGCGGGGTGTCGAACCTGTCGTTCTCGTTCCGCGGCAACGAGCCGGTGCGCGAAGCCATGCACTCGGTGTTCCTGTATCACGCCATCAAGGCCGGCATGGACATGGGCATCGTCAATGCCGGTCAGATGATCGTCTATGACGACATCGATCCGGAGCTGCGGCAGGTGTGCGAGGACGTCGTCCTCAACCGCGATCCCGGGGCTTCCGAGCGCCTGTTGGCGCTCGCCGAAAAATTCCGCGGCAAGAAGACCGAGAGCAAGGAAGCTGATCTTGCCTGGCGCGAATGGCCGGTGGAGAAGCGGCTGTCGCATTCGCTGGTCCATGGCATCACCGAGTTCATCGAAGTCGACACGGAAGAAGCCCGCAAGAATTCGTCGCGTCCGCTCGACGTGATCGAGGGCCCGCTGATGGCCGGCATGAACGTGGTCGGCGACCTCTTCGGCGACGGCAAGATGTTCCTGCCCCAGGTGGTGAAGTCGGCGCGCGTGATGAAGCAGGCGGTGGCCTGGCTGATGCCGTTCATGGAGGAAGAGAAGGCGCGCAACGCCGCGAACGGCGTCGGCACGGAGGCCTCTTCGTCCGCCGGCAAGATCGTGCTCGCGACCGTCAAGGGCGATGTCCACGACATCGGCAAGAACATCGTCGGCATCGTGCTCCAGTGCAACAATTTCGAGGTCATCGACCTCGGCGTGATGGTGCCGGCCGCCAAGATCGTCGAGACCGTGAAGGCGGAGAAGGCCGACATCGTCGGGCTCTCCGGCCTGATCACGCCCTCGCTCGACGAGATGGCGTTCTTCGCCGGCGAATTGCAGCGCGAGGGCCTCAAGCTGCCGCTCCTGATCGGCGGCGCCACGACGAGCCGCGTGCATACCGCCGTGAAGATCGACCCGAGCTATCGCGCCGGTCCGGTCGTGCACGTCAACGACGCCAGCCGCGCTGTCGGCGTTGCCTCCTCGCTGCTGTCGCCGGAGAAGCGCGAAGCCTATGCCGCCGAGGTGCGTGCCGAATACGCAAAAATCTCGGAGGCGCATCTGCGGGCTCAGGCCGACAAGAAGCGGCTGAGGCTGGCCGATGCCCGCGCCAACCGCGTGCCGGTGGACTTTGCGAAGAACAAGCCGGTGAAGCCGACCTTCCTCGGCACCCGCAGCTTCGACGACTACGACCTTGCCGAATTGGTGCCCTATATCGACTGGACGCCGTTCTTCCAGACCTGGGAGCTGGCCGGGCGCTTTCCCGCGATCCTCAAGGACGAGAAGGTCGGCGAGGTCGCGCGCTCGCTTTATGACGATGCGCGCAAGATGCTCGACACCATCGTCAAGGAGAAATGGTTCCGGGCGCGCGCGACGATCGGCTTCTGGCCGGCCAATGCGCAAGGCGACGACATCGTGCTCTATGCCGACGACAGCCGCACCAAGAAGATCGCGACGCTGCACACGCTGCGCCAGCAGCTCGAGAAGCGCGAGGGCCGTTTCAACGCCGCGCTGTCCGACTTCATCGCGCCCGCGGGTACGCCGGACTATGTCGGCGGCTTCGTGGTCACCGCCGGGATCGGCGAGGATGCAGTTGCAGACCGCTTCAAGAAGGCCAATGACGACTACTCGTCGATCCTGTGCAAGGCGCTGGCTGACCGTCTTGCGGAAGCCTTCGCCGAGCGCATGCATGCCCGCGTGCGCCGCGAGTTCTGGGCCTACGCACCCGACGAGGCGCTCTCCAACGACGAGATGATCCTGGAGAAGTACCAGGGCATCCGCCCCGCGCCCGGCTATCCCGCGCAGCCCGATCACACCGAGAAGGCGACGCTGTTCGAACTGCTCGATGCGGAAGCGACCGCCGGCGTCAAGCTGACCGAGAGCTTTGCGATGTGGCCGGGCAGCAGCGTCTCCGGGCTCTATTTCGCCAGCCCCGAGAGCTATTACTTCGGCGTCGGCAAGATCGAGCGCGACCAGGTCGAGGACTACGCCGCGCGCAAGGGCATGACGGTGGCGGAAGCCGAGCGCTGGCTGGCGCCGGTGCTGAACTACATCCCGTCGCGAGAGGCCGCCTTCGCGGCGACGCCCGCGAATGACGAGACCTCGAAGGACCTGAGCTCGAAGGATCTGGCCTCGCATCCGCCGGGCTGCACCTGCGCGGTGCATCTGGTCTGGCAGAAGAAGCGCGCGGGGGCGGGGTAGAGCCGCGGCCGTCAGTCTCATGTCCCGGACGCGGTGCGGCGCGAAGTGCCGCGCCGCAGAGCCGGGGCACGAGGGCGCGCCCTCACCCCTTCGGCGGCGCGAGTGGCTGCACGATCTCCTGGAACGGTGGCAGCGCCTCGCAGCGATCGGCATGGGCGCTCAGCGCCGGATAGCGCGCTTCGTCGAACAGCTGCGGATGCGCTTCGCGGGTGAAGCGGACGACGCAGGCGACAACGATGTCGGCATGACCGATGCGCATCCCGAGCCAGTACGGCGTCGTCACCGTGGCGCGCTCGGCCTCGAGCACCTTCAGCACGTCGCCGATCTGCGCTTGGCAACGCTCGACCCACAGCGCGAGCTGCTCCTTCCGCAGCACCCGCTCGTAAAGCAGGCTGACCGCCTTGTCGCCGAGACCTGAGGCGAGCGCACAGATGCGCAGATGTTTTCGCCGTTCGGCGCCGCTGCGCGGCAGCATCGCCTTGGCCTCGCCCACGAGCTCGTCGAGATGATCGAGGATGAAGGTGCTCTCGATCAGCGCCTCGCCGTCGTCGAGCACCAGCGTCGGCACCCGGCGCAGCGGATTGTACGGCGCGATCTTGTCGGCATCGCCGAAGGTCGACCACGGCCTGTGCTCGAAGGCGAGCCCGTAGAGCCGCAGCGCGATCGCGACGCGGCGGACGAAGGGGGAGTCGTATTGGCCGATCAGGAACATGGTTGTCGCTCGTCTCGATGAGAGGCCCGGCAGGGCCGTCCAGTTCATCGTCAATGCGCGCCGCGCGCAACAAAAATCTCGAAAGGAGAGATTGCGCATCCCACAACAACGCGGAATCAATATGCGGCCATCCAGTCCGGAGCCTGCCATGCCGTTGCGATCATTCGCCGTGCTCGTCCTGCTCGCCGTGGCAAGCCTCGCCCACGCCCAGGACCGGCCGATCGGCTTCCAGACGCCGTCGAAGAACATCGCCTGCCAGTTCTACACCGAGAATGGCCAGGGCGTGCTTCGCTGCGACATCATGAACATGGAGACGCGCCCGGGCCGGCCCGCCGATTGCGAGCTCGACTACGGCCACGCCTTCGAGATGAGCGCCAAGGGCAGCGCAGGCCGCATCTGTGCCGGCGACACCGTGATGGACCCGTCATTGCCGGTGCTGGCCTATGGCGAGGTGTGGCAGCGGGCGGGATTCACGTGCCGGTCGGAGCAGACGGGGCTGACGTGCTTCAACGCGATGCAGAAGGGGTTCTCGCTGGCGCGGGCGGAGCAGAAGGTGTTTTGAGGGATCGTTGCCACAGACTCGACCGTCATCCTGAGGTGCGAGGCTTGCGATGCGCGAGCATTGCAAGGGGAGCCTCGAAGGATGGGCCAAATGCGCTTGCAGCCATCCTTCGAGACGCGCAAGAGCGCGCACCTCAGGATGACGGCGGGGCGTGAGGAGGCAGCCTGGATTGCTTCGTCGCAAGAGCTCTCGCAATGACGGTGGAGAGGCAGCGGCGCACTATTCGATGATCGGCACATGCCGCGCCGCATCGCGCGGCGCCGTGCCGTCGAGGCGCGGATCGTCGGCCACCTCGATCTGGCGGCGGAAAGGGCGGAAGCCGGAGCGCTGGTAGAATGCGACGGCTGAGGGATGGTCGAAGGTGCAGGTGTGCACCCAGACGCGACGGACGTCGCCGGACCATGCGCGCTCCAGCGCGCGGTTCATCAGGAAGCGGGCGGCGCCGGTGCCGATCAGGCCGGCGGTGACGCCGAAATAGACCAGCTCGCACTGGCCGGGCTCGCGGAAATCCAGTTCGAGCAGGCCTTCGTCGCGACCGTTAACCGTCAGCGCGTAGACCTCCACGTCAGGCGCGTGGATGATGGCGGCGAGTGCCGCGTCATTCATACGCGGGCGCGAGAACCACAACCACTCCTCGCCGACGCGGCGGAAGAGGTCGCGGTACCAGGGGAGCGCGGGTGTATCGACCTTGCGCAGGGACCAGCTGCCTGGCGGATCATCGCGCCCCACGGGAGGTGCGGTCATCTCCAGATGGGTGACGACGGCGGCGATCTTGCCGGCGGGGATATCGGAATAGCCGTCGGGGAGGATCATGCGATGTGGCCCACTCACTGAAACGACCAAGTCTGCCTTCTTTGCCTCTCCCGCCTGCGGGAGAGGCCGACGCGCTCGCAGAGCGCGGCGGGTGAGGGCTCTCGCCACCCAGGGACATTCTCGGCATTTCTCGACCATCCCGCCGCGGAGAGACCCCCACCCCAGCCCTCCCCCGCAAGCGGGAGAGGGAGCCGGACGTTCGTGCGCACCTTACACGAAGGAGGCTTTTTGCTTGCTATTCCCCCTCATCACTCGCCAGCACGCCCTTCACTGCCCTCGCCCAGCCCGCCAGCTTCCGCTCGCGCGTGGCCTGGCTCATGTTCGGCTTGAAGCGGTGCTCGAGGCGCCAATTGTCGGCGAATTTGGTCGGCTCGGGATAGACGCCGGCATTCAGGCCGGCGAGATAGGCCGCGCCGAGTGCCGTGGTCTCCTGGATCACGGGACGATCGACCGGGGCGTCGAGGAGATCGGCGAGACGCTGCATGGTCCAGTCCGATGCGGTCATGCCGCCGTCGACGCGGAGCACGACGCTCGCCCCCTCCGAGCTCGGCCAGTCCGCGCGCATCGCAGCCCAGAGGTCGAAGGTCTGGTAGCAGACGCTTTCCAGGGCGGCATGGGCGAGCTCGGCCGGGCCGGTGTTGCGGGTGAGGCCGAAGAGCGCGCCGCGAACCCGCGGATTCCAGTAGGGTGCGCCCATGCCGACGAAGGCAGGCACCAGATAGACGCTCTGCAGGGAGTCCGACTGGTCGGCGAGCGGCCCGGTCTCGGCGGCGTGCTTGATGATGCCGAGACCGTCGCGCAGCCACTGCACCGCCGAGCCTGCGACGAAGATCGAGCCTTCGAGCGCGTAGGTGCGCTTGCCATCGAGCTGGTAGGCGACGGTGGTGAGCAGCTTGTTCTTGGACACGACGGGCGTCGTGCCGGTGTTGAGCAGCGCAAAGCAGCCGGTGCCGTAGGTGGATTTCATCATGCCCGGGCGGAAGCAGGCCTGGCCGATGGTCGCGGCCTGCTGGTCGCCGGCGATGCCGGAGATGGAAATAGTGCCGCCGAACAGATCGGGCGTGCTCTCGCCGAAGCGGGCCGAGGAATCCTTCACCTCGGGCAGCATCGAGCGCGGCACGCCGATGATCTCCAGCAGCTCGTCGTCCCACTCACCGGTGTGGATGTTGAACAGCAGCGTGCGCGAGGCGTTGGTGGCGTCGGTGGCGTGCACCTTGCCGCCGGTGAGGCGCCAGAGCAGGTAGCAGTCGATGGTGCCGAACATCAATTCGCCGCGCGCGGCACGGCCCCGCGCGCCGGGAACGTGGTCGAGGATCCAGGCGGCTTTCGTCCCAGAGAAATAGGGATCGATGATCAGGCCGGTCTTCTCGGAGATGACAGGCTCGCGGCCGTCTGCTTTCAATTTTGCGCAGATATCGGCGGTGCGGCGGTCCTGCCAGACGATGGCGCGGTGCACGGCCTGCCCGGTGGCGCGGTCCCACACCACGGTAGTCTCGCGCTGATTGGTGATGCCGATCGCGGCGATGTCCTTGGCGGAGATGCCGGCCTGCTCGATCGCTTCGCGACAGACCATCACCGTCGAGGTCCAGATGTCCTCCGGCTCATGCTCGACCCAGCCCGAAGCCGGAAAATGCTGCGGAAACTCCTGCTGCGCGCGGGCCGCAATCGAGATGTCGCTGCGAAAAACGATCGCGCGCGAGGAGGTGGTGCCCTGGTCGATGGCGAGGACGAAAGACATGGTGGCTTACCTTGGCGTTTTTTCGGTGTTTCCCCTGGAGGGGATCATTGTGTCGCGCCAAAGGGAGCGGATTGGAGGCGGAAGGTCAAGGTGGAGGTTGAGGAGGGCGAACCGGGTGGGCGGCACACGTCCAGTTCAACCCGGGAGACTAGGAGAGCGGCGGCGAAGATGGTACATGCCGGACGGCAGTTCGGTTCGGCATGACATTCACTTCCTTTCAGTTCGGCGTGTTCGTTGCGGTCGTGTTCGGCGCCTATTATTGGCCGCCACTGCGCCGCTTCCAGGTCCAGCTGCTCGTGCTTGCAAGCCTGGTGTTCTACGGCTCCGGCCAGCCGACTCTGCTGCCGCTGCTGCTGCTCGCCGTGCTCGGAACCCATCTCTGCCTGGTGCTGGCGTTCGACAATCGCGCGGTGTGGATGCCTGCCGGCATCGCCTTCAACCTCGCACTGCTGGCGTTCTTCAAATACAAGCTGCTGTTCATCGATCCGGCCGCAATGCACCCGACCGGCCTAGCGCCGCTGGACGTGCTGCTGCGATTGCCGCTGCCGATCGGCATCTCGTTCTTCGTGTTTCACAACATCAGCATGCTGGTCGACCTGACGCGGGAGAAGCGGCCGCCGCCGCTGCGGGACGTGTTCCTCTACATCATCTTCTTTCCGCAGCTCGTATCCGGACCGATCACTCGCGCCGGCCAGTTCATGCCGCAAATCGCACCCAAGCGGCTTGCCGACGTCGACTTCGTCGAGGCGGCCAAGTGGGTCCTGACCGGTTATTTCTTCAAGCTGTACGTGGCCAACAATCTCAACGAAATGACGTCCTACATGGACTATCCGCTCTATGAGACGGTGGCCACGCCCGACCGCTGGCTACTGCTGTTCCTGTACAGCTACCAGATCTATGCGGACTTCTTCGGCTATTCGGCCATCGCGCTCGGCCTCGCCCTGCTGTTCGGCTACCGCCTGCCCGTCAACTTCAACCTGCCCTACATCTCGACATCGTTCTCCGAGTTCTGGACGCGCTGGCACATTTCATTGTCCACCTGGCTCAGGACCTATCTCTACATCCCGCTCGGCGGCAACAGAAATGGGCCTGTCAGGACCTGCCTCAACCTGATGATCGTGATGACGCTCGGCGGACTCTGGCACGGCGCGAGCCTGAGCTACGCGCTGTGGGGCATGCTGCATGGCCTGCTGCTCGTCGTCGAGCGGCCGTTCCTGAAGGTGCTGGGCGAAGCCGGTCCCGCTGTGCGGGTCCTCCGCATGAGCGCCGTGTTCTTCTGCGTGACTATGCTCTGGATCTTCTTCAAGCTGCCGAACTTCGATCACGCGCTCGGCTATCTCTCGGGCATGTTCGCCCCGACGGACAATCCAAATCCGACCAAACTGTTCCGCAATATGGCCCTACTCTATGCCCTCCCTGTCCTGATCCAGCACCTCGGCATCGGCGCGCTGCTCGACGGCAAATTGCGGCGGTGGGAGCCGTATCTCTATGGCGCACTCGCGGCGATGGCCTGGCTCGAAGCCGGGCCTGATGCCGCCTTCATCTATTTCCAGTTCTGACGATGGCAGAGATCTCCGGCTTCCCATGGCTGATCAGATGCGCGGGCGCCGCGGCAGTGCTGCTGCTTGCATGCGGCCTTGCCACGGCGCGCTTCGGCGCCGCGCTCCAACAGCCAACCGTCACGACGCGCGACGGCTCCATCGTCACGCTCAACCGCTACATCAAGCAGCCCGCGCCCGACCTCGTGCTGGTCGGCAGCTCGGTCGCCTGGCGTGTAAAAGAGGACTATTTCTCGCGGCCAGGCGTCCGCAATCTTGCTCTCGCCGGCGGCTCCCCCGTCACCGGCCTTGAGATCATCGCGAAGCAGAGAAGCGTGCCGAAGATCGTCCTGATCGAGACCAATGTTCTCACGCGCCTGCCCGACCCGGCGCTGGTCAGCAAATTCTCCGGCGGCGCGGGAAACGAGGCGCTATTCCTGCGGCCGGTGCGAACGGCGGTTGCCGCCTACGAGACGTGGAATCACGCTCCGCCCGATTCCGCAGAGGCGCGCGCCGGACGGGATCGCCTGCTCGGCGAGCCGCCGAGCAATTTCGACAACAAGGTCTATCTCGATCGGGCCGTAGAGCAGATGAACGACGAGGACCCGACCGCTCCGACGAACGCGAACGCGGCGCGGATCCGGGCGCTCATCGACGACCTCGAACGCCGAGGATCAAGCGCCTTCCTGCTCGAGATTCCCTTCGCAACCGAGATCGAGGACTCGCGCATGGTCAGGACGAGCAAGGCGATCATCCACGCAGCCTTCCCGGACCCCGCGAGCTGGCTGACGATCCATCCGCGGCTGGACGAATTGCGCTGGGCCGATGGCGTGCATCTCGACGAGCGATCCGCCCTGCTTATCGCGCGTGCCATCGAGAACGCCTTGGCAGAGCGCGGCCGCTAAGCGCGATGCGATCAGGATGCATAGTCATCGCGCCTTTGGGTTATTGTTCGAGCATGATCTTTCCGGAAAACCGCTGCGCATTTTTCCGGATCATGCTCTGGCGGCTACACCGCCGCCGTCGTGACGCCGCCGTCGATGACGATGGTCTGGCCGGTCATGAAGCTCGAGGCATCCGAAGCCAGATACGCGACCGCGCCCGCGATTTCGTCGGGTTCGCCGATGCGGCGCAGCGGCGTGGTGGCAGTGCGGCGCTTCAGCAGAGCTTCGTCTTCCCACAGGGCGCGGGCGAAATCGGTTTTGACGAGGCCGGGCGCGATGCAATTGACGCGGACGCCTTTCGGGCCCCATTCGCCGGCGAGCGAGCGGCACAGCGCGAAATCGGCGGCCTTGGAGATGCCGTAGGCGCCGATGACCGTCGAGCCGCGCAGGCCGCCGATCGAGGAGATGATGACGACGGAGCCGTTGCCGCGCTCCGCCATCTGCGGGATCGCGAGCGCGGAGAGCCAGATGTTGCTCTTGACGTTTGAGCCCATGATCTTGTCGAAGGCCTCGTCGGTGATGTCGAGCAGCGGGCCGTAATAGGGGTTCACCGCGGCGTTGCAGACGAGGATGTCGATCTTGCCGTAATGCTTCGTCGCGCCCGAGATCAGCGCCTCGACCTCGTTCTTGCGCGCGATGTTGCAGGGGATGACGGTGGCGTCCCCACCCGAAGCGTTGATGCCGTCGGCGACTTCCTTGCAGGCGTCGGCCTTGCGGGAGGAGACGACGACCTTGGCGCCGAGTTTTGCGAGCAGTTCGGCCGACGAGCGGCCGATGCCGCGGCTGGAGCCGGTGACGACGGCGACTTTTCCGGTGAGATCGAACGGGGTGTTTTTCATCCTAATGGCTCCCTCTTGTGTTTCGTGCTCGCCCCGCTGTCATGGCCGGGCTCGTCCCGGCCATCCACGTTCTTCGTACCGTTAAGACGTGGATGCCCGGGTCAAGCCCGGGCATGACGATCTTTGTGTGGCTGACGCCTCGCGATACGACGATCAGATCAACCCGCCCGCATCGGCGACGCGGCGCTGGTGGTAGTCGGTGTCGCCAAACGTGTTCTCGATCATGGTGAGACGCTTGAAGTAGTGGCCAATCTTGGCCTCCATGGTCATGCCGATGCCGCCGTGGAGCTGGATCGACTGCTGTCCGACGAACTTGGCCGACTTGCCGATCTGCACCTTGGCGGCGGCGATGGCGTTGCTGCGCTCCTTGGCGTTCTCGAAATCGTTCGCCATGGTCGCGAACATCGACATCGAGCGCGCCTGCTCGGTCGCGACGAACATGTCGGAGGCGCGGTGCTGCAGCGACTGGAACGAGCCGATCGCGACGCCGAACTGTTTTCGGGTCTTGATGTACTCGACGGTGGTCTTGAGCGACTCATCCATCAGGCCGACGGCCTCGGCACAGAGCGCGACGCGGGCTTCGTCCACGACGCGCTCGATCAACGCGAGTGAATCGTCGGGATTGCCGATCGCCGCATCCGCGCCGACCTCAACACCGGTGAAGCTGATGTCGGCTGCGTGCAGGCCGTCCTGGGTCGGATACGATTTCTTGGTCACGCCCTTGGCGTTCGCGGGCACCAGGAACACGCCAACGCCGGTCTTGTCGCGGCGGTCGCCCTTAGTGCGCGCCGTGACGACCAGCGTGTCCGCGTTCTCGCCGTTCAGCACGACGAATTTTTCGCCGTCGATGACCCAGCCGTCGCCCTTCTTCTTCGCGGTCGTGGCGACGTCGAAGAGATCATAGCGCGAGTTCTTCTCCAGCTGGGCGAACGCCAGCGTCTTGCTGCCGTCGATGATGCCGGGCGCATGCGCGGCCTTTTGCGCGTCGCTGCCAGCGTGGCGCAGGAAGCCGCCGCCGATCACGACCGTTGCCAGATACGGCTCGAGCACCAGCGCCTTGCCGAGCGCTTCCATCACGATCATGGTCTCGACGCCGCCGCCGCCGAAGCCACCATCGGCCTCGCTGAAGGGCAGGCCGAGCAGGCCCTGCTCGGCGAGCTTGAGCCAGACGGTTTTGCTCCAGCCGCCCTTCTCCTTCATGTATTTCTTGCGGCTCTCGAAATCGTAGGAATCGGTCAGCAGGCCGTCGATGCTGTCCTTGAGAAGCCGCTGCTCCTCGCTCAGATCAAAATCCATTTCTGTTTCCTCAAGTCATCAGTGTGTGCGTTGCGCGGGGTGCCTCTTCACCTCTCCCCGCTTGCGGGGAGAGGTCGACGCGTGAAGCGCGTCGGGTGAGGGGGTACCGCTCTCGCGACGATCATTGCTCGGAGAGGCCCCTCACCCCGACCCTCTCCCCGTAAGGACGGGGAGAGGGAGAGGAGAGAGCATCACAATCCCAGCACCGCCTTGGCGATGATGTTGCGCTGGATCTCGTTGGAGCCGCCGTAGATCGAGACCTTGCGGTTGTTGAAGTAGCTCGGCGCGATCTGGGCGGTCCAGTCCATGGCTTCGTTAGAGCCGTCGTCGCCGTGCACGTCGTAAGGCGCGGCGAACGGGCCGATCACTTCCATCAACAATTCGGTAGTGGTCTGCTGGATCTCGGAGCCCTTGATCTTCAGCACCGAGGACGCCGGATTGGGCTTGCCCTTGCCGTGCTTGCCTTCATCGGCCACGACGCGCAGCTGCGTCAGCTCCAGCGCCTTCAGCTCGATCTCGCAGGCCGCCAGCTTCTCGCGGAACGCGGCGTCCTGGATGATCGGCCGCCCAGCGGATTCGACCTTGCCGGCGAGATCGCGGATGCGGCGCAGCCGCTCCTTGGAGACGCCGACGCGGGCAATGCCGGTGCGCTCGTTGCCGAGCAGGAATTTTGCGTAATCCCAGCCCTTGTTCTCCTCGCCGATCAAGTTCTCGTAGGGCACCTCGACATCGTCGAAGAACACCTCGTTGACCTCATGGCCGCCGTCGATGGTCTGGATCGGGCGCACGGTGACGCCCTTCGACTTCATCGAGAACACGATGAAGGAGATGCCCATCTGCTTCTTGGCAGACGCGTCGGTGCGGCAGAGGCAGAAGATCATGTCGGCGTGTTGCGCCAGCGTGGTCCAGGTCTTCTGGCCGTTGATGATCCACTTGTCGCCACGGCGCTCGGCCTTGGTCTTGAGCGAAGCGAGGTCGGAGCCGGAGCCCGGCTCGGAGAAGCCCTGGCACCACCAGTCGTCGACATTGGCGATGCGCGGCAGGTACTTCTTCTTCTGCTCCTCGTTGCCGAATGTGTAGATGACAGGGCCGACCATGCTGACGCCGAAGGCGAGCGGCTGCGGCGCCGGGTAGGACTGCAGCTCCTCGTTGAAGATGTA
This sequence comes from Bradyrhizobium sp. BR 10289, assembly GCF_019455385.1. Taxonomy (GTDB): domain Bacteria; phylum Pseudomonadota; class Alphaproteobacteria; order Rhizobiales; family Xanthobacteraceae; genus Bradyrhizobium. The sequence continues at coordinate 226,652 of NZ_JACOFR010000003.1, forward strand.
ATGCTGCACGGAGGTCCAGCCCGTGCCGCCATATTGCTTGGGCCAATGGCTGACGCCCCAGCCTTTCTTGTTGAGGATGCGCCACCACGTCACCATCTCGTCCTTGGTGAGATGGCGGCCCTCAACCAGCTTGCGCCGCGTATCCGGCGGCACGTTGTCGCGGAAGAATGCCCGCACTTCCTCGCGAAACGCCTGCTCTTCCTTCGTGAATGCGAGATCCATCGGATCCTCCTGTGAGCGATTTCTTATGTTGTCGTTGTGGCGACGGCCGTTATTGCAACACCTCGAACAGTCCCGCCGCACCCATGCCGCCGCCGACGCACATGGTGACGACCGCATACTTCGCCTTGCGGCGACGGCCTTCGATCAAGGCGTGGCCGGTGAGGCGCGCGCCCGACATGCCGTAGGGATGGCCGACCGAAATCGCGCCGCCATTGACGTTGATCTTGTCGGGGTCGATGCCGAGCTTGTCGCGGCAATACAGCACCTGGACTGCGAAGGCTTCGTTGAGCTCCCACAGGCCGATGTCGGCGACGGTGAGGCCGTGGCGCTTGAGCAGGCGCGGCACCGCGAAGACCGGGCCGATGCCCATCTCGTCCGGCTCGCAGCCGGCGGAGACGAAGCCGCGGAAGATGCCGAGCGGCTTGAGGCCGCGCTTTGCGGCTTCCTTGTCGCTCATGATGACGGAAGCGCTGGCGCCGTCGGAGAGCTGGCTGGCATTGCCGGCGGTGATGGAAAAGCCTTCGCCGCGGACGGGCTTCAGGCCGGCGAGACCTTCGATCGTGGTCTCGGGACGCGGGCCTTCGTCCTGCGACAGCGTGACGTCCTTCATCGAGACAGTGCCGGTCGCCTTGTCGGTGACCGCCATCTGCGTCGTGATCGGCGCGAGTTCGTCCTTGAACTTGCCACCCTGCTGCGCGGCGGCCGTGCGGCGCTGGCTCTCGAGAGAATACTCATCCTGCTTCTCGCGCGAGATGCCGTAGCGCTTGGCGACGACTTCCGCCGTGTCGATCATGGGCATGTAAACCTCGCCCTTGATCTTGAGCAGTGCCGGATCCTGCGCGTGAAAACCGTTCATCTTGTCGTTCTGCACGAGGCTGATCGACTCGCCGCCGCCGCCGACCGCGATCTCGACGCCATCGAAGATCACCGAGCGTGCCGCGAGCGCGATGGCCTGAAGGCCGGAGGCGCATTGCCGGTCAATGGTGGTGCCGGCGACGGTCACGGGCAGGCCGGCACGGAGCAGCGCCTTGCGCGCGATGTTGCCGCCGGTCGCGCCCTGCTGGAGCGCTGCGCCCATCACGACGTCCTCGATCTCTTTCGGATCGACTTTTGCTCGGGCGACGGCTTCGCCGATGGCGTGGCCGAGCAGGGTCGCGCCCTCGGTAGCGTTGAGTGCGCCGCGATAGGCCTTGCCGATCGGGGTGCGGGCGGTGGAAACGATGACGGCGTCGGTCAAGGGCGACCTCCTGATGCGAGTGGGATGGATTGTGATGGCTTGCGCTGCTGGCGCAATTCGTGGCGCGACAGTTTTCCGACCGGCGTGCGCGGCAGATCGTCGACGAATTCGACCTCGACAGGCATTTCGTGCTTGCCGACCTTGCCGGCGAGCTGCGCGCGGAGCTCGTCGAGCGAGAACGGCTTTGCGTCCGGCCTCAGCTTGATGAACGCCTTGGCGGCCTCGCCGCGATAGGGGTCGGGAATGCCGAGCACGATCACCTCGTGCACGCCAGGAACGGTGTAGATCGCCTGCTCGATCATCTGCGGATAGACGTTGAAGCCGCCGGAGATGATCATGTCTTTCTTGCGGTCGACCAGGAAGAAATAGCCATCGCTGTCGACATAGCCGATGTCGCCGGTGAGGAAGCGGCCGTCGACGAAGGCGTCAGCCGACCCTTCCGGCTTGTTCCAGTAACCCTTGGTGACGTTCGGGCCCTTGATGCGGATCTCGCCGACTTCGTTCGGCGGCAGCACCTTGGACGGGTCCGTCAGCGAAACGACATCCAGCTCGATGCCGGGCAGCATCAACCCGATCGAGCCGGGCTTGTCAGGCCCCGTAGGCGGATGGCCGGTGCCGGGCGAGCAGGTCTCGGTCATGCCCCAGCCGCTGCGCAGCTTCTTGCCGACCTTTCGCTCGAAGAAATTGGCGATCTCCACCGGCAGCGGCGCGCCACCGGAGCCGATCGTCGCCAGCGAGGAGAAGTCGCGCTTGTCGAGATCGGGAAGTGCCGCGATCGCGATCCACATCGTCGGCACGCCCGGGAAATAGGTCGCGCGCTTGACTTCGATGTCGCGCATCACGGCCTCGACATCGAAGCGCTGATGGAGCGAGATGAGGTTGCCGCGGCTGAGCGAGGACAAGAGCACGACGGTGAGCGCGTAGATGTGGAACAGCGGCAGCACGCAGATCACGCGCTCGATGACGTCGCCGCGGCTCGCGCGCGCCGGCTTGCCCCAGACGTCGTAGATCGACACTGCGGAGGTGAGATTGCCATGCGTGAGCATCGCGCCCTTGGGCAGGCCGGTGGTGCCGCCGGTATATTGCAGCAGCGCGACGTCGTCGGCCGTGACCTTCGGCCACTCCACTGGCGCTGTTGCGCCCTCGACAAAAGTCTTGAAGGTGACGATGCGGGGGTCGTCGGGGATCACCGCCTGCGGCGTGCCGACCTTGCCCCAATTGTCGTCCTCGCAGACGACGAGGCGGTCGATCAGGCCCTTCTCCAGGAATTTCAGCGCGGTTGGCAGCAGCGCGGCGAGGTTGGAGGTGACGAGCAGGCGCGAGCCCGAATCGGAGACCTTGTGCGTCAGCGCGATCTCGCCGTCGAGCGGCGACAGATGCGCGACGCGGGCGCCGGCCTTCAGCGCGCCGAAGAAATTGACGGGATGGTCGGGCGTGTTGCCGAGAAACAGTGCGACAGAGCTGTTCTTGCCGATGCCGGCACGCAGGAATGCCGCGGCCGCGCGCTCGGCCATCGCGGCGAGCTCGGTATAGGTGATCGGACGATCGCGGAATTCCAGCGCGGTACGCGGGCCGTAATTCGCGGCCGCATTCGACAGCAGGTCAGGCAGCGTGCCTTGGGCGATGGGATCGTCCCAATGCACGCCCTCGGGGTAAAACTGTTCACCGGGATGGATCATTTTCTGCATCACATTCAGTCGTCGTTCCGGGGCGATGCGAAGCATCGAGCCCGGAATCCATCAGGCCGCGCGCTCAGAGGAGAAATGGATTCCGGGCTTGGCCCTTCGGGCCATCCCGGAACGACATGCGGAAAGGCCGCCTCCATCAAGCCGCCTTCGACTCGGCCGCCAGCGAGGCGAAGGTCTTGCCCTCCGCAGCGAGCTTCTTCAGCAGCGGTGCGGGCTCGAGGCTCGGATCGTTGGTCTCCTTGGCGTAGAAGGAAAGACGATCGGCGATGTGCTTGAGGCCGACGCTGTCGGCCCAGAACATCGGGCCGCCGCGGTAGATCGGCCAGCCATAGCCATAGAGCCAGACCACGTCGATGTCGGAGGGCCGCGCCGCGATGCCCTCTTCGAGGATCTTCGCGCCCTCGTTGATCATCGGGTACATCATGCGCTCCAGAATCTCATCGTCGCTGACGACGCGCTTCTTGCGGCCGAGACGCAGCAGCGTCTCATCGATCAGCTTCTCGACATCGGGATCGGGCAGCGGCGCACGGGAGCCGGCTTCGTACTTGTAGTAGCCCTTGCCGGTCTTCTGGCCGAACCGGCCGGCTTCGCACAGTGCGTCCGCGATCTCCGACTTGATGCCGCGGTCCTTGCGCGAGCGCCAGCCGATGTCGAGGCCGGCGAGATCGCTCATCGCGAACGGCCCCATCGGCATGCCGAACTTCGTCACCACGGCATCGACCTGCTGCGGCAGCGCGCCCTCGAACAAGAGCTTCTCGGACTGCTTGCCGCGCTGGGCCAGCATGCGGTTGCCGACAAAACCGTCGCAGACGCCGACCACGGCCGGCACTTTTGCGATCTTGCGCGCGATGGAGACGGCGGTCACCAGCGCGTCCGGCGCGGTCTTCTCCGCGCGCACGATCTCGCACAGCTTCATGACGTTGGCCGGCGAGAAGAAGTGCATGCCGAGCACGTCCTGCGGGCGCTTGGTCGACTTCGCGATCTCGTCGATGTTGAGATAGGAGGTGTTGGAGGCGAGCACTGCGCCCGGCTTGGCGTACTGGTCGAGCTTGCCGAACACTTCCTTCTTCACCGCCATGGTCTCGAACACGGCTTCGATGACGAGGTCGGCATCGCCGACATTCTCGATGCCGACGACACCGTTGATCAGCGCCATGCGCTTGGCCGGTGCGTCAGCCGGGATGCCGCCGCGTGCCGCGGTCGCTTCCCAGTTCTTCTGCATGATGCCCATGCCGCGCTTGAGCTGTTCCTCGCCGGTCTCGATCAGGGTGACGGGCACGCCGGCATTGGCAAACGACATCGCGATGCCGCCACCCATGGTGCCGGCGCCGAGAATGGCGACACGGTTGACGGGCCGCGCCTTGGTGCCTTCGGGCACGCCCGCGATCTTGTTGGCCTCGCGCTCCGCGAAGAACGCGTAGCGCTGCGCCTTGGACTGGTCACTGGCGACGAGCTTGAGGAAGCCCTCGCGCTCCTTCTTCAGGCCCTCGTCGAACGGCAGGTCGATGGCATAGCCGACGGCGTCGGCCGCCGCGAACGGCGCTTCCAGGCCGCGCGACTTCTTGGTCATGGCGGCAACGGCATTGGTGAAGATCGAGCGATCGGCCTTCGCAGCCGCGATCTTGGAATCGTCGTCACGCAGGCGGCGCAGCGGACGGTTCTCGGCGATCAGCTTGCGCACGAAGGCTTCGCCGCCCGAGGCCGGACCTTCGATGATCTCCTCGATCAGGCCGGCCTTGAGCGCTTCAGCGGCGCCGATCGGGTCACCGCCGACGATCATCTTCACCGCAAGCTCAGGGCCGACCGCGCGCGGCAGGCGCTGGGTGCCGCCGGCACCGGGCAAGAGGCCGAGCTTCACTTCGGGCAGGCCCAGCTTGGCCTCCTTCACTGCAACCCGGTAGTGGCACGCCAGCGCGACTTCGAGGCCCCCGCCGAGCGCGGTGCCGTGGATCGCCGCGACCACGGGCTTGGGCGAATTCTCGATCTCGGCAAGGACGTCATTGAGCGCGGGCGGCTTCGGCGGCTTGCCGAATTCGGTGATGTCGGCACCGGCAATGAAAGTGCGGCCGGCGCAGGTCAGCACGATGCCCTTGATTGCGGGATCGGCAATCGCGGCCTTGATGCATTCCAGAATACCGCCGCGGACTGCGGCACTCAGCGCATTGACCGGAGGGCTATTGACCGTGACGATCCCGACTTCGTCATGACGCTCAAGCTTGACCACTTCGCTCACGGTTTCCCTCCTTGGTGGGGATTACTTTTGTTCGATTTCGCGGTGCGGAATTTAATTCCGCATCTTGACGGCAGGGTTATTTTGAAGCACGGACGTTGTCAACGACTCCGCGCAAGAAGCAGATCAGGGATGAAGCGTACAGGAAAGAAGACCGCGACCGATCGGAATTTCGTCGTCGCGCTTTCCCGCGGACTTGATGTATTGCGCGCATTCCAGCCCAACGACGGCCTGCTCGGCAACCAGGAAATCGCAGCGCGCACCAACCTGCCGAAGCCGACCGTGTCCCGGCTGACCTACACGCTGACCAAGCTCGGCTATCTGACGCCGGTTCCCCGCTTCGAGAAGTATCAGCTCGCTCCCGCAGCAATGGCGCTCGGATACGCGGCACTCTCCAATCTCGGCGTTCGGCATTTGTCCGAACCGTTTCGCGAGGAACTGATGCGCGCGACCGGCGGCGCGGTCGCGATCGGCGGCCGCGACCGTCACAGCATGATCTATTTCGGGCAAAGCCGCGGCAGCGAGACGGTCGGCGTTCAACTGGACGTCGGCTCCCGCGTGCCGATTGCAACCAGCGCGATGGGTCGCGCCTATTTCTGGGCGCTCGACGACGAGGATCGCGCCGAGCTGTCGCGTCTTCTGCGCGAACATTACGGCAGCCGCTGGCCGAAGATGCGCGACGGCCTCGAGCGCTCCGGCGAGACCGTCGCGAAATACGGTTTTGCGATTTCGGTCGGCGACTGGCACGATGACATCGGCGCAGCCGGCGTCGCGCTCAGGCTCAACGACGGAACCGGACCTTACGCATTCAATTGCGGCGCGCCCGCATTCCGCTTCACGGAAGAGCGTTTGATCAACGACATTGGACCGCGTCTGCTTGCGATGGTAAGGAACATCGAAGCGGCACTCGGGGGACTGATGCCGCAATCCAAAAAAGACATCAGCAAAAAGCTGAAATCAGGAGGAAAAGTTGCTCGTGTGGCCGAGGGGATCAGATAGCCTTAGTCATCATCAGGAGCGGTTCGTATCGCCCCGTCGCCCGCTGACTGATGTGGGCGAGACGAGATGACGCAGGCACAGCTCGCGCAGGGAACATCGCCCCTGCTCGCGGTTCGCGACGTCAGCGTCGTGTTCGGCGGCATTGTCGCGCTCAACGGCATATCCTTCGACATGCACAAGGGCCAGATCCTCGGCTTGATCGGCCCCAACGGCGCCGGCAAGACCACGCTCTTCAACTGTCTGTCGCGGCTTTATCAGCCGTCGTCCGGCGACATCCTGATGGAAGGCGCGAGCATCCTGAGGCGGCCGCCGCACCGGATCGCCGAGATCGGCATCGGCCGCACCTTTCAGAACGTGGCGCTGTTTCCGAACCTGTCGGTGATGGACAATGTCCGCGTCGGCACGCATGCCCGCACCTCCTCCGACATCATCAGCGATTCGCTGCGTCTCGCCTGGGTTCGCCGAAGCGAGACCGACATGAACAGGAAGGTGCACGAGATCCTCAGCTATCTCGACCTCGAGGATGTTGCCCACACCACGGTCTCCGGCCTGCCCTTCGGCACGCAGAAGCGCGTCGAGCTGGCGCGTGCGCTTGCGGCCGATCCGAAGATCCTGCTGCTCGACGAGCCCGCCGGCGGCCTCAACCACGAGGAAGTCTACGTGCTCGGCGACCTCATCCGCCGCATCCGCGACGAGCGCCACATGACCGTGCTGCTGGTCGAGCACCATATGGGCCTCGTGATGTCGATCGCCGACCACGTCGTCGCGCTGAATTTCGGCAAGAAGCTCGCAGAAGGCACCCCGAGCCAGGTGCAGGCGGACCCCGACGTCATCAAGGCCTATCTCGGGAGCAAGGACCAATGACGACGCTGCTCAACGTCAAGGACCTGCGCGCCTATTACGGCCAGGTCCAGGCGCTCCATGGCCTGTCCTTCTCGCTCAACGAGGGCTCCCTGACGACGCTGCTGGGCGCCAACGGCGCCGGTAAGACCACCACGCTGCGCGCGATTTGCAACATGGTGCGCTCCACCGGCGGGATCGAGTTCGATGGCAAGCCGCTGAACAATAAATCGACCGAGAGCATCGTGCGGTTCGGCATCGCCCATGTGCCGCAGGGCCGCGGCACATTCACTACCATGACGGTGGAGGAGAACCTGCAGCTGGGCGCCATCACCCGCAAGGACAGCGCCGGCATCGTCTCCGACATCGAGCGCATGTATGCGCATTTCCCGGTGCTGAAGCAGCGCCACACCCAACAGGCCGGCACGCTCTCCGGCGGCGAGCAGCAGATGCTAGCGGTCGCCCGCGCCCTGATGCTGCGGCCGCGCCTGATGCTGCTCGACGAGCCCTCCTTCGGCCTCGCGCCGCTGGTCGTACGCGACCTGTTCAGCATCCTCGGCAAGATCAATCGCGAGGACAAGGTGTCGATCCTGGTGGTCGAGCAAAACGCCCAGCTCGCACTCGAGCTCGCCGACCAGGCCTATGTGATCGAGACCGGCCGCATCGTGATGTCGGGCAATGCCAAAGACATCGCGAACAACGAAGAAATCCGCAAATCCTATCTGGGTTACTGAGGTGAGATGATGGATTCGATCTGTCCACGCGCTCGCTTCACCTCTCCCTTCGGGAGAGGTCGGCGCGTAGCGCCGGGTGAGGGGTTACGGTCTCAGATCGGGGCTGCGCCCCCTCACCCGATTTGCTGCGCAAATCGACCTCTCCCCGCTGGGGAGAGGTGGACCACCGCCGACGCAGCCGCACTTCAAACCCAATCAGGCAAGTTTTAGGGAGCCGGGACAATGGAGCTGTTTACCAACCAGGTCCTGGCCGGCATCGCCACGGGCGCGATCTATGCCTGCATGGCGCTCGCCGTGGTCATGATCTACCAGGCGATCGACCATCTCAACTTCGCGCAGGGCGAGATGGCGATGTTCTCGACCTTCATCTCCTGGCAGCTGATGCAGTGGGGCGTGCCTTATTGGGCCGCCTTCATCATCACGCTGGCCTTCTCCTTCGTTGCCGGCATCGCAATCGAGCGCATCCTGTTCAAGCCGCTGGCGAAGGCACCGGTGCTGACCAACGTCGCCGGCTTCATCGCGCTGTTCGCGATCATCAACTCCTCGGCGGGCCTGATCTGGGACTTCACCATCAAGCAGTACCCGACCCCGTTCGGTTCCGCGCCGTTCCTGGGCAGCCAGCTGATCTCGACCCACCAGGCCGGCATGATCGGCGTCACCGTGCTGCTGCTGCTCGGCCTCTACTTCTTCTTCCAGTACACCCGCATCGGCCTTGCGATGCGCGCGGCCGCGTCGGTGCCTGAATCGGCCCGGCTGGTCGGCATCAACACCTCCTGGATGATCGCACTCGGCTGGGGCATGGCGACCGCGATCGGCTCGATCGCGGGCATGCTGATCGCTCCGGTCGTATTCCTCGAGCCCAACATGATGGGCGGCGTGCTGATCTACGGCTTTGCCGCGGCGGTGCTCGGCGGCCTCACCAGCCCGTTCGGCGCGGTGGTCGGCGGCTTCCTGGTCGGCATCTTCGAGAACCTCGCCGGCACCTACATTCCCGGCGTCGGCAACGAGCTGAAACTTCCGATCGCGCTCGCGCTGATCATCTCCGTCCTGGTCGTCAAACCCGCCGGCCTGTTCGGCCGGCACATCGTCAAGCGAGTTTGATCATGAGCGCTGCAGAAGAAGTCGTTGCAGAGGGCCACGAGGCGGTCGAGGCCGTTCCGAAGCGGGCCATGACGTTGGGCACCGGCACCTCGCTGGTGGTGCTCGCCGCGCTGATCATCGCGCCGGTGTTCGTCAAGAACTTCATCATCTTCCAGATGACGATGCTCCTGATCTACGGGCTGGCGGTGCTGGCGCTGAACATCCTCACCGGCGGAAGCGGCCAGTTCTCGCTCGGTCAGAGCGCGTTCTACGCGGTCGGCGCCTATACGACCGCGGTGCTGATGGAGCACTTCAACGTCAATTACGCGCTGACATTACCCATTGCCGGCGTGGTTTGCTTCGGCTTCGGCTTCCTGTTCGGGCAGCCGGCGTTGCGGCTCTCCGGCGTCTATCTCGCGCTCGCGACCTTCGCGCTCGCCACCGCCATGCCGCAGCTGCTCAAGCTGAACTTCCTGGAGCACTGGACCGGCGGCGTGCAGGGCCTCGTGGTGACAAAACCGGACGCCCCGTTCGGCCTCAAGATGTCGCAAGACATGTGGCTGTACTACTTCACGCTCGTCGTGACGATCGCGATCTACATCTTCGCGGTGAACCTGCTGCGCTCCCGCTCAGGCCGCGCCTTCATGGCGATCCGCGACAACGAGATCGCAGCCTCCGCCATGGGTGTCGACGTCGCGCTGTACAAGACGCTGGCCTTCGGCGTTTCCGCCGCGATCACCGGCATCGCCGGCTCGCTCGGCGCCATCGCGGTGCAGTTCGTGGCGCCCGACAGCTACACCATCACGCTCGCGATCTCGCTGTTCCTCGGCATGGTCGTCGGCGGCGTGGGCTGGCTGCCCGGCTCGATCGTCGGCGCCGCCTTCATCATCTTCGTGCCGAACATCGCGGAGGGCATCTCCAAGGGCCTCTCCGGCGCCGTGTTCGGCGTGCTGCTGTTCCTCGTCATCTACCTGGTGCCGCATGGCGCAAGGCAAGTCGCGATCCTGGGCCAACAACTCGCCGGTAAGCTCAGGAAGAACTGAAAACACTCATCAAGGAAGGAGACTTCATTTTGTTTCTTGCAAGAATACTGCGAACCACCGCGCTGGTAACGGCGGTCGCAACCCTCACCTCCGGCGCAGCACTCGCTCAGAAGAAATACGACACCGGCGCGACCGATACCGAGATCAAGATCGGCAACATCATGCCGTACAGCGGTCCGGCGTCGGCCTATGGCATCATCGGCAAGACCGAAGAAGCCTATTTCAAGATGGTCAACGACAAGGGCGGCATCAACGGCCGCAAGATCAACTTCGTCACCTATGACGACGGCTATTCGCCGCCGAAGGCGGTCGAGCAGGTCCGCAAGCTGGTCGAGAGCGACGAGGTGCTCGTCGTGTTCAACCCGCTCGGCACGCCCTCCAACAGCGCGATCCAGAAGTACCTCAACGCCAAGAAGATCCCGCAGCTGTTCGTCGCCACCGGCGCTACCAAGTGGAACGACCCGAAGAACTTCCCCTGGACCATGGGCTGGCAGCCCTCCTACCAGAGCGAAGCGCAGATCTATGCAAAGTGGCTGATGAAGGAGAAGCCCGACGCCAAGGTCGCGATCCTCTATCAGAACGACGATTTCGGCAAAGACTACCTCAAGGGCACCAAGGACGGCCTCGGCGCCAAGGGCGCATCCATGATCATCATGGAAGAGAGCTATGAAGTGTCCGAGCCGTCGATCGACGGTCACATCGTCAAGATCAAGGCCGCCAATCCCGACGTGCTGCTGATCTACGCGACCCCGAAGTTCGCGGCCCAGACCATCAAGAAGACCGCCGAACTGAGCTGGAAGCCGCTGCAGATCCTCACCAACGTGTCGATCTCGGTGGGCAGCGTGATGAAGCCGGCGAGCTTCGAAGCTTCGCAGAACGTGCTGTCGGCGGCCTATGCCAAGGACTCCACGGACCCGCAATGGGCCAACGACCCCGGCATGAAGAGGTGGAACGAATTCGTCGACAAGTACATGCCCGGTGCCGACAAGTCCGACACCAGCATGGTCTATGGCTATGGCGCAGCATCGACGCTGGCCAAGGTGCTGGAGATGAGCGGCGACGATCTCACCCGGGCCAACATCATGAAGCAGGCCGCCTCGCTCAAGGACTTTGCACCGGACACCCTGCTGCCCGGCGTCAAGATCAACACCAGCGCTACCGACTTCGCCCCGATCGCGCAGCTTCAGATGCAGCGCTTCAAGGGCGAGAAGTGGGAACTGTTCGGCGAGATCATCAGCGGTGACGTCGCCGCCGAGTGACCGGCTGACGCAATGATCCGAAACACGAAGCCCCCGCAAGCGATTGCGGGGGCTTTTTGTTGACGTCCGACGTCAATCTTGTTCAATGCAGCCGATCCAACCGATCCAGCCGGGGCAGGAGAACAATGATCGCCGTTCGTTGTCAGGTTGTGGCCTTTACGGCCGCCTTCGCGTTGTGCACTGCGGTGGCCAGCCCGGCACTGGCGCAAAAGAAATACGACAGCGGCGCGTCCGATACCGAGATCAGAATCGGCAACATCATGCCCTATAGCGGCCCGGCCTCCGCCTATGCCGTGATCGGCAAGACCGAGGAAGCCTATTTCAACAAGGTCAATGCCGAGGGCGGCATCAACGGCCGCAAGATCAAGTTCATCTCCTATGACGATGCGTATTCGCCGCCGAAGACGGTGGAGCAGGCGCGGAAGCTGGTCGAGAGCGATGGCGTGCTCCTGATCTTCGGCTCGCTCGGCACCTCCACCAATGGTGCGATCCGCAAATACATGAACGAGAAGAAGGTGCCGCAATTGTTCGTGGCGAGCGGCGCCTCGAAGTGGAACGACCCGAAGCAATATCCATGGACCATGGGCTGGCAGCCGAGCTACGCCAGCGAGGCGAAGATCTACGCCAAGTACATCATGAAGGAGAAGCCGGACGCGAGAATCGGCGTGCTCTACCAGAACGACGATTTCGGCAAGGACTATCTGAAGGGATTGAAGGACGGCCTCGGCGCCAAGGCGTCGATGATCGTCATGGAAGACGGCTACGACACCGCCGAGCCCGCGATCGACGAGCACGTCGTCAAGCTGAAGGCCGCCGGCGCCGACGTCTTCATCAGCATCACCACGCCGAAATTCGCGGCGCAAGCGATCAAGAAGGCGGCCGAGATCAACTGGCATCCGGTCCACATCATCTCCAACGTCTCGGCCTCGGTCGGCGGCGTGCTGGAGCCCGCGGGGATCGAGATCTCGCAAGGCATTTTGTCGGCGAGCTACACCAAGGACGGCTCTGACCCGCAATGGAATGCCGACGACGGCATGAAGAAATTCTATAACTTCCTCGCGCAGTACGACCCCAAGGCCAACAAGCTCGATGCCGGCGTGGTGTTCGGCTATGCCGCTGCCCAGACCATGGTGAAGGTGCTGCAGATGTGCGGCGACGACCTCACCCGCGACAACGTCATGAAGCAGGCCGCGAGCTTGAAGGATTTCGAGCCCGACACGCTGCTCCCCGGCATCAAGGTCAACACCGCACCGGACAATTTCGCCCCGATCGAGCAACTCCAGATGATGCGCTTCAAGGGCCGGAAATGGGAGCTGTTCGGCGACATCATCTCGAGCGAGATAGGACATTGACGAGCGATGACTCGTAGGGTGGGCAAAGCGAAGCGTGCCCACGATCTCTATCCGATGGAGACAAATCGTGGGCACGGCGCGAAGAGCGCGCCTTTGCCCATCCTACAAAACTACGAAACCGGGAATTGAGCTCAGTACATTCGTCAATCAAAGGCAGCGCATCTTCTCGCACTCGCACACGAGACCGCGCTACGTCCTTGACTACTAAAGAAGCAGCCCCTGCGACGCCATCGCAGGGGCTTTCTGTTGAAGGCACCTGGCAAATCGTATTGAATTGCGGTCGCGTCGCCAAAAACAAGCAAGACAAGAAAAGGGACGGACACACACCAAGAAAATAGGGAGATAGGAATGCCCGCTGTCACCGGCAAGTTTGCGGCCGCGTCACTGGCGCTCGCGCTCATTGCGGCCTCGACCTCCATCGCCTCGGCCCAGAAGAAATACGATACCGGCGCGACCGACACCGAGATCAAGATCGGCAACATCATGCCCTACAGCGGACCGGCCTCCGCCTACGGCATCATCGGGCGGACCGAAGCCGCCTATTTCAAGAAGATCAACGACGAAGGCGGTATCAACGGCCGCAAGATCAACTACATCAGTTATGACGACGCCTATTCGCCGCCGAAGACGGTGGAGCAGGCGCGCAAGCTGGTCGAGAGCGACGAGGTGCTGTTCATCTTCAACTCGCTCGGCACGCCGCCGAACTCGGCGATCCAGAAATACATGAACTCGAAGAAGGTGCCGCAGCTGTTCGTCGCCACCGGCGCCACCAAATGGAACGATCCGCAGAACTTCCCATGGACCATGGGCTGGCAGCCCAACTACCAGAGCGAGACGCAGATCTATGCGAAGTGGCTGCTGAAGAACAAGCCCGACGCCAGGATCGCCGTTCTCTACCAGAACGACGACTACGGCAAGGATTATCTCAAGGGCCTGAAGGACGGCCTCGGCGCCAAGGCCACCTCGATGATCGTCATCGAGGAGAGCTATGAGACCTCCGAGCCGACGATCGACAGCCACATCGTCAAGCTGAAATCGACCGGCGCCGACGTGTTCATGAACATCACGACGCCGAAATTCGCCGCGCAGGCGATCAAGAAGGTCGCCGAGATCGGCTGGAAGCCGCTGCATTTCCTCAACAACGTCTCGGCCTCGGTCGGCAGCGTGATGAAGCCCGCCGGCTTCGAGAACGGCAAGGACATCATCTCGGCCGACTATCTCAAGGACGTGTCGGATCCCGCATGGAAGGACGACGCCGGCATGAAGGAATTTCTCGCCTTCATGACCAAATACTTTCCCGAGGGCGACAAGCTCGACAAGGGTACCATCGTCGGCTACGCCGTGGCGCAGACGCTGGTCCAGGTGCTGAAGCAATGCGGCGATGATCTCACGCGCGAGAACATCATGAAGCAGGCTGCCAGCCTGAAGAACTTCCGCACCGAGGCGCTGCTGCCGGGCATCCAGATCAACACCGGCCCGACCGACTTTGCGCCGATCAGCCAGCTTCAGCTCGAACGGTTCAAGGGCGAGCGCTGGGAACTGTTCGGCGACGTGATCAGCGCCGACGCCGGCGGTTAGCCACGCGCGCGTCCGCAATAGCGAGCCCCCTGCGAGATGATCGCAGGGGGCTTTTGCTTGCGCGATTATGGTTACGCGATTGCACAATCGAATGATGGTAAAGCCTGCTTACGCTTTGGCGCCCGATGCGCTAGGCATGTGACCCGGCGCATGTGCCGCCAGTCTGTTCCGTCTGCCGAAAGTCATCGTCATGACCGACCGCCGTCCCCTGCTCCGCGCGCTCTACGACGCCGCCGTTGCCGCCGCCCATCCGAGCACGATCCTGGCGCCGCATTTGCGGCCCGTGCCGAAGGGGCGCGTGATCTGCCTTGCTGCCGGCAAGGGCGCGGGCGCAATGGCCGCGGCCGCCGAGCGGCATTATCTCGACACGCTGAAGCTCGCGCCGGAGCGCCTCGTCGGCATCGCCACCACCCGCCACGGCTATGGCGTGCCGACACGCCGCATCCGCGTCGTCGAAGCCGGCCATCCCGTGCCAGACGAGGCCGGCCTCAAGGGCGCCGCCGACACGCTCGCGCTCGCGGGCGAAGCCGGCCCTGACGATCTCCTGCTGGTGTTGCTCACCGGCGGCGGCTCGGCCAACTGGATCGCGCCGGTGGACGGCATCAGCTTCGCGCAGAAGCAGGCGGTCAACAAGGCGCTGCTGCGTTCGGGCGCGCCGATCGGCGAGATGAATGTCGTGCGCAAGCATCTGTCGCGGATCAAGGGTGGCCGTCTGGCCCGCGCCGGCAAAAACGCCGCGGAGATCGTGACGCTCGCGATCTCTGACGTGCCGCATGACGACGCTTCCGCGATCGCCTCCGGCCCGACGGTGCCCGATCCGACCACGCTGGCCGATGCGCGCGCGATCGTCGCGAAATACAAGCTCGCCATCGACGAGGCCGTGGCCCGCGCGCTCGACAATCCCGCCAATGAGAGCGCCAAGCCGGGCGAAGCCGCGTTCGCCCGCGCGTCGTTCGAGCTGATCGCGCGTCCGAAACAGTCGCTCGACGCCGCGGTGAAGCTCGCCAGGGACTCCGGCTACGAGACCATCGATCTCGGCGCCGATCTCGAGGGCGAGGCCCGCGAGGTCGCAGCCAGCCATGCGAAGCTGGCGCTGGAGGCGCGCGCGCAAGGCAAGCGCCTCGCGATCCTCTCCGGCGGCGAGCTCACGGTGACCGTGCGCGGCCAGGGGCGTGGCGGCCCCAACCAGGAATACGCACTGGCGCTGGCTTCGTTGTTGAAGGATACGCCTGACATCTCGGCGCTCGCCGGCGACACCGACGGCGCCGACGGCGGCGCCGGCCATCCCACCGATCCCGCCGGCGCGCTGATCGATGCTGCGACGTTCGCGAAGATGAAGGCGCTAGGGCTTCAGCCGCAGGCCTATCTGGACAACAACGACGCGACGAGTTTCTTCGAAGCGACGGGCGATCTGCTCCAGCCCGGCCCGACGCTGACGAATGTGAACGATATCCGCGTGATCCTGGTGGATTGAGAGCGCGGCCCGTACTCCGCTGTCATTCCCCGCGAAAGCGGGGAATCCAGTACGCCGCGGCCTCTCCGTATCCCACTGACGTCTTTGGAATACTAGATCGCCCGCCTGCGCTGGCGATGACAGCCGGGCCTCAAAACTCGTTCGCGATCTTTGACAGCATCTCCAGCAGCGCTTCGCGGTTGGCCTGGCCGAGCAGTTCGTTCAGCCGTGCCTCGTGCTTGGTCGCGACGAGCTTTTTGGCGCGCGCCAGGACCGCCTTACCCTTGTCGGTCAAGACCAGGATGTGCGAGCGGCGGTCGTTGGTGGAGCGGATCCGCGCGCAGAGGTCGCGGCTCTCGAGGTTGTCGAGCAGGGCCACGAAGTTCGGCCTGAGGATGCCGAGGGTGGAGGCGATTTCGGTCTGGTTACGGCCGGGGTTCTTCTCGACCAGCAGCAGCACCGAGAATTGCGCCGGCGTCAGCTGGAGCGAGGCCATGCAGCGCAGGAAATTCTCGAACACCTTGAGCTGCGCCCGCTTCAGGACATAGCCGAGCTGTTCGGACAATTCGCCGAGCTGGAGCGCCTCCGGTAGCACCTCGGCTACGTCCTTGCGGCCCTTGGCCGCGTCGCCGGGTTTTTCAGAGGACTTTTCAGCGGTTTTGGAAACGTTCATCGCCTCGTGCTCGTGATCCCGCTAAAATCGGGGCGGGTCGCTCCCCCACTCTTGATGTTATGACTTATAATTGTTATGGACCATACCAAATATTGCCGTCGTATGACAATGGCTGTGAGCGGACCATCCACCGCAATTGCGGAGACCGGTCCGCAATCTTGAGGGGGAGCGTCGGGTCTTGAACACCACCATCATGCTGTTCCTGGTGCAGGACGGCATCACCAATGGCGCGATCTACGCGCTGCTCGGCCTGGCGCTGGTGCTGGTGTTCGCCGTCACCCGCGTCATCCTCATTCCCCAGGGCGAATTCGTCACCTACGGCGCGCTGACCTATGCCTCGCTCGCCGCCGGCCAGATGCCGGGCACGGCCAAGCTGGCGCTGGCGCTCGGCATCGGCGCCTTCGCCTTCGATCTGTTCGTGGCGCGCAAGTCGCTGCATGGCCGCCTGATCCTGCGCAGCGTCCTCACCAATGTCGTGCTGCCGGGCATCGTGCTGGCGCTGACGATTTACTTCGCCGCCCAGAAGCCGCCGGTCGCGATCTGCATCGCGCTGTCGCTGGTGATCGTGGCGATGATCGGCCTCTATCTCTACCGCGTCGCGTTCCAGCCGCTGGCGCACACCTCGGTGCTGGTGCTGCTGATCGCCTCGGTCGGCGTGCATCTCGCGCTCCAGGGTCTCGGCCTCTTGTTCTTCGGCGCCGAAGGCCAGCGCGGACCCGCGGTGCTGTCGGGCGCATTCACCGCCGGCGCGCTGCGCTTCACCGGGCAGAGCATCACCGTCTATGCCATCACCATCGCCTTCATCGTCGGCCTCTGGCTGTTCTTCGGGCTGACGCTGTACGGCAAGGCGCTGCGCGCGACCGCCGTGAACCGGCTCGGGGCGCGGCTCGCCGGCATCCGCACCACGCTGTCCGGCCAGATCGCTTTCCTGCTGGCCTCCGTGATCGGGGCGCTGTCGGGCATCATGATCGTGCCGATCACGACGCTCTATTACGATTCAGGCTTCCTGATCGGCCTGAAGGGCTTTGTTGCCGCCATCATCGGCGGACTCGTCAGCTATCCCCTCACGGCGATCGCGGCGCTGTTCGTCGGGATCGTCGAGGCGTTCTCGTCCTTCTATGCCTCCAACTACAAGGAGGTGATCGTCTTCATGCTGCTGATCCCCGTGCTGCTGCTGCGCTCGCTCGCCGCGCCCGCCGTCGAAGAAGAGAAGGACTGAGGCGAAGATGCAGAGCCGGCTTCCCATCCTCGTCTTCGCAGCTCTCATGGCGGCGATCCCGCATCTGCCTGGCATGCCGCCGTTCTGGATCGTGCTGCTCGACAATATCGGCCTCGCCGCGCTGGTCGCGATGGGCCTCGTGCTGCTGACCGGCGTCGGCGGCCTGACCTCGTTCGGCCAGGCCGCCTTTGTCGGCTTCGGCGCCTACACCACGGCGGTGCTGACGACGGCCTATGGCCTGTCGCCGTGGCTGACCTTGCCGTTATCGCTGCTGGTCAGCGGATTGCTGGCGGTGCTGCTCGGCCTCGTCACCGTCCGCCTCTCCGGCCACTATTTGCCGCTCGGCACGCTCGCCTGGGGGCTCGGGCTGTTCTATCTCTTCAGCAAGCTGGAATTCTTGGGAAGAAACGACGGCATCTCGGCGATCCCGCCGCTGTCGATTGGGTCCTTCAAGATGCTCTCGCCCGGCTCGATCTATTACGCGATCTGGGTCGCGGTGATCCTCTCGGCCCTGCTGACGATGAACTTGCTGGACTCCCGCACCGGCCGCGCCATCCGTGCACTGCGCCGCGGCCATGTCGCCGCCGAAGCCTTCGGTGTGCACACCCCGCGCGCAAAACTGCTGGTGTTCATTCACGCCGCCGTGCTCGCCGGCCTTTCAGGGTGGCTCTACGCGCATCTTCAGCGCGCGGTGAACCCGACGCCGTTCGGCGCGCAGGCGGGCATCGAATATCTCTTCATCGCCGTGGTCGGCGGCGCGGGCTATGTCTGGGGCGGCGTGCTCGGCGCTGCCATCGTCGTGGTGCTGAAAGAGGTGCTGCAGAGCTATCTGCCACTGATCCTGCCCGGCTCCGGCCAGGTCGAGACCATCGTGTTCGGCATCATGCTGGTGGCCCTGCTGCAGCTCGCGCCCGGCGGCCTCTGGCCCTGGCTGATCTCGTTCCTGCCCGAGCGGACCGGCGGCAGGAAGCCGGATACGTCCTTGAAGCTGGAGCAGCGCACCCGCTCGCCCGTTCAATCCGGCGTCCTGCTCCAGGTGGAGAAAGCGCGAAAACAGTTCGGCGGCGTGGTCGCGGTCAACAACGTCTCTTTCGACGTCCAGGCCAGGGAGATCGTCGCGCTGATCGGACCGAACGGCGCCGGCAAGAGCACCACCTTCAACCTGATCACCGGCGTGCTGTCGGCAACCTCAGGCTCGATTTCCGTGCTCGGCAAGAAGGTCGACAACGCGCCGCCGCAGGAGATCGTCAAGCTCGGCATCAGCAGGACCTTTCAGCACGTGAAGCTGGTACCTGACATGACGGTTTTGGAGAATGTCGCGATCGGCGCGCATCTGCGCGGCCATTCCGGACCGATTTCCTCGATGTTGCGGCTGGACCGTGCCGACGAGGCGAAGTTGCTCGCGGAAGCCGCCCGGCAGATCGAGCGCGTCGGCCTTGCCGACCAGATGCACCAGCTCGCAGGCTCGCTCTCGCTCGGCCAGCAGCGCATCGTCGAGATCGCGCGTGCGCTATGTGTCGACCCCATGCTGCTGCTGCTCGACGAGCCGGCCGCGGGCCTGCGCCACATGGAGAAGCAGCGGCTCGCAACACTGCTGCGCGAGTTGCGCGACGGCGGCATGAGCGTGCTCCTGGTCGAGCACGACATGGGCTTCGTGATGAACCTCGCCGACCGCATCGTGGTGCTCGATTTCGGCACCAAGATCGCGGAAGGCACGCCCGCCACGATCAAGACCAATCCCGAAGTGATCAAGGCCTATCTCGGAGTGGCGGCATGAACACGCTGTTGTCCGTCACCGACGCCCATGTCGCCTATGGCAAGGTGGAAGCGGTGCGCTCGGTCTCGCTCGAGGTCGGCGCCGACCAGATTGTCACCATCGTCGGCGCCAACGGCGCCGGCAAGACCACGCTCTTGTCAGCCATCATGGGCATTTTGCCCCTGAAGGGCCGCGTCGCCTTCGCCGGCCAGGATCTCGCCCGGCTCGATATCGAGGACCGCGTCGCGATGGGGCTCGGTCTCGTGCCGGAGCACCGCGAATTGTTCGTGACCATGAATGTCGAGGACAATCTCGAGCTCGGCGCATTCCGCATCGAGCGCAGCAGAGCCAAGGCCTCGATGGAGAAGATCTACGCGCTTTTTCCGCGGCTGAAGGAGCGCCGCAAGCAGCTCGCCGGCACGCTCTCCGGCGGCGAGCAGCAGATGCTCGCGATGGGACGCGCGCTGATGGGCAAGCCGAAGCTGCTGATGCTGGACGAGCCGAGCCTCGGCCTCGCCCCGATCATCGTCGCCGACATCTTCCGCATCGTCACCGAGCTGCGCGCCAGCGGCGTCTCGGTGCTGCTGGTCGAGCAGAACGCGCAGGCCGCGCTGAAGATCGCCGACCAGGCCTATGTGATGGAGCTCGGCGAGTTCGTGCTGAGCGGCAAGGCGAGCGAGATCGCGGCGAATGAGCGGGTCGCGGCGAGCTATCTCGGATTTCAGCATGAAGGCGCGAGTGTGATCTGATTCCGCGACTGCAGACGCCACGACGGCATCTCCTTTCCTTCTCCCCTTGTGGGAGAAGGTGGCGCGAAGCGCCGGATGAGGGGTTCTTTCCACTTACGACAGTATTCGTGAGGAGAGAACCCCTCACCCGGATTCGATGCTTCGCATCGAATCCACCCTCTCCCACAAGTGGAGAGGGTCGACCGATTGCGCGGATCGAAATTAATCCGCAGCCTTCTTTCCCTTCAACGCCGCGAGCTCAGCCTCCAGCTCAGCAATCCTCGTATCCCTCGCCGCCAGCGCCGCCGCCACATCGCTCGCGTCGAACTTCTGCGGAATGTGTTGCGGGCAGTTGGTGTCCCATGCGGCGATGTTGAACAGGATCACCTGCTCCGGCCTCGCGCGGTAACCTCTCGGCATCAGCGATGTCGTCAGCGCCTCGTCGTCCTCGACCACACGTGCCTCGCCCCAGATCTTCACCCGGCGACGATGGGCATAGTCCATCACGAAGATGTAGGCCTTGGGATTCTCAGACAAATTGCCTTGCGTGATGTACTGGCGATTGCCGGAATAGTCGGTGAAGGCCAGCGTCTGCTTGTCCAGCACCTTCAAAAAACCCTTCGGGCCGCCGCGGTGCTGGATGTAGGGCTGGCCGTCGGCCGAGGCCGTCGCAAAATAGAAGCTGTTGGCGTCAGCCAGGAACGCGGCTAGGTTCTCGTCGACCTCGGTGCGCCATCCCCGCTGCTCGGCATGAGCATAGCCTTCGCGCGATCCCTTTCGGGCCTGGATCGACTTCACCGCCGGCGAGAAGGCCACATCGCTGGCATAGGTATGGGTTGCCGTCATCGGAATATCTCCTGGAATTCCGGCGCATTGCTGCGTCTCTCGCTGTTCAACATGGACCTTCCTACGTCTAAAACAATCGGCCTTCTTGACACTTCATCATTGCAGTATATGCAATAATAGAATGGACCGCCTCGAAGCCATGCACGTCTTCGTCACCGTCGCCGATCTGCGCGGCTTTGCGCCGGCGGCGCGAAAATTGCGGCTTTCGCCCTCGGCGGTGACGCGGCTGATCGCGGCGCTGGAGGAGCATCTCGGTGCCCGGCTGCTGCAACGGACCACGAGGCAGGTGCGGCTGACCGACGTCGGCACGCGCTATCTGGAACGCGCCCGGCGCATCATCGCCGATGTCGAGGAGGCCGACGGCTCGGCACGAGAGGAGCGCAACCGGCCGAGCGGACGGCTGGTTGTGTCGGCGCCGGTCGGCTTCGGACGGCTGCATGTCGCCCCGGTCATGACCGCTTATCTCAAGCGCTATCCCGAGGTCGCCGCCGAGCTCAGGCTCTCGGACAACCTCGTCAATCTGGTGGACGACGCCGTCGACGCCGCGGTGCGCATCGGCCACCTCGCGGACTCCTCTCTCGTCGCGCGCCAGGTCGGCGAGATGCGCCGGATCACGGTAGCAACCCCGGGCTATCTCAAACGCCACGGCGAGCCCAAGACGCCGGAAGCGCTGCGCGAGCACCAGACCATCGCGTTCGGGCCTTCGATCGCGTGGCGCTTCCTGCGTGAAGGCCAGGAGATCGAGATCACGCCGACGCCACGCTTCACCAGCAACAGCGCCGACGCCGCCCTGCAATATGCCGAGAGCGGCGGCGGCATCACGCGTGTGTTGGCCTATCAGGCCGCCGAAGGCCTGAAGCGCGGACGGCTGAAAATCGTGCTGGCGGCATACGAGCAGCCGGCGCTGCCGATCCACATCGTCTATCCGACCTCGCGCCTGCTCTCCGCGAAAGTGCGGGCGTTCGTCGATCTCGTGGTGGAGACGGCGGATTGGCGGTTTGGGTAGGTCTCGTGCCCCGGACGCAGCGCAGCACATAGTGATGCGCTGCAGAGCCGGGGCCCACGCCGGCTGGGTCCCGGCTCTGCGGAGCGGCACTTCGCGCCGCACCGCGTCCGGGACACGAGAGCATCAGCCGTTCTTCGGCACCACCCGGAACGTGCCGCTCGCTCTTGCGATCACGACGTCGTCGGCCTTGATCAGGCACTGCGCGAAGCAGATCGTCTTGCCGGTCTTGATCACGTCACTCTCGATCGCGCACCACTGGCCGATCTCGGCCGAGCCGACGAAATCGATCGAGAGTGAAACCGTCACGAACGAAATGGTCCAGTTCGTCAGCAGCGCGCAGCTATAGCCCATGGCGTTGTCGGCGAGCGCGGTAATGAGGCCGCCATGAATCAGGCCGCGGCCATTGGTGTGCGGTCTCGCCAGCCGCAAGCCGATGATGACCGCCTTGTCGGTGTTCTTGGAGTAAAGCGGCTCCCAGGGTTCGGTGAGCGGGCTTTTGCGGAAGAGCGGCTCGAAGCCGGCGGGGATGTCGGTGGAGGTCATGGCTGTCTCGCGTTGCTGCGCTGGCGGCATTCAACGCGATGTCGATGACGGTTTCACCGCCTACAAAGTTTTAAACGGGATTTGCGCGGGTGTTTGAAACGGGCGGCGCCGTCATTGCGAGCGCAGCGAAGCAATCCAGAATCCCTCAGCGGGAACAGCCTGGATCGCTTCGTCGCGAGGGCTCCTCGCAATGACGAATATGTGGCAAAGTCGCTGCCCTAAAACGGCAGCCCCACGTAGTTCTCCGACAGCGACGTCATCGCGGCCTGCGACTGCGTGACGTAGTCGAGCTCGGCGATCTGGATCCGCGCGCCGATGCTGCCGTTGTCGGGGAATTTGTGCAGCATCGAGGTCATCCACCAGGAGAAGCGCACGGCCTTCCAGACCCGCGCCAGCGCCTTGGCGGAGTACGCGTCGATACCGGCGCTGGATTTCTCGTCGTAGAATTCGCGTAGCGCGCTCGACAAATAATGCGCATCGCTGGCCGCGAGATTCAGGCCCTTGGCGCCGGTCGGCGGCACGATGTGGGCGGCATCGCCGCACAGGAACAACTTGCCAAAACGCATCGGCTCGGCGACGAAGCTGCGCAGTGGCGCGATGCTCTTCTCGATCGACGGGCCGGTGATCAGGCTGTCGGCCGCCTCCTGGTCGAGCCGGCTTTTCAATTCGTCCCAGAAGCGGTCGTCCGGCCACTGATCGACATGGTCGTCCAGCGAGCACTGCACGTAATGCCGGCTGCGCTTCATCGAGCGCATGGTGCAGAGCGCAAAGCCACGCGCGTGGTTGGAATAGATCAGCTCATGGCTGACCGGCGGCGTCTCCGAGAGGATGCCGAGCCAGCCGAACGGATAGACCCGCTCGAACTGCTCGATCGCCGACGCCGGCACGCTGGCGCGGCTGACGCCGTGAAAGCCGTCGCAGCCGGCGATGAAATCGCAATCGAGCGAGTGGGTGACGCCGTCCTTGGCGTAGGTGACGCGCGGGTGAGCACCGTCGAAATCGTGCGGCTGCACGTCCCTGGCCTCGTAGACGGTGGTGAGGCCGGCGGCTTTCCGCGCATTCATCAGGTCGAGCGTGACCTCGGTCTGGCCGTAGATCATCACCGTCTTGCCGGTCGCGGCCTTCATGTCGATGCGGTGGCGGCGGCCGGCGAAGGCGAGCTCGATACCCTCATGCACGAGGCCTTCGGCATGCGCCCGTGCGCCGGCGCCGACCTGGTCGAGCAGCGCGACGGTTCCTTCCTCGAGCAAGCCCGCACGGATGCGTCCGAGCACGTAATCCGGGCTCTGCCGCTCCAGAATGACATTGTCGATGCCGTATCGGTGCAGAAGTTGCCCAAGCAACAATCCAGCCGGTCCCGCCCCGATGATTGCGACTTTTGTCCGCAATACTTGCTCCTCCCGATCCTGTAGGCTTTCGTCGCGGCTCGCTTGTCGCGAGGGTCCACGCAAGTTAATTATATCATATAACGGTTGGGCAAAAGGGGGAGTTGGCGTCGCACCAGCAGCGACAAATCCATGCGACATGGCTGACTTAGATGTCACGCCAGTTCCGGCTTGAATGCGCCGGCCAATTAGATAACATGTTAATTAATGCGACCGGGCCATCGAAGCCCGCAGTCACAAAGAGGGAGAGACGCGTGATGAGAAAGGCCTGTCTGGCTTTGCTGCTCGCAGCAAGCGTGACGCCTGCGCTGGCGCAGGACAAGACCGTCGACCTGAAGGTCTCGCACTGGGTGCCGGCGTCGCATCCGCTGCAGAAGTCGCTGGAAGACTGGGTGGCCGCGGTGAACAAGGATTCCGGCGGCACCATCACCGGCAAGGTGTTTCCCGCCCAGCAGCTCGGCAAGGCCTTCGACCATTACGACATGGCGCGCGACGGCATCGCCGACGTCACCTACGTCAATCCCGGCTACCAGCCCGGCCGCTTCCCGGTGATCGGCGCCGGCGAATTGCCGTTTTTGATCTCCGACGCCAAGGGCGGCTCGATGGGGCTGGACGCCTGGTACCGGAAGTATGCCGAGAAGGAGATGAAGGACGTCAAATACTGCCTTGCCTTTGTCCACTCGCCCTCCTCTTTCCATTCCAGGACCAAGAAGATCGTGATGCCGGAGGACGTGAAGGGGCTGAAGATCCGCCCCGCACACGCCACCATGGCGAACTTCGTCACCGCGCTGGGTGGCACCAACGTGCAGTCCTCCGCGCCCGAAGTGCGCGACATCATCGAGCGCGGCGTCGCCGACGGCGTCACCTTCCCCTGGGGCTCCCTGGTGCTGTTCGGCATCGACAAGGTGACCAAGTACGACATGGAGGCGCCGCTCTACACAACGACCTTCGTGTTCGTGATCAACAAGGACAAGTACAACGCGATGTCCGACAAGCAGAAGGCTGCGATCGACAAGAACTGCTCGGTCGAGATGGCGGGCGTGGTCGGCGAGCACTGGGGCAAGTTCGAGGACGCGGGCGTCGACAAGGTGAAGGCGGAGACCGATCACGACGTCTACAAGCTGACGGGCGAGCAGACCGCCGCCTGGAAGAAGGCATCCGAGCCGCTGGTCAAGACCTGGGGCGACGGCGCGAAGAAGGCCGGCGCCGATCCGGACGCGGCGCTGGCGGATTTGAAGGCCTCGCTGAAGAAGTACAACGCGCTGGCGGAGTAGCCTTCTGTCGCGCGAAAGGCGGCGGCGAGGGGCATCTCGCCGCCGTTGTCCTGCCCAGCGCGCTGTCCGGAGCGCGCGGTGCTTATTCTCCCTCTCCCCGCCTGCGGGGGCGCGACGAGCTTCGCTCGCGCTGAGAGGGTTGGGGTGAGGGGGAGTCTCCGCGAGGGCGGTGACAGTCGGACTCGCGGAGAGTCCCCCTCACCCGCCACGCTTCGCGTGTCGGCCTCTCCCCGCATGCGGGGAGAGGCGAAGAGCACGCCGGATCGAGAACGAAGATGACATCATTAAGGACCACCCCATGAAGCGCTCCTGGATGGACCGCATCATCGACACGATCGAATGGATCGCGGCCGGCTTCGTCGGCATCGTCGCGCTCGACATCTTCCTGTCGGTGCTGCTGCGCAACACGCTGAACTACTCGATCCCCGACTCGTTCGACATCGGCCGCATGCTGCTCGGCATCCTGATCTTCTGGGGCATCGCGGCGACCTCCTACCGCGGTACCCACATCACGGTCGATCTCGTCTGGGGCAATGTCGGGCCGCGCTACCAGCGCTGGATCGACGTGTTCGCGACCCTGGTGCTGCTGTTCGTTGTGACCGTGCAGACCTGGACGCTGTTCGACAAGGTGCGCGGCACCTACAACGACAACGTCCAGACCTTCGACATGCACATGCCGACCTGGCCGTTCTTCGCGGTCGCCTGGGTCGGTGACGCCTCGGCCGTGCTGCTGATCGCGATCCGCACCTACCGCCTGATCTTCCATCCCGAAGACATGCACGATCCCAAGTTGAAGGCGACGGAGTAACCATGAGCACCGATGCCGTCGCCTTAATCGGCTTCGTCTCCCTGTTTGTCCTGATGCTGCTGCGCGTCCCCGTCGGCATGGCAATGGGCCTCGTCGGCGTGTCGGGCTTCGCCTATCTCGTCAACGGAACAGCGGCGCTGAAGCTGGTCGGCCAAACCTCGATGCGCACAGTCACCGACTACACGTTCGGCGTCATCCCGATGTTCCTGCTGATGGGCTCGTTCGTGTCCAATTCCGGCATGAGCCGCGAGCTATTCCGCGCCGCCAACGGCTTCGTCGGCCATTTGCGCGGCGGGCTCGGCATTGCGACCGTCGGCGCCTGCGGCGGCTTTGCCGCGATTTGCGGCTCCTCGGTCGCGACCGCCGCGACCTTCTCAGCCGTCGCCTATCCCGAGATGCGCCGGTTCGGCTATCCGCAGTCCTTCGCCACCGGCGTGATCGCGGCGGGCGGCACCTTGGGTGCGATGCTGCCGCCCTCCACCGTGCTCGCGGTTTACGGCATCATCACTGAGCAGGACATCGGCAAGCTGTTCATCGCCGGCATCATCCCGGGCCTGCTGGCGATGACCATGTACATGATCACCATCTTCCTGATCGGCTATTTCCGGCCCGACTTCCTGCCCAAGGGCAAGGTGATGCCGTGGCGCGAGCGCTTTGCGGGTCTCAAGGAGATCTGGGCGCCGGTGCTGCTTTTCGTGTTCGTGATCGGCGGCCTCTACGGCCTGCCCTTCCTGCCGCGCTTCACGCCGACCGAGGCCGGCGGCGTCGGCGCCGCCGGCGCGTTCATCATCGGCGTGGTCACGCGGCGCCTCGACCGCGAGAAGATTCTGGCTTCGCTGCTGCAGGCGACCCGCACCGCCGCCGCCGTGTTCACCGTGCTGATCGGCGCATTGATTTTCGGCTATTTCCTCACCGTGACGCAGACGCCGCAGAAGGTGACCGAGTTCCTCACCGGCCTTGGCCTCGGCCCCTACGGCGTGCTGGCACTGATCATGGTGATGTATCTCGTGCTGGGCTGCCTGATGGACGCGATGGCGATGATCATTTTGACCGTGCCGATCATCTTCCCCGTGATCACGCATCTCGGCTTCGACCCGATCTGGTTCGGCGTGATCATCGTGATGACGGTCGAACTCGGCCTGATCCATCCGCCGGTTGGAATGAATGTCTTCGTCATCAAGAGCGTGGTGAAGGACGTCTCGTTCTCCACCATCTTCAAGGGCGTGATTCCGTTCGTGGCAACGGACCTGGTGCGGCTGGTGATTTTGATCGCCTTCCCGTTGCTGGCGACCTGGCTGCCGACAAGGATGATGGCGCATTGATGAGGTGACGCGATGACCATACCGACGTTAGAGACCAAATACGTCTTCACCATCACCGCCCGCATTGGCGATGTTGTCACCGTCGGCGAGACCGGGATCGGCGTCCGTCGCATCATCCCGATCATTGGCGGCGAGGTGAAGGGTGCGATATCAGGCAAGGTGCTGCCGTTCGGCGCCGACTTCCAGACCATCCGTCCCAACGAGCTGATCGATCTCGAGGCCAAATACGCCTTCGAGACCGACGATGGTGCGACCGTCTATGTCGAGAACAAGGGCATGCGCTTCGGCCCGGTCGAACTGTTGCAGAAGCTCAAGCGCGGCGAGCCGGTCGATCCAAAACTGATCTATTTCCGCACGGTACCGAAGTTCGAGACCGGGCACGAAAACTATCGCTGGCTGATGGAGCACATCTTCGTCGGCTCGGCCGCGCGGCATGCGGACCGCGTGGTGATCGACGTGCACCAGGTGGTGTAAGACCGATCCATCCCAGGTCATTGCGAGCGCAGCGAAGCAATCCAGAGTCCCTCCGCGGGAAAATCCTGGATTGCTTCGCTCCGCTCGCAATGACGAGATATGCTGCAACAGTTGCGCTCCACAATCCATTTAACCGTCCTGCTCCACCACCTCCTTGACTCCGCCCAAATTCGTTATACAACATAACTATTCTGATAAGGACGCAAATGACACAGGGAAACGCCGAGACCGCTGAGGCGGGGGCCTCCGGGCTTTTGAGGATCGAGCGGGCGGACCGGGTTCTGACCGTGGGTCTGAACCGGCCGGCCAAGCGCAATGCGCTCAATGACGGCATTATCCTGGAAATCGGCGAATGTTTTGCGTCACTGCCCGAGGACGTCGGCGCGGTGGTCATTCACGGCATCGGCGATCATTTCTCCTCTGGCCTCGATCTGTCCGAGCTCACGGACCATGACGCCACCGGCGGCCTCTTGCATTCCCAGATGTGGCACCGGGTGTTCGACCGCATCCAGTACAGCCGCGTCCCCGTGATCGCGGCGCTCCGGGGTGCGGTGATCGGCGGCGGGCTGGAGCTTGCCTGTGCGGCGCATATCCGCGTCGCCGAACCCTCGACCTATTTCGCGCTGCCGGAGGGGCAGCGCGGCATCTTCGTCGGCGGCGGCGGCTCGGTGCGGCTGCCGCGGCTGATCGGCGTCGCCCGGATGATGGACATGATGCTGACGGGGCGCGTCTACAGCGCCACCGAAGGCGCCTCCTACGGCTTTGCGCAATATCTGACGGAGGCCGGCAACGGGCTAGGCAAGGCGCTGGAGCTTGCCACCAAGATCGCCTCCAACGCGCCGCTGACCAATTTCGCCGTGCTGCAGGCGCTGCCGATGATCGCGGAGGCCAATCCGCAGACCGGCCTTTTGATGGAATCGCTGATGGCGACTGTGGCGCAGAGCGACAAAGAGGCCAAGCGCAGGATCCGCGAATTCCTCGAGCACAAGACCGCGAAGGTAAAGCCGAAGTCATGAGCGCGCAGCCGTCCTCTTCCAGCATGGAGCGCGGCGCGAGCACTTCCCCGCTGCGGCCCATTTCGTTCGGCGATCCCGTCGTCGACATCGAGCGCCGCGACGACGGCACCATCTACCTGCGGCCGAAGCAGCCGCTCGGCGATTATCCCGCCCGCATCACCGTTCGCCTGCATCATTGGGCGACGACGACGCCGGACCGCATCTTCATGGCGGAGCGTGAGGGCGGCCGCGGCTGGCGCAAGATCACCTATGCCGAGCTGCTCACCGCGAGCCGGCACATTGCCTCCGCGCTGATCCAGCGCGGCCTGTCGGCGGATCGGCCCGTCGTCATCCTCTCCGGCAATTCGATCGACCATGCGCTGCTGGCGTTCGGCGCATTCTATGCGGGCGTGCCGTTCTGCCCGGTGTCACCGGCCTATTCGCTGGTGTCGAAGGATTACGGCAAGCTCTCATACCTGATGAAGCTGCTGACGCCGGGCCTCGTCTTCGCCGAGGACGCCGACAAGTTCGCCGATGCGCTGGCCGCAAACGTCTCGCTCGGCACCGAGATCGCCGCGTCCTATGGCCATGTGCCGGGCCGCGACGTCACCTTGCTCGCCGATCTCATGGCGACGCCGATCCGCGACGATCTCGATGCGGTGCACGACAGGATCGGCCCCGACACCATCGCGAAATTCCTGCTGACATCGGGCTCGACCGGCAATCCCAAGGCCGTGATCAACACCCAGCGCATGATCTGCGCCAACCAAGTGATGCTGCGCGAGACGCTCGCCTTCCTCAAGGACGAGCCGCCCGTCATCATCGACTGGCTGCCGTGGAATCACACTTTTGGCGGCAACCACAATATCGGGCTGACGCTCTACAATGGCGGCTCGATGTATCTGGACGCCGGCAAGCCGGTGCCCGGCGGCATCGAGGAGACCGTGCGCAATCTCCAGGAGATCTCGCCGACGGTCTATTTCAACGTGCCGAAGGGCTATGAATCGCTACTGCCGTACTTGCGCGACGACCAGGGCCTGCGCGCAAAATTCTTCGACCGGCTGCATGCGATGTTCTTCTCGGGCGCGGCGCTCTCGCCGTTCATCTGGGACAGCCTCGACGAGCTCGCGGTGAAGGAGAAGGGCTATCGCGTGCCGATGCTGACCGGGCTTGGCGCCACCGAGACCGCGCCGTTCTTCATGTCGGTCAATCCGCGCACCAGCCGCTCCGGCCATGTCGGCCTGCCCGTGTCGGGCAACGAGGCCAAGCTGGTGCCGAACAACGGCAAGCTGGAGGTGCGCGCCAAGGGGCCGAACGTGATGCCCGGCTACTGGCGTCAGCCGGAGATCACTGCAAAATCCTTCGACGAAGAAGGATTCTACATCATGGGAGACGCGCTCAAGCCCTCCGACCCCGACGATCTCAACGCCGGCTTCGATTTCGACGGCCGCGTCAGCGAGGATTTCAAGCTCGGCAGCGGCACCTGGGTCAGCGTCGGCCCGCTGCGCGCGCGGTTCGTCGCGGCCTGCGCGCCGCTGGTGCGCGACGTGGTCATCGCCGGCATCAACCGCGACGAGATTTCAGCGCTGGTGCTGCTCGATCTCGACGGCTGCCGCCTGATCAACCCGACGCTCCCGGCCGACAATCTCACCGTCACCGCGCGCGACCGGCTGGTGCGCGAAGCGTTTCGCGAGCGCCTGACCCGCTTCCTCGGCCAGGCCACGGGATCCTCGACGCGGATCACGCGCGCGATCCTGCTGGATGCGCCGCTGTCGATCGACAAGGGCGAGGTCACCGACAAGGGCTCGGTCAACCAGCGCGCGGTGCTGGAGCATCGCGCCGAATTGATCGACGAGCTCTACGCTGCCAATCCGTCGGACCGTGTGATATCGGTCGGCTAAGAAGTCATCGCCAAAGGAGAACGCCATGTTGTTGAAGGATCAGGCAGCCATCGTCACCGGCGGCGCATCGGGACTTGGCGCGGCGACCGCGCGAAAACTGGCGGCGCAGGGCGCCAAAGTCGCCGTGTTCGACCTCAATGCCAAGCTGGCGGAGAGCGTTGCCGCCGAGATCAAGGGCGTTGCCGTGACCTGCGACGTCTCCGACGCCGCCTCGGCTGAAGCCGCGATCGCGCAGGCGACCAAGGCCATTGGCGCGCCGCGCGTGCTGGTCAATTGCGCCGGCATTGGCGTTGCAAAACGCGTGGTCGGCCGCGACGGCCCGATGGCGCTCGCCGATTTCGACAAGGTGATCAGGGTCAACCTCATCGGCACCTTCAACATGCTGCGGCTTGCCGCAACCGAGATGTCCAAGCTCGAGCCGCAGGCGACCGGCGAGCGCGGCGTCATCATCAACACCGCCTCCGTGGCCGCCTATGACGGCCAGATCGGGCAGTCCGCCTATTCGGCCTCGAAGGGCGGCATCGTCGGCATGACCCTGCCGATCGCGCGCGAGCTGGCGCAGTTCGGCGTCCGTGTGCTGACGATCGCGCCCGGCCTGTTCCTGACGCCGCTGCTCGCCAATCTGCCGCAGGAAGCCCAGGACTCGCTCGCCGCCGCCATCCCCTTCCCGCGCCGGCTCGGCAATGCCGACGAGTTCGCCGCGCTCGCGCTGCACATGGTCGAGAATTCCTACCTGAACGGCGAAGTGGTGCGCCTCGACGGCTCGCTGCGCATGGCCCCGAAGTAGGTTGATGCTCGATATGACAGCAGCGATCTCGAGCTTACCTCTCCCGTTGGGAGAGGTCGGCGCGAAGCGCCGGGTGAGGGGTTCTGGTTTATCGAGGGACTGTACTCCCTCACCCGAATTGCTGCGCAATTCGACCTCTCCCTCCGGGAGAGGTGGGAAGCGGCACCGGAGGCTCGAAATCGCATGTTCGTGAACCGGCGCGAGGTCCAGATCCAGTGGGGCGACTGCGACCCCGCCAACATCGTCTACTACCCGCGCTATTTCGCGATGTTCGACGATTCGACCTCGACGCTGTTCGAGGTCGCCGGCTTCTCCAAGCAGGACCTGGTCCGCAAATATGGCCTGGTGGGTATCCCCATGGTCGACACGCGGTCAAAATTCTACATCCCCTCGACCTATGGCGACTGGATCACCATCGAGACCAGGATCGAGAGCATCAAGCGCTCGAGCTTCGAGGTGAAGCACAACGTCTACAAGGGCGAGGCCTTGGCGATCGAAGGTTTCGAGACCCGCGTTCTGGTCGGCCGCGATCCCAACAACCCCGACAGGCTGAAATCGGCACCGTTCCCGCCGGAGATGGTCGCCAAATTCACGGGAAGCTAATCGCCGCATCACCAAAAGAGGGGGCTGAATTACCCCCCGATTTCTGCTTTCAAAGAAACACGTCAAGGGAGGAACATATGAAACGCTTTTATTTGACCGCCGCCATCACCACGGCCGTGCTGGCGCTGCCGGCCCTGCCCGCGCTGGCCCAGACCGCCGAAATCACCATCGGCATCACCACCACCACGACCGGCCCGGGTGCCGCCCTCGGCATCCCCGAGCGCAACGCGCTGGAGTTCGTGCCGAAGGAGATCGGCGGCGTGCCGTTGAAGGTGATTGTGCTCGACGACGGCGGCGATCCCACCACGGCGACCACCAACGCCCGCCGCTTCGTGACGGAGTCGAAGGCCGACATCATCATGGGCTCGGCGCTGACGCCGCCGACCATTGCGGTCTCCAACGTCGCCAACGAAGCCGGCATTCCGCATTTCGGCCTCGCACCCTTCCCGATCACGCCGGAGCGCATGAAGTGGTCGGTGGCGATGCCACAGCCGATCCCGATCGTCGGCAAGGTGCTGTACGATCACATGAAGTCGAAGGGGATCAAGACCCTCGGCTATATCGGCTATTCCGACTCCTATGGCGACCTCTGGTTCAACGACCTGAAAGCTCAGGCCGTGCCGATGGGCATGACCATCGTCGACGAGGAGCGCTTCGCCCGTCCCGATACGTCGGTGACCGGACAGGTGCTCAAGCTCGTGGCCGCCAATCCCGACGCCATCCTGGTCGGCGCCTCCGGCACCGCGGCCGCATTGCCGCAGACCGAGCTGCGCGAGCGCGGCTATCAGGGCCTGATCTACCAGACCCATGGCGCCGCCAGCATGGACTTCATCCGCATCGCCGGCAAAGCGGCTGAGGGCGTGCTGATGGCCTCGGGCCCTGTCATGGACCCCGAGGACCAGCCGGACGAAGCCGCCACCAAGAAGCCGGGCCTCGCGCTGAACTCGGCCTATGAAGCCAAGTACGGCCCGAACAGCCGCAGCCAATTCGCCGGACATTCCTACGATGCGTTCGAGATCCTCAAGCGCGTCATCCCGGCGGCGCTGAAGACCGCAAAACCCGGCACGCCGGAATTCCGCGAAGCGATCCGTCAGGCGCTGCTGTCGGAGAAGGAGCTGGCGGCGAGCCAGGGCGTCTACAATTTCACCGAAAAGGACCGCTACGGCCTCGACGACCGCTCACGCATTTTGCTGACGGTGAAGAACGGCAAGTACACGCTGGTGAAGTAGGGCGCGGCGACAAGTTTTGAGACCAGGAGAGCCGGCCCAATGGGCCGGCTCTTTTGCTCCAAACTCTCAGATCGTCATGCCCGGGCTTGTCCCGGGCATCCACGTTCTTCGAACCGTGCGGCAAGGCGTGGATGGCCGGGACAAGCCCGGCCATGACGTGTGGAAGCTCGGTGCCCTACACGCTGGCAACGGATGAGCGCATTAAGCCGCCTGCCGTAGCGGAGTCCAGGCGAATTCCGGATAATAGCTGTCCATCATCCGGTCGACATAAGCGGTGAGATTGCCAAAATCTTCCGCACGCTGCCGCAGTCCGGACTCGAAGAACGGCGTCAGAATCCCGGCGAGCGCGCCGAAGGCGGTGGCGTCGACGCCGCAGGGCTTGTTGCCCATCAGAAACGCCCTGTCGCCGAGCTGCACCGAGAGCGCGAACAGCGAGCGTACCGCGAGATCGACGTCATCATCGGGCGCGTGGCGGCCGAGACCGGAGAGCAGATAGTTCTCGGCGACGCGGAATTGCGCGTCCTCGCGCAGCTTCTCGCGATTGTGCTCCGGCGCGCCATCGAAGAAATGTGCCGGCCCCTTGGCGAAATTGTCCGGATCGACCCAGCGCGCGCCGATCAGCGCCCAATAGACGTGATGTTCGATCATGCGCTCGAACGCCCAGGCCTGTGCCCGCTCCTGCAAGGACAGGCCGGCATCGAAATCGAAGCCGTAGCGGCGCTCGATATGGGCGCGGATGAAGGTGGAATCGGCGACCGCCTCGCCGCCGTCGTCGATGAACGGCAGCTGCCCCTTGGGGGAGGCCGGTGGCATCGCCCGCTCCTTCCGGTAGGGCAATCCTGCCATCTTGAGCTGCACCTCGGTCTTGGTGACGAAGGGGCTGATTTCCGGCAGGCCGAAGCCGGCGCCAAAGCCGTAAAGCGTGATCATGCGAGCTCTCCTGAACCTGCGGTTTGATGGAACCTAGTGCCGGGCTGCTGCCACCATGGTGGCAGCAGCCGTGATATCTTCTGCGAAACGGGCCCCTCGCCAGGCCCGGCTCATGACATGGCGGACCACAGCGTCCGCGGTCCGGGTCAGCGAGCGTGCCACCACGCTTGCGAGTGCAAATCGGAGATCAATGGCCATGAAATCGAGCGGAACGAGGCGGCCAGACGAGAAGGCGTTCCAAAGCTGCGCCCGCCATAGCGGGCCGGCCAGGCCGAGATGGAGTGGAGTGATCATGGACAAACCCTCTTCAGTCGATGTGTTGTCCCGGTATAGAACCCTGCTGCTGCCAACATCCTGTCAGCAGCCGCGCGCCGATTTCTGATCCGTCGTTCGAGAAGAGAATTGTCATGAGACGCGCCGACCGGCTGTTTCAGATCATCCAGGTGCTGAGGCGGACGCGGAAGCCGCTGACGGCGGACGCGATCGCCGCCGAGCTCGAGACATCGAAGCGCACCATCTATCGCGACATCGCAACCCTGATCGGCCAGCGCGTGCCGATCCGCGGCGAAGCCGGCATGGGCTACATCCTGGAAAAGGGTTTTGACCTGCCGCCCTTGATGCTGACGCCCGACGAGATCGAAGCCGCGGTGTTGGGCGCGCAATGGGTCGCCGGTCACGCCGATTCCGCGCTAGCGCGCGCGGCCGAAGATCTGATGGCCAAGATCGCCGACACGGTCCCCGAGCGCCTGCGCCCCTTTGTGCTGGAGCCGGCAAGCCGGGCGCGACCGAGCTGGAACAGGGAGCCGGATCGCCTCGACATGGCGCGCACGCGCACCCAGATCCACGAGGGCAAGAAGATCATGCTGCGCTATCGCGACGAGCAGGGCCGCCCGAGCGAGCGCATGATCTGGCCGATCTCGGTCGGCTATCTCGAAGCCGTGCGCCTGCTCGCGGCCTGGTGCGAGCTGCGCAGCGATTTTCGCAGCTTCCGCACCGACCGCGTCGTCGACGCGACCTATCTCGACGAAAGATATCCGGAGAGGCGCGACGTGCTGCGCGCGCGATGGCGGCAAAGCCTGGTCTGGGGTCCGCCCAAGGATACGTGAATGGACACGTGACGACGATGCAAGAGATCGACCTGTCGAGCTGCTGCCAGAGCTGCGGCGCCTGCTGCGGTTATTCGGAGAACTGGCCGCGCTTCTCGATCGAGAGCGACGAGGAGCTTGCAGCCATCCCTGAGGCGCTCGTCAACGCGCGCCAATCCGGCATGCGCTGCGAGGGCGATCGCTGTTCGGCGTTGCAGGGAGAGATCGGCGAGGCGACCGCGTGCGGCATCTACGCGGTGCGGCCGGAGGTGTGCCGCACCTGCATGCCTGGCGACGCCGAATGCGCGATGGCCCGGCGGAAGTTCGGGCTGCCGGTGATCGAGTCTATCTAGGCAAGAACGGCTTCGCTGATGTCGTCGTCGATCTCGTCGTCAATCGGTGCGAGCACCGAGAGCGGCTTGGTCGACAATGTGATCGGCTTGCGGCCCCCCGACAGCGACGGCGACGATTTGGCCGAGCCCTCGCGCGACAGCGCGTAGAGCGTGGAGCCGACACGGCCTCCGTTCTCGATCAGGTCGCGCTCGCTGCAACTGGCTGCGATCGCGACAGCCAGCGAATGCAGGTGGCTGCGGCGATAGCAAAACAGCGCCAGCTTGGCGCGGGCGTCAGGGGAAACACTCTCAACCAGCCTCGGCAGGCCACTCTCGCTGGCGCGGTACATCTCGCCAAGGAGCTCGTCCTGGACCGGGCAGAAATCGCTTTCAAAGGCGTCACGGCTTGAAAACATTGCAGTTCTCCCTCGTGTCGGGAAGATGCAGCGCAATTCTCTAACGAAAGGTTAACCACCCTGGGCGGTAGTCACCCGGGGTGCTTGCGCGGTATCCGCGAATCAGTGTGCCGCACGTAGCTTTCCCCCAGCTATCCTTCGAGATGCCAGCCTGCGGCGGGCTTCTCAGGATGAGGTTTTGTTTCCGGTGAAGCTGCGTAGCCCGGATGGAGCGAAGCGCAATCCGGGGCCGGACCAGTCGCATCGGTCGACCGTCCGTGTGGCAAAGAATCCCGGATTACGCTTCGCTCCATCCGGGCTACGGAATCGGAGGCCTTAATTCGCCGCCATGAAGATGGAGAGGCCGAACCCAGTGAGATGATGCAGCGCCTGGTCGACACCGATCAGGGTCCAGAACCAGGGATGATGCAGGTCGACACCGAAATTGGCGGAGACCAGTCCCTTGGCGCGATCGATGGTGATGTGAATCACGAAATCGATGAACGCCACGAACCAGAATTTTGGCGCGACGATCAGGATCAGCGGCAGAGCGACCGCAAGGTGGATCAGGCAGTGCACCAGAAGCGGCAGGGCCCAGCCGTGCTTCTGATCCTTGCCTTGCGCCATCCAGGCAGTCTGCAAAACGAAATCGGCGATGATGTGCTTGAAGGTGAGCAGCAACATCCAGCCAATGAGCGCCTCGACCGGAACCGCCGATGACAAGGGTGGAAACGACAAAGCTGACGCCCTCATTGACGTGACAAGAAAGATTGGAGCGTTCAGCGCAACTTCTTCTTGGACCAGTTCTTGGACCGGTCAAATCGCCGGGACCTGCGATTTATGACATCTCCCGCGGCGGAATGCAGCCGGGGGGAACCGGAAAATCGCCAACTGTGGCTAACCGGTGATAGGATGACCAAACGACGCGACCGAGCCGAGTAAGGTTACCTTCGGCTCGAAATTTGCATTCCGTGATCGTCGCGGTATCATCGACGGCAGAGAATATCGTTCTTTTTTCAGACGTTTACGAATTACATGGGCACTCGCCGCGATCACATTCGCGAGCCGCCAGTCACCCAGGAATAAGGCCAAGAGTGCTGCCATGAGTACTGAGGGCCCCTCGCTATCGTCGATCGAGCCGCCACCGCGGCGCCCCAAGGTGATCAAGACCAATCAGCAGCAGGTCTTTCTCTACGTCGTGCTGACCCTTTTGCTGTCGCTCGCCACCGTGTGGGGCGGTCGCACCTGGCTGCACAATTCGGAGACGCTGACCTTTGCCGTCGGCGCGGCCAACAGCGATGAGGCGCTGTTCGCGGCCAAGCTCGCCACGCTGCTCAAGACCAACGGTTCGCGCTTCCGGATCAAGGTCGTCAACAACCCCGACAACGCCAAAGCGCTGGCGCAGTTCGACCGCAAGCAGGCCGATCTCGCCGTGCTGCGCACCGACGCCAAGGTGCCGCTGAAGGCACGCGCGCTCGCGATCCTCGAGCACGATCTGGTGCTGCTGCTCGGCCCCGGCAACAAGAAGATCAAGTCGCTCGCCGAGCTCAAGAAGAAGAAGGTCGCCGTCCTCGCCGACAACGATTCCTCGCTCGCCTTCGTGCGCAGCATCCTCGACATTCCCGACGGGCCGGATGCCGCCAAGATGATCCAGATGGCGCCGCAGGGCGCAACGCTGGACAAGCTGTTCGCTCCGGCGAGCGGCTTCGGCGCGGTGATCGCCATCGTTCACGCCTCCAAGGCGGTGCGCGACAAGGCCTATGAGCAGGTCGCCAGGCGCAGCGGCTTCACACTGAACGCGATCGACGAGACCAAGGCGCTGGCGCGCAAATTCCCGGGTATTTCCGACGAGACGCTGACGGCGGGTACGTTGTCGGCCTCGCCTGAAATTCCCGACGACGATCTCGAGACGATCGGGCTCGAATGGCTGCTGGTCGCGCAGTCGAAGATGTCGGCAACTACCGCCGGAGACCTCGCGCGCATCGTCTACGAGAACAAGCCCGCGCTCGGGCTCGACAACGGCTTTGCCACCAGGATCGAGCCGGCTTCGGTCGAGAAGGACGCCTTCGTGATGGCGCACCAGGGCGCGGCCGACTACATCAACGACGACACCAAGTCGTTCATGGATAAGTACAGCGACATGATGTATCTGGGCGCCGCCGCGCTCAGCGTCATCGGCTCGATCTTCGCCGCCATCTACGCCAAGATCACGCGGATCGCACCGGAGAAGGCCGGCGAGTTGTCCACCGCCGTGCTCGACATCGGCGAGCGCATCGAGCACGCGCATTCGCTGGACCAGCTCGAATGTCTGCAGGACGAGCTGGAGGGCATTTTGCGCGGCGCCGTCATCGGCCTCAGGGACGGCACGATCAGCACCGACGGGCTCGACACCTTCAAGCTCGGCTACGAGTTCGTCCGTGACGAGGTCGCCATGCGCCGTGACTATCTCAAGCGCCATTGCAGCGAGGCCGAGACGATCCCCGCTCCTGCCGCCCTCCCTCCGCCCGAGGACAGCAACGTCGTGGTGGTGAAGACCGCGCAAAGCGCCTGACCCGCCCCGGCCAGCACCCTCCAGGCCGACGGCTGTCTTCCGGATTGATCGACGGACGGAACGCAGGAACCCTGCCCATCTGCAACCGTTGGTTTCCGATACAATCGGAGAACGCGCCATGCGCACACTCCTCATTATCGTCCTCGTGGGGATGCTGGCCGCCGCCGGCTACTTTGCCTATTCCGCATTTGCTGTCGAAGGCGAGCCTATCCCGACGGAGGGCTATGTGGCACTGGCTCTGGGGGCCGGGTTCTCCATCCTCGTTGGTATCGGCCTGATGATGCTGCTGTTTTTCAGCAGCCGCCGCGGCTACGACGAGCCCCCGCATTTCAGGTAGCGACCCGGCCGATCCTGCACCGGGCGTCCGCGTTCCCCTTCGACGGCATGACCGGCGAGCCGCAGCCGTCGTTGACGGCTCCTGCCCGGGCGGGCACTTTGGGGCGAGGTCCCAGCCGGGACCGCGAGACCCTCGACCGAGCTGCCCTCCCCCATGTCCCAGCCGCTGATCTCCGCTCTGGCCCAGTTCGTGGCCGCTACGGCCGGCCGCAACATGACCAAGGCGGCCTATATCGCCGTAAGCGTCGGCGTGCTCAGCATGGTGCTGCTGACCATTGGCCCGGCCTATGAGGCCGCGCATCGCTGGGTCGATATCCTGCTCTGGGCCTGCCTCGCCTACTTCGTGTTCGAATGGGTCGTTCGGCTGCGCCACATGGCGCGAACGGGCCGCCTTGCGCTCTACATGTCCTCAGCCGCCGGCATCGTCGACGCGATCGGAGCGCTGGCCGTGCCGGTCGCGCTGCTTCTCGGCATCGAATCCCGGACCGCCTGGCTGCTGAGCGTGCTCTGGGTCCTGAAAGTGGTGCCGGGCATTCCGGGCCTGCGCCAGCTCCGCCGCGTGCTGGTGCTGGAATCGGGGCCCCTGGTCAGCGTGCTCGTGATCTTCCTGATGGTGGTCTTCCTCGCGTCCGTCGCCGAATATTTCCTGGAGCGGGACGTGCAGCCGCAAACCTTTGGCAGCGTGCCCGCCGCGCTGTGGTGGGCGGTCGTGACGCTGACCACCACGGGTTATGGCGATGTCGTGCCGGTGACGCCGCTCGGCCGCATGGTGGCGGCGCTGGTGATGATCTCCGGGCTCGGCGTGTTCGGCCTCTGGACCGGTATTCTGGCGACCGGCTTTGCCGCCGAGACACGGCGCGACAATTTCCTCAAGACCTGGGAATCGGTCAGCAAGGTGCCGTTCTTCGCGGCGCTGGGCCCAGCCGCCATCGCCGACGTCACCCACATGCTGCGCACCATGGAGCTGCCGGCGCGCACCATGATCATCCGCAAGGGCACACAGGGCGACTGCATGTATTTCATCGCCGCCGGGGCGGTCGAGGTCGATCTGCCCGGCAAGAAGGTGCAGCTCGGCGAAGGCGCCTTCTTCGGCGAGATGGCGCTGCTCGGCAACAACATGCGCGGCGCCAATGTCTCGACCACGAAAGTGTCGCGGCTGCTGGTGCTCGATCTCGTCGATTTCCGGGTGCTGATGGCACGGCATCCCGATCTCGCCGAGACCATCGATGCGGAAGCAAAACGCCGCGCGCTCGAAAACAAATAAAAGGAGACAAGAATGTCCGACACAGCCGATGCGGCATCCAGCCCCCTGCTCGAAATGAACGGTGCCCGCGCCACCATCCGCCTCAACCGGCCCAAACATCTCAACCGACTGCAGGCCGAGGATCTCGGTGAGCTGGTCAACTTGTTCGACGCGGTCGAAGCCGATCCCGCCATCCGCGTGCTGGTGCTGACCGGTACCGGGCGCGCTTTCTCCGCGGGCTACGACCTGAATTCGGTGGCCGAACGCGCGGTCAGCGCGAACGAGCAGCAGAGCGCGGGCTCGGCGTTCGAGGTCGTCGTCAACCGGCTGGAAGATCTCGGCGTGCCGACGATCTGCCGGCTCAATGGTGGCGTCTATGGCGGCTCGACCGACCTCGCGCTCGCTTGCGACTTCCGCATCGGCGTCGACACCGCCGAGATGTTCATGCCGGCGGCGCGGCTGGGGCTGCATTACTACCGGAGCGGCATCAAGCGCTACGTCACCCGGCTCGGCCTCGACAATGCGAAAAAGCTGTTCTTGACCGCGCAGAAGATCAGCGCGCCGGAGATGTTGCGGATCGGCTATCTCACCGCCATGGTGCCGGAGGAGCTCCTGGACGAAGAGGTCGACAAGCTCGCCGCCATCCTCGCCGGCAACGCGCCGCGCGCGATGGCCGGCATGAAGCGCGCCATCAACGAATTCGCCCGCGGCGAGCTCGATGAAGCGGCCGCCGACCAGCGCCACCGCGACAGCATGCGCGGTGATGAGATCAAGGAAGGCATCAAGGCGTTCGCGGAGAAGCGGCCGCCGCGGTTTTGATGGGTTTGGAGGGATCAGCCCCACATTCAGTGTCGTCCCGGACAAACGCAGCGAAGCGGAGCGCCGATCCGGGACCCATAACCACAGCGCGTTGGTATGAGGCAGAGCTGGTAACTCCGAATCTCCGCAAAACTCCTCCCTGTGGCTATGGGTCCCGGGTCTGCGCTGACGCTTGCCCGGGACGACGGCGGACATTGAGGCGCTCGCTCAGCCCCCAACCGCCTTGGCATGCTGCGCGGCCATCTCGTCATCCGCCGCAGTGATCCGTTGGAACGCCGGCCGCGCCGTCATTCGCTCGGCATAGCGGACGAACACCTCCTTCTTTGGCACGATGCCGAACATCATGGTCCAGCTGAACGCGACGCCCCACAACACGTCCGCGGCCGTCATGCGCTCGCCGAGCAGATACGGCCCCTTCGACAGCTGCGTCTCCAGTGCGCCGAGCATGGTGTCGTAATCGGCATAGGGCGACTGCGTGATCGGCGCCGGCTCGCGCTGCATGAATTTGTCGATCAGGGCCGGCTCGAAGGATGCGCCATAATAGGCGATCCAACGGAGGTACGGGCCGCGGAGCGGATCGTCCAGGGCGGGAGTCAGGCCGGCCAGCGGGAAGAGATCGGCGAGAAAGATGGTGATGGCGACCTGCTCGGTCACGAGCTCGCCGCGGTGATGGACCGCCGGCACCTTGCCGAGCGGATTGATGGCGAGATAGGCCGGCTTGCGCTGCTCGCCGGCCTTCATGTTGAGGACATGGAGATCGTAAGGCGCCCCCAGCTCCTCCAGCAGCACCCGCGTGCCGGTGGCGCGGCTCTGCGGCGAATAATACAGCGTGATGCGGTTTTGGTCGGTCATGGCTCTTCTCCATCTGGCCGGCTGGCGATGGCAACTTGTAGCGGACCATACCTGACATCCTGTGTCAGGTATGGTTTAAGGGATCATGCGCGCGAGCCGGATGATGTCGATCCTCACCACCCTGCAGGCACGAGGGCAGGTCACTGCTCCCGAGCTCGCTACCGCCTGCGAGGTCTCGGTGCGCACGATCTATCGTGACATCGACGCGCTCGCGGCCTCCGGCGTCCCCGTCTATGCCGACCGCGGCGCGGAGGGCGGCTACCGCCTCCTCGACGGCTATCGGGTGCGGCTGAACGGGTTGTCGCAGAGCGAGGCAGAAGCGCTGTTCCTCGCGGGCCTTCCCGGCCCGGCCGCCGCGCTCGGCCTCGATGCGGCGATGATCGCCGCGCAGAACAAGCTGATGGCCGCGTTGCCGGCAAATCTGCGCGAGGATGCCGGGCGGATGCAGGAGCGCTTCCACCTCGACGCGCCCGGCTGGTTCGGCGAGGCGGAGGAGCCCAAACATCTGCGCACCATTGCCGGGGCGGCCCTGCGCGGGACAATGATCAAGATCCGCTATCAGAGCTGGCGCGCCGAGAAGCAGCGACGCCTCGCGCCACTCGGGCTCGTGCTGAAGGGCGGCAGCTGGTATCTCGCAGGCCAAGTCGACGGCAGCGTGCGCACCTATCGCGTCGCGCGCGTGCTCGAGTGCGCCGCGCTCGACGACCGTTTCGATCGTCCCGTCGATTTCGATCTCGCCACCTATTGGCGCGATGCAACGCTGCGCCTCGAAGCGGAGATGCATCCCAATGTCGCGGTCGTGCGGCTGTCGCCGGTCGGCGTCAAGCTGCTCGACGCATTGAGCCAGCCTTACGTCAAGGCGCGCACCGAGATCGAAGACATCACGGATGCCGACGGCTGGCGGATCGCGAGAGTGCCGACCGGCAAGACTTCATGGCACGCCGCGTCCGAATTGCTGCGGCTCGGCTCCGAGGTGGAAGTGCTGGAGCCCGCCGATCTCCGCGAGAAGATGGCCGAGATGATTCAGGCGATGGCCGCGCGCTATCGCGTCGCGGCGCGGAAAGCCTGATATTGGCGCGTCCCACCACGGCGCACGAAACAATCCTGAAACACGATTCTCATCACCCCGTGTGAACGTAATCACGCGTCGACCCGACCGAGAAGCAGGGACACAACAACGGCCCTTGCGCCACACTGGAGAATGACGATGTTTCGTAAGCTTGCTCTTGGTCTGATCGCCGCCACCTCGCTCGGCGCTGCCGCTCTCGTGCCCACCGCCGCTTCGGCTCACGGCTTCCACCACCACTGGGGTCCCGGCTGGGGCTTCGGTTACGGC
Source organism: Bradyrhizobium sp. BR 10289 (assembly GCF_019455385.1). Classification (GTDB taxonomy): domain Bacteria; phylum Pseudomonadota; class Alphaproteobacteria; order Rhizobiales; family Xanthobacteraceae; genus Bradyrhizobium. The sequence continues at coordinate 269,795 of NZ_JACOFR010000003.1, forward strand.
GGCCTCTACGTCAACACCGGCGTCAGCAACTGCTACCAGGAGCGCGTCGTCCAGACCCGCCACGGCCTGCGTGTCCGCGTCGTGAACGTCTGCGCCTACGGGATCTACTGAGCCCGGCTCCGCTGATTGGCGCAACCCCGGCCGCCGCGCGGCCGGGGTTCGTCGTCTCAGCTCGCGAGGGCCGCCGCCGTTGCGGCCTGTTCGTCCACGCTGGAATTGCGCTGCGAAATCCATCGCTCCGCGCGCGAACGCCGCAGCGAGGGTGCAAAGAAGAAGCCTTGCGCGACATCGCAACCGATCCGGCGAATGATCTCGAGCGCCTCCGGGCTTTCGACGCCCTCGGCTACCACTTTCATGTTGAACGCCTTCGCCAGTGCGACGGAAGCATCGACGATCTTCATCATGTCCTCGTCGCTTTCACAGCCCTTGATGAAGGACTGATCGATCTTCAGCTCGCTGAACGGCAGCCGCGCCAGCGCCGCCAGAGACGAATAACCCGTGCCGAAATCATCGATGGCAGCGCCGATCTTCTTGATCCGCAGTCGCACCAGGATGTCGTTGGCGCGATCGACGTCGGCCATCGCAATGGTCTCGGTGATCTCCACGGTGAGCGCCGAGGGCGGCACGTTCTCGTGGCGCAAGATCTCCTCGATCCGCTCGGGCAGGGTCAGATCGGACATCAACGATCCCGAGATGTTGACCGCGATGGTGAAGCCCGGATTGCGCTCGATCAGTTTGCGGCCCTGCGACAGGGCCGACGACAGGACGCAATCGGTCACCTCGCGCATCAGACCGGCCTGTTCGGCAATCGGAATGAAGACGAGCGGCGAGATCATGCCGAATTCAGCCGTCTGCCAGCGGGCGAGCGCCTCGGCGCCGACGACCTTTCCGGTCTGAAGCGCGATCTTCGGCTGGAATTCGACGAAGAACTCGCCGTCAGCGAGACCACGCGCGATTCTGTCCGGCGTGATCTGAAGCAGGGGCGAGGCGGAGGCCGTCGCGAGCTGCGACCGCTCAGGCAATTCGAGCGCGCTGCGCAGCCGGTTGAGATCGAGCGGCTTGGTCAGACAACCGCCGATCGACAGCTTCAGGCCGGTCGCGACCCGGCGCGTTGCCTTCAAGATGCGATCATCGCAGCCGCTGATGATCACGATCGACATCGCGCGGAGGTTCCGTTCGGCAACGAAGCGCATCAGCTCGACACCGTCCCGCTCGCCGAGCGACAGGTCGAGCACCATGATCTCGAAGGCCTCACGCGCCAGCAGCTCGGTTGCAGCCTCGAACGAGGGAGCAACGAGGCTGTCGTAGCCGAGCTTCGCTGCGATCTTGCTGATCAGAACCCGCTGCACCAGATCGTCATCGACCACCAGAAGACGGCTTCTCGTCGCGCTCATTGCCAACCTCTCCTCACGTTCGCGGCGTTGATGCGCGCAGAGCTAAGGCGGACGGCTCACCTCGTCGTGAATACAAGACTGCTAAAACTGTCTCGATCGGCAAGGATTCGTTAGCCACGTTCCATCTGCGGCCAAGCGATTGATTTCGATTGATGTTTCCACGCCGCGCCGGGCGGCGCGGCCGGACGGTACCGGAGTGATCCGCGCCATCGGCGCATGCGATGAACGCGTCGTAAAGCGGGCTATCGAAAGTCGGCAGACGGACGACGGGCTTCGAATGAACCTCTACTCCGGCACCTTTGGCGAACCGCCGCTCAGATGCCGTCGAAACCAGCTCCAGGTCTCATGCGTCGTCCGGATGTAGCCTTGGCCGCGATAGACGATCTCGCCGTCGACGATCTCGTTCAGCTTCGGCAGCGCGTGAAACGGGATCGAGGGATAGGCGTGATGCTCGACATGGTAGGGCATGTTCCACGCGAACCACTTGACCAGCGCGCCGGTATAGGTGGTGCGCGTGTTCTGGAACGCGCTGCGGGTATGGTCGCAACCGGTGTGCTCGGCATAGAGATAAGGCCGCAGGAAGAACTGCCCGATGATCAGCGGCACGATCCAGACCCAGAGCAGCAGCGCGGAGGAGAACCACAGCGAGAGCGCGAGCAGCAGCGCGTAGAGCGCCACATAGGTTCGCGCCTCGGTCACGATGACGCCGCGCTTGTTCGCGGGGATCCAGGGCACGACCACCTTGCCGGTAACGGCATGGCCAAGCATCAGCCGGAGGCGGCCGGCGACCTGGAGCAGGCCGCTATAGGCGATTGCGAGCTGCGTGTCGGATTTCGGCTTCACGCCGACGATCAGCTCGGGATCCTTGTCGGGATCCTGGGTGTAGCGGTGATGATCCCAGTGGAACAGGCAGTAATATTCGTAAGGCAATCCGATGATGAAAGCCGAGAGATAGCCGACCGCGAGATTGAGGCCGCGGCTCCTGAAGGCCGTCTTGTGCGCAGTCTCGTGTACCGCCATGAACAGGAAGGCGACGAGATAACCCTGCGCCACCATCAGCGGCAACGCCCAGAGCACGCCATAGCGGGACGTCACCAGCCAGATCAGCGCGCCGAGCAGCCCGATCAATCCGTAATGGCCGAGGCTCTGCATCGCGCCGCGGAGATTGGAGCGGACCGACAATTCGCGCAGCATGGCGGGGGTCAGCGGCTTCAGACGGTGGCCGGGCTCTGAAACGGTCGCGTCAGTCATGATCGGGTACCTGTCCTACTTGCGAAGCAGCTCCGCGATCTCGGCCTTGAGGAAGGCCTGATCGCGCGGAATGCTGATGGGATTGCCGGCGCGATGGCCGTGCAGCGAGGGGATCGGATGCAGCACGGCCGAGCGCGCATTGACCAGCCTGGGAAGCTCGGCCTCATTGTCGCGGATGTCGAAATAGCGATCGGTCGCGCCGGGCATCAGCAGCATATGCGCCCTGATCGCGGCGAGCGCGCGATCGAGATCGCCGCCGAATGCGACACAGGAGCTGATGTCGCCGCGCTGCCAGATGCCGATCTGTGCCAGCAGATCGTTGGCATCGCGCTTGGCGAACACCGTGTCCCATGCACGGACCAGATAGTCTTCCAACGATGTAAATCCGGCCTCGCGCCAGAGTTCGTCACGATAAAAACCGTGCGACATCGCCCAGCCGGCATAGACGCGGCCCATGGCGCGGTAGCCGGCAACGGGCTTTTCGACGAAGCGGCCGTTACGGAAGGCTGGATCGCCTGTGAGAGCCGCCTTCACGCTTTCGAGGAAAACGTAATTGTAAGGCGCGCAGCGCGCGCTGCCGCAGACCACGGCGGCGCGCTCGACCATGTCGGGGTGCAGCGCTGCCCAGTGATTGGCCTGCATGCCGCCCATCGACCAGCCATAGACCAGCGCGAGTTTTGAGATGCCGAAGCGTTCGGTGAGCAGCCAGTGCTGGACCGAGATGGCATCGTGATAGCTGATTTCAGGAAACCAGCCCGCAGTATTGGACGGGGAGGACGAAAGGCCATTGCCGAACAGGTTCGGGATGATGATGAAGTAACGCGTGGGATCGAGCACGCCGTTCGGCCCGATCAGCCACTCGGTGTCGATATGCTGGGCGCTGAAGGAGGTCGGATAGAGAATGACGTTATCCTTGGCGGGGCTGAGCGTGCCGTAGGTCTTGTAGGCGAGCTTCATCGCCGGAAAGACGGCGCCGGACTGAAGCGTGACGTCGCCGGCTTCGAAGATCTCGTAATCACGCTCCGTCGCCATGAACCCAATTCCCACCCACGCGGCCGCAGCATGCGACCGCCGCAACGACGATGCATCGATCATGCCGGACCGGCTAACGCCCCATTGCGCCGCGCTCAATAACTGTACTTATAGTACAGTTATTTGTGGTAGGCAACGGGAATTCCGCCCCCTCCGCGTCAACTGATGGCCGCGATGTACCGCTCCACCGAGGCCGCGAACGCGGCCTTGGCGCCGCTAGTGATGTTGCGGCCCCACCAGGCGCCATAGATGCGGTCGAAGGCGAGCGGCTCGACCGCCGCCGCGATCCTGCGTACCGCGGCAGCACCGAGCGGCATGTAATTGGGATAGGAGTACATGAAGCTGACGAAGCGGCGGTCCATCGTCACCTGGGCGATGTCACCAGTGAGCAGCGCGCCCTTGCCGTCCGCGCCGCGCGCATGGTGCAGCATGGTCGCGCCGTTGAAATGGCCGCCGGTGCGGAGCAGCAGCAAATCATCGGAGATGCGCTGCCGATCGCCGGTCCAGTGCTGGATGGAGGGATGCGGACGCGTCACCCATTGGCGATCGTCGGCATGCAGATAGACCGGCGCACCGCCGAACGCCTCGCTCCAGTCGGCCAGCGCGCCATAGTAATGTGGATGCGAAATCGCGATCGCCTTCAGCCCGCCGAGCGAACGTACATGCGCGATCGCCTCCGGTGTCGCCAGGGGAATGCAGTCCCACATCATGCAGCCGTCTGCCAGCGGGATCAGCAGCGCGCGCTGCCCGATCGCGAAACTCGGCTCGAGCGCGATGCCGGTGAGGCCGAGATCGTCGCGCCAGACCAGCCGGTGGCGCTCCGCGAGTGCTTCGCGCGCGAGAAACGTTTGCCCCTTCCAGTTCACGAACTGCCGCTCGTCCTCGCAGATCGGACAGGATGCCGGCGGCTTTTCGCTGTCCGGAAATTGGGCGCCGCAGGTTTCGCAGGTCCAGAGAGGCATGGCCATGATCCGAAAAGAAGAGCGGACACTCACCAGGTGACATCGCGGCGCCCCATCGGCGGTCTGGAGGAACCAACGCGATGCGTGCATGTTAGTCTCGGGTCCGCTCCCGCGCCAGTTGGCCGGTCATGTCAGCCCGTCTTGTCAGCCCGTCTTGTCAGCCCTGCCTGAACGAGACCCTTCTGCCGGAAGTCGTTCAGCGTCTCGATGACATCGCGCTCCCCTTCCCGCATCTGGCCTCTCTACGGCGTCAATTTCTTCATGGCCGACATGCAGTCGGGCATCGGGCCGTTCGTCGGCGTGTTCCTGCAGGAGCGGGGCTGGGCGACGGGACTGATCGGCACGGCGCTGACAATCGGCAATGTCGCGGGGATGCTGGTGACGACGCCGATCGGCGGCTTCATCGACTCCAGCCGCAACAAGCGGCTGTGGGTCGTCATTCCCGGCATCTGCGTGGTGCTGGCCTCCGCGATCATCCTGGTCTCGCAGAATTTCTGGGCGGTGACGTTCTCGCAAGTGGCACAATCGCTGGCGAGCGCCGCGATCGTTCCGGCCGTCACCGGAATCACGCTCGGCATCGCCAAACAAAAAGGCTTCAACGCGCTGAACGGCCGGAACCAGGCCTTCAACCACGCCGGCAACATGGTCGGCGCGGCGCTCTCGGGCTATCTCGGCTACAAGTTCGGTTATGTCGCGGTGTTCGTGCTGGCGGCCGTCTTCGGCGCCATCGCGATCGCCTGCGTGCTGATGATCCCGGCCAAGTCGATCGACGATCGCCAGGCCCGCGGCAGCAAGGAGGACGAGAGCAAGAATCCGCCGGTAGCCATGACCGTCCTGCTCAAGCACAAGCCGCTCCTGGTGCTGGCGCTCGCGCTCGCCATCTTCCATCTCGGCAATGCCGCGATCGTCCCGCTCTATGGCCTTGCGGCGGTGGCCGAGGGACAGGCCAACGGACCGAGCTTCGTGGCGACCACTGTCGTCATCGCGCAGGGCGTCATGGTCGTGACCTCGCTGGTCGCCATGAAGGCCGCGAGCAAGCGCAATTACTGGCCGGTGATCCTGGTGTCCTTCATGTTCTTGCCGGTCCGCGGCGTGCTCGCGTTCTTCGTGACGGGATGGTGGGGCGTGGTTCCGATGCAGGTACTCGACGGCATCGGCACCGGCTTGCAGACGGTTGCCGTCCCCGGCATGGTCGCACGGTCGCTGGACGGCACCGGCCGCATCAATCTCGGTCAGGGGGCGGTGATCACCGTGCAAGGCGTCGGCGCGAGCCTCAGTCCCGCGCTCGGCGGCTGGATCGCCCAGTGGATCGGCTACGGCCCGACCTTCCTGCTGCTCGGCGGCTTCGGTCTCGCGTCAATCGCGCTGTGGCTGGCGTTCGGGGCGGCGGTGAAGAAGTACTGAGGCGCACCTGGCAACCGAACCGTTCGGAATGACGAGAGGCCGAGGAGCTCAGGTGCCAAAACTCTTCTGCACCGCCTTGTCGAGCGTCTCGCCGCCGACGAAGCGCTGGCGCAGCTCGCGCTTGAGCAGCTTGCCGCTCGGGTTCTTCGGCAGGCTGTCGACGAAGATGACGCGCTTGGGCACCTTGAAATGCGCCATCTGGCCGGCACAGTGTTTCACCACAGCCTCCTCGTCGAGCGTCTCGCCGGTCTTGACCACCACGATCGCGGTCACCGCCTCGATCCAGCGCGGATCAGGCAGGCCGACGACCGCAACCTCGGAGACCGCGGGGATGCGGTAGACCATCTCCTCGACCTCGCGGCTGGCGACATTCTCGCCGCCGGTCTTGATCATGTCCTTGACGCGATCGACCACGGTGATGTGACCCTCGTCATCGACGGTGGCGAGATCACCGGAGTGAAACCAGCCGCCGGTGAACGCCGCCGCGGTCTTGACGGGATCGTTGTAATAGCCGGAGAGCAGATGCGGCGAGCGGTGCACGATCTCGCCGACCTCGCCGACCTTCACGTCCTCCATCGCGGTGTTGACCACGCGCGTCTCGACATTCAGCACGGGTTTGCCGGCCGAGCCGGCCTTGCGCAGCTGATCCTCCGGCCGCAGCACGGTCGCCAGTGGCGCGATCTCGGTCTGGCCGTAGAAGTTCCAGAACTTGACATTGGGCAACCGGCGCTGGAGCTCGAGCAGGACTTCCACCGGCATGATGGAGGCGCCGTAATAGCCCTTCTGGAGCGTCGACAGATCGGTCTTGTCGAAATTCGGCGAGCGCAGCATCGCAATCCAGATCGTCGGCGGCGCGAAGAAGGATGTGATCTTGTGCGCCTGGATCAGGGCCAGGATGTTGTCGGCGGTAGGCTTGCCCGTGATCACGCCGGAGGCACCGAGATAGATTTGCGGGCCGAGGAACACATCGAGCTGCGCACAGTGATAGAGCGGCAGCGCGTGCAAGAACTTGTCGTCCATGCTCATGCCGCCGTCGATGATGCAACTGACATATTGCCACATCACGGCTTCATGGGTCAGCATCGCGCCCTTGGGCAGGGATTCCGTGCCGCTGGTGTAGACGATCTGCGCGAGATCGCGGCTGTCGACGGACGCCTCCAGGAACGAGCCGTAGGCATCAAGGAGATCGTCGAAGGTGGTGAGGCCCGCAGGCCCGGGGGCGCGATCCTCGCCCGGCAGCCAGATCATCTTCTCGACCGCGCAATCCCTGGCGCTCGCGGCCTTCGCAGGCTCGACGAAGTCGGGTCCGGTCGCCAGCAGCTTTGCGCCGGAGCTCTTGAGGATGAAATGGATCTCATCCGGATTGAGCATGAAGTTGATCGGCACCAGCACGGCGCCGATCCGCGCAACCGCGAAACGCAGCGCGGCAAACGCGTGCGAATTGCGCGAGAGCACCGCAAGGCGGTCGCCCTTCTTCACCCCGAGGCCCAGCAGGCCGCGGCCGAGCCGGTTGCAGATCGCATCCATCTCGGCAAAGGTCCAGCTCACGTCGCCACAGCTCACCGCAAGCTTGTTCGGCTCACGGCCTGCCGAGCGGCGCAAGAGATCGCCGATGGAATGCTCGCGCGCTTTCGAGATGGTTGCTGCGATGTCGCTCGACATTTCCATTCCCCCCGGGATTTGCAATTTTCGCAAACCGTAGTCGGCGCTGCCGGCCGCGTCAAATCGACGGCGCGCCGGCGTCATGACGCAAGAATTGCCACTTCGCCGGGGCAAATCTGGGCCGGTGCACCAACTATAAAAACCGGGGGAAGTGTCATGTCTCGGATCGCGCACGCCGCCTTGGCGGCCGGGCTGCTGTCTGCGTTTTTCATCCATCCATCATCCGCCCAGCAAACCCCGCTCAAAATCGGCGTGCTCTCCGATTTCTCCTCGGTCTATTCCGACATCGGTGGCCAGGGGAATGTCGAAGCCACCAAGATGGCGATCGAGGATTTTGGCGGGCAGATGTTCGGCAAGCCGATCGACATGGTCTCGGCCGATGTGCTCAACAAGCCCGACGTCGCCTCCACCATCGCCCGCAAATGGTGGGAGAGCGAAGGCGTCGACATGATCATCGACCTGCCGACCTCGGCAACGGCGCTTGCGGTGATGGAGCTGTCGAAGCAGTACGAGAAGGTGATGATCGTCACCGACGCGGCGAGCTCCGACATCACCGGAAAGTCCTGCTCGCCCTACACCGCGCACTGGACTTATGACACCTATTCCAACGCCCACACCGTCGGCAGCGCCATCGTCAAGAACGGCGGTGACAGCTGGTTTTTCCTCACCGCGGATTATGTGTTCGGCCATTCGATCGAACGCGACACCGGCGACGTGGTGAAGGCGGCCGGCGGCAAGGTGCTGGGCAGCGTCAAGCATCCGCTCAACACGGCGGACTTCTCGTCCTTCCTGCTGCAGGCGCAGGCCTCCAAGGCCAAGATCATCGGCCTCGCCAATGGCGGCGGCGACACCATCAACGCCATCAAGCAGGCCGGCGAGTTCGGCATCGTCGCCGGCGGCCAGAACCTCGCGGCCATCGTGATGTTCATCTCCGACGTGCATAGCCTGGGGCTGAAGCTCGCGCAGGGCCTGATCATCACCGAGGCCTATTATTGGGACCTCAACGACAGGACCCGCGCCTTCGGCAAGCGTTTTCAGGAGCGTATCAAGCGGATGCCGACGATGAACCAGGCCGCGACCTACAGCGCGACGCTGCACTATCTCAAGGCCGTGCAGGCCGCCGGCACCAAGGACACCAAGACAGTCATGGCCAAGATGCGCGAGATGCCGGTGAAGGATGCCTTCACAGACAACGGGACCTTACGCGAGGACGGCCGCATGGTGCACAGCATGTTCCTGTTCCAGGTGAAGAAGCCCGAGGAGTCCAAGGGCCCGTGGGACTATTACAAGCTGCTCGCCGAAGTGCCGGCCGACCAGGCGTTCCGCCCGCTCAAGGATGGTGGCTGCCCGCTGGTGAAGTGAGGCCCGTCCCGGCCGCCAACGGAGAAAAAGCGACGCGATGCCTCGCAATTGGGCAGCGAAGCCTCGCGCCGCGATCTGATCTGTATCAAGTTGCGATGCAAAAATCGCGGCAATGTTGAGCCTGCCCGTCCGTGCAAAGAGCGGCCGGGCGTTCGTGTCTCAACATGCGGGCGCCGCTGCACGGCGTAATGAACAGATGAATCTCTCTCCGGGTCGCGTCATCGGCGCGATCGTCATTTTGCTTGCGGGCGGCGGCTATTACTACTGGACTCATCGCGATTCCAATCCGCTGCCGGCGGGCTTCGCCCGCGGCAACGGCCGCATCGAGGCGGTCGAGATCGACATCGCCACCAAGACGCCGGGCCGGATCCGCGAGATCCTGGTCAACGAAGGCGACTTCGTGCGCGCAGGCCAGATTCTGGCGCGCATGGACACCGAGCAATTGCAGGCCCAGCACCGCCAAGCCGAAGCACAGCTGCAGCGCGCGTCGATCAATGTCGATACCGCGAAGAGCCTGGTGAACCAGCGCGAGGCTGAGCGCACGGCCGCCGAGGCCGTGGTCGACCAGCGGCTCGCCCAGCTCGATACGACGAGCCGCAAGCTCGATCGCTCCGAGCAGTTGATCAGGACGAGCGCGGTGTCGCAGCAGGTACTGGACGACGACCGCTCCGCCAACGCCACGGCGAAAGCGGCGCTTGCCGCTTCGAAAGCGCAGGTCGCGGCATCGGAGGCCGCGATCAGTTCCGCCCGCGCCATGGTGATCGACGCCGGGGCTGCGGTCGACGCCGTCAGGGCCGCGATCGAGAGCATCAACGCCGATCTCAACGACAGCGTGCTGAAGGCGCCGCGCGAAGGCCGCGTGCAATATCGCGTGTCGCAGCCGGGAGAGGTGCTCGCCGCCGGAGGCCGCGTCCTCAACATGGTTGATCTCGGCGACGTCTACATGACGTTCTTCCTGCCGACGGCGGATGCCGGACGCGTCGCGATGGGCTCCGAGGTCCGCCTCGTGCTCGACGCCATCCCGCAATATGTAATTCCCGCCAAGGCCACTTTCGTCGCCGACGTCGCGCAGTTCACGCCCAAGACTGTGGAGACCGAGGAGGAGCGCCAGAAGCTGATGTTCCGGATCAAGGCCCATATCGCGCCCGAGCTGCTGCGCCAGCACATCGAGCATGTGAAGACCGGTCTGCCTGGAATGGCCTATGTGCAGCTCGATCCTGCCGCACAATGGCCCGACAATCTCAAGATCAAGCTGACCCGATGAGCACGGCGGCCACAGCCGATGCGCCGGCCGCCGCCGGCAGCGTCGTGCAACTCGACGGCGTGGGCCTGAGCTACGGCAAGACCCGGGCGCTCGATGCCATCACGCTCGACTTGCCGTCGGGCTGCATGGTCGGACTGATTGGCCCCGACGGCGTCGGCAAATCCAGCCTGCTCGCACTGATCTCCGGCGCGCGCGCGATCCAGGAAGGCCGCATCCATGTGCTCGGCGGCGACATGGCGAGCGCGCGCCACCGGCGCAACGTCTGCCCGGATATCGCTTACATGCCGCAGGGGCTCGGCAAGAATCTGTATCCAACGCTGTCGGTGTTCGAGAACATCGACTTCTTCGGCCGCCTGTTCGGACACGACAAGGCGGAACGCACGAGGCGGATCGCCGGCCTGCTGCGCGACACCGGGCTCGCGCCCTTTGCCGACCGGCCGGCGGCGAATCTCTCCGGCGGCATGAAGCAGAAGGTCGGCCTGTGCTGCGCCCTGATCCACGATCCCGAACTCTTGATCCTGGACGAGCCGACCACCGGCGTCGACCCGCTTTCACGGCGTCAGTTCTGGGAGCTGATCACCTCGATCCGCCACACCCGGTCGGGCATGAGCGTGATCGTCTCGACCGCCTATATGGAAGAAGCCGCGCAGTTCGACGCCCTGATCGCGATGAACGCCGGCCGCGTGCTGGCGACGGGAACGCCGGCCGAGCTCAAGCGGCAGACCGGCGCCGACACGCTCGACGACGCCTTCATTCGCCTGCTGCCCGAGACCGATCGCAGCCATCATACCGGTGTCGTCATTCCGCCGCGCAGCGCGGAGCACGACGAGATCGCGATCGAGGCAGACCACCTGACCCGGCGCTTTAACGACTTCGTCGCCGTGAACGACGTCAGCTTCCGCATCAGGAAGGGCGAGATCTTCGGGTTCCTCGGTTCGAACGGTTGCGGCAAGACCACGACCATGAAGATGCTCACCGGCCTGTTGCCGGTCAGCGAAGGCACCGCGCGGCTGTTCGGCAAGCCGATCGACGCGGCGGACATGTCGGTGCGACGGCGCATCGGCTACATGTCGCAAGGCTTCTCGCTGTATTCGGAGCTCACAGTCACGCAAAATCTCGACCTGCACGCGCGGCTCTTCGAGCTGCCGGCGGACACCATTGCCACGCGCATTGACGAGATGATCGCTCGGTTCGATCTCGCCGGCGTCGCCGATTCCATGCCCGAGGCGCTGCCGCTCGGGCTGCGGCAGCGGCTGTCGCTCGCGGTCGCCATGATCCATGCCCCCGACATCCTCATCCTCGACGAGCCGACCTCCGGCGTCGATCCGGTGGCCCGCGACCGCTTCTGGCAGATCCTCGCCGAGCTCTCGCGCAAGGACAATGTCACCATTTTCGTCTCGACCCACTTCATGAACGAAGCCGAGCGCTGCGACCGCGTTTCGCTGATGCATGCAGGCAAGGTGCTGACGTCGGACGCGCCGGCGGCGATCGTGGCCGCGCGCGGCGCCGCCACGCTGGAGCAGGCCTTCATCGCCTACCTCGAAGAGGCGATCGCCGACACCGGAGTATCGACCGTCCAGCCTGCGATTGTCTCGCCTGCGACTGCGGCAGGGACCGCCGCGGTCCCGCGCAGGCGGAGCGCCTCACTCAGTCCGACGCGCATGCTCGCCTACTCCCGCCGCGAGGCGCTCGAACTGCAGCGCGATCCGATCCGCGCCACGCTCGCGATCCTCGGCAGCGTGCTGCTGCTGTTCGTGCTCGGCTACGGCATCAGCATGGACGTCGAGAACCTGACTTTCGCCGTGCTCGACCGCGACGACACCGCCATCAGCCGCGACTACAGTCTTCAGATCGCGGGATCGCGCTACTTCACCCAGAAGTCGCCGATCACCGATTATGCCGACCTCGATCGCCGCATGCGCGCCGGCGAGATCGGTCTCGCCATCGAGCTGCCGCCCGGTTTCGGTCGCGACGTCAGCCACGGCCGCCATGTCGAGATCGGCGCCTGGGTCGACGGCGCCAATCCGACCCGCGCCGAGACGTTGCGCTCCTATGCCCAGGCGATCCATGCCACCTGGCTGGCGCAGAAGGGCCGCGAGCTCTATGGCGAGGCGGCGATCGCCGGCTCCTACCAGCTCCAACTGCGCTACCGCTACAATCCCGACGTCAGGAGCGTCGTCGCGATGGCGCCCGGAATTATCCCGCTATTGCTGATCATGATTCCGGCCGTGCTCGCCGCGCTCGCGGTGGTGCGTGAGAAGGAGCTCGGCTCGATCGTCAATTTCTATGTGACACCGGTGACGCGGTTGGAATTCCTGCTCGGCACGCAACTGCCCTATGTCGTGCTGGCATTCGGAAACTTCCTCCTGCTGGTCGCCTTCGCCCTCACTGTGTTCGGCGTGCCCTTCACCGGCAGCTTTCCGACCTATGCGTTGGCCGCGCTGCTCTATGTCACGGCCACGACCGGCATGGGCCTAGTGATCTCCGCTTTCATGAATAGCCAGATCGCGGCCCTGTTCGGCACCGTGCTGATCACGCTGATCCCGGCCATCCAGTATTCCGGCTTGATCGATCCGGTCTCATCGCTCCAGGGACTGGGCGCTCTGATCGGGCAGCTCTATCCCACCACCTATTTCGTCACGATCTCGCGCGGCACCTTCTCCAAGGGCCTCGGTTTCGAGACCCTTCACAACGACCTTCTGGCCCTCGCCATCATGGTCCCGGTGCTGGTGGCATCCGGGGCCATGCTGCTGAAGAAACAGGCCCGCTGACCATGCGCATCGACAACGTGCTTCAGCTCGGCATCAAGGAACTGCGCGGTCTCGTCCGGGACCCGATGCTGCTCGTGCTCATCGTCTATTCCTTCACCCTGGCGGTCTATGCCGGCGCCAGGGCACTGCCGGAAACCTTGAACCGCGCCGCGATCGCCATCGTCGACGAGGATCATTCTCAGGTCTCGACCCGCATCGGGATGGCGTTCACCGCGCCCTATTTCTCCGTGCCGCGCCTGATCTCGCAATACGAAATGGACCGCAGGATGGACGCCGGCCTCGACACATTCGCGCTCGACATCCCGCCGGACTTCCAGCGCGACCTGCTGGCGCGGAAGTCGCCGGAGATCCAGCTCAACGTCGATGCGACGCGGATCTCGCAGGCCTTCAACGGCGGCGGCTATGTCGAGCAGATCGTCGGCGCGGAGATCTCCGAGTTCCTGGCCCGCACGCGCGATGCGCAGGCCGCGCCGATCGACCTGGCGCTGCGCGCCCGGTTCAACCCGGAGCTGAAGAAATCCTGGTTCGGTGCCATCGACCACGTGATCACCTCGATCACCATGCTCTCGATCATCCTGACCGGCGCGGCGCTGATCCGCGAGCGCGAGCACGGCACGATCGAGCACCTGCTGGTGATGCCGGTCACGCCGCTGGAGATCATGGTGAGCAAGATCTGGTCGATGGGTGCGGTGGTGCTGATCGCATCCGCGCTGTCGATCCTGTTCGTGGTCAAGGGATGGCTGGCGGTGACCATCGACGGATCGGTGGCGCTGTTCCTCGTCGGCGCGGCGCTGCAGCTGTTTGCCACCACGAGCATGGGCATCTTCCTCGCCACCGTCGCCGGCTCGATGCCGCAATTCGGGCTGCTGCTGATCATGACCCTTCTGCCGCTGCAGACCCTGTCGGGCAGCATGACGCCGCGCGAGAGCATGCCGCAATTCGTCCAGGACATCATGCTGGCCGCGCCCAACACGCATTTCGTGATGCTGGCGCAGGCCATCCTGTTCCGCGGCGCGGGCCTCGAGGCGGTCTGGCCGCAGCTCGCCGCGCTGACGCTGATCGGCGTCGTCTTCTTCCTGATCGCGCTGCGGCGTTTCCGCGCGTTCCTGGCCTAGAGCTTGTGCCCCTTCTGCCTGAGCGACTCGATCAGGCGCTGCTTCAATTCGTCGGCGGCCTGCTGGCCGACGTCCTGGCTGACTTGCGCAGCGGCCTGCGCCAGCTCGGAGGACTTCTCGAGATACTTCCGGCCCGCCGGCCCGGCATAGAACGACTTGATCTGACGCAGCTCATCGACGGTAAAACTCTGGGCATACCTCGCCGCGATCTGGTCGGTCATCGCGGCGAGATATGGGGCATAGATCTCGGCGCCCGGCGCTGTCATCACATCATAGTCGCGCTCGATCTCCGGCCTGTCCTGCGCGACCACCGGCCGGAGCTTGAGCAGCAGCTGCGGCAGCAGCGCGCGGTACTGGTCGGCGATCTTCAAGGTGACGACGAGCTCGCGCGCCGCCGCCATCGCCTCGGGTGACGGCGCCTGCGCTGATGCCGTGCAAACCAGCAGCAGGAGGGCGCCGGCGATCGTGAGCAAACGTCTGGACATGAGCCTCTCCATGCGGGTGATGGCTGGCATGCTTAGGGCCTTGCGGGCACGGTTGCCGGCGCGCGGTCCAATGCCGTATCGGCCTCCTCGACCTCGGTCACCTTCACGAACAGGTTCGGCACCCGTTCGACGCGACCGAGCAGCCAGGCCGCGCCGATCATGATGACGATCCCGACGACGGAGACGGCGAGCTGCTCCCAGACGCCCTTGGTGTACTGGGTCAGGATCCAATGCGCCGAGAACGACAGGAACACGCCAAGGCAGAAGATCGGCAGTGAATGCTGGCCGCAGAGGATAACGGGCCGCATCCAGGGCGCATGCAGCGCGCACCATTTGCGCGAGACGAAATGGGTCACCCAGACCGCCAGCGCCAGGAAGTGGGTGAAGCGCAGCATGTCGAGGTCCGTCTTGTCGATCGGGTAGATCAGCTTGATCATCCATTTCGGGATCAAGGCCTCGAGCGGGGGAATGTGCCAGGTCATCACGATGATGAGCGCGAAGACCAGCCAGGCGGCCGCCAGGCTCATCACCGCCTTCGACCATACCCATGCCGCGATCTTCGCGATCTGGCCGATGCCGCACCAGGCCGCGAACACGAACATCAGTTGCCAGCAGAACGGGTTGAAGTACCAGGTCGTGCCGGGCGGATAGGAGGCGATGTTCCAGTCGAACCAGCGCGACAGCATATAGAGCACCACGGACGCCGCCAGCGTCAGGTTTGGACGCCGCACCAGGCACCAGACGATGAACGGCGAGGCCAACACCAGCGTGATGTAGAGCGGCAACACGTCGAGATTGACCGGCTTGTACTTCAGGACGATCGCCTGCCCGATCAGCTCGTCCGGATGCGACAGGAAATTGAACACGTTGAACTCGTGCTCGTACATCGGATTGTCGAAGCGGCGCGCGGTGCGGGCGATCTGCGCGGTGAACAGGAGGAACAGCATGATGTGGGCGACATACATCTCGCCCGCGCGCCGCCACAGCCGCTTCAGCGCGGCGAGAAACCAACCGCCGGCGACGATCGGCCCGTAGATCCAGCCGACCAGGTAGCCAGAGATGAAGACGAAGAACTCCGCGGCGTCGCTGAAGCCGTAATTGCGCAAGGTGAGCCAGGCCACGACGTCGTGCGGGATGTGATCGAGGAAAATCATCCACAACCCGATGCCGCGAAACAGATCGAGCCGCAAATCGCGCTCGACCGGTGCGAGCAACGCTGACTGGTCCCGTGTGATCATGGCCCCGCCTCTTGTGGTGGGCGTCGCGCCAATGCGGCGCCGAAAAATCGGATGCTAAAAAATGTGGATCAAAAGTCACCTGACCTTCAGGCTAGTGACAACGGTAGCCAACCTTGGACGCCGTGCAAGGGCTTCGTCATCACGATCGGCGAGACGAGCTCCCCATCGAAGTTCGAAAACAACCCCATGCACAGTAGAACCGCATTTGTAAGCTATTGCTTTCCCTAGGAAATTCAAACGGCCCGTCGGGCAGAAACCAGTCCAACGGCGCGCCTCCCGCACTCAAGCTCAGGTCAGCTGATCGCCCTTCGCGAGCGCCTCGTTCAGCATCGCCTCGGCCTTGTACTGGAGCGGTCGCGCGCCGCTGTCGGAGGCGATTGCGATGGCGGCGCGCAGGGCGACGATGATCGCGGCCTTGTTCGCCGCATCCGTCGGCGGCGTCACCACGGCCTCGCCGAACAGGGCCTCGGCCTCGAGCCCGGCAAAGCCCTGCTGCCGGGCGGTATTGCGCGCCTCGCGCAACATGTTCTGCGCGGCCTGGACGTCGCCGAGGCGGTGGGTGGCGAGCGCCAGATAGATCGATGAGCGCAGCACCGCCGAGGTATAGCCGACCGCCTTCGCCTCCTCGCGCGCCTCGCTCAGCATGCCGCGCGCGCGGTCGAACAGCCCCTGCTCCAGATAGGCGATGCCGAGGTGGCAGGCCAGCACCGGCACGAACAGCCGGATGCCGTGCTTCTGCGCCAGCACGAAGCCGTCTTCGAGAATGGACGCGGCCGCCGCCGGATCGCCCTGGCCGAGCTTCAGCCAGCCGCCGCTATAGGCCGCGGCGACGCGGTCATAGGGTCGATTGGTCTCCTCCGCGATCGCAGCGGCCTGTTGCTGGAGCTGCGCGGCGCGATCGAGCTCGCCCATGACGATGTGGGTGAAGCTCTTCATCATGCAACACAGGAGGAGCACATACTTGGGGGCCGTACTCCTGGGAGCTTCGGCATTGGGGCTCATCAGACGAGAACAGGCATGGGCAAATGCCTGCCCGGCCTCCTGATAGCGTCCCGCCAGGAAATAGGCCTGTCCCAGACCATATTGCGCAACGTTGAGCCAACCTGCCTCGCCTCCCTTCTCCGCGAGATCGACGACCTGCTCGCCGATGGCCACCGCTTCTATCGGGGTGCCGTAGAAGTTCTGCGCAGCCGCCCTGACAGTCATGGCGGCAATCTTTCGCCCTATATCGTCAATGGCATTGGCGCGCCGCTCGGCCTCCTTTCCGAGCTCGAACCATTCGGCAATCTGGCCGGACGCCATAAACGCCGAGCGCGCCTCAATGCGAATATCCACCGCACGAGCCTCCCTTGATTGGGTTGCCGGCATCATGTCCAACGATTTCATCGCGGTCTCGAAATAGTTGGCCGCGTCGCAAAATGCAGAACGGGCCAGACATTTCTGGGCCGAGGCTCTGCCGTAGGTGAACGCCCTGTCCCAATCCTTCGCTCTGGTAGCGTGATAGCAGAGCTTGTCGGGATCGTGGGCGGCGCTTTCGCTACCTTCCAAGGCCGAAAGAACGCGCGCATGGATGCTCTCACGTACCTTTTCGACCATCGAATCATAGGTCACCTGCCGGACCATCTCGTGCCGAAACGCGAGTGCATCCTCCAACTCGCTATCGATCCTCACGAGCAACTCGGCACGATCCAGCATCGCGAGGCAATCCACGAAGATTTCCTCCGGCAGTACCGCAACTTTCCGCAGTATGGCTTCGCTCGATCGCGGACCCAGAGCGGCTGCAATCTGCAAGACCAGTCGTTCATTCCTCGACACACGGTCCAGGCGCGCGGCAATCACCCCCTGGATACTGGTAGGGATTCCAAGTTCCTCAACGGGCCGTATAAGGGCAAGATCGCCCCATTGACCGCGAAGCATCCCGCTATCCTTCAGGCTGCGGCAGACTTCCTCGATGAACAGGGGTACGTTGGCTGTATGAGAGATGATCCGGTCTTTGAGATCCGCGTTATTGTCGGACGGGCCGAGCATATCGGCGAGCATGGTCCGTCCGGAATCGTCGTCAAGAGGACGCATCGCGACAATTTCCGCGTGGCAGCGCGCTATCCAAACGGGCATGCCAGTGGGACGGGCCGTGAGAAGCACGAGCAGATTTGGCACCTGCAGCCCCGCAAGGGCGGCCACAACTGTATCGCTTGCTCGATCAATCCAGTGCAAATCCTCAACGAGCAGCACGGTGCGTTGACCACGTACCACGCTCTCGACGATCGCGCAGCTTGCGTCGGAAATGGCGCGTCCGCGCGCATGAGGCTCGAGTTCGTCCCATCGCGGGTCGGATATCGACAGATCCAGCACCGCATCGATGGCACACCGTTGAATCGTCGGCAATTCCCTTCGCAGATCGCCCGCACTACCCGGATCTTTTGCGGCCATCTCCAAAATTGAAAGCAGCAACCGCTTGAGCGCACTGAACGACGCTCCCTCTAAATTCGGGCTGCACTCAGCGTCGATCAATCGCCACCCCTCGGCCTTGAGGTCTTGGGCAAACTCATGCGCAAGGCGCGACTTTCCGATGCCGGCATCGCCCAACAATAGAACGGTTTGCCGGCTGGTCCCTGCACTCGCCGCCGCGCGCCTCAACAGCGCTCGCTCGGTCGTCCGATCGACGAACCGGGAGATGCTGCGCGCGCGTCGCACCCGCCAGCTGGAAAGGTCGCTCGCGCCTACGATCCGATAGATCGGCAGCGGCTCACCGAAGCCACGCAGAGATTTCCGGCCGATCGACTCGAAGCGAACGTGCCCATCAGCAAGTTTCTGACAAGCTTCCGATACGAATATCTGATTTGCGCCAGCAACGGATTCAAGCCGGGCGGCCAGATGCTGGGCAGCGCCACCGATCTCGTAGACTTTGGAGAATTCGCTGGCGACCATATAGGCAACGACGTGGCCGGAGTGGAGGCCGACCCGGACTTGAAGCCCGGGATCGCCCAGGCTTCCAACGCGCCGAACGAGCTCAATGGCGGCATGACAGGCCAGCGGCGCATGGTTGTCGTCCGCGATAGGGGCCCCAAACACCGCGGCCAACCCATCGCCCAGCTCCTTGCTGACGATGCCGCCGAACTGACGCACGGCCCCCCTCATGGCGGCCAAAGCCGGCTCTAGACGGGACACCGCCTCCTCCGGCTCCAGGTCGGCAACAAGACCGGTAGAGTCGACCACGTCTGCGCGAAGGATCGTCACAAACCTTCGCTCGCTGTCGGGATCGACGCGTTGGCTCACGGGCGTCCCGCATTTGGCGCACCAGCTATCACCCAGAGTGATGGTCGACTGGCAAGTGAAGCACTGCATTCCGGCGCCTTCAAAAGGGGCTCGGCCCCTGTTCGAGCAATGGGCCGCTAGCAACGAAATGTAAGATTACTCAATGGACGTTGCTAAGCAATCGGCGCGCCAACCACGCTCGACAGATCGCCGTTGAAGAACGATCCCCGGATGGACGGAATACACTTCTGGGTGGTAGTTTGATTCTACGCCACGCGGTGGCTGGGTGGGTGTTTTTTCTGATCGACCAGCACGACAGCCGAATATTACGCCCGGCTGGCAGCCGGATTTTGGAGGATTAGGACGATGGGCGCTAGGGTTTACAACGAAGAGCCATTCAAAGATTTGATGAATGACAATTATTTCCCTCTGGAGAACATGAAGAGGAGCGTGGACATCCTCAAGGCGTCGCCGGACATCCACTTGCCGACCCTGGAATACGGCCAGTACCACCTGATCCTGACGCCGGCGGACAAATGGCCGGACGGGAGCGCGGCGTACTGGCACAAGGAGAAGGGACGGGCTCGCGTCGACCTCACCACGCAGTTGAACACGGTCCCGCTGTCCAAGGACGAGCCCGGCGTGATCCCGCTGACGCGATGCGCGTTGCTCGATGCCTGCGTGCGGAAATGCTTTAATTCCGAGCCGCCGATCCCGATGAAGACGAACATCATCACCCACGCGGCGAGCGACGCCTATGCCGACCGGCACGAAATCCGGCTGGAGTGGGAATACGACAACGGCGAGGACCAGCCGCCGACGCTGCTTCGCCTGACGATGGTCTGTCCGTATCGACCCTGATTCCGAGCGGGAGCAACGCGGAAGCTTCCGCACCAATCGAGGATGGTCCGTCGTCGCCACAGCATACGTTGCACGACGGACCGATCATTCGCCGCCCCGCCCCTCTCGAAGGCCGCGTTGCACTATATCGCGGGCCGCGCCGTTAACAGGAGCGGCCGATGACCGTGGGACTGCTGGAGCTCGAAGGCACGATCGAAGTCGACAGTTCTGGCCGGAGGGCCGGTCGGATGCCGATATCTCCAACGTCGTGGCGACAGTCGCGCCCGATGCGATCCGCTTTGCCAAGACCATCGGGGCCTTCAATTTCGACTTGCGCGAACCCAAGGCGGGCGAGACCGATGTGCTCGCGACCGACAAGGGCGCGGTGATCCTGCCAAAGCTCTATCGCCGCTACACCAACTGGTCCGCGCGCAAGAAGGCGAAGATCACGAGCCAGAATTTCGAGAAGTTTCTGGCCGAGGGCTCCGGCGGCAAGCCCGATACCTGCTACGAGACCGACGACTTCCTGGAGAATGGCGTGCACTCGGCGTCGCCAAGGAATTTTGCCGAGCTCGTCGAGGGCGGGAAGACGATCAAGTTTCAGCCGGATGGGCTGGTGTTCGGCGAAGCGCCGTCGACGTTGGTCGGGGCGGCTGGGACACCGATCAAGGCGTTTTAGGGCTGCGCGAACCGTCAAAAAGAAAAATGGCCCGCGTAGCGCGGGCCATTTTTGCATACGACGGCTGTGCACTTGACGAGCTCCTGAGCGCTGCAGGCTGGCGAGTGCACTTTCACCTCGACGGTGGACGCCTGCAGAAGCGGCCAAGGGTGCTGGTGAGTCAGTTGAACGCGGCAACAGGTGTTGCCGCGTTCGTCGTGATCGCTTGCGACCTTTTGGGGATTACTGGGTCGGCGGCAGCACGACCTGCGAGGTCTGCTGCGGCAGGTTGCTGTAGGTCGCGCTCTCCTTGGTGCAGATATCCCTGAACACCACGACGCCGGCCTGGGGATATTCCTTCACGAGGCAGTTGCAATTGTTGTTGACGACCGGCGCCGGGGCTGCCGCCACGACGGGCGCCGGCGTGCTCGCAACCACGGTCGCGGGCCGCTGGACGACGACCGTCTCCTTCACCACCGGCGCGGTCGGGACATACACCGGCTTGTTGACGACGACCGGCACGGGCACCGGCCTGACGACCACCTGCGGCGGCACATACACCGGGGGCGGTGCGGGGCGCGGATAGACCGCGACCTGCGGCGGCATCGGCCGCGGAGCGGGAACCAGGATGGCAGGGCGCACACCGCCGTTGCCGCCATAGCCGCCGAAGTGGGGACCGATTTGAGGGCGGCCCTGGGGCGCATTGCCATACTGTCCTTCCGAGCCCCAGCCGGCCTGGGCCGAGTTGCTCGTGATACCTGCAGCCACGCTCGCCAACACCATCGCGGCCGCCATCTTCGTGATCATCGCCGTCTTCGTCATGGTCCACCTGTTTGTTTGTTTTGCAGCAGATTGTCGTCGTGGGATGAGTGATAGCCGGGCGCGACGCGGACATCCGTGACGCAGCGCACACGTCGTCCTCCGATGGAATGAGGGAAAGGTATGGGCCCGATCGGCGTCGTTCGTTGAAGCGGTGGCTGCTTGCTCGCGCGCAGCCTTGCGGAGTTGGGGGGAAGTTCCCCCCTGTGCTCGCTTGAAAGGCGTCAGGCCCGGGTCTCGAAGACAATCTTCCTAGCGGCACCTTCGAGCAGCAACGTAGCAGGTTACGTGCTCGCACATTGCCGTCTACTTCGCGAAATGTTTGCGAGCAGCGCTCAGCAGCTCGTCAGATAATTTCGGCTCGCTTTTCCTCACCGCCCGAGCGAGGACCATCGCTCCCACCATACCGCTGAGCACGGCGATGGCCTCTTGGCGCGCTTGTTTTTTGTCGCCGTTCATCTGGGCTGAAAAAATATCAATGTAAGCCTCGATACCATCCGCATAAGCCCCCTGAACGTCCTCACCGTTCCTTGCGGCGTCAACGGGGAGAGCGGACGCCGGACATCCGCCCGCACACGCGTCGCGATGCGTAGGGCTGAGATACTCCGAAATTGCGGTCTTCAACCCCTTCTCACTCCCCATAGTGATTTTATCCGAGAGATGTTTTGCCGCGTTGTGGAAAGAACTGGCGACGACCTGGGCGGCAAGCTCTTCCTTTGATGCGAAGTGGTTGTAGAAACCGCCATGGGTAAAGCCTGCCGCCTGCATGATGTCGGCAACAGAGACGTTCTGAATGCCCTGCGTTCTAAACAGCCGGGACGCTGTTTCTAGAATAACAGCACGATTTTGCTCAGCTTTTTCCTTGGTCAAACGCACAGCCAGGACTCCCACGAATTCCAGTTGGACAGCCCTTGACAATAATGATGATGATCATCATTGTTGGCCGTATCAATGTTGGTCATCATCATTATCACGCTCGGATGAGGATGACAATTGATGGGCCGCGATCGGCCGACAACAAATGGAAGGTAGTGAAATGAATAAGCTCCAAAACAGAGTCGCCCTGGTCACGGGCGGCAGCACCGGCATCGGGCTCGCGTCGGCCAAGCTATTTGCCGAAGAGGGTGCAAAGGTGTTCATCACCGGGCGTCGTCAAGCCGAACTTGACGCGGCGGTCAAAACGATCGCTCACGGCGCTGTCGCCGTCCGTTGCGACATCTCCAGACTTTCCGATCTCGACGCGCTTTACAGCCGTATCCAGAGGGAAGCGGGCCACCTCGATGTCGTATTCGCGAACGCGGGTATTGCGGAATTCCGCCCGCTTTCAGCTGTGACCGAAGACCACTACGACAGCATCTTCGACATCAATGTTAAGGGCACGCTGTTCACCGTCCAAAAAGCGCTACCGCTCCTCAGAGATGGTGGTTCGATCATTCTGACGTCATCGGGCGCCGGTTACAAAGGTCTCGAAAACTTCAGCGTCTATAGCGCGACCAAGGCGGCCATCCGCAGTTTTGCGCGCACATTTTTGATGGACCTCAAGGCCCGCAAAATTCGCGTGAATGTCGTGAGCCCTGGCCCAACCGAAACGCCTGGTCTAACCGGCCTCGTTCCCGCCGATCACAAGGACGGCTTCCTCGGCCATCTCTCCGGCACCGTTCCTCTCGGTCGTGTTGGCTCGCCGCGCGAGGTGGCGCAAGCCGCACTGTTCCTTGCTTCCGACGAGGCCAGCTTTGTCAACGGCGTCGAGCTTAACGTCGATGGGGGCGCGAACCAGATTTGATTCGCCCGCTACAGGCTGGAGATTGCGAGCTCTCACGCTTCGATGCGTCAGCCCCTCTCGCAACGTGGCGACAGTGCACTCAATTCACCGGCGACCAGAGTCCAACTCAGCTCAGCGACCATCGCCCCGAACAAAAATGGCCCGCTTTCGCGGGCCATTTTCACATCGGATCCGGTGAAATCCGAATTTGGTTGCGGGGATAGGATTTGAACCTATGACCTTCAGGTTATGAGCCTGACGAGCTACCGGGCTGCTCCACCCCGCGTTAACTTGTGCACGCCTTCGCCGGAGTGCCGGGGACGGTTGGCCGACGCGGTGCGCGTGGCTTGCTTGGTCCGTCCCAAAGACTTCCTTGGAAGGCAACCCCGGCGCAAAGCCCGTCGGGTGCGGGGCGTATGTATCAACACGGGGTGGCTTTGGAAAGGGCTGCGGGAACGTTTTTTTCGACTTTATGACAGCCCTGCGGGCGGATTTCCGGCCGGTTTCCCGCACTCTTGCCAGAAGTTCCACAAACGGCCAGCTTGCGGCAATAAAACTCGGGGGCAGACGCCTATCTTGGGAGGATGGCATGGACCGCGCTTTGGACCAGACCCCGGACCGATTCCCGGCGAGCGCGGCGTGTCACGCCCTCGCAGACGCCTTCCATGCCATGATCGCGCGGTCGCGGGCCGAGGCGGCGCCCGACCTCGCCGGGCGGCTCGACCGGCTGGCTCGGTTACGCACAGTGGTGGCCGACAACGAAGAACGTTTCCGGCAAGCGATCTCGGCCGATTTCGGCCACCGCTCGGCGGTCGAGACCACCATCGCCGAGGCGATGATGGTCTATGGCGAGATCCGGCACGCGACAAAACACCTGAAGAGCTGGATGGCGCCGCAGCGCATCGCCACCGCGTTGCAATTCCTGCCCGCGCGAAACCGGCTGATCCCGCAGCCGCTCGGCGTCGTCGGCATCATCGCGCCCTGGAATTATCCGCTCCAGCTCACGCTGGCGCCGGCGATCGGCGCGATGGCCGCCGGCAACCGCGTCATCATCAAGCCGAGCGAGCTCTCGCCGCATTTCTCCGCGCTGCTGAAGGAGACGGTGGCCGAAAGGTTCGATGCCACGGAAGTGCTGGTCACCGGCGTTGAGGAGGAGGTCGCAAAGGCGTTTGCGAACCTCCCCTTCGATCATCTCGTCTTCACCGGCTCGACCCGGGTCGGCCGGCTGGTCGCGGAGGCCGCGGGGCGCAATCTGACGCCTGTCACGCTCGAGCTCGGCGGCAAGTCGCCGGCGATCATCGATGCTTCGGCCGATCTCAATGAGGCGGCCGAACGCATCGCCTACGGAAAGCTGCTCAATGCCGGGCAGACCTGCATCGCACCGGACTATGTGCTGGCGCCGGAGAACCTGGTGCAGGCCTTCGCCGAAAAAGTGCGCGCGCAGATGCGGCGCATGTTCGGCACCGATCCTTCCAACAAGGATTATACGTCCGTGATTTCCGACCGGCATTACGCGCGGCTGGAGGAGCTCGTTGCGGATGCCGCCCGACACGGCGCAAGGATTCTGCAACCGGCCAGGCCTGACGATCCCAACTGGAAAGCGCATCGCAAATTCCCGCCGACGCTGATCCTCGGCGCGAACGAGGCGATGGCGGTGATGCAGGAGGAAATCTTTGGGCCGGTGCTTCCTGTGCTCGGCACGCGCGATGCGAACGAGGCGATCGCCTTCGTCAACGGCCGCGACCGGCCGCTGGCGCTCTACTGGTTCGGCAAGGACCGCAGCGCGCGCGACGAGGTGCTGTCGCGCACCATCTCCGGCGGCGTCACCATCAACGACTGCCTGTTCCATTTTGCGCAAGTGAACCAGCCGATGGGCGGCGTCGGCGCATCCGGCACCGGCGCCTATCACGGCGAATGGGGTTTTCGCACCTTCAGCAAGTTGAAGCCGGTGTTCTATCGCTCAAAATTCAATCGCCTCGCCGATCTCTATCCGCCCTATGGCGGCAAGATCGCGCGGCTGGAGAAGATGATGCGGTTCATGTCGTAGCTGCTACGAGCACCGTCATTGCGAGCGCAGCGAAGCAAATCCAGACTGCCACCGCGGAGGGATTCTGGATTGCTTCGCTGCGCTCGCAATGACGAAAACAATACAAAGACTCACTAGAGGGAAGCACAAGTGACTGACACATTCGATTTCGTCGTCGTGGGCGCGGGCTCCGGCGGGTGCGCGGTGGCGGGGCGGCTGTCGGAGGATGCGGGGACATCCGTGGCGCTGCTCGACGCGGGCGGGCGCAACGACAATTGGCGGATCACCACGCCGTTCGGGCTGGCCTTGCCGTACAAAGCGGCCAACTGGGCCTTTGAGACCGTGCCGCAGAAAGGATTGAACAGCCGCATCGGCTATCAGCCCCGCGGCAAGGGCCTCGGCGGCTCGTCGGCGATCAACGCGATGGTCTATATCCGCGGTCACAAATGGGACTACGACCATTGGGCTTCGCTCGGCAATCAAGGCTGGTCGTATGCGGACGTGCTGCCCTATTTCAAGCGGTCGGAGAACAATTCCGATTTCGACGGCGAATATCACGGCAAGGACGGGCCGCTCCATGTCAACAGGCTGCGGTCGGACAATCCGGTCCACGACATCTTCCATCAGGCCGCACGCGAGGCGCAATTCCGCATCCGCGAGGATTTCAATGAAGCGGACCACGAAGGGCTCGGCAGCTACCAGGTGACGCAGCACAGAGGCGAGCGCTGGAGCGCGGCGCGCGCCTATCTGCAGCCCCGCGCGAACCTGCGCGTCGAGACGGGAGCACAGGCGACGAAGATCCTGTTCGAAGGCGGGCGCGCCGTCGGCATCGACTATGTGCAGGGCAGGCAAAAGAAGCAGCTGCGCGCCCGCCGCGAAGTGATCCTCGCCGGCGGCGCCTTCCAGTCACCGCAGCTCTTGATGCTGTCGGGCATCGGCGATGGCGATGCGCTTGGCAAGCACGGCGTCGGCGTCGTGCGTCATCTGCCGGGTGTCGGGCGCAATCTGCAGGACCATCCGGATTTCGTGTTCGTCTTTGCCTCCGACTATCCGCACTTCGTGCACGCCTCGCTCGGTCGGCTGCCGTCGCTGCTCCGCGCCATCCAACGCTACCGCCGGGAACGACGCGGCCTGATGACCACCAATTTCGCCGAATGCGGCGGCTTCCTGAAGACGCAGGCCCACCTCGAAGTGCCCGACATCCAGCTGCACTTCGTCATCGCGATGCTCGACGACCATGGCCGGAAGAAGCACAAGGAAGCGGGCTTCTCCTGCCATGTCTGCCTGCTCCGGCCGAACAGCCGCGGCAGCGTCTGGCTGAAAAGCGCCGACCCGCTCGCCGCGCCCATGATCGATCCCAATTTTCTGGGCGAGGCGGAGGATCTCGAGTCCATGGTCGCGGGCTTCAAGACCACGCGGCGGCTGATGGAGACGCCTGCGCTGCGCGCGTTGCAGAAGAAGGATATGTTCACGTCCGATGTGAAAACAGACGACGACATCCGCGCCATCTTGCGGGGCCGCGTCGACACCGTCTATCACCCGGTCGGCACCTGCAAGATGGGCACGGACGCGATGGCCGTGGTCGATCCGAAGCTGAAGGTGCATGGCGTGGAGGGCCTGCGCGTCGTCGATGCCTCGATCATGCCGACGCTGATCGGCGGCAACACCAACGCGCCGACGATCATGATCGGGGAGAAGGCGGCCGATATGATCCGGGCGGAGATAAGGTAGCGCAAATCTCTCTCTGCAAACTCCGCTGTCGTCCCGGACAAGCGTAAGCGCAGATCCGGGACGACAGCGGAGTTCAAGCCGGCGACAACCTCGCAACCGCGACGATGTTTTCTTTACTGACGTTGAATAGTCATGGAGCGGGCGCAGCATTCCAGCCACTGGAGCGACAAAAATACGGACGATTTTATCGATCTGAAACCGGATCGATCGGTTCGGGGTTCCATTCGTTCCATCGGCAGGGTTTCGCTCATGAACAGTTTCGATCTTGCTGTCTATGCCGCACTCGCCATCGCGATCGGCTTCGGGTTCAGGACCGGCCTGCTCGGCAGCGCCATGACCATCCTCGCCTATCTGCTCGCCGCCCCGATCGCGGTTGCGCTGATGCCGCTGATCGTGCCGCAGCTCGCCAGCAATCCGAATCCGCCGCTGCTGCAGAACTGGATCTGGTTCTTCGGCATCTTCGTGGTGGTCGGCATGCTGCTCGGATATATCGGCCGCCTGGCCTTGAACGACACCATCCGCGACGCCGGCATCGGCGACCGGCTTGGCGGCGCCGCGCTCGGCGCGGTCAGGGTCTGCCTCGTCGCCACCACGCTGGTGCTGGTGTTCGACCAGATCGTGCCGGCCAACCGCCAGCCGCCGTTCCTCGCCGGCTCGCATCTGCGACCGCTGTTCTCGGCGGCGGGCCAGATGGGATTCAAGTCATTGCCGCCGGAGGCGACGTCCGCGATCGACCGTCTCAAGCAGGAGCGGCATATTTAGCTTATTGGCTGGGCATGATCTTTTCGGAAAACCGCTGCACACTTTTCGCTAACGCGCCCTTTGGGTCCGGATCATGCCCGCGCATTTGCATCGCCGCAGCCCGCGCCATGCATTTTGACGCGGGCCCCTCCCTTATCAGCGGCGTCACAGTTGGCTAGAGTGCGCCCCATCCAAAACCTGCCTGCTATTTTCGGGAGTGAAACAGTGGATCTTGGGATCAAAGGTCGCCGCGCCATCGTCTGCGCATCCAGCAAGGGCCTCGGCCGCGCCTGCGCCATCTCGCTGGCGGAAGCCGGCGTTGACGTCACGCTGACCGCGCGCGGCGCCGAGGCGCTGAAGAAGACGGCGGACGAGATCCGCAAAGCCTATCCTGATGTGAAGGTCACCGAGATCGTCGGCGACATCACGACGCCGGCCGGCCGCGAGGCCGTGCTGAAGGCCTGCCCCGAGCCCGACATTCTCATCAACAACGCCGGCGGCCCGCCGCCCGGCGATTTCCGCAACTGGACCCGCGACGACTGGATCAAGGCGATCGACGCCAACATGCTCACCCCGATCGAGCTGATCAAGGCGACCGTGGACGGCATGATGGCGCGCAAGTTCGGCCGCATCGTCAACATCACCTCGGCCGCGGTGAAGGCGCCGATCGACATTCTCGGCCTTTCCAACGGCGCCCGCGCCGGCCTCACCGGCTTCATCGCCGGCCTGTCGCGCAAGACGGTGATCAACAACGTCACCATCAACGGCCTGTTGCCGGGCCCGTTCGAGACGGATCGCCTGACCGGCACCGCGAAGGCCGAGGCCGACAAGCGCGGCACGACGCCGGAGGCGATCCTGGCCGAGCGCGCAAAACTCAATCCGGCCGGCCGCTTCGGCCAGCCGGACGAGTTCGGCTATGCCTGCGCCTTCCTCTGCGGTGCCAAGGCCGGCTTCATCACCGGCCAGAACATCCTGCTCGATGGTGGTGCTTTCCCCGGCACGCTGTGAGGGCGGCGACGCTCCTCACCGCTCCCCAACGGGGAGAGGTCGATTTGCACCAGCAAATCGGGTGAGGGGGTGCTGCAATACGAGAGAGCGTAGCCCCTCACCTGGCGCTACGCGCCAACCCCTCCCGCAAGCGGGAGGGGTTGCACCGACGCCGCGGACCGATCGATTCAATACAACGCGCTTTAGGAAACCGGCGTCGTCCGCTCGTCGCTCCAGTCGATGCCGAGTTCGTCCATGCCGTCGGCCAACAGGTCGCCCAGCATCGGCTCGCCCAGCAGATACTGCACCGTTTCGCGGCGCGGATTCTTGTATTCGCCGCGCGCCTCGACGGCGCGACCGCGCAGATCGTCCCACTCCTCCACATCGCCATCGCCGCGGCCGAGCCACATCAGCGTGACGAGATCGAGCTGCTCGTCCTCGTTCAGCGCATGAATGAAGCCGGAGAGCTCGGCAGCGACCGGATCGGACGCCGTGTCCTCGAGCACGTCGATCTCGTCATCGTCGGACGGATTGGAGCCCGAGTCGGAATCGGAAGCCGCTTCCTTGACGTCGAATTCGCGGGCCTTCTCGATGATGAAGGCGACCTTGTCGGCAGAAATCGCAAGCTCTGGCATGGGTTTGCCCCTAAAACTGTTGCCGGGTTCCTCCGATAACGCGACATCGGAGCAGATGATCCATTGTGTTCGATGGCGGAAACCCGCATCTTTCGCGAAAGCATGTAAATGGGAAAACGCCCGATGCAATGGAAGGTCGGCAAAGTCGGGATCACCAGGCTGGTCGAAATGGAGACGGTCGGCTCGACCCGCTTCATCCTGCCGGCCGCGACCAATGACGAGATCCGCAAGCTGCCCTGGCTGATCCCGCATTTCGCCACCGAGGAGGGCCGGCTGAAAATGTCGATCCACTCGCTGGTGGTGGAGACGCCGACACGCCGCATCGTGGTCGATACCGGCCTTGGCAACGACAAGCAGGGCCGCGGCGTCCCGGTCTGGAATAACCGCAGCACGCCGTTTCTGGAGACCATGACGGAAGCTGGCTTTCCGCCTGACAGCATCGACACCGTGCTGTGCACGCATCTCCATGTCGATCATGTCGGCTGGAATACGAAGCTGGTGGACGGCAAATGGGTGCCGACCTTCGCCCATGCGCGCTATCTGTTCGGCAAGACCGAGTACGACTACTGGCGCGATTACAGGGCCGAGCCCGACAAGGTCGCGGTGTTCGAGGATTCCGTGAAACCGGTCGTCGATGCCGGTCGCGCCGAGTTGATCCCGAGCGATCACCGGCTCTGCGAGGAGATCAGCCTGATCCCGACTCCGGGCCACAGCCCCGGGCACATGAGCGTCCTGATCGAGTCCGATGGCGAGCAGGCCCTGCTCACCGGCGACGTCGCCCATCACCCCTGCCAGATGGCCCATCTCGACTGGTGCTCGGTCGTGGACACCAACACCGCCCAATCCGCCGAGTCCCGGCGCAAATTGTTCTCGCGCTTTGCCGACACCCCGACGCTGGTAATCGGCGGACATTATTCGGGCGGGCACATCAGGCGGGACGGGGATGTGTTCAGGTTTGTGGCGCTGGAATGATCTTGTGTCCCGGACGCGGTGCAACGTGTAACGTTGCGCCGCTGAGCCGGGACACGAGAATGCCGCGACATGGGTCCCGGCTCTGCGCCGTACCGCTTCGCGCTGCGTCGCGTCCGGGACACGCCGTCACCTCCCGAATCCAGAAGCCTGCAATGCGCCCCGTTTTCCGCGGTTGAATTTCCCGCCGCGCTGTTCCATGAAGCTATTTAACCGATCAGTCCATCCCAAGGGAGAAACGAGAATGAAGCTTGTTCGTTACGGCGAAAAGGGTGCGGAAAAGCCCGGCCTGATCGACAAATCCGGCCAGTTGCGTGACCTGTCGGCGCATGTGAAGGACCTCACGGGCGAGGCCTATTCGCCGGAGTCGCTCAAGAAGCTGGCGGCCATCGACCCCGCCTCGCTGCCCGCCGTTTCCGGCAAGCCGCGCTTCGGCGCGCCCGTCACCGGGATCTCGAAATTCGTCGCCATCGGCCTCAACTACAGCGACCACGCCAAGGAGACGGGAGCAGCGATCCCGACCGAGCCGATCATCTTCATGAAGGCCAACACCTCGCTGTCCGGCCCGAACGATAACGTCGAAAAGCCGCGTGGCTCGACCAAGCTCGACTGGGAGGTCGAGATCGCCTGCATCATCGGCACCCGCGCCAAATATGTCTCCGAAGCCGACGCGCTGAATTACGTCGCCGGCTATTGCGTCTGCAACGACGTCTCCGAGCGCGCCTTCCAGATCGAGCGCCTGGGTCAGTGGACCAAGGGCAAGTCGCACGACACGTTCGGCCCGGTCGGCCCATGGCTCGCGACCAAGGACGAGATCAAGGACGTGCAGAACCTGTCGATGTGGCTCGACGTCAACGGCCAGCGTCGCCAGACCGGCTCGACCCAGACCATGATCTTCTCGATGGCCAAGTGCGTCTCCTATGTCTCGCAGTTCATGACGCTGCTGCCGGGTGACATCATCACGACAGGCACCCCGCCCGGCGTCGGCCTCGGCATGAAGCCGCCGACCTTCCTCAATGTCGGCGACGTCGTGACGCTCGGCATCGAGGGCCTCGGCGAGCAGCGTCAGGAGATCGTGGCGGCGTAAGCTGCGATCACCACTTGTCGTCATGCCCGGGCGTGTCCCGGGCATCCACGTCTCGCAGTCTCGCCACTTGGAAACGCGTGGATGGCCCGGTCAAGCCCGGCCATGACGGAGGAGACACCGTTCGCTCAAGACTGACCGCAGGAAATCGTCAGATGAAACTCTCCTTCTCCGCCGCCTCGCCCTTTGCCCGCAAGGTCCGCATCGCCGCGATCGAGCTCGGGCTGATCGACAAGATCGAGTTCACGCCGGCGACCGTCGCGCCGGGCACGGCCAACGAGGACTATTCGAAGATCACGCCGCTGAAGAAGCTGCCGGTGCTGATCACCAATGACGGCGACGTGATCTTGGACTCCTACGTCATCGTCGAATATCTCAACGAAATGGCCGGCGGCAGCCTGATCCCGGATTACGGCCCGCGGCGCTGGAAGGCCAAGACCAATCATTCCCTCATCAACGGCATGCTCGATTCCATGCTGCTGTGCCGCTACGAGAAGATGGTGCGACCGCAGGGCCTGCAGTGGCAGGCCTGGTCGGACGACCACTGGAACCGGGCCTGGACCGGCATGGCGCGCTTCGAGAACATGCCCGACGTGCTGAACGGCCCGTTCGACATCTCGCAGATCGGCCTTGTTTGCGTGCTTGGCTATGCCGACTTCCGCTTCGCCGATTGCGGCTGGCGCAAGGCCTATCCGAAGCTCGACGCCTTCCACCAGAAGATGCTGGAGCGGCCCTCCGTGAAGATCTCGGTTCCGCCCGCGGCCTAGGGAAAATAGGCCGGGAGAATGACGATGCACAATCGATCCTCCC
Organism: Bradyrhizobium sp. BR 10289; assembly: GCF_019455385.1. Classification (GTDB taxonomy): domain Bacteria; phylum Pseudomonadota; class Alphaproteobacteria; order Rhizobiales; family Xanthobacteraceae; genus Bradyrhizobium. The sequence goes on from NZ_JACOFR010000003.1 coordinate 302,052, forward strand.
GGTTCACAATCCTCGGCGCGAGCCTCGTGCTCGCGTTGTTGGTCTCAGCCACTCATCTGCGGGCCGAGAGCATGTCGCCGGGACAGACCAAACAGGCCTGCGGAACGCCTGCAGGGATTGACGACGGCTGGGAGATCGCCTCGCCCGACAGTGTCGGCATGGACGGCGCGCAGCTTTGCACGATCGCGGCGCGCCTCGCACAACGGGCAACCGCCGTCCATTCCGTCGTCGTCGTCAGGCGTGGCAAGCTGGTCTTCGAGCAATATTTCCCTGGCTACGACCAACCCTGGGGACAGCCTGACGGCCGGTACGAATTCGACGCAACGACCAAGCACGACATGCGCTCGGCATCCAAGAGCGTGACCTCGCTGCTGGTCGGAATCGCGATCGACCGCAAGCTCATCGCGGGCGTCGATGAGCCCGTCCTGAAATTCTTCCCCGACTTTGCCGCGGTAAAGCAGCCGGGATGGGACGCCATCACGCTGCGCCATCTGCTGACGATGTCCTCCGGCTTCAAATGGGACGAGGCGCGGGCCTGGACCGATCCTGACAACGACGAGCCGCATCTCGTCACCGAGCCGGATCCACTTGGCTACGTGTTGTCGCGGCCGATCGCAGCACCGCCCGATACGCTATGGACCTATAATGGCGGCGGCACCGAGCTGCTCGGCAACATCATCGCGCGCGCCTCGAAACAGTCGCTGGAGGTGTTCGCGCGCGAGGTGCTGTTCCAGCCGCTCGGCATCTCCGATATCGAATGGAAGGCCTACAAGAACAGCAAGATCGCGGCGGCGGCGGGCCTGCGCTTGCGGCCGCGCGATGCGGCGAAGATCGGCCAGCTCGTGCTCAATCGCGGCCGGTGGAACGGGCAGCAGATCGTCCCGGCCGACTGGATCGCGCAATCGATCGCGCCGCGCTTCCAGGCGGTCGGCTATTTCGGCGGCACGCTGTTCTACGGCTATCAATGGTGGATGGGCCGCTCGCTCGCCGGCGGCAAGGAAATCAAATGGGTTGGCGCCTTCGGCTGGGGCGGACAACGCATTTTCATCGTGCCCGACCTTGATCTCGTCATGATGACCACCGCCGCGCAATACGGCCAACCGAAGGAAGGCCTGGCCGCGATCGACATCCTCTCCAATATCCTCATTCCATCGGTGCGCGAATAGCACTGATCACGAAGGAAGCGAGCATGAGTCTGAAATATTCCGTCGGCGACCTCACCATCCACCGCGTCATCGAGCAGGAGACTTCGTTCGTCCCGGCGCTGGAGATGCTGCCGGGATTGACGCCCGAGGTGCTCGCCGAGAACCGGGCCTGGATGCGACAAGCCAAGGCGCTGGACGACCAGGACGTGCTGCTCTTATGCTTTCAGTCCTATGTGGTGAAGACGCCGCACCACACCATTCTGGTCGACAGTTGCATCGGCAACGACAAGCCGCGGCCGCAGCGGCCGAAATGGAACATGAAGACCGACGACACATATCTGCGCGGCCTCGACGCCGCCGGATTCTCGCCCGGCGACATCGACTTCGTGATGTGCACGCATCTGCATGTCGATCACGTCGGCTGGAACACGCGGCTGGAAAACGGCCGCTGGGTGCCGACCTTCCCCAACGCGCGCTATGTGTTCGCCAAGCAGGAATACGATCACTGGTTCGCGCAGAACGCGAAGACGGAGGTCCCGCCCTTCGTCGACAGCGTGCTGCCCGTGGTCGAGGCCGGGCGCCACGAGCTCGTCGGCAACGATCACCAGATCGGCGACCACGTCCGCATCCTGCCGACACCGGGTCACACGCCAGGCCATATCGCCATCACGATGGGCCGCGGCAAGGATGACGCGGTGTTCTCCGGCGACCTCATGCACTCGCCGCTGCAAACGCTGTATCCGGAGCTGTCGATCAAGTTCGACGCCGATCCGGCTGCCGCCGCGAAAACGCGCCGCAGTTTCCTGGAGCGCTATTGCGACACCGACACGCTGTGCTGCACCGCGCATTTTCCGTCACCGTCGGTGGGGAAGATCAGGCGCAAGGGCAATGCGTTCGTATGTGAGCCGATTTAGCGCGCCCTTCCTTTCCGTCATGCCCGGGCTTGTCCCGGGCATCCACGTTCTTACAATCAACGTCAAACCAAGAACGTGGATGGCCAGGACAAGCCCGGCCATGACGAGGAAACACTATGATCACACTTCCCGATATCCCCCTGCCCGCCGGCATCCGCTCGCGTTATGTCGACGGCATCAACGGCCTGCGCATGCATGTGCTCGAAGCCGGCTTCGAGACCAAGGGCCGCCGCTGCATCCTGCTGCTGCACGGCTTTCCGGAGCTTGCCTTCTCCTGGCGCAAGGTGATGCCGATACTCGCTGCGGCCGGCTATCACGTGCTGGCGCCGGACCAGCGCGGCTACGGCCGCACCACCGGATGGACCGCCGACTACGACGACGATCTCACGCCGTTCTCGCTTCCGAACCTGGTGCGCGATGCGCTCGCACTGGTGTCGGCGTTCGGCTACAGGCAGGTCGATCTCGCCGGGCATGATTTCGGCAGCCCGGTCGCGGCCTGGTGCGCGCTGATCCGTCCCGATGTGTTTCGTTCGGTAACGCTGATGAGCGCTCCGTTCGGCGGCGCGCCGCCGATGCCCTTCAACACGGTCGACAATCCCGCGAAGCCTGCGGTCGAAGACCCGGTGCATCGCGAACTCGCCGCGCTGCCGCGTCCGCGCAAACACTACCAATGGTACTACGCGACGCGCTCCGCGAATGCCGACATGCAGCACGCGCCCCAGGGCGTACATGATTTCCTGCGCGCCTATTATCATCACAAGAGTGCGGACTGGACCGACAACAAGCCGTATCCGCTGGCTTCGTGGTCGGCGAGTGAGCTCGCGAAGATGCCGACCTACTACGTGATGGACGCTGGCGAGACCATGCCGGAGACGGTCGCCAAGGAGATGCCCTCGCCCGCCGCAATCGCCGCCAACCGGTGGCTGCCGGACAGTGACCTTGCCTTTTACAGCGCCGAATATAGCCGCACCGGATTCCAGGGTGGGCTGCAATGGTACCGCTACGGCACGTCGGGCATGCTCAACCGCGAGATGCAGCTGTTTGCAGGACGCAGCATCGACGTGCCCTCCTGCTTCATCTCGGGCAGGCAGGATTGGGGCACCCATCAGCGGCCCGGCGTGTTCGAGGCGATGCAGGGGCGCGGCTGCACCAGGATGCTCGGATGCCATTTCGTCGACGGCGCCGGCCATTGGGTCCAGCAGGAGCAGCCGGCCGAGGTGAGCCGGCTGCTGCTGGAATTCCTCGCGGAAACCGCGTGATTTGACCCGGGAGGCGCGGCGGCCTATATAGTTTAGAATCATTCTAAACTGAGTAAAACAGGGCCGTCGTGAAGAATTTTGCCGATCTGACCGAACGCGAGGTGCTTGCGGTCGCGATTTCCTCCGAGGAGGAGGACAGCCGCATCTATATGACCTTCGCCGAGGATCTGAAGGAACGCTATCCGGATTCGGCCAAGCTGTTCGAGCAGATGGCCGAAGAAGAGCGCGGCCATCGTCACATGCTGCTGGAAATCTACGAGCAGCGCTTCGGCCAGCATTTGCCGCCGATCCGACGCGAGGATGTGAAGGGCTTCCTGCGCCGCCGACCGATCTGGCTGACCAAGAACCTGCCGCTCGACACGATCCGGAAGGAGGTCGAGACCATGGAGCTCGAGGCCGAGCGCTTCTACGCGAAGGCTGCCGAGCAGGCGGAGGACGTCAATGTTCGCCGGCTGCTGGGCGATCTCGCCGAAGCCGAAAAGGGCCACGAGCAGACCGCCGCAAAGCTCACCGACGAGATCTTGAAACCTGACGTGCGCGCGGAAGAAGACCGCACGCGGCGGCGGATGTTCGTGCTGCAATATGTGCAGCCGGGCCTCGCCGGATTGATGGACGGCTCGGTCTCGACGCTGGCGCCGCTGTTCGCCGCGGCATTTGCCACGCACCAGAACTGGCAGACGTTCCTTGTCGGCCTCGCCGCCTCGATCGGCGCCGGCATCAGCATGGGCTTTGCCGAAGCGCTCTCGGACGACGGCTCTCTGACCGGGCGCGGCTCGCCCTGGCTGCGCGGCATCACCTGTGGCGCGATGACGACGCTCGGCGGGCTCGGCCACACCGCGCCCTATCTCGTGCCGGACCATTGGGCCAATGCATTCTGGATCGCGACTGCCATCGCCGGCGTCGTCGTGTTCTTCGAGCTCTGGGCGATCGCGTTCATCCGCTCGCGCTACATGGACACGCCGTTCCTGCAGGCCGTGTTCCAGATCGTGCTCGGCGGCGCAATCGTGCTGGCGGTGGGGATATTGATCGGGGCGGCATAGGCGACGATGAAGCGGTATTGTTCAAACACCGCTGCAGCCGCGAGCATGGCCGGCGCATTGATCCTGCTTGGATCGACCGCACACGCCACCGACGAGATCCAGGTCTACAGCGCCGGCGGCTACGCCTTTCCCGTGCCCGGACAGAAACCGGACGGCAACACGGGGATGAGCAGCGGCCCCGTCAATCCGTTCATCCACGCCGCAACGCGAACCTTGCAGCCCTGACCAACGCGGACCTCAACGCCGGGATCCTCATGACCACTCGCCTTCAATACGGCACCCCTGCCAAGATCTTCCACTGGCTCATCGTCGCGCTGCTGGCCGTGCAATACCCGATCGGCTGGCTCATGCCCGATATCCACCCCGGCATGAGCCCGGGTGCCAGCATGTCTTTTCACGTGTCGATTGGAATTGCGATCCTGGTCCTGACGGCATTCCGCCTGCTCTGGCGCGTTACGCACCCCGTCGCGCCTGAAAGCTCACTCCCTGCCTGGCAGCGCCTGTCCTCAGAGGCCGTCCACTGGCTGCTCTACGTGTTGGTGCTGGCCACGACGATTTCGGGCTGGCTGTTTGCGTCCTTCCGCGGATGGTCGCTTTCGTTCTTCTATCTCGTGCCGCTGCCGATGCTGGCCTCCGGCAACGCAGGCGCCGGCAGGACCATCGACGGTCTCCACCAGGCGACGGAATGGGCGTTGCTCCTCGCCATCGGCATCCACATCGCTGCCGCGCTTGCGCACGTATTCGTCTATCGGGACGGCGTGATGCAGCGAATGCTACACCGGTAGCAATTGTAACAGGATAAAAGCCGTCAAACGGCAGTTGCGATCTCAGGTCAAACTGCGCATCATCTCGCGCAGTGAGAACAGGAGCATGCCGTGGCGAAATCGGAATGGAGTTTCAAGAGCGCGGTCGAGCTGTCGGCCGCGTTGAGCGCGAAGAAGGTCTCCGCGGTCGAACTCACGCAGGATGCGATCGACCGCATCGAACGCCACGACGGCAAGATCAACGCGATCTGCGTGCGGGATTTCGATCGCGCGCTCGGTGCGGCGCGCGATGCCGACGCGGCACTTGCCCGCGGTGAGCGCAAGCCGCTGCTCGGCCTGCCCATGACGGTGAAGGAATCTTACAATATCGCCGGCCTTCCCACGACCTGGGGCATTCCCGCGCAGAAGGATTTCATCGCCACCGAAGACGCGCTGCCGGTCACGCGGGTGAAGGACGCCGGCACCGTCATCGTCGGCAAGACCAACGTGCCGCTCGGGCTCGGCGACTGGCAGAGCTACAACGACATCTACGGCACCACCAATAATCCCTACGATCTCGGCCGCACCCCGGGCGGCTCGTCCGGCGGCTCCTCGGCGGCGCTTGCTGCCGGCTATGGTCCGCTCTCGATCGGCTCGGACATCGGCGGCTCGCTACGCGTGCCGGCGTTCCACTGTGGTGTCTATGCGCACAAGCCGACCTTCAATCTCGTGGCGATGCGCGGCCACACACCGCCGCCGCTGCCGCCTTTGCCGTTCGAGCGCGACCTCTCGGTGATCGGCCCGATGGCGCGCAGCGCTGCTGATCTTTCGCTCGTGCTCGACGTCATGGCAGGGCCGGATCCGATCGAGGCGGGCATTGCCTACAAGCTCGATCTTCCCGCGGCGCGGCACACGAGCTTCAAGGATTTCCGCGTGCTGGTGATCGACACCGATCCGGTGCTGCCGACTGATACCGCCGTGCGCGGCACCATCAACACGCTCGCCGACAACCTCGCCAAGGCTGGCGTGAAGATCGCGCGCAGCTCTCCCCTGCTGCCGGATTTCGCGGCCTCCTCGCGGCTGTACATGCGCATGCTGATGTCGTTCCTCGCCGCCAGCTTCGCGCCCGATGTCTACGCCGGCGCGAAAGCAGCCGCGGCCGCGCTGCCCGAGAGCGACAACAGCCTCGCCGCGGAACGGCTGCGCGGCATCGCGCTCAGCCATCGCGACTGGCAGATGGCGAACGGCGGACGCACGCGGCTGCGGGCGCAATGGCGCGAGCTGTTCAAGACCTTCGACGCGGTGATCTGCCCGGTGATGCCGACGGCGGCCTATCCGCACGATCATTCACCGGAACAGGAGAAACGCCGCATCACCATCGACGGCAAGGAGCATGTCTATCCCGACCAGCTCGCCTGGCCCGGCATCGCCACGCTGCCCGGCCTGCCCTCGACCGCGATTCCCACCGGCTTTGCGCCGGACGGCCTGCCGGTCGGCGTCCAGATCGTCGGACCGTGGCTGGAGGACCGTACGCCGCTCAAGCTCGCAGAGCTGATCGAGCGCGAGTTCGGCGGGTTCGTGCCGCCGAAGATGTTCGACGATTAGCCGTCGCCGTCATTGCCAGCGAAGCGAAGCAATCCAGGAATGTATCCGCAGAAACAGTCTGGATTGCTTCGTCGCAAGAGCTCCTCACAAGGACGGAGCAAAATTGCTGCAGTCAACTATCAAACACGATCACGCTCCGCAGCGTCTTGCCGGCCTTCATGTTGGCAAAGCCCTCGTTGATCTCGGAGAGCTTCAGCTTGGCCGAGATCCAGTCCTCGAGGTGCAGCCGGCCGCGCAGATAGAAATCGACCAGCCGCGGCATGTCGACGCGAAAATGGTTCGAGCCCATCGAGGAGCCCTGGATCCGGCGCTCGCGCAGGAAGTCGAAGCCGTGCAGCTCGATCTTCTGCCCGAACGGGATCATGCCGACGATGGTGGCGGTGCCGCCTGAGGCGAGCATGGCAAAGGCCTGCTCGGCGGTTTCCTTGCGGCCGAGCACCTCGAAGGAATGCTGCACGCCGCCATTGGTGAGGTCGCGGACCTGCTTCACCACGTCGCCGTCGGCAGGGTTGATGATGTCGGTGGCGCCCAGCTTGGTCGCGAGCTGAAGCTTTGCCGGATTGGTGTCGATGGCGATGATGCGGCCGGCACCCGCGATCTGCGCGCCGTTGATCGCGGCCATGCCGACGCCGCCACAGCCGATCACGGCGACGGTCTCGCCCGCCGTCACCTTCGCCGTGTTCACCACCGCACCGTAACCGGTGATGACGCCGCAGCCGATCAGCGCGGCGAGATCGAGCGGCATCTCCTTGCGGATTTTGACGATCGCGTTCTCGTGCACCAGCATCTGCTCGGCGAAGGACGACAGGTTGAGGAACTGGTTCAGCTTCTCCGGCCTGTTCCACTGCATCCGGTTCGACGCGCCCGGCAGCAGCTTCACGGTGGTGTCGGTACAGAGCACGGTGCGGCCGGTGGTGCAATTGTCGCATGTGCCGCAGAACACGGAGAGGCAGGTGACGACGTGATCGCCCGGCTTGACATAAGTCACGTCGGAGCCGACCTGCTCGACGATCCCTGCGGATTCGTGCCCGAGCACCGCGGGCAGCGGGTGCGGATAAAGACCTTCCATGAAATGCAAATCGGAGTGGCAGAGGCCGGCGACCGCAGTACGGATCAGCACCTCGCGCGGGCCCGGCTTCGGCAGGCTGACATCCTCGATGACCAGCGGCTTGTTGACTTCATAGAGGACGGCGGCCTTCATCGGTGTTTCCTCGTTGTTATGATTTTCGTTGGCGCGGTCTGCACCTCTCCCGAAGGAAGAGGTCGGAAGCGCATCGAAGATGCGATTCCGGGTGAGGGGATTAGATCCCCAATAGAGCGCAACCCCTCACCCGGATCGCTCGCGCGATCCGACCTCTCCCTATGGGAGAGGTGAAGAGACCCTACGCTGCCAGAACCAGTTCGCCAACCTCGCTCATGCCGGCTGAGCTGTCGCCGAGCAGCAGCGCCGCGATCTTCGCTTGCACGGCATTTTCCGTCAGCCGGAACGGATCGCCCGGCGACACCCGATGGTCGATGACGAGGCGCGAGAGCAGCAGGCGGCGCGCATCGCCGCGCATGGCGTGGATGCGATGCGCCTCCCAGGCGAGCGCGACGGCGCTCGCGACATGATAGAGCAGGCTCGTCGCCCGCCGCGCATCGGCTTCGTTCTCGGACTTGCGCGCGACCTCGCGCGCAAAGCCGACGGCGCGATCGACGAGGCCACGCAAGCGATCGCGCCAGGCCTGCGGAACGCACGCACTGTCGTCCAGCCGCGCATGCAGATCGGCCGCGAGCGCGGCTTCGGCGCCGTGGCGCCCGACCGCGCGCCGCAGCGCATCGATGGCAACGATGTTGCCGGTGCCTTCCCAGACCGAGCCGAGATGCGCATCGCGCAACAGGCGCGGCGTGGCGAATTCCTCGATATAACCGATGCCGCCGCGCATCTCGAGCGCATCGCCGCAGACTTTTCGCGCATCGCGCGTCGCGCGGAATTTCAGCGTGGGCGTGAGGATGCGCAGCAGCGCGGCGGCATCCTGGCTGCCGGCCTCGGCGCGGTCGAGCGCATCGGCCGTGAGAAAGCTCATCGACAGCGCCTGCTCGACCGGCAGCATGATCTTCAGCATCTGCCGTCGTCCAAGCGGCAGATCGATGATGCGGCTGCCGAACACCACGCGGTTTTTCGCCACCGTCATCGCGTCGTGATAGGCGCGGCGCATCAGCGCGGTGGATTTGACGCCGTTGGACAGCCGTGAGGAGTTCACCATCTCGGCCATCTGCACAAAGCCGCGGTCGAGCTTGCCGACGGCGTAGGCGATCGCGCCTTCGAGCTTGATCTCGCCCGAGGCCATCGAGCGCGTACCGAGCTTGTCCTTGAGGCGCACGATCCGGTAGTGGTTCTGCGCGCCGTCGTCGAGGAAGCGCGGCATCAGGAACAGGCCGATGCCGCGCGTGCCGGGGCCGGCGCCTTCCGGACGCGCCAGCAGCATCAAGACTTTCGCGTCGGCGTTCGAGCAGAACCATTTTTCGCCATAGAGGCGCCAATGGTCGCCCTCCTGCACCGCGCGCGTGGTCAGGGTGCCGACGTCGGAGCCGCCTTCCTTCTCGGTCATGAACTGGCCGCCCTGGGTCAGCTTGCTCATGTCGGTCGAGGTCAGACCGTCCAGATATTTTGCCTTCAGCGCCTGGTCGCCGAAATTCGCCAGCAGTTTTGCGCAGCCGTCGGTGACGTTGATCGGGCAGCCCATGCCGAATTCGGTCTGGTTGAACAGGAAGGTGAAGGCGTGCTTGGCCACGACCGGATATTTGTCCGGCCAGCCCATGATGCCCTTCCGAATCGAGAGCGCGTGGATGCCGAACTCGCCGAAGGCGGCGTTCTCCAATTCGCGATAGGCCGGGTGATATTCGATCGACTGCACGTCGCGGCCGAACTTGTCACGCTGGTGCAGCACCGGCGGATGCCGGTCGGCGAGCCGCGCGCATTCGTCGAGACGGCCGCCGGCGAGCTCGCCGAGGCGATCGAGATGCGGCTCAATGTGACGGAACAGATTGTCCGGCAGATGGATGCGCAAGAGATCCGTCAGCGCCGGATCGGCGCGGTAGAAATTCATGCCTGACGTATCGGGCGCCAGCAGGCCCGGCTGCTCGGCCGCGCCATGTTTCGGCTGCGCTGTGACCGGCTTGTGCATGATCGTCCTCTTCGTTTCCTCGCCTCGCGAACATTTGCGCTGTTTTGGCGCTTGCCGCGTTGAATGATGTCGATCATGCTCCAGTCAGGAAGCGCGATAAAGCCGCAAATCGTCAGGGAGGCATGATCGCCGTGAAGGAGCAATTCGCTCTGCGGAATTGTGATCGCGCCGGCTGGTTGTCGGCGCGGCGGATGCCTAGATCAACAACTTCCCGTCTCAAGAGATCACGTCATGGAACATCCAAAATACAAGATTGCCCTCATCGTCGGTGCCGGCGAGGGCCTGAGCGCCTCGCTGGCACGGCTGCTGTCCGCGCAAGGCATTCGCGTCGCGCTCGCCGCGCGCAAGGTCGAGAAGCTTGGCGCGCTCTGTAGCGAGACCGGCGCCAAGGCCTATGCCTGCAACGCCACCGAGCCCGAGGAGGTCGAGCGCCTGTTTGGCCTCATCGAACGCGAGATCGGCACGCCTGATATCGTCGTCTACAATGCCAGCGGCCGCACCCGCGGGCCGTTCGTCGATCTCGTTCCGGCCGACGTCGCAAACGCGATCGCGGTCAGCGCCTATGGCGGCTTCCTGGTGGCGCAGCAGGCGGCAAAACGCATGCTGCCGAACAAGCACGGCGCGATCCTGTTCACCGGCGCTTCGGCCAGCGTCAAGGGCTATGCGCAATCGGCGTCCTTCGCGATGGGCAAGTTCGCGCTGCGTGGCCTCGCGCAGAGCCTGGCGCGCGAACTCTCGCCGCAGGGCATCCACATCGCGCATTTCGTGATCGATGGCGGCATCCGCAGTGCGGCGCGCACGGAAGCACCGGAGAAGCCGGATTCGATGCTCGATCCCGACGCGATCGCAGAGAGCTATTGGAACGTGTTGCAGCAGCCGCGCAGCGCCTGGAGCTGGGAGCTGGAGCTGCGGCCCTGGGTGGAAAAGTTTTGAAGAAGCTGCCGTAGGGTGGGCAAAGGCGCAAAGCGCCGTGCCCACGATCTCACGAATGCGAACAAAGGTGGTGGGCACGTTTTCGTTTTGCCCACCCGACCAGAGCAGGGAGGATCAATGACCACGGAAACCACCATCGACACCGGCACCAGCGAGCTCCTCTGCGTCATCCGCGACCGCGTCGCCGTGATCACGCTGAACCGGCCGGAGGCGCGCAATTCGCTGTCGGAAAATCTGACGCCGGCGCTGCGGACGATGATCCGGACCTGCGGCGAGAGCCCCGATGTCGGCGCGCTGCTGATCACCGGCGCCGGGGAAGCATTCTGCGCCGGCGGCAACGTCAAGGGCATGGGCGCGCATCGCGATCCGAAGAAACTCGAAATGTCGTTTGACGACAAGGTCGCCGATCTCCAGGAGCGGCAGCGGCTACTGACAGGCGCGCTGGTGTCGGTGCGCAAGCCGACCATCGCCGCCCTGCCCGGCCCCGCGGTCGGCGCCGGGCTCGCCATTGCCATGGCCTGCGACATCCGCATCGCCGCGCAATCGGCCTTCGTCGCCACCGGCTATGCGCGCATTGCGCTGTCCGGCGATTACGGCATCGCCTGGCTGTTGACGCGCCTCGTCGGCACCGCACGGGCCCGCGAGCTGCTGTTCACCGGCGACCGCGTCGATGCCTCGCGCGCCGAGGCCATCGGCCTCGTCAACCGCGTCGTTCCCGACGACAAGCTGCAAGCCGAGGCCTTCGCGCTGGCAAAATCCCTCGCCGAAGGCCCGCGTCTCGCACTGCGCTACATGAAGGACAATCTCGACGAGGCCCTGCTGTTCGATTTCGAGACGGCGCGGGATCATGAGGCCGAACGGCTTGTGCGCCTGACCACGACCGCCGATCACAAGGAGGCAGTGCAGGCCTTCATCGAGAAGCGGAAAGCCGTGTTCACGGGGAAGTAGGAAGTAGAAAAAAAGTGCCCGGCACTGGCTTTGCCAGGCCGGGCTCGGAGTGGCGTCAGGCCGAGGCTGAGGGGCTTTCGGCCTGACGGGAAAGGGCGGCGAGACGCCAGCTCGCGCAGGGAATGTCGTTCGGCGCGACTGAAATCTCCTTGTCGAAGCGCACCAGCTTCCAGTCGTCGGGATGGTTGACGAAGGCAAAACCGGATTTGCGCGCGAGCGAGATCATGGTGACGTTGGAACGCAGCGTGTCGCCGAACATGTGCTCGGCGCCCAGCGCCGCGGCGCGGCATTCGAGATTCTTCATCAGCGCGGTTGCGATGCCATGGCCCTGCCAACGGTCGTCAACCGACAGGCCGAACTCGAGCGTCGACGTCTCGGCATGGAGCGCATAGCGCGCTTCGGCTACGATGGTTTCAAAACCATCGACCATCTTGGTCGCAACCACGGTGAAACGCTCGCGCGCACCGACGTCGAGGAATTCGCTCAAGAGGCCCTTCGGCAATTCGCTGATCGCGCCGAAGAAGCGGTTGTAGCGGGAGCGGGTCGTGAGCGAACGGAAATAATGCTGAAGCTCCTCGGTGTCGCGCGGCTCGATGAAGCGGACGTTCACCGTCTCGCCGTCACGGGTCCGCAGCACGTCCGAATATTGCTTCAGATCTTCCAGGCGAATGGTGGTCATGACACGTGCCCCAGAGGGATCAAAGGCGAAAGGGACCGCCGGCGCCCCAAAGTCAGGCGGCGCCGGCCTGGCGGCCAATCAGGCCCGCCAGAAGGGTTTCTCGGCTTCGAAGGCAATGTCGGACCAGGACAGGCCGACGTCCTGGAGGTCTCGGTTGGTCCAATGGGCGAGCTCCCGACGGGTCCGGTAGCGCTCGTGCCAGACGTGAAGGGTCTCGCCGATCTGGTAGAGGAGGCCCGGTGCATGATGATTTGTCATCGAATTGTGGGTCAAAGTAGACATCTTCAGCTCCTGGAGCTAATTTGACGGCCAGTATCTGCCTCCGGGTGCGCTGCGACAAACGACAATTTGTACCCTTTCGCATGAAATAACGTCATGTATCCTGCTGCCAGATGACTGCCAGATTGCCCTCCCTGAACGGCTTGCGGGCGTTCGAGGCCGCCGCGCGCCATCTCAGCTTCACGCTGGCCGCCAGCGAGCTGAACGTGACGCAGACTGCGATCAGCCATCAGATCCGGCGGCTGGAAGAGGAGCTCGGCATCCGCCTGTTCATCCGGCAGAACCGCGCGCTGGCACTGACGCCGGAGGCGCGCGACTACCTTCCCGGCATCCGCGCGGCCTTCAACGATCTGCGGCTCGCCACCGACCGGCTGCTGCGCAAGGACGACGACAAGGTGCTGACCGTCTCGACCCTGGCCTCGCTCGCGGCGAAATGGCTGCTGCCGCGGCTGACGGATTTCCAAGAGCAACATCCCGGCATCGATGTCCGCATCACCACCTCGACCAGCCTCGTCGATTTCCAGCGCGACGATGTCGATGCCGCCATTCGCTACGGCCGCGGCCAATGGCCGGGGCTGCGTGCGGACTGGCTGATGGCCGATGAGCTGTTTCCCGTGTGCAGCCCGTCGCTGCTGCGCGGCGACAAGCCGCTACGGCAGCCGGAAGATCTGCGCGGCTACCCGCTGCTGCACACCTCCAACGCCAACAGCGACGACTGGCGGCTGTGGCTGACCGCGGCGGGCCTGCCGGCCGACATCGCGCGGCAACCCGGCATCACCTTCGACATGATCTTCATGACCATCCAGGCCGCGATCGACGGCATTGGCGTGGCGATGGGCCGAACCTCCTACGTGCAGGACGACATCGCCAAGGGCCGGCTCGTCGTTCCCTTCAAGATCGCGCTGCCGGCCGATGCCGGCTTCTACCTGGTCTCGCCGGAGGGCCGCCGTGAGGCGCCGAAACTCGCTGCCTTCCGACAATGGATCGTTGCTGCAACGCAAAATAAGGCCTGAAAAATCATCAACTTCCCCGGCAAATTCGATTGACTCGTACCGTCTCGCGCGGGAAGGGGTAGACAGATTGTCACAGCATCAATCTGTCGCCTTGCCGCGAAATGAATTCCGGTCCGGCCGCGTCTTCCAGGGGAGTCAATTCATGGCTGGACCAGCAGCAGCTTCATCCAATCCGCCCGCCATCAAGTCGCGCATCGGCGCGATCCTGCGCGCGACCAGCGGCAATTTCCTCGAGCAGTTCGACTTCTTCCTGTTCGGCTTCTATGCCGCCGCGATCGGCAAGGCGTTCTTCCCCTCGACCAACGAGACCGCGTCGCTGCTCAACACGTTTGGTGTGTTCTGGCTCGGCGCGTTGATGCGGCCGGTCGGCGCCATCGTGCTCGGCGCGTACATCGATCGCATCGGCCGTCGCCAGGGCCTGATCGTCACGCTCGGCATCATGGCGGTCGGCACCGTCGTCATCGCGTTCTGTCCGAGCTACGCCACGATCGGTCTCGCAGCCCCCGTGATCGTGCTGATGGGACGCCTCTTGCAGGGATTTTCCGCCGGCGTCGAGCTCGGTGGCGTGTCGGTCTATCTCGCGGAGATCTCGACACCGGGCAATCGCGGCTTCTACACCTCGTTCCAGTCGTCCAGTCAGCAGGTCGCGATCTTCGTCGCCTCGATCCTCGGCTATCTCTTGTCCGAAGTCATGCCGGCCGACACGGTCGCGTCCTGGGGCTGGCGCATTCCCTTCTTCGTCGGCTGCCTGATCATCCCCTTGATCTTCTTCCTGCGTCGCACGCTGGAGGAAACGCCGGCCTTCCTCGCCATGAAGAAGCACCCGACCGCGCGTGAAGTGTTCGCCTCCGCGCTCGCCAACTGGCGCATCGTCATCCTCGGCATGATGATCGCGATCCTGACCACGACGACGTTCTACTTCGTCACCGTGTACACGCCGACTTTCGGCAAGACCGTGCTGAAACTGTCGACGCAGGATGCACTGCTGGTGACGCTGCTCGTCGCTGTCACCAACTTCATCTGGAATCCGGTCGGCGGCGCGCTGTCCGACCGCATCGGCCGCAAGCCGGTGCTGATCGGAATCGCCACCCTGGCGCTGCTCACCGCCTATCCTGCGCTGAGCTGGCTGGTGGCCGCACCGACCTTCGGCAAGCTGCTCGCGGTCGAGATGATGTTCTCGTTCTATTTCGGCATGTACAGCGGCACCATGCTCGGCGCCCTTGTCGAGATCGTGCCGGCGCATGTGCGCACCACCTGCTTCTCGCTGGCCTTCGCGCTCGCGGCGGCGCTGTTCGGCACCTTCACCCCGTTCGCCTCGACCTGGCTGATCGATCAGACCGGCAACAAGGCCATGCCCGGCGCCTGGCTGATGTTCGCAGCCGCGCTCGGCATCATCGCCGCGCTGATCGTCTATCGCGGCGGCGGCAAGGCGGTGCCGACGTATGATACGGCGGCGGAGCCTGTGGCGGGGCATTAAGGGCAGTGTCATTCCGGGGCGCCTCGAAGAGGTGAGCCCGGAATGACGGCAGAGGCTTACAGCTCCACCACCACGTAATCGCTCTCGATCTTCACCGGAATCGTCTCGGCGACATACGGGCCCTTCACCACGGCTGCACCCGGCTCGACATGGGCCGGATAGGCCTTCACGCGGAAGCGGCGGGGGTCGCAGTAGGACTGGCCGGTGCGGATGTCGAATTCCCAGCCGTGCCATGGGCAGCGGATAATCTCGCCCAACTTGGTGTATTCGATCTCGCCGGGATCGCGCGATTGCGCGAGGCCGATCAGCGGGCCCTCGCACAGCGCCGCGCCCTGATGCGGGCAGCGGTTCATCAGACCGAAATACTCGCCCTTGATGTTGAAGACCGCGATCGGCCGCCCATCGATCTCCAGGAATTTTCGTGTACCCGGCGGAAGCTCGTCCACGGGCGCAATCACGTGTCTTGCCATCAGGAAACGCCGTAGAGCTTCTTGGCATTGCCGAGATAAAACGCCTCGCGATTGGCCTCGCTGACGCCGGCCGGCAGCACGCGCGTCGGCTCGTCATAATCCCAATGCGGATAGTCGGTCGCGAACAAGAGGCGGTCCCAGCCGATCCATTTGATCACGTCGAACAGGTCTTCGCGCCGTTCCGGATCCTCCATCGGCTGCGTCGTCCACCACACCTGCTCGCGGATATATTCCGACGGCGGCCGTTTGACATGCGGCACTTCGCTCCTGAGCCGCTGCCAGACCTTATCCAGGCGCCACGCCAGCGACCGTGCCCAGCCGAAGCCGGCCTCGATCATCACCATCTTCAGTTTCGGGAAGCGCTCGAACACGCCTTCCAGCACCAGGCTCGCCAACGCCGATTGCTGGCACTGTGAATGCCCGACCATCTCCTCGATGTAATAGGACGGCCAGCCCGAGGGCGTGATCGGATTGCCACCGAAGCCGAAAGCGTGCACGCCGACCGGAAGACCCGCCTCTTCCGCAGCCTGATAGATCGGCCAATAGCGGCGCTGGCCGAGCGGCTCGACATTGCGGCTGAGCAGCAGCACCTGGACGAAGTTCTTGTCGCCGGCGCGCTCGCGGATTTCGGCGGCGGCCGAGAGACCATCCTCATTGCCGACGACGATGGACGCCTTCAGGCGCTTGTCCTTGCTGGTCCATTTGTCGATCTGCCAGTCGTTGATCGCCGAGCACAGCGCAGCCGACAGTTCGTGATTACGGATGCCCTGCCCGGTGTTGAGCGGATTGAGCACCCCTAACTGCACGTTGTTGGGATCGAGCAGCTGCTTCTGCATGAAGGAGAGCGAGGAGCCCTGCGGACCGCCTTCCGGCGGATAAGCATCGCGGCGCGAGGCGTTGGGCTGGGCCTTCGGATAGGGTGGGCCTTCCATCATGCCCTGATAAGCGTGGACGCCGTAAACCTCGAGATGATGCTGCCAGCGTTTGGCGAGATAGGGATAGAGCTCGGTGCGGGTGGCGCGCGCCGGATGGATGTCGCAGTCCGCGATTGCGGTTTTCGTCGTCTGCGGGGAAGCGGCCTCTAGACCTTCGCGGAACTGGATATTCATCGCCTTGCCTCCTTTGGCAGCGGGCTCATGTCAGTCGGGGATAGGTTGCATGCGGATTGTCGATCATGATCTTGCGCACGAGATCGGGCGACAGGCCCTCGGGCAGCGCATCCTGGCCTTCGAACTGCCAGTGCGGATAGTCCGTCGAGAATAGGACCAATTCGTCGGACTGCATATGATCAAACAGGCGAATTAATGTCTCGGAATCGGGCGGTGCATCAAATGGCTGTAACGAGAAACGGATGTTGCTTCGCACAATCTCGAGCGGCGCGCGATCGACCCAAGGCGTCTCCATCCGCACCCCGCGCCAGAATTTGTGCAGCCGCCAGAGATAGGGCGAGATCCAGGAGACCCCGGATTCCAGCATCACCATCTTCAGCCCAGGATATTTGGCGAACACGCCCTCGACGATCAGGCTGGTGAGCTGGGTCTGGAACGCCTGGGCCTGCCCGACATAATCCTCGATGTGGTAGGAACCCCAGCCCACCGCGGTCGGCGGATTGTGATAGGCGGAACCGGCGTGGACGCCGATCAGAAGGTTCAGCCGTTCCGCCGCCTCATAGATCGGCCACAGCGCGCGCTTGCCGAGCGGCGTATCGCCCATCACCAGCATCAGGACCTGCACGAAACGCTCGTCTTGCGCACAGCGCTCGATCTCGGCGACGGCCTTCTCGACGCTTTGCGAAGGGATCACGATCGAGCCACGCAGGCGTGAATCGCGATCGAGCCATTCCTTCGCCAGCCAGTCGTTCAGCGCGCGGCAGAACGCGGCCTGCATGTCCTCGGAGAACACCATTTGCACGCCGTAGAGCGGATTGCAGATGGCGAAGTTGAGCTGGAAGGGGTCGAGCACATGGCGCTGCATGTCCTCCAGGCTTTCGCCCGGCTTGCCTCTCTCGGGGCGCCAGTCGGGCCGCGCCGTGATCGGCGAATTCTGCGGATAGGATTGCGAGACCAGATCGACCATGCCGCGCGTCGTCACCTGATCGCGCCAATAGTCGTTCAGGTGGGGCAGCAGGCTGGTCAGATGCGGCACGGACGGATGCACGTCGCAATCGATGCCGCCGGCGATCAGGGACGCCATCACGTCTCCTTCACGTTTCCTCTGGATCTTCTTGTGCCGCCATTCAAGCAGGCCTGCCCGTCGCCCGCAACTCGGCCAACGCTTCCGTCATATGCTAGGAAGGCGCAGCTCGGTTGCGAGGGAACAAGGGGTGTTGGGATGAAAGAGCTCGTCGGCATTGCCGAACAGGTCGCGGCCAGACTGATCGCGCGCAAACAAACCATCGCGGTGGCGGAATCCTCGACCGGCGGCCTGATCGCGGCCAGCCTGCTCGCGGTGCCCGGGGCGTCGGCCTATTTCCTCGGCGGCGCCGTCGTCTACACCCGCGATGCCAGGCGCGTGCTGATGGATATTTCGGACGAAGGAATGAAAGGCTTTCGCTCCTCGTCAGAGCCCTATGCAAAGCTGCTGGCCGAACAGATGCGCAGCCGCTTCAGCTCCGATTGGGGCCTGTCCGAGACGGGAGCGGCGGGGCCCACCGGCAATCGCTATGGCGATGCCGCGGGTCACAGTTGCATGGCGGTCGCGGGTCCCGCGGCCGAGGTGATGACGCTGGAGACGGGGAGCAGTGACAGATTTTCGAACATGCAGGTGTTCGCGGCGGCGGCGCTGAAGCTGTTGCTGGGCAAGCTGGAGGGGTGATTGCGGCCGTGTGAGTGAGTCGACGCAATCTATCCACCAACACAGCTGTCATCGCCCGGCTCGACCGGGCGATCCAGTACTCCGAGGCGGCTGTAATTGAACCGTTAGGCCGCGGCGTACTGGATTCCCCGCTTTCGCGGGGAATGACAGCGGAGAGGGTGGTGGCCTTACCTTCCCAGATGCCGCATGAATATCCGCACGACGTATCCCTGCACCCGCGGCGCCTCGTCGTAGAGGTCCGACGCGATGCGCTCGATGGTCTCGCGCAGGGACAGGAATTGCGCCTGCCGCGCGCTGCTCTCGGTGCCCTGCATGCCCGCCAGCTCATCCATGGCCGCGTCGGAGATCTGGCATTGCACGACCTCGTCTTCACGCATCATCGTGAAGCGGAAGGCCAGCCGTTCGCGGTCATGGCCGATGATCCTGTCGCGCAAGAGCGGCATTGAAGAAGGTCCGGTCGGCTCCGCGCCGATCATGTCGGGATTCCCCGGCCTGTCAGCCGCGGAGGGGTGCCTCGTCCTACTGGAACGCGACTTCGGCGAAACTGCGGAGCTTTCGCGAGTGCAGACGCTCGGATTCCTGCTGCTTGAGCCGCTCCAGCGCCTTCAGGCCGATCTCGAGATGCTGGCCGACCCGGCGGCGGTAGAATTCGCTGGCCATGCCGGCGAGCTTGATCTCGCCATGCAGCGGCTTATCGGAGACGCAGAGCAGCGTGCCGTAGGGGACACGGAAGCGGTAGCCGTTGGCGGCGATCGCGGCCGATTCCATGTCGAGCGCGACCGCACGCGATTGCGACATGCGGCGGATCACCTCCGGGCCCGAGATCTCCCAGTTGCGGTTGTCGACGCTGGCGACGGTGCCGGTGCGCATCAGCCGCTTGAGCTCGAAGCCTTCGAGGCCGGTGACGTCCTCGACCGCCTGCTCGAGCGCGACCTGCATCTCGGCCAGCGCCGGGATCGGCACCCACAGCGGCAGCTCGCGGTCGAGCACATGGTCCTCGCGCACATAACCATGCGCCAGCACGTAGTCGCCGAGGCGCTGCGTGTTGCGCAGGCCCGCGCAATGGCCGAGCATCAGCCAGGCATGCGGGCGCAGCACGGCGACGTGGTCGGTGACGTTGCGCGCGTTGGACGGGCCGGTGCCGATATTGATCAGGGTGATGCCGCGATAGCCCGGCATCTTCAGATGAAAGGCCGGCATCTGGGGCATGCGCGTCGGCGCATCTCCGGTCGTCGTGCCGCCGCTGCGCGTGATGACATTGCCGGGCGCGACGAAGGCTTCGAGACCGGCCTCGCCCGCCTGAAGCCGCTGCTGGCAGGCTTGCGCGAAGGCGTCGACATAGAACTGGTAGTTGGTGAAGATCACAAAATTCTGGAAATGCTCGGGATCGGTGCCGGTGTAGTGATAGAGCCGGCGCAGCGAGTAATCGATGCGGGCGGCGCGGAACAGCGCGAGCGGCTCGGGCGCGCCCGCCTGAAGCTCGAACGTGCCGTCAGCGATGGAATCATCCATCGTGGCGAGATCAGGCACGTCGAACGCATCGCGCAGCGACCGCGTCACCGTGGAGTTCTCGCTCGTGGTGATGGCGCCTTCGATGTTGATGTCGCGGCGATAGGCAAAGTGGATCGGGATCGGCTCGGACGACTCGCCGATCTCGACGGGAACGCCGTGGTTCTGGATCAGCAGGCCGATCTGCTCGGTGAGGTAGGCGCGAAACAGGTCCGGCCGCGTCACGCTGGTCTCGTGCACGCCGGGGCCTGCGACGAAGCCGTAAGCGAGACGCGAATCCAGCCGCGCATGCGTCGCGGTGGTGAGGCGGACGAACGGGTAATAGGCCCGCACCCGCGTCGTGACCGCCTCGCCGTTGACATAGGCCTCGAACCGGTCGCGCAGGAATTTTGTGTTGCGCTCATAAATCTCTTCGAGCCGCGCGACGGCAAGGCCCGCGTCAGTGAAGGACTTTGTGGCGATGGTGGGAGGAGATTGCATGGTTCGACCGCCGGATGAGCTGGAGCTTTAAGTCGAACTATAGCAAGAACAGGGAGACGCGTCAGCGAAGTGCAGATTCGTACGCCCCACGTACCGCTGTCATGCCCCGGCTTGACCGGGGCATCCGGTACGCCGCGGCCTCTCGGTTCAATCACTGACGTCTCTGGGATACTGGATCGCCCGGTCAAGCCGGGCGATGACAGCGAGTATGCCGCCCGAGATCCCGGATGCGCGCTAAGTGCGCTCCGGAATGCCGCGCTTTCGCGCGTCACTTCTCTCTGAACGCGCGCATCAGCTGGTCGTGCAGCGGCTTCATCAGGTAGGACAGCATGGTGCGGTCGCCGGTCTGGACGAAGGCTTCGACGGGCATGCCGGGGATCAGCTTGGATGCGCCGAGGCGGGCGACTTCCTCTGCCGGCAGCGAGACGCGGATCGTGTAGTAGCTCTGCCCGGTGCGCTGGTCGGTGGTGACGTCCGGCGAGACGCGGCTGACGACGCCGTTGAGCTCGGGCGTGGTGCGCTGGTTGAAGGCGGACAGGCGCAGCAGCGTCTTCTGGCCGATCTGGAGCTTGTCGATGTCGACCGGATTGACCTTGGCCTCGACCTGGAGGTCGTCGGCCTGCGGCACGATCAGCATCAAGGCATCACCGGCGGTGACGACGCCGCCGACGGTATGCACGGTCGATTGCAGCACCATGCCGTCTTGCGGCGCGCGGATGTCGACGCGGCGGAGCTGGTCCTCGGCGGCGACCTTGCGCTCGATCAGCTCGCCCATCTTGTCGGTGGTCTCGCGCAGATCCTTGGAGACCTCGCTCACCATGTCCTTGTCGACCTGGATGATCTGAAGCTCGGTCTCGGTGATCTTGCCCTTGGCCTGTGCGCGCGAGGCGATGTATTGCGCGCGCTCGCCGTTGAGGCGGGCCGAGTCGCGCTCGAGCTGGGTCAGGCGCGAGATCTGCACAAGGCGCTTGTCGTAGAGGTCGCGGACGCCGGTGAGCTCGTTCTGGACCAGCGCGATCTCCTTGTCCTTGGCCTTCTCCTGCGCGGACAGGCCCTCGATCTCCTCGTTGAGCTGGAGGACACGCTCGCGCAGCTGCGCCTTCTGGCCGGCGCGGCCGTTGACGCGGACCTCGAACAGCTTGGTCTCGGCATCGATCAGCGCCTTGACGTCGGGATCGCTGGCGCGATCCAGCAGGGCTTGCGGGAACTCGATCTTGTCGAGACCGCGCTGCTCGGCCTGGAGCCGCGCCGTGCGCGCCTGCGCGGCGTCGAGATTCTTGACGACGATGGCGAGGTTCGCCTTGGTGACGGTGTCGTCGAGCCGCACCACGATGTCGCCGGCCTTGACCACGTCGCCGTCGCGGGCGCGCAGCTCGCCGACCACGCCGCCGGTCGGATGCTGCACCTTCTTGACGTTGGATTCGACCACGATCTGGCCCGGCGCGATCAGCGCGCCCGAGATCAGCACGGTCGAGGCCCAGCCGCCGAGACCGAGGGCCAGGACCAGCACGATCGCGATGCCGAGGATCAGATGGAACCTGATGGAGTCCCGCACGGTCTTCTTTGCAGCGGGCTTGCCGCCGCCGATCGCCATCGTGCTCATGCCTTTGCCACTCCGCCTTCGCTGACGACCTTGATCGGTGCCGGCGGGGTCGCACGCGGCTGGAGCACCTGGGAGAGGACCTGCTCCTTCGGACCGAAGGCCTGCAT
This sequence comes from Bradyrhizobium sp. BR 10289, assembly GCF_019455385.1. Classification (GTDB taxonomy): domain Bacteria; phylum Pseudomonadota; class Alphaproteobacteria; order Rhizobiales; family Xanthobacteraceae; genus Bradyrhizobium. The sequence goes on from NZ_JACOFR010000003.1 coordinate 324,237, forward strand.
GCGGCCGTCGCGCAGCACCAGGATCTGGTCGACCGCCTCGACGCCGATCGGACGGTGCGCCACCACGATGACGATGGCGCCGCGCTCGCGGGCGCTGCGGATGGCGCGGGTCAGCGCCTCGTCGCCTTCGGTGTCGAGATTGGAATTCGGCTCGTCGAGCACGACCAGGAACGGATTGCCGTACAGCGCGCGCGCCAGCGCCACGCGCTGGGCCTGCCCTGCGGAGAGCGCCGTACCCTGCTCGCCGACCTGGGTGTTGTAGCCCTCGCGCATCTTGATGATCATCTCGTGCACGCCGGCTTCCTTCGCCGCAGCGATGATGGCGTCGGACGTCGCCTCGGGATCGAAACGGCTGATGTTCTGCGCGATGGTGCCGCCGAACAGCTCGACGTCCTGCGGCAGGTAGCCGATGTGGCGGCCGAGGCTATCGGATGACCATTGATCGAGCGCCGCGCCGTCGAGCCGCACCTTGCCGCGGACGGGGTGCCAGACGCCGACGAGGGCGCGGATCAGCGACGATTTGCCCGAGCCGCTCGGCCCGATCACGCCGAGGCCGTTGCCGGCCTGAAGCGCGAAGGTGACGTCCTGCACGATCAGGCGCTGGTCGCCCGGCGGCACCATGGCGACGCCCTCGACCGAGAGGCGGCTGGTCGGCGCCTGCAACTGCGTCGGCGTGGCCTGGGCCGGCATCTGCTCCAGCAGGCGGGTGAGGCGCTGCCAGCTCTGGCGGGCCGCGACGAAGGATTTCCAATGCGCGATGGCCAGATCGACCGGCGCCAGCGCGCGGGCGGACAGGATGGAGCCGGCAATGATGATGCCGGCGGTCGCTTCCTGGTTGATGACGAGATAGGCGCCGACGGCGAGGACGGCCGATTGCAGCATCATGCGCAGCACTTTTGCCACCGCGCCGAGACCGCCCGAGACGTCGCTCGCGCGCTGATTGCCGGCGAGGTATTTTTCGTTGGCCTCGCTCCAGCGTGCGTTCATCCGGCCCGCCATGCCCATCGACACCATGACTTCGGCGTTGCGGCGGCTGGCGGCGGCGAGATCGTTGCGCTGGGCGGCAAGGCCCATCGCCTCCTTGGCCGGCTGGCGCGACATGAATTCGGTGACCAGCGTCAGGCCCACCAGGATGATGGCGCCAACCAGCGCGGTGACGCCGATCATGACGTGGAAGGCGAAGCAGATGGCGAGGTAGAGCGGCAGCCAGGGCAGGTCGAAGAACGCGCTCGGACCCATGCCGCCGAGAAAGGAGCGGACATTGTCGAGGTCGCGCAGCGGCTGCAGGCCCTCGTTGCGGCTGCCGACCAGAAGCGGCAAGCGCACGACGGTGTCGAACACGCGCTTGTTGAGGGCCTCGTCCAGCGCGGTGCCCACGCGCCCTAAGATCCGGTTGCGGATCATGTCGAGCACGCCCTGGGCCATGTAGAGGAAGCTTGCCAGGATGATCAGGCCGACCAGGGTCGGAACGCTGCGGCTCGGCAGCACCCGGTCGTAGACCTCCAGCATGAAGATCGACCCGGTCAGATAGAGCAGGTTGATCATGCAGCTGATCAAGCCGACGCCGACGAAAGCCATGCGACAGGCGCGCAAGGCGTCACCGAGCTCCGAGCGGCGGACGCCGGGTATGGCTGCCATCAGTCTGATCTCTTTCAGGTAAGGGGCAAGGCCCCTGAATTCAAAGGCAAATCGAGGGGTACCCGCCCGGGATTAATATCGGGTTCTCCCCCGCGCGCAACGTGATCGAATTAATCCAGGCCCCGTCACATCTACCCGGGACGGCCTGATCCGCAAGTCCGGTATTTCACAGTCTTTGCGGCTTTTTATGGCAGACAACGATGCCTCCCCCCGGCTCCGGGGAGAGGCGAAGGTTCCGATCGATCGACCGCGCTAGAGCCGTCCGCCGCCGCGGACCAGGCGGACCACCAGAAGCAGGATGATGGCGCCGATCGCGGAATAGATGATCTCCGAGACCAGCCCGACGCCGAGATGGATGCCGAGCTTTGGGAACAGGAAGCTGGCGACGAACGCGCCGGCGATGCCGATCACGATATCGCCGATGATGCCGAACCCGCTGCCGCGCACCACCTTGCCGGCGAGCCAGCCGGCAACCAGGCCGACGAACAGGATGACGATGAGGCCTTGGCCAGAAATGTACATAAGTCGAAGTCCCTCTCCATGAACGGGGCCATGGAACCGGAACCGGGATGAATAGGGTCTGAATGGCCGGCTCGGACCTAAAAGGTCGAAAACAACCCCATGCACAGTAGAAGCGGGCCCAGCCGTCGGCGCGCGGTGAGCTGTGACAAGCTGCTATTGTCGTGGAGGAATTTCGAAGACGCGCGAGATTGCAGCTGAAGGGCGCGCTGCGTTCGCTTTCGAGCTTCCTCTCATTCCCTCCCCTTGCGGGGAGGGAATGAGAGGTGGGTGCCCCCGCGGGGGCACGTCACGCAGGCAGGCGACGGCCTCAGAACTTGTACGTCACGCCCCCGCCGACCAGCCACGGATCGATATGCGCGGTGCCGGTGACCGGCAGGCCGGAAACGGTCGCGGAATAATCCGGCCGCAGCCAGAGCTTCTTGACGTCGAAGTTGAGGCCCCAGTGCCGGTCGAGCATGTAGTCGAAGCCGAACTGCACGGCACCGCCCCAGGCGTTGCTCACATGCAGGTTCGTGGTGGTGGCGACGATCGCAGGCGGACCGGCGATTGCGGCCGGCACATTGGCCGCGGAATTGTTGAAGAACACGGTGTAGTTCACGCCGGCGCCGACATACGGCTTGAACGCGCCGAACTGATCGAAATGATATTGCAGCGTCAGCGTCGGCGGCAGCAGCGTGGTCTTGCCGATCGGCAGATTGGCGAGCGAGCCGGTGCCGCTGATCGAATGCCGGGTGACGCCGAGGATCAGCTCGGCCGCGATGTTCTTCGTGAAGAAATAGCTGATGTCGAGCTCGGGCACGACCTGGTTGCTGATCGAAAGGCCCGAATTCGGCGACGACAGCGAGGGCACGCCCGCGACATTGACAGTGCTGCCGCCGGTATCCGGCAACACGCCAAGCGCGCGCAGGCGGATCATCCACGGATTGAACGCCTCCACCGGCGGCGGGGCCTTCTTGTAAACCGGCAGATCCGCGGCCTGCGCTGATGCAAAGGCCCCCGCGAGCATCGTGCCGAAAACCGCTCCAAGCGCCGCGCGCCGCGCCAGATTTCTGATCGTTCCGTCCATACCAATCCCCTTCAGCCATATCTGCGCATCGTTGCGCGACATCAGCGTCAGAGCAGAAAGGGGATGGTGAAGGATTTGACCTCGATCAAATCAGGACTGGCGCGACACGATTTGGATCAAGCGTTGCAGATGTGTCACGACCGGCGCCCGTGAATGACACCGGATAATACCGTCCGCGGCCTACGGCCGCTCGGGATGGTTCAGCATATACTCGCCGAGATCGCGCTGACGGCGGTCGGCGCGCGCGGTGGCGGCGTTGCGCTGGACGTCGCGGTCCTTGCGGCAGGCCACATATTCCTGTGAGCCCACCACATAGCCGCGGCTCTGGCACACCGCATCGTCATCATCGCCCCCCAACGCCACCGGCGTCTGGTAGCGCGCCGAGCAGGCGGAGAGAGCGGTTGCGAGAGCTACGACTGCAAGGAGGCGCGGCGCGGTGGCGAGTGGCATACAAGGTCCCCTGTTGGCCGGCCCTGTTTAGCGCGGAATGAGGAGAATGTAAGTCCCCGGAAGGCGCTCCCGCACCCACGGTCATTCCCCGCGAAGGCGGGGAATCCAGTACGCCGCGGCGGTCATTGGATCACAACTCCGGCCGCGGCGTACTGGATCACCCGCCTGCGCGGGTGATGACACCGTAATTGGTACGCTAGCGCGACGCGTTACTGAGCAAACCTCACACCCGCCCCTTCAACGCCTCGCCGATCTCGTCGAGCACCTTGGGATCCTCGATCGTGGCCGGCATGGTCCAGCTCTCGCCGTCCGCGATCTTCTTGATGGTGCCGCGCAAAATCTTGCCCGAGCGCGTCTTGGGCAGGCGTCCCACGGTGATGGCGAGCTTGAAGGCGGCGACGGGGCCGAGCTTGTCGCGCACCAGCGCGATGATTTCCTTCTCGATCTCGGTGGGCGACCGCTTCACCCCGGCCTTGAGCACCAGGAAGCCGCAGGGCACCTCGCCCTTGATCGCGTCCTTGACGCCGAGCACGGCGCATTCGGCGACGTCGGGATGCGAGGCCAGGATCTCCTCCATGCCGCCGGTCGAGAGGCGGTGGCCGGCAACATTGATGATGTCGTCGGTGCGGCCCATGACGAAGACATAGCCGTCCTCGTCCTTGTAGCCGGCATCCGAGGTTTTGTAATAGCCGGGGAATTCGCTCAGATAAGCTTCCTTGAAGCGCCCATCCTGATTCCACAGCGTCGGCAGGCAGCCCGGCGGCATCGGCAGCTTGATGACGATCGAGCCCATGGTGTTGGGACCGACGGGCTTTGCCGCCTCATCCACGACGTCGACCTGATAGCCCGGCATCGGCACCGTCGGCGAGCCGTGCTTCACCGGCAGCAGTCCAAGGCCCACCGGATTGCCGGCGATGCACCAGCCGGTCTCGGTCTGCCACCAATGATCGATGACGGGCACCTTCAGCTGCTGCTCCGCCCATTCCACCGTCGGCGGATCGGCGCGCTCGCCGGCCAGGAACAGCGTGCGGAATTTGGAGAGATCGTATTGCCGGATGAACTTTCCGTCCGGATCCTCCTTGCGGATCGCGCGGAAAGCGGTCGGCGCGGTGAACAGCGCCACCGCCTTGTGCTCGGAGATGACGCGCCAGAACGCGCCGGCATCGGGCGTGCCGACCGGCTTGCCCTCATACATGATCGAGGTCGCGCCGTGCAGCAGCGGGCCATAGATGATGTAGCTGTGGCCGACCACCCAGCCGATGTCGGAGCCGCACCACCAGACCTCGCCCGGCTTGACGCCATAGAGGTTGAACATCGACCATTTCACCGCAACGAGATGGCCGCCATTGTCGCGCACGACGCCCTTGGGAATGCCTGTGGTCCCTGATGTGTAGAGGATGTAGAGCGGATCGGTGGCGGCGACGGGCACGCAAGGCGCTTTCTTGCCGTCATTCATCGCCTTGCGGCGCAGGCTCGCCCAATCGTAGTCGCGGCCCGGCGTGAGATCGCAGGTGAGCTGCGGACGTTGCAGCACGATACAGGCCTTCGGCTTCGCACTCGCCAGCTTGATCGCTTCGTCGAGCAGCGGCTTGTACTGCACGATGCGACCGGGCTCGATGCCGCAGCTCGCCGACAGAATGAGCTTTGGCTGGGCATCGTCGATGCGGCTGGCAAGCTCCTTGGCGGCAAAGCCGCCGAACACCACCGAGTGCACCGCGCCGATGCGGGCGCAGGCGAGCATCGCGACCACGGCCTCCGGCACCATCGGCATATAGAGGATGACGCGGTCACCCTTGGCGACGCCGAAATCCTGCATGATGGCGCCGAGCGCCTGCACCTCAGCGAGCAGCTCGGCATAGGTGAATTTGGTGACCGAATTGGTCAGTGGCGAATCATGGATCAGCGCGAGCTGGTCGGCGCGGCCCCGTTCGACATGGCGGTCGAGCGCGTTGTAGCAGGTGTTGACGACGCCGCCGGCGAACCAGCGGCCGTAAACGCCCTGCGTGGGATCGAAGATCTTTTTCGGCGGCTCGATCCAGTCGATCTCCTTCGCCGCCTCGGCCCAAAAGCCCTCGGGGTCGGCCAGCGAGCGCGCATGGACCTCGTGATAGAGACTCTTGCCCTGGACATTCATTCCCGCGCTCCCGTTCCCTTTATTCGCCTGGTCTTGACCTGACCGACAGGACGAGCGTCCCGCCATGACAGGGATCAAAGGCCGGCGTTGTTTGAGCGGTATTTTCGAAGGGATCGGGGCGCGGTTCAAGCTGAAAAGAAGTTATCTGCTCCCTCTCCCCGTTCTTACGGGGAGAGGGTCGGGGTGAGGGGCTGCCTCCGCAGAGACGGTGGCAGCTGGACTCGCGGAGAGTCCCCCTCACCCGGAATTTGCTCGCGCAAATTCCGGCCTCTCCCCGCAGGCGGGGAGAGGCGAAGATTCCCGCATCAGCTCTCTATCGCATTCAGCTTCTGCAAGCGCTCCTGCATGACCTTCCGGAGATCATAGCCAGGCCGGCCGAAGCTCGCATTGCGCGTGGCGAGGAAATCGCGCTGGGTCTTGCGCAAATCGCCGGCCGAGCGCTTGCTCGCCGACTTCAACACGCGCTCATAGGTCTCCGCGATCTGGCGGTCGAGCACGCCGAGCTGCGGATCGGCGCAGATCACCTTCTCGACCTCCCGCCTCGCCGTCGCGCAATCGAAGGACGGACCGTTGCCGGAATTGGCGGCCAGCGGGCGCCGCGGCTCATCGCCGAATTTCGCGATCTCCGCGATCATGGTGCGGCGGCCGCCCGCCGCGTTGTCGTTGCCGGGATCGAGCTTCAGCGCGGCCTCGTAATCGGCCAGTGCCTTCCTGCGCTCGCCCATCTTCTTGTAGAGCACGGCGCGGTTGTTGTAGGTCTGCGCGAAATTCGGGTCGAGCTTCAGTGCAGCCTCGTAGTCGCTCAGCGCGGCACCGAGCTCGCCCTTGAGCTGATGGGAATCGCCGCGGTTGGTGAAGAAGTTCGGCTTCGGTGCCAGCCGCAGCGCCTGGTCGTAATCGGCGATTGCCTCGTCGTACTTGCCCATCGCAGCCAGCGTCAGGCCGCGATTGTCATAATATTCGGGAACCTTCGGATCGAGCCTGATCGCCTCGCCGTCATCGGCGACCGCCTTGTCGAGCTGGCCGAGCTTCTTGTAGGCCGCGCCGCGATTGGTGTAGCTGCGCGCCCGGTTCGGATCGAGCCGCAAGGCTTCGCTGAGATCGCGGATCGCCTTCTCGTTATCGCCGCCGAGATAATAGGTGACGCCGCGGTCGGACCAGGCTTGCGCATCATCCGGCTTCAGCTTGATGGCCCGATCGTAATCGGCCAGCGCGCGGTCGAGCCGGCGCTGATTGGTGTAGACGACGCCGCGCAACTCATAGGCCTCCGAATCCTCAGGATCGAGCTCGATCGCCTTGGTCAGGTCCGCCGCTGCACGGCTGAGATCACCGCCGGCCTCGCGCAAGAGGTCGCCGCGCAGGCGCCAGGCCTTTGCGTTCTTGCCGTCGAGCGCGATGGCCCGGTCGATGTCGCGCAGCGCCTGCGTGAGACCGCCCGAGGTCCGCGCATGGGCGTCGGCGCGCAGCAGCAGCGCCGCGGCGCGATCCGACGGCGAATTCGAGGTCTGGTCGACGACGGCGCTGCATGCCGCGATCAGTTCGGCGGGAGCAGCCTTGCTGCCGGAGACACAATCGGCGGCCGAGGCCGGAGCGGCGAGAACAAGGCTCATGGCGGCGCTGAGCAGCAAGGCGCGCAGCGGGATTTTGGCAAACGGGAACATTTGCGCGGAAGAACGCGTGCCGCACATCGGGAAGGCTCCGTGACATCAGGTTTTCACCATTGTCGCGGGCGCGAGCGGATCGGTTCAATTTCGGGTTTGATGTGAGGGGCGGACGGTGCCTGCACTCCCTCGCCCCGCTTGCGGGGAGAGGGTGGGGTGAGGGGGAGTCTCCGCGGGAGACGGTGAGAGATGGACTCGCGGAGACTCCCCCTCACCCGGATCGCATCTCCGATGCGCTCCGGCCTCTCCCCGCACGCGGGGAGAGGCGAAGAACTCAATACCCTTCGACGCCGTTGATCTTCTGCAGGCGCTCCTGCATCGCCTTCTTCAGGTCGTATCCCGGCCGGCCGAAGGAGGCATTGCGGCGGGCGATGAATTCGTCCTGCTCGCGCTGAAGCGCCCTGGCTTCCGCGGGATTGCGCGCCTCGCGGATCGCCCGCGCATTCGATCCGAAGATCTCGCGGTCGAGATCGGCGAGCTCGCGATTGCCGCAGATCGCCTTCTCCACGGCACGGGCCGCACTCCGGCAATTGAAGCTGGGCTTGCCGGCGACCGCCATCTGCGCGCCGATCCGCTCCAGCTCGCGCGCCATCGCCTTGTGATTGGCCCTGGCCTTCTCATGGTTGGGATCGATTTTCAACGCCGCGCCGAAATCCTGCACCGCCTTGGGCTTGTCGCCCTTCTTCAGCCAGAGCTCGCCGCGCGCGTTGAAGACATCCGCAAGGCCGGGATCGAGCAAAAGAGCGCGGCTGTCGTCGGCGATGGCGCGGTCGACCTGATCGTGCCGCGCATAAAGCGCGCCGCGCGCGATCAGCGCCTTGACCAGCTCCGCCTTGGCCGTCTTCTCATTGTCGATCACGGTGGCGCAGGCGGTGGCGGCCTTGTCGATGTCGTCGGCCGCGGTCGCGGCGAGGCACGGCGCGATATCGACCTGCACGACGGCGGCGGGCTCGCCGCCGGTCGCCGCATGGGCCGCTTGGAGCGAAAGCGCGGAGAACACCACGGCCCCCGACAATCGAATGAATTTTTGAAAACGCATGCTGGCTGCGGTCGGAAAGTCTTCTTCACTCTTGCCTTGGGGCTGCACTATCCATCATACGGCCCGATTGGTGCTAGCGTGTGGCAAGGCCAAAATCGGTTTCGGGGACTATCGTGTCGACATTCGAATGGATCATCGCGTTGCTGCTCGGCGCCGTTGCATTATCGGCGCTGGCGCGGCGGATCAAGGTCCCATACCCGACCTTTCTCGCCATCGGCGGCGCGCTGATCGCTTTCGTGCCTGATAGCCCGACCTGGACGCTGGAGCCGGACCTGGCGTTGGCGCTTTTTGTCGCACCGGTCCTGCTCGATGCCGCGTTCGACACCTCGCTGCGGGACCTGCGCAAAAACTGGGTTCCGGTCTCGACCCTGGTCGTCGTCGCGGTCGGCCTGACCGCGGCCGGCGTTGCCTATGTCGCGCACCGATTGATGCCCGACATGCCCTGGGCCGCTGCGGTTGCACTCGGCGCCATCGTGGCGCCGCCGGATGCGGCGGCCGCCGTCGCGATCCTCAGCCAGGTCAAGCTGCCCTACCGCATGGTCAAGGTGCTCGAGGGCGAAAGCCTGCTCAACGACGCCAGCGCGCTGCTGATCTATCGCATCGCCGTCGGCGCCGTGGTGATGGAGCACCTGAAATGGAGCGAGGTCGCGCCGACGATCGCGCTCGGGCTGGTCGGCAGCGTGCTTGCCGGACTTCTCGCCGCACGCATCATCCCACTGTTTCTGGAACGCGTGACGGAGGCACCGAGCGCCATCATCGTGCAGTTCGGCACCACCTTCGTGATCTGGATCGCCGCCGAGCATCTCGGCCTCTCCGGCATCCTCACCATCGTCGTCTACGCGATCACCCTTGCGCGCACGGCAGGAGAGCGCATGCCGGCCAGGCTGCGGGTGCCGTCCTATGCGGTGTGGGAGACGACGGTGTTCGTGCTCAACGTGCTGGCCTTCATGATGATCGGCATGCAGATGCGGCCGATCTGGACAAGGCTGGATGCGGAGGTGCGCTGGGAATATTGCGTGGCCGCGGCATGGATCCTGCTCACGGTGGTGCTGGTGCGCATACTCTGGATCATGTTCTATCGCACCATATTGCGCGTGCTGATCGCACGCGACCTCTATCACCCCAAGGATCCGAAGGCCGTCGTCTCGCCGAAGGGCGGCTTCGTCATCGCCTGGTGCGGCATGCGCGGCCTCGTCACGCTCGCCACCGCCTTCGCGCTGCCCGAGAACTTTCCCTATCGCGACTTCATCGTCTTCATCGCGTTTGCGGTCGTGCTGGGGTCGCTGATCGTCCAGGGCCTGACACTGCGGCCGCTGATCCTCGCCTTCGGTCTGAAGGATGATGACCCGGTCGGCATCGAGGTGGCGCGGGCCCGCGCCATCGCCTATCGCGCGGCGCTCGATGCAATCGAGGACGATCCGTCGGAGGAAGCGGAGATCCTGCGGCTCGAATATCGCGCCATCCTGATGCAGGCGGACGACGATCCCCATGGCGGCATCACCAATGGCGAGCTGCCCGCCGATCCGCTGCGCCGCCGCGCCATCGCGGCCGCCCGCAAATCGATCTTCCACCTCCGCGCCACCGAGGTGATCGGCGACGATGCGTTTCACCGGCTCGAGGGCGAGCTCGATCTCGCGGAATTGAGCGCTGGCGGATGAGTTACGTGCGCTAGGTCACACAAGACTGTCCAGGGGGTGAACCGGATCGTTTGCTCATAGACTCACCCCTGATGACAACCTTGATCGACGACCGTCGTGTCCGCGCGCGTGATGCGTCGCCTGCACGATATTTTTATCTGCACATGGCCCTTGCCTGCGCCGCCACGGCGTTTCTCGGCTTCGCACCGACCTATTTCGTGCCGCTCGCTCACCGGACCTTGTCTGCAAGCCCGGTGATTCATTTTCACGGACTCTTGTTCTTCAGCTGGTCAATCTATTTCGTGATCCAGACCTGGCTCGCGGCCTCGGGCCGCCTGGTCAATCACCGCGCACTCGGCATCGCCGGCGTCTCGCTCGCGACCGCGATGACCATCTTCGGTTTCCTCGCCTCCGTGCATGTGATGCAGCATTCCGCCGCACTCGGGCAGAAAGAGGCCGGCATCGCCTTCTCGATCGTGCCGATGAGCGGCATCGCGTTCTTTGCAGTCGTATTCGTGCTCGCGATCATGAACGCGCGCAAGCCCGAGACTCACAAGCGCCTGATGGTGCTCGCCGCGGTCTCGATCCTCGACGCCGCGATCGCGCGCTGGTTTCTCACCTTCCTCGCCCCTCCTGGACCGCCCGGCCCGCCGCCGGTGCCGGTGACGATCGCCCCGGCCGTGGTCGCCTCGCTCCTGCTCGTCGTCGCCATGGTGCGCGACTGGCGCAGCGAAGGCCGCGTGCATCCGGTCTATATCTACGGCACGCTTGCGTTGCTGGCGGTGAAGTTTTTGAATTGGCCGATCAGCGAGACGGCGGCGTGGCATTCGTTCGCCGGAGGGATTCTGGCGCTGGCGCAGTGAACTATCTGTAGCGGAAACACCAGCGCAAAGACCGTCACCCTGAGGTGGCCGCTTCTTCAGCGGCCCTCGAAGGGCGACGGCCCGGCTGCATCTCGGCCGTTCATCCTTCGAGGCTCCCGATGGGGCGCTTTGCGCCCCGTCACTCGCACCTCAGGATGACGGGTCTCACAGCGTATCAAGCCCCTGCCTTGCACGTGATCCCACCGTCCACCACGAGCTCAATCCCCGTGACATATCTCGACTCGTCCGACGCCAGGAACAGCGCGGCATTCGCGACGTCGAAGGCCTCGCCCATGTGGCCCATCGGCACCTGCGCATCCCTGGCGCGCCACATCGCTTCGACGTCGCCCTTGGCGTAGCTGTTGGCAAGTCCAGCGGAATGCTCGACCATCGGCGTCTTCATCAGGCCGGGCAGGATCGCGTTGACGCGGACATGGTTCTTCGCGAACTCGATCGCGGTGGAGCGCGTCAGCTGGTTCATCGCCGCCTTGCTGGCGTTGTAGCTGACATAGGAAATACCGACATGGCGGATCGACGCGATCGAGGAGATGTTGATGATCGAGCCGCCGCCCTGCTTCACCATGACCGGAATGACGTGCTTCATGGCGAGATAAGCGCTCTTGAGGTTGACGGTGAAGACGCGGTCCCAGCGCTCCTCGTCGAGATCGACGACGCTGCCGATCTCGGCGATGCCGACGTTGTTGTCGAGCACGTCGATGCGGCCATAGGCCTTCAGGCACGCCGCCACCATCGCCTCGATCTCGGCATGTCGCGCGACGTCGGCCGTGAACGCGGTCGCCTTGCCGCCTTCGCCGGTGATGATCTTCGCGGTCTCTTCGGCCGCGGTGCCGTTGCGGTCGACGCAAAATACCTGCGCACCCTCGCGCGCGAAGGTCACCGCCGTGGCCTTGCCGTTGCCCCAGCCGGGTCCGATCGAGCCGGCCCCCACCACCATCGCAACCTTGCCCTTGAGCCGATCCATCGCGTGTCTCCCGTGTTGTTGTTCTTCTTGTAGCCTGGATGGAGCGCAGCGCAATCCGGGGGCAGTGGTCCCGGATTACGCTTCGCTCCATCCGGGCTACGGATCGCTACAAATCTTCATCGTGGTGACGTTAGCACCGACGGGATGCCCGACAATCTCCGAAAGCGTCTGGCACTTCCCATCGTGACATAATCGCCATTCGCCGGCCTCGCCGGAATTCCCCAGCACCACCTCCGGCATCGGCGCGCGCTGCGGCTGCCATTGAAACCAGCCATCGACCAGCCGCGCCTCGGGCGGCGGCTCCATGCCGGGGCCGGTGCCCTTGACGCGGGCAGCGACCAGTTCGAGACCGGCGGGCGTGACGCGCCAGTCTTCCTGCCAGTCCACCTTCGCGATCGAATGCGTCCAGACCAGCGTGAAGGCGGTGAGCGACAGCGCCTTCACGCCTCCCATCGTTGCGAAGCAGAGGCTCACGCGGCTTCGGCGACGGCCGGCGGACGCTGCCGCCACTGCCACAGCACCAGCGCTGCCGCGAGCACGAAGCCCGCGGTGTCGCTGAAGGCGAAGTCGCCGAGCAGGCAGAACGCAGCACCGAGCGCAACGGCGCGTTCGAGCAGCGTCAGCTTCGTGAACAGGAAGCCGATCGCGACCATGCCGAACAGCGCGATCGCGACCAGCGCCTTGAAGCTCGCCAGCGCCACCGCGCCGTAGAAGCCGAGTTTAACGGCCATGGGATCGCCGGCCTGCAGCATCAAGGCCGGCGAATAGACGAAGATGAAGGGAATGACGTAGCCGGCGAGCGCGATGCGCATCGCCTCCCAGCCGATCTTGTCCGGGTTCTCCTTCGCGATCGGCGCCGCCGCGAGCGCGGCGAGCGCGACCGGCGGCGAGAGGTCGGCCATGATGCCGTAATAGAACGCGAACATGTGGCTCGCGATCAGGGGTACCCCTAACTTCGCCAGCGCCGGCGCGGCCAGCGCGGCGGTGATGATGTAGGTCGGGATGGTCGGAATGCCGGTGCCGAGCAGGATTGACAGCAGCATGGTCATGATCAGCGCCAGGAACAGGCTCTTCTCGCCGAGCCCGATCACCCAGCCGCCGAAGATGGTGCCGACGCCGGTCTGCGACATCATGCCGATGATGACGCCGACGATGGCGCAGGCCATGCCGACGGTGATGGCGGACTTTGCGCTTTCGGCGAGCGCATCGCGGCAGTCGCGCAAGGCCTTGATGCCGCCGCGGACGAACGCGGTGATCACGATCAGGGCGACGACGACGCTCGCGACCGGCACGATCTGGAGACCGTCACGCGACAATGCGGCGACCACCAGGGCGAGCCCGACCCAGAAGATGGAACGGACGACCATCGAGGAGGCCCCCGTCGTGATGGCGGTGCCAAGGATCAGCGCCACCGTCAGCGCGAGGCCCATGCTGCCGGCATAGAGCGGCGTGAAACCTTCGAACAGCATGTAGACCAGCGCCGCGAGCGGCAGCACGAGATACCAGCCCTTCACCAGCGCGCGCCAGGCACTCGGCGTCTCCGATTTCTTCATGCCGGTGAGGCCGTGCTTGCCGGCTTCGAGGTGCACCATCCAGAACGCGGAGGCGAAATAGAGGATTGCAGGGATCGCCGCGGCCTTGACGATCTCCGAATACTGGACGCCGAGCGTCTCCGCCATGATGAAGGCGACCGCCCCCATCACCGGCGGCATGATCTGGCCGCCCATCGACGCGGTGGCCTCGACACCCGCCGCGAAGGCGCGGCGATATCCGAACCTGATCATCAGGGGAATGGTGAACTGGCCGACGGTGACGACGTTGGCGACGCCCGAACCCGAGATCGTGCCCATCATGCCCGAGGCGAACACCGCGACCTTGGCAGGTCCGCCGCGGGTCCTGCCGAATAGCCCGAGAGAAACGTCGGTGAAGAGCTGGATCATGCCGGCGCGCTCCAGGAACGAGCCGAACAGGATGAACAGGAAGATGTAGGTCGCCGAGACGTAGATCGGCACGCCGTAGAAGCCTTCGGTGCCGAACGACAGATGCGTGACGATCTGGTCGAAATCATAGCCGCGATGATTCAGCGGCGACGGCAGGTACTGGCCGAAGAACCAATAGAGCAGGCAGGCGCCGCACATCAGCGGCAGCGCCGCGCCCATCAGGCGCCGCGTGCCCTCGAAGATTAGCACCGCGAGCAGCGTGCCGACGGCGAGATCGAGCCTGGTCGGATCGCCGTCGCGCGCGATCAGGTCTGCATAGAAGATCCACTGGTAGAGGCCGCAGAAGAAACCGGCCGCGCCGATCACCCAGCCGAGCGCACGGCCGGCGTTGCTCTTCGCGGTGAAGTTCGCGATCAGGCCGAAGGTGAGCAGCACCAGGAAGCCGACATGGACGCCGCGCACCACCTGGCTCGGCAGATAGTTGAAGGCGGCGACATAGAGCTGGAAGGTCGCAAAGGCGATGCCGATCCAATAGGCGAGCGCGCCCCACCAGCCCGGGCCGAACCCCTCGGGGAAACCGTGCTCGAAATTGTCGAACTCGACCTTGATGGGCTCTGCGGTGCCCTCTGCCTTTTCCAGCATCTTAATCGTCCTCAGCCCCGTAAGCGCAAACATAACACCGACGCCGCCTCCGCACACGTCATGGCCGGGCTTGTCCCGGCCATCCACGGCTTACGGTGTCTCCAAGAACGTGGATGCCCGGGACAAGCCCGGGCATGACGATACGAAGGAAGCCGATCTTACTTGATCAGCCCCTTTTCCTTGTAATAGCGGATCGCGCCGGGGTGCAGCGGAACCGGGCTGCCGGTGGCGGCGGTCTCGAGCTTGATCTCCTTGCCGGCGGCGTGCGCGTTCTGCAGTTCCGGCAGCGACTCATAGACCAGCTTTGTCATTTGATAGGCGAGGTCGTCGGAGACGGCGGAGCTGGTCACGAGATAGTTCACGACAGCCGCGGTCGGCACGTCCTTGTCCTGGCCGGTATAGGTGTTGGCCGGGATGATCGCCGAGATGAAGGGCGGGCCGATCTTGTCGACGGTCTCCTTCGGCACCGACACCACCGTGATCGGGCTCGAGGTCGAGAGGTCCTTCAACGAAGCGACGCCGAGGCCGGCCGATTGCAGCGTCGCCCCTAACTGGCGGTTCTTCATGAGATCGACGGATTCGGCAAACGGCAGATATTCGACCTTGCCGAGGTCTTTGTAGCTCATGCCGGCGGCGGCGAGGATCGCGCGGGAATTCAGCTCGGTGCCCGACTTCGGCGCGCCGACCGACAGGCTCTTGCCCTTGAGGTCCGCCAGCGTCTTGATGCCGGACTCAGTGGTCGCAACGATCTGGATGTAGTTCGGATAGATCGCGCCGATGGTCCTGAGCTTGTCGAGCTTGGTCTTGAAGCCCGCCTCCTCCTCGCCGTCCCAGGCGGCCTTGAGCGAGTCGCCCAGCGTGAACGCCAATTCGCCGCGGCCCTGCTGCAGCAGGATCAGATTCTCGACCGACGCCTTGGTGGCCTGCACCTGCGTCTTCACGTTCGGAATCTTGTCGCCGTAGATCTTCCCGATCGCGACGCCGAGCGGATAGTAGACGCCGGAGGTGCCGCCGGTCAGCACGTTGATGAAGGATTGCGCCTGCGCGCAAGGTGCCGACGCCGCCAGGGCAAGCGCCGCGGCCACGCCGAAAATCGTCCGTTTCATGGTTGTTTTACTCCCCAAACCGGCGGCGAAATTGGCCGGATGAGGGATGCGGGTCAACCCGTCCAATAGTCAAAACAGGACTGCGGTAAACGGCTGTCGCGGCTCGACTTTTGGAACCCCACGGGTGCGGCGAGGTGGCGCAGTCAAGCCGCGGCGCGCACCTCGCCGTCGCCGGCAAGCCATCACTGGAACGTCATGTCCAGGCACTTGGAGATGTCGGAGCCGAGGCCGGAGGAGATGGTGATGCAGCCGCGGATCTTCTGCGCGGCCATGTCGGCGGCCCAGATCGAGTAGCCGCCGGGGCCGAAGAACGAATTGGTGTTCGGCGGCTCGGTCTCGGTGGCGTCGAAGTCGTAATGGCCGTCGGTCTCGAAGATGCGCGGCTTCTTGGTGCAGCCGCCGTCGGTCTGGACGTTGATGACTTCCTTGTTGTCGCGGGTCAGCGCCAGCGAGACCTGGCAGCGGAAATATTCCGAGGTCCTGGTGTTGAAGAGATAAGTGTAGGACTTGCAGGTCGCGGTGTTCAGCTTGCCCGGGGCAAGGCCGCGGCTGCACGAAATGCGCTGGTTGTGGCTGAGCTGGTAATCATCTGCCCTGGCCGCGGGCGCCAGCGCCATGCACAGCAGCGCGGCAGCCCAGCAGGTTTTAATGACATGGATCATTCGAATCGCCCCTACCAATCTTTTTGTCGAATTGCGTTCTAGACGGAAAGCGGAACATAGTCGCGAGGGGACGAAGGGAAAATCACAAACTGTGAGGCAAGACGTGAAGCGCTGCGGCGTTTTGCGAATTGACCCGGAAACATCGTTCGTGATTTGTTCAAGGCGGGAAGCCGCAATGGCGGGGAGGATGGATGATGGCATTTTCAACGAAGACATTTGCACTCGCATTGGTGCTGGGCGCATTCGCGGCTCCTGCATCGGCGCAAGCCCAGGCGACGCCCTGGGAGCTCAAGCCCGACACCGGCTATGCCTATGACAAGGACGGCAAGACCTTCTCCTACAAGATGGGCACCAACAATGCCGGCGATCTCTTGAAGGGCGCCAAGAAGGTGCCGAAGGGCACGCTGTTCTTCATCGGCCAGAACGGCCAGCTCTACATGCGCAGCGGCCCGTATCTCGAAGGCGACGGCACGTTCAAGTTCGGGTCGAATTAGCAAGAGCGCCACGCTCTCGGTGTCATCGTCCGCGAAGGCGGACGATCCAGTATTCCAGAGGCCGTTGTGATTGAACCGAGAAGCCGCGGCGTACTGGATGCCCCGGTCAAGCCGGGGCATGACGGCGGAGGATTTGGCAGGGCGAAGGGCTAAAACGCCGCCGTCAGTTCCTTCGCGCCGGGCTTGCTGCTGTTGAAGTCCATCCGCTCGTCCGTCACCGCGAGCAGCTTCGCCACCGTGTTGTGGCGGATCGCGACCGGGTTGCGCTCGTAGCCGCCGCGCTGGAAGAAGTTTGAGGTCGGCACCTGCTCGCGCATCGCCTGCGGCATCGTCACCATGTCGAGCCCGGTGCCGTCGCCGGTGAGGTTCATCATCTCGAGCTCGGCGGCGGTGAGCGGGCGCATGTAACCCTTGGCGCGCGCGAACAGCACCGATGTCAAGAGCTTGTGGGTCTGCAGCATCGGGCCGATGTCGATGTCGAGCACCATCGCATGCATGGCCCAGCCCTGCGCGGTGTTGCCGATCTTCTCGTGCTCCGACCAGGTGTCGGGCACCGCCTTGGCATGCGCCACCATCTTCTTCAGCACGGCGAGCTTGTGCTCGAGTGCCTGCCGCGGCGGGCCTGAGGTCTTCGCAACCTTGTCGGAGAGCGCGCGGATGAATTCGTGGCCCTGCTCGGCGAGCAGCTCGACACTGTTGGTCGTCAGCAGCTGGTTGTAGCCCATCGCGGTCGAGATCGCGCGCTTGCCGCCATGCTCGATGCCGGCCTGCACGTCGTAGCTGCCGGTGCCGCCGGTCTCGAACGAATAGACCCGCACCGCCTGCTCGCGCGTCAGGCCGGACGCGAGCGCGTAGCGCGCATAGGCACGCTTGAACTCGACCTCGCTCGCGGGCCGCTGCGGCGTGAACTGGTACAGCTCCTGCGCGGCACGCAGGAGATCGGCGACGACGGGAATGGGCTTTCGCTCGGGGCGTTCCGGGGTCTGCTCCGGCTCCGGATTCACCGGCCGCTTCGGCCCGGTGTAGAGCGGCGGGTGCTCCAGCACGTAATCGTCGAGCGTGATCTGCTGTCCGCTGCGCCGCTTGGCGTTGCGGCCTTTCCGCTTCTCGGAGATCTGGCTCCAATAGGCGCCGGCTTCCTCCTCGAAGGCTGCGCGCGCAGCCTGATATTCCTGCAGCTTGCGGCGATATTCGAGCACGGCGGGCGATGCGCCACCTTGCGTGAAAAACTGCGACAGCAGCTGGGCATTGGCATTGCGGACGGCCGGCGGCAGAACATCGGCCTCGCCGCCGCGCGCAGCGGGCGCAAGCAGGACGAGCGCCAGTGGAACCAGCCTCACGGCATGTCGAATCGAATGATGCATGCTGCCCTCTTAGCAGGCATCCGGTAACCGTCACGTTAACGCGCCGTTTACCTCTTTTTTTAAGCTCCTTGGGTCACTTCCAGGCGAACACCGGCTGTTCCAGCTCGGTGACGCGGGTGTGCCGCCCCGCCAGCACCTCGCGGAACTGATAGATCAGCGCCGCCGTCGGCGCATGGATCAGGCTCATCCGGTGATGGAAGCGGATCACGCGGCGGGTGCTCTCGGGGATGACCGTGAAGTCGAAGGCGTCGTCGCGCTCGATCGTCGCAAGCGCGATGCGGTGGACCGAGGCGACCTCGTCCGGGTTGGGCGTGATCGCGGCACTGTCCGCGGCCCAGACCACGACCGGCGTGATCAGATAGCCAGACCGCGTCGGATAATCGTCGAGCGTGCCGAGTACGTCGGCGCCCGTGAGGCGCAGGCCAAGCTCCTCGTCGAGCTCGCGCAGTGCGGCCTCGACCGGCGTCTCGCCGGCATCGCAGCGTCCGCCCGGCAGCGCCCATTGGCCGCGATGGGCGCGTAAGTGCGATGCACGCAGCGTCAGCAGCAACGCGGTGTCACCGCCCTCGCCGGCTGCTGTCAGCGCGACTGCCACCGCGGCGCGCTTCAGCGCCGAGGTGGCATCATCCTGCGGCAGCCGCGTGAAGGCGGCGCAAGCAGCCGCGATATTCCGCCGTGTGGCATCGTCGAACGGTCTCATGATGCTTGACTACACCACGTCCGCCCCCGATGAAATGAGGTCGCAAGGCCCGCACAGGAATGGACGACGAGATGACGAACAAGGCCGCCGCAAGGCTCAAATCGGAGGGCTGGAGCGTCCTCGAGACCACGGGCTTCCTGCACCTGATCGGCCCGTTGTGGGAGCGCAAGGTCGACGGCCAGTATGAATTCGCGCTCGCGACCGAGGACAAACACCACAACCGCCGCGGCCTGGTCCAGGGCGGCGTGATGATGACCTTCGCCGACCGCACCTGCGGCATGACCGCCCGCTACACCTCCGGCAAGGAGTTCATGGCGACGGTGCAGCTCGACACGCATTTCGTCGAAGCCGGCCAGATCGGCGACATCCTGATCTCCCGCCCGCGCGTGGTGCGCTCGACCCGCAGCCTGATCTTCATGAGCACTGAGGTGACAGTGGAC
Source organism: Bradyrhizobium sp. BR 10289 (assembly GCF_019455385.1). Taxonomy (GTDB): domain Bacteria; phylum Pseudomonadota; class Alphaproteobacteria; order Rhizobiales; family Xanthobacteraceae; genus Bradyrhizobium. The sequence goes on from NZ_JACOFR010000003.1 coordinate 343,577, forward strand.
GATCGCTGCATCGTGATGGCGAACGGCGTGTTCAAGATTTTGAAGGGGCCGGCGTAGGGGCGCACTGTAAGGCGGCCACCGCAGCTCACGACACCCACCACTGTCATTCCCCGCGAAGGCGGGGAATCCAGTACGCCGCGGCTTCTCGGCTCCATCACTGCTGCCTCTGGAATACTGGATCGGCCGCCTTCGCGGACGATGACAGCGGAGGACGCATCTCTGGATTACTTCGCTGCACTCGCAATGACGGGATGAGACGGCTATGCTGACACTCGACTGAAGCGTTGAGGAAACAGCCTATGCAATACCGCCAGCTCGGCCGCTCTGGCCTGAAAGTTTCGCCGATCTGTCTGGGCACCATGATGTTCGGCGGGCCGACCGATGAGGCCGCATCAAAACGGATCATCGACAAGGCGCATGGCGCGGGAATCAACTTCATCGATACCGCGGACGCTTACTCAAAAGGTGCCTCCGAAGAGGTCGTCGGGCGTGCCATCGCAAGCAGCCGCAACGCGTGGGTGCTCGCGACCAAGCTCGCTAATCCAATGGGCGATGATCCCAACCGTGTCGGCCTGTCGCGCCGCTGGGTGTTGCGGGCCGCCGAGGAGAGCCTGAAGCGGCTCGGCACCGACCACATCGACATCTACTACCTGCACAAGGAAGACCACGCGACGCCGCTCGAAGAGACCGTGCGCGCGATGGGCGACCTGATCCGCGCCGGCAAGGTGCGCTATTTCGGCGTCTCGAACTACCGCGCCTGGCGCGTCGCCGAGATCTGCAACATCTGCGACCGCCTCGGCATCGATCGTCCCGCGGTGAGCCAGCCCTATTACAACGCGATGAACCGCATGCCGGAGGTCGAACATTTTCCGGCCTGCTCTTACTACGGCCTCGGCATCGTGCCCTACAGCCCGCTGGCGCGCGGCGTGCTCACCGGCAAGTACAGGCCGGATGCCGCCCCCGACAAGGAGACGCGTGCGGGGCGCAACGACACCCGGATGATGCAGACCGAGTGGCGGCCGGAATCGCTTCAGCTCGCGCAGGAGATCAAGAGCCACGCCGAGAAGAAGGGCATCACCGCCGGCCAGTTCGCGGTCGGCTGGGTGCTGAACTCGGCCTTCGTCTCCTCGATCGTCGCAGGTCCCCGCACCGAGGAGCAGTGGGACGGCTATATCAGCGCCCTCGATTATCGCTTCACCGCCGACGACGAAGCGCTGATCGACCGCCTGGTCGTGCCCGGCCATCCCTCGACGCCGGGCTACAATGACCCCGCCTATCCGATCGAAGGCCGCCGCGCGCGGACGGCGTGAGCGCGGGAGAGAACGATGGCGCATGACGACCGCTACGGCCTGCCGCTCTCAACTTCGTCACACGAGGCGGCAAGCGCCTATCGCGAGGGCGTCGACCTCATGCTGGCGGGATGGACCGGCACGGCGGAGATGCTGGAGCGCGCCATCGCGACCGATCCGGATTTCGCGCTGGCCCACATCGCTCGCGCCCGCGTGCACGCTTTCTACCAGCAGGGCGATCTCGCGCGGCAGAAGGCGGCTCTCGCGCGCGAGCTCGTCGCCAGGCGCGGCACGGAGCGCGAGCGCTCGCACGTCGAGACGCTGGCGCTCGCGATTGAAGGCCGACTGCCCGAGGCGATCGCCGCGATGCGCGAGCATATCGGGGCATGGCCGCGCGATGCATTGGTGTTGTCGCTGCCGCTCGGCGCGTTCGGCCTGTTCGCCTTCTCCGGCATGGCCGATCACGACCGCGCCCGGCACGAGCTGTGTCAGAGCGTCGCGCATCATTATGGCGAGGACTGGTGGTTCCTCACCATGTCCGGCTGGGCGATGACCGAGAACGGCGACGTCGCGCGCGGCCGCGCCGTCACCGAGCGCGGCTTCAACCTGCGCCGGCAGAATGCTCACGCCGCACACGCGGTGCTGCATGCGATGTTCGAGGACGGCTCGATCGACGACGCCGACCGCCTCGTCGACGAATGGATCCCGTCATACGATCGCGCCGGCATCCTGCATGGCCACATCCGCTGGCACCAGGCGCTCGGCGCGCTCGAGCATGGCGATGCGGCGCGTGCGCTCAAAATCTATGCCGACGTTCTTCAGCCCTCGGCCACTCATGCGCCCCCGCTCAACGTCGTCACCGACGGCGCCTCGCTGCTCTGGCGCCTCTCAGCCTATGGCCATGCCGTGCCGAAGCCGCTGTGGCTCGAGGCAGACGCCGCCGCGCAAAAACTGTTCCCGAAATCGAGCCTGCCATTCGCCGACGTTCACATGGCGCTGTTCGCCGCCGCGACGCAGAATCGCGACGCCCTCGCCGCGCGCCTTGCGGCAATCGAGCAGCGGCTCGCCGATGGCAAGCTGCCGGCGGGCTCCGTGGTGCCGGCGATCTGCCGCGCGCTCGTCGCATTCGCGGACGAGGATTACGCGTCATGCGTGCAAACGCTCGCACCCGTGCTCGGCGAGGTCGTGCGCATCGGCGGCAGCCATGCCCAGCGCGAGCTGATCGAGGACACCTTTATCATCGCCCTCATGCGCAGCGGCGATCTCCCCCGGGCCCGCGCCATGCTCGACGCCCGCCTGCACCGCCGGCCGTCGCTGCGCGATAGGCGCTGGCAGGCCGCCATGCACTAGCTTTGCCACGAAAAAAACATCGGCCTGACGGCAAGTGCCTACGGGACGGATGGGGCGATCGGGGGCGAATCGCCAGGGGTGGCGCGGTGGTATTCCAGGCGGGCTTGGCTGAACAAACGGGATCGCAACCAATTTGCGGTTCGATGGTTATTGCGCGGAACTTTTCCGCCACCGTGGCCTCTGGCATATGAGCCTGACGATGCGCCTCCGCCGACCGGTTCTGGCCGCAACCCTCATCGCCTTCGCAAGCCCTTGTTTCGGCGAAGCTTCCGCACCGATCCCCGTCAACAATCCGCCGGCGCAGCAGACCGCTCTCATCGACCTGCTGGCGCTGATGTCCGGCCATTGCAAGACACTGAAGGTCGCGGGGCGCGCCTATGCCTGCAAGACTGTGGCCTACGCCCATGGCGACAAGGGCCGGGTCAATTTCGCGGTCGCGGTCGACGATCCCAGCGACGAGAACCATGTCGTGTCGTTCTCCGGCGAGAACGGCAAGCGGGCCGACGACAATTCCTACGAGCTGCCGATCGACCGTATGCTGCTGAATTCCAAGAACCGGCCTAGGATCGACGGCCTGCCGGTGCCGGCGGAGCAGGCCTCGACCGGCCTTTGCCGCCAGACCGGCAACTTCGCCGCCCGCAAGGTCAACGACGTCACCTGCACGGCGACCGACAGCGAGGGCCGCCGCTACGAATTGCTGTTCGTCTCCGACGGTAGACCGGTGAGCGTGCGACGCATCAGGCAGTCGTCGCCGTCGATCCAGGATCCGTTCAAGTAGCTCTTCTTGCCTCTCCCCGCTCGCGGGGAGAGGCCGGATCGCATCGCAGATGCGATCCGGGTGAGGGGGACTCTCCGCGAGTCCAACTCCCACCACAATTGCGGAAGCAGCCCCTCACCCCAACCCTCTCCCCGTAAGAACGGGGCGAGGGAGAAAACTTTTCACGCGAACGCCTTCTCCAGCGTCGCGAAGATCACCGCGAGCGACTTGTCGTGACGGGTCACCGGCGGCACCGGGCGATCGATCTTCATGAGCTGGTAGACCGCCATCTGCGCCGCGCGCACCGAATATTCGACGGTGAACACGACATCGTCGGGGATCTCGACGAACTGGCTGACGAAGGCGAGATTGACCGAATTTTTCGGCACCGGCAGCGGCCGGTCAGTCGCGCTGCGCGGCATGAACATGCTGGTGATGTAGGGCATGCGGCAGGGAATGCAGGTCGCCGTCTCGAACACCTCACGATCGAAATTCAGATGCCCGCACAGCTCGTTCAAGATGTCGGCGCCGCCGCATTCGGACATCGGCTTGGCGACGAAATTGCCGATGCGGTCGGGATGCAGCGCATAGCCCCAAAAGACCTGCACGTCCTTCGGCTGGCCTGCGAAATGCGGCTGGCGATAAAGCACCACCGACATCAGCCAGTTGGAATCCCTGAACGTGACGAGCCCGCCGGTGCCGGCCCTGTTGCCGGAGAACGCCTCCATCCTGTCGAAGAAGCGCGGGTCGCGGCAGGTGACGGTGAAGGACAGCCAGTAGGATTCCGGGATCGAGGTGTTGAACGCGGCCGGATTGCCGAATTCGGGACGTCCTTGTGCGATCGTCTCCCACAGCATCCAGCCCTGGCTGTCCTTCTTGGTCAGGTACGGCGCCGGGTCGGTCATGGTGCCAAGGCTCGAGGCATCCGTCATCGATCCGTTCTGGAAGAACACGAGATCGCCGTCCTCGAGGCGGACATTGGCGGTGCGGCCATCGCGGTCGAGCACGAGCTGTCGGACGCGCACGCGCCCGCCCTCATCCTCGAGCATCATGTCGGTGACGGCCGTACCGCGTACGAACTGCACGCCCTGCCGCTTCAGCCAGTCGGCGAGCGGCCGCACGATCGCATCATACTGATTGTAGACGGTGCGCTTGACGCCGGCGAGAGTCTCGATGCGCGGGAACTCGTTCATGAAGCGGTGCAGATAGCGCTTCAGCTCGACCGCGCTGTGCCAAGGCTGGAACGCGAAAGTGGTCTGCCACATGTACCAGAAGTTCGATTCGAAGAACGCCGGCGACAACCAGTCGGTGATGCGGCTGTTGCCGAGCGTCTCCTCCGAAGCCTCGGTAAGCCGCAGCAGCTCGAGCCGGTCGCGCGCCGAGAAGCCCATATGCGAGACGTCGATCTTGTGGCGGTTGCGATCGACCAGTCGCGCCTGCGAATGCGCCGGATTCTCCAGATTGAACGCGATCGTCTCCTCGCGCACGCTGAGGCCGGGATGTTCGAGCGAGGGAATGCTCGACAACAGATCCCAGGTGCATTCGTAATGATCGGTGGTGAGCATGCGCCCGCCGCGCAGTGAATAGGCGCCGCTCGCCAGCAGCGCGCCGTCGAGGCTGCCGCCGACCAGCGGCTGCGCCTCGTAGATCACGATGTCGCGCCCCGGCAACTGCGCGTCGCGAACCAGGAACGCCGCGCCTGCGAGCGACCCGATGCCACCACCGATGAAATACGCTTTCATGACCTACCTCGATTGCAATACGAATTGTCGCAGCGACATTGCATGCGCAGGCGCAGCTGAAGTTGCGCTGGATCAAGCGCGGCACGAGGTGTGAATCACGTCGATGTTATTGCGGCGGCTTCTTCGCGTAGATCTGCGCGATCTCGTCTGCAAAACGATGTTCGAGCGCCGGGCGCTTGTTCTTCAGGGTCGGCGTCAGCAGGCCGGCGGCAATGGTCCAGGGGTCCAGCGTCCACCACACCGCGCGCGGGGTCGCGTAGGACGGATAGGATTTCACCGCTGCCGCGATGCGCGCGAGCAGCGCCGCCCGTTCCGCCGCGCCGCCCTGCTTGCCGCTGGCCGCCAACCGCTCCTTCTCCTTCACCCAGGCTTTGGCGTTGAGCACCACCAGCGCGGTGAGAAAGGGACGCTGCTCGCCGACCACCAGCGCCTGCTCGAACAGGGGATCGGCGAGGATCGCGGTCTCCAGATCGACCGGCGCGATCTTCTCGCCGGTGGACGTCACCAGGATATCCTTGATGCGGCCGGTGATCGTGATACGGCCGTTCTCGATGCGCGCCTGGTCGCCGGTGTGCAGCCAGCCGTCGGCCTGCTTGACGCGGCGCGTCTCGTCAGGCTTGTGCCAATAGCCGAGCATCACGCTCGGGCCGCGCACCAGCAGCTCGTCGTTCTCGCCCAGCCTGACCTCGACCCCATCGAGGACATGGCCGACCGAATGCGGATCATTGTCCTCGGGCGTGTTGACCGACACGACCGGCGAGGTCTCGGTCATGCCGTAGCCCTGAAGGATATCGAGGCCGAGCGCGAGAAACAGGCGGATGACAGGCTCGGCGATCGGCGCGCCGCCGGAGACGGCGACACGCAGCCGGCCGCCGAGCTGCATCAGCACCTTGTCGGCGACGAAACGCTTCAGCAGCGGCCAGGCCAGCCGGTCGAGCAGCGACAGCGACCCGTGCCCCTGACGCGCGTCGAAACGCCGGCCGCCGACGGCAATGGTGAGATCGAGCAGCGTCCGCTCGACGCCTCCGGCCGCGGCGCGATGCTGCATGATCAGCGCATGGATGCGCTCATAGATCCGCGGCACCGAGACCAGCACCGTCGGCCGCACATGCTTCAGATCCTCCGAGAGCTGTGGCACCGAGCGCGCATAGGCGACGCAGGCCCCGGCCGCGATCGGATAGTAATAGCCGCCGGTGCGCTCGAACGTGTGCGACAGCGGCAGGAAGGACAGGAAGACGTCGTCAGGCTCGGCCGCGATGCGGTTCGCGATCGCCTTCACATTGGCGACGACATTGTCATGCGAGAGCATCACGCCTTTTGGCCGCCCGGTCGTGCCCGAGGTGTAGACGATCGCGGCAAGATCATCCGGCTCGACCGCCACATCGGGCAGCGGCGCGCTCGCGCCGGGCGCCTGTGCCAGCCAATGGTCGAGCCCGACGATGCGCGCATCAGGCGTGATGAGCCCGCTCGCATCGGCGCAGACGACGCGCTTGAGATGATCGAGCGGCTGGCCGGTGGCCACGATCGCCTGCCAGCGCTCCAGCGTATCCACGAACAGCAGCAGCGCGCCGGAATCGCCGAGGATGTAGGCGATGCTGTCGGGGTTGTCGACCGCGTGCATCGGCACCGGCACGAGCCCGCGCGACAGCGCCGCCTGGTCCATCGCGACATGCGGGATGCCGTTCGGCATCAGGATCGCCACCCGCTCGCCGGGCGGCAAATTCTCCGCGGCCAGCGCCCGCCGCCACAGCTCGAATTCCGCGTCGATCTCGCGCCAGGACTGGCTGACCCAGCGCCGCGCGCCCGCGTCGAAATGGCGATAGGCTTCCGCCGCCGGCGTCGCCCTGACGCGCCAGCGCAGCAGCTCCGGCAGGGTCTTTACGTCGGCGAGCGTCAGCGGTTGACTGATCGGTCCCGGCATGGCGTCCTTTCCTGGCCTGAATCTGGGGGCTCGACACTAGGCTGGCCAGCTCTCGCCGCCTTGATCCTCAGCAAGGCGGCCATGCTCCGGAGCAATCCATGATATCTGGTGTCCCGGACGCGCTGCAACGCTCTTGGCGTTGCTGCGCAGAGCCGGGACCCACGCGACAATTGCGCTCTCCGAAACATGGGCCCCGGCTCTGCAGCGCACCGTCAAAGAGACGCTGCGCTGCGTCCGGGGCACGAGCGCCGTCCCGAAACGAGGGAAGATCGGCATTGCCTGCCACTTCAGTCGCCTCGCATACTCGGCTCCGCACGCAGCCTGAAAGTCACCTCCATGACCAGCCCCCTCCCCGCCCTCATCGTCGTCGACGTCCAGCGCGCCTTCGACGAATGGGAAGCGGCGGGCAAGCGGCGCAACAATCCGGATGCGGTGGCGCGCATCGCAGATCTGCTCAAGGCCTTCAGAATGAATCGCGCACCGATCTTTCACATCCGCCACGAGGGCACCAAGCCGAACTCGACGTTTCTGCCGTCGCGCAGCGGTTACGCGGTGAAGGACGAGGCGCGCGAGGAGGCAGGTGAGCCTGTCATCGTCAAGCGCGTCAACAGCGCCTTCATCGGCACTGATCTCGAGGCACGGCTGCGTGCGGCCGGCATCACCACGCTGGTCATCTGCGGCGCCACCACCAATCATTGCGTGGAGACGACGACGCGGATGGCGGGCAATCTCGGCTTCGATGCGCGCCTGGTGCGCGATGCGACCTGGACGTTCGACCGGATCGGGCCCGACGGCGATACCCATTCCGCCGAGGAGATCCATGCGATGACGCTGTCGAATCTCAACGGCGAGTTCGCGCGCATCGTCACGACGCAGGACGTCATCGCATCATTCGCGGCGAGATGATGGCAATGGCGCGATCAGCGCCGCTGATGCGACAATAAATCCCACGATGAACGATCGTTAACGCTACGCGACATCGTCCACTGCGTCGTTTCGACGCCCGCACTCGCCGGAACGCAGCCAGCGCCCATCTGTTGTCGCACCACGTTCAACTGGAGTGATGACATGAAGTATCTCTTTGTCGCGATGGCTGTCGGTGCTGCCGCGCTCGCCGGCGGATTCGCCAACGCGGCTGACAAGGCCGCGCAAAAGGCGCCGACCGACATCAGCGCGCAGCACCGGCACCATCATCATGGCCACCGCCATCATCACTGGCGTCCTCACCACGGCCATTATCGCCCGCATTATTATCGCAACTACGGCTATTACCCGCGGCACCACGGCTATTATGGCGGCGGGCCGTACGGCTATTACGGCGGCGGTCCGAGCGTGACCTTCGGCTTCGGCGGCAGTCGCTGGTGAGCGGACTGCTGCGGAGACACGAAAGGCCCGCGAATGCGCGGGCCTTTTTTCATCCGCGCAGGATCGTCCGCGCCGTCTCGAGCCCACTCGCCAGCGCCGCCTCGACCGTGCCCATGTCGCGGCCGCGATAGAGCGCTTCACCGGAGAACAGCACGGGACCGTCAGGGCGCGCCCACATCGTTTGCGCCTCGCGCGAGCGCGGCGTCGCCCAGGAATAGGCGCCGCGGGCGAACGGATCATGCGCCCAATTGATCGCCGCGGCAGCCATCAGATCGCGCGCGATGGTTTCGCGCGGCAGGGCGAAGATCGCGGCGAGCGACGAGAGGCCGGCATCGATCAGGCCCTGCGCATCGAGACCGTCCAGCTCCGCCGTTCGCGGCCCGCCGAACCATCCCGTGAGCACCGGATTGGGGTCCGGATGTCGCGCCCACCACACCGGGATCGTCTGCTGCGACAGCAGGAACGACATGTCCGCGAGCTCCGGCCGCTGCTCGCGCCACCACGGCCGCGTAAAGCGCAGCAGGATCTTGATGGCATTGCCGAAGCCGATATCGTTGGCGGCGTCGGCTTTGGCGCGCACGGCCGCGGGCAGCGCGATATCCCGCAGCAGCGGCAGCGGCATGGTGACGATCACGCGATCGCAGCTGTGCACGCTACCATTGCCGCAGCGGACCACGACCGTGCCACTCTCTTCCGCAATGGATGACACCACGCAGCCGAGGCTAATCGCTGCGCCATGCCTGCGGCATTCGGCCGCCAGGAAATCGATCAGCGCGCCATAGCCGCCGACGATGCGCGCCTGGGTGTGGTGAGAGCCGTCCATCCACTCCTCGCGCAGCGCCAGGATGGACGCACGCGCGGGATCGGCGGCGTCGTAGCCTTCGACCATGCGTTCGATGGAATGGCGCAGCCCGGCATATTCGGGGCCGGCAAAATGACGCTGCAGGAAATCGGTGACGGTGAGGTCGTCCTTCAACGCGCCGAGCACGGCATGCAGCTCCGCGTCATGCGGATCGCGGCGGCTTTCGCGCGAAAAGCCTGCGCCGTCAAAGCTCCACTGCACGCCCTCGATCAGTTGCAGCGACAGCCCAGCCTCGCGCAACAGCGCGCGCGTGACCGGTGCCTCGCCATGGACGAATTCGGCACCGCCATCGGCGCGGTAGCCGAACTCCGCCACAGGCAACGGATGGATACGCCCGCCACAGCGCTCGCGCGCCTCCAGGATCGTCACCCTCCTGCCGGCAAGCGCGAGCGCGCGCGCCGCCATCAGGCCCGCCGCGCCGGCACCGACGACAATGATGTGCTCAGGCCTGTCCGACATGCCCGCGCGTTACCCGGCCAAATCTTGCGAAGCCGAGCCTTGCGGATCGTTCTTGATCAGGTACCGCAGCAGCAGGACGCCGCCGCCGAGCTGGCGCACATTGTCCAGCGTCATCGCGGCAAGCGGCGCGCGCTTGTCGTTGTCGGCTTCGACCGAGTCGAAGACGAACGGCGCGCCCCTGGCGCCGTCGATCGTGGGACTGAGGATCAGGTTGAACTCGTCGATCAGACCGGCGCGCAGGAACGCGCCGTTGGCGACGCCGCCGCCCTCCACCAGCAGCCGCTTCACCCCGAGCTCGCGGTTGAGGATCTCCAGCGCCAGCGCGAGATCGATCTCGGACTTGCCGGCAAAGATGTAGGAAACGCCTTCGCCGCGAAGCCCCGCGAGATGCGAATCCGGCACGCTCTCGGTAAGCACGACGACGATCGGGTCGCCGCCGATGTCGGCGCGGCCCCAACCGATCTTGCCTTGCGCGTCGAGCACGACGCCGTAAGTCTTGGCCTCGCGCCGCGCAAACCAGTTCTCGCGGGGTAGTTTCTCATTCGTCGCAGGATAGGGCTGGCCCTTGGCGAATTCCGAGCCGGTGACACGGCCGATCACCCAGGCATCGCCGCCAAGCTCCTCATGGATTGTCTCGAACCAGTCCGTGCCGGCGCCCTTCGGACGCCAGCGGCTGGGATGCGTGCGGCCGTCGAGGCTCGAATGCATCAGGCAGATAACGTACGGCTTCATGCAAATCTCCCGGTCACGCTCAAGCCGCCGTTCCGCCGCTCTTGGCGCGATCGTTCACGATCACCGCGAGCGGATTGAGCTTTGGCGGCGCGACGAGCTTCAGCGTGTTGCTGTCGTGATGGTTGAACGGCGCGCCGCGCACGAACAACTCGGTCTGGATGAGATAGCTCCAGCTGCCATCGTCGTTGAAGGTAATCTCGCAACGGTAATGATCGGTCCGGAATGCCTGTTCCAGAAAATCGGTCGAGCAGATCCCGTAGGCGGTATCGCCACGTTTTGCCGTCACCGCGATGGTCCTGTCTTCCACTTTGGCGTTGCCCGAGGCGAGCAGCACCTGCCCGCGCGGGATCGCCAGCGTCTGCATGATCAGCCCTGTCGCGGGCTCCCACAGCCAGTAGCCGACCTGGTCGTGGAAGGTGATGTCTTCCTCGGGCGTGTTGATGTGGATGTGATAGCGCAGGCCGTAGAGCAGCTGCGGCCCGTTGGCCTGCGGATCGATCGGATCCATGCGGATGTGCTCGATGAAGGTCCGCCGCTCCGGGCCGTCGGCCTTCGGGTTGACGTCGATGCCCTTGTCCGCCTGCCAGATGCCGGCGAGCCGGCGGAGCGGGCCGAGATTGGCGAGGCTGTCGGGCGAGACGTCCTCTTGTTCGGTGAAGATGTCGGCGGGAATGGGGAGCATGGCTGGCCTCGCATCGTTGCGGGAGCAGCCATAGCATAGCGGCAGGACCCTGGCGCGGGCCCAAGCCTCACAATCGCGAATGGACTTAGGCGCCACGCGCAGACGATGGTCGGGCCGCATCAACGAAATATCCGCCATGGCTCGTCGCGCGAAACCGGTAGCGACATGCCGCCTAAGCACGATCCGCAACATACTCCGGGAGCAACGCGCCTTTCCGGTGTGAAACAAGTCACAATCTCTAGCTGTATATGGTGCTAAAGTCGCGGGCGTAATGCCGACATTGCTGCCCGCAGCGCATGAGTCACGCGCAACGGTTGCAGCGGAGAGAGGGAGGAGTTGCCATGTCAGTTGTACTGAAAGCTGGGAAGATCAGCGCTCTGACCGCCATCACCAGGATCATTCCTGGTCATGCCGAGGCGCTGCGCAAGACCCTGCAGGCGCTGACCGCCGCAAACGGCGGCAAGATCGCGTCGCTCGGCACCATCCACATCGTGCGTTGGGTCATCTTCGACGACGACACGCGCCTGTTCTTTGCAACGAATTTCGACGGCGACGTCGAAGATTACATGCGCGATTTCGCCGAGCGGGCCCCCGACGGCATCGACGCGATCTGGGGCCATTGCGAAGGCTATCCGGGAGCGCGCGATTATCCCAAGCTGCGCGATTACATTCTCGGCAGCGCCGTCGAGACCACCGGCTATTACTGCGCCACGCCGAACGCGACCGTCGCGGACATCAACAAGGCGCTGGACTGGAAGGGCAAGTTCGACACGTTCCTCGACCAGATCGGTTGACGAGCATGGCTGCCCAGTCCGCAGCCGGCGAGCTGGATCGGACCGATATCCAGGGGATGACGATGCGGCCATATCGCTTCCCGTTTGCGCATTATCATGTGCTGAACGTGAGCGATTCGGCGAAGGCACGGCGATGGTTCGCCGGCGTTGCCGGGCGATGCACCACGGTGGCGGGCCTGGACGCATCGCCTTCGCAGGCCTTCAACGTCGCCCTCTCATGGCAGGGCCTGTCGGCGATCGGCGTGCCGCAAGCCACTTTGTCGAGCTTCTCGCAGGAATTCCGGCAAGGGATGGCCGCGCGCGCCGACCGGCTCGGCGATGTCGGCGACAGCGCTCCGGCGCGGTGGGATCCACCGTTCAACGCGCGCGTGCACGTGCTCGCCGTGGTGAGTGCGATGACAGAAGCGGAGCGCAATGCGGCTTCGGCCGCATTGCTGTCCGAAGTACGCGACAACGGCTTGACGGCAGCCATTGCCATCGACGCGAAACTATTACCCGGTCCGGATGGCGGGCTCGTTCCGATCGAGCACTTCGGCTACCGCGACGGAATTACCCAACCTGCCATCGAAGGCAGTGGCGAGCCCGTCCTGCCCGGCGCGGGCATTCCGGACGCAGGCGGCTGGCGAGCCCTGAAGGCCGGGGAGTTCGTACTCGGGCAGCCGGACGAGATGGGTGCGGTCGCTGACTTGCCCACCCCGGCAAGCTTCAGCGGCAACGGCAGCTTCGTGGTGCTGCGCAAGCTGCACCAGAATGTCTGGGCCTTCCGCAACTATCTGCGCAGCTGCGCCAGGGACGACGCCGACGCCGCGCTGCTGGCCGCGAAGATGATGGGCCGCTGGCCGAGCGGCGCGCCGCTGGCGTTGGCGGCAGAGCGGGACGATCCGGCGCTCGCGGCCGATCCGCAGCGAAACAATGATTTCACCTATCTCGACGATTTGCAGGGAACGAGCTGCCCGATGGGGGCGCATGTGCGGCGCCTCAATCCACGCTCGGGGTTGACCGGCCCGAATGGCGCGTCCGTCCATCGGCATCGGCTGCTGCGCCAGGGCCTGCCTTACGGATCACGCCTGCCTGCGGATGCGACCGCCGATGACGGCGCCGCGCGCGGCGCCATCATGCTGCTGGTGAACGCCGACATCGCACGCCAGTTCGAATTCGTTCAGAAGGTCTGGATCAACGATGGAAACTTCGCGGGCCTCGAGAACGAGAGGGATCCGATGATCGGCGGCAATGACGGCAGCGGGACCTTCACGATCCCGCGAGTCCCGCCGCCGCGGCGTCGATTGAAGAATTTACCGGCTTTCGTGAGCACGCGCGGCGGCGAGTATTTCTTCTTGCCGGGCATCACCGCGTTGCGATCTCTCGCCGAGCCCGCCGCGGGCACGGGCTCATGATCGATTCCAAGGAGAGCAAAATGGCGTGGAAACCGAATTCGATCGTCGCCTCACTGGCCCTGCTCTTCTCGGTCGTGGTTGCCGCACTCGTCGTGATCGCGAGTGTGATCGGCTACCCCTATGTCGCCAAGGTCTATGACGGGATCAGGGTGAAGCTGCCGGAATATCCGACCGCCCGGAACACCCGCTGGCTCGACCAGAACTGGAAGGATCAGCGCGAATGGTTTCACCACGCCGATCAGGGAACGGCGACCTTCCACATTCCCTACGAATGGTTCATGGCCCTCGAGCAGCCGGAGATATCGCTGACCTCGGTCGGACTCTTGAGCGACCCTGTCTATCTCGACCGTTTCGGCTTCATCCCCGATCCGGCCAACCCCAAGCTCGGACTGCCGATCGGCATGGCGCGCGGCAAGGCCATGGTCGATGCCACCGCACAGCCCTGGAAAAATCCGCGGGCGCCCTACAATGACTTGACGCGGATCGGGCTGACCTGCGCGGCGTGCCACACCGGACGCTTCACTTACAACGGGACGGAATTCCTGGTCGACGGCGGCCCCGCCCTCACCGATCTCGGCAAATTCCGGACGGCACTCGGCCTCTCGCTGTTCTTCACCAGCGTCGTTCCCTACCGCTTCGACCGGTTTGCCGAAAAAATCATTGGCCCGGATCCGAGCGAGGTGGAAAAGAGCCAGTTGCGTGCGCAACTCGGCAAGATCCTGGCGCAGGGCAAGTGGCTGTCCGATCTCGACACCATGGTTGCGCCGCAGAGCGTGGTCGAGGGGTTCGGCAGGCTCGACGCGCTGAACCGCATCGGCAACGAGGTGTTTGCGGTCGACCTCAAGACTCCCGCCAACTATGCCGCCACCTCGGCGCCGGTGCATTTCCCGCGCATCTGGGATGCCTCGTGGTTCGATTGGGTCCAGTACAACGCGTCGATCGAGCAGCCCATGGTGCGCAATGCCGGCGAAGCCATGGGCGTATCGGCGATGATCAATCTGACGGATGCGCGGGGTGGGCTGTACAATTCAGGCATCGAATTCGTGAACCTCGACAGGATCGAGAAATCGCTGGCCGGCAAGCAGCCGAATGCGAGCACGGGCTTCACCGGATTGAAGTCACCGCAATGGCCCTCCGAGCTTCCTCCGATCGACAAGACTCTCGCCGGGCAAGGCGCGGCTCTCTACAGAGAGCATTGCCAGCGATGCCACCTGCCGCCGGTGAGTTCGGCCGAGTTCTGGACCTCGGACTTCTGGTCGTTGCCGGACGGTCGGACAGTGGAGCGTTATCCCGGCGAGCGTTATCTCCGCGTCCCAATCGTCAGGATCACGGAGATCGGCACCGACCCCGCGCAGGCCCAGGACATGCTCGATCGCAAGGTCGCCGTTCCCAAGGAGCTCGATATTTCCTCCGACAGTTTCGGCCTCGCGCTCGGCGAGGTCACAGCAAAGACCGTCAAGCATTGGTATGAGGGCCAGACGCCGCCGGTCTCGCCGGAAAAGCGCGAGGATATGAACGGATACCGCGACAACGGCATCCAGGCGCCGCTGGCCTACAAGGCGCGTCCGCTCAACGGGATATGGGCAACGCCGCCCTATCTGCACAACGGCTCGGTACCGAACCTGTATGCCCTACTGTCGCCGGTCAGCGAGCGGCCGACGAAATTCTACCTGGGCAACCGCGCATACGACCCGGTCAATGTCGGATACAGCACCGACAGACTGGAAAACGGATTCGAGCTCGATACGCGGCTGCGCGGTAACACCAACACCGGGCACGAGTTCAATGGTGACGGGACGAAGCAAAATGAAAAAGGCGGCGTGATCGGGCGCCTTTTGACGCCCGGGGAGCGGCGGGCGCTGGTGGAATTTCTGAAGACGATGTGAGGAGCAGATGCATTATCGCCTGAACGGCCGTCGGTCCTGCAAGGCGCGAATGGCCGCACCGGATCAATCGGTGACCATCGGCCCGAACGCCTCCCATCGTTCGCCCGTGAAACGCATCATTCGGAACTCCTTGACCACGCGATAATCGGTCGGGCTGGTGTTGATGGAGAGCCCCGGAAGCAGCAGATCAAGTTGCACGCCTTTCAGGCTCGCGGCTTGCTTCATGACGTTCTCGCGCGAGAGATCGTCGCCGCATTGCTTCAAGACCTGGACCAGCAGCTCGGCGGCGCTATAGCCGTAGACCGCGAAGATGCTTTTCCGGTCGCCTCCCGGATAATAGCCGTCCATGAAGGCGCTCCACCGCTTCATGCCTTCGTCGTCACGCCAGGTCGGGTCCGTAGCCTCCTTGAACGAGCTCGCCGAGATAATGCCCTTTGCGTTCTCGATACCCGCGGGAATCAGGACCGCATCGATCGAGGACGATCCGACGCCAAGGAGGTGAACGGGCTTCCAACCGAGTTCTGCCGTCTTTCTGATGACCTGGGCGGCGAATTTCGAGGCCGCCATGTCGATGAGCACGTCGACACCGGCCGCCTTGAGGCGCACGACCTGCGAATCGACGGTCGGGTCCGACACATCGTACGACGCTTCGCCGACGATGAGCTCGCCCGCCCTTGCGCCGAGCGCGTCCTTCAACCCGGCCAGATAGTCCCTGCCGCTTTCATCGTTCTGATAGAGCAGGCCGATTCTGGCATTCGGATAATTGTCCAGGATGAAGCGCGCGTAGACGCGGATCTCCGTGCGCAGATTGGGCGCAAAGCCCATCGTCCATGGGAAATTGACCGGATCCTCGAAACGCGTCGACCGCCCGGCTACGAAGAGTTGCGGGATCTTGCGGTCATTGAGGTATTTCTGAACTGCGATGTTCGAGGCATTGCCGAGCGTTTCGAATGTGAACAACACCTCGTCGCTCTCGATCAGCTTGCGGACCTGCTCGACGGTCTTGGACGGCGTTGCCGCATCATCGTAGGAGATCAAATTGATCTTGCGTCCATTGACGCCGCCACGATCGTTGATCATGCGGAAATAGGCGGACTGCACCTTGCCGATCACGGAAGATGCCGAGAGCGGACCACTAAAGGGCATCGTCTGGCCGATCTTGATCTCGGTATCGCTTGCGCCCTGATCATAGCGACGATCTCCCGCAAGCAATGGGGTCATGGTGAAAAGCCCGGCAGCAAGGATTGCTGCTCTGAGGGCGTCCGTGCGCAAGCGCGCGCTCATCGCTGCGACCCTCGTTATTGGAGCGGGCCCCTCGATCCGGGCGCCGTTCACGACTTCCATGCTGCCTCGCTGGCCGAAGCGCAAACGCATCACGTGACCGGCAAGAAAACCGTTCGGCCGGATTGGACCAGAGCGGGCAAGCGCAGTCCAACGAGCCCTGCCCGCGGTGTGTTGGGAAATCTGCCCGATGTGCGGCGGCAAGCCGGGCATCGGCGGCCGCGCCGGCGCTTCGGCGCCGTGGCCGGCGTCAGTCTCGCGCCAGCTTCGCACGATAAACCAGCCAACGGGATGCGACGGCCGCGCTCGGTGGACTCCGCCGGCACGGACTGAATGTGAACTGAGGGAACGAGAGGCAGATGCGATGGACGCCTCCGTTTCGCGCGACTGAGAAACGGCGAGCCATCTGACGTCGTCCATTTTTTTCCGGTCAGCCTATGAATCGCCAGGAGCGCCGCGCGGCGGCCAAACAGTCCCAAAGGGTCGCACCGCAAGATCTAGAGGCCGTGAAACGAAGCCTTGAGGCTGCGAAACGGGGCAAGTTACTGTTTGATCTCGGCCGCTACGCCGAAGCCCTGGAGTGCTTCAACGCATTCGACCGGATCAATCCGAATGTCGCAGCCCTGTATCAGACGCGCGGCCTTTGCCTCCAGCGGCTCGATCGGTTCGCGGAAGCGCAGGCCGACTTCGAGAGGTCCATCGCGCTGAACCCTCGCGAGGCGGAGACGCACAAAAACCTCGGCGCGCTTCATTCAAGGCTTGGCCGCATCGAGCAGGCCTTGGCGAGCCTCGATCGCGCGCTCGAACTTCGTCCGAACTTTTCCGCAGCGCTCGACGAAAAGGCGCGCGCCTTGTGGACCCTGCAATTGCGGGGTGAAGCTCTCGTGGTCTTCCGCCAATCGCTGGCAATCGACCCTGATAATGCGGACACGACCCGCAATGTCGCGCTGCTGCTGCTCGAACTCGGCCGGCATGCGGAAGCTCTGGAGTCCTTCAATGCCGCCGTGAAACTCGATCCGGAGTCCGCAGCGTTGTATCAAATGCGCGGCGTTTGCCTCCAGGAGGCGGGCCGGTTCGAGGAAGCGCAGGTCGACTACGAAAGGTCTATTGCGCTGGACTCCAGCCTGGCGGAGACGCACAACAACCTCGGCGCGCTTCATTCGAGATTGGACCGGATGGAGCAGGCACTTGCGAGCATCGATCGGGCGCTCGAACTTCGACCGGATTTTGCCTCGGCGCTTTCCAACAAGGCGGTGGCATTGTCGCGCCTGCAATTGCTGGACGAGGCCTTCGCGGCCTTTCACAGATCCCTGGCGCTCGACCCGAACGATGCGCGGACGATCTGGAATCTCGCGCTGCTTCAGCTGCTGACCGGAGACTTCGCGCGGGGCTGGTCGGGACGCGAGGCCCGTTGGAACGTATCGTCTCTCGGCCATGCCGATCGCGGCTTTTCCCAACCGCTTTGGCGTGGTGACCAGCCGATCGAAGGCAAGACCATCTTGCTTCACGCCGACGAGGGATTGGGCGATGCCATTCAGTTCGCGCGCTATGTGCCCATGGTGGCCGCACTCGGAGCGCGGGTCATCCTCGAGGTTCACTCTCCGATCCGGCAGATTTTGGCGGGCATCACCGGCGTCGCAAATTGTATCGGCCGACCGTCTGCGAATTTGCCTGCGTTCGACCTGCACTGTCCTCTTGGCGCTCTGCCATTGGCGTTCGGGACCAGGCTCGATACGATCCCGTTCGCGGAGCGGTACCTTGCTGCGCCTCCGGCGGCGTGCGTAAAGGCTTGGCAAGACCGGCTTGACGATCGGCTTGAAGACCAGCTTGGCCCCCGCAATCGCCTCCGTGTCGGTCTCGTCTGGTCGGGGAATCCGGATCACAAGAACGACCACAACCGTTCGATGGCCCTGCGCACGCTTGCTCCTCTGCTGGATTGCGACGTCCAGTTCGTCAGCCTGCAGAAGGGCGTTCGGGATCAGGACCGTGCCTTCCTCGGCGAACGTCCCGACATCATCGACCTGACGGACCAGATCAAGGATTTCACCGACACGGCGGCGCTGGTGTCATGCCTCGATCTGGTGATCTCGGTCGACACCAGCGTCGTTCACCTTGCCGGCGCTCTCGGCGCTCCCGTCTGGACGATGTTGCCTTTCACCCCGGATTGGCGCTGGCTGCTGAACCGCAACGATAGCGCGTGGTATTCGTCCATGAGGCTGTTCAGGCAACCCAGCAGCGGCGACTGGGCGAGCGTCGTGGACAGCGTTCGCCACGAACTCGAGGGCCTGGTTGCCGCAGCGAGGTGAGGGCCTCGTCACGGCAAACGGCGCGGGCCAGGCGCCAGGCGCTAGGACAGACCCTTGACATGAGGGGTCACGCTGACGGGACCTGCATCAGGTTCGGTGGCCGTCTGAGCGCTCGCGGCTTTCAGGTCGGTGAGCGCTGTCGCTCCGACGGAATTGATGGCAACCATTTAGGCCTCCTGGTCTGTGTTACCTGGACGTCCGCCAATCATTGCCGGGTCACAAGCAGGGGGCTGGCTTCATGCCAGTCGTCACGATCGCAGCCGCACGTTCATCAGTTCCGACGGAGTCGAAACGGATGAACCGACAAGGGCGCGATGGCGTTGGTCCGGAGCCTTTACGAAGATTTCGCCAAGCTCGCGTCCGGCCAAGTTACGTAATAATCTTGCCCATTGATCGACCCGGTCGCCTGACGAATGCCTTGCGCCTGGATCTCGAGGTAGAGCTTCTTGTTGAAGGTACTGCTACCGAAGCTTACGCTGCCTAGGAGGTTTCCGCCGCTATAGAGATCGTACAGATTTGACTTGTAGCCGAGTTCGGGCACGTCGCTTGCGCGCTGTATCTTCAACGTTCCGTTGGCAAGCGCCTCGTTGAAGCCCGGCTCATCGGTCCAGGCCTCCATACCGTACTGGAGAACCATTTGCTTGAAGTCCGCATCGCTCACCGCGACGCCGTCAACGCGCACGACCGCATCCGCTCCAAACCCCTTCAGATATCGGGCCTGATCCGCCGGAAGCTCGGAGAGCTTCATCATGGGCGATTCGACAAGGCCTTCGCGCGCACGAGCGAGAGTGAGTGCATCGCCAGCAGAGCTCCCTCCCTTCGCCGCGGCAGCCTTTCCGTTGATGAGCGCGTTGATCTTCAGCAGCGCGTCAGCCACGCCCGGCGCCAGGCGAGACGATAGAGCGTTGACATGAGGGACGACGCTGACGGGACTTGCTTCGGACTTGGCAGCCGTCTGAGCGCTGGCGGCTTTCAGGATGGTGAGCGCTGTCGCGCCGACGGAATTGATGGCAACCATATGGCCTCCTGGTCTGTGTTACCTGGACGTCCGCCAATCATTGCCGGGTCACAAGCAGGGGGCTGGCCTCATGCCAGTCGTCACGATAGAAGTCGCACGTTCATCAGTTCCTACGAGGTCGGAACGGATGAACCGACAGGGTGCGATGACGTTGGTCCGAGGGCCCTTAGGAAGGTTTCGCTAAGCTCGCGTCCGGCCAGGTCACGTAGAACTCCTGCCCCCGGATCGACCCGAAGGCCTGACTAATGCCTTGCGCCTGGATCTCGAAGTAGAGCTTCTTGTTGTTGATGCCGCTCCAGCCTACGCCGCCGAAATAGTTTCCGCCGCTATAGAGATCGTACTGAAACGACTCGTAGCCGATTTCGGGCACGTCGCTTGCCCGCTGGATCTTCAACGTTCCGTTGGCGAGCGCTTCATTGAAGCCCGGCAGATCCTTCCAGCTCTCCATCGCGTGCTGCAGGACCATGCGCTCGAAGTCCGCCCGGCTCACTTCGACGGGATCAATGCGTACCGCCGCATCCGCGCCGAACCTCTTCACGTATTCAGCCTGATCCGCCGGAAGCTCGGAGAGCTTCATCATGGGCGATTCGACATAGCCGTCGCGAGCGATTACCCTGCCAGCAGACTTCCCTGCGTTCGCCGCCGCTGTCTTTGCGTTAACGAGCGCGTCCTTTCCGTTGATGAGCGCGTCGATCTTCAGCAGCGCGTCGGACACGCCCGGCGCCAGGCGAGACGACACGGCGTTAACATGAGGGATGATGCCGATCGGACTTGCTTCGGGCTCTGTCGCCGTCTGAGCGCTGGCGGCTTTCAGGATGGTGAGCGCGGTCGCGCCGACGGAATTGATGGCAACCATTTAGGCCTCCTGGTCTGTGTTACCTGGACGTCCGCCAATCATTGCCGGGTCACAAGCAGGGGCTGGCTTCATGCCAGTCGTCGCAACAGCAGCCCCGCGTTCGTCGGCTCGACCGGCCGGAGCGGATGCATCGATAAGGATGCCATGTCGCCGTAGACAGGGCTCCCAGTCGCACTCACGGCTGATCAACCTCAGGGCGCGAAGCCGAATCAGTGCTCGCAGGCTAACGGTTCCGGTCAAGCCCGCGCAATCTGCGAAATTGCAAGCCAGCCCCCAATGGTGAATCGACTGTTAAATGGCGGGGCTGAACCCCGAGATAGCTCTGTCCAGCGCGTCCAAATGACGCGCCCCGAAGATCCCACACAAGCTGCGAACCATCGCGCGGCGGAAATTCGTGAATGAAATGGATTGAAATCAATCGGAGCTCGTCCTCAGCGCAGCAATCCGCAGATCCGACGCTGCCGCAACGGCCTCGCACCAGCTCCCGACACTACCACAACCCAACCGGGAACACTCGCCGCCCGGCCAACTCACGACTCGCCAAGACTGGGGAACGCAAATGTTTCCGCCGATCGAAGGAACCCTCGCAAACATCACGAGCACGACGACTCTCGATGAACTGAATCTCGTGCTGACTCGGATTTCGAATGACTATGGCCTCACACTTCTAGCATACCAAGCTGCGCGCCGACCCGAGACCAACACGCTCACCCCGCTGATGCTGCTCTCATCCGACGATGACCTGGCGCAGCAATATCTCAAGCATGACGTCCTTCAGGCAGGCTCTGTCTTTCAAAACGGCCGAAGCGGCTTCCTGCCGGTCGACTGGGGCGAGGCCGCCCCGGAGACACAGGATGCACGCACGTTCTTTCGCAAGACCGGTTTTCGCGGCATGACGATCCCGATCCGGGGGCCGGCCAGCGAGCACGCACGTCTGTCGATCGCCTCGAACGTCACCACCGACACCTGGGCCAGCCGGCGGATGACCTATATGCGGGATTTTCTGATCATCGCCCACTTCATTCACGATCAGGCCGTGCGGCTAGCAGGCTTGCGACCACAGGAGCTCGGACGATCGCTCTCCGCGCGTGAGCGGGAGACTCTTCAGCTCGCCGCGCGCGGCTTCAGCCCGAAGCAGATCGCCGCCGACCTGCATCTGTCGCCGACGGCCGTCCGCCTCTATCTGCAGGGCGCACGCACAAAGCTGGAATGCGCGACTCTTATGCAGTCGATCGCCAGGGCCGTCAGCCTCGACATCATCGAGGCCTGACGCGCGACGCACGCTCGCTCTCTCTTCGAGAGCCACGCGTGCCGCGCGCGACATAGAAATTGTCGAAATGTCCAAGGCGAGCGTGTCAAGTTTTATTATCTCAGATTGTGATACACACGCATGATCGCTTTAGATCTCCGCCGGATGCTGCGGCTCGCAGCTCTCCAGTTCTGTCAGCGGAGAAGACACTGTGAAAAATATCCTGCGCTCCATCCTGCCCGCCCTTGTCGCCGTCGCAGCCTTCGCAACGACGGCCCACGCCAACGACACCATTACCGTCAACTGGACCAACAGCACCGGCTTCGGCATGGGGCGTGACTTTACAGCGGCATACAACGCCTGCAACGGCGGCACTTGCACTATCCCGCATGACATCAACAACGGCACGACCGGAGTGCTCACGCACACGGCCGCGAGCACCCAGTACATTCGCACCATGAGCACGCGATTCTACTATATGGACGGTCTCACGAGGAAGTCGTGTCAGCTCGTGGTTAGCGCCTACGGACCGAACAGCACATTTCCGGGACCAGGATGTGAGGGCAAGAGCATCACCTTTTCTAAGGGTAACGGGACTGGCACCAGTCCGGTCTGCCAATGGGCCCTTGTCACTGAGGACCCCAAGACGTGCACCTACGTCTTTAACGTCACCACCATGAACTAGAGATGCTGCCCCCCGTGGGTGTCTCGTAGGCACGAGACGCCCATGCCGGACAATCCCAACAAACTAGCAATGATGCAGCGGCGCGGCTCACCCGTGGTGCTGCAACATCGCGATCATTTGGCCGGCCTGCTCAATCGTTCGGACGATCGAAGGCGTTCATTGGTTCAAGGACTTCACCGCGGTTCGCAGCCCTATCGTCACCGAGTTCGCGCGGAATGCTGAGCATTGCCCGCGTCAGCAAGAGCTACGCCGGAGTTGCGGGCGGCGCGCCCGTGCTGAGGAACGTCTCGCTATTGATCAACGCCGGAGACATGTGCGCGCTGACAGGCGCGTCGGGCTCGGGCAAGACGACGTTGATGAACCTGATGGGGCTGCTCGACCGGCCCGACAGCGGCGAGATTCATCTGAACGGAACATCCGTCGCAAGCCTGCGCGAGGACGACGCGGCCCGGCTGCGCAACCGGCACATCGGCTTTGTCTTCCAGTCGTTCCATCTGCTGCCGCGCCTGTCCGCACTCGACAATGTGGCGTTGCCGCTGCTGTATCGCGGCGTCGCGGGCGCGCGGCGCCGACAGGCTGCCGCCGCCGCTCTCGATCGTGTCGGCCTTGCGGATCGTCTGGCGCACCGCCCCGATGAACTCTCCGGAGGGCAGCGCCAGCGGGTGGCGATCGCCCGGGCTCTCGTCGGCGAGCCTGCGTTGCTTCTCGCGGACGAGCCCACCGGCAATCTCGACAGCCAATCCGCCGACGACATCCTCGGCCTGTTCCTGTCCCAGAACCGGGAGTCCGGGGTCACCATGGTGATCGTGACTCATGATTCCTCGCTCGCGGCGCGTTGCCCCCGGCGCATCGTCATGCGCGACGGCGGCGTCGTCGACGACAACAGAGGCGAGCTCCGCTGCGTCGGAGCGACGGCATGAGCGGCGATCGCATGGTTCTGCGCGAACTCGCTTTCGATGCGGCTTCGAACTTGCAGGCCCTCACGGGGCGCACCGTCCTTGCCCTGGTCGGCATCGCGATCGGGACAGCCGCCGTGATCGCGATGCTTCACATCGGCTATAATGCCCGCAAGGAGACGATGCAGCAATTCGACGTGCTCGGCATCGACCTCGTGAACGTCACCCCGAGATCCGACGGAATGAAAAATGCCGTGATCCCCCTCGACGCCACTCGTGATGTCGCCGCTGTCGGGGTTGGCGTCATCGCCGCGGCTCCCTTCATCCTCACGGGCACGTCCGTCAGGATCGGCCGCTCCTCGCTTCAGGCCAACCTCGTCGCCGCAACGGACGGTATCTATTCGCTCGCCAAGGCCGAGATCGCGACTGGTCGACGGACATCCGATCTCGACGGGTTTGCGCCGTTCGCAGTGCTCGGGGCCGTTCTCACCAAAGACATCGCGGCGAGCACCGGCAGGCCCGTCAGGATCGGCGACCAGATTTCACTCGACGGCCAGGTCATGACCGTCATCGGCATCCTCGCCAGCGTCTACTCCAATATGGTCCTCGGCCTCGATCTCGACCGATCCGTCGTCATTCCCTATGCGGCCGCACGCCGCCTGATCCCGTCCCCTCAAATCACCAATGTCGCGGCACGGATCGACATCGCGAACGACGATACGATCGTCTCGGAGAAGATCTCCGAATATTTCGGCGCGCGCATGCGCGGCGGCGGCGTGAGCGTGCAGACCGCGCGACAGCTGATCGCGACCCTCGATCAGCAGATGCGCATCTACGGCCTCCTGCTGCTGGCGATCGGGACGGTCTCGCTGGTGGTGGGCGGCGTCGGCGTGATGAACGTGATGCTGATGAGCGTGATGGAGCGGCGGCGGGAGATCGGCATCAGGCTGGCGATCGGTGCACGTCGCCACGATATCCGCGTGATGTTCCTGATCGAAGCCCTGCTGCTCTCGGCGGCCGGCTCGGCGATCGGCACGGTGCTGGGGACGCTGACCGGCTGGCTCTTCGCCCGATCGTCCGGCTGGACCTTCGCTATGGCGCCTGTCGCATTGCCGCTGGGGGCCGGCATGGCGCTCGTGGTCGGCCTGTTCTTCGGAAGCTATCCCGCGGCGCGCGCCGCCCGGCTCGATCCGATTGTCGCCTTGAGGTCGGACTAGATGGGCGCGCGGCGGAAGCACCGGCTTGGAATTGGGTTCGCGCTGCTGATCGGAGCGGCCGTCCCGCTTGTCGGCGCAGCGGCGCAGGAGCCAGCCTCAAAAACCGCAGTCAAAGCCAAGCGCGCGGCACGTCCATCCGCAGCCCTGGCGCAGCCGGCCGCCACAGCCGACACGGAGGTAGCCAGGCCAGCCGGCATTTCACTCACCGTTGCCGATGCGATCGCGATTGCGCTGCGCGACAACAGGACGATCCGCAGCGCCTATATCGACAGGATCGCGCAGAAGTTCGATCTGAGGGTGGTCGAGGACCGCTTCACGCCGCATTTCTCGATCAACGGAGGCGCGACCCGTCAGCAGGTTGCCGGCATCAACACGACGAGTGCCGAGATCACGCCGACCGCCATTGCCCTGCTGCCGACGGGAGCAACGTTCGGCCTGGCCTGGGCGAACCACATGACCGATACAGCCGGCATCGTCACACGCAGCTCCACGGCGGAGCTGACATTGTCGCAGCCTCTGCTGCGCGGAGGCGGCGTCGACGTCAACATGGCGCCGGTGCGGGCCGCCCGCCTGACGGAGAAGATCAACCGACTGCGGCTGAAGGCGACGGTCTCAGAGACCGTCGGCCAGGTCATCTTCGCCTATCGTGCACTTCTGCAGGCCCAGGAGGAGCTGAAGCTGGCACAGGCATCGGTCGGGCGCGCGGAGGAGCTCCTCGACATCAACCGCACCCTCATCACCGCCGGACGCATGGCCGAAGTCGATATCGTGCAGACCGAGGCCGACCTCGAGAACCAACGCATTCGCGTGCTCGAGGCGACGAAGACGCTGGATTCGGCGCGGCTGCAATTGCTGAACCTTCTGTCCATCGACCTCGGTGCCGCGATCGTGGCCAGGGAGAGCACCGATCCGGCGAGGATCGCGACGAACCTGTCGCGGCTGATGCAGATCGCGCTGGCCCAGCGCCCGGATTATCTCGGGCAGGTTCTCGTCGTCGAGCAAAACAAGTTGGGCATTGTCGTCGCCCAGAATGAACGGTTGTGGGACCTGTCGGTCTTCGCAAGCGGCCGGTTCGGGCGCGAGACGACCACAGGCGGTGGCGCTCTCGTTTCCGAACGGATCTCCGACGTGACGGTCGGCGCGTCGTTCAGCGTTCCGCTCAACGATCTGCGCCGCGAGCAACCTTTCGTGCAGGCGACCTCGACATTGCAGACGTCGGAGTTGCAGCTTGCCAGCATCCGCCAGGGCCTGGAGCTCCAGGTGCGCGGTTCAGTGACGGATGTGGACATCCGCTGGCGGCAGCTCGAAGTGGCACGTCGCGCCCGCCATCTGGCTGCCCGAGCCGTGGAGATCGAGAAGGAGAAATTGAAGGCCGGCCGCTCGGCCAATTTCCAGGTGCGTGGGCTGGAGAACGATCTGAGGTCGGCGGAGAGCCAGCGGCTCGGCGCCATGATCGGCTATCTCAACGCGCTCACGCTTCTGGATATCCAATTGGGGACGACGCTGGAGACATGGCGAATCGCGTTGAAAGACTGACCGTGAACGCCGAGACGCCCGACGCCGAGGAGACGGATCGCCCGGAGCGTACGCGCGTGGCCGGACCTGTCCCGCGACGAATCAGACGCGTGACGATCGCAGCTGCCCTACTCGCCATTGTCGCATTGAGCCTGACCGCGTGGTGCTGGCAAAACGCCGTCTCGCCGCCGCGGAGCGCGTCCGGGCCGACAACGGCCCGCACCTTCACGGTTGCACCGAGCGCGGTCGTTTCACGCCTGACCCTGACCGGTACCTTGAGAGCCGGAAAGACGGTCCCGATTGTGGCGCCGTTCGACGGCCCCATACTCGAGCGCAAGGTGCAGCTGGGCGATCGTGTCGCTGCGGGTGACACGGTTCTCATCATGGACCCCGGGGAAGTGCAAAGCCGTTTTCGCGACGCTCAGGGATCCCTGCTCAAGGCCAGCATGGCGCTCGACGTCCTGCTTCATTGGGAGACCAGCCCGGAGGTCACGCGCGCCAAGCGGGCAGTCGAGGCCGCAGACGCCACGCTGGCAGTCCTCGAACGCCAGGTGACCGAGATCAAGGCCCTGTTCGATCGCGGGATCGTCTCGCGCAACGAATTCGATGGGCTGATGCAACAGCGGGATGCACAACGGATCGCAGCCGCCAGCAGCCGCCTGGACCTGCAAACCACGCTCGCACGTGGCAACGCCGAATACCGCCAGCTGGCGGATCTGGAAATGACGAACGCACAGGCCAGACTGGCGGACCTGAAACAACAACTCGATGGCAGCATAGTGCTCGCCCCCTCGTCAGGCATCCTGGTCCGCCCGCCGGCGACGGCACCCAGCACTCAGGGGTCTCTCTCGACCGAGCCCGGAAGCCGGGTCAGCCGCGGGCAGGCCTTGTTTTCCGTCGCCGATCTTTCGACGCTCGTTGTGGTCGGCAAGATCGACGAGGTCGACGTCAATCGCCTCCATGTCGGCCAACCTGCCGCGATCACCAGCGATGCCTTCTCCGGCGAGATCGCAGGACGCATCGTCGGCGTGAGCGCCGAAGCGAATGCCGACCAGGCCGGAAATCCGGCTCCCTCGTTCGAAGTCCGCGCGGCCATATCGGTCGAAGCGGCGCGGCGCGATATGGTGCGGCTGGGCATGTCGGCCCGGATGACGATGGAGCTGATGGCGAATGCAAAGGCGCTGGTCGTTCCCATCGAAGCCGTAGGCGGTACCCGCGTGAAGCCAATGGTCAGAATCCGTGAGCCAGGATCGGGCCGAGAGTTCGACCGGCCCGTCGTCTTAGGAGCAACCACCGAAACTGGCGTCGAGGTGCTGGGCGGTCTGGAGACGGGAGAGGTTGTCGTTCTGACCTCATCCGATATTGGACGTGTCTCCGAGCCGGATCCTCCGCGGTGAACTGCGCACAGGCACGTGCTTGTCGATCTCGCGCGTCAACGGCTCGAACGACGATAGCAGGGCCACTCTTGGCCGGGCCCGGTTCGCAAATTTGCTGAGGAAATGGTGCCCAGGGGCGGAATCGAACCACCGACACTGCGATTTTCAGTCGCATGCTCTACCAACTGAGCTACCTGGGCTTGCTGTGCGAAGGACCAAGGCCCATCGAGCGGGCGGTTTATAGTGGGCTCGGGGCTGCCTGTCCACCCGGCTTCGCCAAGTGGCTTCGCCGGGCGCGGCCCGGCTGTGTACAAGATGGGGTGGGCTTGCCGGGGTTGGCGCCGGGCGCGGCATTTCAAGCCGCAAGCAGTTGAAATTTCTTATTTATTCTACGTCATCCACCTCGTCGTCGCGGCCGGGGATGACGTAGCTGCCCTTCAGCCAGCGGTTCAGATCGACGTCGCGGCAGCGCGAGGAGCAGAACGGGCGGGTGGCCTGCGCCTGCGGCTTGCCGCAGATCGGGCAGGTCTTGAGCGATCCTGCGGGCTTGTTGACCTGGTTGTCCATGATGTCGGCAGCTTACAAGGGGTGACGGGGTTCAAGAGCCTGTCGGTGAACGGGTTCCCGGGACAACGGCGCGTGCTTCCTCGCCGGGCTCGGAACGGCCCATTCTACTGTGCATGGGGTTGTTTTCGAGGTTTGAGTTGGCGCTCACACCGCGGTGGCGTTGAGCCAGCCGAAGCGGATCGGAAAGCCTTCGCCGCCGAGCAGCGTCGTGGTCTCGTAGAGCGGCAGGCCGACCACGTTGGTGTAGGACCCCACCATCTTCACCACGAACGAGCCGGCAATGCCCTGCACGGCATAGCCGCCGGCTTTGCCGCGCCATTCGCCGGAGCCGATATAGGCCTGGATGTCGTCCTCCGAGAGGCGCTTGAAGCGGACGCGGGTCTCGACGAGGCGCTGGCGGAAGGCCTCGCGCGGCGTCACCAGGGTGATGGCGGTGTAGACGCGGTGGTTGCGGCCCGACAGCAGTCGCAGGCACTGCGCGGCTTCGTCGACCAGATTGGCCTTGGGCAGGATGCGGCGGCCGACCGCCACGACCGTGTCAGCCGAGAGGATGAAGGCCCCGCGCAGCTCGTCGTCCAGCTGTACCGATTTGAGCGCCGCATCGGCCTTGGCCCGCGCGAGGCGATTGGCGCAGGCGCGCGGCAGCTCGCCCCGCTTCGGCGTCTCGTCGACGTCGGCCGGACGGAGCGCGTCCGGCTCGATGCCGGCCTGGTTGAGCAGCGACAGGCGCCGCGGCGAACCGGAGGCAAGTACGAATTTGGGGCGGCCGAGCATCAGGTGATTTGGGGGATGAAGCAGGGGGTGAATTGCGCGCGGAACCTATCGGAAGGGGGCTGATTTCACAACCCGGAACCCCGACTTTGCTGATTCAAGGCCCCCGACATGGCTGTGCCCGCGATCTGTGACGCGGGTGTTACGGCTAACCGCTCGCAGCCCCCGCCTTCGCGAAGCGCCGGCGGATGCGCATCAAGAGCTGGTCGCAGACTTCGCGATAGGCGGCGAGCTTCTGGTCGCGGCTGCCTTCGATGGTGGTGGGATCCTGCGTCGGCCAGTACTCGACGTCGGCGGCGAGCGTGCGGGTCAGTTCCAGCGCCTTGTGATGCGCTTCCGGCGAGAGCGTGATGATGAGATCAAAATTCAGCCCCTCCCAGTCCTCCAGCTCCTCGAAGGTCTGCGGCTTGTGGGTGGAGATGTCCTGCCCCAGTTCGTCCATCACGGCGACCGCGAAGGGATCGAGGTCGCCCTTCCTGGCACCGGCCGACTTCACGTAGAGCCCTTGCGGAAACATGTGCCGCAGCAGGCTCTCGGCCATCGGCGAGCGCACGCTGTTCATGGCGCAGGCGAACAGCACCGATTGCGGATCGCGTGCGCGTGGGGGCGCAGCCATCGCTTACGCTCTTTTGTTTTTGCGCATGATCCGATCCGAAAACCGGTTCCCACTTTTCGGGATCATGCGCGTTTAGCCCTTCCAATGAAGGACGGTAATGAGCGTGAACAGCCGGCGCGAGGTCTCGAAATCGACCCGCACCTTGCCCTTCAGCCGCTCCTGCAGCGTGCGCGATCCCTCGTCATGGATGCCGCGGCGGCCCATGTCGATGGCCTCGATCTTGTCAGGCGTCGCGGTGCGGATCGCCTGGTAGTAGCTGTCGCAGATCATGAAATAGTCCTTCACGATCCGCCGGAACGGCGTCAGCGAGAGCAGATGCGCGACCACCGGCGTGCCGTCCTCGCGGCGGATGTCGAACATCAGCCGGCTGCCGGTGATGCCGATATGCAGCGTGAACGGCCCCTTCCCTTCTGCGCCCTCCGGCGCGAACAGGTTCTGCTCGATCAGATCGTAGATCGCGATCGCGCGCTCATGCTCGATGTCGGGCCCCGAACGGCCGATCGAGTCCTCGTCGAGCGTGACTGCGACGATACGGTTCTGCGAGTCGTCCTGTTCGGGCGGCGTTGTCATGACAGATTGAGGCGCAATCCAATCGAGCGCGAATGGGCGTCCAGCCCCTCCGCTTGTCCGAGCGTCATCGCGGCCGGGCCCAGCGCACGCAGCTGGTCCGGACCGCATTTCAGGATCGAGGTGCGCTTCATGAAATCGGCAACCCCTAACCCTGAGGAGAACCGCGCCGAGCGCGCCGTCGGCAGCACGTGGTTGGAGCCGCCGACATAGTCGCCGATCGCTTCGGGCGTATGCGCGCCGAGGAAGACGGCGCCGGCGTTACGGATCTTCGCGGCGAGCGTATCGGGGGCGGTGGTCATGATCTCGAGATGCTCGGCGGCGATCGCATCCGCGAGCGGAATGGCATCGCTGAGGTTCTTCACCATGATGATGGCGCCGAAATCGGCCCACGACGTGCCGGCGATCGCAGCGCGCGGCAGCGTCTTCAGCTGCGCCTCGACGGCCTTTTCGACATCGGCGGCAAGCCGTGCCGAATCCGTGATCAGGATCGACTGCGCGCTGGCATCGTGCTCGGCTTGCGCGAGGAGATCAGCGGCGATCC
The DNA here is from genome assembly GCF_019455385.1 of Bradyrhizobium sp. BR 10289. Taxonomy (GTDB): domain Bacteria; phylum Pseudomonadota; class Alphaproteobacteria; order Rhizobiales; family Xanthobacteraceae; genus Bradyrhizobium. The sequence continues at coordinate 374,274 of NZ_JACOFR010000003.1, forward strand.
AGTCGGCATTGCCGGTGTCGTCGGCGATGACCAGCACCTCCGAGGGGCCCGCGATCATGTCGATGCCGACCTTGCCGAACACCAGGCGCTTTGCGGCGGCGACATAGGCATTGCCGGGTCCGACGATTTTTGCCACGGGCGCGATCGTCGCGGTGCCGTGCGCGAGCGCGGCCACCGCCTGCGCACCGCCGACGCGGTAGATCTCGGTGACGCCGCCGAGATGGGCTGCCGCCAGCACCAGCGGGTTGAGCTTGCCGTCGGGCGAGGGCACCACCATCACGAGGCGCGAGACGCCGGCGACCTTGGCGGGCACGGCGTTCATCAGGACCGAGGACGGATAGGCCGCAGTGCCGCCGGGCACGTAGAGGCCGGCGGATTCGATCGCGGTGTAGCGCCAGCCGAGCTCGACGCCGAGCGGATCGGTGAAGCGCTCGTCCTTCGGCAATTGGCGGCGGTGATAAACCTCGATGCGATCGCGCGCGAGCTTGAGCGCGTCCAGCGTCGCGGCATCGCAGGCTCTTAACGCGGTCTCGATCTCGGCGGCAGTGATGCGCAAGGACGATGCATCCAGCTTGAGCCGGTCGAACTTTGCGGTGGCCTCGAGCAGGGCGGCATCGCCCCGCGCGGCCACATCATCGACGATGGCGCGCGCGGCGGCCTCGACGTCGGCCGAGACCTCACGCTTGGCGGCGAGGAAGGCCGCGAATCGCTGGTCAAAATCGGCGCTGCTGCGGTCGAGACGAACGGGCATTTTGGCTTGGCTTCCGGCTGGTCTTTGGGGCGCATTGGCTCACGCGGGCCCCCTGCTCAATGGCGCGGCGGGGAAGCTGCGTCAACCCTCGCGGGGTGCCGTTCCAGCGGAGGCCTGAGCCGGTTTCACTGGTATACCGGCGACCTCACCCCTCCACGTCGATTGCCGCCCCCAGCTCGTCCGTCCCGAGATCGGTCAGCTCGCACTCGAGGCACTCGACATCAAGGCGGATGGCGCCGCCCTGGGCGAACAATAGCAAGGCGCTGCCGCCGGGCTCCTCCTGGCGGCCGTCCTGGGGATGAAACTCGATGCCGACGAGGTCCAGAACCTCGCCCGGTGCGGCCAGATCGATGTTGCGCGATTTGCAGGCGAGCACGCGGTCGAAGCGGAGCGCGGCCACCAGCCGGCGCGGCTCGGCCTGGCCATCCAGCGTCTGCTCCCAGTCCAGCCGGCTCATGCCGACCACCAGGCGCTTCTCGCTCTGCCGCCAGATGATGTCGGCCGGCTGGACGCGGGCGTCCTGCACATGGGTCGAGATCACCGCGAGATCGTCGGCGTCGAGCGCGATCATTTTGAGCTGGGGAGACATCACCGGCACTCCTCGGGGACGAACATGGCCCAACGCGTAGCTACGCCGAAATTTCCCTGGACGTAACCGGCTGGCGGATTAGAGGCTATTGATATCCTCCATCTCCAGCACCTGCTTCGGGTAGCCGGCCCGGGCGACATGGATCATGGCGCGGCCCATCTGCTCGGTCGAGGTGACGAGCGACGGCGAGATCCGCCGCAGCACCGACCAGAGCGGCCAGGTTGCGGTGTAGGCCGCCTGCACCCAGGCGGTCTTGGAACGGATGCCGTGCAGCGGCTGGATCGCGCCAGGCCGGAACATGTAGGCCCTCTTGAACGGAAGCTTGAGCAGATCGTTCTCGGTCTTGCCCTTGACCCGCGCCCACATCCGCGCGCCCTGCTCGGTGGAATCGGTGCCGGCACCGGTGACGTAGGTGAAGGTCATCTGCGGATTGAGGCGCGCCAGCGTCGTCGCTGCCGCGAGCGTGATGTCGTGGGTGAGATGACGGTAGCGCTCCTCGTTCATGCCGATCGAGGACACGCCGAGGCAGAAAAAGCAGGCGTCGAAGCCTGTGAGCTGCGGCTCGATCGCCGAATAGTCCGTGAAATCGCCGTGGATGATCTCGGTGAGCTTGGCGTTGCGCACGCCGGTCGGGCTGCGGCCGACCACGAGCACGCGCTCGATGCCGGGATCGATCAGGCACTCGCGCAAAACACCCTGCCCGACCATGCCGGTCGCGCCGAAGATGATCACTCGCATCGGGATGTCCCCACCCGGATCGCGGCTCATGCGGCGGCCGCGATCTCGTCGAAAGATACACCCGTCAGCGTTGCGGAAACATCCCACAGCATCGCCGATGCTGCCAAATCCTTCGCCTGGGGCATGATCCTCGCCGGCACGGGTGGTCCCTTCATCTCGTAGAAGCCGTTCGGACCGTAATAGCCGCCGGGCTCGACGGCCGGTGAGGTCGCGGCCAGCAAGGTTGGCAGCGCGCCATCGGCGGCGGACTGGCTCAGCAAAGGCTGGAGCAACCGGCCCACCCGCCACCGGAGCGTATTGACGCCCGGACCGTTCGCAACGAGGTCGGTCCGCGCAAAGCCGGGATGGGCGGCAAGACTCGTCATTCCCCAGCCGGCGGCGAGGCTACGCCGCTGCAATTCCAGGGAAAACATCAGCATCGCCAACTTGGATTGGCAATAGGCCCGCCACGGACGATAGGAGTGCCTGCTCTGGAGATCATCGAAATTGATCGCGCCGGAGCGGTGCGCAAGGCTGGAAAGATTGACGACGCGCGCAGCTCTGGCGCGCCGAAGCTGCGGCAACAGGCGCGCCGTCAGCGCGTAATGGCCGAGATAATTGGTGCCGAGTTGCATTTCGAAGCCGTCCTCGGTCTGCTGCCGCTTCGGCAGTGCCATCACGCCGGCATTGTTGACGAGGAGGTCGAGCTGCTCGTTGCCAGCGGCAAAGCGCCGGGTGAAATCGGCGACGGAAGCAAGGCTGGCGAGGTCGAGATGCTCATAGGCGATCAGCGCGTTCGGAAACCGCTGGCAAATGCCCTCGATCGCCCGCCGGCCCTTTGCCTCGTTGCGCCCGGTGAGTATGACAAAGGCGCCGGCGCCCGCCAGCGCCATCGCCGTCTCATAGCCTAGGCCGCCCGTGGCCCCGGTGATGACAGCGGTCTTGCCGCCGAGAGAGGGGATGTCTGCCGTCGTCCAGTCGGTCATGCCATGTCTCCGTTCGGGGCTGGAAAACGCCCGCGAGAGGTCTAAATGTGCACTGAGTGCAAATTTGCAAGAGGTGAAATATTTTGAAGATTTCGAAGCCTGCCGGGAAAGCTGCCAAGCCATTGGCGCCGGAGGGAAAATCCCCGGCGCCCGGCTTGCGCGCGCGCAAGCAGCAGCAGACCCGCGAGCGGCTGAAGCGCGCGGCGATGGCGCTGTTCCTGGAACGCGGCTTCGAGGCCACGACAATCGACGACATCGCGGCCCAGGCGGACATGTCGCGCCGCAGCTTCTTTCATTATTTCGCCTCGAAAGAGGACGTGGTCGCGGCCTGGCAGGAGGACGCTGCCAGCGCACTGGTCGCCGAGATCCTGGCACGGCCTGCGGATGAATCCATGCTGACGGCGGCGGAGAATGCGATCGCGACGGCAGTCAAGCGGATCGATCCGGCCGAGGCCGCCGCGATGTCGCGGCTGAAGCGCGACAACCCGGCGCTGCATGCGCGCGATCAGCTCAAATATGAAAAGCTGGAGCAGGCTCTCGCCGAAGGACTTGCGCAGCGCTCAGGCCGCAAATCGGATCGCCTGAAGGCGCAACTCGTCGCGATGATCGCCACCGGCGCGATGCGCGTCGGCGGCGAGAGCTGGATGAGCGAAGGCGCACGCGAGAAGCCGGAGGCGTTCGTGAAGCGTACCTTCGATGCAATCAGGGCGATCTTGAAGTGAGTTGGCCTACCCTCCCCTGCAGGGAGGGTAGAATCAGTCCTCACTCCTTGAAGAACGCCAGCAGGTCGGCGTTGATGGTTTCCGCGTGCGTGGTCGGCATGCCGTGGGGAAAACCCTTGTAGGTCTTCAGCGTGCCCTTCTTGAGCAGCTTGGCCGAGAGCGGGGCGGAATCGGCGTAGGGCACGATCTGGTCGTCGTCGCCGTGCATCACCAGCACGGGCACGTTGATCTTCTTGAGATCCTCGGTGAAGTCGGTCTGCGAGAACGCGACGATGCCGTCGTAATGCGCCTTCGCGCCGCCCATCATGCCCTGGCGCCACCAGTTCTGGATCACCGCTTCCGACGGTTTTGCGCCGGGGCGGTTGTAGCCGTAGAACGGGCCCGACGGGAGGTCGCGATAGAATTGCGTACGGCTGGCGGCGAGCTGCTTCTGCAAATCGTCGAACACGCTCTTCGGCAGGCCGCCGGGATTGGCCTCGGTCTTCACCATCAAGGGCGGCACGGCGGAGAGGATCGCGGCCTTCGCCACGCGAGACTCACCGTGGCGCGCGATGTAGTGCACGACTTCGCCGCCGCCGGTGGAATGGCCGACATGGATGGCGTTCTTGAGATCGAGATGCGCGGTCACCGCCGCGAGATCGTCGGCATAATGATCCATGTCGTGGCCGTCGGCGACTTGCGCCGAGCGGCCGTGGCCGCGGCGGTCATGGGCAATGACGCGGTAGCCTTTCGCGACGAAGAACAGCATCTGCGCGTCCCAATCGTCGGCCGAGAGCGGCCAGCCATGGCTGAACACGATCGGCTGGCCCGATCCCCAGTCCTTGTAGAAGATCTCGACGCCGTCCTTGGTGGTGATGGTGGGCATGAATGGCTCCTTCAGTGAGAATCAATCCGGGGCTCGCAATGCCGCGAGCCGGCGATCGGAAGATGGTTGTGCGATATCACGAGGTCGATGCCACGCACCGGCCGGAAACGTGCGATCAGGCAAACGCCATCGGCCTGTAGCGGCGCCAGGCGCCGATGGTCAGCACGACGAAGAACACCAGCACGATGCCCTGCACCACCGCGAAAACAGGGCCTCCCGGAGGATTCGGCGGGATGGCAGGCGCGAGCGCGGCGAGCGCCGGCACCTTCAGGAACGACTGGATCACCAGCACGAAGCAGTTGAAGTAGAGCGAGATCATCGCAGTCACGATGTAGACCGGACGCCAGATGCCCTTCAGCTTCATGCCGTACAGCGCGAGGCAGGCGATCGCGAGCAGCACCAGCGAGATGATGCCGATGATGTGCGAGGGCAGCAATTCCTTGAACGGAAACAGGAAGCCGGTGACGCTGGTGAGGATCGTGAAAGCCAAGAAGATCGCGGTGAGGCCCGGCATAGGCTTCGAGCCGAGCAGGCCGAACATCACGACGAGGCCCGCAACGATTCCGATCAGGCTGATGATGACATGGACCAGTGTGAAGGCAGGCAAGCTCAATCCAAGGACCATGTCATCTCTCCTGTTCTCGACGCTGAGATCAGCAGATTAGTATTACGGTCCTCATCGGATTGCCACATGCTCCCGTGTCACAGCTTCGCGTGCAGCCACGCGTCGTCGTGCGAATCGACAAACGCATGGCTGAATTTTTTGCAGCGGCGTCCCAAACGAGAGCAGTTTGTAGCCCGGATGGAGCGAAGCGAAATCCGGGGTTCTCGCATGTGGATGGCACCGTCCCGGATTGCGCTTCGCTCCATCCGGGCTACGAGCTCAGGCGCTTTCGACGAACGTTGAATCAGGTCTCACACTTCCTTGGTGTCGAAGATCAGGAGGTCGGCGCCGCCGCTGGCGAATTTCGGCACGTCGCCCGCGGCCGCCTTGCCTGCTTCGCTGCCGAACGCCTTCTGGATGTCGGCGACGCTGTCGAAGGTGAGGATGGCGACGAGGTGGATTCCGGACGGTCCGGCGGGCGAGCCAACCGGGCCAGTGCTGACGGCGTATTTCTTCAGCCCGGGAAGCTTCTTGGCGAGCGGAATGTGGGTCTCGGCATAGTGCTTGTCGAAAGCGGCAGTGTCCTTGGGCGTTTTGTAGAGCACGACGAGTTCAGCCATGTAGTCCTCCCGTTTGAATCTTGTTCTTCCGCGTGCGATTGGCCTCGCGACATGGCGATAGTCACGCATCACACCGCAAGATGGCAAGCCAGATTCGACTTGCCATTTGCTTGTCTTGTCCTTGACTTATTTTTTCGAGCACGATCTCGCCGGAAAACCGCTCCACACTTTGCGCTGACGCGGCCCTTCGGATCCGGATCGTGCTCAGAGCGCCGGTTTGGCTGCGTCGCCAAGATAACCGTGCAGGGCGGCGACGACCTGGGCGCCTTCGCCGATGGCGCCGCCGACGCGCTTGACGGAGCCGGAGCGGACATCGCCGACGGCGTAGACGCCGGGCACCGAGGTCTCCAGCGGAGCCACGAGTTTGCCCTGGTTCTGCTCCGACTGGGCGCCGGTGACGACGAAGCCGCCACGATCGAGCGTGACGCCGCAGCCGTCGAGCCAGCTGGTGGCGGGATCGGCGCCGACGAACAGAAAGAGATTCCTGATGTCGGCGGAATCCTCATCGGCGGACAGCCGGCTCTTCCAGCGGATCCGCCGCAGCAGCGAGGCCTCATCGCCTTCGAGCGCGGTGATCTCGGTGTTGAACATCAATTCGATGTTCGGCGTCGCTTCGATGCGCTCGATGAGATAGCGCGACATGCTGGCCCCGAGGCCGCCGCCGCGGATGATCATCAGCACCTTTTTGGCGTGGCCCGACAGGAACACGGCGGCCTGGCCTGCCGAATTGCCGGCACCGACGAGGGCCACCTCTTCGCCGGCACACAGCTTCGCTTCGACCGGCGAGGCCCAGTACCAGACGCCGCGCCCTTCGAACTTGTCGAGATTCTCGATTTCGGGCCGGCGATAGCGCGCGCCGCTCGCGACCACCACCGCGCGCGAACGCAGGGGATCGCAGCCGTCGAGCGCCACCGCAAACGCGCCGTCCTTGCGCGTGCAGTCGAGCGATTTCACCGTGACGGGGATCATGATGTCGGCGCCGAATTTCTGTGCCTGGTTGAACGCACGCGCGGTCAGGGCCAGGCCGGAAATACCGGTCGGAAAGCCCAGATAGTTTTCGATGCGCGCGCTGGCGCCTGCCTGGCCGCCGAAGGCGCGGGTATCGAGCACGGCCACCGACAATCCTTCGGACGCCGCATACACCGCGGTAGCGAGCCCTGCCGGGCCGCAGCCGACGATCGCGACGTCATAGATGCGATCGTTGCGGGGGCCGCCGATCATGCCGATCGCGCGCGCCACCTCGGTTTCGCTGGGATTGCGCAGCACCTCGCCGCTTGCCGCGACGACCAGTGGCCAGTCTTCCGGCTTGGGCGAATAGCGCGCGATGACCTCGGCGGCGTCGCGGTCGCGCTCGGGATCGAGCAGATGATGCGGCTGGCCGTTGCGGGTGAGGAAGCCCTGCAAGCGGACGACGCCGGCCGAATGCGAAGGGCCGATCAGCACCAGACCGCCGACGCCGCCCTGGAGCAGATTGACCCGGCGCAGGATCAGCGCGCGCATGATGCGCTCGCCCAGATCGGCCTCGGCGACCAGCAGCGCGCGCAGGCGATGCGGCGGCAGCAGCAGCGTCTCGACATCGCCCTCGGCCCGGCCGTCGACCAGCGCGGGCTGTCCTGAGAGCTGGCTGAGCTCGGCCAGGAACTGCCCCGGCCCCTGGTCGATCACCGGCGTGACGTTGCCAAGACCGTCGCGCTGGGTGATGGCGACATGGCCCTTCAGCACCACGAACATGCCGGGCCCCGGCTTGCCGGTCTCGAACAGGAGTTCACCATCGGCATAGCTGCGGACCTCGCCGAATTTCCGCATCCGCTCGATCTCGGCGGGTGTCAACGTCGGAAAGGTCTGCTCAGGGCGCGTAAACTGCGGCAGCTGCGCCTGACTATCGGTTCGTTGCTGTTCGTCCTGCGCCATTGCCACGTCATTCACTCCAGAAGTTCCAATCGCCGGTCTTCAATCGCCGGTCCCCTGATCTTGGGAACCATCGTCATCCTGCGAGAGGTCGGCGCTTGCGGCGCGTTCGCGCGCCTGCAGCTTCCGCCGCTTGAGGTTTTCGCGCAGCGCCGATTTCAGGCGGTCGTCTCGCGACGACCTCGCCCCTCTCGCGCCCTTGTCGTTCTCGTCAGCCATCACGGGTCCATACAGCGGTCGCGATAACATGCCCAGAGAATGCGGCAGCTCAAGAGGCCCGCGTGAACGGATCGTGCGAAACGCGAAATGGACCTCTTCCGCAGGTCCGGCCAACTGGCCAGTTGGCGGGGGATAAGCACAAGCCAAATCCGTAGAAAGCCGGCCGTTTCGCGCCGAATGGGGCATTTTGGGCCCGATATCGCCCCGATTTTCTCGTTTTGACCGGTCCAGCAAGCTTGCACAGGCGGGGGGCTTGTGGCAGATATCGGCCCGCTTGGTAGGCCCTTGTGGCGGCCGATTCTGATCCCAGCACATGCTGCCGTAGCTCAGTGGTAGAGCACTCCATTGGTAATGGAGAGGTCGACAGTTCAATCCTGTCTGGCAGCACCATTTTTCGGGTTCAATCGCACATGAAGCGGCATTCTCGCGGCCTGAAACGCCCGAGTTTTGCTCTCCTCGTTCGCGCTCCTCTGTGAAGAGAGCGCAGGGAAGACCAGGTGCCGGCTGGCACCCGCGGTCCGCTGCGCGAAAATGTAGCGCAAGGAAACCGCACAGCAGCATACAGGTGTAGCCAATCACTCGGCCTTCCCTGCGCAGTGGGTTGACGGCTTATACGCGCTCTCCCCGGAGCCGAGTTCCTTCTGGCCTCCGTCGCCTCGCGAATTGACGATGCCCGTCGGCCCGGTCGAGCCCCAAAGCATCTCCGCAAGGCTTGACCGTAGCAACGACGGTCAGAACGACGCGCTTTCGCCGTACGCAGCTCGCCCAGCTTCGCCATCCAGCGGCGTAATCTCACTCAGATGCCCCAACAAACCAAGTCTCTAACTCGGAGAGCTTGCTGGAATCACACCGCCGCAAAGGTTCGATCAATTGCGAATAGCTTGCCTCGAGACTTCAAAGCAGAGGCACGTTCCTCAAAGCGCCAAAGAATCAAGTCTGCAATGGAAACCAAATCGCCGCACTGCTCGTGTATGTCACGGCACATGACGTGGACGTCGGAGTAACCGAACCGACTTGCCAATCGAACCAAATGGCGATCTGGCTTGGCAACATCCAATCCAATGTTCTTAGCCAAATGCCACTTCGTAACGGCACCTATGTATCTCAGCGACTCTAAGGTGGAGAGCGCATCGGCCTCAAGGCGTTCCTCCAGCCACGTGAAACCATTCTTCGCGATCAAGCTAGCGGTCTCGCCGATAGCCTGAAGCTTCCCTCGATGACCAAACACCGAAGAGGCACATCGGACGCAAACGTCTCGGTTTTCGGCAATCACGCCGGCCGATTCCCAGTCGCAGAAGCTAAGCGAGATATAGTCGAAATGCTTCCTAACTACGGCCTCACGAAACCCTGAATTCAGGACAACCCAAGCGTACTCACGAAGGAAGGCTGTCTCGGTGATCGAGCGCTCGCTTACGACCCGCTTTTGGCTCTCGACCTCTTGTACAAATGGTGAACCTTCAACCCAAGACTTCGCTTCGAGGTAATACTCCACGAGCTCAGATTGGCGGGCTTCTATGTTGACCATGGCCGATTGTCGCGAATCAACAGCTTCAATTTTGTTAACCAAATACTCGCCCCCGGTTTTTTGTCGAGCAATTTGCTGATTTCTATCTTGGTGAGATGCTTTTGCTTTAGACGAAGAAACTCCGATTCCGGCACACCGCTACCAACGTCACTCGCCATATCGTACCGAGCAGCAAGGCGCTGGAATTCGCGAGAAGGAATGTCGCTGGAGGATGCAAGCAAATAGCCAGCTTCTCTCTTTACTTCTGCGTACATCGTGAAGCTGCGTTTATGTGCCTCTCCCCGTCCACGCCAATCGGTCTTCGACTGGATCAATGTAAGACAGAATACCACGAGGCCAAAAAAGCCCACCACGATTGCGGGATCGACCGCCTCAGGCATGGCATGGCGGAGCAGCTTTGGGTCAACAAAAGCTAGCGCGGTCACCAAAGCCGACAGGACCAAAACAACGATATCAAGTAGAAGAGCCCGCCGGCTGAATCTGTCGGACAGCGCGGCATGCGCGGTGCAGAGCTGATCTGAAACCCGCCGTATTCGCTCGACTTCTTCTCGTGAACCGATATCTGTTTCAATCGTCATTGGTGCTGAATAGCGCCTCCCATTGCTCTCTCGACATGTGGGCACTCGCATTTCGCATGCGCTTTGCGATGCGCCCCAAAACGTGCGCGGCGGCGACCCTCTCAGGGCTGCCGGCGTCGCCCAGATAGGCATCCACATGGACGGATTGCCCCGTACTATCCCGAATCGGCGACGCCACCAGGTCGCGCGCCTTCTCGAAGAAGACAGGGAGCATAGAAGCGGTTGTCTTGGGGCCCTCGTAGTTGCGGAAGGCAGCTATCGCCAAGCTCTCGACGTGATAACCGGACAGTCGTTGTTGCTCTGGCAATGTGCCGATAGCTGCCTTAGCCAATTTGATCGTCGGGACAAGCTTCCCTGCACATTGTTCATTCCTGGCTGTTAATGCAGCCTGGAATTTTTCAGGCGATATGCCCGACCACCCGTCTCTCATAAAAGAAGGAACCTTTAGTCCTTCTGTCGTCTTGAATGCTGGTAGCAGCTGAATTTCCTGCCCGTCCGGATACGCCACCGTAACGGCAAGCCTGCCCGAACTCACCTTTGCGCCGCCTCCGAGTTCGCTCGAAAGTATGTCGGCAACGGATTTAATCGCCTCCGATGGCCTTGAATTTTGCAGGTCTGGGTCGTCGAGGACGAGCAAAGAATCGACATCGCTTAATCCGTCAACATATGTATGCTTCGCTACCGAGCCGCCAAACAAGGAATCGACTGTTGTTTCGAGCGGCCCCTCCAGGGCGTCCTTTATTTCATCGAGACGATTCCGGACTTTTTCAACATCTCTACTGTTTGCCGACGCCAGAAGCTCATTTAGAAGACCGCCGAGTTCGGTCTCGAACACCTTAATAGCAGTCTGATCTTCGGTTTCACGCACCTGCTGACGAAGTTGCTCGGGCGTCCTATTCACGAATGGGCCACCGCCTCCACCACCACCCATATTAGGTTCCTCCCAACTCAGCAGTCATTACATCATAGGCTCTCTTCAGACTCTCATGATGCTTGCCAAAATGTTCGAAGCGGTGATCGGCAACAAACTTGATCATGCTGAGTCTCATCTCTTGCATGGATTGATAGTTGTTCGTCCAGCACCTACCTTCAACAATGTCAGAGTTCGTCGTAATTGGTAGGGAAAGCGCTCCAAAGTGATGCCTGTACACGGTGTCGCCATTGGAAAACGCATAGCGCAGCCACGTCAGGCCGTCGAAAATGTCAGCTCCCGCCAAGAAATATAAGAATGTCGAAATCGTATCGAGACTGCCGAAGACGTGAATTGGGACGCCGGGGTGGTGCGCGTCTAACTCGTTTCTGAGTTTTGCCACATTGATCATTCGACTCAATGTAGAGTTGCCAATTTCCTTTTCTGTGACACCCACCACTGCAAACCCCGTCATTAGCTTCACAGCCGGGAGTATGTTCTCCAAGTGCAGACGCTTTGAAGTTTCACTCTCAGGCTTTATCAGCAACGCACGTGCGCTGTTTCCAGGCGGCAGTACCATTGCCTTTGCACGTTCAATTTGCTGCCCGGTTGGCACGCGATCGTTGGGATGGTCATAGCTGACGCAAACTGTCGGAGAGTTGGATTTCCATTCGGCCAGAACCTTTTGATGCTTATCGAAAGACCACTCCTTTCCGGAATACTCCTTCTCATAGGTGTCAGACAGCTCAGTCTCCTTGGACGCCTCATAGCCACCGCTATCCAAAAAGATGGCTGACGCAAAATCAAATGGGGGCTTTATGTGATTGTTGTAGATGTCGTAGGCGCTGACCAGGACCTCGTCCGATATATACTCCTCCATTGTCTGCAAGATTTTGGCGACGTTGGGAAAGCCCTTGCTGGAAAATGACGGCAACAAAAGCGGGGTCTTTATCGAAGGCGCGTTGCCTATTCGAAGAAATCGACGACTAGCCAGCATAAAGCCTCACACGATCTCTGCACGAAGCGCAGGTACCACACGGCGGGATGCCGCCTGCTTCGCAGCTGTAAGTATCATTGAGCGGCAACGCTGCCGCCTTGAAATAACTAAAGACGTCATCCTTCGACCAATCGACGAAGGGAGCAACGACAGCCACGCGTCCGTCGGAGCATTCCTGGGCTAGTACCTCAACACGAGACAAAAAGGAGCGAGAGCAGTCGTAGTAGTTGGTCCCAGAATGGATCCCAATCGCCAACAGCCCGTCGTGACAACTTCCCAGCAGAATTGCACTTGCGATCAAAAATAAGTTGCGACCAATAAGTTCTCCTGCACCAAATTTGGTCGAAGAGGACACCTTAAGTTTGATTACCGGGATTGAGAGCTTCTCACTCAGAACATCAACGGCAGCATCTTCACACCGCGCCGCGGCCTGCCCGAAGTCGACGAAGATTCCGCGTACCTCGTGTCCTCTTTTCTTGAAGAAGTGGACACAAGAGGTTGAATCAATGCCACCGCTAAACAGGACAGAAGCGTGCATGGGCAAATCACTCGACTTGGAGTTGACATTTCTACCGTAGGGTTCCGATGAGGCAAATGGCCCCGCCCCTCATCCTTTGGTCCGGGTTCGGCGCGGCTGCGAGGTGTCGCGGCTTCGCAGACGCACCTTGGGGTGCGGCTGGCTCGGCATTCCAAATGGGCGCGCCAACCGCTCGCGCCACTGATACAGAACCGGGAGTGACGGGCCAAAAATCCTCAATGGTTTCAGTACGAAAGCAGCTACAACCTCAGTTCAATCCTGTCTGGCAGCACCATTTTTCGGGTTCAATCGCACATGAAGCGGCATTCTCGCGGCCTGAAACGCCCGAGTTTTGCTCTCCTCGTTCGCGCTCCTCTGTGAAGAGAGCGCAGGGAAGACCAGGTGCCGGCTGGCACCCGCGGTCCGCTGCGCGAAAATGTAGCGCAAGGAAACCGCACAGCAGCATACAGGTGTAGCCAATCACTCGGCCTTCCCTGCGCAGTGGGTTGACGGCTTATACGCGCTCTCCCCGGAGCCGAGTTCCTTCTGGCCTCCGTCGCCTCGCGAATTGACGATGCCCGTCGGCCCGGTCGAGCCCCAAAGCATCTCCGCAAGGCTTGACCGTAGCAACGACGGTCAGAACGACGCGCTTTCGCCGTACGCAGCTCACCCCGCTTCGCCATGAGGCTTGGCCGGACTTTGGCGCCGTTCGTTCCGCACGGAGGCGGACCTCACGAGGTTCATCTCGCCCTGGTCCGACCGTCCCGCGCCCGGCGCTGCCGCGTCCACCGCACCCCGGTCCACGTTCGTTACGACGTACGATCGCCCCTCTCCGGGGACCGGGATGGCGGAGAGAATGCCGTAATTCCGAATTTCGGTAAAGTGGAATATTTTTATGGGGAAGGGTTGACAGGGTTTGGGGTGTTTTGCCCGACGGGCAAGGTGGGACCACGCAGGTAAGGTTAATCCTTCCTTTCGATTGTCGGTAAAATTTTATCTATTATCGTCCTGCCAGTGATGACGAACGTGGGGCTTCGATAGTGATTGCGTGCTGCCTGATCGTGACTGGGATTGCGTTGCTTCTCTCCGGCATTGTTGCCTTTGGCTTCCATCGAAATTCGCTGCATACGATGGCGCTGATGTAGCCGCAGCGATGGCACGTTCGTGTGGCTCAAGCGAAGCAAGATACTGCGCACGCGCCTTCACTGGTCATCTTCCTCCTTCACCAGCGTCAGCAAGCGCAGCGTCAGGAAGGTGAACATCGCAATGGTCACGGCAACGTCGTAGCTGCCGAGTCCCACCGAGACCCCGATCGCCCCTGTGGCCCAAAGGCTTGCGGCCGTTGCGGTGCCCTGCACCGAATTGCCCTGCTTGAGTATGGCACCGCCGCCGATGAAGCCGATACCGGTGATGAGGCCCTCGACCACCTTGGCGAGCCCGTCTGGCGAATGCGACAGCAGGCCTTCGCTGCCCTGTACGAAACCGCAGCTTGCGAGCGCGACCAGCGGAAAGGTCCGCAGGCCCGCGCTGCGTGCCCGCTTCTCGCGATCCCAACCAATCGGGATGGCAAGCGCGAACGCGACGGCCAACGCAAGGAAATGTGCACCAATATTGAATTTGTCCAAGGCAACACCTGAAACGAAAGCAGCCGATTGAATCGAACCGCCGGCAACGCGGCGGGACTGCTCGTGGTTTCGCGTCGTGCGAATTTGCCGCACGCGCCGCGCACTCCCGGATTGCGTTCCGTTGCCTCCGGCTACGAAGCTCTTCCAGCTCGCAGGAGCGATTTGTCACACAGGCGGAGCGCGCTCATCATGGCCGTGCCGTCCCGCAAACCGGTCATCGGCGCGGCGCAGGCGCCGGCAGAGCTCGCGGTTGATGTTTTGCAGGACCATCACATAGGCGTGGATGTCGGCCTTGTAGCAGGCGTAGAGATTTTGGGCGGTCAGCTCGTACAGCAGCGTAGGCTCTTCCGCGACCACCGTGGCAGAGCGATTCTGCATCTCGATCAGCGTCATCTCGCCGAAGAAATCACCGGGCTGTAGAACCGAGATTGGGACAACGCTGCCCGCATTCACCCGCTTGCTCACCGCCAGCCGGCCGGATTCGACGATGAACATCGAGCGTCCCGGCTCGCCCTCCGTCACGACGGTTGCGCCGGCATCGAAGCGGCGCTCGACCAGCATCGACACCAGGAAATCGAGACCCGGGTCCGAAAGACCACCGAAGAACGGTGTCGCGAGCAGGAACGTCTTGAGATCGGGGGCACTGACAACCATTTTGCGAGGATAAGCCCGGCCTCCATCTGCGGCAAGCAGGGTGCGCATCGGCACTGATCACGCCCGACGCGCTCGAAGATGGGGTAGCCCGCAGGATAGGTCGAGCAAAGCGAAACCCATCAAGGCCTTGCTTGGTGGTGAGACATGATGGCTTTCGCAAGGGCTCTACTCATCCTACGCCCCTACTCCATCCGCGCTACGAACCATGAATCCAAATCGCCCGATTCCACGCGTCAACCGCCATACCTGCGTATGAATTGAATGTTTCGCCAATCGATCATAGGCTATGCTGGTCTCTGCTGCACATGAGCGCGATGAGATCGCAATGAATCGTCGTCGCGCTTGGGGTTGTTGCTTGCTCATGATCCTTTCCGGATCATGCTTTAACGGAGAGTAGCCGTGTGGAAAGCTGTCGTGGTTGCAGTCGTGACGCTCGCCTCGGTGCCGGCATCGGCGCAGGACGCGGCGAAGAAGACCGAACCTAAAGCGGACAATTGCTTCTACACCGTTGGAACTCAGGCGGTGCAGGTGCCCATCGGCGGCAGCGTCTGCCGGCGGCAGCCCGCGCCGTACAACGACAAATATTCGTTGCTTCGCTGCACCCCGCCGCTCGACGAGATCGACACCGACGTCAAGCGCGGCGATTCGCGCTGCGACAAATACGACGATCGGGATTAACGCGCGGGCTATGGGCTCTCGCCACGCAACGTGCGCTTTCGCCAGAGATCGACCATCACCTTGATTGTCGCCGCGAGAACGAGCGCACAGAGCACGGCTTTCGAGACGGTCTCCATCGTCCCCTCGATCAGCAGACAATGGGCGACGGTCCCTGCGACGATGACGATCGCGAGGGGAATATGGATCATGCGCCAGGTTCGCAGGCGCAGTCCCCATCGGCGGCGGAAGAGAGCCAGCAGCGCGACGGCGAAGATGGCCCACATCGCGGTCACGCCGAAGGGCGAGAACGGCGTCGGCGAGGTGTAGGTCAGCGCGTCGATCATGTCGGGCGGGCTGGTGATCCAGAGCCCGGCGACGTGGATCACGATCGTCAACGCAAGCGCAATGCCGATCCAGAAATGGACGCGCCGGCTGCGATAGGCCGACAGGCCCGGCAGATATAAGCCGGCCAGCAGCGGCTGAACCAGCACGAGACCCAGCGCGATGATGCCCGCAAAGCCGGCGAGGATGTAGACCGGACCGCGCCATGCGAGCTGTTCGCTTCCCGCTGCAAGCGCGATCGGCACACCGATCGCCGAGGCAAGGGCGACCCAGATCAGGATCACCCGCGCCGATCTTCCCTGCTTCATTCGCCGGCCCGGTCAGGCCGGCTGAAGCACGAAGTGCGCCTCGAGGCTGGTTTCCTTCGGGCTCCGCATGATCGGCCGCAGGAAGACGGTCTTGAACTCGCCGCTGTCATAGGCGAGGTGGCCATGCGGCTGGCCGAAGATCGGAATGATCTGCGGCATCTCGAGCCGGAATTTTCCGTCCTTGTCGGTGAGCGTGGCGCCGTGGCTCTGCGGCTCGTGCTCCTGGCCTTCGACCGTGTGCGCCCAGATCTGGATGCGCTGCCCGGCGAGCGGGGCGCCGTCGCCGGCGCGGCGCACGGTGCCACTCATCCAGAAACCGCCCTTGCCGATCCGCTCCACGATCGGCGCGCCCTTGCGGTAATTGTTCGCGCCGCCCGACATGGTTTCGGTCGGTGCGAGGCCGTCGGCGCGTGCCGGCAACAGACGACTGGACGCACCGGCCGCCAGAATGGCGCCGCCTGCGAGGAGGAGGTTGCGGCGGCTGAGTACGACGATGGTCATGTCGGTTCCTCCTGCGAGCGTGGCGCCGCAGAGAATACAACAACGGCCGCCGGACGCCCAGTTGGGACGAAAGGCGCCCACGGCCGCAATAACAGGGTTGTGAACGGGGCGCGGGCCGCGCGAACGGTTCGATGGGTCGCGCGAGGCGCTCTACCCATCCTGCGCACTGACATTACATGTGGTGTTCCCAGCTCCTCCGTCCGGTATTCCCGCATGATCCCTTTCTCCGTGCTCGACCTCGCTCCCATCCGCAGGGGTGGCGATGCGGCGCAGGCCTTTCGCAATTCGCTCGACCTCGCCCAGCACGTCGAACGCTGGGGCTTCAAGCGGTTCTGGCTGGCCGAGCACCACAACATGACGGGCATCGCGAGCGCGGCAACCTCGGTGGTGATCGGGCATATCGCGGGCGGGACCAAAACCATCCGCGTCGGCTCCGGCGGCGTCATGCTGCCGAACCATTCGCCGCTGGTGATCGCCGAGCAGTTCGGCACGCTGGAATCGCTTTATCCCGGACGCATCGATCTCGGCCTCGGCCGCGCGCCCGGCACCGACCAGCTCACCGCGCGGGCGATGCGGCGCGACCTTGCCACGGCGGCGGAGAATTTTCCGCACGACGTGCTGGAGTTGCAGGCGCTGCTCGGCGACGTGCAGCCGAACCAGGCGATCCGCGCCGTGCCCGGCATGGGGACGAAAGTGCCGCTGTGGATCCTGGGCTCGAGCACGTTTGGCGCGCAGCTTGCGGCGATGCTCGGCCTGCCGTTCGCCTTCGCCTCGCATTTCGCGCCGCAGATGATGATGCCGGCGCTGCGCGAATATCGCGCACGCTTCGAGCCATCGGCGCAGCTGGAAAAGCCCTATGCGATGGTCGGTGTCAACGTGTTCGCCGCGGACAGCGACGTCGAGGCGCAGCGGATGTTCTCCTCGCTGCAGCAGCAATTCATCAATCTGCGCCGCGGCACGCCCGGCCCGCTGCCGCCGCCGGTCGACGACATGGATGCGCTGTGGTCGCCGGCGGAGAAGGCCATGGTCGGCCAGTCGCTATCCGTCTCCGCGGTGGGTACGCCTGAAGTCGTCGAGGCGAAGCTGAAGGCGCTGATCGCGGAGACAGGCGCGGACGAATTGATGACCACGGGGCAGATCTACGACCACACGGCGCGGCTGCACTCGTTCGAGATTGCGGCCGGGGTCAGGGACCGGCTGGCGATGCAGCCGGTAATGTGACGAAGGTGCGCTCCCTCCCCCCCGCAAGCGTGAGAGGGAGCGCATCGCACGCGTGGCGGGCCTCAATCCGGAAAGCCGAACAGCTTGGCCGGATTGTGCACCAGAATCTTCTCCAGCTCTGTCTGGTCAGGCGCGTAGCGGTACATCAGCTCGAGCAGGTCGGTGTCGTTCGGCGGCTGCTTGACGGAGACCGGATGCGGCCAGTCGGTGGCCCAGACGCAGCGGTCGAGGGCGGCCTCGATATAGGCGCGCGCGATCGGGATCACGTCGTCATAGGGCGCGCCGGTCTGCGAGGTCTTCTCGCCCAATGACAACATGACCCAGAAATTGCCCTTCTCGAGCAGCTCCAGCATCTTGCGCAGATTGGGATCGTCCTTGCCGTTCGAAGGCACCGGCCGCGCCATGTGATCGATCAGCACGGGCACGTCGAGGTTTTCGTACTTCGCGACGCTGGAGATGATGCCATCCTTCTCCGGCTGGATCTTGACGTACCAGCCGAGCTCGCGAATGCGGGCGATGGCCCGGGCGAAGTCCGCATCCGACAGCACGGCACCGAGTTCCTGACGGAAGCTGAAGCGGGCGCCGCGCACGCCGGCACCATGCAGCTTGGCGAGGTAAGCGTCGTTCGCCTCGGCGAACACCAACGCGTTGGCGCAGCCGCGATAGTTCGGGCCCATCGCCGCGAGGCCGTCGAGCACGACGGAATGGTCGGCGCCATAGGTCGTGGTTTGCACGATGATGCCGCGCTCGATGCCGAGCGTCTTGTGCACGCGCAGCGCCGCTTCCCAGGTCGCGGTCGGCATCCGGTAGGCGGCGCCGGGACGCTCGGGATATTTGTCGATGGGACCCAGCACGTGAAACTGGCTGTCGACGGTCTTCGGCGGCGGTGCCTTGATCGGACGGCGGGGATTGGGATCGAACGGCAGATAGGTCGGCATGCAGACGTGCTCCTTCAGTCGATCACGGCGGTGAAGTCGCACTGCACCAGCGCGCCGCCGTCCATGTTGTCCATCGGCAGCGCATGGCGCGCCGGGCGCGAATGCTCGTCCGGAAACATCTTGAGCCATTCGACATTGACGGGACCGCGATTGCCGCGGTCCTTCAGCCAAACCGTCATCTTGATGATGTCGTCTGTGGTGCCGCCGGCGGCCTCCACCGTCGCCTTCATATGCGCAAACATGTTGGCACATTGCGCGTCGAGGCTCTCCGGCATCACGCCGGCCGCATCGCGGCCGAGGATGACGCCTGACATCACGAGATTGCCGATGCGGCAGGCGTTCGGGATCGGGTTGGCGTGCTTGAAGCCGCCGATATGGATGCTCTTGCGCCGTGACATGGTGCGCTCCCTCTCTTTATTGTTTCAGACGAACTGGCAGGACACCGAGCCGAACGGGCCGTAGTCGGCATGAAACGTGTCGCCGCGGCGGATATCGACGGGGCGCGTGAACGATCCCGCCAGCACGACCTCGCCGGCCTCAAGATGTTCGTCATGCGGCGCGAGGCGGTTGGCGAGCCAGGCGATGCCATTGGCGGGATGATTGAGCACGCCGGCGGCGAGCCCGGTCTCCTCGACCTCGCCGTTGCGGAACAGCAGTGCCCCGATCCAGCGCAAATCGGCATCCATGGGGGGGATCGGCCGGCCGCCGAGCACCAGGGCGGCATTCGCCGCGTTGTCGGAGATCGTGTCCATCACCTTGCGCGCCTTGCCCGTCTGGGGGTCGACGCGATGCATCCGCGTTTCCAGGATCTCCAGCGCGGGCGTCACGTAATCGGTGGCGTTGAGCACGTCGAAGATGGTGCAGTCGGGCCCGCGCAGCGGCGCCTTCAGCACGAAGGCGAGCTCGACCTCGATGCGGGGCGCGTGGAAACGGTCGAACGGGATCGGCGTGGCGTCGGCATAGAACATGTCGGCGAACAAAACGCCGTAATCGGGCTCGCTGATGCCGACCGCGTTCTGCATCGCCTTCGAGGTCAGGCCGATCTTGTGCCCCTTGATGATTCGGCCGCGCGTGAGCTGAAGTTGCGTCCAGGCGCGCTGGACGGCATAGGCATCCTCGATGCTGAAATCGGGATAGTCCTTCGTGAACATCGTGATCAGCGTCTTGGTGCGCTCGGCCTCATCGAGGCGCGCGGCAAGGCGTTCGATCGTGGCGGGGTCCAGCATGCTCTATTGCTCCGCGGCGACGGTGTTGCTGAGCACGCCGATGCGGCTGGATTCGACCTCGACGACGTCGCCGACCTTCAGCCAACGCGGCGGATCGAAACGGGCGCCTGCCCCGGTCGGCGTTCCCGTCACGATCATGTCGCCGGGCTTCAGCGTCGCGAAGGTGGAGAGATAGGAGATGATGAAATCGAACGGGAACATCAGCCGTTCGGTGGTGTCCTGCTGCCGCACCTCGCCGTTGACGCGCGTGACGATATCGTGCGGGCCGCGCGGGTCGAGCTCGTCCGACGTGACGATCCAGGGACCGATGCTGCCGGAGCGGTCGAAATTCTTGCCCTGCGTGACGTTGAACTTGCCGTGGCGCAGCCAGTCGCGGATCGTGCCCTCGTTGCACAGTGTCATGCCGAAGATGTGGCCCCACGCCTTCTCGCGCGGGATGTGGCGACCGCCCTGCCCGATCACGATGACGAGTTCGCCCTCATAGTCGAGCTGCTCGGAGACTTTCGGCTTCTCCAGCGGCTGGCCGGAGCCCGTCATCGAGGACATGCTGCGCACGAACAGGCTCGGATATTTGGGCAGGTCCGAATTGTCCTTGTATTCGGCGTTGCGCTCGGCGTAGTTGACGCCGATGCACCACAGCTTTTCCGGCGCCAGCACCGGCGGCAGCAGCACGAGTTCATCCAGCGCGTAGTCGGGCTTTTGCCCGGCGACAGCTTCCTGCGCATCGGGGAGCGCGTTGGCCGCGATCAGCGCCTTGACGTCGGAATAGTCGCGGCCGATCCGCTTGGTCAGATCGACGACACCGCCTTCGACGGCTGCGCCATAGCGCGGCTCTCCGTCCAGGAGATAGCTTACGAGTCGCATAATTGTTCTCCAATAATCTGGCGGCGCGGCCGGGCCTGCGCGCTCAGTCCTTCGATTTGGGAGTCTGGAAGACGCTGTTCAGCGTCACGATCTCGCCGAGGCGGGCGTAGCGCGGGCCGCCGATGCGCGCGATCGGGTCGAGCGCCCTGGTCTCGACCTTGCCGTCGTTGACGAGGCCGTCGCGCAGGTGGAACATCACGACCTCGCCGACGATCAGCCGGCTCCTGGCATCACCGAATTCGAGGCACTGGCGAAAACGACACTCCATCGCCACCGGCGCTGCAGCGAGCCGCGGCACCTTGATACGCTCGCAAGGCAGCGTCTCCAGGCCGAGATGCTCGACCTCGCTGATCTCGGGCGGATGCTCGACGGAGCTGTCGTGCAACGCTTGCATCAGCGGGGTATCGGCGATGTGGATCACATATTCCTCGGTATCGAGGATGTTGTGCGCGGTGTCCTTGTAGTCGGCGCCCTTGCGGCCGACGCTGATGGCGAGCATCGGCGGCTTCTGCGAGACGAAGGTGAAGGCGCTGAAGGGGGCGAGGTTGAGCACGCCGCTGCGCGACAGGCTCGTCACCCACGCGATCGGGCGCGGCACCACGATGCCGGTCATCAGGCGATAGATGCGCTCCGCGCCGAGTTCGGTGGGGTCGATCCGCATCGCTCAATCAGCCTTGATGTTGGCCTTGCGCACGACCGGAATCCATTTGGCGTCCTCGCGCTCGAGATAGGCCTTGAATTCGTCGGGCGTCATCGGCGTCGCTTCGCCGCCGAGCTTTTCGAATTTGTCGACCACGCCGGGGTCCTTCAGGATCGCGACCAGCGTCTCGTGCAGCTTGTCGACGATCGGCGCCGGCGTGCCCGCGGGCGCGAACAGGCCGGTAAAGGTCTGGCCGTCAAAATCCTTGTAGCCGAGCTCGATGAAGGTCGGCACGTCGGGCAGCGACTTCAGCCGGTGCGGGCTGGTGACCGCGAGCGCGCGGAACAGGCCGGCCTTGATGTGCTGGAGGCTGACGGTGAGCTGGTCGAAGGCGAACTGCACCTGGCCGCCGAGCAGGTCGTTGATGGCGGGCGCGTTGCCGCGGTAATGCGCGGTGACCCATTGCAGGCCGAGGTTTTCCTGCATCAGCTCGCTGAGCAGATGGTTGGTGGTGCCGGGGCCGGGCGAGGCCATGGTCAGCTTGCCGGGCTCGCGCTTGGCGAGATCGATGAATTCCTTGAAAGTGTTGGCCTGCACGGAGGGATGCACCTCGAGCACCAGCGGCGTCATCGAGATCGTCGTGATGGGAAGGAAATCCTTCTTCCAGTTATAGGCGTCGCGCTTGTTGATCTCGGTCGCGAACAGCACCGGGCCGTTGGCGCCGACGAACAGCGTGTAGCCGTCGGGCGCCGATTTCGCGAAAGCCTCGCCCGCGATCATGCCGCCGGCACCGGCCTTGTTCTCGATGATGAAGGGCTGACCGAGCTTTTCCTGCAGCTTGTCGGCGATGATGCGCGCGGCGCTGTCGACGTTGCCGCCGGCCGGATAGGGCACGATCAGCTTGACGCTGCGCGCCGGCCATTGCTGGGCCGATGCGGGCCCCGCCAGCATCGCAGTGACAGCGGCGATGGCAATCGCGATTAATCTCATGTTAACCTCCCGGCGGCGCTTCCAGTTCATTTCGAGCGTCTTGACGTTGCGGATCGCGCCCGATCGCCGCGCAATCTCCAGATGTGGGCTTTACCTGTCGAGTGAATTGTGGCGTTCTTGCCCATATTATGGACAAGCGACCTTCACCGAAAGCGGCGCGTAACGCAATGGAACCGCGGCAAGGCGCGCAGGCGATCCGGCGCGCGCTGGCCGTGCTGCGCATTCTTGCCGCAGGGCGCGAGGACGGTGTGCCATTGGCCGAGGTCGTCCGCGCAACCGGCCTCACCCGCCCGACCGTGCATCGCATCGTCCACGTGCTGATCGAGGAAGGCATCGTGGAGCGGCACGACAAGACCGGCCGCTACGCGATCGGCAACCAGGTGCCGGAGCTGGCGCTCGCGCGTGCGCGGCCATCGCGGCTGCTGGTTGCTGCCAATCCGTCGCTGCGACGGGCCTCCGCCGAGATCGGCGACACGCTGTTCCTGACGGTGCGGACCGGCAACGACACACTATGCGTCGATCGCAGGATCGGCATCTATCCGATCCAGGTGCTGTCGATCGAGATCGGCGCGCGCCGGCCGCTCGGCGTCTCCAGCGCGGGCGTTGCCATCCTCGCCGCGATGCCGGCGCTAGACGCGCGAAAGATCGTCGCAGCCAATGAGAAGCGGTTCGAGGCGTACCACACCGACGCCGCGACCGTGCTCGGCCAGGTCATTGCGGCACGGAAGCGCGGATATAACATGAGAGAGATTGGCCTTGTGCAGGGCACGAAGTCGATCTCGACCTGGATCAAGACGCCGGACGGGCAGCCCGCTGCGGCGATCACCGTCTCCGCCGTTCGAACGAGGCTAGGCCCAAGGCGCGAACAGGAGGTCGCGGAGATCCTGCTGCGCGAGGCTGGGATCATCGAGCAGGCGATCGGGGGCGTAACTAGCTAGAGCGGACGGTGCTGCTTCACCTCTCCCCGTAAGAAGGGGCGAGGGGGCGCACCACCGATGCGGCGCTGTCAATGGCTGACTTCGCGCTCCGTTTTATGGCACAAGAGCCGCCATCGCGACCGACCAACGAGGCCACGCATGCCCGCGCCGAAACCGCCTGCCTTCGAGACCCTGAGCCTGCATGCGGGCCAGCATCCGGATCCCGCGACCGGGGCCCGCGCGGTGCCGATCTACCAGACCACGTCCTACGTGTTCCAGGATTCCGACCACGCCGCCGCGCTGTTCAATCTGGAGCGCGCCGGCCACATCTATACGCGCATTTCCAACCCCACCACGGGCGTGCTGGAAGAGCGGCTCGCGGCGCTGGAGGGCGGCGTCGGCGCGATCTGCACCGCGAGCGGCATGGCCGCGCTGCATCTGGCCATCGCGACGCTGCTCAATGCCGGCGATCATATCGTGGCGTCGAGCTCGCTCTATGGCGGCACCATCAATCTGCTGGCGCACACGCTGCCGCGCTTCGGCATCACCACGACTTTCGTGAAGCCGCGCGATCACGATGCGTTCCGGAAAGCGATCAAACCGAACACCAGGCTGGTGATCGGCGAGACCATCGGCAATCCCGGGCTGGAGGTGCTCGACATTCCCAAGGTCGCGGCGATCGCACACGACGCAAAAATTCCGCTGCTGATCGACAACACCTTTGCCACGCCCTATCTCAGCCGTCCGATTGAGCTCGGCGCCGACATCGTGATGCATTCGGCGACAAAGTGGATCGGCGGCCACGGCATCGCGATCGGCGGCGCCATTGTCGACGGCGGCCGCTTCGACTGGCGTGGCTCCGGCAAGTTCGGCGTGCTGACTGAGCCTTATGGCGGCTATCACGGCATCGTCTTCGACGAGCAGTTCGGCACGAGCGCCTTCATCATGCGCGCGCGCACCGAGGGACTGCGTGATTTCGGCGCGTGCCTGTCGCCGACCAACGCGTTCCAGCTGCTGCAGGGCATCGAGACGCTGGGCGTGCGCATGGATCGCCACATGCAGAACACGCTATCCGTGCTGGAAGCGCTGAAGGCCAACAAGGCCGTCGACTGGGTGCTGCATCCCTCGCTCGAGGACCACACCGACTACCAGCTGGCAAAACAGCTGCTGCCGCGCGGCGCCGGCTCGATCGTCTCCTTCGGCATCAAGGGCGGCCGCCCCGCAGGCCGCAAGTTCATCGAAAGCCTGCGCATGATCAGCCATCTCGCCAATGTCGGCGACGCCAAGACGCTGGTGATTCACCCCGCCTCGACCACGCATCAGCAGATGGACGCCGAGCAGCTCAAGGCCGCCGGCATCGGCGAGGAGCTGGTACGTCTCTCGGTCGGCATCGAGACGGCCAGCGACATCATCGACGATCTCGCGCAGGCGCTGCGCACCTCGCAGAAGGTCTGACGCCATGAAGCTTCCCGTCAACGGCCTCGAGGTGTTCGTCGCAACCGGCGGCCGCGAGTTCGACAAGTCCCTGCCCACGGTCGTCTTCCTCCATGGCGCCGGCTTCGATCGTTCCACCTGGGCGCTGCATACGCGCTGGTTCGCCCATCACGGTTTTGGCGTGCTGGCGCCCGACCTGCCTGGCCACGGCCTTTCCGCCGGACCTTCCTTGGGAAGCATCGCCGAGATGGCCGACTGGACAGCCGCGCTGCTCGATGCGGCCGGAGCTGCGAAGGCGCATCTGACCGGCCATTCCATGGGATCGCTGATCGCGCTGGAGACGGCCGCGCGTCACCCCGACAAGGTCTCCGCGCTGAGCCTGATCGGCACCGCGGCGACCATGACGGTCGGTCCCGACCTGCTGAAGGCCGCCGAGGCCAATTCGCAGGACGCCAACGACATGGTGTCGATCTGGGGCCTCGGCTTCAACGCCGAGCTCGGCGGCAGCCTCGCGCCCGGCCTCTGGATGCATGGCGGCGCGCAATCCGTCCTGAAGTCCTGCGAGCCGGGCGTACTATTCAGGGATTTGTCCGCCTGCAATGCCTACGCGAACGCACTTGCCGCCGCAGCCAGCGTGAAGGTGCCCGTCACCCTCATCCTCGGCGAGCGGGACATGATGACGCCGGCGAAAGCCGGCAAGGCGCTTGCGGCGGCGATCCCGCACGCGAAGACTGTCGTGGTGCCGGGCGCCGGCCACATGATCATGGCCGAACGCCCGGATGAATTGTTGGCGGCGCTGAGAAGTTAGGAGCCCGGCGTCCACTTCCAGACGATATCGGAGACGTTGACCGGTTTCGGGATCAGGCCGAGTTTCGCAAAACGGTCGGCGACCGCTTGCTGGGTTGCGATCACCTCGGCATCCACCGGCACGACCCGGAAGTTGGAACGATCCACGAAGCGCCTGACCGCCTCGATGTCAACGCCGGTGGCGTCCGCCTGCGCCTTTGCCACCTCCTCGTGATGTTCGTTGGCCCAGACGCCTTCGGACGCGAACGTCGTGTTGAGCTTCGCGACGAGGGACGGATACTTCTCCACGAAATCCGTGTTGGCAATGTAGAACGCATTCGGCTTGTGCACGTCCTTGTCGAAGGCGATGACGCGCGCATTCTCCTTCAACTCGGCGAGGGCGAAATAGGGATCCCAGATCGACCAGGCATCGACCGAGCCCTTGACGAAGGCCGCGGTCGCGTCCGCCGGCGCAAGTGGAGCGGGCGTGATGTCGGACCACGAGAGGCCGGCCTTTTCGAGCGCCGCAACCAGAAGATTGTGCGCGCTGGAGCCCTTGCCGAAGGCGATGCGCTTGCCCTTGAGATCGGCGAGCGTCTTGATGGGGGAGTCTTTCGGTACGATGATCGCCTGCGTGTTACCGTCCGATTTCACCGCCGCAGCGTAGCGGATCTTGGCGCCGCCGGCCTGTGCGAAGATCGGCGGGGCATCGCCGACATAGCCGAAATCGACGCTGCCGACATTGATGGCCTCCAGCAGCGGCGGACCGAACTGGAAGTCAATCCACTTGACCTCGATGCCGAGCGGCTTGAAGGCGTTTTCCAGCGTCTGACGCTGGCGCACGGCCGGGAAGAAGCCGCCTTTCTGGGTGCCGATCCGGATTTCGGCCGGCTTGTCCTCGGCATACGCGGGCGCTGCAAACGCAGTTGTGAGCAGCAGCGCGGCGGTCAGGATATGTCGTCGTGCAATCATGGCGTGATCCTTGTGTGTTCAGTTGGCGAAAACGGAGGAATTCGCGCGCCGATTCCGCTCGGACAACACGGCACGCGCGGCGCGCTCGGCCTCGCGCGCCGAACGGAATTGGCGACCTTCGAGGCTGTCGAACAGGCGCTCGGAGGAGAAGAAGCGGAAGCCGCGCTCATCTCTTGTGATGATGCCTGCGGCGCGATCCTGGATCTCGATGATGTAGGCGTTCGATTGGAATCGGGACATGGCTGCTCATTCGCCAAAAGCTCGGCGTTCCTGTCGCGGAAATGATGGTGTGGGTGCTGTTAGGAGGCGATCAGCAACAACAACAGGCGCCCGTTGCCGCCGAGAAACAGCGCCGCGCCATGCACGCATGCATGTCGTCAAAGTTACGCTGGTGATCGGTTCTCATGGTGCGGCTTTGGGCTCGAGGAGCAGTTTCGATGCTTCGAATATCGAGCGATTGCTATGATTGGTCAATGAAATGGCTATCCATATTTGGCCCCGGCGCGCGGGGGCGCTTCTCCCGCAGGAAGCACCGACAGCCGGATTCATCTCGCGATGAGTTCAACACGCCGGCGCGCCCGTCATGATAGGCTTTCGGCGACAGCAAACGAACGATCCGGGAGGCCTGGACATGGCGGATGATCTGAAGGGGCGCACGGCGCTCGTCACCGGCGGCTCGCGCGGCATCGGCGCAGCAATCTGTCGCGCGCTGGCCGCATCGGGTGCGGCCGTGGCGATCAATTGCCGCGAGCAGATCGGCCAGGCCGAGCAGCTGGCCGGCGAGATCGTCAGGCAGGGTGGCCGCGCCACCGTCGTCGCCGCCGATGTCTCGCAAGCGGTGGCCGTGGCCGAGATGGTCGAGCGCGTCAAGGCCGGACTCGGACCGATCGACATCCTCGTCAACAACGCCGGCATCGCCATCACGCGCGGCATCGAGGATCTCACCGAAGCCGATTTCGACCGCACCATCCTGGTCAACCTGAAATCGGTCTTCCTATGCACGCAGGCGGTGCTGCCCTCGATGCGCGCCCGAAAGTGGGGCCGCATCGTCAACATCTCCTCGGGCGCCGCCCGCGGCGCCGGCGCGATCGGCCCGCACTACAATGCATCCAAGGCCGGCATGGAGGGTCTCACGCGCGGTTATGCGGCGCGTCTGGTGAAGGAGGGCATCACCGTCAACGCAGTGGCGCCGTCACTGATCGAGACCGACATGATGAGCGGACAGCCGCAACTCGTCAGCCGCATCCCGCTCGGCCGCTTCGGCACGGCGGACGAGGTGGCGAAAGCGGCGATGCTGCTGATCGACAACGCCTACATGACCGGGCAGACGATCGCGCTGAGCGGCGGGATGGCGTTCAACTAGGTCAGGCTGGCGTTGCCACGTTGCGCAACATCGCCTGGAGCCGCGATCCGACCTTCGCGACGTTGCCGTGAACCCGGACCTTGTAGCGGCTGACCGCGTCGCGATCGACCGCGAACAGCGCTTTCTCCGGATAGGTGCGGCCGAAAATATCGATCAGCATGCTGCGGAACTTGCCGGATACGATCTCCGTGTCGCCCGCCGGCTGCTCGCTATAGGCGACCGTCTCGGCCGAGGTCAGCGCGCAGAGCAGCGGATGCAGCCGGGTCGAGAATACGTGCTTGTGCCGCTGGATGTCCTGGATGACGCGGTCGAGCGGAAGGTTCTTCAAAATCTCGTCGCCGATGTTGAGCTGCTCGTCGACAACCGGCGTCGCCATCGGAAACTGATCGATCAGCCAGTCGCCGAGATGCTCGACATTGGAGCGGCCGCGGCCGTACATCAGGACGTCGTCCTCATAGCGCGCAAACCAGGTGTCGAGCCGGTCGATCAGCCGGTCGAGCGCGGCGCGCGGGATCAGCTCGCGGTATTGCGTTCCGAAAATGCCGACCTTGGCCTTGCCGCGCGCCAGCACCTTCATGAGGTCGTCGGTAAGCAGCGGCTGGTAGATGCTGTTGCCGATGCCCAGCACGATCAGATCATAGGCGTCGCGGGCGCGGTCCAGCGTCCGGAAGGTCAAATGATCGACCTGCGCATCGCCCGGCAGCAGCGAGTTGATCATGTGATAGCCGAGCCGGTCGCCGAAATTGCCGACATCGTTGTAGGAGATGATCGCAACCCTGCTCGGGTTCAGCGCAGGCAGACGGTCCATCGGCGAGAGGCGCATCAGGATCTGCAGCTGATCGACCGGCATCGTCGCGGTGATCTGGAAGCCGTGGCGGTCGAACAGCTTGGCGAGGCCGAGGAAGCTGAAATGGGTCAGCCAGCCCAGCGCCGGCCGGTCCACCGAGCCCGTCAGGTCCGTCGCGCAATAGCTCAGCACCACGTCCCGCCCGGCCGCGCGCAGATGCGCGAAGAACGCGTCGGAGTCGGGAATGTATTCGAGCACGCCGAGCAGCGTGATGATGTCGGCATCGGTCGCGGCATCGGTCGGAAACTCCCCGGCATTGAAATCGCAGACGATCGTGTCGGCTTCGCGTGCGACGAGGTCACAGCCGCGATAGCTGGCGCCGGGCGGCAGAAACCGGCGCAACGACATCTTGCCGCAGCCGAGGTCGAGGACGCGGGCCCCTGCGGGGATGAATTGTGCGGCGAGTTCGGCTCTCGCGTCCCAGGCGGCCTCGAGTGACGCCGGATCCGACCAGCGCGCCACATCGGTCTTCCGCAGCTGCGCTTGCGCGCGGTCTTTGCGGCCCATCGCCGGCTCCATGGTTGAGGAAGGCTGTACCGGCCTACGGCGACGAATCGCCGGCTGCGATGTAACCATTCGGCCGAATCAGGGTCAATCACGGCCAATAACGGTGGCCCGCCGGGGAGATCGCTGGCCAGATTCCCCGCGCTGACTTAGATTCCCGTCCGATGATTCCCGGCAAGCATCGACCCGGTAGCCCGCTGGCACAGCAGCAGATCGCTGATCTGCTCGGCCGCGGCTTGGCCTTGCATCAGGCAGGCAATTTGCCCCAGGCGCGCGAGACCTATCGCTTCGCGCTGTCGCTCGATCCGCGGCAGCCCGATGCGCTGCATCTGCTGGGCGTCAGCTTCCTGACCGAGCACCCCGGTGAGGCGGAACAGCTGATCCGGCAGGCAATCGCGGCGAGCCCGCGCAACCCTCTCTACCTCGCCAATCTCGGCGTCGCGCTCCGCAACCAGCACAAATTCGACGATGCGCTCGCCATGTTCGACAAGGCCTTGCGCCGCAAATCCGACTATTGGGAAGCGCATTTTCATCGCGCGCTGACCTTGCTGGCGATGGGGCGGACAGAGGAGGCGCTGACGGCGCTCGGCCGCGCCATTGCGCATAATCCCGACCATGTCGGCGCCCTGAAATATCGGGCCGATATCCTCTCGGACCTCGATCGCTTCGACGCGGCGCTGGCCGACTATGATCGCGTGATCAAGATCATGCCCGGCCATGCCGCCGCGCTGAACAATCGCGGCATCGTGCTGCTCCGGCTGCTGCGGGCGGAGGCGGCGCTTGCCGATTTCGACGCGGCCATCGCGCTCGAACCTCGATCGCCCGAGATCGCGAACAGCCGCGGCTCGGCGCTGCGCGCGGTCGGTCGGCTCGACGACGCCCTGGCCGAGTTCGATCGCGCCGCCGCGCTGAAGCCGGACTTCGTCGACGCCATCGTCAACCGCGGCAGCGTGCTGCAGGATCTCGCCCGCTACGACGAGGCGCTGGCGGCCTATGCGCAGGCCCAGCGGATCAATCCCGATCACGCGCTGGCTCATTGGAACGATGCGACGCTGCGGCTGCTGACCGGCGATTACGCGAGAGGGTTTGCCGAAGCGGAATGGCAGAGGAAGGTTCCAGCGCTCGGCATCGTCACGCCGAATTTCGCGCAGCCATTGTGGCTCGGCGAGAGCTCGCTGGAAGGCAAGACCATTTTGGTCCATGCCGATCTCGGTTTCGGCGACACCATCCACTTCGCCCGCTACATCCCGATGCTGGCCGCGCGCGGCGCACGGGTGATTGCGAGGGTGCAGGCCGCGCTGCGAAAGCTGATCGGCACCATGGAGGGGGTGAGCCTGTGCATCGACAAGAGCGCACCGCTGCCCGAGTTCGACCTGCACTGTCCGCTGTCCAGCCTGCCGCTGGCCTTCGGCACTACGCTGGAGAGCATTCCTGCGGCCGTTCCCTACCTGACCGCACCGGAGCTGCCGGAGACGTGGCGCGAACGCTTCGGCAATGACGAGAGGATGAAGATCGGCCTGGTCTGGTCGGGCAACGCGACGCATAGCAATGACCGGAACCGCTCGATCCGTGCCGAGCTGCTCGCGCCACTGCTGGCGCGCAATGCCGTGTTCGTCGGCCTGCAGACGGAAGTGCGGCCACACGACAGGGCCGCGCTGGGCGAGCGCGACAATCTCATCCTGGCCGGGCCATCCTTTGCCGATTTCAGCGATACGGCCGCGGTGGTTGCGGCGCTCGACCTCGTCATCACCGTCGATACCAGCGCGGCGCACCTCGCCGGCGCGCTCGGACGCCCGGTCTGGCTGCTGCTGCCGCACGTGCCGGATTGGCGCTGGCTGCTCGATCGCGAGGACAGCCCATGGTATCCCACCGCCCGCCTGTTCCGTCAGGATGCGGGCCGCGACTGGAGCACGGTGATCGCGCGCGTCGATCACGCGCTGATCGAGGAATTCCCTACCACATCGTAGCAGCAGCGCGCTGCGGCCAGAGACGGTCATATTCGGGGCCGCCGACCTTGTTCTCGCTCATTTCGGCGAGGATCTGGCCGGGCGTCGGCAGCGTCTTGGGATCGATGCGCTTGTCCGGATTCCAGAGGTCGGAGCGGACGATGGCGCGGGCGCACTGGAAGTAGATCTCCTCCACATTCATCACCATGACGCTGCGCGGCGCCTTGCCTTCGACCTTGAACGAGGCCAGAAGGTCCGGATCGACCGAGAGATGCGCGCGGCCGTTGGCGCGCACCGCGTTGCCGGAGCCGGGGATCAGGAACATCAGCGACACGCGCGGGTCGCGCACGATGTTGCGCAGGGAATCGACCCGGTTGTTGCCGCGGCGATCCGGCAGCATCAGCGTCTTGGGATCGTGGATGCGGACGAAGCCGGGCAGATCGCCGCGCGGCGAGCAATCGATGCCTTCGGGCCCGATGGTCGCGAGCGCAGCGAACGGCGCCTTCTCGATGAAGATGCGGTAGAGCGGCGTGACGTGGTCGGCGACTTTCACGGTCGAGGCGTCATTGGTGACGCCGTAGATGGCTTCGAGCTGCTCGACCGTTTCAATCACCGACATTCCACTCTCTCCTGTTCTGCTGGCGACTATTCGTGCCAGCCTTCGTTCCTGATGACGCGCAGGAGGTGGCGGCTGTGATAGTCCGCACTGCCCGCATTGAGGATGGTGACGTCGGCATGGGCCGAAGCGTCGTCGACGCTGCGCGCGAGGCGATCGGCGATATTGCCGTCGCTGTGCCGGGCGCGCGCGGCGAGCCGCTGTGCCAGCACGTCCGGCGGCGCCGTGATCGCGACCACGACGACATTCGCATAGGCATGGCGCAGCGCGCCGATCACCGTGCGCGAGACATTGGCGACGACGGCGCGGCCCGCGCGGATGTCGTCGTTGATGTCGAGCGGCAGCGCATAGGAATGGCCGTGCGCATCCCAATGCACGGCGAAATCGCCGTGCTCGCGGGCTTTGCGGAAGTCGTCGTGGCTCATCGCCATGTTGTCCTCGTCGGCCGAGGATTCGCGCGTCACGATACGGCGCGGGAAGACGATATTGTCATCGTCGATGCAGGCTGCCTGCGCGAGCCGCAGCAGCGTGTCCTTGCCGGCGCCGCTGGGACCGACCACGAGCACGAGCCGGCCGGGACCGATCGCACCCGCCTTGTCCTGCGTCATGGTCGTGGTCTCGCTCATGCGACGCGATGCCCTTCGCGCCAGACGCTGCGGACCACGGGAACGCTGCCGGCGATGTGCACGCGGATCAGATCGCCGCGCTTGCCGGTCGCGATCTCGCCGCGATCGGTGAGGCCGACCGCCTCGGCCGGCGCCTTGGTCACGGTGCGGACCGCCGCCGGAAGGCTGATCGCCGGCACGTGTTCGGGCAATTGCAGCGCGGCCATCAACAGGCTTGACGGAATGTAGTCCGACGACAGGATGTCGAGCAGACCCTCGCGGGCGAGATCGACCGCGGCGATGTTGCCGGAATGCGAGCCGCCGCGCACCACATTCGGCGCGCCCATCAAAATGTCAATGCCGGCTTGGTGCAGGCCGCGCGCGGCCTCCAGCGTGGTCGGGAATTCCGCCACCGAGACACGATCGCGCACGGCGTCCGCGACGTTCTCCTCGGTGGTGTCGTCGTGGCTCGCCAGCGGGATCTTGTACTCATGCGCGAGCGACACGATCGCGCGCATGTTGGTCGCGGCGTATTTCTTCTGATACTCGAAGCGCTTTGCGAACAGCTCGTCGAGCTCGGCATCGGTCTTGCCGCCGCCCTTGCCGCGGTAATAATCGCGCAGCTTGACCTCGTCGCGGAACTGGCGCTGGCCGGGCGTGTGGTCCATCAGCGACATCAATCTGACGTCGGGGCGCTCGATCAGCTCCTTCGCCTCCTCGACCACGCTCGGCATCGGGATTTCGCAGCGCAAATGCAGGAAGTGATCGGCGCGGAGCAGGCTCGCCTCGCGCGCGGTGGTGATCGCGGCGGCGAGCACGCCGGCGCGGCCATCGACCTCCTCGGCGCCGTCCTCGCGCCAGACCCGGAGCGAGTCGAACACGGTGGTGATGCCCGAGGTGGCGAGCTGGCCGTCATAGGAGATGACGGCGGCAACCGGATTCCAGAACACCTTTGGCCGCGGCACGTAGTGCGCTTCGAGATGGTCGGTGTGGAGCTCGATCAGGCCCGGCATGATCAGATCGCCGCCGGCATCTTCCGCGCCCGCCGGCGCCCTGCCCTCGCCGATCTCGGCGATGCGCCCATCCGCGAGAGCAAGCCAGCCCTGCTCGATCACCCGGTCCGCCAGCACGATCCTGGCGTTGGCGAGCACTGTGTCCTTCGGCTTGGCGTTCATTTCCATGTCCTTCAGGCGGCAGCGGCAAAACTGGTGACGTCGACGATACGGTCGGCGATCAAATGACGGATTTCGTCGTCATGGACAATGGCGACCATGGCGACACCCTGGCGTTTCTTCTCGGCGATCAGTTCGACCACGACGGCGCGGTTGGCGGCATCGAGCGAGGCGGTGGGCTCGTCCAGCAGCAGGATCGGCAGATCCGAGATGAAGCCGCGCGCGATGTTGACACGCTGCTGCTCGCCGCCGGAGAAGGTCGCGGGCGGCAGCTGCCAGAGGCGCTCGGGGATGTTGAGACGGTGCAGCAGCTCGCCGGCGCGGACTTGCGCATCGGCGCGAGCCATGCCGTTCACGATCAAGGGCTCGGCAACGACGTCGATGGTCGCCACACGCGGCACCGCGCGCAGGAACTGACTGACATAGCCGATCGTGGAACGGCGGATGTTGAGCACCTGCCGGGGCTCGGCGGTGGCGAGATCGACCACCGCGCCGCGATGGCGGATGCCGATGCGGCCGGAATCGCAGCGGTAGTTGCCGAAGATCATTTTCAGGATCGACGACTTGCCGGCGCCCGATGGCCCCGACAGCACGACGCATTCGCCCGGATTGACGTTGAAGGTCACGCCACTGACGACCGGGAGTTCGATGCCGCCTTGCAGGTGCATCGTAAAGGTCTTTTTGGCGTCGGCGATTTCGATCATGGCGGTCATCGGAACACTCATGGCGGCAGAATCGAGGAAACGAGCAGCTGGGTATAGGGCTCGCGGGGATCGTCGAGCACCTGGTCGGTGAGGCCGGTCTCGATGACGCGGCCGCCCTTCATCACCATCACGCGGTGCGACAACAGCCGTGCGACCGCGAGATCGTGGGTGACGATGATGACGGCGAGGTGCAGCTCGGCAACGAGGCTGCGCACGAGGTCGAGCAGACGCGCCTGCACCGAAACATCGAGGCCGCCGGTCGGCTCGTCCATGAACACCAGCCGCGGCTCGCTGACGAGGTTGCGGGCGATCTGGAGGCGCTGGCGCATGCCGCCGGAATAGGTGCGCGGCGCATCGTCGATGCGGGCGATGTCGATCTCGACGCGGGTGAGCCAGTCGGAGGCAGTGTCGCGGATGCGGCCATAATGATTCCAGCCCACCGCCATCAGCCGTTCGCCGACATTGGCGCCGGCGGAAACCGCCATGCGCAGGCCCTGCGCGGGATCCTGGTGCACGAAGCCCCAGTCGGTGCGGAACAGGAAGCGCCGCTCGGCTTCGCCCAGCGTCGCGAGATCGCGGGTGATTCCGTCGCGCATGCGATAGGAGACATGGCCGGCGCTCGGCGCGAGCTGGCCCGACAGCATTTGCAGCAGCGTCGACTTGCCGGAGCCGGACTCGCCGACGATCGCCAGCACTTCGCCGGGATAGAGCGCGAAGGAGACGTCGCGGCAGGCGGCGATACGGCCATAGGACTTGCTGAGCGCGTTTGCGACCAGCAGCGGCTGATCGTTTTCAAGAGCATCAGCCATGTGAGGGAGCCTTCTCCTTGTACGGTGCGGCGCTGAGGCTGCCGTGATGGCCGGCGGCCTGGCGACCCTCGCAATAATCGGTGTCGGAGCAGACGAACATCCGGCTGCCCTTGTCGTCGGTGACGATCTCGTCGAGATAGGAATTCTCTGCACCGCACAGCGCGCAGGGCGCGTTGAAGCGATAGGGCTCGAACGGATGGTCCTCGAAGTCGAGCGACACAACTTTGGTATAGGGCGGGATCGCGTAGATGCGCTTCTCGCGGCCGGCGCCGAACAGCTGCAGCGCCGGGCTGTTGTCCATCTTGGGATTGTCGAATTTCGGCGTCGGCGACGGATCCATCACGTAGCGCGCGTTGACCTTCACCGGATAGGCGTAGGCGGTGGCGATGTGGCCGAAGCGTGCGATGTCTTCGTACAGCTTCACATGCATCAGGCCGTATTCGGCGAGCGCATGCATGCGTCGCGTCTCGGTCTCGCGCGGCTCGAGGAAACGCAGGGGTTCCGGGATCGGCACCTGATAGACCAGCACCTGATTGGCGTGCAGCGCCGTCTCCGGGATGCGGTGACGGGTCTGGATCACGGTCGCCTCATCCGTCGCGGTGGTCGTGGCGACGCCCGCGGTCTTGGCGAAGAATTTGCGGATCGAGATCGCGTTGGTTGTGTCGTCGGAGCCCTGGTCGATCACCTTGAGTACGTCGGCCGGACCGAGGATCGCGGCAGTCACCTGTACGCCGCCGGTGCCCCAGCCATAGGGCATCGGCATCTCGCGGCTGGCGAACGGCACCTGATAGCCGGGGATCGCGATCGCTTTCAGGATCGCCCGGCGGATCATCCGCTTGGTCTGCTCGTCGAGATAGGCGAAATTGTAGGCGGGCGCGTTCATTCCGCGGCCTCCTTCATGGCATCGGGGGCTTGAGCATCAGCGAACGCTTTAGAAAATTCTTGGCGCAGCTTGCGGAGCAGGCCGAGCTCGGACTGGAAGTCGACATAATGCGGCAGCTTCAGATGTTCGACGAAGCCGGTCGCCTGGACGTTGTCCGAATGCGACATCACGAATTCCTCATCTTGCGCCGGGGCGAGTGCCTCCTCGCCGAGCTCGCGGGCACGCAGCGCGCGATCGACCAGCGCCATCGACATGGTCTTGCGCTCGCTCTGGCCGAAGGCAAGGCCGTAGCCGCGGGTGAAGCACGGCGCTTCGGTCGCCGATCCCTTGAACTGGTTGACCATCTGGCACTCGGTCAACTCGATCGCGCCGAGCGGCACGGCGAAGCCGACGTCCTCCGCCGCGAATTCGACCTCGACCTCGCCGAAGCGGATCTCGCCGACGAAGGGATGGTTGCGGCCATAGCCGCGCTGCGTGGAATAGCCCATCGCCAGCAGAAAACCTTCGTCGCCGCGCGCGAGGTTTTGCAGGCGCAGATCGCGGTCCGCAGGGAAGTTCAGCGGCTCGCGGGTGAGATCGCCGACGCTGGCGCCCTCCTCGGCCTGCGGCGAGGATTCGATCAGCCCGTCGCGGCCGAGAATATCGGTGACGCGCGGCGTCGGCGCGGTCGCGGCATCTGCGGTCGCCGGCGCGTCAGGCACGAAGCCTTCGGCGAGCGAGGGATCGAGCAGGCGATGCGTGTAGTCGAAAGTCGGACCCAGGATCTGGCCGCCTGGAATGTCCTTGAAGGTCGCGGACACCCGCCGCTGCACCCGCATCGCGCCGGTGTCGACCGGCTCGCTGGTGCCGAAGCGCGGCAGGGTGGCGCGGAAGGCACGGACCAGGAAGATCGCCTCGATCAGATCACCGCGGGCCTGCTTGATCGCAAGCGCCGCGAGCTCGCGGTCATAGAGCGAGCCTTCGCTCATGACGCGGTCGACGGCAAGGCCGAGCTGTTCCGAGATCTGGTCGAGGGTGACTTCGGCCACGCTTTGATCGCCGCGCCGCTTATGGGCAAGCAGGCGATGGGCATTCTCGATGGCGCGTTCGCCGCCTTTGACTGCGACATACATGCTTCAGCTTCCCTTGTTCACGACACGCGTGGTACGCGGAATCGCGACCACGGCGTCGTCGGCCACGAGAACCACGTCGATGCCACGCGGAAACAGCGCTTCGTTCATGCGCAAGCGCTCGAACAGGTCGAGCGGCTTGATCGACGCCTGCAGCGTCGCGACGCCGTTGATGCCGGGACCGCGCAGCTCGAAACTGCGGCCTGCATCGAGGCTGTCGACCTGAACGATCAATGTGGTCGAACGATCCGGATATTCGTTCGTGCCGAGGGCGAAACGCTCGAGCGAAGGAAGCGCTGCACCATCGCCGATCAGCGCGAAGGCCGCAATCGAGGAATCCTGCACCACCGGCGCGCCGGTGTGGAACTTGAGCCACTTCAACACGTCGGCGCTCTCGGACATCCCTGCATCGAGCCAGAGCGGCGTGTCGTGATCGAACAGCGTCAGCGCAATCGCGGCAGTGCCGCGCATCATGGGGCCGGCCGTTCCGGCCATCGGCACGATGCGCTGGACCGAGCCCGGCCGGGCCATCGCATCCATCACCGAACGAAAGGTCGATTGCGCCGACAACACCTTGTCGGCGAAACCCGGCGGCAGTTCCGCAATCGTGGTCATGATCTCATCCCTCACCGCGCACCATGGTGTAGAAATCAACCTTCGTCGCAGCGGTCTCTTCCGCCGCGCGGCTGCGCCGAATCATAAGCTGCGCGCGCAACGGCGCGATGATGTCCCGCTCGACGACCGCCCCGAAATCGCGCGACTGAACCAGCGCGTCGCACAGCGCGATCAGCCGCGCCTTCTCGCCATCGCGCCCGAGCGTGTAGCCGAAACCGACCTCTCCGCTGGCGAGCTTTACCGCGGCGCGCGACACCGTCGCTTCGCCGAGGTTGAACGGCGCACCATCACCGCCGACGCGGCCGCGCAGCATGACGAGGCCGCTTTCCGGCTCGCGCAGATTCTGATGGGCCGGAACGGCCAGGTTGCGGAGGCGAGCGGCGATCTCGCCCGCCTCCGCATGTGCCAGCACGGCCATTGCGGCCTGGCGCTGGGCTTGCTGGTTGTTGTGCTGGGTCACCAATCCACCGAATCTTTGACTGAACTTGCCGAACCGAAGTTGTCTATGATACTAGACAACTTCATAGGCGAGCGCCATGACTGTTTCGTGACAAAGCTGTGATTTCTGGAGTAGGTTGCCGGCGATATGAGCATGCAGGACATCGCCTCCTCTGGCGTCGCGCTGTGGCGCCTCGTTGCCGACGGCATCGAGCGCGGTATTGCCGACGGCCGCTTTGCGGCCGGCGACAAATTGCCGGGCGAGATGGAGATCGCCGAAACCTATCGGGTGAACCGCCACACCGTGCGGCGCGCGCTGGCAGCGCTTGCCGAGCGCGGCATCGTGCGCGCCGAACGCGGCAGCGGAACCTATGTCGAAGCGCAAAAGCTCGCCTATCCCCTGCGCTCGCGCACGCGCTTCTCCGAGATCGTCGGCGCCGACGGCCGCGAGCCGCATGGCCGGCTGATCGAGGCATCGGAAGATGTCGCGACCCGCGAGCTGGCGAAAGAATTGGGGGTTAAGGCCGGCGCACCGCTGGTGCGGATCGAGGCGATCCGCCTTGCCGACCGCACGCCGATCTGCGTCTCCACGACCTGGCTGTCAGCGGAGTTGTTTCCCGGCGCCGGCGAGGTGTTCGCAGCAACGCGGTCGATGACGAAGCTGCTCGAACATTATGGCGTCCGCGATTATCGCCGCGGCGCGACGCGGATCACCGCCGGCATCGTCGATGCGACCGACGCCGCGCGGCTGGATCTTCCGCTGGGCCGGCCGATCCTGGTGGTCGATGCGACCGACCACGATCTCGAGGGCAAGCCGCTGGTGACCAAGCATTCGCGGTTCGCCGCGGAGCGGGTGGAGTTCTTGGTGGAGAACGGGTGATCTCCTCGCCCGCGCAGAAATCGTGGGGTGAGCAAAGGCGCACTTGCGCTGTGCCCACGATCTCTCGCGATCGTTAGAGGTGGTGGGCACGCTGCGCTTTGCCCATCCTACCGCACCTGGGATCAGGCCACCGCCCGCCTTCCAATGATCGCAAACCGCAGCTTGCCGGAGATGAAATCGATCGCGGCGACTGCGACGAGGATCATCAGGATCAGGAACGACACCTTCTGCCATTCCAGCACCCGGATCTGCTCGGCGAGCTGAAGGCCGATGCCGCCGGCGCCGACGATGCCGATGATGGTGGCCGAGCGGGTGTTGGATTCGATGAAATAGAGCACCTGGCCGGCGATCACGGGCAGCACCTGCGGCAGCAGGCCGAACCGGATCTCATGCAGCGCGCTGCCGCCGGAGGCACGGATGCCCTCGACCTGCTTCTGGTCGGCGCCCTCGATCGCCTCCGAGAACAGCTTTCCGAACGCGCCGAAATCCGACACCGCGATGGCGAGCACGCCGGCGAACGGGCCGAGGCCGACCACGTTGATCCACACCAGCGCCCAGATCAGCGTATCGACGCCGCGGATCGAGTCGAGGAACCGGCGCACCGGGAAGCGCAGGATCTGCGAGGGGATGATATTGCGCGCAGCCAGCAGGCTGACCGGAAGCGCGAACAGCGCGGCCAGCGTGGTGCCGAGCAGCGCGATCGACAGCGTCTCGCCCAGCGCCTTCAGATAGATCGGAAGCGAGGAGCCGGGATCCGGCGGAATCATCATCAGGCTGATCCAGCCGAGCTGGCTCAGCCCTGCAAACAAGCGCGACGGCGAGAAATCGAGATCGACGAGCCCGTAGACCAAGATCGCGAGGGCCGCGACGATCATTGCCGGCATGGCGAGCCTCGCCGAGGCCGGACGGTCGAAGACGTCAGGGTAGCGGGCGCGCATCTGCGCCGTATCGACATCCTGAGGAGCCGTCACGTCCGCGCCTCCTTGCCGAACAGGCGGCCGCGCAGCCAGCCCGTGCTGATGTCGATGATAAAGACCGTCACGATGATCGTGATCAGGATCGCGCTGACGTCGGAGTAATAGAACTTGCGAATCGCGACGACGAGTTCCTGGCCGATGCCGCCGGCGCCGACAAACCCCATCACGGAGGCCTCGCGCACATTGATCTCGAACCGGAGCAGCGCGTAGCTGGCGTAGCCCGCGGTCACCTGCGGCACGATGGCGAACCGCATGCAGGACAGCCAGCTCGCGCCGGTCGAGCGAATGCCTTCGACCGGCTTCATGTCGGCATTCTCGACGATCTCCGAGAACAGCTTTCCGAGCGCGCCGGTGGAGTGGATCGCGATCGCGAGCACGCCCGCCATCGGCCCGAGACCGAACGCGATCACGAAGATCAGTGCGAAGACGATGCCGGGGACGGTGCGGGCGAATTCGAGCAGGCGGCGCACGACGAAGCGCAGCCAGGACGACGGCGAGGTGTTCTCAGCCGCGAAGAAGTTCAGGGCAAACGCGAAGATCGCGCCGATCAGCGTGCCGACATAGGAGATCAGCAGCGTCTCGCCCAGCATCTTCAGCCATTTGCGCAAGCCCCAGAACCATTCGCCGACATCGGCCCAGACGCGCTGGCCGTTGTCGAGGGTGAGGATGCGGTCGAAATAGCTGATGAAGTTGCCGAAATAGGTGAAGAAGGTGCGCAGGTTCACCTCTGCGCCGATCGCGGCGAGCACGAGCGCTGCGGCAAAGACCCCTGCTCCCAACAGGAGGCGAAGCCGCCTGCGCGAGACCGCCTGGCGATAGGCCGCGTTGAGCGCTGCGAGCTGCTGCTCGGGAAGGATCGAAACCGCGACAGTCATCAAGGAACTATGGCTAGTTAAAAGAGAAAGAGCCGGGTCCATCGACCCGGCTCCAGTGACGTCGCCCTGAGATCAGGACGCCTTCTTCTTACGCAATGCATCGACGAACTTGATCAGCTCGATCGTGCCATCCCAGTCCTTGGTGGTGGCGGGATGGAAACCCTTCTTCTGGCCGTCCTGGAGACGATCGAACGCCGCCTTGTCCTTGGTCGGCGCATCGAAGAACGCCTTGGCGATGGCGGCCTTGGCGTCTTCCGGCAGGTCGGAGTTGTAGGCGTAGGGGCCGTTGATGATCGGCGCCGACTTGTGGATGATGCGGAAATCGTCCTTCTTCATCGGTGAGCCGTCGGCGTTCTTCAGCATGCCCTTGGTCAGCATCTGCGCCAGCGTGGAATCGTCATCGCTGGTCCACTGGTTGGCGGCAACGTCGACGGTGCCCTGCGCAAGCGCGAGGATCGCGTTCTCATGGCTGCCGGTAAAGACGACCTTGCTGAAATAGGTGTCGGCATCCGCGATACCCATCTTGTCGAGCTCGAACCGCGGCACGTTGTTGCCCGAGGTCGAGTTCGGGTCGACTAGGCCCAGATTCTTGCCCTTGAGCTGGTCGATGCTCTTGTAGGGGCTGTTCGCCTTGACGAAAAACACCGAATAGTAGCCGGTCGAACCGTCGGCGTTGATGTCGTTGGCGAAGGCGTCGGTCTTGACGCCGGTCAGACGGGCGCGGGCGAACGAGGCCGAGCCGTAGCTGGCGATGTGGATGTTACCGGCGCGCTGGCCTTCGATCACCGCGGCGTAGTCGTTGGCGATGCGCAGCGTGACCTTCACGCCCAGTTCCTTGGAGAGATAGCTCATGAACGGCGCCCAGCGCTCGGTGACGCCCGAGGCGTTTTCAGCCGGAATGACCGCGAAGGTCAGCTCGGGATATTTGGCTTTCCAGTCTTCGGCGGAGGCAGGCGAGACGAGCGCGAGCGCCGCGGCGCCGGCAAGGATGAGTCTGCGAGTGATCATGATACCCTCTTGATCTGATAGGATCGGTTGACGCGAACAGGTAATTCAACAGGTGCGGCGCGGCTCAGGCCGCGGCGGCCGTTCCGAGGGCCGGGACGCCCTCTGGCGCCGGTGCAGGCGTGCCGCCCATGACGTCGGCGGCTTCGAGATCGTAGAGCTCGCGGGCGACGCGATCGGTGAGCTCGGACGGCACGCCGTCGAACACGACGCGGCCCGCGGCCATGCCGATCAGGCGGTCGCAATAGCTGCGCGCGAGATCCAGCGAATGCAGATTGCAGAGCACGGTGATGCCGAAATGCTTGTTGATGCGCAGCAGCGCATCCATGACGATCTTGGTGTTGCGCGGATCGAGCGAGGCGATCGGCTCGTCGGCGAGGATGATGTCGGGCTGCTGCACCAGCGCGCGGGCGATCGCGACACGCTGCTGCTGGCCGCCGGACAGTTGATCGGCACGCTGCGCGGCGAGCGAGGCGATATCGAACTGCTCGAGCGCGGACATCGCCAGCGCCTTGTCGTGCTCGGGCCAGGTCTGCGACAGCGAGCGCCAGGCCGGCATGGTCGCAAGGCGGCCCATCAGCACGTTGGTCAGCACGTCGAGCCGGCCGACCAGGTTGAACTGCTGGAAGATCATCGCCGAGCGCGCGCGCCACTGGCGCAATTGCTTGCCGCGCAACGCGGTGACATCGAGGCCGTCGAACAGGATGCGGCCCTGGGTCGGCGTTGCCAGGCGATTGATCATGCGCAGCATGGTCGACTTGCCGGCGCCGGAGCGCCCGATCACGCCGACGAATCCGCCGGGGGAGATTTGAAACGAAGCGTCGTCCACCGCGGCTTTTGCGCCGAAGCGGCACGTCAGACCTTCAACCACCAGCATGCAGGGGCTCCAGAATAGCTGGGATCCATCGCTACCGCCGGCGCTTGACACTTGTGTGACAATCGCGTTGCGGTGCGGCGATCCTACACATCCCGTCCCCTGTCATCGCTTCGTCATGACATCGTCATCAAGCCGCTCGAAGAGAAACGCCCGCCCTCAGACTTCTGGATACGACATGGCCGGCAAGGTGCTCTCAGTCCAACCGACCATCGACGCTTCCGCCAAACTGCACGAGACCAGACTTGGCGCCTATACCGAGGTCGGCGCGCGCACGATCCTGACCGAAGTCGCCATGGGCGATTACTCCTACGTCGTGAACGATGCGCAGATCACCTACACTACCATCGGAAAATTCTGCTCAATCGCCGCGAT
The DNA here is from genome assembly GCF_019455385.1 of Bradyrhizobium sp. BR 10289. Classification (GTDB taxonomy): domain Bacteria; phylum Pseudomonadota; class Alphaproteobacteria; order Rhizobiales; family Xanthobacteraceae; genus Bradyrhizobium. Next base: position 417,454 of record NZ_JACOFR010000003.1, read on the forward strand.
GACCCGCATCAATCCCGGCAATCATCCGATGCACCGCGCCACGCAGGCGCACTTCACCTATCGTTCGAGTGCCTATTTTCCCGGCGAGAGCGACGACACCGACTTCTTCGACTGGCCGCGCCAGCATCATGTCCACATCGGGCATGACGTCTGGATCGGCCATGGCGCGATCGTGCTGCCCGGCCGCAATATCGGCACCGGCGCTGTGATCGCGGCCGGTGCCATCGTCACCAAGGACGTGCCTGCCTACACCATCGTCGCCGGCAATCCGGCGCGGATCGTGCGGCGCCGGTTCTCGGAAGAGGTGGCAGACCGGCTGGCGCGGCTCGCCTGGTGGGACTGGGATCACGACAAATTGCGTGCAGCCCTGCCCGATTTCCGCACACTCGGGATTGAAGATTTGCTCTCGACATATGAAGCACAGGTTAGCTCCTCTGCCAGCAAACGAAGCGCGGTCGCGTGACAGACATTTTCCTTGAAGGCGGCCGGGCCCTGATCGGCATCGAGCTCGTCGAAACCTCGCTTTCCGTGTCCGGAACGGACATCACGCAGGTTGACGCCTCCCGCGGCCGCGCACGGCTCGCGATCGATGCGCGCAATCTGCTGGTGCTGCCCGGCATCGTCGATATTCATGGCGATGCCTTCGAGCGGCAGATGATGCCGCGCGCCGGTGTCGACTTCCCGATCGACGTCGCGCTCGCCGACAGCGACCGCCAGGCGATCAGCAACGGCATCACCACGGTGTTCCACGCCACGACCTGCTCGTGGGAGCCGGGGCTGCGTAGCGCCGACAATGCGCGCGCCCTGATGGAGGCGATCGAACGCCAGCGCCCGCAATTCGCCGCCGACACCCGCTTCCATTTGCGGCACGAGACCTACAATCTCGATGCCGAGGCCGAGATGAGCCAGTGGCTCGCCGAGGGCCGCGTCGACCTGTTCGCCTTCAACGACCACATGGACGGCACCGTCGCCGACATGGCCAAGCCGCGCAAGCGCAACCGCATGGTGGAGCGCACCGGGCTGTCGGCTGAGGACTTCGACAAGCTGGTCGATCGCGTCGTCGCGCGCGCGGCAGATGTGCCGGCTTCGGTTTCGCGGCTTGCCGCGGTCGCCCGCGCCGCCGAGGTGCGGATGCTCTCGCATGACGATGCGACGCCGGAGATGCGCGCGGATTATCGGGCCATGGGCGCTGACATCGCCGAATTCCCGATCAACGAGGAGACCGCGCGGGCGGCGGCAAGCCATGGCGATGCGATCGTCTACGGCGCGCCGAACGTGGTGCGTGGCGGCAGCCATACCGGCTGGACCAAAGCATCCGACATGATCGCCAAGGGGCTCTGCTCGGTGCTGGCGTCGGACTATTACTATCCGGCGCAGCTGCTCGCCGCATTTCGCCTCGTCGCCGATGGCATTGTCCCGCTGACGAAGGCCTGGGATCTGGTTTCCGCCGGTCCCGCGCGCGCGACCGGCCTCGCCGATCGCGGCCTCCTCGCGGAAGGCCGCCGCGCCGATATTCTGCTGGTGGACGACGCCGTGCCGCTGCGGCCGCGGCTGATAGCCGTGATCTCAGGCGGCAAGCTCGTGCATCTCACCGATGCGACGCGGCTGCTCGCTGCAGCGGCGGTGCCGCGCGAGGCTGTCGTTGCGGCATAAATTGGCTATGCTCCGGCGATGACAGGTTTTCCCCGCTACGCGATCTATTTTGCCGCAGGCGCCGACAGCGCCCTCTCCCGCTTCGGCGCCGGGCTGCTCGGCTATGATGCCTATACCGGCGACGAGCTGCCGTTTCCGCAGGACGCGCTCCACGTTGCGCCGGACTGGCGCGACATTACCGCCGATCCCCGCAAATATGGCTTTCACGCCACACTGAAGGCGCCGATGGCGCTGGCGCCCGGCAGGACCGAAGCCGGGCTGATCGCGGCTTGCGCGGAGTTCGCGGCCAAGGTCACTACCAAGGCGCGCCCCGTCCCGGTGATCCGCCCCGTCGTCGATGCCATCAGCGGCTTCATTGCCGTTATTCCAGCCGAACCCGTCGAAGCGCTCCAGCAGCTCGCGGCCGATTGCGTGCGGGATTTCGACGCATTCCGTGCGGGACTTAACGCCGCTGACCGGGCCCGGCGCAAGCCCGAGCAGCTGAGCGAGCGGCAGCGCGATTATCTCGACCGCTGGGGCTACCCGTATGTGATGGAGGAATTCCGCTTCCACATGACGCTGACGGGACGGCTGGATGCGGAGCGGCGCGGACCGATCCTGGCGATGCTGCGGGACAGGTTTGCGGAGCTGAAGCGCGATACGCTGGACATCGATCGCATCGCCTTGTTCAAGCAGGGTGATGCGAAGGCAAGGTTCCGCATCATGGGCGAGTGGCCGCTCGCGAAATAGCCGGCATCGCGGTGCCGTCTCCGCCGGCGCGTGCAATTACTTGGTCAGCAGCGCATAGGCGCCGGTCCAGTCTTCCGGCGGCGGATTGATCTGGAAATCCTTGATCCGCGCTTCGTAGAGATTGAACAGCTTTTCCAGCGTGTCGGCGTCTTCGCTGCGACGGCCACGCTCGATGGCATCGAGCGCGCCCTGCCAGTCACGGCTGCGGTAGCAGCCGAGCATCTCGATGGTGATGTTGCGCAGGCGCTGGAACGCCCCTGAATGCATCACGTCCTCGCGGCCGGCGATGGCATAGATCACCTCCGGCTCGCTCTTGCCCTTGACCATGATGAAGTCGAGCTCGAGGATCGCGAACTTGTCCTTGGCGGCAAGCGCGGTCCTGGAGCCGACGATGATGGGGAAGCCGTATTCCTTGGTCTGCCCTTCCAGGCGCGAGGCGAGATTCACGCTGTCGCCGAGCACCGAATAGTTCTTCTTCAGGTCGGAGCCCATGTTGCCGACGACGCCAATGCCGGTGTTGAGACCGATGCCGACGTTGAGCGGGATGTAGACATGGCCTCCGTCGGCGGCCTCCTCCTCGCGCTCCTTGTTGACCGCGTCGATCTGCTCCAGCATCTGGATCGCGGCCTCGCAGGCGTTGACCTCGTGCTCCTTGTCGTCGAGCGGCGCGTTCCAGAACGCCATGATGGCGTCACCCATGTATTTATCGATATAGCCCTTCTGATCGATGATGACGTCGGTCAGCGGCGTCAGGAAGCGGTTCATCAGCGCGATCAGGCCTTGCGGATCGTGCTTGTAGCTCTCCGAAATCGTGGTGAAGCCGCGCACGTCGGAGAACATGATCGTCATCTCGCGCTCCTCGCCGCCGAGCACCAGCTTCTCCGGCGACTGCGCCAGCTGCTCGACCAGCACCGGCGACATGTATTGCGCGAACATGCCGCGGATCTGCACGCGCTGGCGCTGCTCGCGGACGAAGCTCGAGAAGATGAAGGTCACGTAGATCGCCGTGGTCGACAACAGCGGATAGGTGAAGTCGATAAGGTACCGGTACTGCGCGTAGAAGAACCAGGAGACCCCGATCAGGATCGCGGCAAACATCGCGCCGGCTAGCACGAGCCGCACGGGCCCCAGATTTGGCGTGAAGATGATGACGAGGATGCCGATCAGGAGCGCCGCGAGCAGCTCGACGCCGAGCGCATAATTCGGCCGGGAGATCGCGGCACCCGTCAGCACGCTTTCGAGCACCTGGGCGTGAATCTCGACGCCGGGCATGGCCCGCGACACCGGCGTGGTCTTGATGTCGTTCAGGCCGACCGCGGAGGTGCCGATCAGCACCAGCTTGCCGTTGATCTTGGACGGCGCCACCGTGTTGTCGATCACGTCGGCTGCCGAAACGTAGATCGAGGGATCCTGGCGGGCATAATGCACCCAGAGCTGGCCGTTCTCGTCGGTCGGGATCTCGAGCCCTTTGAGGCGGACGGCGCGGATGCCGGTCTTGTCGGTACGTACCAGCAGCGTCGGCGTCCCGGTGACGACCCGCAGGATTTCGAGGCTCAGCGAGGGCATGATGTTGCCCTGCGCGCGCATGATCATCGGCACGCGCCGGACCAGGCCGTCGCGCTCGGTCCTGATCGTGAACAGTCCGCGGCCGGCGGCGACCTTCTCGATGACGGGCACGTTGCGCAGCAGGCCCGGGAATTCGAACAGAAAGCGCTCGGCTCCCGCTTCACCGACCGTTGCCACGCCGGTGAAGGGAAGCTCCTTGTCGATCTCCGACGTGATCGCCGACTGCCCGGTCTCGCCCAGCACCACCCGCGAACGCTTGATCGCTTCGGAGAGGATCTGGTCGTTGCTCGGCAGCTCGCGCAGCCTCGTGCGCGTGGCGTCGTCCAGATAGCGCATCTGGCTCGCGACCAGATCGGGATTGAGCCGGTCAGGTTCGGAAAACACGACGTCGAAGCCGATCACCACCGCGCCGTTGCTCGTGAGGTTCTGGATCAAATCGGCGATCCGCGTGCGCGGCCACGGCCATTGACCGAACTTGGCGAGGCTCTTGTCGTCGATGTCGACGACGGTGACCGGCCGCACCGTCTTGTGGCGCGGGTCGACCAGCTGGAACATGTCGAAGGTGCGCAGCCGCAATTCCTGCACCGGCGGCGGATCCCAGAGACGGATGCCAGCGAACACGACCAGCAGCGCGAGGCACATCAGCCGCGCAAAGCCGAGCTTTTGCGCAAACCACCGTCGCAGGATCTTGAGACGTCTCATTTGGATCGGACTTCCTGCCGTGCACTGTGCCGTCCGCCCGATCATGGAGCGTCCCCGCGCAATTGGCTATTCCCCGGATCGCAAGGACTATGGATTTTTTGCCACGATCAAGCTGCGGCCGAGCTTACCAAGCAAGGGGATCAGGTGATGTGGAAGATGAAATCGCTGCCTTTGAGATTGGCCGCAATGACGTTCTTCAACAGCAGCGACTCGGTCTCCGTGACCGGAGCTCCCTCCGGCGGGGTCACTTGCTGCTGCCACGTGACCAGCGTGTCGTCGGAGTCCTGCTGCTGAACAATGTGGAGATTGTCGATGGAGGTGACACCCGAGAACTGGCGCAGGTCGATCTTGTCCAGATCGAGCGTGAAATCGGTAATGGTGTGCGAGAAGTCGGGGATGGGGTGCCCCTCGTCGTCATACCCAATCGCAGCCGGCGTGAACACGAACTGATCCTTCGCGCCGCCGCCGGTCAGCGTGTCGTTCGTCGTGGACGCAAAGATGACGTCCTTGCCGCCCGCGCCCTGCAGCCAGACGCCCTGGCTGTCGTCGCCAGCTTCGTTGAAGATGAAGTTAACCGTGTCGGACAGGCCCGTGGCCTTGTCCGTCACTGTCAATGTGATCTTGTCGGTCTCCGGCGGCTGGGGGTATTCGTCCGTGCTGGCACCGGTCGGATTGTAGGCAATGCCGGTCTCGAAGCCGTTGTTGATGTCGCTGAGCGAGCCGCACGCGGGATAGAAATTGACCTGGCTCAGATCGGGATGCGCGGTTGAGACCTGTACGGTAAACTCGTCGGTCGTGGCGCCGGCATCGGTGTCGGTCACCACGATATCGTGGATGACGTCGGTACTGTTCTCACGGATGTGCTCGACATAGAAGTGATCGGTATCGATCACCGGCCCGGTGGCCGGCGGCGCGGTCACACTCGTGCTGATCGTGGTGAGCTGGCCCGACACCGGCGCCGTGCCGTCGGCGGCCATGGCAGTGATATCGGTCGTCGCCGCCGACCCGTCGGTCGAGATGAGACCAGCATAGGTATCGTCGAGGGCATGGACGCCCAGCGCGTCCGGCGTGCCACTGAAACCCTCGGCCGGCACGAAGCGGAGCAGCGTATCCGGGCTCAGCACCAGCGCATGGGTATCGCTAACCGCGCCGATATCGACCCAATGATCGGTGCCGGCGATTTGGTATTGCCACACGCCCTGATCGGCCGTTGCCGTATCCGACGTGACCGCGATGGCGGTGAAGCTCGCGCCGGCGTCGGCGTCGTGGAACTTGTTCGCGAAGAGATCGCTGATCGCAGCTCCGCTCGGGTTGTTATCATTGCCGGCGACGGCGTCCAGCGCCGTGCTGTCGAGCGTCGGAGAATCGTTGCTGCCGGCGATATTGATGGTGACGACGCCATTGCCGGTGCCGGTCGCGGCGTGCCCGTCGTCCGGCACGATGGTGTATTGCAGCGACAGCGTGTGGCCGGCGGCAAGGAAGTCCAAGGCTTGGCCGCCCGAATTGAACGCCCAGGTGAACTGAGCGTGGTTGGCGGTGCCGTTCAGGATGTCGCCGGACGGCACGGTGAAATAGCTGAGCAGGGTGGCGTGCGAGAGACCACCGACGTCGTCGGTCTTCAGGACGCCGTCGAGATGGACGGAGAGGCTGTCGCGCACGACGCTCACGTGATCGGTGGCGTCGACGTCGGACAAGGTCAGCGTGCCGGTCTTGCCCAGCCCCGCATTGGTCTCCGGCAGGGTCGCGCCGGCGCTGTCCCCCGCCTCGGCCGTGATCACCGGCGCATCATTCTTGCCAGTGAGCGTGATGGTGACGTCGGTCGTAATTGTCTGGCCCCGATGGTCGTCGAGCGTGACGGTCGAAACCACTTTCGCGGCCTGGTTCTCGCCGAGGAAATCCAGCGCGCTGTCGGCAACCGAATAGCTCCAGGTCACCGTGCCGTTATTCTTGCCGGTCTGAGGCAGCAGCGTCAGCGCCTGCGCGAGCGCGGTTTCCTGGCCCGTCAGTGTCAGCGGCGTCGTGCCATCGGTATCGAACCAGGTCACGGATTGGCCCGTGATCCCGGCCGTCGGCCGGTCGGTCAGGTCGACGTCCTTGAAGCCGATCGCGCCGGTGGCGGCGGTCGGCGTCGGGTCCGGCGCGGAGGAGCCGGTGGTGTTCGCGCGTTCGGGAACGGTGGCGGTCAGCGATGCTGCGGCGAAGGTAGGCGCATCGTCGTTCGCGTTGATCGTGATCAGCGTGCCGCCATGACCGTCGTCGCTGCCGGCGAAATGATAATTGCTGTAGTCGCCACCTGTGAGCTTCAGCGTGATCGTGTGGTTGTAGGCGTCGCTGACGACGAGCTCGCCGGTCGCGGCGTTGTAGGTCGCCGAGGTGCCGTCATCATAAACGATGCTCGACAGGTCGATCGTGTCGGCCATGGACAATTCCGCGATCGATCCGCCGAAGGTCGACGTATCGATCTGAAGCGCGGCGCCGTCGCCCGCGAGGTTGATCGTTTGCGTGACCGAGCCATCGAGCTTCAGGAGCGCGCCGGCGTCGACCGTGACCGAGCCGGTGCCCGACAGCGTGCCAAACAATGTCAACTCGCCGTCATGGACCTCGATGGCGCCGGCATTGGCGATGGTGCCCGAGATTGACGCCGTGCCCCAGCTGTCGATGTCCGCGTAATTCTCGATGGTCAGTCCGGTCCCGGAGATCGACGCGCCATGCAGATCGATAGCGCCGTGGTTGACGATCGAGGACGCATTGCCGAAAACGCCGCTGCCGGCGACCGTCCAGATACCGCCAGCGTTGTTGTTGAACGTGGCCGTGGCGACCGAGATGTTGCCGTTGATGTGGCCGCTATTGTTGATCGTGATGGCGCCGCCGGTCTCGACGATGGCGTAGGTCGCCGCGGTTACATTGGAGGCGAGAGCCGGCCCGATCGTTCCGGAATTGTCGATCGTCGCCGATCCGGTGGTATTTTCCTGGATGAAGATCGCGGTATGGCCCGTCGGAGCCGCGACCGAGCCGGTGTTGGTGATATGGGTCGAGCCGATCGCGCCGGTTCCGTTTTGGGTGACGCTGATGCCGGCAAGGCTCGTGCTGCTGATGTGGCCATGGTTGACGATGGTAATGTCGCCGCCGCCGGTGGCGAGCGCGGCCAGACCGATCGTGCCGGAGGCGGAGCCGTCGTTGGTGACGCTGACGTCGCCGCCGCCGTGATCGAAGGCCCCGATCGCCGTGCCAGCGGTCGCGATGATCGAAGATGTCGCGCCGGTCATGACAGTGATGTCACCGGCAGCGTAGGTGAACGCCTCGATGCCGTAGCCCCCATCCGCGAAGATCGTCGCGTCGCTGGTGACGACGACGTCGCCATTGACCGCATTCGAGAACGTGCCGTTCCCGCCGGGCTTGTAGCCGGCGATGATCCCGCCCGGGGTGGTGCCGTCGTTGTTCAGCGTCGAGCCGGAATGGATGGTGCCGTGCGCCTCGACCGAGATCGTGCTGCCGACGCCGGCGGCGATCGCGGTCGCAAAGCTGACGGCCACGATGCCGGAGCTGCCGGACGTGATGCTGTCGCCCTTGGCCAGAGTGACGCTGATGTCGCCCTGGTCAACGCTGTGGGCCCTGATGCCGTAGCTAGTCGCGCCCGAGATCGTGACGTTCTCGCCAAGCGTGACGGTCACGTCGCCGGGGCCGCCGCTCAATGCCACGGCATTGATGCCGACACTCTGCGCTCCGGACACCGTGATCGTGGTCCAGGCAAAGCTGTTCACCGTGACGTCGCCATTCCCATAGTTATAGGCGTTGATGCCGTGACCGGCCGCAGCTGTGATGTTGGCGTGGTTGTTGACGATCACCGTGCCGTTGACGCCGGTATTGGCATTGGTGCCGGTCGTGGCGCCGGTGTAGCCGGCCTCGATGCCTGCCGGCGGATTGCCGCCGAGGTTCGAGCTGCTGCCCGAGTTGATCGTGCCATAGGCGTTGACCGTGATGGTGCTGCCGGCGGCTTCGCCGAGCGAGATCGCGCGATTGACGGCGACGACGCCTGAGCTGCCCGACGAAATGACGCTGCCGGCCTCGGTCGTGATGGTCTGGTTGCCGGCCCCGTAGCTGCGCGACCGGATACCATAAATGGAGCTGCCCGTGATCGTGCCGCCGGCGTCGATGATGATGTCGCCGTTACCACCGGTCAACGCGTCGATGCCGAAGGCGCCACCCACGGCGCCCCCGCGCTGGGTGATCGAGATGTCGCCGGCATTGGCGCTGTTCAGATTCTCGACAAGGACGCCGACCGAGTTCGCGCCGGTGCCGGTCGCCTTGCCGGTGAGATTATTGACGGTGATATCGCCGGAGCCGGTCGCGCTGTCGCGCAGCACAATGCCGTTGCCGGCGAGCCCCTTGATGTCACCTGTCGCGGTCAGCGAAATGCTGCCGGTGCCGTTCTGCGTCGCGACGACGCCGTTGACCGCGCCGGTCAGTGCGCCGGTCGGCGTCAGCACGACATTGCCATGACTGCCGGTCGTCCCGCCCGATGCCGAGAAGTCGAGCGCGTCGCCCGCCTTCGAATTGATGTCGGCATCGCCGGTGACGGTGAAGGTGCCGCCGGCCGAGGCCTGACCAGCGATCGTGCCGGTAAAGGCATGGCTGCCGGCGTCGAGCTGGAGCGTGCCGGAACTGCCGGCGAACGTGACGGTCTGCGCGTCCGCGCCGCCGAGTTCCAGCGTCGCGCCATCGTCAATGACGATCATCTTGCCGACGCCGTAAAGGCCGCCGGAGAGATTGAGCGTGCCGCTCTGCACCTCGATGTTACCGGTGTTGGTGACGCTGCCGGTAACCATGTTGGCGCCGACGCTGTAGAGATTGCCGGCATTGCTCAGGCTGCCGCCGTTGATCGAGACGTCGGTCAGGTAGAGTTTCGACGTTCCGTCGACTGCGAGCGCGCCGGTGCTGCTGTTGCTGACGGTGAGATGGACCAGCTTCAGCGTGCCACCGTTGATCGCCTTGAGATCAGCGGAATTGGTGATGTCTTCGCTGGTGATATCGAGCTCGGCGGCGCTTGCCTGGATCAGGCCGTGATTGGTGATGGCGTGCAGCGTCGCGGGGTCGATCGTCAGCGTGCCGTTGGTGACCGAGATGATGCCGGTGCTGGCGACGGTGATGTCGGCGCTGTCGATCGCGCTCGTGCCGGTCGATTCCAGCGTGCCCGTGACGGTCACGGTGCCGCCATCGACAATTGCCCCGACGAGGTCGAGCGTGGAGCCCGACGCGACCGACACGGTGCCACCGGTATTGGTCACCGTCATCCCAATCAGCTTCAGCGTGCCCGCGTTGATCGCGGCCAGCGTGCCGGTATTGGTGACGGCCTGATGGTCAATGTCGAGCTCGCCGAGATTGGCCTGGAGCGTGTTGGCGTTGGCGATGGTGGCGGCCGAAGTCGTGGCGGCGAGCGTCAGCAGGCCGCCGAGCGCCTCGATCAGGCCGTTATTGGTGATGGCCGCGCCGGTGAGGATGCTGGTGCCGGTTGAATCCAGCGTGCCTGAAACGGCCAGCGTGCCACCGCTCAGGCTCGCGCCGTTCAGCGTCGTCTTCTTGCTCCCGGCGACGCCGACGGTGCCATGGTTGGTGATCGCCGTGTCGACGACGGTCGCGTCGCCGAACGTCAGCGTGACGCCGTTTTCGACCGTGACAGCGCCCTTGTTCAGAGTGGCGCTGCCGCCAATCGCGCTGTCACCGGTCACGTCGATCGTGCCGCCCGTCCCGAGGCTGTAATTGTTGATGGTGCCGCCGGTGATCTCGGTGCCGGACAGCGTCAGCGTCTGGCCATCGTCGATCTTGATGACATGGCCGGCGTTGGTGACGACGTCATTGAGCAGCGTCGCGGCACCAGCGATCTCGAGCGTGCCATTGTTGGTGATCGGGCCCTTGGTCGAGCTGGAAATGCCCTGGATCGTGGCACCGTCCTTGAGTCTGACGGTATTGGCGATTGCAACGCTGGAGTTGTCGGTGATGACGGTGCCGGAGACGGTGACACCGTCCAGCGTCAGCGCCGCATCGGCGGTGATGGTGCTGACGCTGACCGTGGCGCCGCTGTCGATCTTGCTGGCGCCGGTGACGTCGATCGTGCCGGCGCCCTTGACGACGCCGCCACTGATCGTGGCGTGGTCTAGGGTCAGAGCGCCAGTGCCATCAATGATCACGCTACCGCTTGTGTTGGCGACAGTCGAGCCCTTGTCGATCGCAAGCACGCCGTTCGCCAGCACTTCGATGGTGCCGGCATTGGTGACGGTCTCGCTGTCTAGCGCGTTGCCGGTGCCGCTGGCCTTGAGCGTCGCATTATTCTTCAGGAAGCCGCTAGTCAGAACCGCATTGCCGGTGAGATCGAGCTCGCCGCTATTGGTGACCGTACCGCCGCGCGATGGCAAATCGATGAACGCATGAAGGCCAGTGCCGCTCTCGCCGCCGTCGGATCCCGACCAGCCGTGAAGGACGGGATCCCCACCGCCGTCGATCGTCGCGCCGTTGACGGTCAGCCTGCCGTTGACGTCGACGGTGACCGCGCCATTGTTCGTGACATTGGAGCCCTGGTGGATCGTCAGCCAGCCATTCGCCAGCACCTCGATCAAACCGCTCGCGGTGTTGGAGACGGTCTCGCTCGCGAACTCGGCCGTGCCCTTGATTTTGACCGTGCCGGAATTGTTCAGCGTGCCGTTCTCGATCAGGCTGGTGCCGTCGAGTTCGAGCGTGCCGAGAATGTTGACGGTGCCGCCATCCACGATCGCGGTGTCGACGATCAGCGTCGTGCCCGCATCCGCCTTCAGCGTGCCGCCGGCATTGTGGATCGTGGCCAGCGTCTTCAGCGTGCCGCCGGACAGTTCGATGGTGCCGGAATTGGTGATCGCCGTGCCCTTGGCGAAATCGCCGCCGCCGGCGAGGGTCAGATGGCCGGCATTGGTGAGCACGCTGGTGCCGAGGATCTCGGCCTTACCGCCGACCGACATCGTTCCGGTCGCAACGTTGGTGAGGATGGAGTCTGCGCTCATGTTGAGCGCGCCTGAGATCGTCAGCGAGCTCAGGTTGATCAGCTTCGGCGGCGGACCGCCAAAGTCGTTCATCGTGACCGACTTGGCGAAGGCCGCGGCGTCGATCGTCACCGGATAAGACGGCGTCAGGCCGTGCAGCTGATCGGTGATGACGATGACGTCGTCATTGATGGTTGGGACCGTGCCGGTTTCCCAGTTGGCCGCATCCTTCCAGAAACCGCCCGAGGGCGCGCCGGCCTTGTCGGTCGCGATCCACACCACCGCCGGCGCGTCGGTGCCTTTGATTGTGACGGTGATCGTCTGCTTCGAGGTCGCGCCCTGCGAATCCGTGACCGTCACGGTGTAGACCAGCGTCAGCACCTCGCCCTTCGGGATGAAGTCGGCGAGATAGACCGGCAGGTCGGCCAGCGACCAGTTGATGGTGCCGGTGCCGTCCCCGGTGCTGTCGGCGCCGGCCGCGATCGCAACCGACATCGCCTTCTGGAACGCCGCGAGCGGGCCCGGCGGCACGGCGCCGCCAGGCAGGGTCGCGCTGGTCAGCGCCACCGACACCGTGTGCGTGTCGGTAAGATCGACATCGGTGAAGCTCAGCGTTCCCGACTTCGGCACATCGCTGGTGAGCGGACCGCCCGGCACGCTGGTGCCGCCTTCGAAAGTGATGGTCGGAACGCTGGTCGTGATCACCGGCTTGTCGTTGGTACCGGTGATCGTGATGGTGATCGGGATGTTCGTGGATTCGGGATTGACCGCGAAATTGTTATTCACGGTGACAATGTAGGTCAGCGTCAGCGTTTCGCCGGCCGCGAGGAAGTCAAATACGTGGTCTGGGACCGAGTAGGTCAGGGTCGCCGAACCGTTGTTGTTATTGCCGGCGGCGGCTGCGACGGAGATCTGGACCTGCGTCGCCGCGATGTCCTGCTTCTGGAGAGCCGTGAGCGAGTTGGTGACGTCGTGGTGGCCAGCGTCCTTGTAGGTGTATTTTGATGGGTCGACGTTCACCGACACCGTTGGCCGGTCGCCCAGGTTCTGGTCGACAAAGTTGACGTGGAAGATGGTGATGTCGGAAGGCACAGGCGCGCCGGTCCCGTCTGCGCGATCGCCGGTCGCCGCAGCCTGTTCGGCCGTCGCGAGCGCCGTCGTCACATTGCCGTTGGCGTCGAGGATGCGCGCGTCGGGCGGTCCGGGATAACGATCGGACGTACTGCTGCCTCCACTCGACGACCCGCCGGAGCCACTGCCGCTGACCGTGTTGGCGACGATCACCTGTGCGGTTGCGCCGCTCGACGTCTTGATCAACACGCCGTCGCTGGTCGGCGTGATCGTGTCGGTGAAGTTCGTGGTCAGCTTTGTATTGGTGTTATTATCGGTGAACTTCAGCGTGAACACGTCGGTGATCAGCTTCTGAATGTCCGGCGACATCAGTGCATTGGTGATCGAGACGTTGCCCCCGCTGATCTGGATCATCTGGCCGGCCTGATTGACCGTCGCGATCGGCAGCAGCGTGACCTTGTCGAACAGGATGTAGGAGCCGGTCGTGCCGTTTGGCTCGACCAGAACCTGGAAGCTCGCCTGCGGCTGCGGATCGCCGCCGCCGGCGGGGACGACGAAGTTGATCTGGGTCAGCACCGCCGTGCCGCGGATGCCCATGGTAGCGACCGGCGTGTCGATCTTCATGTCGCCATGCTTGGCGGTCTCGCCGGCGACGAAGGTGATGGTGCCGGCGACGAGGCTCAGCAGCGAGGAATTGTTCGACCCGTTGGGGTCGTAGACCATCTCGTTCAGCACCATCCGCGCATTGGAGGACAGGCCGAACACGGTGCCGTCGATGAAGGTGATGCCAAGTGTCGAATCGGCGCCGGTCGAGACCACGTCGCCCTTCTCGACATTGTCGCCGTTGTTCAGGATGACCGAGACGCCGTTGCGGACCGCGGTCGCGCTGCCGGACAGCTTGGTGACGTGGCCAATGACCTGGGCGGCGGCGGCGCCGGACCCGGCCTGGGCATATTGGACGTGGCCGGTGAGCGCATTGACGACGTCGCCGGTGAGATGGGCGCCATCGGGCGAGGCGATCGCGGCGCGCTTGTCGCCCCTGAAATAATCGTGAACGACGAACTCATGGCCGTCGTGGGACAGCACAAGGTCGAGACCGGCGCGCTTGAAGTCGGCGTTGAAGATCAGGTTCGGATCGGGAACGACGAACGCGCCATCGGGCACGTGACCATGTGCCTTGGCCGTAAAGGAATCGACACGGCCGTCCGCAGGCGAGCGGGAAACCTGGCCGTCCAAGGAGTTCGCGGCGTCAAATTTGCCAGCGTAATTCAACCGGGCACCGTAAAAGGGTTAAAATCTAAGTAAGTATCGACCGCCTAAGCTTGCTTAGCATTACCAAGTCCTTAGCGAAACCATCTATTGCTTGTGTGATTTCGTGTCACTTGGCCATCGACGACTATGCCTACGGCGACATCCGCAGATATACCGAAGTCGTTTTTCGAATATTTTGCAGTCGAATTCGGCTTATCGCGCGCATTTCCAGTCATCCAAGGTAATCGGCTGCGAAGAGAAGTCCGCGAATACTTGCGTCCACTTCCCTTCGTGGTACCCCGCAACATCCTGCGGCAAATACGGAGTTAAATCTGTGACCCAACTAACAGAACCCGTGAAATAGCGGGCTGTTAGCCATACGAGGCAGAATCGGCTCCGTTACAACTTGTGCCTGCAATTGATTCCGTTTCGCCGCGGTCGGGCCCGAGCTAGCCGGCGAATCGTAAAATTTTACGCAATTTGGCCAGTCGCGTTTCAGCCTGTCCCACGGTTTTAGGACCCCTGCCGGGCGCGTTAAGCAGAACAAAACCGCCCGCCTCGCACTATCTCCGCGAAAGCAACAACGCCCGGCACGTTGAGGTCGACGGGGACCTTACGAAGCCGGAAGGGGATGTCAGATGGAGACCGCTGCTCGCTCGCGCGCCTGGCGCGCAATCCTTGTCCTGTGCGGACTGATCCTGTTCGGGTCCGCCGCCGAGCTTCGCGCCGGCACGCTGCTGTCGCCGGGCGCAGGCCTGCTCGTGCGCAAATCCGCCGAGCCGTTCGGCGTGTTCGCCTTCGCCATTTCGTCCGGCAGCCTCCAGCACAAATGGTCCGAGCTGAAGCAGAAGCTCGACGACGACATGGTGCAGCTCGCGTTGTGCGACGGCGACCGCGATAATTGCGCGTCCCCGGCGGCGCTGAAGCTGCTTGCCATCGTCGACCAGGCCCGCAGCCGCGACGGCCGCGCCAGGCTCGGCGAGACCAACCGCGCCATCAACCTCGCCATCCGCGCCGCCAATGACGGCATCGACGACGTCTGGAGCTCGCCGCTTGCGACCTTCGCGCGCGGCGCCGGCGACTGTGAAGACTACGCAATCGCCAAGCTGGCCGCGCTCCGGCTCGCTGGCGTGGCCAGCAACGATCTCCGCATCGTGGTGGTGCGCGATGTCAGGGTCGGCGAGGAGCATGCGGTTGCCGCCGCCAAGCTCGATGGCCACTGGCTGATGCTGGACAACCGCCGCATGGCGATGGTCGAGGACGATGAGGCGCGCACCTACCAGCCGCTTTTCGTGCTCTATCAGTCGGCCGTGCTGAAATATGCCGACGAGCCGGTGCGGTTGTCGGAGGCCCGCTGATCTCGCTCGTCGCCCGATAGACCTTCCCCACAAACCCATTCCACCGCACGATCCGGACCGCTAGCATGGCGCCTTCGATGCGGGGGCGATTGGAATGCGGTTCATCGTGCTGACTATGCTTGCGCTGCTGGCGCTCCCGGCGGCGCCTGCGTCCGCGCAATCCGGCCCGTCCGAAAGCTCCATCGCCGACAGGCTGCCGCTGTTCGCCAAGAACAACTGCCAGCAGATCCGCGATCCCGGCAATCAATTGTTCTGTGGCGACGCCGAGCTTGCCGCCGCCGCCGAGAAGCTGGGCAGCGCGATCGAGGCGCGGCTCGCCCGTCTGCCCGACCGCCTGCCCGCGATCGAGGAGAACGCGACCTGGACCCGCCAGCGCAATCTCGGCTGCGGCATCGTCGGCCAGACCGCGATCCGCTCCGACGAGTTCGATCAGGTGAGGGCGTGCCTGCTCAAGGTGACCGAGGAGCGCGCTGCCATCCTGCGCGATCCCGATTTCGATTGTCTGGCGGCCAACACCGCGGCGGGCGCGGTGATCTGCGCCGACCCGTCGCTGGCGCTCAGCGAAACCGAGCTCAACGGCCAGGTGCTCGGCCTGATCGGCAAGCTCGATCCGACCGCGGCCCGCTTTGCCTACGCCGAATACGGACGATGGACGCGGGAGCGCGACCGCAAATGCAATCTGGTCGGCAAGGAGAACGTGCCGCTTGCCGAGCTCGAATCCGCGGAAGATTGCCTCGCCGAATACCTGAAGCGCAAGACGGCCGAGATCGCCGCGGCCAAAGGCGATCCGAAAAAGGTGTTCGGCCGGCAGATCGCGGCCCGCATGCCCGACACCGACGCCGTCGACTTCTGCGCCGCGCGGATTCACGCCGCCAATTCCTGCGGCAATTTCCTGCGCATCAACCGCGTCCATGCGCTCGACATTCAGTTGACCGACCAGGACGCACAGGTCACCGGCGAGATCGAGATGGTCGTGCTGGCGCCGTTCACCACCTGCAGCAAGGTCGCATCGAGCTGCACCGGCACCTGCTGGGACCCGAGGACCGGGCTTCCGCAGCCGGGCACGGTCGGCAAGGAGCGCTCAGGTGAGGCCTTCAACGTCACGCGCCGGCTGAGGATCCAGCGGACGTTTGCGTTCGTGAAAGCCGCCGACGGCTGGCGCTGCCGCGAGGACGAATTGGCGCCGGTGAACTCTGGGACCGCAAGCGGGGGGTCGTAGGGCTGTCCTCTCCCTCTCGCCGTTCTTACGGGGCCGCGACGAGCTTCGCTCGAGCTGAGAGGGCCGGGGTGAGGGGCTATCTGCGCGATGATGGTGAGAGTCGCCCTCGCGGAGAGTCCCCCTCACCCGGAATTTGCTTCGCAAATTCCGGCCTCTCCCCGCACGCGGGAAGAGGCGAAGAAATATCAAAACATCAGATTGTCCTTCACCAGAACCCAGCGGCCGCCCTTGACCTGCTGCACCTGGGTGATGGTGTTGGCGAGGTGGTCGGTCTTGGAGAATTTGGTCGGCGGCGAGTTGAAGATATCGAGGAATTTCTCGCCTGATTCGAGCGAGGCCAGCATCTTCTGCCCGGTCAAATCCTTGCCCGCCTTGTCCGCATAGAAGGCGAACGTCATCACCGCATTATAGCCGATGATCGCCTGCGTGTTGGCGTCGGTGCCGAACATCTTCTTGTAGTTGATCAGCCAGTCGTGAACCTTGCCCTTGGCGGTGTCCTCATAGGGAATCTCGAAGCCCGAGGCCGCATAGAGGCCCTCGACCGCCTCCTTGCCGAGTGCCGGCACTTCAAGCACGTTGGTCGGGGTCGCCCCGAGGAAGGTGACGTCCCAGCCGAGTTTCTTCGCCTCCGTCATAGCGCCGATGGTCTCGCGGATCACGGTGCCGAGCACGACGAGATCACAGCCGTCGGATTTCATCTTGGCGATCTGCGCGCTGAAGTCCGAGGCGCCGCGCTTGTAGCTCGTCACCGAGGCCGGCTGCAGCTTCATCGCGGTGAGTTGCTGGTTGAAGCCGTCGAGCACGTTTTTTCCGTACTCGTCGTCCTGATGCATGATGCAGGGTTTTGCAAAATTCTTCCACTCCACCATGTATTTCAGCGCGGCGCGCGTGCTCTCGACATAAGGCAACAGGTTGTTGAACTTCAGCCGCTCCTGCGGCTTGGCCGGATCGAACTTGAAGGTGAACTCGGCCGCCGTCAGCGGAAACAGCTGGAGCACGCCGGCGTCGAACAGGATATCCTGCGCGGCGAGCGTCGGCGCCGAGCCCATCGAGCCGATCATGGCGAAGATCTTGTCGCGTTCGACCATCTTCTGCGAGGCCAGCACGCCCTTCTTCGGATCGTAGCCGTTATCCTCGAGGATCATCCTGATCTTGCGGCCCTGGATGCCGCCGGCCGCGTTGATCTCCTCGACCGCCATCTTCATGCCGTTGGACACGGGCACGCCCCAGACCTTGATCGGCCCCGAGAGGTCCTGATGGGTGCCGATGACGATCTCGGACGCCGAGATGCCCTCATTGGTGACCTTGGTTTGCGCCAGGGACGGCTGGCAGGCGAGCGCAACTGCGCCCACAGCGAGGCCAAACGCTTTCAACGATCTCGACATTGACGTCTCCTCTCCTGAAGGCCCGTGTTCTACGAAGGGCGGGGGCCATCGCTCCTTCGCTGTCTCGAACGAAACTTTTCTTTTCTGCGCATGCCCCTTTATCGGAAAACCGGTTGCCACTTTTCCAGGGGCATGCGCGTCACGCCACCGCTCGCTCGCGATACATCGCGTCGATCTCGGCGGCGTAGCGCTTGTTCACGAAATTGCGCTTCAGCTTCATGGTCGGCGTCAGCTCCTCGTCCTCCGGCGTGAGCTGACGCTCGATCAAATAGAATCGCTTGATGGTTTCGACGCGGGCGAAATTGCCGTTGACGCCTTCGATCTCGCGCCAGATCAGGTCCTGGATCTCGGCCGCGCGGCAGAGGCTGGCGTAATTGGTGAAGGGGATGTCGTGGTCCTGGGCGAACTTCTCGACGTTCTCCTGGTCGATCATGACGAGGCAGGTGAGGTAGGGCCGCTTGTCACCAATCACGACGGCGTCGGAGATGTAGGGCGAGAATTTCAGCTGATTCTCGATCTCGGACGGCGTGATGTTCTTGCCGCCTGATGTGATGATGATGTCCTTCATCCGGTCGGTGATCCGGACAAAACCTTCATTGTCGATGGTGCCGACGTCACCGGTGTGCAGCCAGCCGCCGGTATCGATGGTCTCGGCGGTCTTCTCCGGCTGGTTCAGGTAACCCATGAACAGGAAATCGCCCCTGATCAGGATCTCTCCGTCGGGCGACAGCGCGATCTGGCCCCAGGACACCGCGGTGCCGACCGAGCCGAGTTTGATCCGCCGCGCCGGCATCATGGTGGCGACGCCGCAATTCTCGGTCTGGCCGTAGACCTCGTGCATGTCGATGCCTAGCGCTAGAAACCAGCGGATCAAATCCGGCGCGATCGGCGCCGCGCCGGTAAAGGCGATGCGGCAGCGGTCGAGCCCGATCATGCGGCGGATGTTGCGGAAGGCGATCTGGTAGGCAATGCGGTTGGCGATGCGCAAGCCTAGCGGCGGCGTCCTGCCCTCGAGCAGGCAATCCACCATGCGATAGCCGACATCGATGGCGCGACGGTAGACCCACTGCTGGAATGGCGTCGCGTCCTTCAGCGCGATGGTGATGGCGGAATAGAATTTTTCCCAGATGCGCGGCACCGCGAGGAAGACGGTCGGCTGCACCTCGCGCAGATTGTCCGGCACCGTCTCCGGGCTCTCGGCAAAGTTCATGACCGAACCGAGCGCGACCGAGATGTAATAACCGCCGATCCGCTCTGCGACGTGGCAGAGCGGCAGGAAGATCAGCCGCTCTTCGTGCTCCCGCGCCGGGATGAAATCATTGGCATGCCGCATCTGATGCGTGACGCTGCGGTTGGCATGCATCGCGCCCTTCGGCGGCCCCGTGGTACCGGACGTGTAGACGAGCACGGCGAGGTCGCCGGCGCCGCGACTGTCGAGCATCTCACGCCACAGCGCCTCGCGGCCGACCATATGGTTGCGGCCGAGCGCGCGAAATTCGTCGAGCGACATCACCATGTCGTCGGAGAAGCCGCGTAGCCCCTCCATGTCGAACACGATGATCTTTTGCAGCGAAGAACAGCGCACGCGGCATGTGAGGATCTTGTCGAGCTGCTCCTCGTCCTCGGCGAAAATCACCCTGGTGCGGGAATCGTTGACGAGATATTCGACCTGGGACGCCGAGTCGGTCGGATAGATTCCGGAGGAGACGCCACCGGCGCACAGGATGCCCATGTCGGCATAGACCCATTCGGGCACGGCGTTGGCGATGATGGAGGCGACGTCGCCGGCGGCGAAGCCGATGGCGTGAAGCGCGTAGGCGACCTCTTTCGAGATCTCCAGCCATTCGCGCCAGCTGGTCGGCTGCCAGATCCCGAATTTCTTCTCGCGAATGGCCGGCCGCTCGCCGCGCGTCTCCGCGGCGCGCAAAAAACTCTTCGCGATCGTGTCAGCGACTGTCAGCACCGCCGGTCTGGCCATGCGCATTCCCTCCTTGCCGCTTTCCCCCTCCGCTGCCTGCCTTGCCGGCGGTCTATCGTTGCGGACGGGTCAGTTCATTTAACGCCAGTCCTTGCCCTAACGCCACGTCTTCTTCTTTTTCCAGCGCCGCTCGCCTCGCGCGCCGGCTTCCTTGGCGCCAAGGTAGAACTCCTGGATATCCTTCGAATGCATCAAGCGGTCGCTTGTGTCGTTCATCACGATGCGGCCGATCTCGAGCACATAGCCGTAATGCGCCGTCTCCAGCGCCACCTTGGCGTTCTGCTCGACCAGCAGGATCGACATGCCCTGCTCCTCGTTGACGCGGCGGATGATCGTGAAGATCTCCTTCACCAGCAGCGGTGACAGGCCGAGCGAGGGCTCGTCGAGCAGCAGCAGCGTCGGCCGGTTCATCAGCGCACGTCCGATCGCGAGCATCTGCTGCTCGCCGCCGGAGAGCTGGCCGGCCGGCTGGTTGAGGCGCTCTTTCAATCGCGGGAAATAGCCGTAGACGCGCTCCAGATCTCCCGCGACGCCGTCGCGGTCCTTGCGCGGATAGGCGCCCATCATCAGGTTCTCGCGCACCGAAAGGAACGGAAACACCTCGCGTCCCTCCGGCACATGGCTGAGGCCGAGCCGCACGATCCGGTCTGCCTCCATGCGCTGGATCGGCTTGCCCAGGAATTCGATCGCGCCTTTCTGCGGATCGAGGATGCCGGAGATCGTCTTCAGCACCGTGGTCTTGCCGGCGCCGTTGGCGCCGAGCAGCGTGACGATGCGGCCGCGCGGCACTTCCAGCGAGATGCCGCGGATCGCCATGATCGGCCCGTAATAGCTCTCGATGTTGCTGAGCTTGAGGATGATGTCTGGTGTCGCCGCAGCATCCATCGCGTCAAGCTCCCAGATAGGCGGCGACGACGTCGGGATGCTGCTGCACCTCATTGGGCGAGCCCATGGCGAGCACCCGGCCGTAATTCAGCGCGATGACGCGGTCGGAGACGCGATTGACCAGCGACATGTCGTGCTCGACCATCAGCACGGTGACGCCGAGCTCGTTCTTCATGTCGCGGATCCAGAACGACATATCGTCGGTCTCCTCGACATTGAGGCCGGAGGACGGCTCGTCGAGCAGGATCAGCTTCGGTTCCGAGCACAGAGCGCGCGCCAGCTCGATCACCTTGCGCACACCGTAGGGCAGGCCGGAGATCAGCTTGTCGCGATAGGGCTCGAGATCGAGGAACTCGATCACCTGCTCGACCCGGCGGCGGTGCACCTTCTCGTTGGCGCGAACGCTCGGCAGGAACAGCAGCTCCTGCCAGAGCTGCGTGGTGGAATGGCGGTGACGGCCGACCAGCAGGTTGGACAGAACGGTCGCGTTCTCGAACAGCTCGATGTTCTGGAAGGTGCGGGCGATGCCGAGCCTTGCGATGTCGTAAGGCGGCTGCCCGGTGATGTCCTGATCCTCGAAGAAGATGCGGCCCGAGGTCGGCCGGTAGATTCGCGAGATCAAATTGAAGATCGAGCTCTTGCCGGCACCGTTCGGCCCGATGATCGAGAGGATCTCGCCCTTCTCCACCGCGAAGGACACCGCATCGACCGCCTTGAGGCCTCCGAAGTGCAGCGACAGGTTCTCGGCGCGAAAATAGCTCATCGGTTGCGCTCCGACTTCACGTAGATCTTCTGCCGCTTGAAGGTGGCGCGCTTGTAGAGCGGGAACAGCTGGAAGAAGAGCTTTATCTTGAGCCAGCGGCCGTAGAGCCCGAGCGGCTCGAACAGCACGAACAACACGATGATGATGCCGTAGATCGCGCCCTTCAGCCCGTTGAGCGAGGCGAAGGCTGCGACCTTCGCCTGGATGTTCGCCGCCGTTTGCATGCCGGCGCCGAACGTCGCGGCAATGCCTGCGATGATGCCGGGCATGTCATCCTTGAGGTAAGTCAGGAACGGATCGATCATCACGATGAAGATCGCGCCCAGCACCGCACCGTGCAGGCTGAAGGTGCCGCCGATCAGGATCACGATGATGAACTCGATCGAGAGCTGGAGCGTGAACATCTCCGGCGAGATGAAGGAGAGCTTGTGCGCAAACAGCACGCCGGCAAAACCGGTGATCGCCGCCGAGATCGCGAAAGATTTTACTTTGTAGAGCGCGACGTTGATGCCCATGCTGCGCGCCGCAGTCTCAGAATCCCGTATCGCGACGAAGGCGCGGCCCGTAGGCGAGCGCAGCAAGTTCAGCGTGCCGACGATGGTCAGTACCAGCACGGCAAGACAGAGGAAGTAGAACGTCGGACTGTCGCGCGAGACCGTGACGCCGAGCAGCGACACCGCCTTGATCCGCATGCCCTCATTGCCGTTGGTCACGCTCTCCCAGCGCGCCAGGATCTCCTCGATGATGAAGGCGAAGGAGATGGTGGCGATGACGAGATAGATGCCTTGCAGGCGTAGCGCAGGAAAGCCGACCAGCGCGCCGATGCAGCCGGTTAGAATGCCGGCGGCAAGGAAATAGACGGGGAACGGCACATTGTATTTTTGCAGATACGCCGCCGTGTAGGCGCCGATCGCCAGGAACGCGGCGTGGCCAAGCGAAGCCTGTCCCGTGAAGCCCGTCAAAATCAGCAGCGCTACGCCGACCGTTGCATAGATGCAGACGAAGACGAGCTGGCTCATCAGATAGCTCGAGAGCACGTAAGGCGCGATCAGCAGCAGCGCGAGCAGGATGCCATAGGAGACGACATAGCCCGAATGCGGAAACAGCCTGATATCGTCCTCATAGTCGGTCTTGAACAGGAAGCGCATGGCGTTCAGACCTTCTTGCGGACGTGAAGGCCGAACAGGCCTTCCGGCTTGAGCAAGAGCACGGCGAGCAGCACGATGTACGGCGCGACGTCCTTCCAGCCTTCGGCGAGGTAAAAGCCGGCCATGCTCTCGATCACACCGATCAGGACGCCGCCGACGACCGCGCCGGGGATCGAGCCGAAGCCGCCGAGCACGGCGGCCGGAAATGCCTTGAGCCCCAGCACGAGGCCGACATTGGAATGGATGAAGGTGATCGGCGCCAGCAGCACGCCGGCGCAGGTCGCGACCGCAGCGCTGATCGCCCACACGATCGAGACCACGCGCTTGACGGGGATGCCCATGTAGTAGGCCGCCAGCATGTTCTCGGAAGAGGCGCGCATCGCGGTGCCGAGCGTGGTCTTGTTGAAGAACAGCCAGAGCAGCGTGCAGAGGATGACGGTCGCTGCGATCACCGACAGCTTGTCGTAGGCGAGCACCAGCGAGCCGATGCGCAGCACGCCCTGGCTGAACGGCGTATCGATCTTGAAATCGTCGGTGCCCCAGACCATGCCGGCGACCGAGCGCAGGAAATAGCCCAGCCCAATCGTGGCCATGATGATCGAGAATTGCGGATAGCCGAGAATCGGCCGGACCACCACGCGTTCGGCCAGCATGCCGAACAGCGCCATCGCGGCCACCGCACCGGCAAAACCGATCCAGTAGTTCAGTCCCATCATGCCGATGAAGGTGAAGGCGAAGAAGCCGCCCAGCATCATCAGATCGCCCTGGGCGAAATTGACGACCTCGGTGGCCTTGTAGACGAGCACGAAGCCGAGCGCGATCAGGCCGTAGACGCAGCCGAGCGCAACACCGCTGACCAGCTGCTGAACGAAATCCAGCATCGCCGCGCTTCCTCCCGATGCAACCGACGGTTCTTTTGGCCGCCTCGCCACATCTTGTGTCCAGCCGCTACGCAGTCATTCCGCCGCGTTAGCGCCATTTGTCCCTTCGCAATTCAGCCTGAACCGTCAACGGCTGTCAACAAACGGTGACTTGTGAGGTATCCTGCCTTTAGTCCAAGGCGGGCGTCGGAATTTGCTGCAGCGCGATTCACGGTGCCGAAACATCTTCAGGTCATGGTCGCGGGCGATGCAAAACCGGATGGTGTGGCCGTCATGAAGCCGGACAACTCGGCGCTCGAAGTCCGAGGGTTAACGAAGCGTTTTGACCGTCTGGCGGTCGACAGCCTCGATCTCACCATTCGCGCCGGCGAATTCTATGCGCTGGTCGGCCCCAACGGCGCCGGCAAGACCACCACTTTGCGCATGGTTGCAGGCCTGCTCCGGCCCGACTCCGGCGCGGTCTCGATCTTCGGCATCGATGCGCTCCAGAATCCCGTTGCTGCCAAGCAGGTGATGGCGTGGGTTTCTGACGAGCCCATGATCTACGACAAGCTCACCCCACTCGAATATCTCGAATTCGTCGCCGGCCTCTGGGGCATTGCGCCGTCTATCTCGGAACCGGTCGCCGAGGAACTCCTGGTCTCGCTCGGGCTCGAGCCGCACCGGCACGAACGCTGCGAAGGTTTTTCCAAGGGCATGCGCCAGAAGGTCGCGCTGGCCGGCGCGCTGGTGCACGATCCCCGCCTCATCATTCTCGACGAGCCGCTGACCGGCTTAGATGCCGTCTCCGCCCGCCATGTAAAGGGCCTGTTGAGCGAGCGCGTGCAGGCCGGCTGCACCATCATCATGACCACGCATATTCTCGAGGTCGCCGAGCGCATGGCCGACCGCATCGGCGTGATCGCCTCGGGCCGCCTGGTGGCCGAGGGCACGCTGACCGAGCTGCGCCGTCAGAACGGCCATGACAATACAAGTCTCGAGGATCTCTTCATCGCGCTGGTGACGCTTCAGGACGCCGCATGAGCTCGGCGACCGCGCTCTCCTGGTTCGCGCGCCACGAGCTGCGCCTCGCCTGGCGCGAATGGTTTGCCATGATGACGGGCGGCCGTCGCAAGCGGGCGCGCGCCGCCGTGATCGGCCTGCTGCTCTTTGCAGCACTGCTGCACGTGCCGGCCTGGGCGGTGATCGGCCGCTTCGCCGATCTGCAACTGCCGCTCGACAAATCCTCGCTGATCGTGATCACGGCGACGATCTTCCTCGCCTGGACCTTGATGCTGTCGCAGGCGATCGAGTCGGTCACGCGGGTGTTCTACGCCCGCGCCGATCTCGACCTCATCATGTCGTCACCCGCGACGCTGGCCAACCTGTTCTCGGTGCGGATCGCAGCGATCGCGCTGACCGTCACGGTGATGGCACTGTTGTTCTCGACGCCCTTCGTCGACGTGCTGATCATCGGCGGCGGACCGCGCTGGCTCGCCGCCTTCGGCGTCGTCATTGCGATGGGCCTATCGGCGGCGGCAATCGCGATCGCCGTCACCATCGTGCTATTCCGCCTGATCGGCCCGGCCCGCACGCGCTTCGTCGCCCAGATCCTCGCCGCCATCATCGGCGCCGGCTTCGTGATCGCCCTCCAGATCGCTGCGATCATGTCCTACGGCACGCTGTCGCGCTTCACCATTCTGACCTCTGGCGTTTTTGCCGAGTATGCCCCCGACGTCGACAGCATCTGGTGGTGGCCGGCGCGCGCAACCATGGGCGACAGCGAGGCGCTGCTGCTGCTCCTCGCGCTTGGCCTCGTGCTGCTCGGCAGCGTCATGGCGATCTTTTCCGGCCGCTTTGCCGACACTGCGATCGACGCCGCGGCCTACGGAAGGTCCGGCAGCAAGCGCGCGAAGGAGCGCCCGTTCCGCGGCGGGTCGCGGCAGCAGGCGCTGCGGCGCAAGGAATTTTCACTGCTCTGGCGCGATCCCTGGCTGATCTCGCAGACCCTGATGCAGCTGCTCTACCTCGTGCCGCCAGCGCTGCTGCTCTGGCGCAGCTTTGCCGACAGCTCCGCCGCACTGACGCTGATCACGCCCGTCATCGTGATGGCAGCGGGACAGCTCGCCGGCGGGCTCGCCTGGCTGACGATCTCCGGCGAGGACGCGCCCGACCTGGTCGCCACCGCACCGCTGACGCCGTCCAGCGTCATCCGGGCCAAAATCGAGGTGGTGCTGATCGCAATCGCCGCCATCTTCTGCCCTCTGATCGCAGCGCTCGCCTTTGTCTCGCCGTTCCAGGCCGCGGTCAGCGCCGGCGCCATCATCATCAGCGCGGCCTCGGCGACCGCAATCCAGCTCTGGTTCCGGGTGCAGGCCCGGCGCAGCCAATTCCGCCGCCGCCAGACCTCCTCGCGGCTGGCGACCTTCGCCGAGGCCTTCTCATCGATCGGCTGGGCCGCCAGCGCCGCGCTGCTGCTGGCCCTCCCTATTGCTGGCCTGATCAGCGGATTGATCACCGCGGGTCTCGTGGCAATGACCTGGAAGTTCAGCCCGCGGCGGGAGTGAGGCGCTGTCTTGACTGTAAGGCTGATCTGAAGGTGCGACACTGGACGCGCTGTTGAACGCTGGCTGTTGGCCACGCGCTGCATTGCACGCTAGACTTCCCTGGGAAGTCATTGGGGAATGGATTCATGCGGCGACTGGTTTCGGCGGCTCTGGCCCTGTTCGGCGCCTTCCTCTCACCGGCCCTCGCCCAGCAGCCTCAGCGCAGCGAATGCCTGGCGATGGCGAATGCCGCACCTCGCATCATGCCAGCTGCCTTCCGGCAGGCGGCAGCAGCCGCCGAGATCGGGATCACCTATGCCGGCCACTCCACCTATTTCATCGACACGCCCGGGGGCCTGCGCATCGCGACCGATTATAGCGGCGCCTATCAGGTCGGCCGGCTGCCCGATGTCGTCACCATGAACCGGGCCCACAGCACGCACTATTCGCTGTTTCCCGACAAGCGCATTCCTCATGTGCTGCATGGCTGGGGCGAAGACGGCAAGCCGGCCATCGTATCGGATCGCATCGGCGACACTTTCATCCGCAATGTCACCACCGACATCCGCCGCTATTTCGGCGATGATTCCGGCGCCGACATGATCCGCGACGGCAATTCGATCTTCATCTTCGAGGTCGCGGGCCTCTGCATCGGCCATCTCGGCCACCTTCACCACAAGCTCGATGACAGCCACTTTGCCCAGATTGGGCGGCTCGATATCGTGATGGTGCCGATCGACGGCACTTACACCATGTCGCTGAACGGCATCTCCGAGATCACCAAGCGGCTGCGCGCGTCGGTGGTGCTGCCGATGCACCGTTTCGCCACGCCGCTCGACGAGTTCATGCAACTGATCGGCCAGCAGTTCGAGATCGACCGGCGCCACGAGCGCTCGTTCCGGATCTCGCGGGATGCGCTGCCGACCAAGCCGACGGTGATCATCCTCGACGGGGTCTGAGACGCAATTTTTTCCAAGCCGGCTGCGCGCCGCGCGTGCTGATCTCCCCACAAGAGGAGATCGACATGACCGACTTTGCCAGATTGTTGCACGCCGATGGACCGAACGTCGAGCATGCGGCAGCGCTTCAGCTCTATGGCCGCTTCGTCGGCGACTGGGATGCCGAAGTCACGGCGCACGGACCGGATGGAGCGAAACACGCGGCCCCCGGAGAGATCCACTTCGGCTGGGTGCTGGAGGGCCGCGCCGTGCAGGATATCTGGATCATCCCCCGCGCTGCCGGCGGCGCGGCCTTTCCGATTGCCGGCAATTGGTACGGCACGACGCTGCGGGTCTACGATCCCACCATTTCCGCGTGGCGGATTTCCTGGTTCGATCCCGGCCGCAGCGTATTCCGCCAGCAGATCGGCCGTCCGCGCGGCGAGGACATCGTGCAAGAAGGCACGACCGAGACCGGCGACCTGACTCGCTGGAGTTTTACGGAGATCACCCATGATTCTTTCCACTGGCTCGGCGAGGTCAAGCCTGCCGCGGCAGCCGATTGGCGGCTTGTGGTCGGTGTGAGAGCGAGGCGGCGAAAGGGCTAACGGCGGCGCCGGGTGCGGTTGCGCAACGCGCGCTGCTGCGCGCGGGGATGAGGTGCTAGGCTCCCCCTATAAAATACAAAAGGGAGCGAATGCCGATGGCTGCCAGCGGTCTGCCCGCCAACACGAGCGGGCTCTTCGTCGAGCCGCGCGAGGACTGGCTCGCGCAATATCAGGAGGAGATCATCGATCCCTTGCGGCCGATCGTCGATCCCCATCACCATCTCTGGAATCGCGGCCATCGCTATCTGATCGAGGAGATGGCGGCGGATATCGCCAGCGGTCACAACATTATCGCCACCGTCTATGTCGACTGCCGCTCGATGTACCGTGCGCATGGGCCCGAAGCATTCCGGCCGATCGGCGAGGTCGAGTTTGCAAACGGCGTCGCGGCGATGAGCGCGAGCGGCGGTTACGGCAAGGCCGCGATCTGCGCCGGCATCGTCGGCCACGCCAATCTGCTGCTGGGCGATGCGGCCAGGCCAGTGCTTGAGGCCGAGATCGCGGCGGGCAACGGCCGCTTCCGCGGCATCAGGCACTCCTCCGCCTGGGATCCGGATCCCGCCGTTGCCGGCATGTATGCGAACCGGCCGAAGGACCTGTTGCAGGATCCGACCTTTCGCAAAGGCTTTGCCTGTCTTGCGCCGCTCAATCTCAGCTTCGATGCCTGGCTATTTCATCCGCAAATCGGTGAGCTGACCGAGCTCGCGCGTACATTCCCGGACACCAAAATCGTGCTCGACCATTGTGGCGGTCCGGCCGGAATCGGCCGCTTTGCGGGGCGGCGCGAAGAGGTGTTTCCGGAATGGCGCGCCTCGATCCAGGAGATCGCCCGTTGCGAGAACGTGGTGGTGAAGCTCGGCGGGCTCGCGATGTGCCTGCTGGGCTATGACTTCCACCTGCGCGAGAGGCCGCCCTCGTCCGAGGAGCTTGCCGCGGCGTGGCGGCCCTATATCGAGACCTGCATCGAGGCGTTCGGCACCAAGCGCGCGATGTTCGAGAGCAATTTCCCGCCGGACAAGGGACAATGCAGCTACCAGGTGATCTTCAATGCGTTCAAGCGCATTGCGGCGCCCTTGAGCGATGCCGAGAAGACGGCGCTGTTCTCGCAGACCGCGACCGACTTCTACCGGCTCGATCTGGCCTCATGACGAGAAGAGGGGCCGGGATGCTGGTCCCGACCCCTCTTCCGTCGTGGCCGCTGGGAAGCGTCCTTGAAACTCTTATTGCTTGAGCATGATCTTTCCGGAAAACCGCTTCACGCTTTTCCGGATCATGCTCGGAACTAGCCGGCCCCCAACAGCGAGGCCGAACGGGGCGCGCCGGTGGAGACGAACATCTTCTTGAGCTTGTTGACGACGCGGATCAGGAAGCCGATCGCGACGGGATTGGTCTTGCGGCAGAATGCGATCTTCTTGACGTAGCCTTCGACATGCCATTTGGCATGCGCGCCGTCGCGGAAGAAGATGACGTCGCCGGGGCCGTAACGCTTCGGGGGCATGCCATCGCTTTCGAGCACGATCGATCCTTCCATGATCATGATCGTCTCGTCGATGTCGTAGTACCAGTTGAAGCGGCCCTCGGTGCAGTGCCAGATGATGGTGGAGGCGGTGCCGTCGGCGCTGGTGGACAGGATATGCGAGCGCGACACCGGATTGCCCTCGATGATCCAGGACGGCTCGATCGGCCGCAGTTCGAGGTCCACATTGCAACTACCGATTTCAATCAATGCGCGCGACATCTAATTCCCCAGGGGATATAATTATGGCTGGCCGGGCCTTGGCCCGGATTGTTTCGAAAGATGTTGGGAACGCTAGTAGCCGGTTTTTAATTCTTTCTTACGCAGGCCTCGACAATCAGCCGTAAGTTGCAGGTGCGAAGCGGTTAACCTTGCGATTTCCCTGCAAATTCGGGCGCATGAACCCTTCTTTTCCGGGGTGCGACAAAGTGCGTCAAATATCAGGAAGGAGCCCCCACCGATGCCCCTGACCCCCGAGGTTCTGAGCGCCAACAGCGAGGTCGTCGCCCGGCTTGGCGGCTTCGATATCTCCTTCGCCCCCGACGAGGAACCCTGGTTCAGCATCGACGGCGTCGACAGCCCGCGGCAGATCGGCAGTGACGGCTCCGGCGGCGCCTTCGTGCTGCTGCCGTCGCAGAATGTGCTCTATGTCTCATCGGAAGGCCGCGCAGGCATTATCGCGGAGAGTTTCGAGGCCTTCATCCAGCTCGTCGTCGCCCGTCCCTACTGGCTGGACATCCTGAAATTTTCCGCCGGCGGTGATCTCCAGGAGATGCGGCGCGCGGCCGATGCGCTGGAAGCGACACTCGAGGATGAGGACGAGGTCAACGAGGCGCGCGAGGAAATCCGCGGGGCCCTCGACCTGCCCGAGCCGGATGATCCGGTCGGTGCGCTCTACGACGCCGTGGCTGCGTCCGATGCCATCGTGCGGGCCACCGACGGCAGCCCGTTCACGACGCTGTTCAACCGCTTCAACATCGACAACAACCCGATGCTGCGCAACGCGGCGGCGTGAGGAGCTTTGGCGAGCAATCGACCGAGCGGCCCGGATGTCCACCTCTCCCCAGCGGGGAGAGGTCGGATTGCTATGGCGCGCAACTGCGCGCCATAGCAATCCGGGTGAGGGGGCGCGGCACCCAATGAGACCAGAACCCCTCACCCGGATCGCATCTTCGATGCGATCCGACCTCTCCCTACGGGAGAGGTGAAGAGGTCTCGGCTACGAACGTAAGTTACTTCGCCCACTCGCCCTTGCGGAACACCGGCACCTTGCTGCCGTCGGCCAGGATGCCGTCGATGTCGGTCTCGGCCGAGCCGATCATCCAGTCGATATGGATCAGGCTCTGGTTGCCGCCTTGCGCCGCGATCTGCTGCGGCGTCAGCTGGGCGCCGTTGACGAAACATTTCGAATAGCACTGGCCGAGCGCGATGTGCGAGGCGGCGTTCTCGTCGAACAGCGTGTTGTAGAACAACAGACCGCTCTGCGAGATGGGCGAGGAGTGCGGCACCAGCGCCACCTCGCCGAGCCGCCGCGCGCCCTCGTCGGTGTCGAGCACCTTGTTCAGCACCTCGGCGCCGCGCGAAGCCTTGGCGTCCACGATCTTGCCGTCCTCGAAGCGCACCGCGATGTTGTCGATCAGCGTGCCCTGATAGGACAGCGGCTTCGAGCTCACGACATGGCCATACACGCGCCGGCAATGCGGCGTGGTGAAGACCTCCTCGGTCGGAATGTTGGCGTTGCAGCTGATGCCGTTCTTGGACAGCGAGGCGCCGCCCTCCCATTCATGACCGTCGGCGAGCCCGATGGTGAGGTCGGTGCCGGGACCCGAATATTGCAGCGCGCGAAAGCGCTGGCCGTTGAGCCAGTTGGTGCGCTCGCGCAGCACCGCATTGTGGCTCGCCCAATTGGCCGTGGCGTCCTCGCGATCGACGCGAGAGGCCGCGAAGATCGCGTCCGCAAGCTTGCCGACCGCAACGTCTTCGGGATCGTTCGGAAACACCTGCTTCGCCCAGGACGGGCTCGGATAGGCAATGATGTTCCAGTTGGTGTCGAAATTGACGATCTTTTCCAGCGCCGGCTGATACGCCATCGAATTGGCCTTGCTGGCGCGCGCGACCTTGGAGGCATCTTCGCCCGACAGCAGCATCGGATTGTCGCCGACGATGGCGAGACGCGCCGTATTGTTCGAGAATGCCTTCGCCATACCCTCGTAAAGCCAGTTGGCGGCGCGGTCGAAACTGTTGTCGTGACCGTGGCGGTAGCGCGCCAGAGTCATCTCCTCGTCGGACAGGATCGGCGTGACGATGCCGGCCCCGGCCTTGTAGGCGTGCACGGCGATCCGGCGCACCAGCGGCAGCGCGATCGCGGGTGCCGTCAGGAGCAGGTCCTGTCCCGGCCGCAAGCCCAATCCCACCTTCACCGCCACCTCGGCCAGCCGGTCGAGCTTGGTGGGATCGATGGGAGCGGCGGAATTGCGGTGATCGGTCATGCGTGGTCCTCTGCCGAAAATCTGTCGTTCAATCTAAGCCTAGCATCCCCAGACACAAGTGCGCGAGCGGCTTGCGAACCGTTAAAGATACGCAATTCCACGCGTTTGGTTTTCAACGCGTTGCCGATTTCAGCACCCGGTCGACCATGGCGGGCGCGAGGCCGAGGTAATTTTTCGGTGAAGTCAGGGTATCGATGGTCGCGCGGTCGATTCTGCTCGAAACGCGCGGGTCGGCGGCCAGTGCGTCGGCCAGCGTCAACCCCTTGTCGTTGGCCAGCCGGCAGGCGTCATAGACCACGTCATGCGCCTCCTGCCGGCCGATTTGCGGCGCCAGCCCCATCATGACCGCTTCGGCCACGATCAGGCCACGACTTATGGCGAGATTGTCGTTCATCCTGGGTTCGTCCACGATCAGGCCGGCGAGCGCGAACTTGGCCTGGTGCAGGGCGCCGGCGGTCAGCACGAAGCTTTCGGGGATCGCCATCCATTCGGCGTGCCAGGGACCGGTGGCGCGCTCGAAATCCTGCACCATCGCGTCCAGCATCAGGCCGGCATGCTGGCGCACTGCCTTGCTTGCCGCCAGCATCAGCTCGGACGAGATCGGGTTGCGCTTCTGCGGCATGGTCGAGGAGGCGCCGCGGCCCTTGACGAAGGGCTCGTAGACTTCCGCGAACTCGGTCGAGGCCATGATCATGATGTCGAGGGCGATCTTGCCAAGCGAACCGGTGACGAGGGCGAGGAAATTCACCGCTTCGGCAAAGCCGTCGCGCGCGACATGCCAGGTCGAAGCGGGCACGCCGAGCTTCAGCTCGGCGCAGAGCGCCTCCTGCACTTCAAAACCCTTGTCGCCGAGTGAGGCCAGGGTGCCGGCCGCACCGGCGAACTGCCCGACCAGCACGCGCGGCTTCAATTGCGCGAGTCGCTCGGCGTGACGGTCGAACATCGCCAGCCAGATCGCGGTCTTGTAGCCGAACGTCACCGGCAGCGCCTGCTGGAGGTGGGTGCGCCCCGCCATCGGCGTATCGCGGTAGCGCCTGGAGAGATCGGCGAGGATCTTGCGCAGCTCCGCGATGTCACGCCCGACGATCTCGAGCGCAGCGCGCAATTGCAACACCACCGCTGTGTCCATGATGTCCTGCGTGGTCGCGCCCCAATGCACGTAGCGGCCGGCCTCGCCGCACTGCTTCACCATCTGATGCACCAGAGGGAGGATCGGATAGCCGACAATGTCGGTCTCCTGCCGGAGCAGGTCGAAATCGAGCGCGGCGACATCGGTCCTCGCCGCGATCTGGTCGGCCGCCTCCTGCGGGATCACACCGCATCGCGCCTCCGCCCTCGCCAGCGCCACCTCGACCTCGGCATAACGCCCCACCAACGCGACGTCGGAAAACACTTCGCGCACCGCCGACGTGCCGAAGGCATCACGGAACAGCATGGAGTCGAGCACGGTGGTGGAGGCGTGAAAAGCGGGCATGGGCGTTTCTTTATGGTTGGTGTTTTGTATGGGGGAGAGATTACGCAGCTTCGTTGGCGGAGCAATCGACATTCATTGTTCGTCACACCTTCGACGTCCCACAGTCTCGCAGCAGCACGCCGGCTGCCGCCCCGTCATCCTGAGGCGCGAGGCATGGGACGCAACGCGTCCCATGAGAAGCCTCGAAGGATGAGCGGCCCCGATGCAGCCGGGCCGTCCATCCTTCGATGGCTCGCCGAAGAGGCGAGCACCTCAGGATGAAGGAGAAAGAGCGGCCATAGCCCTCAGCAATCCGCTCCAAACCGCTGAATTCTCGCCGAGGTTGTATACCTCCCCGAAAACCGCATGGCTGCCATCACGCAATCGTGGTGAACCGGCTCGACCGCTCGGCGGACTCACAGACTTCAAATCGAAATCCATTTTTGATTTCTTCATTGCCTGATGTCGCCGTGAGGTCCGAGTTTTCGACGTGCAGTTTCTGTTCCGGGATCACCTTCTCGACACCGACCGGCGCGAGCTGAGCCGCGAGCAGGTTCCCGTTTCCGTGGAACCACAGGTGTTCGACCTCGTCGTCCATCTCATGGAGAACCGGGACCGGGTGGTCAGCAAGGACGAGCTGATCGACAAGATCTGGCACGGGCGCAGCGTTTCCGAATCCACCCTGACCAGCCGGATCAACGCGGCGCGCAAGGCGATCGGCGACAATGGCGCGAACCAGGCCTTGATCCGCACCATCGCGCGAAAGGGCTTTCGCTTCGTCGGCGACGTCGAGACCAAGCTCGCCGCGATCGCGCCGGAGCCGAACCGCGCGACACAGACGCTCACGCTGCCCGACCGGCCCGCGATTGCCGTGCTACCCTTCACCAATATGAGCGGCGACCGCGAGCAGGACTATTTCTCCGACGGGATCAGCGAGGACATCATCACGGCGCTGTCGAAGCTGCGCTGGTTCTTCGTCATCGCCCGCAATTCCTCCTTCGTCTACAAGGGCCGTGCCGTGCACATGAACGAGGTCGCGCGCGACCTCGGCGTGCGCTACGTGCTCGAAGGCAGCGTGCGGCGGAGCGGCGAGCGCGTACGCATCTCGGCGCAGCTCAATGACGTCTCGACCGGCGGCCATCTCTGGGCCGAGCGCTACGATCGCGAGCTCGCCGACATTTTTGCCGTCCAGGACGAGATCACCGAGGCGATCGTCGCCGCGATCGAGCCGCAGCTCTACGCCGCCGAAAGCTTTCGAGCCCAGCAAAAGCCGCCGGGCAGCCTCGATGCCTGGGATCTCGTGATGCGCGCACTGTCGCATTACTGGCGCATCACCCGCGAGGACAATGCCGCCGCGCAAGCCCTGCTGGAGAAGGCAACGTCGATCGATCCCGCCTATGGCAAGGCGCTGGGCCTGCTCGCGACCAGCCACATCTTCGGTGCGCATATGGGCTGGGCCGACATGGCCGCGACCGTGCCGGTCGCCGAGCGCGCGGCACTTGCGGCGGTGCAGGCCGATCGCGAGGACGCATGGGCCCATCACGGCCTCGCCTATACTTATCTTTTCCGCCGCCGCTTCGACGATGCGTTGGCGGAGTTCGAGCTGGCGCTCAGACTCAATCCGAATTTTGCGATGGCACACGCCTTCTATGGCGTGACGCTGTGCTATGCGGGGCGATGGCAGGACGGCGACGCCGCCGCGCGGCGCGCGCTGCGGCTGAGCCCGCGCGATCCGCTCGCGGCGATCTATTGCGGAGTAGCGGCGTACGCGCAGTTCATTGGCCGCAATTACGAGGCTTCGATCCAGCTGGCGCGGGAATCGATGCGGCAGCGCGCCGATTTCGTCGGCGCCCATCGCGTGCTGACCGCCGCCGCCGGCATGTCGGGTGATGCCCAGCTCGCAGCATCCGCGCTTCGCGGCCTCAATCGCGCCCAGCCCGGCCTCTCTCTGGCCTGGCTCACGCGCGAGCTGCCGATGCTGCGGGCCGAAGATCGCGAGCATTATCTGGAAGGGTTTCGGCGCGCAGGGATGAGGTAAACCCACCACGGTGACGGTGCACCCTCGCCCCTTGTGGGAGAGGGTGGCTTCGATGCGAAGCATCGAAGCCGGGTGAGGGGTATCTGTCCTCACGAATAGTTTCGCGAACGGAGAGAACCCCTCATCCGGCGCTTCGCGCCACCTTCTCCCACAAGGGGAGAAGGAAGGACGTCGCTTACTCCTGCATCATCTCGCCGCTGCCGCCGAACTCGGCGGGAAAATCCTTCAGCTTGGGCAGGCCGTCGCGCATCGGCAGCACTGTCTCCGAATAATTGACGTGGACGCCGGGCGTGAAGGCGAGCGTGGGGATCGTGGCGGTGAAGACGTCAATCAGGTCGAGCGGCGGATGGTTGGTCATGAGATGGCCGCCGCACTTCCTGCAATATTTGCGCTGGCTAAGCGGCGTCTTGGCGAAAGTCTCGACGTTCTGCGCGCCTTCGGTGATGCGCACCGCTTCAGGCTTCCACAGGCTGAAGGCGTTGACCGGTCCGCCCGACCAGGAGCGGCAGGAGCGGCAATGGCAATAGCCCATCGCCGCCGGCTCGCCCGTGACCTCGACCGTGACCGCGCCGCAGAAGCAGTGTCCGATATGTTTCATTGAATCGTCTCCATTGATGAAAGATGGAATTCTTCTCTCCGCTCCAGTTCGCCGACATCGCGGCAGAGACGGGGGTCGCGACGAGCTTGGTTCGCGCTGGTGGCCCCGGAGTGAGGGGAAACACTCCGAGACATTTTGAAGGCTGAAGTCCGGCAAAGTCAGTTACGCGCGCCGGGTCCGCCGCGCGTCCTCCTTTCGGCGGACGCGGCAGCGGCACGTGCGACCTAGACTGACCGGCGCCAGGGAATAAGCATCGACACCCGTTGTTTGTACTGCCGGTATTCGTCACCGAAGAGGTCGACGAGGTCGCGCTCCTCCAGCGCGATGCCGACGAAGATGTATGCGGTGGTCACGGCCGCGAACAACAGATGTCCTGCCGTCATGATCGGCGCGGCCCAGAACGCGATGATGAAGCCGAGATAGATCGGATGACGAACGAACTTGTAGAGCAGCGGCGTCTTGAAGCGCGCCGGCGCCGCTTCCTTGCCGACGAGATGGTTGGTCACCTGATGCAGGCCGAACAACTCGAAGTGATTGATCATGTAGGTCGAGGTGAACACCAGCACCCAGCCCGCCACGGACAGCGTGACCAGCGTCACGGCGAGATCCGGATTCTGGACCTCCCATATGACGGTCGGCAGCGGTCGCCATTGCCAGAACAGGAGCAGCAACGACAGGCTCGCGAACAACACATAGGTGCTGCGCTCGACCGGCTTGGGGACGAACTGCGTCCACCACGCCTTGAAGCGCTGCCGCGCCATCACGCTGTGCTGGACGGCGAACAGCGCCATCAGCAAGAGATTGATGATGACGGCCTCGGCCGTCGGCGTGTCGGCACCGGTGTCGATGGTCTTCGGCACCACCAGCCCCATGACGAAGCCGATGGCGTAGAGAATGCTGACGAAAAACACGAGATATGCCGCAATTCCGTACAGAAAGGCGATGAACTTGAAAATGCGAGAGCCCGCAACCTCCGGGCCGATGGAATGAACCTGGTGATCAAGTTGGGTCATAGAACGCTCCGTTGTGCCGAGGCATCGGCACTGTTTGGTCTTCGCACCATGCCGGATCGGACGTCCCCAGGCTTTGGCGGACGGTTGATTTTCGCCTGAGACGACTTTGATTTTTGCTTGAGACGACAGAAACGTGCGATTCCTCTTTGAAAACAAAGTGCTCGACGGCGACCTGCGGGAGCTCACCTGCGGCGGCGCCGCCGTGCCGCTGCAGCCGCAGGTGTTCGACCTGCTGCTTTACCTGGTCGCGCAGCGCGCACGTGTGGTCAGCAAGGATGACCTGATCAGCCAGATCTGGAGCGACCGCATCGTCTCGGACTCGGCGCTGAACAGCCGAATCAACGCGGCGCGAAAGGCGCTTGGCGATGACGGCGCGACGCAGCGACTGATCAAGACCATCCCGCGCAAGGGCTTTCGTTTCGTCGGCGAAGTCCGGGAAGAGGTTGCAACGCCGCTGGCACCAGCGGAACCAGGCCCTGTCCTGGCGCGCGTGGTGACGGACCGGCCCGCGATCGCCGTGCTCGCCTTCGAGAACATGAGCGGCGATCCCACGCAGGACTATTTCGGCGACGGCATCAGCGAGGACATCCTCACCGCGCTGTCGAAACAGCGCTGGTTCATGGTGATCGCCCGCAACTCGTCCTTCACCTACAAGGGACGCGCGGTTCACATCAGGCAGATCGCCGAGGAGCTCGGCGTCCGCTACATCGTCGAAGGCAGCGTTCGCAAGGCCGACAATCGCGTGCGCATCACCGCGCAGCTCAACGACGCCACCACCGGCAGCCATCTCTGGGCCGAGCGCTACGACCGTGAGCTGGTCGACGTCTTCGCCGTGCAGGACGACATCACCAATGCGATCGTCGCCGCGATCGAGCCGCAGATCCACGCGGCGGAGAATTTCCGCAGCCAGCGCAAGCCTCCCGCGAGCCTCGATGCCTGGGACCTCCTGATGCGCGCGCTGTCGCATTACTGGCGGGTGACGCGGCAGGATCACGAGGCGGCGCAAGCCCTGCTCGAACGCGCCATCGCCATCGATTCGAATTACGGCCAGGCACTGTCGGTGCTCGCGGCGAGCCATATGTTCGGCGTCCATCTCGGCTGGGCCGAGCTTGCCACGACCGCGCCAATTGCGGAGGCTGCAGCCCTTGCCGCGGTGCGCCACGACCACGAGGATGCCTGGGCGCACGCCGCACTCGGCAGCGTCTTCTTCTCCACAAGCAGGCTGTCCGACGCACTGTCCGAGTTCGAGCAGGCGCTCGCGCTCAATCCGAATTTTTCGCTGGCGCAGGGCTATTACGCGCTGGCGCTGTCCTATGCCGGACGCTCGAGCGAATCCTACGACGCGGCGGAGCGGGCGATCCGGCTGTCACCCCGCGATCCTTCGCTGGCGATCTATTACGGCATCGCCGGCTATGCGCGCTTCACCGAACGACACTATGACGAGGCCATCACGCTAGCGCGCGAGGCGATCCGCCACCGCGGCGACCTCACCGGCGCCTATCGCGTCCTCGCGGTCTCCGCCGGCATGACCGGCGACAGCGCGCTTGCGGAGATGGCGCTGGGCGAACTTCGCCGCACCCAACCAAATATCTCGCTGCACTGGATCGCGACGCAGTTGCCATGGGCCAACGACGCCGACCGCGAGCACTATCTGGAGGGATTCCGGCGCGCGGGATTGCGCTAAAACGCGATGAGATTGGGATGAATCGTCATCGCGCTTTAGGTTGTTGTTTGAGCATGACCTTTTCGGAAAACCGCTTCGCACTATTCCGGATCATGCTTTAGCGGATCGTCAGGCCCGGATCACGAGGCGTGCTTTCTGCGCAGATGGACGATGACGTCGAGCCGCGCGATCTCGTGGCCGGGAAGCGCCTCGGGAATCCTGGTGAAGGTCAGGCCGTCGGCCACGTCGACCAGCATGTCCTCGCCCTCCATATAGAAGTGCGGATGCACGGACGTGTCGGTGTCGAAGAACGATTTGATGCCGTCGGCCGCAATCCGGCGCAGCAGGCCGGCTTCGGTGAACTGGTTCAGCGTGTTGTAGACGGTCGCGAGCGAGAGATATGCATTCGCGGCGATCGCTTCGGCATGAAGCCCCTCCGCGGTGACGTGACGGTGGCCGCGCAGGAACAGCAATTGGCCGAGCGCCAAGCGCTGGCGGGTCGGGCGCAGGCCGGCCTCGCTGAGCACTCGCAAGCAATGCTGCACGCCCTCGTCCGGCTGCAGATCGGGGCCGGCGAGATCGGGGCCGCTCTCGTCGACGGTCGGTATATGCTCGGCCCGGAAGTCCATCGATCAATCTCACGGCTGAATGAACGGGAACGGGCTGCGTCGCATACCGCCAGTTGCCATTGGATCGCAAGAGCGGCTAGCCGGCTTTGATCCGGATCAAATCTGCAAGCGGGAGACCTCTGACCTATCGCAAGGCGGCCTGAATTATTCCGTGCCAGGGTGACGAGCTATCGACGAGGGGCACATGTCCAGGCCGGTTCCCGACAAGGCAGAGATCGCGCTCGAATATCCCGACAAGTTCTATGTCGGCACTTTCGAGCATTCATCCCGGTTCGAGGCGAAGCTCGACGGCAGCGGCCTTGCGCTGGTGCTGCAGCATCCCGGTGCGGCCGACGAACGCAAATCGGTGCACCTGCACATCAATTTCGGCCTGCTGGCCGGCATCCTGCACGAACTCGCAGGCAGCGTGGCAGCCTTCTCCAAGGACGACATTGCGCACCGCGAGCAGCTTGCGGACGCGCTCGCCGAGCTGCAGCGGGCGCTCGGCACAGGCTGACGGCCTGATGCTTTTGGCCGCAGGCGCGGACTTGCGCAATCGTGCCTGGCCCCGTCTCGGACATGACGGACCCCTGTAATCGCACGATGCGAGCGCTTCGGCGATGGGAGACCTGCGGTCAAAACAGGACGCACTGTACATTTTTTGTGCGAACACTGTCGAGACTTTCATCTTGCGGCGTCGAATGGGACTATGTGAGCCTCATATCGGATGGGGACTGGGATGGGCCGGCCGTAGCTTTGCGCGCCATGACGTGCGAAGCGTTTACGGCTGGTCTCGCTTAAGAAAGATACGACATGCCAAAACGAGTGTTGCTTGGACTCCTCCTGGCTTGCGGCCTCACGGCCTCGGCTCTCGAACCGGCGCTTGCGCAAGAGCCGAAGACGGGGGGTGTGATCAATGCCGTGATCCAGCCCGAGCCGCCTGGCCTGATGCTTGCGATGATCCAGAACGGCCCGACCCAGATGGTCTCGGGCAACATTTTCGAGGGCCTGCTGCGCTACAGCCCCAAGCTCGAGCCGCTTCCGGAGCTCGCCGAGAGCTGGACAGTCAGCGAGGACGCCAAGACCTACACCTTCAAGCTCCGCAAGGGCGTCACCTGGCATGACGGCAAGCCCTTCACCTCGGCGGACGTGCTGTTCTCGATCGAGATGCTGAAGCAGACGCACGCCCGCGCGCGCACCAACCTCGCACAGGTCGACAAGGTCGAGGCGCCCGACGATTACACTGTCGTCTTCACGCTGAAGCAGCCGTTCGGCCCGTTCCTCGGCATTTTCGAGGTCGGCTCGATGCCGATGGTGCCGAAGCATCTCTACGAAGGCACCGACTTCAAGACCAACCCCTACAATAACGCGCCTGTCGGCACCGGCCCCTTCATGTTCAAGGAATGGCAGAAGGGCTCGTTCATTCGCCTGGTCAAGAATCCGAACTATTACGAGAAGGGCAAGCCCTATCTCGACGAGATCTACTGGCAGATCATACCCGACGCCGCCGCGCGCTCGGTGGCCTATGAGACCGGCAAGGTCGACGTGCTGCCCGGCGGTTCGGTCGAGAACTTCGACGTTCCCCGCCTGACCAAGCTGAAGGACACCTGCGTCACCGGCGCCGGCTGGGAGTTTTTCTCGCCGCTGGCTTGGTTGTGGCTGAACAATCGTCAGGGTCCGCTCGCGGACAAGCGGGTGCGGCAGGCGATCATGTATGCGATCGATCGCGACTTCGCCAAGGACGTGATCTGGAACGGGCTCGGCAAGGTTGCGACCGGCCCTTCGTCTTCGGCCATCAAATATTACACCGACGACGTGAAGAAATACCCGTACGATCCTGCCAAGGCCAAGGCGCTGCTGAAGGAAGCCGGCTACAAAGGCGAGAAGATCCGCCTGCTGCCGCTCGCCTATGGCGAGACCTGGCAGCGCTGGGGTGAAGCGGTGAAGCAGAACCTCCAGGACGTCGGCATGAACATCGAGACCATCGCCACCGACGTTGCCGGCGGCAACCAGAAGATCGGCGATTGGGACTACGACATCGCCTTCACCTATCTCTACCAGTATGGCGATCCCGCACTCGGCGTCGGCCGCAACTACATCTCCAGCAACATCGCCAAGGGCCAGGTGTTCAACAACGTCGAGGGTTACTCCAACCCGGAGATCGACAAGCTGTTCGCCGACGGCGCGGTGGCCACCCCGGACTCCAAGCGCAAAGAGATCTACGAGAAGGCGCAGAAGATCCTGGTCGAGGACGTGCCGGTGGCCTGGATGCTCGAGCTGCAGTTCCCGACCATCACGCGCTGCAAGGTCAAGAACCTGATCACCACGGGGATCGGGGTCAATGACGGCTTCAAGGACGCATGGCTCGACAAGTGAGCGCGCTCGCTGAGGCAGCGGCGGTGCCCACCTCTCCCATAGGGAGAGGTCGGATCGCATCGAAAGATGCGATCCGGGTGAGGGGCTGCGCTCCCTCGTGGAACCTGATCCCCCTCACCCGCGCCTTCGGCGCGACCTCTCCCCGTTGGGGAGAGGTGTCCCTCGCGGCGAGACCAGCTCAATCAACTAGCATACGAATCTAGATGCTCTCCTTCGTTGCCCAGCGTGTCGTGAAGGGCGTGATCGTCCTGCTTGCGATCGTCGTCCTCAATTTCTTCCTGATCCGGCTTGCGCCCGGCGATCCCGCGGTCGTGATGGCGGGCGAGGCCGGCGCCAGTGACCAGGTCTTCGTCCAGCAGCTCCGGGAAATATTCGGCCTCGACAAGCCGGTGCCCGAGCAGCTGTTCATCTACGTCAAGGGCATCGCGACCCTCGACCTCGGCTTCTCGTTCCGCCAGCAAGCGCCTGTCGCAAAGCTGATCGCAGAACGGCTGCCGGCAACATTGCTGCTGACGCTGACGGCGTTTGCGATCTCGCTGATGCTCGGCATCCTGTTCGGAACCTTTGCCGCGCGCTTTGCCGGAACCATCCTCGACACCGGCATTACGATATTCGCACTGATCTTCTACGCCATGCCGATCTTCTGGGTGGCGCTGATGGGCATCCTCTTGTTCTCGGTGACCTTCGACTGGCTGCCGAGCTTCGGCTACGAGACGGTCGGCGCCAACCTCACCGGCTTTGCGTATGTGGTCGATGTCGCAAAGCACCTGATCATGCCGGCGATGACGCTCGGCCTGTTCTTCATGGCGACCTATACCCGCATGACGCGGGCCTCGATGCTCGAGGTGAAGCGGCTCGACTTCGTCAAGACCGCGCGGGCCAAGGGCCTCTCCGATTCCGTCATCCAGCGGCGCCACGTGCTGCGCAACGCGCTGCTGCCCGTCGTGACGC
This sequence comes from Bradyrhizobium sp. BR 10289, assembly GCF_019455385.1. Lineage (GTDB taxonomy): Bacteria > Pseudomonadota > Alphaproteobacteria > Rhizobiales > Xanthobacteraceae > Bradyrhizobium. Next base: position 459,826 of record NZ_JACOFR010000003.1, read on the forward strand.
TGGCCGGCGTGCATGCCGGCACGCTGATCGGCGGCGCCGTCATCACCGAGACCGTGTTCGCCTGGCCGGGCATCGGGCGGCTGATGTACGACGCGCTGCTCCAGCGCGACTACAATCTGTTGCTCGGCGTCTTCGTGACCTGCTCGGTCATGGTGCTGATCTTCAACCTCATCACCGACCTCGTCTATCGCCTGGTCGACCCACGCATCGAATTCGCCGCATGAAACAGTTCTGGAAATCGATGCTCAGAAGCCCGAGCGGCGTCATCGGGCTCATCATCCTTCTGCTTGCGATCTCGGTCGCGGTGTTCGGGCCGATGCTGTTCCCGAATTCGCCATGGCGCATGGTGCAGCGGCCGTTCCTGCCCCCTTTCACGCTCTCGACCGTGCCGCTCGGCACCGACGCACTCGGCCGCGACGTCTTCGCCGGCATGATTTTTGGTGCGCGCGTGTCACTCCTGGTTGGCCTGGTGTCCACGCTCGTCGCGCTGGTCGTCGGCGTTCCCATCGGCGCCATGGCCGGCTATTTCGGCGGCAAGGTCGACGACGCCCTGATGCGCTTCACCGAATTCTTCCAGACCATTCCGAGCTTTGCGCTGGCAATCGTGCTGGTCGCGATCCTGCAGCCCTCGATCTACTCGATCGTGGCCTCGATCGCCGTGGTGAGCTGGCCCCCGGTCGCCCGCCTCGTGCGCGGCGAGGTGTTGTCGCTGCGCACCCGCGAATATGTCCAGGCCGCCGTGGTCACCGGCCAGAGCAACAGCTGGATCATCCTGCGCGAAATTTTGCCGAACGCGCTGTCCCCAGTGATCGTGCTGGCCTCGCTGATGGTGGCGACCGCGATCCTGCTGGAATCCTCGCTGGCCTTCCTTGGCCTCGGCGATCCCAATCTGATCTCCTGGGGCTACATGGTCGGCGCCGGGCGCACCGTGATCCGCCAGGCCTGGTGGATCACCGTGTTTCCTGGCGTCGCGATCCTGATCTCGGTGCTCGGGCTCAACCTGATCGGCGAAGGCCTCAACGACGCGCTCAATCCGCGCCTGTCGCGGGAGGGCCGCTGATGATGACCGCTCCGCCCGCCGTCTCGATCAGGAATTTGCGAATCGCGCTGCCCAGGGGCGCGGAGCGTCCGTTTGCCGTCGACGGCGTCTCGCTCGATTTGCGGCCCGGCAAGATCGTCTGCGTCGTCGGCGAGTCTGGCTCTGGCAAGTCGATGTGCGCGCATGCGCTCATGGGACTTCTGCCAGATACGGTGTCGGTCAGGTCGGGCGAGATCCAGTTCGAAGGCCGCGACCTGCTAAAGCTCGACCACGACGGCTGGCGCGACCTGCGCGGCCGCCGTCTCGCGATGATCTTCCAGGAGCCGATGACCGCGCTCAATCCGTTGATGCGGATCGGCGACCAGATGGCCGAGATGTTCGAGGCCCATGGTCTGCTCACGCCGAAGGAGCGGCGCGCGCGAGCACTCGCTTTGGCGCGCGAGGTCGGTCTGCCCGACCCCGAACGCATCGTGCGCGCCTATCCGCACCAGCTCTCCGGCGGCCAGCGCCAGCGCGCCATGATCGCAATGGCGCTCGCGCTCGAGCCGGCCGTGCTGGTTGCGGACGAGCCGACCACCGCGCTCGATGTCACCACGCAGGCGCAGATCCTCAAGCTGATCCGCAACCTCCAGCGCAACCGCAACATGGCGGTGATGTTCATCACCCATGACTTTGGCGTGGTCGCAGACATCGCCGACCAGGTCGTGGTGCTCCGCCACGGCAAAGTCGTGGAGGAAGGTCCTGCCGCGACCGTCTTCAACGATCCGCAGCACGATTACACCAAGGCGCTGCTCGCCGCCGTGCCGTCGATGGATCCGCCGAAACGCGCGCCGCTCGATGATCAGGCCAAGGCCGTCGAGGTGATCGGGCTCGGCAAGACGTATGTCACGTCGGGCGGCTGGTTTCGCGAGGACCGCCGCGTCGATGCCGCGCGCGAGGTCAATTTCAACATCCTCAGAGGCGAGACGCTCGGCCTCGTCGGCGAGTCCGGCTCGGGCAAGTCGTCGGTGGCGCGTCTCGTGATGCGGCTGATCGAAGCCGACCGCGGCACGGTGCGGATCGGCGAGACCGATCTCACGAGTCTTTCAGGCAAGGCGCTGCGCGCCGAGCGCCATCGCATCCAGATGATCTTTCAGGACCCGTTCGCCTCGCTCAATCCGCGCCGCAAGATCGGCCACATCATTGCGGACGGCCCGATCGCCGCCGGCACCGATCCGAAGGTCGCATTCGATCGCGCCCGCGATCTTCTCAAGATGGTGGGCCTCGATGCCGGCGCGCTCGAACGCTATCCGCATGAGTTCTCCGGGGGCCAGCGCCAGCGCATCGGCATCGCGCGCGCTCTCGCGCTCGAGCCCGAGATCATCGTCGCCGACGAGGCCGTCTCCGCGCTCGACGTCTCCGTGCAGGCGCAGGTGCTGAGACTGCTCGAAGATCTCAAGGCGCGCCTCGGCCTCTCGATGCTGTTCATCACCCACGACCTGCGCGTCGCAGCCCAAATCTGCGACCGCATCGCGGTGATGCAGCGCGGCGCCATCGTCGAGCTGAAGCCGACCACGCAGCTGTTTGCCGCACCGGAGCACGCCTATACGCGCGAGCTGCTGGCGGCAGTACCGGGACGCAAGGAGCGTGCGCCGGCGGCGTGAGGTGACAAGTCGCTACTTTTTGGCGGGAGGGTTGGTGTTGTTCCAGTTAGGGACGGAATTCGTGACGCCGACGGACGGCTGATTGGATGTTCCGACCGAGGGTGCGGTGACCGTGCCCACCGTCTGTCCCGATTGTCCATAGGTGCCTTGTTGAGCCGGTACGCCCGGGCTCAGACGCGTGCTGCTTTGTGCACCTGCTGACGACTGGGCGCTTGCAGCGAACGGCGACGCCGCAAATCCGACGGCGATAAGTGCAGCAATCAAGCTTCTCGTTCTTGTCATGGCAGGTCCCTTTCGAGCGCGGTGCCTCAGTGGCATCGATCCTTCCCCCGTCGAACCGCTTTTGCCCTGAGCAACCTTACAACTCCGCCCGCACGACAATGTGCCGCAACAGGCACACTACGGCTCTTCAACACTCCATCACGATGCCGCGACAAGAATACAGGCCTTGCGGCGAGAGCCGATGCGCTAGGACGATCTCGTACGAGACGCTGTTCTCGTCTTCGAAGCCGACGCGCCTTGCTTGCGAAAGCGGCTCATCACCCGCTTCGCATTGTCGCCGCAGCTCAATCCGTCGGGCTTGGTCTCGATGGTCTCGATGATGGCGCGCAGTCGCTCCAGACTCTCACCGAGACGTTCACGCAACGCCTCGATTTCGGCAACCTTCCCCTTGAGCGCGCCGACGAGTTCGTCGTGGCGCCAGGCGTCGAATTTCGGCGGCATCAGACGGCGGATCTCGTCAAGCGAGAAGCCGGCACTCTGGGCGCTGGTGATGATCTCCAGCAGCAGGACCGCGTCCGGCGTGAACTCGCGGTAATTATTCGCGCCACGATCGACTGAGCGGATCAGGCCGCTCGCTTCGTAAAAGCGGATCCGGGACGCGGTCAGGCCGCTGCGGGCCGCCAGCTCTCCAATCCTCATGCCGCGCCTCGATAGGGGTTGACCTTAAAGTTAACTTTAAGGGTAGAGTCGCGTCACGATCAAGACAAATCATCCACGACAGGCCGTCTACGAAATGAGCCCCATGACAGCGTTCGAGAAGCTGACGCTCCCCAATGGTTCCGTGATTCCCAACCGCATCGCCAAGGCCGCGATGGAAGAGAACATGGCCGACGCCGACCAGGCGCCGTCGCCGGAATTGATGCGTCTCTACCAATCCTGGGCCGACGGCGAAGTCGGCTTGATCATCACCGGCAACGTCATGGTCGACGGACGCGCGATGACGGGTCCGGGCGGCGTCGTGCTGGAGGACGACAGGCATCTCGACAGGTTCAAACGTTGGGCCGAGATCGGCCGCTCCAAAGGCGCCCAGATCTGGCTTCAGATCAACCACCCGGGCCGCCAGATGCAGGCCAATCTCGGCCAGAAGGCGTTTGCGCCCTCCGCTGTGGCGCTGGACCTCGGCAAGATGTCCAATCGCTTCGCGGTACCTGAGGCATTGACGGACGACGGCATCGCCGACGTCATCAGGCGATTTGCGCGAGCGGCTCAACTGGGCGAGCAGGCCGGATTTACCGGCGTCGAGATTCACGCCGCGCACGGCTATCTGCTCAGCCAATTCCTTTCACCGCTCAGCAACCGGAGAACCGATGCATGGGGCGGTTCGCTCGAGAACAGGGCGCGCCTGCTGCTGGAGATCGTGAAGGCCGTGCGCGCCAAGGTCTCGCCGGGTTTCGCGGTCGCCGTCAAGCTCAACTCGGCCGACTTCCAGCGCGGCGGCTTCAGCACCGAAGACGCTCGGCACGTGGTGGAGATGCTCAACCATCTCGGCGTCGATCTCGTGGAGCTGTCCGGCGGAAGCTACGAGGCGCCGGCCATGCAGGGGCAGTCGCGCGATGGAAGGACGCTCGCGCGCGAAGCCTACTTCCTGGAATTCGCACGCGACATCAGGACGGTTGCCAAAATGCCGCTGATGGTCACCGGAGGCATCCGGCGCCGCGCGATTGCCGATCAGGTGCTCGGCAGCGGAGTAGATATGGTCGGCATCGGCACCGCGCTCGCGATCGACCCGCATCTGCCGCGCGACTGGCGTCTCGGCAAGGACATGGTCCCCGAGCTTCGGCCCATCAGATGGACAAACAAGATGCTGGCCTCGCTCGCCAACATGGCTGTCGTCAAATTCCAGTTGCGGCGATTGAGCCGAGGTGGAAGCCCCAACCCAAAAGTGTCGCCGCTAGGGGCTTTGATCCTGCAGCAGGTCGCGGCCGCATTCCGGACGCGGCAATATCGGCGGTGGATTGCGCAGCGTCCGGCGGCCGAGGCGTCGACAATTGCTGCGTCCGGGGCAGATTTGCCCATAGCCGAGGCCAGTTAGAGCCCTGGTCGATAGCCTTGGCCGCAGAGTGAGGCGGAGCTGGTCTCCGGTATCCGGCTCCGCATAGGAACGGAATGGTCACGGGCTTTTTATTCCTTGTGACCGCTTGCACACCTGAAAACCCGCGGTTCGCACCCACATGGAATGGCATGATTTCCATCATCTGATGATGGAGCTTGCGATTGATTGGAGCCGACATGGGCCAGATTATTCAGTTTGTCTCGAAATCCGAGCGCGAGCGTCTTCGCCTCATCCAGGAAGCGCGCGCGATCTACGACAGCATCTTCCCGCCGGCTGATGCGGCCGGCGAGCCGTCGCGTGGAGCCAATACGCGCCAGAGCGACAGAGGCAACCTCGCATGATCAAGATCATCGCAGTCCTCTGCAGCCTCGCTTCTCCGTCCAATTGTCACGAGCAGCTCGTGACCAGCTCCGACTTTGCGGAAGTCTCTGTGCAGTCCTGCCTGATGGGCGCGCCGCAGCTTGCCGAATGGATGAACCAGCACCCGGCCGAGCGCCTGGCAGCCTGGCGCTGCGTGATCGGTCAGCAGAACGGCCGAGGAATCTAACGACACAAAGCCGCCTATCGGGGGCGGCACGATCCGGATCCTATGGGCCGCGACTTGCGGGTCGTGGCATGCGCCAATCAGGCCGCGAGCTGCGTTTTGACTCGTCGACATCCTCCATCATATGATAATTATCATCTTATGGAGATGCGGGGAGACCAGGGATGGGTGACGACAAGGCCGACAAGCCGGCAGCCAAATATGGTGTCGTTCCCATCGAATTGATAACATCGATGTCCGGGCTTGATTTCGTCCGTGGGATTTTCGCCCGGCAATTGCCCGAGCCGCCGATCATGCAGACGGTCGAGCCGTTCGACTGCACCGCCGAGCCCGGAATTGTCGTGATCCACAGCGTGCCGGGGCTGCGTCATTACAATCCGATCGGCTCCGTCCATGGCGGCTATGCCGCGATCCTGCTGGACTCTGCGATGGGACTCGCGGTGCAGACCACCCTGCCCGCCGGGACCGGCTACACGACGCTGGAATTCAAGATTTCGTTCGTACGCGGTATGAGCGAGGCCAGCGGCACGATCCGCACCGAAGGCCGTGTGCTCAACGCCGGCCGCCGCGTCGCCACTGCCGAAGCCCGCATCACCGATACAAAGGGCCGGCTGCTCGCACACGCGACGACGACCTGCCTGGTGTTCGGCATCGAGAAGGCCAGCCCGGAAGGCTGACGGACGTCATCGAGGGTTGGTATTGCTCCAGGTCGGGACCGCATTGGTCACGCCGACCGACGGCCAATTGTAAGTTCCAATCGACGGCGCCGTCACCGTGCCGACCGTCTGTCCCGACGATCCGTAAGTCGGCCTCGGCTGCGCGGCGAGCGATCCGGCACCGCCATAGCTAGGGGCCACCGTGCTCGTGTTGTAATAATGTCTGCTCGACCGGTGCTTCTTCGCTTCCGCCGCGACGGGCGCAGCAAGCAGTCCGGCAGCGATGAGCGTGGCAATGGCGAATTTGAAGCTTGTCATGGTTGATCCCTCGGCAACTGGCTGCACCCAGCATGTGTTCATCGTCCGCAAGATTTCCATTGGCCCGGTGTTCATAACTCCGTGCGAATGCGAAGGTGCCACAGCACGCGCTCGCTGCCTTCGGCTGGACCCGAATCAGCGCTAGTGCATTGCTCATCAAGTGATGTCCCTGGACGCAAGCAGCATGACCGGCGCCGAACTCAAGCAGCTCCGCAACGATCTCTCCGACGCCCTCGAGCGGAAGCTCACCGCGGCCGACATGGCAAAGCTGTGCGGACTGCCGGAGAAGGGCGGCGCCGACACCATCAGGCGCTGGGAGGTGAGCGGTCCTACGCCGTCGGCAACCAAGGTGCTGCGCGTGCTCGCGATGGCGAGCGAGCGTTATCCGATCATGGAGAAGTTCGACATCTTCGATCGTCACGACGTGCGCGAGGAAGACCGGCCCGCGAAGCGCGCGGCCTTCCGCGAGCAGATGCGGGATGAAGCGCGACGCCGTCTTGGTTAAGGCAAAACGCACGCGCGTTACCGCGCGGGCGCGAAATTAAACCTTCCTTCACCACTTCTTAAGCCGCCATTAAGCACGAAAATCAATTGCAGCCCAATAAGTTAGGTTGGCTGCCGCTGTGCCACGGATGTGACAGCATTTTCGTCAAAAGCGAGCTATCTGCAAAACCAACGCGGCGCGGACAGCGCGCCTGCCGGGGACCTTTAGTGTTGGAGTTCAAGACGATGAAGAAGATTCTGTTTGCGACCGTTGCACTGATCGCGCTGGGCGCGGCTGCGCCGGCGATCGGCGCCGATCTCGGCAACCGCAATTACTACAAGGCGCCCGCGCCTGCCTATGCCGCGCCGATCTATAACTGGACCGGTTTCTACATCGGTGCGCATCTCGGCGGCGCGTTCTCCAGCGACAACAATTTCAGCGGCCTCTCCACCGGCAACAACGGCAACGGCCGCTTCCTCGGCGGCGTGCAGGCTGGCGCGGACTGGCAGTTCCACCCGAATTTCCTGGTCGGTGCCGAAGCCCAGTATTCCTGGCTCTCCGGCAGCGTCGGCGCGGTATTCCCCGGCGGCGTTGCTTACACCAATGACCAGCGCGGCCTCGGCTCGATCACCGGCCGCGTCGGCTACACCTGGGGTCCCGGCCTCGTCTACGTGAAAGGCGGCTACGCCTATTCCGACAACAACGAGAAGGTCACCGTCGGCGGCGTGCCGACTGCCTTCGTCATCACCGGCGATCACCGCAACGGCTACACGGTCGGCGCCGGCCTCGAATACATGTTCGCCCCGAACTGGTCGGCCAAGGCCGAGTACCAGTATTACAATTTCGGCGACGCGCACTTCACCGGCGGCCCGCTGACGGGCACCGGCAACTTCACCACCGACGACCACACCTTCAAGGCGGGCGTCAACTACCGCTTCAACTGGGCCAACTCGACGGTCGCGCGCTACTGATCGCGCCTCAAAAAACGTCTTCATCATCGAGGGCCGGCAACGCTGCCGGCCCTTTGCTTTTTCGCTCTGCGGAACTTGCCAACCAATTGTGCAACTTGCGATTTTTTAACCCGCGCCAAGGATACTCCGCGACGAAAATATAAAGATCAGGCGTGGGGGAATTTCGATGGCGATCCGTCTCGGTGGCTTTCTTGGCCGTTTCAAACCTCGTTTCAAAATGCCGAAATGGGGCGTGCGCGGCAGCCTGTTCACCGCCTTCGCGGTGATCGCGGGCATGGGCCTCGTGATCGCCGCGGGCGCCGGCTTCGTGTTCAATCATCTCGGCGCGACCATGATGGATCTGAGCGGCCGCGACATTCCGCGCCTCTCCGCCAGCCTTCAACTCGCATCACAGAGCGCCACGCTCGCGGCACAGGGCCCGGGCCTGCTGGCTTCGCCGAGCGAAGACGCGCTGAAGGAACGCACCAAGGGCGTGCAGGACATCCAGCAGCTCGCCATGGCCAAGCTCGGCGAGATCATCGAGCTCGGCGCCGACAAGCAGATCGCGACCGCGCTGCGCGACACCGCCAAGAGCATCGACGAAGCCACCCAGAGCCTGGTCTCGGCGGCACGCGAACGGCTCGAAACCGGCGCGCTGCACGACAAGCAATATGAAGCGCTGCGCAAGGCCCAGCTCGCCTTCGTCGATGCGGCCGGCCCAGCGATGCTCGACGCGCAAACGCGCCTGAACGCGATCCTCGGCGCGGCAGACGTCTCCGCCGACGATGCCACCGAAGCTGCCCGCACCGTCGCGCAGATCTCGACGATCTCCGCCAACGGCAATCTGATGGCCGCCGACATGATGGCGGCGCTCTCGGCCAACAACAGCGACACGCTGGAGGTGATCGAGAAGGAATTCAAGACGACGCGCGACCGCGTCAAGTCGAACCTCGAGGACCTGCCGAAGATTGCCTCGATGCAGTCGATGCGCGATGCGGTGCAAAAACTGTTCGCGTTCGGCGAGGGCAAGACCGGGGTGTTCAAGATCCGCCAGAAGGAGCTCGACGCCATCGACTACGGCCAGACCATCCTGGACGAGACCCGCAAGCTCAATGTCGGCCTCGGCATCAGCGTGCAGCAGCTCGTCGACGGCGTGCAGAAGGAGACCGACGCGTCGACCTTCCAGGCCCGGCAGGAGATTTCCCTCGCCACCACCGCCATGCTCGGACTGGGCGCGCTGACGCTGGTCGGTTCGGTGCTGTTCGTCTGGCTCTATGTCGGCCGCAACATCCTGCGCCGCATCCGGGAGCTTCAGCGCGCCATGCAGCTGCTGTCGGCCGGCGACCTCGACGTCGAGATCGTCCGCTCCCGGCAGAACGACGAGATCGGCGCGATGAAGGAAACGCTGACCGTGTTCCGCGACAGCATGATCGAAGCCCGGGCGCTTGCGAACGAGCAGGACAAGGACCGCGTCGCCAAGGCCGAGCGCGCCGCGCGCATGGAAGCCCGCATCGCCGAGTTCGAGGGCACGGTGCGCAATGCGCTCGACAATCTCGCGCAATCGGCCAATTCGATGCAATCGACCGCGCAGAGCATGTCGAACACCGCCGACCAGTCCAACGCGCTGGTGAACGCGGTCGCTTCCGCCGCCGAGGAAACCTCGGTCAACGTGCAGACCGTGTCGTCGGGCACCGAGCAGCTGTCGTCCTCGATCGAGGAGATCAGCAAGCAGGTCGTCACCTCCGCCGCGATCGCCAAGAAGGCGGTGGACGAGGCGGGCGCTACCGACGCCACGGTGCAGAGCCTTGCGGACAGCGCCAGCCGCATCAGCGTCGTCGTCGATCTGATCCAGACGATTGCCTCGCAGACCAATCTGCTCGCGCTCAACGCCACCATCGAGGCGGCGCGCGCGGGCGAAGCCGGCCGCGGCTTTGCGGTGGTCGCCTCCGAAGTGAAGAGCCTCGCGAGCCAGACCGCGAAGGCGACGGAGGAGATCCGCACCCAGATCGCCAGCATGCAAGAGGTCACGACCTCGGCCGTCGGCGCCATCCAGGGCATCGGCCGGATCATCGGCGAGATCAACGACGTCACCACGACGATCGCTGCCGCGGTCGAGGAACAGGGCGCGGCCACCCGCGAGATCGCCCGCAACATCCAGCACGCCGCCGGCGGCACCAGCGAGGTCTCGAGCAACATCGTCGGCGTCTCCACGGCTTCGGCCGAGGCCGGCGCCGCGGCGAGCGAAGTGCTGGGCGCCTCGGACGCGCTCCGCCGCGAGGCCGACATGCTGCGCGGGGAGATCGACGCGTTCCTCAACAACATGCGGGCGGCGTAAGGCACCGTCCCGTAGCCCGGAATGTCCGCTATGCGGGGGCGCGCCAGCATTCTTTTTCGGCTGGCGCCACACGCCCGGCAGGTTTAAGCCGGTAGCATGAACGCGAAAACCGACACTGTGCCGTCCTCGGCCGAGGCCCTGCGCTACCCCTGGGAACAGCATCCCGGCCCCGACGAGGTCGTCGAGGTCCGCCCCGGCGTGTTGTGGGCGCGGCTGAAACTGCCGTTCCGCCTCAACCACGTGAACATCTATCTGCTCGCCGACGGCGACGGCTATGCGATGGTCGATGCCGGTTTCGGCAATGAGGAGACGATCGAGGCCTGGACCAGGCTGTTCGAGGGGCCGCTGAAGGGCGTCAACATCACGCGCCTGATCGTGACGCATTCACACCCCGACCATGTCGGCCTTGCGGGGTGGATCGTCGAGCGGTTCAACTGTCCGCTGGTGATGTCGCAGGTCGAGTATCTGCAATCGGTCTATCACCAGAACCGCGGCACCGAGGAACGGTGCGAGGCACAGCGGCTGTTCTTCCGCCGCCACGGCATGGACGAGTCGCTCACCGAGAAGCTGCTCGGCCGCGGCCAGGACTATCTCAAGCGGGTCTCGGTGCTGCCGCCGTCCTACCGCCGCATCTCGCATGGCGACGAGGTCGTGATCGGCACGCGCCGCTTCAAGGTGATCACCGGCGGCGGGCATGCACTCGACCAGGTGATGCTGTATTGCGCCGACGACAAGCTGTTCCTGTCCGCCGACCAGGTGCTGAGCAAGATCTCGCCGAATGTCAGTGTCTGGGCGGTCGAGCCCGACCAGAATTCGCTCGGCGAATATCTGGCTTCGCTCGCGAGCCTCACCACCACGCTGCCCTATGATCTCCTGGTGCTGCCCGGCCACGGCGTGCCGTTCTACGGGCTGAAGACCCGCATCAAGCAGCTCGCCGATCACCACGAGGAGCGCTGCCGCCTGATCGCGGAAGCCTGCCGCGAAGTGCCGCAGACCTCGCGCGCGCTGGTGCCTGTTGTCTTCAACAAGCACGTCCTCGACGAGCACCAGATGGGCTTTGCCGCCGGCGAGCTCGTTGCCCACGTCAACTACATGATCGTCGAGGGCCGGCTGACGGCCGAGACAAAGGACGGCGTGCTGCAGTTCCGGACGACGTGAGCTCTTCCTTCAGCTCGCCCCGCTTGCGGGGAGAGGGAGCGCTCCGTCATCGCGGCAACAACTCACTTCATATTCGCGATCGCGTGCAGCGCCGCGATGTAGCCAAACGGCCCCAGCCCGCAGATCACACCGGTCGCCACGAACGAGATCTTCGAGTGGCGGTGATATTCGTCGCGGGCGTGGATGTTGGAGATGTGGACCTCCAGCACCGGGCCTTCGAACGTCTTGATCGCGTCCATGATCGAGACCGAGGTGAAGGAGAGCCCGGCCGGATTGATGACGATCGCGTCGGCATCCTGCCGCGCCGACTGGATCAGATCGACCAGCACGCCCTCATGGTTCGACTGATGGAAGACGAGCTTGAGCCCGAGCTTTGCGGCGATCTCCTCACAGCTCGCATTCACCTGGTCGAGCGTCGTGGTGCCGTAGATGTGTGGCTCGCGGATGCCGAGCATATTGAGGTTGGGACCGTTGAGGATCATCACGCGCTTCATGGTCGGGTCCTTCCGGGAGTTAGCCGCCGAACCATTTTGCAGGTCCGGTGACGAGAACAGGAAACAGCGTCAGCAAGGCTAGCACGACAAGCTGGGCGATCATGAACGGCCAGACGCCGCGGATCAGGTCGTCCATCGAGACGCGCGAGACGCCGGCAACCACGTTGAGCACGACGCCGACCGGCGGCGTGATCAGGCCGATCGCATTGTTGATGATGAAGAGCACGCCGAAATAGACGGGGTCGATGCCGGCCTGCTTGACAACAGGCATCAGGATCGGGGTCAGGATCAAGATCGTCGGCGTCATGTCGAGCGCTGTGCCGACGATCACGACGATGATCATCAGGACCAGGGTCAGGATGGTCTTGTTGCCGGCGAACGGCTGCACCAGCGCGACGATCTGGTCGGAGATCTCGGCGACGGTGATCAGCCAGGACGACACCAGCGCCGCCGCGACGAGGAACATCACGACGGCCGTGGTCTGCGCCGTCGAGACCAATAGCCCCGGCAATTGCGATGGCTTGAGCTCGCGATAGACGCCCATCGCCACCACAAGCGAATAGACCGCGACCACGACGGCGGCCTCCGTCGGCGTGAAAATGCCGAAGCGCAGGCCGAAGATGATGATCATCGGCAACATCAGGGCCCAGAAGCCGTCGATCAGCGCGCGCCAGATCTCGGCAAGACTCTTGCGCGGCAGCCGCGCCGGGTTCTCCTTGCGCACTACCCACCACCAGGCCAAGCACAGGCCGACGCCGAGCAGCAGGCCCGGCACGATGCCGGCGAGGAACAGTTTCGAGATCGAGACGTTGGCGGCGACGCCGAAGATGACGAAACCGATCGAGGGCGGAATCACCGGCGCGATGATGCCGCCGGCCGCAACGAGACCAGCCGCGCTGGCGCGGTTATGGCCGGCGGCTGCCATCATCGGCACCAGCAGCGCGCCAAGCGCAGCGGCATCCGCGACGGCCGACCCCGACAGCGATGCCAGGATGCAGGACGTCAGGATCGCGACATAGCCGAGCCCGCCGCGGAAATGGCCGACCAATGCGATCGCGAAATTGAGAATGCGGCGCGCCAGTCCGCCGGTGTTCATGACCTCGCCGGCGAGGATGAAGAACGGCACCGCCATCAGCGGGAAGGAATCGACGCCGTTGATGACGTTCTGCGCGATGATCTGGGAATCGAACATCGCCAGATACGTCATCAGCGCGATGCCGCAGATGATCAGCGCGAACGCGATCGGCATCCCGATCGCCATGGCGCCCAGCAGCGAGAACGTGAAGACGGCGACGGTCATGCCTGCTGCTTTCCGCTCGCGGCTTCAGCAGAATGCGCAAGTTCCTCGGACTCGCTGATGGCGATGAGATCGGCGTCGGCAATCTGCCCGATCATCAGCCGGTAAAGCTCATGGCCGATGATCGCGCAGGAGGAGGCACCGAACACGATACCGGCGGCATAGAACAGGCCGACCGAGAGTCCCGAGGCCGGGGCAACCGTGTCCCAGTTCAACACCGTCTGCTTCCATGATCCCTCCGTCAGCAGCACGGAGGCATAGAGCATCAGCGCGTGGCTGAGGCCGTAACAGACCTTGCGGCCGAACGGCGGCAACACTTTCACGAGACTGTCGACGCCGAGATGAGCGTGCTCCTTCATGCCGATGACCGCGCCCAGAAACACCATCCAGACGAACAGCCAGCGCGACAGCTCCTCCGAGATCGCGATGCCGGAGTTGAAGCCGTAGCGCAGCACGACATTGCCGAACACCAGCACAACCATGGCGGCGAGCAGCACGGCGATGACGGCGCGGAGCAGCCAGAAATAGGCATCGACGATCGTTTTCATGGTGTCCGGCGCTCAGGGCTTTTGCGCGTGGACGCGATCGAGCTCGCTGTTGAACAGCTTGACGATGGCCGGGTCGTATTCGGCCGAGAACTTTTCCGCAATTGGCTTCGTCTTCTCGCGCATGCGATCGAGCTCGACGGGCGCGATCTCGTTGACCGCCATGCCCTTCGCCTTGAGCTCGTCGATCGCGGCCTTGGCCTGCTCGCGGCTCACCTTGCGCTGGTAGTCGCGCGCCTCGATGGCGGCGTCCTGCAGGATCTTCTGCTCGTCGGGCGAGAGCCCGTCCCAGAACTTCTTGCTGATCAGGATGATGTTGGTCGAATAAGTGTGGTTGGTGACACTGAGATATTTCTGCACCTCGAAAAACTTGTTCGACAGGATCACCGAGAACGGATTCTCCTGCCCGTCGACGGTGCCGGTCTCCAGCGCGCTGTAGAGCTCCGAAAAGCTCATCGGCACCGGGTTGGCGTTGAAGGCCTTGAAGGTCTCCAGATACACGGGGTTCGGGATCACCCGGATCTTGATGCCGCCGAGGTCTTCGCCCTTGGTGATGGCGCGCTTGCTGTTGGTGACGTTGCGGAAGCCGAGATCCCAATAAGCGAGACCGACCAGCCCCTTCTCCGGCAGCTTTGCCAGCAGCGCCGCGCCGAGCGGACCGTCGAGCAAGGCATCGGCCTGCTGCGGCGTCGAGACGATGAAGGGGAAATCGATCAGGCCGAAATCCTTGACGATGCCGACCAACGACGTCGTCGCCGGCGACTGCATCTCCTGGGTACCGGCACGCAGCGCCGATTGCTGCTGCATCTCGCTGCCGAGCTGATTGGCCGGATATTCGCGCACCTTGATCTTGCCGCCACTCTTGGCCGCGACGATCTCGGCGAACTTTTGCACGCCCTTGCTGACGGGGTGGTCGGTGTTGTTGAGGTGCCCCCACCGGATGGTGCGCTCCTGAATGGCCTGGGCCGAAACCGGTCCCACCACGCCAATGGCGATCGCACCAACCGCCGCCACCCAAGCCAGACCTTTGAACCGAACCCGCATCGCGCCCTCCCTGATGACCTTCGTTCTTGGGGAGCGAAGGTGTTGTATGACGTATTATAAATCAACCTATATTTTCTATTTTGTCTGGTAATATAAGAAACGCTTGATAAAGTTGCGAAATTTGGCAATACGCGGGTTTAAAGCGCTAGGATGAGGCATGGACATCTCTCCCGACACGACCGCCGAGACGGTGGGCGACAGCGCCTACCGCCGCATCCGCACCGACCTGATCTTCGGCAAGCTGACGCCCGGTCAGAAGCTGAAGCTCGAGCGGATGAGCAGCGCCTACGGCACCAGCATCTCGACGCTGCGCGAGACGCTGAACCGGCTGTGTTCGGAAGGGTTCGTCGTCGCCGAAGGCCAGCGCGGCTTCGAGGTGGCGCCGATCTCGGCGACCGAATTCCAGGAGATCGCCGAGCTACGCGAGCTGCTCGAAGGCCACATGATCGAGAAGTCGTTCGCCACCGGCGATCTCGATTGGGAGGCGCATATCGTCTCCGCGCATCACAAGCTCGCGGCAATGGAGCGGATGCTGCTGTCAGGCGAGCGATCCGACGCCGAGAGCTGGAAACAGTGCGATTTCCAGTTTCATCGCGCGCTCGTCGCGGCCTGCGGCTCGAAGGTGCTGCTCGATGCGCATGCAGCTGTCTATGACCGCTATCTGCGCTACCAGATGATCGCGGTCGTCTTCCGCGGGGAGATGGCGGCGGCCGAGCATCGCGAGCTGAAGGAGCTGGCGCTGAAGCGCGATGCCAAGGGCGCGAACAAGGTGCTGCATACCCACATCCATGATTGCGTGGCGCATGCCTTGCGCAATTCGGATTGGTTAAAGCCTCTCGTCAAGGACACGCGCGCCGAGCCGCGCAGGAAGGCCAAGGCCGGCTAGGCGCGCGGAGACGCATGGTGCAGAGCAACATGACCTCTCGCGCGAACTTGATCGGGATCAAGTTTCAATTCGCACGATAGGGCATTTTGCCCAGACGCCCCACAGGGCCAAATGTGGGATAGCGCATAGACATTGGAGCTGGAAAAGCTCTAAGGATATGCACCCTTTTGGTCAGTTCCGTCTCAGGTTGCGCCGATGGATTACAGCCAGTTCTTCAATTCCGCCCTCGATCGTCTCCACACTGAGCGGCGCTACCGCGTGTTCGCCGATCTGGAACGCATCGCCGGCCGGTTCCCGCATGCGCTCTGGCACTCGCCCAAGGGCAAGCGCGACGTCGTGATCTGGTGCTCCAACGATTACCTCGGCATGGGCCAGCACCCCAAGGTGGTCGGCGCCATGGTCGAGACCGCGACGCGCGTCGGCACCGGCGCAGGCGGCACCCGCAACATCGCCGGCACGCATCATCCGCTGGTGCAGCTTGAGGCCGAGCTCGCGGATCTCCACGGCAAGGAAGCCGCGCTGCTGTTCACCTCGGGCTATGTCTCGAACCAGACCGGCATCGCGACCATCGCGAAGCTGATTCCGAACTGCCTCATCCTGTCGGACGAACTCAACCACAATTCGATGATCGAAGGCATTCGCCAGTCCGGCTGCGAGCGCCAGGTGTTCCGTCACAACGACCTCACCGATCTCGAAGCGCTGCTGAAGGCCGCCGGTCCCAGCCGGCCGAAGCTGATCGCCTGCGAGAGCCTCTACTCCATGGACGGCGACGTCGCGCCGCTCGCAAAAATCTGCGATCTCGCCGAAAAATATGGCGCGATGACCTATGTCGACGAGGTCCACGCCGTCGGTATGTACGGCCCGCGCGGCGGCGGCATTGCCGAGCGTGACGGCGTCATGCATCGCATCGACATTCTCGAAGGCACGCTGGCGAAGGCGTTCGGCTGCCTCGGCGGCTACATCGCCGCCAACGGCCAGATCATCGACGCCGTGCGCTCCTACGCGCCGGGCTTCATCTTCACCACCGCGCTGCCGCCGGCGATCTGCTCGGCCGCGACCGCCGCGATCAAGCACCTGAAGACCTCGAGCTGGGAGCGCGAGCGCCACCAGGACCGTGCAGCACGCGTCAAGGCGATCCTCAACGCCGCGGGCCTTCCGGTGATGTCGAGCGACACCCACATCGTGCCGCTGTTCATCGGCGATGCCGAGAAGTGCAAGCAGGCCTCCGACCTGCTGCTCGAAGAGCACGGCATCTACATCCAGCCGATCAACTATCCGACGGTGGCCAAGGGTACCGAGCGCCTGCGCATCACTCCCTCGCCCTATCACGACGACGGCCTGATCGATCAGCTCGCTGAAGCCCTGCTGCAAGTGTGGGACCGGCTCGGCCTGCCGCTGCGCGAGAAGTCGCTGGCGGCGGAGTAGGTTTTCTTCGCCTCTTCCCGCTTGCGGGGAGAGGGAGAGCGGGCAGCTCATCCTGCACCTTAACGACAACCCCAGTTCCCGCTCCCGTACGGCATTTCGCTGTCGCGTCCTCTCGTCCAACGCGCTAGATTTGCTCGGAAAATGAGGCCCGGCGCCGCCAGCGCCCAGGGAGAAGCACGCTCGCCATGCTGCACGATTGGGGCGTGATCGCCGCCGCCTTCGGCTATATCGGCTTCCTGTTCCTGGTGGCGAGCCATGGCGACCGCCGCTCACTGGCCCAGGCCGGCCGCGCGTCCGGGCTGATCTATCCGCTGTCGCTGGCGATCTACTGCACCTCCTGGACCTTCTTCGGCTCGGTCGGCTTTGCGACGCGGACCTCGACCGACTTCCTGGCGATCTATGTCGGCCCGATCCTGATGATCGGCCTCGGTGCCGGTGTCTTGCGCCGGGTGATCCAGCTTGCCAAGGCCCACAACATCACCTCGATCGCCGACTTCATCGGCGCGCGCTACGGCAAGAGCCAGGCGGTGGCGGCAACCGTGGCGCTGATCGCGATCATCGGCTCGGTGCCCTATATCGCGCTCCAGCTCAAAGCCGTCGCCTCCTCGCTCGCGACCATCCTGAGCGAGGACCAGGCCTTCTCCCACATCCCGATCGTCGGCGACATGGCGCTGATGGTGACGCTGGCGATGGCGGCCTTCGCCGTGCTGTTCGGCACAAGGCAGACCGACGCCACCGAGCATCAGCACGGATTGATGCTGGCGGTCGCAACCGAATCCATCGTCAAGCTGGTCGCCTTCCTCACCGCCGGCATCTTCGTCACCTTCTGGATGTTCTCGCCGCATGAGTTGATCGAGCGCGCGATGAAGACGCCGGAGGCGGTGCGCGCCATCGAATACGCGCCGTCGATCGGCAACTTCCTCACCATGACGCTGCTGTCGCTGTGCGCAATCATGCTGCTGCCGCG
This sequence comes from Bradyrhizobium sp. BR 10289, assembly GCF_019455385.1. Taxonomy (GTDB): domain Bacteria; phylum Pseudomonadota; class Alphaproteobacteria; order Rhizobiales; family Xanthobacteraceae; genus Bradyrhizobium. Next base: position 477,946 of record NZ_JACOFR010000003.1, read on the forward strand.
CCAGTTCCATGTCAGCGTCGTCGAGAATTCCTCGGACGCCGAGGTCAGCCGCGCGCGCTGGCTGTTCCCGCTCTATCTCGTCGCCATCAATGTGTTCGTGATTCCGATCGCGCTCGCCGGCCTCGTCAGCTTCCCGTTCGGTGCCGCCGATCCCGACATGTATGTGCTGGCACTGCCGATGGAGGGCGGCGCGGATTTGATCAGCGTCGCCGTCTTCGTCGGCGGGCTGTCGGCGGCGACCGCGATGGTGATCGTCGAATGCGTCGCGCTGTCGATCATGGTCTCGAACGATCTCGTGGTGCCCTTGGTGCTGCAACGACGGCCGGAGGGACGCCCTGGCGGCGCTGATTTCAGCGACTTCCTGCTGCGCTCGCGGCGCCTTGCGATCTTCGCCATCATGGTGATGGCCTATTTCTACTATCGCGCGCTTGGCAACACCCAGCTCGCGGCGATCGGCCTGCTCTCCTTCGCCGCCATCGCCCAGCTCGCACCGAGCTTCTTCGGCGGACTTTTGTGGCGACGCGCGACCGCGCGCGGGGCCATCGGCGGCATGCTGGTCGGCTTTGCGGTCTGGCTCTACACGCTGTTTATTCCGAGCTTCATGGACTCGTCGACGGCGGGCATCCTGCTGCTCCAGCATGGCCCGTTCGGGATCGAGGCGCTGCGGCCGCAGGCGCTGTTCGGCGCCGATCTGCCGCCGCTGATGCATGGCGTGATCTGGTCGCTGTCGCTCAACATCCTCACCTATGTGTTGCTGTCGCTGGCGCGACAGCCGTCGTCGATCGAGTTGGTGCAGGCGGACCTGTTCGTGCCCAACACGCTGGCGCCGATCGCCCCGAGCTTCCGCCGCTGGCGCACCACCGTCACGGTGCAGGACATCCAGGCCACCGTCGCGCAATATCTCGGGCCCGACCGCGCCCGGCATTCGTTCGAGGCCTTCTCGGCAAGGCGCAATGTGCGGCTCGAGCCCGCCGCGCCCGCCGATTTCGAACTGCTGCAGCACGCCGAGCACCTGATCGCCTCCTCGATCGGAGCTGCGTCCTCGCGCCTCGTGATGTCGCTGCTGCTGCGCAAGCGCACGGTCTCCGCGAAAGCCGCGCTCAAGCTGCTCGACGATTCCCATGCGGCGCTGCATTTCAACCGCGAAATCCTCCAGACCGCGCTCAACCATGTGCGCCAGGGCATCGCGGTGTTCGACGCCGACCTGCACCTGATCTGCTCCAACCGGCAGTTCGGCGACCTCCTCAACGTCCCCCCGCACTTCATCCAGTTCGGCACGCCACTGCGCGAGATCCTGGAATTCATGGACGTCAGCAACCCCGCCGATCCGGTCGAGCGCGAGGCCCTTCTGGAGCGGCGGCTGGCCGCCTACACCACCGACAGCGAGCCCTATCTCGAACGCTTGCCGGAACGGCACATGGTGATCGAGATCCTGACCAACCGCATGCCGGGCGGCGGCTTCGTCATCACCTTCACCGACGTCACGCCGACATTCGAGGCGGCCGAAGCGCTGGAGCGCGCCAATGCGACGCTGGAAAAGCGCGTGCGCGACCGCACCGAGGAGCTGACGCGGCTGAACTCGGAGCTGGCGCTGGCCAAGAGCACGGCGGAGGATGCCAGCATCTCCAAGACGCGCTTCCTCGCGGCCGCCAGCCACGACATCCTACAGCCGCTGAACGCGGCGCGGCTCTATGTCACGAGCCTCGTCGAGCGCCAGCACAATGGCGAGGAGACGCGGCTGGTCGAGAACATCGACGAGTCGCTGCAGGCCATCGAGGAGATCCTCGGCGCGCTGCTCGACATCTCCCGGCTCGACGCCGGCGCGATGGCGACCTCGATCTCGAGCTTCAAGATGGCGGACCTGATGCGCTCGCTGGAGATCGAGTTCGCGCCGATCGCGCGCGCCAAGGGCCTCGACCTCACCTTCGTGCCCTGCTCGCTCCCGGTCGAGTCCGACCGCCTGCTGCTGCGGCGCCTGCTGCAGAATCTGATCTCCAACGCGATCAAATACACCCCGCGCGGCCGCGTGCTGGTCGGCTGCCGCCGCCAGGGCCCTTCGCTCAAGATCTGCGTCTACGACACCGGCGTCGGCATCCCGCCGGTCAAGCGCGGCGAGATCTTCAAGGAATTCCACCGGCTCGAGCAGGGCGCGCGGATCGCGCGCGGCCTCGGCCTTGGCCTCTCCATCGTCGAGCGTCTGGCGCGCGTGCTCAACCACGGCATCGCCATCGATGCCAATGCGAGCCGCGGCTCCGTGTTCTCGGTCACGGTGCCGACGGCGAAGGCGATCACCCTCACCGCCGCCGTCACCAGCGCGACGCCGCTGGCGCGGACGCCGATCGCGGGCGCGCTGATCGTCTGCATCGAGAACGATGCGGCGATCCTCGACGGCATGCGCACGCTGCTGAAGGCGTGGGACGCCGAGGTGATCGCGGTCGCCGACCCCGAGGGCGCGATCGCCGCGATCGAGGCGGCAGGCCGCAGGGTCACCGGCCTCCTGGTCGATTATCATCTCGACCGCGGCAACGGCGTCGCCGCGATCCGCGAGATCCGCCGCCGCTTCGGCGATTCGATCCCGGCGATCCTGATCACCGCCGATCGCAGCCCCGCCGTGCAAGTGGCCGCGCGTGACGAAAAAATCGCGGTGCTCAACAAGCCGGTGAAGCCGGCCTCGCTGCGCGCCCTGCTCGGACAGTGGCGCACGCAGCAGATGGTTGCGGCGGAATAGGACGGCTACGCTCCGAAGTCCGTGGAGATGCTGAGCGCTCGCCACCTCTCGAGCTCTTCGAGACGTCGCCGGTCCGCCGCCGCGATGGCGTTCACGGCATCGCTGCCGAGCGCGATCCGCAGAGGGGGACGCTCCATGTTCGCGAGCTCGAGGACCACGGCAGCAGCCTTCGCGGGATCACCGGGCTGGCGGCCATCATAGTCACGCTGCATCCTCACGGCGGCACCGACGACCGCGTCATATTCCGGCCTGCCCTCGTCCGTCGCATGCGCAGCCTGCGCGAAGCCCGTCCGGAAGCCGCCGGGCTCGACGATCGTGACGTTCATCCCGATCAGCGCCATCTCCCGTGCCAGCGACTCCGAGAAGCCTTCGATCCCCCACTTCGCAGCCGAATAGGCCGCGCGTGCGGGCGCGCCGATCCGTCCACCGACGGAGGAGATCTGCATAATGTGCCCGCGTCGCTGCCGGCGCAGCACGGGAATAGCCGCCTTGGTGACGATGATGGTGCCGATCAGGTTGGCCTCGATCTGGCGCCGGAACAAGTCCAGGCTCGTGTCCTCGACCGATCCGAGGTCGCCGTAGCCGGCGTTGTTCACGACCACATCGAGGCCGCCGAACGCCGTGACGGCGAGGTCAACGGCCGCTTGCGCGGCAGCCTCATCGGTGACATCGAGCTTTGCGAGCCGCAATCTCTCACCGAAGCGTTCACCCAGCGATTTGAGCGACTGGAGCTCCCGAGCCGTGGCAACCACGCGATCTCCCGCCGCAAGCGCCGCCTCCGTGATGGCACGGCCGAGCCCACGCGAGCTGCCACTGATGAACCAGGTCTTCATGTCAGTCTCCGTAAGGTCTCAAGGCGCGGGCCTGGTGAAAACATAATCGCGGCTTTTGGCGCGGGCTTCGTGACAACCCCAGCAGGTGCGATGCTGGGCCTCGTCGACCGGTTTGCCGTTGATGAAGCGGCCGAAGCCCCAGCCGCCGGTCGAGGCATACTTTCTGGAATCCTTGACCATCACCTGCACGGTCGTCGCGGCGCCCGGAACCGTCGCGGAGGCGAATTCCGGTGACTGCTTTCGCTTCCAGGCACGCTTGACCAGAATGGTGCCGTCCGGGAACGGAAGCTTGCCGGCTTGATAAGCATCGATGGCGATCTGGTTGCCGACCACAGCGCGCAGTTCGTCGAGCGGCGCAGCCTCTTCGGCTGGCGCGATCAGCTCCCATTGCTTGTAGCCGGCGGGAATGGTGACGCCGAAGATCGGCGACGCATCCGCTGTGCTGGCTTGGGCCGGCCCTTCGGCAAGCGCGATCGAGACCAGATACGGCACGCACGTCAGGAGAACGACGATCAGCGCCGCGGCGAGCAGGATGGCCGTGGTGAATGCGGATTTCTTCTTTTCAGGTTCAGTCGGCGTCATGACCTTCACCAAGCTGGAGCAACGAACGATCCTCGGCCCAGCCGTGCTGGACCGAGGCTTCAAGCAAAATCCTCAGGCGCCGCCCTCGGCGTCGATGACGGCTTTGGCAAAGGCCTGTGGCGCTTCCTGCGGCAGATTGTGGCCAATGCCGCCGGTGATCAGGCGGAAGTCGTACCGACCTGAGAACTTCTTGGCATAGGCGCCGGGATCGGGATGCGGCGCGCCGTTGGCGTCGCCTTCCATCGTGATCGTCGGCACGCTGATCACCGGCGCCGCCGCGAGCTTCTTCTCGATCTCCTCGTATTTCGCCTCGCCCTGGGCGAGGCCGAGCCGCCAGCGATAATTATGGATGGAGATTGCGACATGATCCTTGTTGTCCAGCGCCGCCGCGCTTCGGTTGAAGGTGGCGTCGTCGAACTTCCATTGCGGCGAAGCCAGCTTCCAGATCAGTTTCGCGAAATCATGCGTATACTTCTCGTAGCCGGCGCGGCCGCGCTCCGTCGCGAAATAGAACTGGTACCACCATTGCAGTTCGGCCGCCGGCGGCAGCGGTGCGTTGCCGGCCGCCTGGCTGGAGATCAGATAGCCGCTGACCGACACCAGCGCGCGGCAGCGTTCCGGCCACAGCGCGGCGATGATGTCGGCGGTACGCGCGCCCCAGTCGAAGCCGGCGATAACGGCCTTCTTGATGTCGAGCTTGTCCATCAGCGCGATGATGTCGACGGCCAGCGCGGCGGGCTCGCCGTTGCGCGGCGTCTCGCTGGAGAGGAACTGCGTCGAGCCGTAGCCGCGCAAATATGGGATGATCACGCGATAGCCGGCCTTGGCCAGGATCGGTGCGACGTCGACGAAAGCGTGAATATCGTAGGGCCAGCCGTGCAGCAGGATCGCGACGGGACCGTTCGCGGGACCTGCCTCGGCATAGCCGACATTGAGAACGCCGGCGTCGATCTGCTTGATCGGCCCGAAGGATGCGTTCGATGCGGACGATTGGGGCGCGTCGGTCTGGGCGCGCACGAGACCTGCGACGCCGAGACCGACGGCAACGGTTCCTGCGGCGACGCCAAAAAACTTGCGGCGGTGCTGGTCGATGATCTGCTTCATGATGTGGCTACCTTGTTGATGATTGACGATGCTGCGTCAGGCCAGCGCGACCGTGACCTCGATGTTGCCGCGAACGGCCTTGGAATAGGGACAGGTCTGATGTGCATCATCGATGATGCCGCGTGCGATCTCGGGGTCGAGGCCCGGCAGGCTGACATTGAGACGGGCTCGAAGCGAATAAGTGCCCTCGTCGAGCACGAGATCGATTTCCGCATCGATCGCACTTTTTCTCGGAAGCACGATTTTCCGCGTGCGAGCCGCCTTCTCCATGGCGCCCTCGAAGCAAGCCGACCAGCCGGCTGCAAACAATTGCTCGGGGTTGGTGCCGAGGCCCGCACCGCCCGGCGGCGACAATTTGACATCGAGGCGGCCATCGGAGCTGCGCGATGCGCCATCCTGTCGCCCGCCGCTGGTGTGGGTCCTGGCCGTGTAGAGCAGTTTTGCCGTTTGCGTCATGAAAGTCTCCTTGCCGTCGCGCAACTGACTATCAGCGGCGGCCGGAAGACGCCCGTTTGGACTTGTGAGATGTTGTAAGGACCCGGCTTGCAACTCCTCACGAGGCCTGCATCCGTGGTCTGATCCCGATACGGCAGCACCCTTGCCGGATCGCGAGCATCTGCTATCCGGTCCGTTCGAAAGGACCAGGATTCCGCCATGACTGAGCCGGCGAGCACCGCGACGGGAACCCTGTCGTTCGGGCCATTTACCGTGACGCCGCACGAGCGGCTCGTGACACGCGAGGGGGTTGCGCTGCCGCTCGGCGCAAAGGCCTTCGACACGCTGATCGCGCTGATGTCGCGGCCGAACGAGGTCGTCAGCAAATGGGATCTGATGGCGCTGGTGTGGCCCGGCCTCACCGTTGAGGAGGCCAATCTGCGTTTTCACGTCGCAGCGCTTCGTAAAGCCCTCGGCGACGGCAAGGACGGGGCCCGCTACATCACCACGCTGTCGGGGCGCGGCTACTGTTTTGTGGCGCCGATCTCGCGTGCGCAGATTGCAGCCGAACGCCGTCCAACATCGCGGGCGGAGCTGCAGCCTGTCAAACTGCCGAGCCGGTTGCAACGGATGGTCGGCCGCGACGATGCGATCCCCGCTGTTTCGGACAGGCTCATCACCTCGCGCTTCGTCACGATCGTCGGCCCCGGCGGCGTCGGCAAGACCGCAGTCGCGGTGGCGATCGCTCACGATCTGCTCGAAACATTTTCCGAGGCCGCGCACTTTGTCGACCTTGCCGCCTTGAGCGATCCCGACCTCGTGCTCACATCGATCCTGCTGATGCTGGGCCTGCCGGCGCAGACGGACGATCCGCTGCCCGCGCTGCTCGCTCATCTCCGCGACAAGCGGATGCTGCTGATCCTCGACAATTGCGAGCACGTGATCACCGCGGCCGCACCGCTGGCGGCGGAGATCTTTCATGCCGCGCCGCATGTCCATATCCTCGCCACCAGCCGCGAGGCGCTGCGCGTCGAGGGCGAGCAGGTCCATCGCCTCGCGCCGCTCGCCGTGCCACCCGACAATGCCGCACTGACGGCGGCTGCCGCACAGACCTATCCCGCGCTTCAGCTCTTCCTCGAACGTGCCGCGGCCGGCGGCGCCGAGATCGCTCTCGACGATCGCAATGCCGCGATCGTCGCGGGTATCTGCCGCAGGCTCGACGGCATGGCCCTGGCGATCGAACTCGCCGCGGGCCGGGTCGAAGCCTATGGCCTGGAGCAGACCGCGGCGCTGCTCGACGAACGGCTCAATCTGCTCTGGCAGGGTCAGCGCACCGCGCCGCCGCGGCAGAAGACGTTGCAGGCGACGCTGGACTGGAGCTTCAGCCTCTTGTCCGACACTGAACGCCTCGTGCTGCGCCGCCTTGCGGTCTTCGCCGGCCATTTCACCATCGACGCCGCGCTCGAGATCGTGCCGGATGAACATGTCGACCGCGCCCGCCTGTTCGACGCCATCGACAGTCTCGTCGCCAAGTCGATGGTCGCGCCGCGCCCCGTCGGCGCCATGATGCGCTACCGGCTGCTCGACACGACGCGCGCCTATCTGCTGGGGATCGAGCCTGGCGACGCAGCGCTCGCCGCCCGGCACGCCGCGTATTACCAACGATGGCTGGAGCAGGCCGGCACGACATGGGCGACGGTGCCGAGCCCGGACGAACGCGCGATCCACTTCTCCGCCCTCCACAATGTGCGCGCCGCGCTCGACTGGTGCTTTGGCCCGAACGGCAATGCCGACATCGGCATTGCGCTGACTGCTGCTGCGGCGCCGATCTTCCTTGCGATGTCGCTGCTGACCGAATGCCGGCGCCGGTCGGAACGCGCGCTGCTTGCAATCGATCCATCGGCGCGCGGCAGCGCCGAGGAGATGCACATCCAGGCCGCCCTCGGACTGACCTTGATGTTCACGCGCGGCGGCAGCGAGGCGGCGCTTGCCGCGCTGCGCCGGAGCCTTGCGATTGCGGAGGCGCGCGGCGACGCGCCGAACCAGCTTCAGCTGCTCGGCCGCATGCATATCTTCCACGAGCGGCTGGGGCAGTTCGACGCCGCGCTCGGCTATGCGCAGCAGAGCCTCGCAGTCGCGGGAACACTCGGTGATGCCGCCTCGATCGCGCTCGCTCATTCACTGCTGGGTGTGTCCCTGCATCTGGCCGGGGAGCATCGTGACGCGCTGAAGATGCTGACGGCCGCCTGGCACGGGCCGGGCACGGAGCGGATCAGCACGGTCTACGGCTTCGACCATCGCAACCGCGCCGGCATTTCGCTTGCGCGCGAGCTCTGGCTCCAGGGCCGGCCCGCGGATGCGCGGCAGCTCGCGCTGCAGACGGTCGCGGACGCCGCGCAGATGGACCATCCGATCACGCTCTGCATCGCGCTGATCTGGGCGGTCTCGATCGACCTCTGGAGCGGAGATCTCGACGATGCGGAAGCCAACATCGACCGCTTCATCGCACATGCCGAATCGCATTCGATGGGCCCGTATCTCGCGGTCGGCCGCGGCGTCAAAGGCGAGCTGGCGATCCGGCGCGGCAATGCTGCGGGCGGGATCGAGACGATACGCAGCTGCCTGCGCGAACTCCACGAGTCCGGCTACGAGCTGCTCACTACGACGTTCAATATCGCGCTGGTTCACGGCCTTCTGGCGCTCGGAGAGTCCGAGCAGAGCGCGCGCCTGGTCGGCGACGCCATCCGCCTCGTCCAGCAAGGCGGCGATCATTTGTACATGCCCGAGCTGCTGCGGATGAAGGGGAGAGTTCTGTTGTCGCTGCCGGCGCCGCAATCCGAACAGGCAGAGGCGCAGTTCGTGCAGTCCCTGGATTTGAGCCGCCGCAAAGGCGCAAAGGCCTGGGAGCTGCGCGCCGCGATCGATCTGGCGCAACTCCTTGCTGCGCGCGGCCGGCGCGAGGAGGCTGCGCAATTGCTTCGATCATCGCGCGAAGGCTTTGCCGCGGGGGCCGAGACGGCAGACATCAGGACAGCCGACGAGTTGTTGGAGACATTATAGGGATGGCGAGGGGCAGCATTGCCATCCTCAAACGCACACAGCCCCCGCAGACACACCTTCTCGTTCTCGTGGCGCATTTCGCCCGAGCTTTGCCTGGTCGCTCCACCCTCGAAATCGAGAGGGCGCAGGGAAGACCGGGTGCCGACTGGCACCCGCGGTCCGCTGCGCGAAAGTGTAGCGCAAAGAGACCGCACAGCAGCATACAGGTGTAGCCGAACACTCGGCCTTCCCTGCGCGATGGTCGGACGGCTTATGCCGTGCTCTCCCGGGAGCCGACCTTTCCTTCTGGCCTCCCTCGCCCCGCGAATTGACGATGCCGTCCGCCCGGTTGGGCTCGCGCACACCTCCGCGAAGGGCTTGACCGTAGCAACGACGGCCAGGACCACACGGTTTTGCCGTACGCACGGTCC
>NZ_JACOFR010000040.1 GCF_019455385.1 Bradyrhizobium sp. BR 10289
GCCGCCGACCAGCGCGAGCGCAGATCGTGGAAATAGGGCTCGCCCGCCTCGATGCGGTGGTTGAGATCGGCATCGCAGGCATCCGCGCGCACCACCAGCACGTCGATCGGAAGGCCGACGCCAAGGTTGGAGCGCATAGTCGAGTCCATCGAGATCAGCCCGGTCTTCAGCGCCTCGTAGAGCTCGACGTCGTAATGCATGGCGCGGTCGAGCACCGGCTTGCCGTATTTGTGCTCGCCGATCTGCAGGTAGGGCGTGTCGGTGGTGCACTCGATGAAATTGCCGGCGGTGTAGACCATGAACAGGCGCATCCGCGCGCCCTTGATCTGGCCGCCGAACAGGAAGGAGACGTCGAACGACACGTCCTCGGATTTCAGCGCCGGTCCTTCGGTCGCGTGCACCGCCCGGATCGCCCGGCCGATGCGCTGGGCCGCCTGGAACATGGTCGGCGCGTTCATCAGCGTCTCGATTTCGCCGGTGTTGGGGTCCTCGAGGCCTTCGGTCAGCGTCGAGAGCACCGACTGGCTGATGGCGAGGTTGCCGGCGCTGGCGATCGCCATGATACGGTCGCCGGGCTTGGTGAAGATATGCAGCTTGCGGAAGGTCGAGACGTTGTCGAGGCCGGCATTGGTGCGGGTATCGGCGATCATCACCAGACCGTCCCGAACCAGGATTCCGCAACAATAGGTCATTTCCAGTCCCCGAACGCGTTTGCGCGAAATTACTAGCCAATTTCGGGGACTACTCCAACCCCCGATTCCCGGGGGACGGGACCTCAATCCGCGGCATCGACGAGAAACGCCTGATCGACCGGCACGCCCAGCGCCGTGACCAGCCGGTTGGTCTCCGCGGCCATGCCGACGATGGCGAGCAGCTCGCCATATTCAGCCTCGCTCATGCCCTTGGCGCGTGCGGCGGCGGTGTGGGAGTGGATGCAGTAGCTGCAGCCATGCGCGATCGACACCGCGACATAGAGCATCTCCTTGACCTTGGGATCGAGCGCGCCCGGCGCCATCACCTCCTTGATGCTCTCCCAGGTCCGCCGCAGCGTTTTCGGATCGTGCGCCAGCGCGCGCCAAAAATTGTTGACGAAGTCCGACTTCCTGACCTTGCGGATATCGTCGAAGACGGCGCGCGCCTCGCTGGAGAGTTCATCGTCCGAAAGCAGTTTTACGGTCGCCATGGGAGCCTCGCGGGGGTCGGGTGTGATCCCGCGAGTGTAGCATGGCTCGCGCGCTCAGCCGGCATCCCCAGCCGAGCGGCGCAAGGCGAGTTTGCCGACGTCGACATAATGCCGCTGCTGCGCGTGGGCGTGCTGGGCGCCGACGTGGAGGTCGCGCAGCCGCCGCTGCAGCGGCGAGCTGTCGTAGACCGCGCTGCTGCCGGCCAGACGGAAACAGGCATCGGCGATGCCGACGCAGGTCGTGGCGAGCCAGACCGCGGAACGGGCGCCCTCGATCATGAGGTCTTCGTCATTCAGCGTGCCGGCCAGCGCGCGGCGCCAGTGATGGGCGACCTGGGTCTCGTGATAGGCCTGCGCAGCCGCCAGATCGGCGGAAATCCGGCCGAGCTCGTACTGGAACGTCTCGGACTCCCGCATCGGTGTCGCCGCATATAATTGCTGCCTTCCCGTATGGGCGAGCGCGAGCAGGTCATCGACGGCGCCCTCGGCGAGGCCCACCGACAATGCCCCGTGCACGATTGGCGGCAAGTGCCGCAATGCCTGATAGAGCGGACCCGGCGTGCGCGGAGCAGCATCGATATCGAAGAAGTGGGTCTCGGGAACCACCCGTTCCTGCAGTGTGATGTGATGGCTGCCGGTGCCCTTGAGGCCCGCCGCGGACCATGTATCCTCGATCTCCCACTCGCGTGCCGGGAGTACGACGGCGCAAATCTGAGGCTTGCCCTGCGGACCGGGCACCGGCTCGCCATTTTCGGTGATAATGCAGAAGGCGCCCATCCAGTCGGCATGCGTGCAACCGCTCGCGAAGGGCCAGCGTCCCCTGACGCGATAGCCGTCCGCCACACGCTCTGCCGTTCCTCCCGGCTGGGATGAGCCGCAAATCGCCACGTCCGGGCCGGACTGATAGATCTGCTGGTACAATTCAGGGCGGACCGCGGCAGCGATCAGGCTGCCGACGCCGGCCACGATCGAGATCCAGCCCATCGAGCCGTCAAGGCGGGTCATCGCCTTCATGACCTCCACGCCATCGGGAAAATCGAGCTCCAGCCCGCCATGGCTTCGCGGCACGAACATGCGAAATAGCCCGATATATCTCAGCCGCGCCACAAGGTCGGGCGGCACGCGGCGCGCGGATTCGATCTCGGCGGCGCGGGCCTGGATCTCCGGAGCCAATTCCTTGATACCCGCGAAAATCTCCTCGAGGGGATCACGCAGTGGCAGCGAACGATTGCTGATTTTTTCTTGAAGCCGCATTGGTCTCAACCTCTGTTGCGGAGACGGATCGCAAGAGAGAGGTTGACGAGACGGCGCTACGGCGCGGTTTCAGCGCGGCGGTCGTCGGCTACGGCTGTAACGCTAGCTCTGCCGCTGGGATTGCGACTGCGATTGCCCGCCGCGGCCGGCCTGGTCGACCTTGACCGCAACCGTCAGCGTCTCCGCGCCGCCGCCGTAACGGGTGCCGCGCACCGGGGCCGCGCCGAGATAGTCGAGTCCGATCGCGACGCGGACATGGGCATCGGTGGCGCAGATGGAGTTGGCGGGATCGAAGCCGACCCAGCCGAGATCAGGCACGTAAGCTTCGGCCCAGGCATGGCCGGCGTCCTGGTGCACCGTGCCGTCGGAGCGCAGGAAATGGCCGGAGACGAAGCGCGCCGGCACGCCGCCGGTGCGGGCGCAGGCGATGAAGATATGCGCGTAGTCCTGGCAGACGCCGCGCTTGAGCGTGAACGCCTCTGCCGCCGACGTGCCGCTGTTGGTCGGGTCCTCGTCGAAGGTCATGTGGTCGCTGATCTCGCTCATCAGCGTGTGTAGGAAGCCGAGCGTGTCGTTCTCGGCCTCGCTGCGCAGCTGACGTGCAACGGCCATCATCGCGGGATTGACGGTGGTGAGGTCGGTGGCGCGCAGGAACATGCCGGCGGGAAAACGCTCGTCGGCACCGCGCAGCACGCCACCGGTGTCGTGGGTCTCGATCAGGCCTTCGGCGGTGATCTTGATGTCGGCGACGGGGCCGCAGGACAGCACATGGGTGACGTTGCCGAAGGCGTCCTCATGGGTGTCGAGCTTGGTGTCGGTGGAGACGTCGATCTGCCACTCAGCCACATATTGCCCGTCATGGCTGCCTGGCGTCATGCGCAGGATCTGGATCACGCTGGTGGCCGGCGGCTCGTAGCGGTAGGTCGTGGTGTGCTGGATTCGCAGGCGCATGGTGTTTTGATTCCGTCGTTCCGGGTTCGCGCGGCGCGCGCCTCGGAACGACCGCGTGTCTCAGATCAAATACTGCTTCGTGATGATTTCGCCCAGCCTGGAATTGTCCGCGATGAATTCCTGAATGAATTCATGCACGCCATGCTGGAAAATGTCGTTCATATTGCTGTGTTCGAGCCGGTTGCGGATGCCGCGGGCGTGGCGCTGGGCCGGGCCCTGGCGGCCATAGGCGACGCCGATCTGGTCGAGATTGCGCGTGAGATTCTCGTAGCAGCTCGCCAGCGAGCGCGGCAGCGTGCCGTTGAGGATCAGGAGATCGGCGACCAGCCAGGGTTTCAGCGTCTCGCGATAAACCCAGTGATAGGCCGTGAGCGCCGAGACCGAGCGCAGGATCGAGCTCCACTGGTAGAAGTCGAGCGGCCCGCCGACATGCTCTTCCTCGGGCAGCAGCACATGATACTTGACGTCGAGGATGCGCGCGGTGTTGTCGGCGCGCTCCAGATGCAGGCCGAGCCGCGAGAACCAATAGGCGTCGTTGCGCAGCATGGTCCGGTAGGCCGAGCCGTCGAAGCGCAGCGAGGTCTCCTGCACGAAGCGCAGGAATTTTGCGAGGTCCTCGCGCGTGGATGTCCCCTTGCTCCAGACCTCCTGCAATTCGATCCAGGCCGAGTTGATGGTGTCCCACATCTCGCTGGTGAGCGCGGTGCGCACCGAGCGCGAGTTCAGCCGCGCCGCCTCGATGCAGTTGCGGATCGAGGAGGGGTTATCGGCCGAGAAGGAGAGATAGTCGACGACGTTGCGTTCGTTGGCTTCCTCATAGGTCTGATAGAAGCTGCTGGCGACGCCCGCGGTGAGCAGCGCCGAGTCCCATTCGTTGGTCTTGCCGATATAGGCGGCGGGAAGCGCGGTGACGCGCAGCGTCGCATCGATGGTGCGTGCGAGATACTCGGCCCGTTCGACGTAGCGGGCGAGCCAGTAGAGGTTTTCGGCGGTACGCGACAGCATCTCTCTACTCGTCCAGAATCCAGGTGTCTTTGGTGCCGCCGCCCTGGCTCGAATTCACCACCAGGGAGCCTTCCTTCAGCGCGACACGGGTCAATCCGCCCGGCACGATCGTCGTGGTCTTGCTACCGGTGAGCACGAAGGGGCGAAGATCGACGTGGCGCGGCGCAAGGCCTGACGCCGTGCAGGTCGGACAGGTCGAGAGCGCCAGCGTCGGCTGGGCGATGAAACCTTCCGGCTCGCGCTTGAGCTTTTCGCGGAACGCCTCGATCGTCGCCTTGGTTGCGGCGGGGCCGATCAGCATGCCGTAACCGCCGGAGCCGTGCACTTCCTTGACGACGAGATCGCCGAGATGGTCGAGCACATAGGCCAGATCCTTCGGTTCGCGGCAGCGCCAGGTCTGCACGTTCTTCAGGATCGGCTCCTCGCCGAGGTAGAATTTCACGATTTCCGGCATATAGGAGTAGATCGCCTTGTCGTCGGCGATGCCGGTGCCGACGGCGTTGGCGAGCGTGATGTTGCCGGCGGCATAGGCCGACATCAGCCCGGGCACGCCCAGCGCCGAGTCGGGACGGAAGGTGAGGGGATCGAGGAAGTCGTCGTCGAGGCGGCGATAGATCACGTCGACCCGTTTCACCCCTTCCGTCGTCCGCATGAACACTTCGTTGTTCTTGACGATGAGGTCGCGGCCCTCGACCAACTCGATGCCGAGCTTGTCGGCGAGGAAGGAGTGCTCGTAATAGGCGGAGTTGTAGACGCCCGGCGTGAGCAGGGCGACTGTCGGCTCGCTGGAGGCGCTGTGCGGCGCGACCGAACGTAAGGCCGCAAGCAGCTCGTCCGGATAGCGCTCGACCGGCGCCACCTTGTGGCGGGCGAACAGATCCGGAAACAGCCGCATCATGATCTCGCGGTTTTCCAGCATATAGGACACGCCCGACGGGGTGCGGGCGTTGTCCTCGAGCACGATGAAGTCGTCGGCGTCGACCCGGATGATGTCGATGCCGGCGATGTGCACGTAGACGTCGTGCGGCACCTGCTGGCCGTTCATCTCTGGCCGGAACACCGGGTTCTGGAAGATCAGGTCGTCGGGCACGACCTCGGCGCGGAGGATGTCGCGGCCGTGATAGACGTCGCGCAGGAACATGTTCAGCGCCTTGACGCGCTGCTTGAGCCCCTTTTCGAGCAGCGCCCATTCCTTGCCGGACATGATCCGGGGGATCACGTCGAACGGGATCAGGCGCTCGGTGGACTCGGAATCGCCGTAGACCGCGAAGGTGATGCCGATCCGGCGAAACAGCAGCTCGGCTTCCTGGCGGCGATATTCGAGCGCCTCGGGAGGCGTCTCCTTGAGCCAGCGCGCCAGCTCCTGATAGGCGGGGCGAAGGTCCCCGCCGGGAATATTCATTTCATCAAACGCGACTGCCATAGATCCCGACTTGTCTCCGCAAGGCGTTGCGCCAATGGACAGGCCGAGAGGTCCAGGTGCAGACCGCAACGTCCTGTGGCCATGCGGCAAGAGTGCATGACTTTCATGTGGTAGCAAGGGCCGGGCCAGCGCGATAAGCATGGACTGGCAGGATTTACCGGGGATGGCCGGCAGCTTGCCTGAAAAAATGGCTGAGGACTGCTTATTTCGGCAGCAAAACCGCGTGACTTCAACGCGTTACCTCGGCAAAGTCGGGACAGAGGTGAGGGACTTAAGGCATGAGCGAGATCGTTACGGCGGGCATTCTGGTCATCGGGGATGAAATCCTGTCCGGCCGGACCAAGGACAAGAACATCGGCTTCATCGCCGAATACCTCACCAATATCGGCATCGACCTAAAGGAAGTCCGGGTCGTCTCCGACGACGAGGCCGACATCATCGCAGCGTTGGATGCACTGCGGCATCGCTACACCTATGTCTTCACCACCGGCGGCATCGGGCCGACCCATGACGACATCACCGCCGACGCCGTCGCCAAGGCGTTCGGAGTTGGCATCGATCACCACCCCGAGGTGGTTGCCCGTTTTAGGGAGCGCTGGAGCGAGCAGGACCTCAACGAGGCGCGCCTGCGCATGGCCCGCATCCCCGACGGCGCCGAGCTGATCCAGAGCGCGACCATCCTCGCGCCCGGCTTCAAGATCGGCAATGTCATCGTCATGGCCGGCGTGCCCTCGATCATGCAGGCGATGATGGACATCGTCGCGCCCAAGCTGAAATCGGGCGTGCGCATGCTGTCCGAATCGGTTCGCGCCAATGCGCGGGAAGGCGACATCGGCGGCCCGCTGCGGGCGATTGCGGCGGCTCACCCGGACACGATCATCGGCAGCTATCCCTTCACCGACGAGGAGCAGAAGCCCAACACCAATCTGGTGGTGCGCTCGCGCGACCCGGAGAAGCTGGCAGCAGCGATGGCGGCGGTGAAAGAAATGCTGGCGGGCTTGAACATCACCCGGTAGCTAGGAAAGTTGCCGGACGATGATTGGCAGGAGAGGACGATGGGCGGTGAAGCACCGGAATTGAGCGCGCAGGAGCGGGCCGGCAAGGCCTTTCCGGTGTCCTGGGACCAGTTCCACCGGGATTGCCGGGCGCTGACCTGGCGCCTCAACGAGGTCGGCCCGTTTCACGCGGTGATCGCGATCACGCGCGGCGGGCTGGTGCCGGCCGCGATCGTGGCGCGCGAGCTCGGGGTGCGTGTGATCGACACGGTCTGTATCGCCAGCTACGACCACAACAAGCAGGGTGAGCTCCAGGTCCTCAAGGGCATTTCCGAGCAGGCGATGAAGCTCGGCGGCGGCACCGGCAAGGGGCTGCTGATCGTCGACGACCTCGTCGACACCGGCAAGACCGGTAGAATGGTGCGCGAGATGCTGCCGGACGCGCATTTCGCCACCGTCTACGCCAAGCCGAAGGGCCGTCCGCTGGTCGACACCTTCATCACCGAAGTGTCGCAGGACACCTGGATCTTCTTCCCCTGGGACACCGCGCTGTCCTACCACCCGCCGCTCCGCGACGGGGCTGCGTGACGGTGTTCGTCATTGCGAGCGAAGCGAAGCAATCCAGAAATGTGTCCGCGGAAATAGTCTGGATTGCTTCGCTTCGCTCGCAATGATGGGCGGAGGCTCCATGCCCCTGCAAAACCGCGTCACGCCCACCGGCGAGATCATTGCCACGCCACATCGCGGCATGTTCACCGGCAATCGCGGCATCATCCACGATCCCGCGACCAAGACCCTGCTGAAAAAGCGCTGGTCATCGCCGGCCTGGATCACCTGCCTGTGCGAATTCCGCGGATGGCGGCGCCCGGTGATGGCGCGCCGAAGCTGGACCGAGCTGTTCTTCCTCGACGAAGCCACCGCGTTTGCGGCCGGTCACCGGCCCTGCTTCTTCTGCCGCCGCGACGATGCCAAGCGCTTTCGCGCGGCGTGGGAGAAAGGCAACGGTGTGAGCGACGTCAGTGCGAAGGCGATGGATGCCGTGCTGCATCGCGAGCGCCTCGATCGCGCCAAGAAGCGGCTGCACGCGCTGCCGATGCCGTTGGCAGAATTGCCCAACGGCGCGATGTTGCAGCAGGGCGACGAGAGTTTTCTGGTCGTGCAGGGCAGGACGCTGTTGTGGTCGTTCGCCGGCTACACCGCGCATGCCGACGCCCCCGATGATCCGATGTTGCTGACGCCACCCTCGACGCTGCGCGCGATCATCGCCGGATATCAGCCGGCGCTGCATCCGACCGCGCGCAGCTAGCGCAGCGGTTTTCCTTCTTGATCCACCGTCGTCCGCGCATCGCGCAGGGCCCATTCGCGGATGATTTGGCGGCAGCGGGTCAGCTCGGCTTCGGTCGCGGCATTGGCATCCTTCGATGCACGCTCCACCATCGCCTTGCAACTCAGCAGCACGGAGCGATCCTCCGCGCGCGCCGACGCCGCGGCCGCGACGAGTGTCGCGACCATGATCACCCGAGGGATCACCGCCATCACCCCAGCTTCTCCCGCGCCAGCGCGGCGCCGGCGCCGAGCGCCATCAGCTTGGCTTCGGCGATCTCGCGCCGCATCGGCGCCATGCCGCAATTGGTGGTGGCGATGATGTTGCTCTTGGGTACGAATTTCGACACCGCATCGATCACCTTGACGACGTCCTCGGCGGTTTCCACCGTGTCGCTGGCGACGTCGATGACGCCGGCCTGCACGATCTTGGTCTTCAGGAGCGCGAGCAGATCGAGCGGCACCTTCGAATTGCGGCACTCGATCGCGACCTGCTGGATCGGGCTCGCATCGATCGCCGGAAAGATCTGCTCATACTGCCGCCATTGCGCGCCAAGCGTCTCCTTCCAGTCGGTGTTGGCCTTGATGCCGTAGCCGTAGCAGATGTGCACGGCGGTGGCGCAGGTGAGCCCTTGCGCGGCGCGCTCCAGCGCGTTGATGCCCCAATCGTTGACCTCGTCCATGTAGACGTTGAAGGCGGGCTCGTCGAACTGCACGAGATCGACGCCGTCGGCCTGGAGCGCCTTGGCTTCCTCGTTGAGCAGCTCGGCGAAGGCAAAGGCCATCTTGACGCGGTCGCCATAGTAGCGATCGGCGATGGTGTCGATGATGGTCATCGGGCCGGGCAGGGTGAATTTCAGCTTCTTCTTGGTATGCGTGCGCGCCACGCGCGCCTCGTCGGCATGGACGCGGCCCTTCAGCCGCAGCGGCGCGACCACCTGCGGCACCATCGCCTTGTAGCGGTCCTTGCGGATGCCCATCTCGACCTTGTGGGCGAAATCGATGCCCTCGATCTTCTCCAGAAAACCGTGCACGAAATGCTGCCGGGCCTGCTCGCCCTCGGTGACGATATCGATGCCGGCGTCCTCCTGCAGCTTCACCGCGAGCATGGTGGCGTCGCGCTTGGCGCGCGCGAGCTCATCGCCTTGGGACTTCCAGGGCGCCCAGAGCATGTTGGGCTCGGCGAGCCATTCCGGCTTCGGCAAGGAGCCGGCGATCGTGGTTGGAAACAGCATGGCGGCTCTCCCGGCAGGTTATGTTGCGCCCCTTCCTGCCATGTCTTAACGTCAAGGTACAGAACAACAAAAGTCGTCTCGCAACCGGCGACGCGGCTGAGGAAACGCCATGATCGAATTCTTCTTCGACTGTTCCAGCCCCTGGACCTATCTCGCCTTCCACAACATCCAGCCGCTGGCGAAAGAGCTCGGTGCCGAGATCGTCTGGCGGCCGATCCTGGTCGGCGGCATCTTCAACACGGTCAATCCAAGCGTCTACGCCCAGCGGGAGAAACCGGTGCCCTTGAAGGCCCGCTACATGAAGAAAGACCTCGCCGACTGGGCGCGCTCGGCGGGGCTGTCGATCAAGATGCCGCCGACGGTGTTTCCGGTGAACAGCGTCAAGGCGATGCGCGGCTGCATCTGGCTGGGCAAGGAGATGGTGCCGTTCGCGACATCAGTGTTCGAGGCCTATTGGGGCAGCGACAGGGACATCTCGCAGGATGCGGTGCTGGCCGACATCTGCAGGAAGGTCGGTGTTGACGAGCAAAAATTCTTTGCCGGCATTTCCGAGCAGGCCATCAAGGACCAGCTCAAGGCCAACACCGAAGAAGTCGTCGCGCGCGGCGGCTTCGGCTCGCCGACCATTTTCGTGAACAAGACCGACATGTACTTCGGCAATGACCGCCTGCCGCTGATCCGCGAAGCGCTGTTGCGCAGCAAGGCGAGCGCAGCCTGATGGTGCGGGCTGTCGTCTGCCGCGCGCTCGGCGCGCCCGAGACCTTGCGGCTGGAGGAGTTTCCCTCACGCGCGCTGAAGCCGGGCGAGGTGCGTGTCGCGATCCGTGCTGCCGGGCTGAATTTTCCCGACGTGCTGATGGCCGCCGGCGAATATCAGCTCAAGCCGGAACTGCCGTTCACGCCCGGCATGGAAGCCGCCGGCGACGTGACGGAGGTTGGCGCGGAGGTGAGGGGTGTTGCCGTTGGCGACAAGGTCATCGCGAAGATGCGCCACGGTGCGTTCACGGATGAGGCGGTCGTCACGCCGCCGCAGCTCACGCCGATGCCCTCCACGTTCGATTATGCGGAGGCCGCGACCTATCTCGCCGGCCATGGCACCGCCTATCATGGACTGATCGATCGCGGCCGCGTCGAGCCGGGGGAGGTGCTGCTGGTGCACGGCGCCGGCGGCGGCGTCGGCCTTGCCGCTGTCGAGATCGGCAAGATGCTGGGGGCCACCGTGATTGCGACGGCGTCCAGCGACGAGAAGCTCGCGATTGCGAAATCGCGCGGCGCCGATCACGTCGTCCGCTACGACCGTGAGCCGTTTCGCGATGCCGTCAAGCGCATCACCGATGGCCGCGGCGCAGATGTCGTGTTCGATCCCGTCGGCGGCCAGGTTTTTGAAGACTCGATGCGCTGCATCGCCTGGGGCGCGCGGCTCCTCGTGATCGGCTTTACCGGCGGCATCGGCTTGGCCAAGACCAACCTGCTGCTGATCAAGGGCGCGAGCGTATTAGGGGTGCGCGCAGGGGAAGCGGTGCGGAAAAATCCCGCCCTTGGCGAGGTGCGTCTGAAGGCGCTCTTGCAGTGGGCGGAAGAGGGCAAGCTGCGTCCGAACATCTCGCACCGCCTGCCGCTGGAGGATTATGCGAAGGCGATGCGGCTGCTGCTCGACCGCAAGGCGATCGGGCGGGTGGCGCTGGTGATGGAGTGACGGTGCCGTAGGGTGGGCAAAGCGAAGCGTGCCCACCACCTGTCTCCGAAGGCAACAGATCGTGGGCACGGCGCAAGCGCGCCTTTGCCCACCCTACGAGAGCCTCACTTGTACTCGCGCTCCGTCCACCACGGGAAATAGTCCGGCATATCGCTCGACACCTTGTTCTTGAACTGCGCCGGGCGCTTCTCCAGGAACGAGACCACGCCTTCCTTCACGTCCTCGGAGCGGCCGCGGGCGTAGATGCCGCGACTGTCGACCTTGTGCGCTTCCATGGGATCGTCGGCGCCCATCATGCGCCACATCATCTGGCGGATCAGCGCGACCGACACCGGCGCGGTCTTCGCCGCGAACTCTTTTGCCAATGCGCGGGCGGTCGGGAGAAGATCGTCCGGAGGCACCACCTTGCTGACGAGGCGACCGGCGAGGGCTTCCTGCGCCGGGAAGACGCGGCCGGAATAGCACCATTCCAGGGCCTGCGAGATGCCGACGATGCGCGGCAGGAACCAGCTCGACGCGGCCTCCGGCACGATGCCGCGCTGGGAGAACACGAAGCCAAAGCGCGCGGCGTCAGAGGCAATGCGGATGTCCATCGCGAGCTGCATGGTGACGCCGATGCCGACGGCAGGTCCGTTCACCGCGGCGATCACGGGTTTGAGGCACTTGAAGATGCGCAAGGTGACTTGGCCGCCGCCATCGCGCACCTGCGGATCGCTGTAATCGACCTTGCCATCGGCGAAGCGCTTGACGGGCCCGCGCCGCGCGTCGCGATCGAAGGTGTCGGCGCCGGAGGAGAGATCGGCGCCCGCGCAAAAGCCGCGGCCGGCGCCTGTCACGATAATGGCGCGGACATTGTCGTCCTTGTCGGCGGCGTCAAACGCGTCGATCAATTCAGCCTGCATCTGCGCGTTGAAGGCGTTGAGCTTGTCCGGCCGGTTCAGCGTGATGGTGAGGATCTGCTCAGCGACCTCGTATTTGATCGTCTCATACGCCATGGCGGTTTCCTTCCTTGTTTCTTTGTCGGTCTCTCTAGCACGTCATTCCGGGGCGCGCGAAGCGCGAGCCCGGAATCCATTCCTCCGCATTAATTGTGCGGATGAATGGATTCCGGGCTTGCGCCAAGAGGGCGCAACCCGGAATGACGGGAGTGTGTTTACTTGGCGGGCGGCTTGGGCCAGGGCTTCTGCGGACCGCGCAAGCCCTCGAACGCCTTGGCCATGCCGAGCACGCCGATATCGTCGAAGCGGCGGCCGACGATCTGCACGCCGATGGGAAAGCCGCTGTCGTCGAAGCCGCCGTTGAGGGAGACCGCCGGGTTCTCCGACATATTCCACGGTACGGTATAGGCGATGTGCTCGAACGGCCGCATCGGGTCGTTGGTGGGCGAGGCCCAGTCCGCCGGATAGTTCACGTTCGGAGCGGTCGGCGAGATCACATAGTCGAGCTCGCAGAACAGTTTTGACGCAGCCGCGCGGATTGCCATGGTCTGGTTGAAGCCGCGGATCACGTCGACACCCGAGAGCTTGGCGCCGGACGCTCCCCATTTGAAGATGTAGGGCAGCACCTTGGCCTGTTCGGCCGGCGTCAGTTTGGACAGATCGTCCCACATCCGCGCCCGCCAGAAATTGTCGAGGCCGTCGAGCATCTCACGGGTGAGGATGCCGTCGACTTCGGTGATGACGCTGCCGGCGGATTCGAACGCCTTTGCGGCCTTCACCGCAACGTCACGGACAGCCCTTTCTGCCGGCAGGCCGACGCCGGCATCGAGCATCAGGCCGATGCGCAGTTTGCGCGGAGATTTTTCAAGCCCCTTCCAGTTGAGCGGCTCGGCGGGCAGGCTCATGCCATCGCGCCGGTCGGGTTTGGCGATCACGCTCATCATCAGCGCGCAATCGTCGACCGTGCGGGTCATCGGGCCGGCGACGCGGCCGACATAGGCAGGGTCGATCGGCACGCGGCCGAAGCTCGGCTTCAGTCCGACGAGGCCACACCAGGCGGCGGGCAGGCGCACCGAGCCGCCGATATCGGTGCCGAGATGCAGCGGGCCATAGCCGGCCGCCGCGGCTGCGCCTGCGCCCGCGCTGGAGCCGCCGGGATTCTTGGAGAGATCCCACGGATTGCGCGCCAGCGCGTGGAAAGAGGAGAGCCCGGACGAGAGCATGCCGTAATCGGGCATGGTGGTCTTGGCGAAGATCACCGCGCCGGCCTCGCGCAGCCGCGCGGCGGGCGGTGCGTCCTTCTCGGCCGGCACGAGCTTGACGCTGGCCGCGCCGAGCGGCACCGGCACGCCCTTGGTCGCGATGTTGTCCTTCACCGTGACAGGGACGCCGTCGAGCGCGCCTGATGGTTCACCGCCGTTCCAGCGCGCCGTCGAGGCCTTTGCGGCCTCGCGCGCGCTGTCGGGGTCGAAGGCATAGAGCGCCTTCAGATGCGGCTCCCACGCGGCGACATGCGCGAGCACGTCCTCCAGCACCTCGCTCGGCGAGAACTGCTTGGCACGATAGCCCGCGATCAGATCGACCGCGGAGAGATCGTGCAGCGAGGTCACGGCATCGTCGACGCTCTTCTTCATCGCTAGCCCACCGGCATGCGGGTTTCGATGATGCGCGCGAACATGCTGGCGCCGATCGGCAGGATCTTGTCGTCGAGCACGAAGCCGGGATTGTGCACGGGCACCGAGCCGTCGTGACCGACCCAGAAATAGGCGCCGGGGATGGTTTGCAGCATGTCGGCGAAATCCTCGCTGCCCATTTTGGGCTGGGCGCGGGTGATCACGTTGGCGGGATCGACGATCGTGCGCGCGACCTCCTCGACCACCTTGGACTGCTCGACCTGGTTGACCAGCACGTCGAAGGTGTCCCGGATATCGACGTCGATCACGCAACTGTAGGCGCTTGCGATACCGGCGCAAATGGTGCGGATGCGCTCGGCGATCAGGGTGCGGACTTCCTTGGAGAAGGTGCGGATGGTGCCGCACAGATGCGCGTCGCCGGGGATGACGTTGTAGGCCGAGCCGGCGTGGATCTGCGTGATCGAGATGACGGCGGCCTGCAAAGGCTCGACGTTGCGGCTGACGATGGTCTGGATCGCCTGCGCCAGCGTGGTCGCGATGATCACCGCGTCCTTGGAACGCTCGGGCATCGCGCCATGCGCACCGTAGCCGGTGATGCGGAGGTCGAAGAAGTCGGCGCTGGCCATGGCCGGGCCGGGCAGGATTGCGATCTCGCCGTGGTTCAGATCAGGCGCGTTGTGCAGGCCGTAGAGCTCGTCGCACGGAAACTTCTCGAACAACCCGTCCTTGATCATGGCGCGGGCGCCGCCGAGGCCTTCTTCGGCCGGCTGGAAGATCAGGTGCACGGTGCCGTCGAAATTCCGGGTCTCGGCGAGGTAGCGCGCGGTGCCGAGCAACATGGTGGTGTGGCCGTCATGGCCGCAGCCGTGGAAGCGGCCGGGGATTTTCGAGCTCCATTTCAGGTTGGTGTTCTCTTCCATCGGCAGCGCGTCCATGTCGGCGCGAAGTCCAATGCGCTTGCCGCCCGAGCCCTTGCCTTTGATGACGCCGATCACGCCGGTGCCGCCGATGCCGCGATGCACCTCGATGCCCCAGCTCTTCAGCTTGTCGGCGACGATGCCGGAGGTGCGCACTTCCTCGAAGCCGATCTCGGGATGGGCGTGGAGGTCGCGGCGGATGGCGGTGAGTTCGTCGGCATAGCCGTCGATACGGTCGATGGTGGGCATATGTCCTGTCCGGTTAGCGTGAGGAGGGCGTGAAAGCGGGGCCGTTCGGCTTGATGCGGATGCCGGGGCGCAGGCGCGTCCAGGGCAGCGATGCGGTATCCGCGGGCATCGCGCCGGGCGCCGCGCAGATCATCAGCTTTTCGGCGATCGGCTCGAAATCGGCGCGGAAATGCACCGAGCTCTTGTTGACCAGGATCTTCTCCTGCGTCGGCTCGATGCCGACATAGCGGTACATCGCCTGGTCGGCGAGTTGCGCCTTGTGCGAGGAGACGACGATCCGAACGTCGCCGATGCGCAAGGCTGCGGAAGGGCCCATCTCCATCTCGCGGCCGCCAAAATAGGGGCCGGGCGCGATGAAGCGGCCGTCGGAAAGCTTTTCGACGACGAAGGTCTCGGTATAGGGCTCGTCGCCGGGAATGCCGGACTTGCCGCCGAGCGACAGCGTCACGGTCGCGCCGACGCCGGCTGCATGTGCGGCCTTTGCAGACTCCGGATCGTAGATCGCGCCGGTCGCGGCGCTCGCCTTGTTGCGGACCAGGGCTCGCAGCATGCCCGTGGTGTCGGAATCGCCGCCGGCGCCGGGATTGTCCTGGGTGTCGGCGATGATAACAGGCTTGCTGGCGTTCTTCGCAAGTTCCATGGCGTGGCGTACGCCCTCGTCGGGCGTCCAGATCTTGCCGTCGAAATCGTCCTCGTGGCTTTCGATCAGTTTGACGATGGCATCGGCAGCACGATCGGCATCCGCTTGCGTCTTGCCATAGGCGAACACGCTCGGGCCGCAATCGCGGAAATCGGCGGCGGGGAAGCCGGGCGCGAAGGAGAGCGTCGGAACCGCATCGCTCTCCAGCGCGGCGAGCTGTTGGTAGATGCCCTTGGTGGGGAAGTCGTTGGTGCACTGCCAGCTGATCGCGATCAGGAACGGCAATTGCCGGAACGATTTTGCGAAGCGCTGCTTCGTCTTCAGGAGCAAGGCGAGATGTCTTGCGCAGGCGCGACCGGTCTCGGCCATGTCGACATGCGGATAGGTGCGGTAGGCGATCAGCGCGTCCGCGTGCTCCATCATCGCGGGCGTGACGTTGGCGTGCAGGTCGAGGCTCGCCACCAGCGGAACATCCTTGCCGATGACGCGGCGTACGCGCGCCAGAATCTCGCCTTCGCCGTCGTCGAGATGCTCGGTCACCATCGCGCCGTGCAGGTCGAGATAGACCGCGTCGAGCGGGCCGGCATTGGCGATGCCGTCCACCATCACCTTCACGATACGCTCGAAGGCGTCTTCCGTGACATGCGCGGAGGGGCTCGCGCCGCAGGCGATGGTCGGAACCAGCTCCCAGCCATTGGCCTCGGCGCTGTCGACGAAACCGGCAAGGCCGACATTGATGCGCCGCATCACCTTGAGCACGTCGGCGCCTTGCGTCATCGCCGGCCAGCCGCCGCCATGCTGGAAGTCGGCGAATGTTGCCTTGGTAGGAGCGAAGGTGTTGGTCTCGTGCAGGAAGCCGCCGACGGCGATACGTGTCATCAATTCTGGTCCGGTGCGCAAAGAGGCTGGGACGTTAGCCTTGGCCTTGCGAGGAGAGCAAGGTGGGAAGCAATCGCGCCATGCATAGGGTCAAGCTGTTTTGGGAATGGTGTGGATGCGATCCATCCTCCGTCGTCATTCCGGGGCGCGCCCGCTTGGGCGCGAACCCGGAATCCATTGTGCGACAGAGTCCGCGGCCAGATGGATTCCGGGCTCATCGCTTCGCGATGCCCCGGAATGACGAGCGGAGAGACTACGCGCTGGCCGCCACGCCTTCCGACACCGGGCGGAAGTTGGCAAAATCCCAGTTGCGGCCGGGAGCGGCATCCAGCAGTGCCTTGGTGTAGGCCTCCTTTGGATGCGTGAGCACTTCGGCGGCCGGGCCCTGTTCGACGACGCGGCCGTGCTGCATCACCACGACCTCGTCGCAGATTTGCGCGGCGACGCGCAGATCGTGGGTAATGAACAGGATGGCGATGCCGAGCCGCTTCTGGATCTCGTCGAGCAGCTCCAGCACCTGCGCCTGCACGGAGACGTCGAGCGCGGAGACCGCTTCGTCGGCGACCAGCACGTCAGGATCGAGGGCGAGCGCACGCGCAATGGCAATGCGCTGGCGCTGGCCGCCGGAGAACTGGTGCGGATAGCGCGACACGGCGTCGGCGGGCAGGCCGACCAGCTCGAGCAATTCGCGGGCGCGCTTCATCGCGTCGGTGTGGGATTTGCCATAATTGATCGGGCCTTCGGCGATGCTCTCGCCGACGGTGATGCGCGGGTTGAGCGAGCGGTAGGGATCCTGGAACACGATCTGGATCTTCTGCCGGTGCGGCTGCAGCAGGCGGCGCGAGAGATCGGAGATCTCGCGGCCGGCGAGGCGGACCCCGCCCGAGGTCGGATCGATCAGGCGCACGATGCAGCGCGCCACCGTGGATTTGCCCGAGCCGCTCTCGCCGACGATGCCGAGCGTGCGGCCCTTGCGCAAGGTCAGCGTGACCTTGTCGGCGGCAACGACCTCGCGGCCTTTGCCGAAAAACGCGCGCTCCTTGTAGACCTTGCTGAGGTCGTTGGCTTCCAGCACCACCGGCTCGCGGGTCTCCTCGCGCGCGGGCCGCGGCACCAGGCTCGGGACCGACGCGAGCAGGTTGCGCGTGTACTCCATGGTTGGATTGCGCAGCACCGTCTCGAGCGGACCGGTCTCGACCAGACGGCCCTGGCGCATCACGGCGACGCGGTCGGCGATCTCCGCGACCACGCCCATGTCATGGGTGATGAACAGCACGGCGGTGCCGTGATCGCGCTGGAGGTCGCGGATCAGGGTCAGGATCTGCTTCTGCGTGGTGACGTCGAGCGCGGTGGTCGGTTCATCCGCGATCAAGAGCTTCGGCTCCAGCACCAGCGCCATCGCGATCATGATGCGCTGGCGCTGACCGCCGGAGAGACGGTGCGGGTAGGACGCGAAGATGCGCTCGACCTGGGGCAGGCGGACCTGCTCCATCATGTCGAGGATGCGCTTCTTGCGTGCTCTTGCGTCGAGATTGGTATGGGCGCGCAGCACCTCGTCGATCTGGCGGCCGACATGCACGACCGGATTGAGCGCGGTCATCGGCTCCTGAAAGATCATCGCCATCTTGGTTGCGCGCAGCTGGCGCAGGCGGCGGTCGGTCGCGGTGAGGATTTCCTCGCCGACCAGTTTGACGCTGCCGCCTGACGGCACCAGCGTCCCCTTCGGCAGCAGGCCCATCGTGGTGAGCGAGGTCACCGACTTGCCCGAGCCGCTTTCGCCGACGAGACACAGCGTCTCGCCTTCGCGCACCTGGATCGAGATGCCGTCGATGATTTTCGAGCCGCCCGGCTTCTTGCCGACGCCGACGACGAGGTTGTTGATGTCGAGGACGATGTTCTTGGCCGTCATTTGATCGCTCATCACTTGCCCTCCCGCTGCTTCATGCGCGGATCGAGAGCGTCGCGGGCGGCGTCGCCGATCAGGTTGATGCTGAGGATGGCGATCGAGAGCAAGAGGCCCGGCCAGAAGATCAGCGTCGGCTTGAGCTGAAAATACTGGCGGCCTTCGGCCATGATGTTGCCCCAGGTCGGCGTCTCCGGCGAGATGCCGGCGCCGAGGAAGGAGAGGATGGCCTCGGTGAGGATCGCGGAGGCGCAGACATAGGTGCCCTGGACGATCAGCGGCGCGATCGTGTTCGGCATCAGGTGCCGCCACATGATCTTGGGGAGGGACGAGCCGACCGAGATCGCAGCTTCCACATAGGGCTCCTCGCGCGCGGACAGCACGACGGAGCGTACCAGCCGCGCCACGCGCGGGATTTCTGGGATGGTGATCGCCACCATCACGGTCCAGATGCTGGCGCCGGACAAGGACACCACGGCGATCGCGAGCAGGATGCTCGGCATGGCCATCAGGCCGTCCATGACACGCATCAGGACCGAGTCGACCAGCTTGAAGAAACCGGAGACGAGGCCGATTGCGAGCCCGATGGCGATCGAGAGGATCGCCGAGCCGATGCCGACCAGCAGCGAGATGCGGCCGCCATAGATGACGCGCGACAGCAGGTCGCGGCCGTAGGCATCGGTGCCGAGCAGAAATTGCGCCGACGCCGGCTTGAGCCGCTGCGAGGGCGCGAGCTGGACCGGATCATGCGGCGCGATCAGCGGCGCCAGCAGCGAGATCAGCACGATCAGCGTGAGCAGGATCGTGGCCGCCGCGATGATCGGCGTCGAAGTGAGGAAGCCGAAACGCGGCCGCAGCGGCGACGTGATCGGAATCGAGGACTGGGGGAGGCTATCGACCGACATTCTTGTTATCCTTGCCTCAGTACCTGATGCGGGGATCGAGCAGCGTGTAGGCGACGTCGATCAGGAGATTGACGACGACATAGATCAGCGAGGTCAAAAGGATCATCGCCTGGATCACCGGATAGTCGCGCGCAAGCACCGCATCCACGGTGAGGCGGCCGATGCCGGGGATGTTGAACACGCTCTCGGTGACGACGACGCCGGAGATCAGCAGCGCAAAGCCGGTGCCGATCACGGTGATCACGGGCACGGCGGCGTTGCGCAGTGCGTGCCGCATCATCACCGCGACCTCGTTGATGCCCTTCGCACGCGCGGTTCGGACGTAGTCTTCGCCCAGCACGTCGAGCATGGCCGCGCGCGTCATGCGCGCGATCAGCGCGATATAGATGAAGGAGAGCGCGCAGGTCGGCAGGATGATGCGCTCGAAGAACGGGCCAAAGCCGTTGAAGATGCTGCGGAAGCCCTGCACCGGCACCCAGCGCAAATCGATCGCGAAAATCTCGATCAGGATGTAGCCGACCACGAACACCGGCACCGAGAAGCCGAGCACGGAGAGGCCCATCACGAAGCGGTCGATCCAGGTGCCGTGCTTCCATGCCGCGATGACGCCGAGCGGCACCGCGACGATGACGGCGAGGATGATGGTGCACAGCGCGATCGAGATCGAGGGCTCGACGCGCTGGCCGATCATCTTGATGACCGGCAGGTTGGAGATCAGCGACGTCCCGAGATCGCCGTGCAGCAGCTTGTTCACCCACGTGATGAACTGCACGATCAGGGGCTCGTTGAGGCCGAGCGACTCGCGGATGCGCTCCAGCCGTTCCGGCGTCGCGTTGTCGCCGGCGAGGATCGCGGCGGGATCGCCCGGCGTCAGCCGCAGCAGCAGGAACACGAACAGCGCGACGACGCCCATCACGGGCACCGCGGCCAGAACGCGTCGAATGAGATAACCTAGCATGCACCTATCTCCGGCTGCGGACTATGTGGCGCCGCAAGGCGCCCGTGGATTCGATCGTGTCTATCATGCGCGCCTGTCATTCGGGCAGGGAAAGCCGGCCGGAGATGCCGGCTTTTCGGGGCAAATAGTGTGCCAAGGCCGGGGCAGTCGCAAGGGGCCGCCCGGCGTTGGCATCGGCCACTCAGGATGCATGTCGGTACTCGCGCTCAACCCTGAGTGAAGGTGCTGTCGGCGGCGCGTTGAGCCCGCGCCAGCCGTCGACGGTTCCCGCAATCATCTGAGCGGTTGCGGCCGACAGGGTCCAGCCGAGATGGCCGTGACCGGTGTTGAAGAACACGCCCGGCATCCGGCCTGCGCGCACCACCGGCATCATGTTCGGCATCATCGGACGCAGTCCGGCCCACGGAATGACGCGCGAGGTTTCGACGGAAGGAAAATTGCTGCGCACCCAGTCGACCAGCGGCTGCACGCGGTCGGCGCGGATGTCGCGGTTGAAGTCGTTGAACTCGGCGGTGCCGGCAACACGAAAGCGATCCGCGCCGAGCCGGCTGGTGACGATCTTGGCGGCCTCGTCGAGCAGGCTGACGGTCGGCGTCGCGTTGCGGCTCGCGTCCGTGTCGAGCTGCACGGTGATCGAATAGCCCTTCACCGGATAGACATTGACGCGCTCGCCGAGCATCGCCGCAAAGTGGCGGCTGGCAACGCCGGCGCAGACGACGACGCCATCCGCCTTCAGCGTGCCGCGCGCGGACGCTGCGGCATCGCTGGCGGCAAGATCCGTCCAGCCAAGCACGAAGCCGCCGCTGGCCTGCGCGATGGAATCGATGTTGGCGTCGTGGATGAAGGTTGCGCCGCGGCGCTTGCAGGCCTCCGCCAGCCCGCGCGTGAACTTGTGGATATCGCCGGTCGCATCCGAGGGCGTATAGAAGCCGCCGTAATAATCCTTGCGCAGTGTCGGCTCGATGCTGCGGATCTCGTCCGGCGTCACCGGACGGCGATCGAGACCGCCCTCCTGCAACAGCGCGTTGACGCGCAGGCCGGAGTCAAAACCCTTCTTGTCGTGATAGATGTGGAGGATGCCGCGGCGTTCGAGATCGAAGTCGATGCCTTCGCGCTCCGCGATCTCGAACAGATATTTGCGGGCTTCGATCGCAAGGCGCGTCGTCTCGACTGTGTTGGCGCGGTAATTGCCGATATTGGCGACGAACTCGCTCATCCACGAATATTTGTGCCAGTTCGGCCGCGGGTTCATCAGGAGCGGCGCATCGCGCCGGAACATCCAGCGCAGGCCTTTGAGGATCGTCGCGGTCGAGTTCCACACCTCGGCATTGCTGGCGGAGAGTTGTCCGCCATTGGCGAAGGAAGTCTCCATCGCGGCGTAGCGGTGCTTGTCGAGCACCGTCACTTCGAAGCCGCGTTCGAGTAGGGCATAGGCAGTCGTCACGCCGGTGATGCCGGCGCCGATGATGGCGATATGGGTCATGAGACTTTCGGGGCTCCCGTGAGTTAGAGACGGCTGACCGCCGGCCACATGGCCGTTGGCGGCGCCCCATCTGTCACGGTTACCTGAGAGCTTGATCCGCTGCGGACCTCGGGAGGTCAGCCTTCGGACTATCCCCTTCGGTGGACGTCACGACCTTCAGCTCGTGCCGTCTCTCTCCAGATCGTCCTGACGATACAGTCCTTTTGCCTGAGAGTTTCCGGGGCGGTTGCTCCGTCGGCGCCGCAAAGAGGGCCAAAACCCTCGTTGCGATCTCTCCCGCATCGTCGCGTGGACCAGCGAGCAGTACGATGCGCCTCATTTTTAGACAAGGCTAAATTTCGACCGCTTCTGCCGACGTATTGTGCAGTGCGAAATTGATTCAAATTAGTCCAGCGTCGCCAGCAGTCCCGCCATCAGCCGGCCGCGCTCGACCAGGCTCTCGACCTCGATGAACTCCTCGAGCGTGTGGCCGTTGCCGCCGCGCACGCCGAGGCCGTCGAGAGTCGGAATGCCCATCGCGCCGGTAAAGTTGCCGTCGGATCCGCCGCCGGAGCTCGCGTGCGGTAATTCCGCGCCGAGAGATTTGGCGATGCCGCGCGCCTTCTCATACAGCGCCATGGTGCCGGCATCCGGCTCCCACACCGGCCGTGTCACGCCGCGCGTCACCTTGAAAGTCACGTCGTTCGCCGTGCCCGACAGCGCCAGCATCCGCTCGACGCCGCGGTCGAGATCGGCCTGGCGCTTGGCCATCGACAGCGCCTCGCCGGTGGCAGTGGTGGCAACGCAATTGACCCATTGGCCGCCATGCACGACGCCGACCGAGAAGGTGCAGTCCTCCGTCGTCATCGCGTCGATCGCAAGAATCTGCCGCGCCATCTCGCGGATCGCCGAGCGTCCCGCCGACAGCGTTGCGCCGGCATGGCTCGGCCGGCCCGTCGCTTCGAGATTGAAGCGCGCGATCGCGTAGCGTCCGGTGGTGACGCCGTTGTCGGCGCGGCCGGGCTCGGGCACCAGCACGTATTTGTTGCGCGCCGCTTCCGCCTCGATGATGTCGCGCGTCGAGGGCGTGCCGACTTCCTCGTCCGGCGTGAACAGGATGGTGATCGGCAGCGGCGTCGTGAAGGACGCGCGCGCCAGCTGCCGGATCGCCTCCAGCGAGAGGTAATTGCCGCCCTTCATGTCGTAGATGCCGGGGCCGTAGCAACGGTTGCCTTCGCGGCGCCACTTCAACTTCTCGATGGTGCCGACCGGGTGGACGGTATCCATGTGCCCGGCGATCAGGATGCCCGGCTCGCCTTGCTTCGGATGCGGGAAACGCGCGCGGATGACGCCGCCAAAGCCCTGGCGACCGGCGATGCGCTCGATGGTCGCACCCATGATCGCCATGTCCCGCGCTGCGATATCGAGCATGCGGTCCACGGCACCCGCGTCCCAGGTCGGGCTTTCGCATTCCACCCAGGTGCGCAGGCCTTCAAGCATGGCCTCGGAATCGAAGGGAAGGTTGGCTGGATTCATCTCAATGTCTCTCAAGCTGCGAAAGGTGGAACGCGCATTGCATTGGCGCGGACAGGACGAGCGGAGAGCGTTGTAGAGCCAAACCGATCTTTGTGGAGCCCGTGCGCGCGATGCCATGGGCTGCACCGAAACCGGATTGACGCGCTCAAGACTGTCTGCAAGTCTCGAAAAGATAAAGGCATTGCATGAGCTTAGGTCGCCTAAAGAACGAACCGGATGCTCAACCAATAACCCGCCTTTGACCAGTTTCACGTCAGGAGAAACTTTAATGTTGAGCTTAATGCGCCGGGGGCGTCGCGCGTTCGCCTCCAAACTTGCGCTGTCGGTCGTCGCGCTTTCGACCGCACTGGCTTCGCCCGTGCTCGCGGCCGGCAAGACCATCACGGCAGTGATGCATTCGGATCTGCGCATCATCGATCCGATCTTCACCACGGCCTACATCACCCGTGACCATGGCTACATGGTCTACGACACGCTGCTTGCTCCCGATTCGAACTTCAAGATCCAGCCGCAGATGGCGGACTGGAAGATTTCCGACGACAAGCTCACCTACACCTTCACGCTGCGTGACGGCCTGAAGTGGCATGACGGCACGCCGGTGACGGCGGAGGACTGCGTCGCCTCGCTGAAGCGCTGGGCCGCGGTCGACGGCATGGGCCAGAAGCTCATGGACTTCACCGCGAGCCTCGAGGCGACCGACGCCAAGACCATCACGTTGAAGCTGAAGGAGCCCTACGGCCTCGTGCTCGACTCCATCGGCAAGCCGTCGTCGCGCGTCGCCTTCATGATGCCGAAGCGCCTCGCCGAAACGCCGCCGGACAAGCAGATCCCGGAGCAGATCGGCTCCGGTCCTTTCAAGTTCGTGCAGGGCGAATTCCAGCCCGGCGTGAAGGCGGTCTACGTCAAGAACACCGACTACGTGCCGCGCAAGGAGCCGGCGAACTGGACCTCGGGCGGCAAGGTGGTGAAGGTCGATCGCGTCGAATGGATCACCATGCCGGACTCGCAGACCGCGGTGAACGCGCTGCAGTCGGGCGACATCGACTTCATGGAGAACCTGCCGTACGACATGCTACCGCTGCTGGAAGCGAACAAGGATCTCACGATCGAGGTCCTGAACAAGTTCGGCTACCAGACGCTCGGCCGGATGAACTTCCTTTATCCGCCGTTCGACAACCCGAAGGTGCGCCGTGCCGCCTTCCTGGCGCTGAATCAGAAGGACGTGCTCGACGCGCTGGTCGGCAACGCGAAATATCAGAAGATCTGCGGCGCGTTCTTCGTCTGCGACACGCCATTCGCGACCGAAGTCGGCGCCGAGACCCTGGTGAAGGGCGGTGGCATGGCGGAAGCCAAGAAGGCGCTCGCCGAGTCCGGCTATGACGGTACGCCGATTGCGATCATGGCGCCCGGCGACGTCACCACGCTCAAGGCTCAGCCGATCGTTTCGGCCCAGTTGCTGCGCGAAGCCGGCTTCAAGGTCGACCTGCAGGCGACCGATTGGCAGACGGTGGTGAGCCGTAGAGCCAGCCAGAAGCCGCCGAAGGAGGGCGGCTGGAACATGTTCTTCACCAACTGGGTCGCGGCCGACGTCTCCAACCCGATCGCCAACCTGTCGATCGGCGGGCAGGGGAAGAAGGGCGGCTGGTTCGGCTGGGCGGAAGACGCCAAGATCGAGAAGCTCAAGGACGACTTCGTCCGCGCTGCCTCGCTCGACGAGCAGAAGAAGATCGCGACCGAGATCCAGAAGGAAGCCTACGATCAGGTGCTCTACATTCCGCTGGGGCAGTATCTGCTGCCGAGCGGCTGGCGCAAATCGCTGACCGGCGTGCTCGACGGCCCCGCAACGCCGCTGTTCTGGAACGTCGACAAGTCGGAGTGACGGAAGGGCGCGCGTCCCGCGCCTTTCGTCTCGATCATCTCGCGGCGCCGCTGTCGTCAGCGGCGCCGCCCGCAACAGGGTTTTGGCAGGCGACCTTCAGCAGGAGAGCTTCGATGTTCCCATTCGTGCGTCGTGCGTTCGCCTCCAGATTTGCGCTTTCGATCCTGGTGCTTTCGCCCCTGGTCTTTTCCGCTCCGGCCTCGCCGGTTCTCGCCGCCGGCAAGACCATCACCGCGGTGATGCATTCCGATCTGCGCGTCCTCGATCCGATCTTCACCAGCGCCTATATCTCGCGTGACCATGGCTACATGGTCTACGACACGCTCCTTGCGACGGATTCGAACTTCAAGGTCCAGCCGCAGATGGCGGACTGGACAATCTCAGACGACAAGCTGACCTACACCTTCACGCTGCGCGACGGCCTGAAATGGCATGACGGCACGCCCGTCACCGCGGAAGATTGCGTTGCCTCCCTGAAGCGCTGGGCCGCCGTCGACGGCATGGGGCAGCAGATGATGCTGTTCACCGCGAGCCTCGAAGCGACCGACCCCAGGACCATCACGTTGAAGCTGAAGGAGCCCTACGCGCTCGTGCTGGACTCGATCGGCAAGCCGTCCTCGCGTGTGCCCTTCATGATGCCGAAGCGTCTCGCCGAGACGCCGGTGGAAAAGCAGATCCCCGAGCAGATCGGCTCCGGCCCGTTCAAGTTCGTGCAGGCTGAGTTCCAGCCCGGGGTGAAGTCGATCTACGTCAAGAACACCGACTACGTGCCGCGCAAGGAGCCGGCGAGCTGGACCGCCGGCGGCAAGGTGGTGAAGGTCGACCGTGTCGAATGGATCACCATGCCGGACGCGCAGACGGCGTTGAACGCGCTGCAGTCGGGCGATGTCGACTTCATGGAAAATCCCGCCATCGAGATGTTGCCCGCCATCGAAGCCGACAAGGAGCTCAAGGTCGAGATCCTGAACAAGTTCGGATTCCAGACCGGCGCACGGATGAACTTCCTTCATCCGCCCTTCGACAACGTCAAGGTCCGCCGCGCGGCCTTCCTGGCGATGAAGCAGAAGGACGTGCTCGATGCGATGATCGGCAATCCCAAATACTACAAGACCTGCGCGGCGGCCTTCATCTGCGACACCCCGTTCGCGACGGAGGTCGGCGGCGAGACGCTAGCGAAGGGCGGCGACATCGCTGCGGCCAGGAAGGCGCTCGCCGAATCCGGTTACGACGGCACGCCCGTCGTGCTGATGGCGCCGGGCGACGTGCTGACGCTGAAGGCGCAGCCGATCGTGGTGGCCCAGCAGCTGCGCGACGCCGGCTTCAAGGTCGACCTGCAGGCCACCGACTGGCAGACCGTGGTGAGCCGGCGCGCCAGCATGAAGCCCCCGAAGGAGGGCGGCTGGAACATGTTCATCACCAACTGGGTCAGCGCCGACGCGTCGAACCCGATCTCCAACGTCGCCGTCGGCGGGCAGGGCAAGAAGGGCGGTTGGTTCGGCTGGCCGGAGGACGCCAGGATCGAGAAGCTCAAGGACGATTTCGTTCACGCAATCTCGCTCGACGAGCAGAAGAAGATCGCGACCGAGATCCAGAAGGAAGCCTACGATCAGGTGCTGTACATGCCGCTCGGCCAGTATCAGGTGCCCAGCGCCTGGCGCAAGTCGCTGACCGGTGTGCTCGACGGCCCGGCGACCCCGGTGTTCTGGAATATCGACAAGACCGAGTAGGTCGGTCTGAACAAGCGAAGGGTGCGTTCCGCACCCCATCACCACACGGCGCGGTAGTCATCAGCGGCGCCGTTGTCTTTTGCGTCTCTGCTTCAGCGAATGTCGGGGAGCTTTTAACTCTTCCAGCTTCCAATCATTGCTATTTATTTCCAATCTGAAATAGATGGTTTGTCTTCGCGCATCAGTTTCCCTTTCTCCCTTTGATTCCCGTGGCTTTCGATTTTGCACTTCAGGCGATGGCCGAGCGGTCCGATCGCGCCCCGGCGCGATGGCGCCGTCCGTTTCTGCGCTGGCTCGACGGCATCGAGGCGGGCTGGGCGGTGCCGCTTCTCATTGTCTGCTTCGTTGCGATCTGGACGCTGTATCTGATCATCGCCTATGCTGGCGCCGGCCTGCATCCCGATACCCTCGAGGCCTGGACGCTGGGACGGACATTCGCCTTCGGCTATCACAAGCATCCGCCGCTGATGGGTTGGGTCGCCGCGAGCTGGACCTCGCTGTTTCCGCTGAGCGACTGGTCGCTCCAGCTGATGGCGATGGTCAATGCCGGGCTCGCGCTGTTCTTCGTCGATCTGATCTCGCGTCAGTTCGTGACCGGGCACAAGCGCGTCCTGGTGCTGCTGCTGTTGATGCTGACGCCGGCCTATCAATTCCATGCCCAGCGCTTCAACGCCAATGCGGTGCTGCTGGCGACCTGGCCGCTTGCAACCTGGTGCTTCCTGCGCGCGTTCGAGACGCGCCGTGCGTCGTGGGCGGTTGCGGCGGGATGCGCGACCGCGTTGGCGATGGTCGGCAAGTATTACTCGATCTTCCTGGTCACGAGCTTTGTTCTTGCCGCGCTGGCGCATCCGGCGCGGCGGGCCTATTTCACCTCCGCGTCGCCCTGGATCTCGACCGTCTCAGGGCTCGCGGTGCTGTCGCCGCATGTCTGGTGGCTGGCGACGACGGGGGCATCGGCCTTCACCTATGCGCTGGCGCACGCCAACGGCAACGCCGCGAGCTCGCTCGGGGAGGTGAAGAATTTTCTGCTGGGGCTGGCAGCGGCGATGAGCGTGTCGGCCGTGCTCTGGGTGCTCATCGCCGGCACGCGGCTCAGGCATTTTCCGGCCGACTTCGCCGCCATGAATCCGGGCTTGCGGCTTCTGTTCTATGTTGCGATCGGCACGATCGTGCTGCCGGTCCTGACGTCGCTGGTGATGGGAACCGATCTGCCCTCGCTGTGGGCGTTGCAGGGGCTGTTCCTGTTCGCGATTCTCATCGTCTGCGGCACACGATATCCGCTCGAGCGCTTCCACACCGTCAACGTCACGGTCATCGTGGCCGTCGTCGCGCTCGCGGCCGTCGTGGTGGTCGCGCCGATCCATGCCGTCTATCGCAACAAGCATGGCTATGAAGAGGGCCGGAATTTCTACGCGCAGGCGGCTATCGAATTGACGCGCCAGTGGCACGAGTTGACGAACGAGCCGCTCACCGCCG
Organism: Bradyrhizobium sp. BR 10289; assembly: GCF_019455385.1. Taxonomy (GTDB): domain Bacteria; phylum Pseudomonadota; class Alphaproteobacteria; order Rhizobiales; family Xanthobacteraceae; genus Bradyrhizobium. Next base: position 28,168 of record NZ_JACOFR010000040.1, read on the forward strand.
TGAGCGGCGATGACTCGCTGGCGTTCGCGACGGCGTTCTACAGCCCGGATCACCCGAATTATGCGCGGCCGTTCGAATACCAATACACTTGGGGCCTGCCGCGCAAGACGACGCTCGAGCGCGGCTGGGCCGCGCTGTGTTTCCGCGGCCAGGACTATTGCAGCCGTTGGATGGAATGGGTGTCCTCGCGCGCCGAGCATTTCGTCAAGCGCGAGTTCACCGTGCAGGCAAAGCTATGGGGCCAGCCCGGCTTGAGGCGAGATGTGATCGTCCTGATCGTGCCGCCGGGCGGACGAGATGCGACGCCGGAGAGCGAAGCCGAGGATTTCAGCGCCAGCAAAAGGCCGACAGAGTAGCACCAGTCCTCAGCAATGGCTGTCGCGCACGCGCTCGAGGCCTTCGCTCGCAAAAGGCGGGGTGAACGTGGCCTGATCCGCATCCGGCTCGGGACGCTTCGGGTCCGTCGGCTCCGGGGCACGGTGGTCTTCGCGGAGTTCCAGTTCCATGGCAGCGACCTCTCGAATTGCTGCAATACAACATCGCGGCCCCTGGGAAGTTCCTCACGCGATCGGGCGATGATGCGGCTTGAACAGCCGTCCCTTTTCCACCACCAGCACGATCGCGAGCGCCGCGAGCGTCGATGCGAAGAAGCCGACCGAGAACGGCAGTAGCGTGCCGTCGAAGCTCTGGCCGATCGCCATGCCGACCACGATGCCGATCAGCGTCGTGATCGAGCCGTAGAGCGAGGAGGCGGTGCCGGCGATGTGGCCCAGCGGCTCCATGGCGAGCGCGGTGAAGTTCGCCACCATCATCCCGAACGAGAACATCATCAGCGCCGAGAGCACCATGAACAGGGGAAGCGGCAGCATGCCGAGGCTCTCCGTCAGCAGCATCACGCCCGCCACCACCGCGTAGAGTGTCAGCGCACCGTGCGAGATCACGCGCATGCCGAGCGTCCCGACGAATCTGGCGTTGAGGAATCCGGCAACGGCGGTGCCGGCCGCGATCGCGGCGAAGGCAAGCGGGAAGTAATGGCCGAGGTGATAGATGCCGACAAAAACCTGCTGGGCCAGGAACACGTAGGCGAACAGTGCGCCCATCACGGCGCCGGCGGCCAGGGCGTAGCCGATGGTCTGGCGATGGGTCACGGTCTGCCAGTAGCCCGAGAGGACGTCACGCGGCGCAAGCGACCTGCGCTCGCTCTCGGGCAGGGTCTCCGGCAGCCGCAGCACGGACCACGCCAGCGCGAGCAGGCCGTAGAGCATCAGCACGACGAAGATCCCGCGCCACTGCGTCGTCACCAGCAGCACCGCCTGTCCGAACGAGGGCGCGACCACGGGGACGGCGATGAAGATCATCATCGCCAGCGACATCACGCTCGCCATGCGGCGGCCGACATAGCAGTCGCGCACGATCGAGGTGGCGATCACGCGCGTCGCCGAGGTGCCGAAGCCCTGGAGCGCGCGTGCCAGCAGCAGCGTCTCGAACGATGGCGCGGCAATCGCCAGCACGCTCGCGACTGCGTAGACGGTCATGCCGCCGAGCAGCACGGGACGCCGGCCGAATCGGTCCGACAGCGGCCCCATGATGAACTGGCCGGCACCGAAGCCGATCAGGAAGGTCGACAGCACCAGCTGGAGATGGTTGGCGACGGGAATCTTGAAGGCCGCCCCGATATTGGGCAGCGCCGGCAGCATCATGTCCATCGCAAGCGGATTTAGCGCCATGATGGACGCGATCACGATGACGAATTCGGGAAAACCCATGGGGCGGTGTCCCGAGGACACCCAATCGTCGGCATTGACGTCGGACAAGCAGCTCACCTCTGACATTGAGAGGCTTTATCTATCGCCCATGCTGCGTCGCACAACCCATGTTTCGGGATGGCTGGCAGGCGGAGACGGTTAATTGCAGCTTAAGCGCGGCCGGTCTTCTGGGCGGCCTCGACTGGGCGGAGGCCAATTGCCCGGCCGTCGAGCTGGAGCTGTGCGCAAGGGGGCGTTGCATCAGCAACGCCGCGTCGATGGTATGGTGAGACAGCCCGAATCTACTTCGATGAAGTAGACGAAACTAACCCGCAGTCCCAAGCAGCCCCGAAACAACGGTTGGGAGACAAGCCGATGGAATACACGGCTAGCCCGTGATTTTGGCAATCCACAGCTCAAGTATGCCGGGCTTCACCAACGGCTCTTTGCTCAGCGGTAAGTCAGTTATTCCAAGCTTCCGCAAAGCATCTTTTACATCAGCTTTGAGGGCTGTGGCTTTCGCTTCGTCCGCGGGATTGTAGCGAATCTCGGTTGAGCTATTTTTTTGAACGTTTTCGGTGCCAGGAACAATCCATTTGGCGTCACTGATCCGTTTTCGAACTTCCTCTACGTCATCCTTGGTGTAGCCAGCGAACTGAAAATAGACGATGCCCTTCTTTGATGTTTCGATCGGTGGAACGGGCAAAATTGAAGTCTTTAGCTGTGTCGTCGCCGCCTTCTGATTCTTGAATATTTCATCTTGGTTCCTGGTCAGTGCTTCAATGACCGGTTTATAGCTGCTTTCCAAAGTTTCGGCTGTTGATTGAGCCGTCTTTATTCTCTCGTCGAGAACTTTAGTTCTCTCTGCGAATTCAATCGCCCTTTTTGTTAGTAGATCTACCAAATTGTTTGTGTCGTCGACCTTGTTCTTCCAACGATCCTCGATCGCTACTACATCGCTGTGATGTTTCGCGACGCTGACCAAGATAGTGTCCATATCTCTGTGCGTGATCTCAGTCATTGCGGTTATCTTCATGCGAAGTTCATCGAGTCTCTTGAGGTCCTGATCGACGGTGGTCTTGATCTCCTTCTTAAGTCCGTCACTGCCTTGCTCAACGACTAGTTTGAATACAGCTTGATGAAACAGACCAAACAACAGAATGACGATTGCTCCGATGCCGCCCGCAAATTTCAGTTTGAGCAAGTCGCCTTTGATTTTGTCGTAGACTCTTTTTTCAATATCTTCCGAATTCGTCTTCTTGATTGCCTCGATGACATGATAATCGGATAACGGCATAAAATCTTTCTCCGGAAAATACGAAACTGGAATATTTTGCGATCGCGCCTATTGTTTGTGCTGCTTTGGTCGCGCGAGCCCGTTCTGTAGCGCCAGTTATAGGATAACGGCCGTTGTTCATCATATCATGTCGAGGAAGATTTACACGCAATTTCTACTTTGGGCTGTTGCCGTGCATCTGGCGATCGCGAGCGAGCAGGCGAGTTTCGCAAAACCCGAGATCGCCATCGGCATCACCCCGATCTTCGGCGGCACGCAGCACCTGCCGCGGCTCGCCGGCCGCAAGCGCGCGCTGGAGTACCTGCTGACCGGCGATACCTTTTCACCCCAGCGAGCCCTCGATATGGGCCTGGTCAACCGCATCGTGCCGCACACGCAGCTCCTCGACGCAGCCTTTGCCATGGCCGATCGTATCACGCGGCATTCGCAGCTCGCGGTCGCGCGCGTCATTGCGGCGGCCACGCGAGGCCTCAACGTCTCGATCGCGGAGGGCCTCGCCATCGAGAGCGAGCAGTTCGCGCGCATGGCCGCGACGCCGGATACGCGCGAGGCGCTCGATGCCTGGCTGGCCGCCCGCGCGCCGCGCTAGGCGCGTTGTCCTGGGGGGCACGACGGCGGGGTTTTCCGCCGTGGTGACCCGCCGGCAACCAGCTGTTCACCATAAGATTGCGGGAACTGCGCCAGGGAGATGAATCCGCAACCCATCCTGTCCATGGTGGCCCGACCCGGCGCTGCGCAGCGCGGGATGCCGACAACCCGGAACGGCAACCAGGGCAACAAGGTATTTTGCGGTGTCCGACGTCACCGGTACAGCACGATGGTTGGGACCCTCGGGCGGTATGGCCGTGAGGGGCAACATTTGGCTTGCCGGCCTGATCGCGCTGACCGCGTTGCTGGTGCTCGCCAATCTGGTTACCGACGCCACGCTCGACGTGAAATACGGCTGGGACATCCGCGTCAATTGCGCGGCGGTCGAGGCGCATGCCGACGGGCTCGATCCCTACTTCGTTCGGAATTTGAAGGGTACGAGGCTCTCCTATCCCTATCTGCCGGTGACGCTGGATGTCTTTCGTCCCGTCTGCGCGGGCAGCTTTGTCGTCGATCATTACAGAGGCATCTACCTCGTCCTCGCCGTGCTCTGCGGCCTGATGTTGCCCGGCCTCGCCAGGTCACGCGCGAGCGCGCGCGATGTCGGGCTTAAGGTGCTCTGCGCGGTCGGCGCGTTCGTGGGTTTCGAATGGGTCGCTGCCTCCGGGAATTTCGCGATCCTGAACGGGATCGCGACTGCAATCGCGCTCAATCTCCTGCTTCGTCCGCCGACACCTGACGCATGGGACGACGAGAGCTTTTCCCTGCGCGTCGTCGGTGCTGCGCTGCTCGGCCTCGTGACCTCGTTCAAGCTGGTGTTCTGTCCCGTGCTGGCGGCGCTCTATTTCCTTCCGCTGCCGCGCGCGCGAAAACTGACACTGATCGCCGCGGCGGCATTCAGCTTCGCATTGCCGATCCTGATCTCGCGGCTGTTCTATCCCGATCTGTTCTCCAGCTGGCAGCTTGCGATTTCAGGACGAATTCCGGGCCAGCACACCGTCGACCTCGTCGAGACCAACCCCTCGCTGTTGCTGCTGGCGCGGAGCTTCATGGAGCATATGGGCCTTGGTGACAGCAAGCCGCTCATGTTCGCGATCGATGCGCTCGCAGTCCTCGCGCTCTTGCTGGTGCCGTTCGCCCTGTCCGTGCTGCGGGCTGTCGGGAGCGAACCGGCCCGGGCAGGGGGCTCGCTGCTGGCGCGGCTCGATCGCTGGTTGATCGATCACCCCCGCACGGCTATGCGCGTCACGGTGCTGGCCATGTTTGCCCTCTATCTCTCTTCGCCGCGCCTGAAGGAATATGCCTTCTTCGAGCTTGCGCTCTACGCTGCTATTCTCGTGGTCGATCTTCCTGTCCTTGCGCTCGCCGCCTTTCTCGCCGTCGCGCTGCTCGCGCCCGCGGTGATCTCGATGACGGGGCATGCGATCGAAGGCACCTTCACTCTCCTCATCGTTTCACTGACATGCTTCTGGATCCTGCTGCTCGATTTTCGCGCCAGGTCCGGACGTAACAAGCTGAAGGCGTCCATTCATGACAAGTCTCGCTAGCTCCGCAGATGCCGGACAACAAAGCTCGCTTGCTGCGGAGGCGTCAGGGAAGACGTGGTTGACCCGCTTCATCCTCGCCGTCGCCATTTTGGTCGCAACGGCCGTCGCCATCGATCTCTGCGCCGACGAGACCTTCGGCTGGGATGCGCGGGTGAACTGCGCTGCGGTGGAGGCCCACGTCGCCGGGCTCGATCCCTATTACGTCAAGAACCTGAAGGACACCAAGCTGTCCTATCCCTATCTTCCCGTCACCCTCGACGCCTTTCGGCCGCTCTGCGCCGGCGGCTTTCTCGTCGCGCATTACAAGCCGATCTTTCTGGTCCTGGCGGTGATCTGCGCGCTGCTGCTGCCGGTTCCGGGCACGGCGCGCCGCGACTGGCAGGATGTCGCGCTGCGCCTCGTGTTCGCGCTCGGCGGCTTCCTCGGCTTCGACTGGATCATCGCGACCGGCAATTTCGCGATCCTGAGCGGGTTGTTGACGGCCGCATCGCTCGCTTTGCTGCTGCGCCCCGCGCAGTCGGCGAGCGTCACGCCGCAGCTCGCGGGTGCCGCACTGCTCGGTCTCGTCACCTCGTTCAAGCTGGTGTTCTTCCCGGTCCTTGCCGCACTCTATCTCCTGCCGCTGCCGAGGGCCCGCAAGCTGATCCTGCTCGCGGTGGCGTCAAGCATGTTCGCGCTGCCGATCCTGGGCTCGCTGATGATCTATCCGGACCTGTTCAAGAGCTGGCTCGCCGCGCTCTCCGGTCAGATTCCCGACCAGCATTACCCCGGGAACGAGGTCAATCCGTCGCTGCTGTTCCTGTCGCTGATGCTCGCCGATCATTTCGGGCTCGCTGCAAGCAAGCCGGTCGTCGCCGTGCTCTACGGTCTCATCGCCATTGCGCTCGTGCTGGCGCCGCTCGCGATCTCCGTATGGCGCATGATCGGCGCGGAGCGCCCGGCCGCCAAGGTCTCGCTGCTTCAGGCGTTCGACGACTGGCTGATCCATTATCCCGAGGCCGCGATGCGCATCACCGTGCTCGCGATGTACGCGCTCTATCTCTGCGCGCCCCGGCTGAAGGAATACGCCTTCTTCGAGCTGGCGCTCTACGCCGCCGTTCTCGTGGTCAATCTGCCGGCGGCGACGATGGCGGCGGTGCTCGCGATTGCGGTCGCCATTCCGGCGCTGGCGTCGATCCTGGGCGGCGCATTCCTGGGCGGCTTCGGCCAGCTTGCGATCGCGCTGATCTGCTTCTGGCTGCTGCTGCCGCGCGAGCCCTCGGGCGAGGCTGCATCGCAGCCGACTTGACCCTATTTCGCGGCTGCCTGCGGCGCGGTGTAGAGGCTCATATAGGTGCCGGTATAGTCCTCTTTCCAGCCGCGTTGGCTGACGAGGAAGTGCCTCAGCTGTTCGTGCCCTCTGATCCAGAGCACCGCGTCGACCTTGTATTTGCCGATGACATTGTCCCAGGCGGCCTCATCGATCTCCCAGCGCACCAGCTTGAGATAATCGCGCAGCAGCTCGTCCGGATAGGCGGTCGCCGCCCGTCCGTCGACGAACATCGGCACCGCTCCATGCGTCCGGAAGATCAGGAGGCCGCCGGAATTCCAGTGGTTCAGCACGCGCGAATGCGTGGAATGCGCCAGCAGGTAACCGGCGTCCTCCTCCGACAGCATCTCCGGCAGCGCCAGCGCCGGCCGCACATGGATGAAGGCGAGCGGCAGCACCAGCACGCCGACGAGACCGGCCGCCATCATCGCGCGCCGGATATCGGGCCGCGACAGGCGTTCGGGCAACAGGCGGTCGATGTGCAGCGCCATCGGGACCGTCGAGAAGATGAAGAAGAACGCGGCGTATCTGAACTGGTAGAGGCCGAGCGCCAGGAACAGCCATGCGAGCAGGCGCGGCTGCAATGGAATGGGCCTTGAGTTACGATATCGCAGCTCGAGCGCAACGAACGCCAGCGCATAGGTCATGCCGGGGATGCTGCCCGGCAGCTCCATGTTGTGGAAATAAGGCTTCCATTCGCCGATATTGGCCTGGATGAAATGGCCCATCGTCGCCATCACGCCGTCATAGATGTGCCAGCCCAGCGGATTGACGAAGATCGCGGCGAAGCATCCGATGCCCGCAAGGCAATACTTCGTGAAGCTCGTCCAGTCGCGGCGGAGCAGGGCGACCCCGGCGAAGATTCCGATGATCGGGAAGGCGAGCACGAAGCCGCCATGCAGATTGACCCACAGTACCATCATCACGGGCAGCAAAAACCATCGGCGCCGCCGCAGGCATTCGCCGTAGAAGACGACAGCGAACAGCATGGTCGCGATGTTGGGTGAAGCCGCCAGATACGTGTTGGGCGCCGCCTCGTAGCAAGGGTACAGCAGACAGGTGGCGAACACGGTGATGCCGACCGCCGCGGCCGACGCGCCGCTGCGCAAGGCCGCGAACGTCAGATATCCGACGATGATCGCGCCGCAGGCGACGACCAGCAGGACGATCCCGGCAAAGCCTGTGTGCTGATACAGCACGCTGGCGATCACGTCCCAGAGCCACGACAGATTGTACCAGCGCTTGTCGCCGAGCGTGAACGCCCACGGGTCCTGATAAGGAACCCCGCCGCGCTCCCGGATCAGATCGCCGGCGGCGATGTGCCAGCCGAGATCGTAATGGCTGAGCTGGATCGGCCCGTTCGACAGATAGAACACGGACAGGAACGCGATCAGGAACAGGTAGACCTCGCGCCCGTGCACGAGGCGTCCGAACGCCGCGGGCGCCCCGCCAATCCCGGAACGGGACCAATTCTCGCGCGCGTCCATGAGAGCTCTCACCATCGAAGCAAGGTCGGTCCGGGGTCCGCGTTTGCCAGCGGTCAGCGGCGAGGGGCGCTGGACCTCGGTTGCTTTAGGGGAGGACGATCTAAGGTGGAGTAAAGGTTGGGCGCTACGTGAGGGTTCCTCAAGTGGGGCGGCGTGTTGGTAAACGAATGATTGCGCGAGCAATGCGCGTAGCAGGCAACGAACCTGCACCCGCATCCCGCTGCGATACCGGGTGCCGTCAACTCCATTGGTGCGGGCAGCCGGGGTCGAACCGGCACAGCGCTTGCGCACCGAGGGATTTTAAGTCCCTTGCGTCTACCAATTCCGCCATGCCCGCTTGATCCAACGAGATCAAACACTTAAACCGCACCCCGGCCGTCTGGAATTGGCGCTTCGCGGGCCGGGTGGGTCGTTCTTCCTTAAGCGAGCCGGCCGCACAAGGCAAAGCCTCAATCCGGACATCTGTTGCTGCTTTAGGCATTCTCAATCCACGGGGACTATTCATCCGGCATGGCTGCTTCGCTTATCCACCGCCTGCGCTGCTGCGGCGCGCTCCTCGTGCTGCTCGCGGGCGCCGCGCTGTCCGGCTGCGCCGGCGTGAGCGAGACGATCGCCCCCGCCTTTGCCGATCCCGCGGCCTTTGAATTGTACGATTGCAAGCAGCTCGAGACCGAGCGCAAGCAGCTCGCCGCCCGCACCGCCGAGTTGCAGAAGCTGATGGAGAAGGCGGAGACCGGGACCGGCGGCGCCGTGGTGTCCGAGCTCGCCTATCGCAACGACTATGTCGCGGTGCGCGGGCGGGCGCAGCTCGCTGACGACGCATGGCGCCGTAACAGGTGCCGGGAGACGCCGCCGAATGCCGCGCCGGTGACCTCCGGGCCGCAGCGACCGGACATCAAGCCGGCGCCGAAGCGCTGAATGCCGATGGGTCCGCGTCAGGGCCGCCAGGCGTAGATCCAGTCCTGCCGCGCCAGCATGCGGTCCGGGCCGAGCGCGCGGATCGCAAGGTCGCGCGCGATCGCGAGCGGGCCAGTGAGATGATAGATGCGGCCCTGCTGCCGCGCCGTCCGCTGCACCCGCCGCACCCGCGCCTGGCGCGCACGGCCATATTGCTTCAGCGCTGCGCTGATGCCGGCGGTGCTCTCGGCGGTCTCGGGGCTCAAGAGCTGCGCGAGCACGGCGGCATCCTCGATCGCCATGCCGGCGCCCTGCGCGGCGAAGGGCAGCATCGCGTGCACGGCATCGCCGAGCAGCGCCACCGGGCCGTTGCTCCAGGGGCAGCCGTCAGGCACGCCGAACAGCGCCCATTTCCGCCAGTTGTCGACGGGGGCCAGCATCATCCGCGCCGCCGGCGGCCAGCGCGGCGCGGCGAAGGCCTCCATCACCTCGCGGGCATCGCCTGATGTGCTCCAGCCCGGCCTGTTCCAGCTCCCCGGCAGCACCGCGACCAAATTGATCTGGCGGCCGCCGGCAATGGGATAGGCGACCAGATGGGCGTTCGCGCCCATCCACAGCTGCACCCGCCCCGCGGTCAAATCCTTCGGTAGCTGCGTGGCATCCAGCGTGCCGCGCCAGGCGATCAATCCGGAGAAGCGCGGCTGCACCTCCGGAAACAGATGCTGGCGCACCGTCGACCAGACGCCGTCGGCGCCGATCAGGGCGCTGGCGAGATCGCTGCGGCGGATCGTGCCGCTGCGATGGACCACGGTCAGTCCCTTGGCATGCGGTGCGACGTCTTCGAAGGTCGCCCCCAGCTTCAGGTCGATATCGGGATGGTCGGCGACCGCGCCGGCCAGCGCGGTTTGCAGGTCGGCCCGGTGCACCACCCAATAGGGGGCGCCGGCCCGCGTCGCGGCGGCGTCGCCGAGCGGCATGCGCACGAGCTCGCCGCCGGCGCGCGCACTCATGATCGAGACCGCCTCGGGGACGACGGCGCGCAGCCTGAGGCGGTCGGCAAGGCCGAGATCGACCAGCACGCGGCTGGCATTGGGGGAGAGCTGCAGGCCGGCGCCGACCTCCTCGAGCCGCTCGGCCTTTTCCAGCACGACGATGCGGAAGCCGCGGGCGGCGAGCGCCAGCGCGGCGGTCAGTCCACCGATGCCGGCGCCGGCAATGACAATCGTTCGGGAGAGCGCCACCCCTGACCGATGGACGCGGTCAGGCCACCTTGTCCTTCAGGACGCATTCCGGCGGGCGGGCTTCGCCGGCCTTCAGGTCCGCCGCCAGGCGGTACAGCGTCGAGCAGTAGGGGCAGATGATCTCGTTGTCGTTGCCGAGGTCGAGGAAGACGTGCGGATGATCGAACGGAGGGTTGGCGCCCACGCACATGAACTCTTGCGAGCCGATCTCGATGACGGGAACACCGGCATCGTTATGGAAGTGCGGGACGACATGGTCGGACATCGTAGTTCATCCTGGAGTGGCAATGGCGGCAGACACAATCAACGCTGACGCGGTATCTTTTGAGACGCGTCGGACCATACTGGGGGGTACGGATGATTGCTAGTCCAGCGGAACCGAAAGGTCCGCATTGCCCCATGCTCATTTGCTCATGCAAATTCGACACAATCTTGCGGCCTGAGAGAAGCCCTTCTTTCGTCGGGGACGTTGTGTCGCAATTTTGGCATACTATGTCTTTGGACGCGCGCATTTGCGACGAAAGACGAATCATCAGGCAAATGATCTCAGGATCGTCCGGACTTTGAGCATGAAGTGGCTGCGAATCACCACGGCGTTGACGGGCATTGCTGCATGCAGCTTTGTGCTCGCGCAGATTGTACCGCAGGCCCGTGAAGCCGGTGCGATCTTTGCGGCCCAGGACGATCCGGCCGCGCTGTCCGAACTCAAGCTCGATGGGCTGTTGCGGCAGAACGACCGCGTGGTCCAGGACAATATCGAGGCCGCGCTTGCGTCCGGCGACGCCGACCTCGCCGACAGTTTCGTTGCGCTGGCGCGCGACCGCAACATCGCGCTGCCCGACGATCTGCTCAATCGCGTCAGCGATGCGGTGAAGGACGAAAACTCCACGTCACACTTCGCCAAGCGCTTCGCCACCGGCCTCGTCACCGGCACCGCCGATGATGTCGCGAGCCTCTCGGGAACGGTCGCCGGCGATCTCTTCGTGATCGGCGATGTCAGGGACGTCGTGCGCGAGGGCAAGCATCTCGCGATGGGCGAGGACACCGACCATCTGGTGCTCGGCCTTGCGACCGCCGGTCTTGCGGTGACGGCGGCAACCTACGTCTCCGTCGGCGGTGCTGCGCCGGTGCGCGCCGGGCTGACGCTGGTGAAGGATGCCAGGAAAGTCGGGCGGCTCGGCGAGGGCCTCGCGAAATGGGCCGGCCGGTCCGCGCGCGAGGTGGTCGATGCACCGATGCTGCAGAACGCGGTCGCCAAGGGCTCGGTGTTTCGCCCCGGCGAGACCGTCAGTGCGATCAAGGCCGCGTTCCGCGCCGAGAAGGCCGGCGCGCTGGTCCGGCTCGGCAAGGACGTCACCCGCGTCGCGGAGAAGACCGGCACGCGCGGCGCCATGGATACGCTGCGGATCGCCGAAGGTCCGAAGGATGTCGCGCGCGCCGCGCGGCTTGCGGAGGCGCAGGGCAGCAAGACCCGTGCGATCATGAAGCTGCTCGGCCGCGGCGCGCTGCTGCTGATCGGCGGCGCGTTCGATCTCGCAATGTGGCTGTTCGGCGCGGCGCTCACGCTGTTCGGCCTGCTGTCCTCGATCAAGGCGACGACCGAGCGGCTGACCCAGGCTTGGTGCGATCGCAGGCGGGTGCGGCGGCTGCGCCGAGCCCGGATTGCAGCCGAGGCGGCCCTGGCGAACCCGGCCGCCGCCTGAAGCGCGCCGCGCCTTGGGCTATTGTTTGGGCACGATCTTGCCGGAAAAGCGCTGCACAATTTTGCTGATCGTGCTCTAAGGTCAAACCTTCCCCCACAACGACTTCCGGAACCGCTGATGCCGAGCTTTCACAACGGCGCCGTTGAAATTGCCTATCTCGACGAAGGCGAGGGCGACCCGATCATCCTGGTGCACGGCTTTGCCTCCAGCAAGAACGTGAACTGGGTCTATCCGACCTGGGTCTCGGAACTGCGCAAGAACGGCCGCCGCGTCATTGCGCTCGACAATCGCGGCCATGGCGACAGCGCAAAACTCTACGAGCCTGCTCAATACTCCATCCCCACCATGGCCGGCGACGTGCTCGCGCTGATGGACCATCTCGCCATCCCGCAGGCCGACATCATGGGCTATTCGATGGGCGGCCGGATGACGGCCTGGCTCGGCCTCAACGAGCCGCAGCGGCTGCGCTCGGCCATCCTCGGCGGCATCGGCATCGGGGGCCTGATCGAGGGCACCGGCCCCGGCGAGAACGTCGCCAAGGCGCTGGAGGCGCCCTCGCTCGACGACGTCACCGATCCCGTCGGCCGCACCTTTCGTGCATTTGCGGATCAAACCCGCTCGGACCGCGTCGCGCTCGCCGCGTGCCTGCGCGGCACGCGCGATCTCATGACGCGGGAAGAGGCCGCGCGCATCGACGTGCCCGTGCTGATCGCGGTCGGCTCGACCGACGATGTCGCGGGCTCCGCCAGCGCGCTCGGCGCGATCATTCCGGGCTCGGAAGTGCTCGACATTCCGAACCGCGACCACATGCGAGCGGTCGGGGACAAGGTCTACAAAACAGGCGTGCTCGACTTCCTCTCACGCCGCGGCTGAGGCGAGGTTGCCTCGGGCGCTCGAGGCGATCATCACCGATGCGTCACACCGCCTTGTCGCTGAACGCGGCGGTAAGCGTGCTGAGGAACGACATGACGCGCTGTACGCGCAGGGGCGGGCGGCGGTCGGAGGTGCGCAGCATCCACAGGGGTTCACCGGAGGTGCGCCAGGGCGCAAGCACTTCGACCAGCCGGCCGGCGCGAAGGTCTTCGTGGATGAGCCATGCCGGCCCCCAGCCGATCCCAAACCCATTCGCGACCAAAGCGAGCGAGGCGTGCGCGTCGTCGCAAATGTGCTTGGGCTTCGGCGTGACGCGAATGGACTCTTTGCCGCGCGGGTCGGCGAAACGCCAGGTCAGGATCTGACCGTTCGCGGGATTCCGGAAGCCGACGTGGTCGTGCGCAGAAAGCTCAAAGGGAGTCGCCGGCGCGCCGCGCGCTTTCAGATAGGCAGGCGAGGCGCAAGCGATCCAGGAGAACTTGCAAAGCCGCCGTGCCTGATGGCCGGGGACGCGATCGAGGGGCCCTGAGCGGATCGCGATGTCGACGCCTTCCGCCGCGAGATCGAGAATCTCGTTGCGGAATTTGACCTCGATCTCGATTTCCGGCCGTTCCCGCAGGAAAGCGGGCAGCCGCGGCAGGATGCAGGCGTGCGCGAACGAGGCGGGGGCGGTCACGCGCACCCGTCCGCCATCGTCGCCCGCGACTTCGCCGAGCGCGGATTCGACTCGGGCGAGACTTTCGACCAACGCGCGTCCCGCCACCATCAGCCTGTCGCCCTCTTCGGTCAGAGCCAGCGAATGGGTGGAGCGATGTAGAAGCCGCAACCCGCGAGCCTTTTCGAAGCGGGCGACCGCCTTGGACATCGCCGATGTGGTCGTCCCCGCCCGCCGCGCCGCTTCGGCAAAGGAGCCCGCCTCGACGACGCGGACGAAGGCGAGGAGACGCGAGAGGTCGGGAGGTAAAGCCGTTGTGGACATGCAGTCCACATCATCATGGCTGTGCAGTCACTACAAGGGCAATTTCCGAACGGCTAGACAGGCAGCGTCAGCGCGCATTCTGCGGCGCTGGAAAAGCTGGAAGTCCCATGAACCCCATCGAAATCACCCTGCAAGCCCTCGACGCCGCCGAGCGCGCGATCCCTCCCGGGCAGCCGATTTATATGCTCAACCTGCTGCGCTACCGCACGTCTGCGCATTACGAGGACGGATTCGACGCCGCGCCCTGCTCGGGCCGCGAAGCCTTCAATGAGCGGTATAGGCCGGCATTCCGGCGTCTCGCGGCCGGTAAGCCGCTCGTGCGGATGTTTTCCGTGCCGGTGCTTGCGAGCGTCGTCGGCTCGCCAGGCGAACGCTGGGACGAAGCGGCAATCAATGAATACGGCGATTTCGCCACCTTCCGCTCGATCGTCGAGACCGAAACTTACCGGCGCGAAGTCGCGCCGCATCGGCACGCGGCGCTGGAGGATTTCCGGCTGATCGCGCTCGCCAAGCCGACGTGAACGCATCGAGGATCACGAGCACACGTGCGGACCGGCAGCGCGTAGGATGGGTTGAGCCCTTGCGAAACCCATCATGCTTCGTTGTCAGCGGACGGATTGATGAGTTTCGCTACCGAGCTGAAGTGCTCGACATTTCGAACCGCGACCACATGCGCGCCGTTGGCGACAAGGTCTACAACACGGGAGTGCTGGAGTTTCTGTCGCGCCGTGGCTGACGTTTCATCCTTCTTTGGGATGAATGACGCGAACATCCATGCTCCGCCAACGCGCCATCACTTTTTCTTCGAAACGGGATTTGTCGAAGACGACATTGCCGTCTTCTTTGATGAAGAAGATGTCATCCTGGAGCGCGATCGCGTCCACAAAGCGAGGCGACAACATGCTGGGATTGATCTTCACTGCGTCCACGAATTGATACTCGAAGGAAAACATCGCAACGCAATAGTTGTCGAACGACTCGAACTTGGAGAAATCCGCAGCGGCACATTCGTCCAACGTAATCAACGGATGAAAAGCGCCCCGATAGCCGGAATCCGGCCTGAGGGCTTCAAGGACACCGACGCTCTCCAACACGCCACTGGTCCATTCCCGACCTCCCATAAAGTCATGGTCAAACACCTCACGCGGCGAGTTGCTCTTGTCGGGAGAAGATTGGCTCCAACCTTGCCGTCGATCATGGTCCATCTTCTGGTAAACGTCGAACAGGAACTCGTATATGAGCGCAGCGACTGTCGCGTTTCGCATTCATCACCCCCGTCAGGCTGACTTTTCATCCCAGTCTCATCGCGCTTTGCCGTCCTCCCCAAACCGCCGCGCCAGCGCCATCAGCACCACAAATGTCGCGACCCACACCATGCGCGCGCCATAGCGATCGTGCGGGCCGGAGATGACGGCGCAGATGAAGGCGTTGCCGAGCAGCGCCAGCGTCACGGTCGCCGCCAGCAGCGTCAGATCGTCCAGTCGGCGCTTTGCCAGCGCATGGCCGAGCACCGCGACCAGCGCCAGCAGCGAGGCGAGCGCGACCGGCACGTGCAGCCAGTTGATGACGGTGAAGTCGAGCTGCCAGTTCTGCTGCCGCGCCGCCCGCATCGGCGCGGCTTGGGCCGGGATATAGCGCTCGATGATGCCGCGGGTGTGCGGAATCCAGCCATTGGTGCCTTCGCCGGTCGCCACACGCAGCAATTGCTGGCCCATGGCCCTCAGCGCCGCGCCAGCCTGCCAGGCCGGATAGTCTTTGAGCGATTGCACCACGATGGTGCCCATCTCGTCGTTCATGCCATCGAACCGGCCGAGCGTGTTGAACATGCTGTGGCCCCACAAAAATTCGTCGGCGGTCGCCGGCAATTCGTCGCGATAGGGGCAGAGCTTGAGGTTTTCGCGCGGGCAGTGGTCGTTGAGGAAGCGCGCGACGATGCCGTCCTGCATCATGCGGCCGAAGGCGACGCCAGTGCCGCCTGGCGTCCAGGCCCATTGGCCCGACAGCGCGTGGTTCGCTGACACCAGCATCAGCCCACCGGCGACGATGGTCAGGCTCGCCTGCGTCAATCCGGCGAGGGGCAGGCGAGGTCCGAGCAACGGCCGCATCATCCAGCCGGCAACGCAGAGCCCGAACAGCACGCCAAGCGTGGCGCTGTGGGTCGCAGCGGCAAAGGCGGTGAAGACGAACAGCGAGATCTTTTCAAGCGTCGAAATTCGCTGCCCGCCGACGACCAGCAGGAACAGCGACAGGATCGAGAGCCCGGCAAAAATGTCGGTGAGCAGCATGCTCGCGAGCCAGGGCAGCGCGGTCGACACGATCAGGACCAGGCTGATGGCGACGAAGCGGGACGTCTGCATCAGGCCGAGCACGCGCAAGGTCAGCTGCAGCAGCCACAGCGTCACCAGCGACTGCGCCGCGATGTTGATCCAGAAGCCGAAAGCCTCGCCATAGTGCAGATAGAGGCCGAACACGGTGGAGCGGCTGGGGACGAGATAGCCCTCGTACCAGCGCGCCAGATAGCCCCCGGTATCCCATTGCAACAGCGGATAGCCGTTCCAGAGCGCCGGCGCGATCATCAGGAGGGGCAGGGTGAGAGCGGCGAGCCACAGCCAGAAGCTCTCCGCGGCGCGCACGCGCAAATGGTCC
Organism: Bradyrhizobium sp. BR 10289; assembly: GCF_019455385.1. Taxonomy (GTDB): domain Bacteria; phylum Pseudomonadota; class Alphaproteobacteria; order Rhizobiales; family Xanthobacteraceae; genus Bradyrhizobium. The sequence continues at coordinate 44,480 of NZ_JACOFR010000040.1, forward strand.
GTGGTGGTGGTCAAATCCGCTCCGTCGTCGCTCGCGACCATGCCCGCAATAAGGGTCGGCAGAGAATTCACCAATAGTTTGACGCGGTCCGGCTTGAATTTGCCAAAACCCTGACCACTTTTAGCCAACCTTGCCGTCTGGGGGCGTCCTGGGAAACCGTTGTGTTTCAACGCGTTGGCTTGCTTTCGCGGGGCAAGGCCCTGTTCACTCTCAGGCAAGCCCGTCAGGACTTTGTCGCCTAGACTGTGTTATAGAGCCAACAAAACCGGCCCATTCGAAGAGCAGATCCCAGAGAGAAAATCCATGGCAGTGCATCAGGTCAATCCGGGAGGAAAGCTCGCAACGCTCGACCCGATCTGGGATCGGATCCGCGGCGAAGCGGAGGACATCGTCCATCGCGAGCCCGAGCTTGCGACCTTCATCTATTCGACGGTGCTGCATCACAGCCGCCTGGAAGATTCGGTGGTGCATCGCGTCGCCGACCGGCTCGATCATTCCGCGCTGTCGGGCGATCTGGTGCGCCAGACCTATGACGAGGCGCTGCGCGACGATCCCGACCTCGGCAACGCCTTCCGCGCCGATCTCGTCGCCGTCTACGACCGCGATCCCGCGACCTCGCGCTTCATCGATCCCTTGCTCTACTTCAAGGGTTTTCACGCCATCCAGACCCATCGCCTCGCGCACTGGCTCTACCTCAAGGGCCGCAAGGACTTTGCGTATTACCTGCAGAGCCGGGCGTCGGCGGTGTTCCAGACCGACATCAATCCTGCCGCGCGCATCGGCCGCGGCATCTTCCTCGACCATGCCACCGGCTTCGTCTGCGGCGAGACGGCCGTGATCGAGGACGACGTCTCGATCCTGCACGGCGTCACGTTAGGGGGCACCGGCAAGGAGAACGAGGACCGTCATCCGAAGATTCGCCACGGCGTGCTGATCGGCGCCGGTGCAAAGATCCTCGGCAATATCGAGATCGGCCATTGCGCGCGCATCGCAGCCGGCTCGGTCGTGGTCAAGCCCGTGCCACACAACGTCACGGTCGCCGGCGTGCCCGCCAAGATCGTCGGCGAGGCCGGCTGCGCCGAGCCGTCGCGCACCATGGATCAGATGATCAACGCCATGGGGCTTTGAGCTCGCGCATGATCCGGAAAAGTGCGAAGCGGTTTTCCGGAAAGATCATGCGCAAACAACAACCTAAAGCGCGATGACGATTCTTCCCAATCTCATCGCGCTTTAAGGGCCGGATTCTCCGGCCCTGTTCGTCCCCAAATTCTTTGGCAATTCATGCTGGCGGTTCGCCGCGTCTCGTCCTAAAAGCCCGCCAGCCAATTTCGATCGGAGACTTGCCGTGGACGTCAAAGAAGTCAGAAAGCTGGACGCGTATCTGAAGCGCGTATTCGGCAATCCCAAGATCCGCGTCGTGCCGCGGCCGAAGAAGGATGATTCCGCCGAGGTCTATATCGGCGAGGAGTTCATCGGCGTTCTGTTCGTCGACGACGAGGACGATGATCGCTCGTTCCAGTTCCAGATGGCGATCCTCGAAGACGATCTCGTCGACCAGGAATAGTTCGGCGCCTTCCGTGTCCCGGACGCGCTGCAGCCTAGGCGATGCGTAGCATCGTCCGGCAACGCTGCTGCGCAGCGTCCGGGGCACGCACCGGAAAATCGAGGCGCGCTCTCTCCACACCGTCATTGCGAGCGCAGCGAAGCAATCCAGAGATCTTTCCGCGGAGGGTTTCTTCGCGTTGCTCGCAATGACAGTTGATGGACCGGAGGCAGTTGCCACCTCGGCCCTTCTACTTTCTTCGCGAGAATACGCACTTCGAAAGAGAAGAGCGCTGAATTTCAAAGCGGCGGCAACTAACGCATCGATTTCTTGCCCGTCTTCGCGGGCGTCTTTCTTGCAGCCTTCTTTGCGGACTGCGCACGCTTAGCCGACTTTTTTGGAGCGGCTTTTTTCGCGGTCTTCTTCGGGGCCTTCGCACGTCGCTTGGCAGCATTTTGGGAGGGGGATGCTCCCTTCCTGGCCCTTGCCGACACTCTCTTGTTGACTCTTAGAGGGGCAGGACCGCGTTTGGTTCGCCTAAGTGGAATCGGACGGGCCGCTGCGCCCGTGGCTTCTGGTAGGTAGACCTGCTCGTTTGTTGTTGCTGCGACCGCTGCCGGATCTGGCCTGAGCGTCTCCGCGGCCGCTGAGGTGGCAGCGTCCACGATGTTTGCCACCGTGTCTGAATCCTAGGGTGCGTACTCATAAAATCTGCCGCTGAGAGTAGGCGTACCTGATGTCCGCTTGTCCTCCAGCAGCGGCGCGAAGGCGGACGTTGTCGGACTTCCGAGATGGGCCAGAAGCGGACTTTGACCGGGACGGCGTCCAAAGACAGCTCAAGGCAAGAGCGGAAGTCGGCCGATTACGGCACGGATCGCCGTGAGTGCGAAAGCCCTAATCATTTCGCGTCCTTCTGAACTTTGGCCACGCCGGTCAAGATCTGATAAGCGCGCACCCGCATGAGGGAAACGCCATATTCTACGGCCCTCTCATCCTCGGCGCTCCACTGCTTGTTCGGGTTCGCGCCGCGCATAGTTTCTATGACCGCTTGGCGGGCTTTTTGCGCCTCCTCCGGGCAAGCACTGGCGAGTATCTTCCTAAATTCGGTCTCCGACAGATTGATCTGCTTCGCTTTTTCCACTTGGATGAGCAAGCAATCCAAGAAAGCCGCTCCAGCCTTCGCCCCAAGTGTGTTTCGTGCACCCTCGGCCGCCTTTTTGGCAGCTTCACTCGCCGCAAGAGCATGCGAAGCGTTTGCGATCGAGACGGCTGCTGCAAGCAGAAGCACTGTTTTCAGATCAGCGATGCCCAACATACTTTCGTTCCATTTTGGGTGCCCACGGACCAAACGGATGCTCTCGTAACATGAATAGATTGCTAAGAGGCATCGGGGCTCAGAGAGCGAATGACTGCTCTGGGTCAATCGCGACGGTCGGGCCCGGTTTAAGTTAGGTCCGGTCTACCTCCGTCTGCCGACATATCCTTGGGCTTGGGCTGCGGCAGCGATGGGCCAGAAGCAGACTCCGGCCGCGTCCCGAAGCGGACAAACAAGTAAATTT
>NZ_JACOFR010000041.1 GCF_019455385.1 Bradyrhizobium sp. BR 10289
ATCGCGCTTATGGACGCGTTCGAGATGCATGACACCAAGTGATGCCGTGTCTGCTTTGGGTCATTCGCGTCGGTCGAGCTGAGGCGCGCCGGCTTCCGGTCCACCCTGAAAAGCCGACATTCTCAGTTCGGCAACGAACGTCGCAGTCGGGCCATGAAGAGACTCATGCACCGCAGCAATGTGGGCTCAGGAGCAGGCATCCTTGTTGCCAGACTGACGTATCAAGTGTTGCCTGCGCGGGCTGGCTGGGCCTATTTTTCGACAAATGAATCCAAGAGCAACAGAAACCGCTTCCTGATCTCGTCCGCTTGGTAAACGTATTTGCGACTGAACTCTAAAACCAGAACGCCGTATTGCGCCCCGGTCGGCCCCGCAACAGTGCAACCAGGATTCTTGTCCGTGATCTTCTCGCAGCTGAAAATCAAAGGGCCTTCAGTCGTATCCTTCAAAAACAGATCGGAATTAGAAGCCTCACATAGTCTGTAACCGGAATCGACCTGACGAAAAGCACCTTGGCCTTTCTCTGCACACCAACGATCCCACTCAAGCCGTCTTTTGGACCAGTCCAGCTCCTCCTGGCGCCCTCGGATAGTCGCATTCATCTGGTCTCGAAGTCCGCCGTAATGCGGGGGCTTTAAGAACTTATCGGCAGTGTTAGCCGTCCTTGGCACCAAGTCGGGAAGCAGGACGTGAATCTCGAACGTGGTCTCTTTGAGATCGGCACCTGGCCGGTTTAAATCCACTAGATAATTGCGCGGGATCTTGTAGACCTTTTTATCAAAAGCGATTGGGATCGGCCTCGTATCAAGAGAGACATACTCTTGAAAGAGTTCTTCCTCAGACGCATGCCTATCTACCATCGCTTCAAAGGACTCATGGCTCTGCAGCAGCGGATCTTGGTCAGCAGGGAGATAAATAACTCTGTAGCCCAGGAACGAGCCTGCGATCAGCGCAATCGCAGCGACGGTGCCGGCAAGCCACCTCATCGTGCCCTGCGTTTCCGCGCGGTTGCGATCGCTGGCCGAATAGTATTGCCTACGTCCAAACTCAGTCATGTCCGCGCTCCGCAGCGAGGAAGGGCATCGGGCGCTATCCTTGCGCTAAAAAAGCGAAGAGCTTTCAGCCCGAGCTGACTTCTCCCAGCTTCATCGCGATCTTGAGTAGAGTGAACTGGTGAATTTCCCGCTTGCGTATTTGGTTTAGCTTTCGTTGCGACGATTGCTCAAAAGCTTTGCTGGAACTCGGAACCGGCCGCAAGAAGCAACCGCCATCAAAAGTCGGCAATGGGTCACAAGCCGCCCTTGGCGGGTTGTTCGCCTTGGTCGGCTCATCTCCTGGAAGCAGGCTTTTTGGCTCTTCGACGCAGTTCGGCAACGGCTCATTTGCGGGCCTGGGAAAGCACCCAATGATCCGGCTTATGGTGAAGGTTGAGCCCTCGCGCAATCACTCCGCCCGGCGCGCCGCCATCTCCGCCGCGAGCAGCAGTGCAGCGCGGCTGGCGCCGATCGAGGCGATCCCCTGCCCCGCGATGTCATAAGCGGTGCCGTGGGCGGGCGTGCAGATCGGGAACGGGAAGCCGCCGAGCAAGGTGACGCCGCGATCGAACCCCATCAGCTTCATCGCGATCTGGCCCTGGTCGTGATACATCGTCAGCACGGCATCGAAGGCGCCGGCCTTGGCGCGCAGGAACACGGTATCGGCCGGAAATGGCCCCTCGGCGGCGATGCCGTCGCGCTGGCCGGCTGCGACCACCGGCGCGATCACATCGATCTCCTCGCGGCCGAAATTGCCGCCGTCGCCGGCGTGCGGATTGAGGCCGGCGACCGCAATGCGCGGGCGTGCAAAGCCGGCATTGCGCATGCAGGCATCGGTCAGCTTCAGCGCGCGATGGATGCGTTCGCTGGACAGGTTCGCCGCGACATCCTTCAGCGGAATGTGCGAGGTGACGCGCGCGTTCCAGAGCCGGTCGAGCACGTTGAATTCGCTCGCCGGGGTCTTGAGACCAACCACCTCCGCCGAAAACGCGATCTCGTCGTCATATTCGGCGCGGGCCAGCCGCATCGCATGCTTGTTGAAGGGAGTAAAACAAACGGCGTCGGCGCGACCGTCGCGGCCGAGCTCGAGTGCATGCTTGTAGTTAGCCAGCGCGAATTGGCCACCGGCGAGGGTCGCCGTCTTCGGCTCGACCGCACCGGCATCGAGGTGACGGAGATCGACGAACAGCGCCTCGCCCTTTGCGGCCCGAAGGTCGGTGCCCTGCTCCACCATCGTCATCTCAGGCTTGACGGCTGCAACGCGCGCGCCTTCGTCGAAGATGCGGCGGTCGCCGATCACGGCAATCCGGCAGCTCGCGCGGATATCGTCCTGCACCACCAGCTTGGCCGTCAGCTCCGGGCTGATGCCGGCGGGATCTCCCATCGCCAGTGCAACGAGCGGCTTTGCGGTCATATGATCACCTTCTCCTGAGCGGTCGTCTCGTTGGTGGGCGGCGCCGGCTTGCGAAAGGGGCGCGCCAGCTGAAGCACGAGCGGGAGCAACAGCAGCGCGATGCCGCCCACGATCAGGCAGGTCACCAGCTTGTTGGCGAAGAAGATGCCGAGCGATCCCTTCGACATCAGCATCGATTGCCGGAACGCATCCTCGGCCTTGTCGCCGATCACGATCGCGAGCACGAGCGGCGCCAAGGGATAGAACAGCTTCTTGAAGAGATAGCCGACGATGCCGAAGCCGAGCATCATGACGACGTCGAGATAGGAGTTCGACACCGAATAGGCGCCGACGACGCAGATGATCACGATCAGCGGCGCGATGATGACGAAGGGAATCCGCATCAAGGCGGCAAAGACCGGCACGGTCAGCAGCACCAGCGCGACCGCGACGATGTTGCCGACATACATCGAGGCGATCAGGCCCCAGACGAAGTCCTTCTGGTCGACGAACAGCATCGGGCCGGGATTGAGGCCCCAGATCATCAGCCCGCCCATCATGACCGCCGCGGTCGCCGAGCCGGGAATGCCGAGCGAGAGCATCGGCAGTAGCGCGCTGGTGCCGGCGGCATGATCGGCGGTCTCCGGCGAGATGATGCCTTCGACCTCGCCGGTGCCGAAATAGCGGCCGCGGCGCGAGAAGCGGCGGGCGATGCCATAGCTCATGAAGGACGCCGCGGTCGGGCCACCGGGCGTGATTCCCATCCAGCAGCCGATCGCGGCACTGCGCAGCAGCGCCAGCGCATGCCTGGGCAGGCGGCCAACCGCGCGGAACACCTCGCGCCAGTCGATCTTCGAGGACACGGCGCGGGCGTGAAACTCTTCCTCCACCGCAACCAGCAGCTCGCCGATGCCGAACAGGCCCATCACCGCGACGACGAAGTTCACGCCCTTGACCAGTTCGTCCACGCCCATGGTGAGACGGACGCTCCCGGACACCGTGTCGATGCCGATGGCGGCGATCGCAAAGCCGATGGCGAGTGCCACGACGGTCTTGATCGGCGCCGCGCCGCCCATGCCGACGAAGCTGGCAAAGGCGAGGAAATAGACCGCGAAATACTCCGCAGGCCCGAAGGCGAGCGCGACCTCTGCCACCCAGGAGGCGAGGAAGGTGATCAGGATGACGCCGACAAGCGCGCCGAATGCCGCAGAGCCGAAGGCGGTGGCGAGCGCCGTAGTCGGCCGGCCGTCGCGCGCCATCGGATATCCGTCGAAGGTGGTTGCGACCGAGGACGGCTCACCCGGGATGTTGAACAGGATCGAGGTGACGGAGCCCCCGAATAGCGCGCCCCAATACATGCTGGAGAGCAGGATGATCGCCGAGACCGGCTGCATGCCGAAGGTCAGCGGCAGCAGCAACGACACGCCGTTCGGCGCGCCCAGCCCCGGCAGCACGCCGACGAGGATGCCGAGCAGCACGCCGACGCACATCAAGGCCAGATGCGGCACGGTGACCGCGATGGTGAAGCCGTGGAGGAGCTCGGGGAGATTATCCATCGGCCCTGCCCCTAGAGGCCGAACGCGGCGGCGAGCGCGCCGTGCGGCAGGCTGACCTGGAACATGCGCTCGAACACGACGTAGAGCCCGAGCGCCGTTGCGGCGGCCATCGCGAGCGCGCGCGGCACGGATTGGTGCCTGGGGATCGCCAGCACCGCGAAGACATAGAGGGCTGAGGCGAGATACATCCCCAGCAGCGGGATCGCCGCGACGAAGATCGCGGCTGGCACGAACAGGCTCGTGAGACGGCGCAGCTCGAGGGGCGTGATGGCGATGGGGACGTTTGCGAGCGATGCAGCCGGCAGCACGCCTCGCACCAGATTATAGAGGCTTCCGCTCACGATGATGATGCCGGTCAGAAACGGGAACGTGCCGGCGTCCACGCCCGCGCTCGACCAGCCGATGCCGTTGTCCAGACTCTGGACCACGACGGCGACACCGAAGCTGCCGGTGAGGATGGCGGTCGCAAGTTCGAGGGCGCGGCGCGAGATCATGGAAGGCTCCCGTCGAGCATCGGGCCCAGCATTCGGTGCCCTCCCTGCGAACGCAGGGACCCATAACCCCAGGGAGAAGTTTGGCGAAGACTGGAAGTTAAACGTTCGTCGATACGACGCTCGACATCCATCGATAGATCACGCGGTATGGGTCCCTGCGTTCGCAGAGACGACAGCGGAGCTGCGGGAGAAACCCCGCGCCCATCAAGGCTGATGCGAGCGCCCAGCCTCACTTGACCAGCCAGCCCTGCTCGCCCGCGACCTGCTTGACGTGTTCGAGGTCCTCCTTGATGAACTTGTCGAACTCGGCGCCGGTGAGGAACGTGTCGACCTGGGAGGTTTTCTCGAGGTAGTCCTTCCATTCCGGCGTCGCCTGCACCTTCCTCATGAGATCGCCGTAGTAGGCCGCCTGCTCCGGCGTGACCTTGCCGGGCAGCCACACCGTGCGCGGCTGCTCATATTGCTTGATGTCGAGGCCCTGCTCGACGCAGGTCGGCACGTCTCCCCAGCCTTCGGTCGCGGTGATCTTGGCGCCCTGCGGCAGGCGCTTCGGGCTGAACACGCAGAGCGGCCGCTGCGTGCCGCCGCGCCATTGCCCGAGGCTTTCGCTGGGATTGTTGACGTGGGAGTCGAGATGTCCGCCGGCAAGCTGCACGGCGGTCTCGGCGCCGCTCTTGAACGGGATGTAGGTCAGCTTGACCTTGCCGGCCTTCTCGATCATGCGCGTCAGCACCTCGTCGGTGTCCTTGGACTGCGCGCCGCCCATCTTGAATTCGCCCGATGCGGCCGCCTTCAGATAGTCGCCTGCCGTCTTGTAGGGGGCGTCCTGCTTGACCCAGAGCAAAAACTCGTCCTGCGCCATCGCGGCGACCGGGGTGAGATCGGTGTAGTTGAAGGCGACTTTTGAGACGAGCGGCTGCTGCCAGGCGTTCGAGGTGCCGAAGATCACCTTGTAGGGATCGCCGGCGGAGGCCTTGCCGTAGACATAGCCTTCGGCGCCGCTGCCGCCGCCCTTGTTGACGACGACGATCGGCTGCTCCGTCAGCTTGTACTTGGTGATGATGTTCTGCACGGCGCGGGCGAGATTATCGGTGCCGCCGCCCGGCCCCGCCGTCGCCACGAACTCGATCGGCTTTTGCGGTTGCCAGGCAGCGAGCACCGGCATGGTGCTCGCGAGTACGGTGACGGCCGCGGACAGCAGAAGCTTCGACGTCCCACCCATGATTTCCTCCAGCTTTTTGTGTTTGTTTTTATATTGTCTCGATCGTCAGGTCAGGCGACGCGTTCCTTGCGTCTTCCCATGGCCCGGACGATTGCGCCTTCTTTTTCGAGCGCTTCGATCTGCGTTGGGTCGAAGCCGTATTCGGCCAGCACCTCACTCGTATGCTCGCCGTAAACCGGCGCGCCCGACAGCACCTTGCCCGGGGTCTCCGAAAACTTCACGGGAAGCCCGATGGTCTTGACGGGGCCGAGCGTGGAATGCTCGACCTCGACCACCATCTCGCGCGCCAGCGTCTGCGGATCGCTGAGAGCCTCCAGCATGTCGTGCACGGGGCCGCAGGGCACGCCCTTCTCCTCGAGCGCCGCGAGCCAATGCGCGCGCGACCTCGTGCGGAAGCGCTCGCTGAGCACCGCCTCGAGCTCCTTCAAATTCGCCATGCGGTCGGCCCCGCTCACGAAGCGCGGATCGGCGGCGAGCTCGCTGGCGCCAAGCGCTTCCAGCATCAACAGCCAGTGCTTCTTGTTGGCGCCGCCGACGACGAGCCAGCCGTCGGAGGCTTCGAAAGCCTGGTACGGCGCGTTCAGCGGATGGGCCGAGCCCATCGCGCGCGGCGCGGTGCCCGCGGCCAGCGCGATGGTGGATTGCCAATAGGTCTGCACCAGCGCGGCCTCGTAGAGCGAGGTCTCGACCCATTGGCCTTCGCCGGTCTTGAGGCGGTGGGTGTAGGCCGCGAGGATGCCCATGCTGGCGAGCAGGCCGGCGGTGATGTCGGACAGCGGCGGGCCGCATTTGACCGGCGGGCCGTCGGGGCGTTCGCCGGTAAAGCTCATGATGCCGCTCATGGCCTGGGCGACGAGGTCAAACCCGCGGCGGTGCTTGTAGGGACCGGTACGGCCAAAGCCGGACAGCGAGCAATAGATCAGCGACGGGAACTCCTTATGCAGGGCCTCATAGCCGAAGCCGAGGCGCTCCATCGCGCCCGGCGCAAAATTCTCCACCAGCACGTCGGCACTGGCGATCAGCCGCCGCAGCACCTGCTTGCCGCCGTCGGTCTTGAGGTCGAGCACGATGCCGCGCTTGTTGCGGTTCATCATCAGGAAGGAGGCCGCCTCGTCGCCGAGCTTCGGCGGCACCGAATGGCGGGTGTCGTCGCCAGCAGGCGATTTCTCGATCTTGATGACGTCGGCGCCCATGTCGGCGAGCATCAGGGTGCAGGTCGGCCCTGCCATGACATGGGTGAGATCGACGACCTTGAGGCCGGCGAGCGGTCCCTGACGGCGGGAGGTGGATTGCGAGCTTTGCATCGGGGCGTCCTATTGGCCGCGCCATTGCGGCGCGCGCTTGTTGAGGAATGCATCGAGCCCTTCGCGAAAGTCCTGGCTCGTGTAGCACATCAGGATGAGGTCTTCGCCCTCGTCCTGCGTCAGCCGCCGTTGCAGGCGGGCGACCGCCTGCTTGGTCGCATTCAGCGTCAGCGGCGCGTGGCTGGCCACGAGGCGCGCGACTTCGTCCGCGCGTTTGTCGAGCGCAGCGATGTCGTCGACGACCTCGCCGAGCAGCCCGACGCTGGCGGCCTCCGCGGCGTCGACGAGCCGCGCGGTGAAGATCAGATCCTTGACGCGCGCGGCGCCGATCAGGGCGGTGAGACGGCTGACATTGGACATCGACAGGCAATTGCCGAGGGTGCGCGCGATGGGAAATCCGATCTTCGTGCTGCCGGTGCCGATACGCAGGTCGCAGGCCGCCGCAATGCCCGCCCCGCCGCCGGTGCAGAAGCCGTTGATCGCCGCAATGGTCGGCACCCGGCACTGCTCGAGCGTGGTGAGCACGCGATCGATCCGGTTCTCGTAATCGATGGAGTCCTGCGGCGTCTTGAACTCGCGAAACTGGTTGATGTCGGTGCCCGAGGCGAAGGCCTTGTCGCCGGCTCCGCGCAGCACCAGGACCTTGATGGAGCGATCCTCGTTGGCCTCCTCGCAGACCGCAGCTAAGCGCTCGTACATCGCGAAGGTGAAGGCATTGCGCGCCTGCGGGCGGTTAAAGGTGATCCGCCCGATGCCGTCCTTGCATTCGAAAACGAGGTCTTCCGCCCCCGCAGCCTGGTCCATTTCCTCGTGTCCTCTTGTTTTTTACATTTTTGAATGCAAAATCTTCAATTATCAAGCTGGAACTTCCAAATATCGGCAGATAACTTCGTTTTTGCATTCAAACAGGAGCGCAAGGTCCATGCTTCATGAAGAGGTCGTCGGCCGTATCCGCGCCATCCTGCTCGACGGCGAGATTCCGCCGGGCGCGCGGATTCCCGAGCGTGAGCTGTGCGAGCGGCTCGAGATCTCGCGCACGCCGCTGCGCGAGGCGCTCAAGGTGCTGGCCGCCGAAGGCCTCGTGCAGCTCCTGCCCCATCGTGGCTCGCGCGCGGCGAAGCTGACCGACAAGGACATGCGCGACCTGTTCGAGGTCTGCCAGGGTCTGGAGGCGCTGGCCGGCGAGCTCGCCTGCGAGCGCATCAGCGATGCCGAGATCGGCGCGATCGCGGCCGCGCATGAGGAGATGGTGCGGCATTATCGCGACGGCGATCTGCTCCAGTACTATCGCGGCAACCGCGCCATTCACGAGGGCATCGTCGCAGCGGCCGGCAATCCCGCGCTGACCGCGCTCTATGCGTCCGTGACCGCGCGGATCCGCCGCGCCCGCTATGTCACGCCGATGACGCCGCAGCGCTGGGCGTTCGCGGTGAAGGAGCACGAGGCGATCCTCAACGCGCTGCAGCGCCGCGACGGTGCCGGCCTGTCGCACATCCTGCGTGCGCATCTGCGCCACAAGCGCGAAGAGGTTTTGCAGGCGGGCTTTGCCGAGACCGACGCCAACGATCTCGCGCTGCGGATCGCGTGAATCGCAGAGAGCCTGGCAGCGAACACAATCGTGACACAATCGTCGATTGCTTTCGTGAGCGCCTGCAAGGCCTCAACCAATTCCGCTTGCGAGCCGGTTTGAACCGGCGCAGCATCGCGGCGGTAGGCCCGCGGGCCGACCATCACGCGCGAACAATCGTGCGGATCAAAACAGAAAATGGAGGAAACGCATGACACGCGATGTCTCACGTCGATCCCTGCTCGCGCTCGGTGCCGGCCTTGGGGCCAGTGCCATGCTCGGCAGCAGCGCGCTCGCGCGGGCGCCGAAGCTCGGCACGCAAACGCCTTACTGGCACCGCTTCATTCTCGGCGATGCCGAAGTGACCGTCGTGTCCGACGGCCCGCTGCCGCTCGGCGATCCCTCCGGCACCTTCACCGGCGTTCCCAAGGAAGAGGTGAAGAAGATGCTGGCCGACAATTTCCTGTCGCCGGACAATGTCGTGCTGGAGCAGAACTCGCCGATCGTGAACACCGGCGACAAGCTGATCCTGTTCGACACGGGCATGGGCTCATCAAAGCTGTTCGGCCCGACCACGGGGCGGCAGCAGAAGAGCATGACGGAGGCCGGCATCAAGCGGGAGGACATCGACGCGGTGGTCTGCTCGCATGCCCATATCGACCACATCGGCGGCATCGTCGACGACGGCGGCAAGCCGCTGTTCCCGAACGCGCAGGTCTACATCTCCCAGACCGATTTCGACTTCTGGACCGATGAAGGCAAGCTCGACGGCGCGGCCAAGGATTTCGTCGTGCACGCCCGCAAGAACTTGCTGCCGGTGCGCGACCGCATCGTGTTCTTCAAGGACGGCCAGGAATTTTTGCCCGGCGTGCAGGCGATCGCAGCGCCCGGTCACACCGTCGGCCACACCATCTTCATGATCTCGTCGGCCGGAAAATCCTTCGCCTTCCTAGGCGACCTCTCGCACCATTCCGTGCTCCTGCTGGAGCGGCCGCGGATGGAGTTCTCCTACGACACCGACCCGAAGCAGGCCGCGGAGTCGCGCGTAAAACTGCTCACGATGCTGGCGGCCAACAAGGTCCCGGTGATGTCCTATCACTTCGCCTGGCCGGGCTACGGGCACGTCGCCAAGGCCGGCGACGGGTTCCACTATTATCCCGAGCCGATGCAGATGACGTTGTAGGCAGCACGTCCGCTCTGGGCGGCCTGTGAGCCACCCAGGGCTATGTATACCGATCCGAGGTCAGCACCCGAGCTCGTCGGCGACGCCGCCAAAATCCTTGGCGACGATGTCCCAGTTGCCGGTGGCTTCGAAGTCGATCTTCTGGTGCGGACCGTATTCGGTCGGGCGCGCAACGAAGGCGGTCTTCAGGCCATAGCTCTGCGCGGCCTTGAGATCGTAATTATGCGCCGCGACCATCATCACCTCTTCCGGCTTCAGGCACAGCAGCCTGGCGGCGCCGAGATAGGTTTCGGGATCGGGCTTGTAGTGCTCGAACAACTCGGCCGACATGATGAGATCCCAGGGGAGCCCGGCGAACTTCGCCATGTTGGTGAGCAGCGCGACATTGCCGTTCGACAGCGGCGAGATGACGAATTTCGTCTTGAGGCGGGTCAGGCCGGCGACGCTGTCGGGCCAGGGATTGAGGCGATGCCAGCCTTTGGTGAGGTAATCGAGATCGGCTTCGGTGAGGCCCTTGATCGCAAACTTCTCGACCAGCTTTTCCAGCGAGCGGCGGTGCAGATCGTCGAGCATGACGTAGCCGTTCTGCGGGTTCTTGCGCACCTCGTCCATCGAGGCCGAGTAGACCGCACGCCAGCCGTCGACTAAAGCGGTCCAGTCGGCGCTGATGCCGCGCTGCTTGCCCCACCACATGAAGTCGGTGATGAGGCTGGTGCGCCAGTCCACGACCGTGCCGAACACGTCGAACACGAGGGCTTTGACGCCGGAGAGATCTGATTTCGGTGTCATGTTTCGCTCCGCGGATTTTTCCTGCACCCGGTTGGCTCCGGTCGAGATCGAGGGCTTTAAAGCATGATCCTTTCCGTGCAACAATAGCGGTCGCCTGCCACGTCAAGCTCGTCCGCAACGAGCGATGTGACCAGCGTGAACCAGTCGGGGCGCGCGTGCATCAGCCATGACGACCATTCCTGTCGCGTACATATTGCTTGAAGATGCCCGCCTCCCCGACGAGGCGGCGCTGATCCGGACATTGCGCATTCGTCATCCCGAAATGCAGTGGAGCGGAAGCCCGGTCGCACCAGGCGACGGTGCTGACGGTCCGATGTTCATCCGTGCCGGCGATCATCTCATGACGATCCTCATGATGCCGGCGCCGATACCTTATGATCAGCAATTGTGGCAGCGCGCCTCGTGGCTATGGCCGGAGGCTTTCCACCGCGCCGGCCGCCACCGTGCGCATCTTGTCGTCGCGCCGATGGGATCTGCCGAAAACAATGCTGAAACGAAGGCGCTTGGGTACGCCGAGAACGCGCATCTCACGACAGCCTTCGTGGGTGCCGTGGTCGCAGCGCTGCCTGGTGTTGTCGCCGTGGTCTGGCAGGGAAACGTGGCTCGTTCGCCCGAGATGTGGCTGGAGCAATCGCGCAGCGCATTTGCCCCTTATCCAGATCAACCGTTCGCATTGTGGATCGAAATTGTCCCCTACCGTTCCGGCAAGACCGTCGGAGCCTATACGGTGGGATTGTCCGCGTTCACGGGACGAGAGATCGAGTTCGAGGTGGACGGGCTCGATCAACGCAGCGTCACCGCCCGCGTCGCCCAGTTTTCGGCATACCTGATCGGAAACGGCCCGGACGCCGTACCCAAGAGCGGCGCAGTGTTCGAGGCCGACTCCGAGATTGATCATCGCGTCGCGGTGCTCCACCGCAACTCGCGCTTCAACATCGGGCCGGTGATCTCATTCTCGTCCCTTGATGACCGGTCGGGAAGGATCAGGACCTATCCGATCATTCCCCCGGCCATCGCCCGGAATCACCCGCTGCTGCTGATGCTGGGCAAGGTCGGGCTTTTCGATCCGGCACAGGCCGAGAACCAGATCAGGCTCAGGCCGGATCACTACCAATCGGAAGTCCGCCTCGAGAGCTTCGATCAAGGACTCTCGCAGGCACTGTCCGGCATGATGGCAAGCGACAGCTATGCTGCAGCCGACACGAACGCGCGCCGCGCGCTCGCGAATGGGGACATGGCCTCCGCGAAGGCCCTTCTCCAACCCTGGGCCGATGACGTCGGCCAGCTTCAGTCGGCCGCGAAGCTCGCTCTGACCTTGTGCGACGCGTTCCTGTTTATGCCCGCGCCGCCTCACAGTCCGTAGCAGTCACGCGATGGATCAAGCCCGCAGCACGCGCCCGACCAGGGCGGTCGAACGATCGCGCGGGAGGTCGCGGCCTCAATCCAGATGGAACTTCGCGAGCTCGCGGTGTTCGGCCTTGATGTAGCGCACGGTGCCGGTGACGGAACGCATCACCACGGTCTCGGTCTCGATCACGCCGTCCTTGCGGAATTTGACGCCGGAGAGCAGCGAACCGGTGGTGACGCCGGTGGCGGCGAACAGGCAGTCGCCGCGCGCCATGTCCTCGATGCCGTAGATCATCTTGGGATCGTTGACGCCCATCTTCGCGGCGCGCTCTACCTTCTCGCCGGAATCGAGGATGAGGCGGCACTGCATCTGGCCGCCGATGCAGCGCAGCGCAACGGCCGCGAGCACGCCTTCCGGCGCGCCGCCGGTGCCGAGATACATGTCGACGCCGGTGTTGTCGGGGTCGGCGCAGTGGATCACGCCGGCCACGTCGCCGTCGGTGATCAGGCGCACGGCGGCGCCGGTCGAGCGTACGCTCTCGATGATGCTTGCATGGCGCGGGCGGTCGAGCACGAGCACGGTGATGCCTTCGGGCTTCACGCCCTTGGCCTTGGCGAGGCGGCGGACGTTGTCGGCCGGCGAGGCGTCGAGTTCGACGACGCCCTTGTCGTAACCGGGACCGATCGCGAGCTTCTGCATGTAGACGTCGGGGGCGTGCAGCAGCGTGCCGCCGTCGGCCATCGCCATGGTGGCGATCGAGCCCGGCATGTTCTTGGCGCACAGCGTGGTGCCTTCGAGCGGGTCGACCGCGATGTCGACCTCGGGGCCGGCGTTCAGGCCAACCTTCTCGCCGATGAAGAGCATCGGCGCCTCGTCGCGCTCGCCTTCGCCGATCACGATGGTGCCCTGGATCGGCAGCTTGTTGAGCTCGCGCCGCATGGCGTCGACGGCAGCCTGGTCGGCGGCCTTCTCCTGGCCGTGCCCGCGCAGCCGCGCTGACGACACCGCGGCCCGCTCCGTCACGCGCACGATCTCCAGCGTGAGAATACGCTCGAGCAAGGCATGCGGGGGGACTTCAATATGGGTCGACATCGGCTAACTCCTTCGAAACCGTTTGGGACAGGATGCCCTGCCCGCATCAACTCGTAACACCCACAGTTCGTTCGAACCGTGTCATTGCATGCTCTAGTTCTTCTCGATCCTGATGACCTGCGGCCGTCCGCTGATCACCTTGTCCTTCTGCACGGCGGCGAGCGCGCGGCGCACCGCGTCCTCATGCGTTGCGTAGGTGATCAGGATCACGGGCACAGGCACCGCCTTGCCGTCTGCGGGCGCAGCGCCGCCATTGGGATGACGCTGCACGATCGACTCGATCGAAATCTTCTGCTCCGCGAGCCGGGTCGCGATCCGAGCCGCTGTGCCCGGGAAATCGCGCGCCAAGAGACGGATGTAGTAGCCGCCCTCATGGCGCTCCATCGGCGCCTTCTTTGTCTCGTGGAGCTGCGCGATCGGCCGGCCGAACGGATTGGCGCGGATGCCGCGCGCAACGTCCGCGATGTCGGCGACGACGGCGGATGCGGTCGCGGCTCCCCCGGCACCGGGACCGACCAGCGTGATCGGCGGAATGCCCTCGCCATCGATCGTGACCGCGTTGGTGACACCCATCACCTGCGCGATCGATGAGGATTTGGGAACCATGGTCGGATGCACGCGCTGCTCGATGCCCTTGGCGGTGCGCACGGCAACGCCGAGCAGCTTGAGCCGGTAGCCGAGATCGTCAGCGGCGCGGAGATCTTCCGGCGCGATGGAGGAGATGCCTTCGACATACACCGCGCCCTGAGCAACTTTCGTGCCGAAAGCGAGGCTGGCGAGAATGGCGAGCTTCTGCGCGGTGTCGTGACCGTCGACGTCGAAAGATGGGTTGGCCTCGGCATAGCCGAGCCGCTGCGCGTCCTTGAGACATTCGGCAAAGGACAGACCCTCCTGCTCCATCCGGGTCAGGATGTAATTGCAGGTGCCGTTGAGGATGCCGTAGACGCGGTTGATGCCGGTTCCCGCAAGACCCTCGCGTAACGTCTTGATGACAGGGATCGCAGCGCCGACCGCTGCCTCGAAATTCAGCGCGCCGCCGTGCTTTTCGGCGGCCTTTGCCAGCTTCAAACCGTGCTTGGCCAGCAGCGCCTTGTTGGCGGTGACGACCGATTTGCCGGCATTGAGCGCAGCTTCAACCGCAGAGAGAGCGGGATCGCCGGCGCCACCCATCAGTTCGACGAAGCAGTCGACCTCGGGATGCGTGGCCAGCGCCATCGGGTCCTTGGCCCATTCGACGCCGCGCAGATCGATGCCGCGCTTCTTCGCCTTTGAACGCGCAGTCACAGCGACGACACGAATGCCGCGGCCGCTGCGGCCGGAGAGCACGCGGGCCTGCGTTTCAATCAGACGGACGACTTCGGCACCCACGGTGCCGAGCCCCGCTATGCCCACTTTCAGGGGTGCAACCATGATGCCTTGAGAAAACCTGTCGAAGAGAATTAGCGCCGGTTGGCGAGCGGAACGACGTTGTGCAACGTTTCGATGCCGCTTTCAAGGAAGCGGCGCACGCCGCGCGCGGCCTGCCTGATCCGTTGCTCGTTTTCCACCATGGCGATGCGGACATATCCTTCACCATGCTCGCCAAAGCCGACGCCGGGCGACACGGCGACGCCGGATTTTTCCACCATCAGCGTCGCGAACTGCATGCTGCCGACGCTGCGGAACGCCTCCGGCAGCGGCACCCAGGCGAACATCGAGGCCTCCGGCGGCGGAATCTCCCAGCCGGCACGGCCGAACGATTCCACCAGCGCGTCGCGGCGCTTGCGATAGGTGTCGCGCATCTCCTTGATGCAATCATCGGGACCGTTCAGCGCGGCGGTCGCGGCGACCTGCACGGGGGTGAAGGCGCCGTAGTCGAGATAGGATTTGACGCGGGCGAGCGCTGCGATGACGCGGTCATTGCCGACCGCAAAGCCCATGCGCCAGCCGGCCATCGAATAGGTCTTCGACATCGAGGTGAACTCGACGGTGACGTCGATCGCGCCCGGCACCTGCAGCACCGAGGGCGGCGGATTGCTCTCGTCGAAATAAACTTCCGCGTAGGCGAGATCGGACAGGATCAGGATCTCGTGCTTCTTCGCGAAAGCAACGAGGTCCTTGTAGAAATCGAGGCTCGCGACATAGGCGGTCGGGTTCGAGGGATAGCAAACCACAAGTGCCAGCGGCTTCGGAATGGAGTGGACGATCGCGCGCTCCACCGCCTCGAAGAATTGCGGCGTCGGCTCGGAGGGCACGGAGCGGATCACGCCGCCCGCCATCAAAAAGCCGAAGGCGTGAATCGGGTAGCTCGGGTTCGGACAGAGGATGACGTCGCCGGGCGCGGTGATCGCCTGGGCCACGTTGGCAAAGCCCTCCTTGGAGCCGAGCGTCGCCACCACCTGGGTGTCGGGGTTGAGCTTCACGCCGAAGCGGCGATCGTAATAGGCGGCCTGGGCCCGGCGCAGGCCGGGGATGCCGCGGGAGGCCGAGTAGCGGTCGGTGCGCGGCTTGCCCAAGGTCTCCTTGAGCTTCTCCAGCACATGGGGCGGCGCCGGCAGGTCCGGATTGCCCATGCCGAGGTCGATGATATCGGCGCCGGCATTCCGCGCAGCCGCCTTGGCCCGGTTGACCTGCTCGAACACGTAAGGCGGAAGGCGGCGGATGCGGTAAAACTCGTCCATGGCTCTCTGGGCTCCCGGCAACCGGTCAGGACAGAATCGACTGGTATCGAGTGGCGCAGATGACGACACCCGCCCGCCGGCTAAAATGGCTCAAAATCAAACACTTAGAGCAATCTTCGACTGCGGGACCTGAAATCGTTCGCCCTGACTCTCGGCTGAACTGAGGTCTTTTAGCACGGCAAGGCGGGGGCGCCAGCGATTACCTTGCGCACGGCCTCACTCTCCGCGCAAGCTCACTTGGCCTCCTTGGCGGCGATGGCTTGGCGTTCGCGCGCGGCGGCAAGCTCGGCTTCGATCTTGGCGCGTTGGTCCGGCGGGATGATCGCTTGGTCGCGATCCGGCGGCAGATCGTGCACCGGCAGGTAAGTGCCGGGCTCCCTGGGATGGGCTGGCGTGTCTGTGGATGTGTAATCCGCCAGCTGACTCGAACAGCCAGCCAGGGCAAGCGCCGCCATCAGCAGCGCGCCAAAGATCGGCAGCGACTTTTGCAGGTCCCTCAACGCCAACACTTGGGAAATCCCCTACTCGTCCCAACGCCAGGCTGTAGGGAGCTTATCCCAACAACCTGCCCAAGCTCAAACCATTGCTGCCCACAAATGGTTAAGAGCTAAGAAAACATCCAAGGCCCCAATGGTCCAAGAGTTGCACCCCGATTGTGACCAAACCAAGAAGCCTTCTCGCAGTGCAGCACATCTTGCCGCGTGTTTAGCGCCAAAGATGCGAGCTTCGCGGTGACGAATACGGAATGAATCGTTACTGTTATCTTCATGAGTACCGCCACGATCGATACGCCCCAGTCAGGCAACAAGTCCGAGACGAAGTTCGATGCGGAAGCCTTCGCGATGAACGTCGCGCGGGCGATGGAGAGCGGCGGCAAGGCGCTGGCCGCCTATCTCAAGCCGCGCGAGAGCGGCGAAGTGCAGGACCGCCCGCCGGCCGAGCTCGCCGAAGTGGTCAAGACCTTCACCTCGGTCGCCGAATACTGGCTGTCGGACCAGTCGCGCTCGACCGATTTGCAGACCAAGCTCGCCAAGGACTACCTCGACCTCTGGGGCTCGGCGGCGCGCCGCATGGCCGGACAGGATGCCGCACCCGCAATCGCGCCCTCGCCGCGCGACAAGCGCTTCGCCGATCCGGAATGGAAGTCGAACCAGTTCTTCGATTTCGTGATGCAGCTCTATTTGCTCACGACCAAGTGGGCGCAGGAACTGGTGCGCGATGCCGAGCTCGATCCGCAGACCCGCCGCAAGGCCGAGTTCTACGTCCAGCAGGTCACCAACGCGATCTCGCCCTCGAACTTCGTGCTGACCAATCCGGAGGTGCTGCGCGAGACGGTCGCGAGCAGCGGCGAGAATCTCGCGCGCGGCCTGAAGATGCTGGCCGAGGACATCGCCGCCGGCAAGGGCATGCTGAAGATCCGCCAGTCCAACCCCGACAATCTCGTCGTCGGCGTCAACATGGCGACGACGCCGGGCAAGGTGATCTTCCAGAACGAGTTGATGCAGCTGATCCAGTATGCGCCGACCACGGAGAAGGTGCTGCGCACGCCGCTGCTGATCGTGCCGCCCTGGATCAACAAGTTCTACATCCTCGATCTCAAGCCGGAGAAATCCTACATCAAGTGGTGCGTCGACCAGGGCATCACCGTGTTCGTGATCTCATGGGTCAATCCCGACAAGAAGCTCGGTGCCAAGAGCTGGGAAGACTACATGAAGGAAGGCCCGCTCACGGCGATGGACGTGATCGAGAAGGTCACCGGCGAGATGAAGGTGCATACCGCAGGCTATTGCGTCGGCGGCACCATGCTCGCGACCACGCTGGCCTGGCTCGCCGAGAAGCGCCGCCAGCGCGTCGCGTCCGCGACCTTCTTCGCGGCGCAGGTCGACTTCACCCATGCGGGTGATCTCCTGGTGTTCGTCGACGAAGAGCAGATCGCAGCACTCGAGCAGGACATGAAGGCGGCCGGGGTGCTCGAAGGCTCCAAGATGGCGATGGCCTTCAACATGCTGCGCTCCAACGACCTGATCTGGTCCTACGTCGTCAGCAACTACCTGAAGGGCCAGCAGCCAAGCGCATTCGACCTGCTGCACTGGAATTCGGATGCGACGCGCATGACCGCGTCGAATCATTCCTACTACTTGCGCAACTGCTATCTGGAGAACCGGCTGTCGGCGGGCACGATGGTGCTCGACAACACGCTGCTCGACCTCTCCAAGGTCAAGGTGCCCGTCTACAATCTCGCCACCCGCGAGGACCACATCGCGCCGGCGGAATCGGTGCTGTACGGCTCGCAATTCTTCGGCGGGCCGGTGAAATATGTGCTGTCGGGCTCGGGCCACATCGCCGGCGTGGTCAATCCGCCCGCCTCGAACAAGTACCAGTACTGGACCAACGACAACATCAAGGCGTCCAATCTCGCCGAGTGGATGAAGGGCGCGGTCGAGCACAAGGGCTCGTGGTGGCCGGACTGGCGGCAATGGCTGGCCAGCCTCGATCCCGAGGAAGTTCCGGCGCGCAACGTCGGCAGCGAGGCCGCGCCGCCGATCGAGGACGCGCCCGGCAGCTATGTCAGGGTTCGCGCATAGCGCAATGGCGCGCGCTTTCGTATAAGCTCGCTTTCAGCACAGCGACGAATGAGGGACCGGGTTATGACGCGTGAATTGTTCTGGCTGACGTGTACGGTGATCCTGACCGGCATTCTCTGGATTCCCTACACCATCAACCGCTGCCAGGTCCGCGGCCTCAGCGGCGCAATGGCCAATCCCTCGCGCGGCGACAAGCCGCAGGCCGAATGGGCGAACCGCCTGATGTTCGCCCACGACAACGCGGTCGAGAACCTTGTGCTGTTTGCGCCGCTGGTGCTGATCCTGAACGCGATCGACTATTCCTCGAAATGGACCGTGCTCGCCTGCGTCGTCTATTTCTGGTCGCGCGTCGCGCATCTGATCGTCTATGCGCTGGGAGTTCCGGTGTTTCGCACCCTCGCCTTCTTCGTCGGCTTCCTCGCGCAGGCCGTGCTGGCGCTGGCGATCTTCAGGGTGCTCTGAGGATCAAGCCGACACTTTCCGAACGACGAGATTGAGCATGTTGGCCGGCGTCTCGTCAAAACTCTGGATCACATTGGTGTCGGATGACAGCGTGGTCCACGGTCCCGCGCTGGCGTAGGTCGCCGCGAGCCATTCGGGCGATACGTAACTGTAATAGCGGCCGAGGCTGTCCCGGCCGTCACTCTCGCCCATCTTGTAGCTGGCATAGAACACGCCCGACGGTTTGAGCGCGCGATGAATCCGCGCCAGAATTCCGGAAAGCTCGTCGCGTGGCACGTGCAGCAGACAGGCGCTCGCCCAGACGCCGTCATAGGCCGCTTGCGCGTCCAACTGGTCGAACCGCATCGCCTCGACGGGCTGGCCCAAGCGCTGCGAGGCGATCGCCGCCATTTCCGGCGAGCCGTCGGTTGCTCGCACCGCAAAGCCTTCGGCCAGCATCACCGCCGAATGATGTCCGGCACCGCAGCCGAGCTCGAGAATCGCACCGCCTTGCGGCAGTAGGGCGAGAAAAGCCATGAGCCGCGTCGAGGGCGCTTTCTTCCAGCCGGCATAGGCCGCTGCGTTCTCCCGGTAGAATGTCAGTGTGATCTCATCCATGGGCTAGTTGCCTCCGAAGCCTCGAGCAGTCTGCCCATTCCGGCGGCAGCCATCAACCGCAGGCCTGCCCTGCCCGATAGATGACAGTGCGGCAGAAACCCGGGACCCAGACGGCCAAGATTTAGCAAGACGAATGGGCCCCGGCTCTGCAGCGCACCGCCAAGTGGCGCTGCGCTGCGTCCGGGGCACGAGACAGCCTTACTGATCAGCGAGCCCCAGCATCAGCCGCATGTTCTGCACGGCTGCGCCAGAGGCGCCCTTGCCGAGATTATCGAGCCGGGCGACCAGCACCGCCTGGTGGTACTTGTCGCTGGCGAAGACGTAGAGCTCGAGCATGTTGGTCTCATTGAGCGCCTCCGGCTCGATCCGGCCGGCCTTCGACGCCTCGTTCTGCAGCGGCATCACCGAGACGTATTTCGAGCCGGCATAGCGCTTGGCCATTGCGGCCTGGAGATCCGTGCCGCTGGGCTTGCCCGGCAGCGTGTCGAGCTGGAGTGGCACCGAGACCAGCATGCCCTGCCGGTAATTGCCGACCGAGGGAATGAAGATCGGCCGCCGCGTCAGGTTCGCATAGAGCTGCAGCTCGGGCAGGTGCTTGTGCTCGAAGCCGAGGCCGTAGAGTTCGAAGGCCGGCGCGCTGCCATCCTCGAAGCTCGCGATCATCGACTTGCCGCCGCCGGAATAACCGCTCACCGCGTTGACGGTGACGGGATAATCGGGAGGCAGAAGGCCGGCATCGACGATCGGCCGCAGCAGCGCGATGCCGCCGGTCGGATAGCAGCCGGGATTGGAGACTTTTTTTGCGGCCTTGATCCTGGCCGCCTGGTCCGGCGCCATCTCCGCAAAGCCATAGGCCCAGTCCGGCGCGACCCGGTATGCGGTCGAGGCATCCAGCACCTTCGGGCCTGCAGCACCCATGCTGTCGACCAGCGCAACGGTTTCCCTGGCGGCATCGTCGGGCAGGCAGAGGATGACGAGGTCCACCTCCTCCATCAGCGCCTTCTTGGCCGCGGGGTCCTTGCGCTTGTCGTCGGGAAGCGTCTTCACGACGACGTCGTTCTGGAGCTTCAGCCGCTCGTTGATGCCAAGGCCGGTGGTGCCGGAGCCGCCGTCGACGAAGACGGTGGCGGGCTTCCCGGCTGCGCCGGTGGTCGGGGCTTTGGTGGTGTCCGTAAGGCTCATGATACGCTCCTTTCGAGCATGTTCGTGTTCGTGGCGCTTCGCCTTATGGAAACAGCGCGATCTGCTCCAGGCCCGCGGTCTCCGGAAATCCGAACATCAGGTTCATGTTCTGGATCGCCTGACCAGCCGAGCCCTTCACCAGATTGTCGAGCGTCGAAAGCACGATCGCCCGACCCTTGATGCGGTCGGCGACGACGCCGATCTGAACATAGTTGGAGCCGCGCACGTTCTGCGTCTGCGGCAGCACGCCCTTTTTGGCGACATGCACGAACGGCTCCTTGGCGTACGCATTCTGCAGCGCCGCCCGCAGATCGTCGGGCGTTGCACCCTTGAGCTTGACGTAGGAGGTGCAGAACTCGCCCCGCGCCATCGGAATCAGATGCGGCGTGAAATTCACCGTTACCGCCGAGCCCGCCGCGAGGCTGATTTCCTGCTCGATTTCAGGCGCGTGCCGGTGAGTGCCGACCGAATAGGGCGACAGCCCCTCGCCCGCTTCGCTGAACAGCGTGTTCTGCTTCAACCCGCGGCCGGCGCCGGTGATGCCCGATTTCGCGTCGATGATGATGTCATCAACGTCGATCAGCCTGGCCTTCGCCAGCGGAACCAGCGCCAGCAACGCTGCGGTCGGATAACAACCGGGACAGGCAACGAGCCGCGCGGAAGTGATCTTCTCCCGGTAGAATTCGGTCAACCCATAGACAGCCTCGCCCTGCAATTCGAGCGCGCGATGCTCGTGGCCGTACCACTGCGCGTAGGTGTCCTTGTTGCGCAGCCGGAAATCCGCGGACATGTCGAGGACCTTGATCTTCGGGTTGGCCTTGAGCACGGCCGCGATGATCTCCTGCGTGGTGCCGTGCGGCAGCCCGCAGAGCACCGCGTCGAGCTTGGTCCAGTCGACCTTTTCCCACTCCACGAGTTTTGGCAGGTCGAGCATGAAGAAGTGCGGAAACACCTCGCTCATCGCCTTGCCTGCATGGGTGTTGGCAGTGAGCGCCGTGATCTCGACATTCGGGTGCCGCGCCAGCAGGCGCACCGCGTCGGCTCCGGTATAGCCGGACGCGCCGAGAATGCCGATCTTCTTCTTAGTGTTCATCACACGCCCCCTTCAGGCGTAACCGCGCGTTGTGCTTGTACCGTATCCGTTGCAAAGGCCAACGGTCTCGCTTCACGCATCAGGCCTGCGATCGCGCGCGAGTCCGGATCCGTCTGCGAGCCCAGCAGATCGGCGATCGCCGAATAGTCGGCGTCGGACTTGTGCTGGTTGAGCTTGAAGCTGCCTTCGACCTCTTCAACATTCATCACCAGACCGACGATCCCCTTCTTCATCGCCTCGAGCCGGCCTGCCGTCATCTTGGCCGACGTCCACGGCTGCTTCGGCAGCAGCCAGCTCTCGAACTTGTCGCTGAGCGTGTCGATCTGCACCGCCAGCTCAGCGTCCGACAACAACCGCACCGGTCCGCTCAGGTGCACCGCCTGGTAGAGCCATGTCGGCACCTGATCCGGCGAGACATACCAGTCGGGCGATACATAGGCATCGGGGCCGTTGACCGCGAGCAGCCAGGACGCGCCACCCGCAAGCTTTAGCAGCGGATTGTGACGGGCAAGATGAAAAGCGGCCTGCGGCGTGCCGTCGGCGGCATAGGTCAAATAGAACGGCAGCGGGGATGCGACCGGCTTTTGGCCGTCGAAAGCGCACATGGTGCCGAAGCCGCGCGCCTCGGCGAATTTCAGGCTCGCGGCGCGATCCTGCTTGAAATGGGGTGGCGTGTACATCGTGGTCTCCTGCTGGGCCTCCTAAGGGGGCCGCCGGATCAGATCGCGCTGACAGGAGAGAGAGAATGCCGCGGATCGGGTCCAGCGGCAAAGACGATGATCTCAAACGCGATCGACCGCCCAAACCGCTAAAGAGCGGCGGCGGCGACGGGCGAACAGGGTGGTCGCGGCGTTGATCATGGCGCGCGGCTATAAGGCCATATCGTCCGATCGTCAAGCTGGGGAACTATCGCAGTGCCCTCTACCATCGCGCGAGGCCGAGACGACCGAAGAGCGAGCCCCAGAAGGAACCGCCGCCACGTGTCAGCTCGTAAAGATGAGCTCCCGCCTGCTCGTTTCCGCGATCGTACGCCTTGGTGTACCACTGGATTGCCTGCTGCGCGTCCTTCGGCACACCGGTGCCACTCTCATAGGCCCAGCCCAGATTGTATTGGGCTGAGCTGTCGTTCTGCTCGGCGGCCATGCGCAGCAGGGATACGCCCTTGGCGAGATCCTGCGGCACCCCCTGCCCTTTGATGTGCAACAGGCCGAGGCTCATCTGCGCGTAGCTGTTGCCCTGCTCCGCCGCCCGCGAAAACAGAT
This sequence comes from Bradyrhizobium sp. BR 10289, assembly GCF_019455385.1. Taxonomy (GTDB): domain Bacteria; phylum Pseudomonadota; class Alphaproteobacteria; order Rhizobiales; family Xanthobacteraceae; genus Bradyrhizobium. The sequence continues at coordinate 22,824 of NZ_JACOFR010000041.1, forward strand.
CGACGGCCGCGGCAAGGTCCTGCGGAACGCCACGACCGTCGCGATACATGGCGGCAAGGCGCATCTGGCTGTAGGCCTTCCCCTGCTCCGCGGCCTTGGCGTACCACTCAGCCGCCTGCTTCAGGTCGCGAACCTGCGCCGGCCCTTCCTCCTGGAGATAGGCAAGTTGCTCCTGGCTGTAGGGATCGCCCTGCTCGGCGGCCAGGCGAAACCATTTGACCGCCTCGCCGGTGTCGCGCTTGGTGCCGCTTCCATCCCGATACATCGCCCCCACATGGGCCTGCGCGCGGGCGTTGCCGATTTCGGCGAGCGGTTTCAACCGCTCCATTGCGCGTTCGAAATCGTGAGCGAGATATGCGTTCGCCCCCTCGGTGTAGTCGGCGCTGACCTCAACAACCGCGAATGCTCCCTTCGGAGTGAGGCCGATCGGCCCGTACCTGAACTCGTCGAGCTTGTCGAAGCCCTTCTCCATGATCGCGGCGAATTCGGCCGGACAGACCGGCGCGTCGAGCGTCAGGCGCAGGACGGCCTTCGAGCGGATGATCTTGCCGTCGAGATCGATGGTGCCACGAACCTCGATCCGACCACGGACTGATCCGTAGCCCGTCCGGCCTTCGAACGTCTGCGAATAGTCGACAGGCGCGGGCTTCTCGTAAAAGAAAACATTATCGGGAATCGTCAGCGACGCGGCCTCGCGGTATTCCATCGATCGGCAGCTGAAAGGCCTGCCGTTGGATTGGCGCACGGCCAGTCGCAACAGCAGCGATCGCCTCGGGTCGGTCAAAGGCAGCATCCTGATGCTGTTCGGGCGGTCGAGACTTACCGGCTTGGTAATCTGAAACGTCGACGTGATCGCAAAGTCGTCGGTCAGTTCGCGCGGATTGGGATAGCTGTAATCGCCGCTGCCGGTCAGACCAGCCTGCTCAATCAGATTCCTGGCGGTCATGCGCCGGTCGGTGTCGTCCAGCCCTTGCGCGAGCACGCGTCCCAATTGCGCGCCGATGCCGGTGCCGGACAGGATCGACCGTGCCTCGCGTTTCCCGTCCCTCTCGAGGACATAGTCCGTCTCCGCTGAGAGGACGAACCGCGCCGCCTCGACCAGGGGAATTCGTCCCAACGTGCCCTTGTCGATGTTGAGGACCGGCTTGCCCGCAAGTTCCGGCGGCAGCGATCCGAAGGCGAAGAGAGAGGCTGTCGGATCGAGGTACTGGTCAATCTCCGGGACGTAAGCGATCGCGTGGTCAAAATTTGGCGTCGCCACCTCGGTGAGCACGTATCGCGCGCCCGCATTCACCGCGACCAGATTGGCTTCTATGCCCTGGGCGGCCAGCAGCGCCTTGAAAAGCGTCGCATGCGCCTTGCAATCGCCATAGCGCGCGGCCAGGACGGCCGAGGCCGGCTGTGAGGTCCAGCCGCCGTCCTCCAGTCCAATGCCGACGTAGCGGATGTTGCGGGCCACCCAATTGTAGATGCGTTCGATCTTGGCTCGCGAGCCGGTCGCCTCGCCGACGATCTCCCGCGACAGCCGCGTGATCTTTTCGTCCGGTCGTGCCATGGGCGCGTTGCGGGCGTTCATCGTCGCCGCGAAAGCGGCATAGTCGGCAAACGTGCTCGCCTCGAAACGCGCGGCGTATGAGAGAGCCTCGTCGTCGATCTGGCCGGGCCTCGGCGTGTCCTGCCGGAAGCGCACGCGATGAACGATGCGATCGTCGCGTCTCTCTTCCGAGTGCTCGACATTGCGCGATGCGATCCGCAGCGGCCTGGATGCCGGCCCGTCCACGATCACTTCGAGCAGTTCGGGAGGCTGGCTCGCCGGCTCGCTCCAGACCCGCGCGAACTCGCCTGGAAATCTCGCCTGCTTGGCCTTGTAAACAAGACGGCCGCGAATGCTGTCGCCAGGAGCAACGTGCGGAAAGGCGATGATCCTGTTGCGGACCTCGTCAAAATAGGGCGAAGAGGTATCCGTCGAGGTCGGCTGATCGCGAATGGCACGCTCGTCGACCGCGATCACGCCGCCATCGGTCTTGAGGGTCGCAAGCTCGGTCGACGACAATTCGTCAAAATAGCTGTTGTACTGAAAACTCTGTTGCGCGATCGCCTCGGCCCCCTTCTCGTCGAGCGCCTTGATCTCGAACTCGAAGACCTCGTTGCTCAGCCCGGCTTCATCGAATGTAATGGTGTGACGGGCGATTGTTCGCCGCCAACCCGGGTCGACCCAGCCGGGCCTCGTATCCGGGCCCGATGAGTCCGCGCCATACGATTCCATGCAGGGCGACAGCAGCAGCGCCGCCAAGAAGACTGACGAGAAGGCTGAATAAATTCGCACGATCATCTGTTGAGCGCTCGGCCAACCAATTCCGAGAACTCAACTAACAAGCGAACATTACCGGTGGCACTCTTAAGAAGAACAACTTTTATGCTTCTTCCGCCCGCCGGTCCGTCGGGATCGCAAACCGAAAGCTCAGATCACCCGCCAGATCCATTCCATGATCTTGGCCATGACGTCGCCGAACAGCAGCAGCGCCGCCGACCAGACCAGCGCGGAAACGAAATTGGCGGCCTGGAAGCTCCAATAGGGCATCTCGAAGATGCCGGCGGCGAGCGGCACCGAGGCGCGCAAGGGGCCGAAGAAGCGACCGATGAAGATGCTGGGCACGCCCCAGCTGCGCACGAAGGCTTCGCCCTTGGGCAGGATTTCCGGATAACGCGACAGCGGCCACATCTGGGCGACCTGCTCCTTGTAGCGATAGCCGAACCAGTAGGAGACCCAGTCGCCGAGCGCCGCGCCGATCGCTCCCGCAATCCAGACGGGATAGAAGCTGATGCCGCTCACCCCGATCAGCGCGCCGATCGCGACCAGTGCGCCCCAGGCCGGGATCAACAGCGAGATGAAGGCGAGCGACTCCCCGAAGGCGAGCAGGAACACGATCGGGGCGGCCCAGGCCTGGTGAACGCGCACGAAATCGGCCAGGGCGTGCGCAAACTGCTCCATCTAGAAATTGCCTTCCCGCCCTGCCTCAAGGTGCTGCGATGAAAAGGACTGGTAAGCCAAGCACTTGTGTGACATCAAGTCACAAATCCCGCCCCCGAGAGGACCGGGACCTCAAATTGCCGGGAATTCCTGGATCTGCGGCGTAAAATCGCCGGGATTGGCTCCCACCCACACCCGCCTCCACGGCACGCGGTGACCGCATGGGTCCAGCCGTGGCATAGTCGCCTCAACCGATTCGCCGCCTGCGCGGCCCTCAAAGCACATCAAGATATATGTCCAAGCAGTTGAAAACCAAAGCAGACCTGTTCCCGGCGGACGAGCAGAAGCCGCGTGCGCCCGCCAAGACGGCATCGCGCGGGAGCGGCGGCGAGGCCGACTACACCGCGGCCGACATCGAGGTTCTCGAAGGCCTGGAACCGGTGCGGCGCCGACCCGGCATGTATATCGGTGGCACCGACGAGAAGGCACTGCATCACCTCTTCGCCGAAGTCATCGACAACTCGATGGACGAGGCGCTGGCGGGACATGCGACCTTCATCGGCGTCGAGCTCAGCGCGGACGGGTTCCTGACGGTCACCGACAACGGCCGCGGCATCCCCGTCGATCCGCATCCGAAATTCCCCAAGAAGTCGGCGCTCGAAGTCATCATGTGCACGCTGCATTCGGGCGGTAAGTTCGACAGCAAGGTCTACGAGACCTCGGGCGGCCTGCACGGCGTCGGCATCTCCGTCGTGAACGCCCTCTCCTCGCGGCTCGAGGTCGAGGTCGCGCGCGGCCAGAAGCTGCATCGCATGACCTTCGAGCGCGGTCACCCCAAGGGCAAGCTCGAGGACCTCGGCAAGGTCAACAACCGCCGCGGCACGCGCGTGCGTTTCAAGCCCGACACCGACATCTTCGGGCCCAAAGCCGCGTTCAAGCCGCAGCGCCTGTTCAAGATGACGCGCTCGAAGGCGTATCTGTTTGGTGGCGTCGAGATCCGCTGGAACTGCGCGCCCGAGCTGCTCAAGGGCGTCGAGGACGTGCCGGCGGAAGCGACCTTCCATTTTCCCGGCGGCCTCAAGGATTATCTGGCGGCGGCGATCCACGCCGACACGCTGGTGCATCCAGACATCTTCTCGGGCAAGTCGGGCCGCAACGGCGCGCACGGCGCCTGCGAATGGGCCGTGGCCTGGACCGCGGATGCCGACGGTTTTCTGTCCTCCTACACCAACACCGTGCCGACGCCTGATGGTGGTACGCATGAATCCGGCCTGCGCAGCGCGCTGCTGCGCGGCCTGAAGGATCACGCCGAGCGTGTCGGCCAAGGCAAGCGCGCCTCCTCCATCACCTCGGAAGACGTGATGGTGGGCGCGGCCGTGATGCTGTCCGTGTTCGTGCGCGAGCCCGAATTCCAGGGCCAGACCAAGGATCGCCTTGCCACCGCCGAAGCGCAGCGCATCGTCGAGCAGGCGATGAAGGATCCGTTCGACCATTGGCTGTCGGGCAATCCGAACATGGCCAACCGGCTGCTCGACTTCGTGATCGACCGCGCCGAGGAGCGGCTGCGCCGCCGCCAGGAGAAGGAAACCGCACGGAAAACCGCCGGCAAGAAGCTGCGCCTGCCCGGCAAGCTCGCCGACTGCACGGATGCCGGCACCGAGGGGTCCGAGCTCTTCATCGTCGAGGGTGACTCGGCCGGCGGCAGCGCCAAGCAGGCGCGCGACCGCAAGACCCAGGCCGTGCTGCCGCTCCGCGGAAAGATCCTCAACGTCGCTTCCGCTGGCAAGGACAAGCTGACCGCGAACGCGCAGCTCTCCGACCTCGTGCAGGCGATCGGCTGCGGCCAGCTGCTGCATTATCGCGAAGAGGATCTGCGCTACCAGCGCATCATCATCATGACCGACGCCGACGTCGACGGCGCGCACATCGCTTCGCTCCTGATCACCTTCTTCTACCGGCAGATGCCGAAGCTGATCGACGAGGGGCACCTCTTCCTCGCGGTGCCGCCGCTCTACAAGCTGACCGCCGGCACCAAGTCGGTCTATGCGCGCGACGACAAGCACAAGGACGAGCTGATCAAGAGCGCTTTTAATGCCAACGCCAAGGTCGAGGTCAATCGCTTCAAAGGCCTCGGCGAGATGATGCCGGCGCAGCTCAAGGAAACCACCATGGATCCAGCGAAGCGGACGCTGCTCAAGGTGGTGCTGCTGCCCGACGACCGCGATACCACGGCGGATTCGGTGGAGCGGCTGATGGGCACCAAGGCCGAGGCGCGCTTCGCCTTCATCTCGGACAAGGCCGAATTTGCCAGCGACGAGCTGCTGGACGTCTGAGGCCGCCTGCCTCGCACCGCAGGCAGGCTTCCATCAGGGCTCCGGCTTCAGGTCGGGGCCTTTTGCTTGTGCTGTCATCCGCACAACCAGGCGACTCGGCCAACGACTCAGGGGCGCCGCAAGCTGAGGCACGATTGCCTCCATTTCGGACAAAGGCCGATTGCTAACGAAAACCTACCCGAAGCCCAACTTCCAAAGATCAAGCAACCCATTGTGATCACTTTCCTTTTTTGAATCCGGTCCCGGCTTTTCAAAACCCCTCCGGCGCGCGTTTTCCGGCGACTGTGCCTGCCCTGCAACAGCATTTCGTGGGGAAACGTCTATAGTCCGGGCATCAGATGACACGGACTTCAGTGCGCTCGCGCCTGCTACGAACCAAGGTTGGGGATTTTACCATGAAGAAGATTGCACTCGCACTGACCGCGATCGCGGCGATGACCGGCTCGGCCTCGGCTGCGGATCTCGCAGCTCGCCCGTACACGAAGGCTCCGGTGGCGGCGCCCGTCGCCAACTGGACCGGCTTCTACATCTTCGGCGGTGGCGGCGGCGGCCTCTCGAATGCCGACCAGCACGTTGAGACCACCGTTGGCGCAGTCCCGCTGACCATCGATCAGCGTCAGGGTGGCTCGGGCTGGTTCGGCACCGTCGGTCTCGGCTACGATTGGCAGTTCAACAGCACCTGGGTCGCCGGCGTGTTCGCTGACGGTCAGTTCGGCAGCATCCGCGCCACCATCCAGGATCCGCTCCTCGGCATCACCGGCAACCAGAAGCTGGAAGACTCCTGGGCCGCGGGCGTGCGCCTCGGCTGGCTGGTCGCTCCGAACGTTCTCTCCTACGTCAACGGCGGTTACTCCGGCGCTCACTTCGGCAGCACCAACTTCCTGACCCTGACCGGCCTTCCGGCTGGCGTGCACCTCAACGGCTACAACCGCAACGGCTGGTTCGTCGGTGGCGGCGTCGAGAACAGCCTGAACTTCTTCGGCATCTCCTCGCCCGGCTGGTTCATGAAGACCGAGTATCGTTCGGCCTTCTACGATCGCAAGACCTCGGACATTCTCACCGACGCCGGCAATCTCCCGATCGGCCAGAGCATCCGCGCCAACAGCTGGAACCAGACGATCTCGACCTCGCTGGTCTACCGCTTCAACTGGACCGGTCCGGTCGTCGCCAAGTACTGAGCTTGAAAAGCACTGAGCTGAACTCGACTTCAGACGTCAAAGCCCCGGCATCGTCCGGGGCTTTTTCGTTGTGCAGTGCTGTTCGCGGCTGAGATGCCGGAATCGTCCCTGCCCCAGCCAGGACAACTTGCCCACAATCTTGCGCACGGACATAGGTCCTCAGGAGCCTTGCATCCGCTGCCCATTGTATCCGAACCGAAGCTGCGGCTAGTCTGACCCGAAGTTTTCGCGCGCCTGCGGCAATCGTTCATGCCGTGAGCCGCGACAGAAGCAGACCAAATGGGGAGGAATGCATGCGCAGATTTCTGCTTGTCGCAGGCTTGTTTGCCCTCGCTGTGGGGCTGCTCTGGATCGGACAGGGCACGGGCACCGTCACCTGGCCGCGATCGAGCTTCATGGTCAACCAGCTGCAATGGGCCGGCTATGGCGCCGCCATGGCCGGCTTCGGGCTGGTGCTGATCTGGCAGAGCAACCAATAGAAGAAACCAGGACATGAGAGCATGACATCCAACCGGTTCGATCTTCGCGGCAAGGTCGCGATTGTCACAGGAGGCAATGGCGGCATCGGGCTCGGCCTTGCGCACGGCCTCGCCGACGCCGGCGCCGATATCGCCGTGGTCGGACGCAACGAGGCCAAGTCGGCGGCGGCTGTCGCCGACCTCAAGGCGCGCGGCGTCAAGGCGATTGCCGTCAGCACCGACGTGACCGACAAGGCGGCCATCGCAGCCATGATCGACCGCGTGGTGAAGGATCTCGGCCGAATCGACGTCCTCATCAACAATGCCGGCATGAGCATCCGCAAGCCGCCGCACGAGCTCGAGCTCGACGAGTGGAACACGGTGATCAATACCAACCTCACCAGCGCCTTCCTGTGCTCGAAGCTGGCCTATCCGCATCTGAAGGCATCGGGCAACGGCAAGGTCATCAACATCGGCTCGATGATGTCGATCTTCGGCGCGAGCTTCGCCACCGCCTATGCGGCGAGCAAGGGCGGCATCGTGCAGTACACGCGCGCCTGCGCCAATGCTTGGGCGCCCGACAACATCCAGGTCAACGCCATCCTGCCCGGCTGGATCGACACCGACCTCACCCGCGGCGCGCGCAAGCAGGTCTCGGGACTGCACGAGCGGGTGCTCGCGCGCACGCCCGCGGGACGCTGGGGCGACATCGACGATTTCGCCGGCATCGCGGTGTTTCTCGCCTCGCCCGCCTCAAACTTCGTCACGGGCACTGCGATTCCCGTCGATGGCGGCTTCTCGGTGATGGCGTAAGCCGACCCGTGCTCACGAAAAAGCCCCGGCGTGACAGCCGGGGCTTTTGTGCCAGCGCAACTCGGGAGAGATCAGTACTTCGCTACTACGGGGCCGCCGAACCGATAGTTGACGCCAATCTTGCCGGTGTGAACGCCGGGATCGGAGTTGCTATTGGTGTACACGATCCCAGCAAGACCTGCACCGGCAGTGCCGGACTGGGTATATGTCTTCTGCGTACCGAGATAGAGGTACTCGCCCTTGATGGACCAGTTGGAGTTGAAGGCATACTCGACACCAGCTCCGACCGCGTAGGTGACCTGCGTGTCACTATGTCGGGTGAGGAGCGTAGCTGGGCCGCAGCCGGGAGCGCCGGCACCGACACAGGGATCACTGAAGCTATAAGACTTGGCAACGAAGGCGACACCGCCTTTGACATAGAACAGCGCCTGGTTGGCGGTCCAGCCAGCGCGGCCCGCAATGACACCGTAGGCATCGCCGATGCGGGTGGTGTTCACGCTGTCAGGCAGGCTGAAGCCGGCCGTAACGGCATTGACGTCCTGCCTTGACCCATGCAGGTGAAGGTAGCCAGCCTCGCCTTCGATACCGAGCACGAAATTGGTGCCGGGCTTCTGCCAGTTGTAGCCGATCGTGCCGCCGCCGATGAAGCTCGAGCCGAGGCTGTACGGGGTGTTGAGGCCGGTCCCGTTGTAGAAGAAACCGGCGGGAGTAGTGGGCTCGCTCGCGGATGCGTCACGATCCGCGCCCGCACCGCCAACGAAGCCGCCGATGTAAAAGCCGGTCCAGTTGAACACGGGCGGCGGAGCGATGGGGGGTGCCTTGACGGCCATGTCGGCCGCGGAAGCGATGCTCGTCACGCCCAACAGAAGCGACATCCCTGCTACAAATTCCAACGCCTTCTTCATCGGTATGTCCCCTGGGAAAAATCAGCAGAATCGGAAAAAACGAGGCGAGTTGATTTATACGGCGCCTCGCCCGGGCAGCGATGCCGAATCCACCGTTCCCGTGCACTATTCGAGAAAAAGCGACATTTCAGACACGCAAAGGTGTGTGTATCTGACCTATACTCGTTTCAGGATTAGAGTCCTATCGAAGGACACGCGCCGCCCTTGACTGACGAAGGGCTCCCCTTCCCATCAGGAAAAGTGAGCATGAGTCCGTTCGCAGCGACGACTCACGGTGCAGTTCTGGTCACGACCTCGAGCTCGCCTTCACGCAAAAAAGAAGCCCCGGACGAAGCAGGGGCTTTTGAATTTGGGTCGTGATCTTTTTTTGCTGGTTGGTCGTTGATTGCTCAGTAGCGCGCGATGACCGGCGCGTCGAACTTGTAGCTGGCGCGCACGACGGCCCACTGGAGGTCGCGCGGCTTGGCATCGAAGGTGTAGTTACCCGAGGTGCCGCCGAGCTGATAGGTCTGGCCGCCGAAGGCCGCGTAATTGTATTCCAGGCCGACGATCCAGTTGCGGGTAATGCCGTATTCCCAGCCGGCGCCGACGGTCCAGCCGTTGGCCCAGTGGGTCTGACCGCCCGAGCCCGTCGCGGGGCCAACGGTGTCGCTGACGTTGAGTCGGTTGTTCACGCCAGCATAGCCGCCCTTGATGTAGAACAGGTTGTTCTGCACGGCGAAACCGGCGCGCCCGACGACGGTCGCCAGCACATTGGCGCGCCAGGTGAAGATGTCGTCACCGGCACCGAACGCGGTGTTGACAACCGTGCCCTTGTTGTCGAGGCCGGAGATCGTACCCTCCATGCCGAACACGTAATTGTTGGCTTGCCAGTTGTAGCCGATCTGGGCGCCGCCCATGACGCCGGAGTTACGCTGGCGGAAGCCCTGGCCCGGCGACAGATCGCCGAACGGTGCGCCGGTTCCGTTGTTGATGAACTGCTCATTCGTCCATGCGCCACCGATGTGGCCGCCGACGTAGAAACCGGTCCAGTTGAACAGCGGCTCGACATAGGCGGGCGCCTTCGTGTAACGCGCACCGAGATCGGCGGCGGAAGCAGCGCCGGTCGAAACCAGAGCGGTCGTGCAGGCGAAGGCGGCAATCAATTTGTTACGCATGGTACACCCCGTGTCCTTTGATGGGTGCACGCTCACACGCAGTTCTTACTCAAATTTGAATCAAGAAAGTTAAGACGCCGGATTGGCGGATGCGCCGTCTTGAATCGGATGGCGCTGTTGCACACGCGCAACGCGAAGCGCGCAATTTAACGCGGCATTATCCCTACCGAATTGTAGCGCTACGGTGTTGGCGCTGTCTTCGACTGCACATGCTCGGGCCGCACACCGAGCGCAAGCAAGCGCGCTGGAATGCCCTGGAGCCATGGCAGCGCGGAGATGAGACGCACGACCAGCGGCACCTTCAGCGGCCGGTTGCCGCCGCGCAAGGCGCCGCTGATGATGTTGTTCTGCACGACGACCTGCATCGCCTGCGTCATCTTCACCGGGAACTCGCGGCGACGGCGGACGGCGTCGAGCTCGTCCTCGGCCGGGCAGCCGCGCTGAAGCTTGTCGGCGAGCAGGTTGGCGGTTGCGACCGCATCCTGCACGGCGAGATTGACGCCGACACCGCCGACCGGCGACATCGCATGCGAGGCGTCCCCGATGCAAAGCAGGCCCGGACGCGTCCAGCGCTTGAGGCGGTTGATCGCGACCGTGAGCAGCTTGACGTCGTCAAAGCTCCTCACATCGCCAATGCCGGATCGAAGCACCGGCGCCATGCGCACGACGTCGTCGAGCAGCGCCGGTAGGCCCCTCGCCTTCACCGCATCATATTGTCCCTTGGCGATGACATAGGCGCATTGCCAATAGTCGCCGCGGTCGAACGTGACCATCATCTTGCCGGGATCGATGCGCGCGAACAGGTTCTCGGTCTCGTCGGCCTTGCGGCCGACGCGAAACCAGAGCACGTCCATCGGCGCGCCGATCTCCTCAACTGCGAGACCCGCGCGCTCGCGCACGAGCGAATGCCGGCCGTCGCAGGCGACGGTGAGATCGGCTTCGATGTCGACGATGCCGTCCGGCGTCTTCGCGCGCACGCCGCCGATGGTCTCGCCACGGCGGATCAGGTCGACGGCCTCCGTGTTCATCATCACCTTGAGCGACGAGAGGCGCTGGCCGGCCTCGCGCAGGAAATTCAGAAAGTCCCATTGCGGCATGAAGGCGATGAACGGATATTTGGTGTGCAGCCGGCGGAGATCGGCGATCCGCACCTTGGTGCCGCCGAACAGACCGTCCATCGTCTGCAAGCGCTGATGCGGCAGCTTCAGAAAATCGTCGATCAGGCCGAGCTCGTCCATCATCTGGAGCGTCGAGGGATGCACGGTGTCGCCGCGGAAGTCGCGGAAGAAATCCGCGTGCTTCTCCAGCACCACGACGTCGATGCCGGCACGCCCCAGGAGATAGCCGAGCATCATGCCGGCCGGCCCGCCGCCGACGATGCAGCAGCGGACTTTTGTGGTACTGTTCGGTCGTTGTTCGGATGTCATTGTCGCCGCGACGCGCCGTATCCGTTGGACATCCTAGCGCCAGTTCCGGCTCAGCGCAGTCCGAATCTGGGTCTCGCGCCTGCGGACCGGTCGTCTGCTCCGGGGAATCGGATCGGAGCTGACGCCGCTGTGGAACACTACGGTTCCATCGCAATTCGGCCGTAGCCTCAGATTCGACTCAAATCGGAAACGGTAATACAAGTTGTATCGCCATAGAAGATCGCGTCACTGAATGAACGCGTCTCTGCGAGGAAACCAGGTGGGGAATGCCATGCCGGAGGCATTGCAGATCAATTTCGCGCTGTGGGGTATGATCATCTGCGCGGTGATCAAGATCAGTCAGCTGCTGCCCGCAGCTTAGCCCGAGATCATCCAGCTCACGACACCGAGCGTGGTGCGGCTGAGGACATAGAGCCAACCAATCATTGCGACGCCGACGGTGGTCAAATAGGCGCCAGCGAACGCGCGCTCGCGGAGCGGCGTCTTCTCGATGAGTTCCCCCGTTGCGATGTCCGCGCTCAGGCTTGCTTGATTAGCTACATCCGCCATGTGTCACCTCCGACGTTCCTACCACGAACTATGTCCCGGGAATGTTGCAGCGAGCCGACAGCAACTTGGACAGCGCGAGGCCGTAGCTGGGCAAAAGCGAGACGCGATGGATCCCGAATGGTCAGGCGACCCGGGCGTCTCGATCCGCGCGACGATCGCGTACGTCAATTGTTGCTGCGGTTCACCGTCCGAAAGCTCTTGATCTCCGACACGCTGCCGTCGCGATAGGTCAGTTCCACCGAGACGAACTGGGTGGCCGGATTGAGCTTCATGTAGAGCGGCATGCCGGCGCTGATCGCGCTGGGGTCGCGCATGTCGCAACCCGGCATCTTCAGCACCTGGTTGGGAACCGCGCTGTCTATGCCGATGCGCACCTCGCGGATGGCGCAGCGGTAGGAGACGAGGTGCGTGTAATAGACCAATAGCCCGTTAAACTCGCGGAACGACAGCCAGCTCGTTGCGGTCATATCGAGGATCTTGCGCTGGTCGCGGATCAACGCCGCTTCAGGGTCGAACTTGATCGGGAACGGCCCCTGCATGTCGCCGGACTGATCGACATAGCGGACCTCGATGGTTCCGGCCTGGGCGTCCGGCGGCAGCTCGATCGAGGGATTCGGCATCCGCTTGCGGGTGCGCGGATCGAGCGTGTCGATGAAACCGGTTTCGCGGAAATCGCCATTGCCGGCCATGCGCCAGGAAATGCCGAGCGTCGGATCGGCGAAGGAGAACACCACGCTCCAGCCGCCATTGTGGCGCGAGAAGCTCGCGATCGGCGCGTTGGTGGCCTCCTCCTTCGGCACGCGCGGCACCGCCACCGGCGGCAGCGCCGCAAGCTTCTGCGGCGGCGGATCGGCCGGACGCGCGGCCGCAGAAGCCGCATCCTTGGCCATGCCGCTCAGGAAAACGTCGTCGACCATCTGGTCGAAATAAACCGGCACCTGCTTGTGCTTGACGGTGTCAGCCATCTCGCTGACGAGGCGGCGGGTGCGCTGCGCGACCTGCACGAGGTTCTCGCCGGGCTGCAGGAGCTCCTTGGCAAAGGTGCGCGTGAACACCGAATTGGGATTGGCATCGTCGTTGGACAGGCGATCGAGCGCGGTCTGGCGGGGGCCTGCCGAGAACACCGAGAACACGCCTTCGGGCAGCTGCACCATCGGGGCAAGCCCGCCGCCGCCGGCGACGGCGCGAGTGCCCTTGCGTTCGAACGGATTGTTGCGGCAGGCATCGAACACCAGGATCGAGGTCCGCGCCTTCTTGTTCTGAAGACGCTCGACAATGCGATCCGCGAGAATAGAAGCATCGCGCACGAGCTCTTCCTGCCCTTCGGTTGCGGCCGGCACGTCGGTCGGAAGCAGATAGTTCTGGCCCGCAATCTCGAAACCGTGGCCGGCGTAGAAGAAGAACGCGGTGTCGCCCGGCTCGATCGACTTGTCGAAGGCAAGCAGCGTCTCGGAGAATTGCTGACGGCTCTGGTTCTCGGCGACCATCACCTGGAAGCCGAGTTGCTTCAGCGTATCGCCCATGGTGCGGGCGTCGTTGACGGCCTTGAGCAGCTTCGGAACGTTTCTGTAGTCGTTGTTGCCGACCACGAGCGCGACGCGCTTTTCGGCATGTGCGGGGAGCGCGAGGCAAGTCACGCTTGTGGCGAGGCCAAGGGCCGCCAGAAATCGAAAAAGCCGACGCGTCATCCCAGAATTCCCGTTGCAGATTGGCCTTCGTTCCGTTTGCCTCGAACCGGGGTTCATTGGAACTCGCCACCGTTGATGATAGTCGGTCCAGCCAGATCAAGGGTTCAACGCTGGCGGCCATCGGTTTCATCATCTGGCCTATGGCGGAGTGCGTCGGAATCTGCTTCTTCTTGGACGATTTGCCGGGCAATTGCGCTGCAAGCGGGGGCTGCCGTGTATCGCTGGTGTACTGACGAAGTCGAGCCGCATGACCGTTTCGACTATTGGCGCGAGGTCCGGTCCAAGGGCCTGTTCGGTGTCACGGCCGAGCTCGAGCGCGAGCGGCGCGCGGACTTCTACGGCGAATTCTCGCTGCGCCAGCTCGGCGGCGGCGGTCTGGTCGAGCTGAAAGCCTCGGCTTACACGGTCGAGCGCAGCACCTCCGATATCGCCTATGCCCCGGGCGACGCCATCTGCGTCTACCAGCAGCTCGGCAGCGGCGGCTGGTTCGGCGGCATGCGGGCCAGCGACTTCTCGATCGCCAATGGCAGCTTCGCCACCAGCCACACCGATTTGCCCTACCGCACCGCGCCGCTCGGCGCAGGCGGCTTCCACCTGCGGATCCTGAAGATCCCCGTCAGCGCCCTGCCCACGCAGGACAGGCGGGTGCGCGAGCTGACGCCGCGGACCTTCGACGATCCCACCCTGGCGCCCCTGCTCGGCGCCTGCTTCGCCGATCTCGGCGAGGCCGCCGCCGGCGACGACGGGACCTTTGACGCAACCTCCCTGGTCCAGGCGCTGGGTCAGCTGGCGCTGATCGAACGCGGCGTCGTGCGGCCCGGCAGCCGGCTTGGGCAGGCCGCGCTGCGGACTGCCCGCCTCTCGCAGGCACGACGCCTGATCGCGCGCCACCTCCAGAACCCGGATCTCGCGCCGGCGATGGTGGCCGATCTCCTCGCCGTCTCCGTGCGTCACCTGCACATGCTGTTCGAGGCCGCCGAGAAGAGTTTTTCGCAGACCGTGACCGACGAACGGCTGAAGCAAAGCCGCCGCCTGATGCGCGAGGCGCCGGTCCGGCTGATCGCCGACATCGCGACGTCATGCGGCTTCGAGAGCCTTGCGACCTATTACCGGGTCTTCAACGCCGCCTATGGCATGGCCCCCGGCGACTTCCGCGCTCAGGGTTCCGAGGGGCACTAAGCGCCTCCATGGTCCCACCTCCTCGGCCATGGCCGAGGCGGAAAACCCTTCTGCGCCCGTGATTTGGGCAAAAACCTCAGGGTTTTTAGGGTCTTCCCGCGCCTGCTCCATTGACTTTGGCCAATTCCCGCCTATGTTCCGGGTCGACGCGGCTCAGATCGAAGAGCGATTCCTGAGCCTTGCGCTTTGTTCGCGTGAGTCAGCACCCCCAGCTTCCCAAGGAGCGCGCCGTTTCGGGGTGGAACGCGACCAGCCTTATTACCCTCGATTCCGAACGGCGGTTTCGACCAGAGGCTCAATGTCCTTTTCAAATCTCGGACTGTCCGAAAAAGTCCTCGCCGCAGTGGCGGCCACCGGTTACACCAACCCCACCCCCATTCAGGAACAGGCGATCCCCCACGTCCTCGCGCGCAAGGACGTCCTCGGCATCGCCCAGACCGGCACCGGCAAGACCGCGGCCTTCGTGCTGCCGATGCTCACGATCCTCGAGAAGGGCCGCGCCCGGGCGCGCATGCCGCGCACGCTGATCCTGGAGCCGACCCGCGAGCTCGCAGCGCAGGTGAAGGAAAACTTCGACCGCTACGGCGCCGGCCAGAAACTCAATGTCGCGCTCCTGATCGGCGGCGTCTCGTTCGGCGACCAGGATGCCAAGCTGATGCGCGGCGTCGACGTGCTGATCGCGACGCCCGGCCGCCTGCTCGACCACACCGAGCGTGGCGGCCTCCTGCTCACCGGCGTCGAGCTGCTCGTCATCGACGAAGCCGACCGCATGCTGGACATGGGCTTCATTCCCGACATCGAGCGCATCTGCAAGCTCGTCCCCTTCACGCGGCAGACCCTGTTCTTCACCGCGACCATGCCGCCGGAAATCCGGCGCATCACCGAAGCCTTCCTGCACAATCCGCAGAAGGTCGAAGTTTCCCGCCCCGCCACCACCGCCGTCACCGTCACGCAGGCCCAGGTGCCCGCCGGACGCGAGGCGCACGAGAAGCGCGAATTGCTTCGCCGCCTGCTGCGCGAGGCCAAGGATCTCAAGAACGCGATCATCTTCTGCAATCGCAAGCGCGAGGTCGCGATCGTTCACAAGTCACTTCAGAAGCACGGCTTCAGCGTCGGCGCCCTGCACGGCGACATGGACCAGCCGGCCCGCATGGCCGCGCTCGATCAGTTCCGCAAGGGTGAGCTGCCGCTCCTGGTTGCCTCCGACGTCGCCGCCCGCGGCCTCGACATTCCCGAGGTGAGCCACGTCTTCAATTTCGACGTTCCCCATCACGCCGACGATTACGTCCACCGCATCGGCCGCACCGGTCGCGCCGGCCGCACCGGCACCGCGATCTCGATCGTGACGCCGCTCGACCAGAAGTCGATGGCGGCGATCGAGAAGCTGATCGGCCAGAGCATTCCGCGCGCCGAAGGCGACTACGAAGTCCATGCAGAAGCCGGCGATGCCGCTGAGCGTCCGCGCGAGCAGCGCGGCCGCGAGCAGCGCGGCCGCGAGCGGTCGCGTGGCGGACGCGGTAAGCCGCAGCGCGGCGAACGCCGCGGTCACGATCGCGAGCGCAGCCACGAGCCGCGCGAAGCGCGCGGCGAGGCCAGGCACTCTTCTGAAACAAGGCCCCCTGCCGAAGCGAAGCCCGCCCGCGAGGCACGGCCTCCGCGCGAGGCGAGGCCGTCATCCGAACCGCGTCACGGCGGCCGTCCGCAGGCCAACAATTCGCATGTGCCGTCGATCGGCCGTCCCGAACCGCGCCGCCAGCGCGAGGCCGACACCGAGCCCGGTGATCATTCGCACCTGCCGGCGTTCCTGCTCCGCCCCGTACGCTCTTCTCCCGCCGGCGCTTGAAGCCGCATAGGACGTCATAAGGCGCCTCGGATCCGGTTGAACCCAGGCGTTTCACACTTTTTATGACGCATCGGCCACCGTATATTTACTGGCCGTTCACAATCACCCGTTAGCCTGCGAACATAATTTAAGCATTACTGCGGTCGACGGCGCATCGACCGTTGTGGGGTATGTTCCGTGGTCAAAGTTCTCGACGAACACGAACGAACGATGGCGTTCGCCGAAGTGGCGCTCGGTCAGATCCGATCGCTCCGGCAGACGGCAATTCCCCGCAATTACGAGATCTGGTACGTCTACGCGACCGGCTATAACGCCCCGCTCAACAAGATCATCAACGAGACGCTCGCACGCCACGGCAAGCTGACCGAGGGCGATCTCGAGCAGATCTACGAGACCTATCTCTCACACATCAAGACCACCGACCGCATCGACAAGGTCGGCGCGCGCGTCATCGGCGAGATTGACGACGTGATGAAGGTGCTCAGCGAAGCCCTCGGCATGACCGGCTCCTATGATGCCAGCCTGTCGGGCGCGACCGAAAAACTGTCGGCGGCCAAGAACCGCGACCAGATCAAGTCCATCGTCGAGACGCTGCTCCGTTCGACCAGCGAGATGCGCGAGACCAACAAGGCGCTGGAAGACCGGCTGACGCTGTCGAAGAACGAGATCAGCAATCTCCAGCAGAGCCTGGAGGCGATCCGCGCCGAGAGCCTGACCGATCCGCTCACCGGCCTCGGCAACCGCAAATATTTCGATCGCATGATCGGCATGGCCGTGCAGAGCGCCCTCGCCTCCGGCGAGCCGCTGTCGCTGCTGCTGTTCGACATCGACCATTTCAAGTCGTTCAACGATTCCTACGGCCATCTCACCGGCGACCAGGTGCTGCGGCTCGTCGGCCTGTCGCTGAAGCAGACCATCAAGGGCCAGGACATCACCGCCCGCTATGGCGGCGAGGAGTTCGCGGTGGTGCTGCCCAACACCGCGCTGCGCCAGGCCCTCACGGTGGCCGATCACATCCGCCGCGCCGTGATGGCAAAGGAATTGAAGAAGAAGTCCACCGGCGAGATCCTCGGCCGCGTCACCATCTCGGTCGGCGTCTCCATGCTCAAGCAGGGCGACGACACCGACGCGCTGATCGAGCGTGCGGACGCCTGCCTTTACGCCGCCAAACGCAACGGCCGCAACCGCGTGATCTGCGAAGCGGATCCGGAATACGCGGTGGAGACACACAGCCGCGTGGCGTAGAGGGAGCGGCGCCGCGTTGCGCGCGCTTGACTTTCCACTTTAGCGAACGACATCTTCCCACCGCCTGAGCATCGAGGATTTATCGTCGTGCCCATCCCCATGACTTCCACACGCCACAACCGTCTTACACCAAGGATGAGTTGCTGAGATCGAGCGAAGGCGGCTATTTCGGCCCGGGCAATGCGCAACTGCCGGCACCGCCGATGCTGATGATGGACCGCATCACCGAGATCAGCCTGGACGGCGGCGAGTTCGGCAAAGGGCATATCGTCGGCGAGTTCGATATTGTGCCGGGCCATTGGTTTTTCGATTGTCATTATCGCGGTGACGCGATGATGCCAGGCAGCCTGGGCCTTGATGCGATGTGGCAGATGGTCGGCTATTGGCTCGGCTGGTCGGGCTCGCCGGGCAAGGGCCGCGCCATCGGCGTCGGCGAGGTCGAGGCGACAGGCGAAATCACGCCGACGACGCGACATGTGCGCTACGAGGTCGCCATGCGCATGGTCCGACGCGGCAAGCTCGTGCTCGGGATTGCGGATGGGCGCGTAGTTGCGGACGGTGTGAGTGTCTTTACGGCGAAGGACATGAGGGGCGGCCTGACCAAGGCCGTGGATTGAGCTCAAGCTCCTCGCTTCGCGCGCTTTCGAGCCGGCCCCTTTTGACTGCCCCTCTTCGCGGCTTTCGCTGGCTTGGCGGCCTTCTTCGCCAGCTTGCTTGCAGTCTTTTTCACCGCCGCTTTCTTCGCCTTCTTCGGCCGCTTCTTCACCTTGGCGCGCTGGGCGGCGGCGAGCGCCGCCCGCGCCCATTGCGCAAGCTCCTGGGAATCGTCGAACAGGCGCGCGGGCAGCTCCCAGTAGGAGTTCACCAGCACGGTCTTGGCGCGGGTCGAATACTGGAACGGCTTCGAGCCCTCCGCTTCAAAGTCGGGGATAGTCACTTCGTCCGCCCGGAAGAACAGGCCGGCGCGCAAGGACAGCGCGAAGTTGACACCATCGACGGAAATGCCGTGGCCAGAGAACATCTTTCGGATGGTGACGGGGCCGAAATCGGAAAACAGGTCGATCAGGAATTCGCGGTCCATGGGCACGCTCTCTCGTGCCCCGGACGCAGCGCAGCGCTCCTTCAGCGGTGCGCTGCTGAGCCGGGGCCCAGTTCTGCACCGATTGACTATAGCGTGGGTCCCGGCTCTCCGCAGCGGCGGCATAAGCGCGTTTACGCGCGTCTTCGACGCGCTATGGCGCCGCAGCGGGTCCGGGACACGAGACCAGAGCGTGGAGCGAGACTACCCGTCGATCTTGGCCGGGCGCAGCTCGACCGACTCGCCGCAGCCGCAGGCGGAGATCTGGTTGGGGTTGTTGAAGACGAACTGGGCCTGCATCTTGTCGGCCTTGTAGTCCATCTCGGTGCCGAGCAGGAACAGCACGGCCTTTGGATCGACCAGGATCTTGACGCCCTTGTCCTCGACGACCTCGTCGGTCGGGCGGACATCATGGGCGTATTCGACCGTGTAGGACTGGCCGGCGCAGCCGCCGTTCTTGACGCCGACGCGCAGGCCCACGATCTCGGAATCGGCGCGGCTCGTCAGTTCGCTGATGCGCTGGGCGGCGGCATCCGTCAGCCGCATCACCTGCGGGCGCGGACGCCGGGGTTTTGGTGAGGATGCTGGTGTTGCCTGTGTCATGTCAGTGATGTGGTCCGTTGCGGAGCGAATTCAATATCAGGGGTACACGTCACCACATGTTGAGCACGAGGCGGGCCTCATCGCTCATGCGCTCGGGCGACCAGGCCGGCTCCCAGACCACCTTGACATCGACCACGCCGACGCCGGGGACGCTGGCGACCGCGTTCTCGACCATGGTCGGCAGCTCGCCGGCGGCCGGGCAGTTTGGCGTCGTCAGCGTCATCTGGATGTCGACCGAGCGATCATCCTTGATCTCGACCTTGTAGATCAGACCGAGCTCGTAGATGTCCGCCGGGATTTCCGGATCGAACACGGTCTTGAGCCCCGCGATGATCTCGGTGGTGAGACGCTCGGTCTCCTCCGGCGGCAGCGCCGAATGGGTCTCCATCGGATTGGCTTTGATTTCGGCCGTGTCACTCATGCGAACAAATCCCGCGCCTTCAAAAGCGCCTGTGCCAGATGATCGACTTCTTCCCGCGTATTATACATGCCGAACGAGGCCCGGCAGGTGGCCGTCACGTTGAACCGCTCTAAAAGCGGCATCACGCAATGGGTGCCGGCGCGCACCGCGATGCCCTGACGGTCGATCACGGTGGCGACGTCATGGGCGTGCGCGCCCTTGAGCTCGAAGGAGATCACCGGGCCCTTGCCGCGGGCCGTACCGATCAGCCGCAGCGAGTTGATCTCGCGTAAGCGCTCCTGGGCGTAGGCGGTGAGATCGGCCTCGTGCGCGGCGATGCGCTCCTTGCCGATCGAATTGACGTAGTCGATGGCGGCACCGAGGCCGACGGCCTCGACGATCGCGGGCGTGCCCGCCTCGAACTTGTGCGGGGGATCGCCATAGGTGACGATTTCGCGGGAGACCTCGCGGATCATCTCGCCGCCGCCATTATAGGGACGCATCGCGACGAGGTGGTCGTACTTGGCCCAGAGCACGCCGATGCCGGTCGGCCCGTACACCTTGTGGCCGGTGAAGACGTAGAAGTCGCAGCCGAGGTCCTGGACGTCCACCGGCAGATGCACTGCGCCCTGGCTACCGTCGACCAGCACAGGGATGCCGCGCGCGTGGGCGATCTTCACGACATCATTGACCGGCACGATGGTGCCGAGCGCGTTCGACATCTGCGTGATCGCGACCAGTTTGGTCTTGGACGTCAGCAGCTTCTCGAACTCGTCGATGAGGAAGTTGCCCTCGTCGTCGACCGGCGCCCATTTGATCACGGCGCCCTGGCGTTCCCTGAGGAAATGCCAGGGAACGATGTTGGAGTGGTGCTCCATGATCGAGATGACGATCTCGTCGCCTTCTCCGATGTTCGGCCCGCCCCAGGACGAGGCGACCAGGTTGATCGCCTCCGTCGCATTGCGGGTGAAGATCACCTCTTCGCTGCGGGAAGCATTGATGAACTGCGCCACCTTGGTGCGACCGCCCTCATAGGCTTCGGTCGCGGCATTGGCGAGGTAATGCAGGCCGCGATGCACGTTGGCGTATTCGCTCGTATAGGCCTGCGTCATGCGGTCGAGCACGGCGCTCGGCTTCTGGGCGGAGGCGGCGTTGTCGAGGTAAACCAGATTCTTGCCATAGACCTGAAGGCTAAGCGCCGGAAAATCCTGGCGCACGCGCGCGACGTCATAGCTCCCGTTCTTGACTGCCGGATGGTCGCTCATTGGCGCCGCTCCAGCCAGCGCTCGGCAATGCCGATCACGTGCTCGCGCAGGCCGTCATCTGCGATCTGCTCGATCGCCTCACCGACGAAAGCCTGGATCAGCAGCGCCTGGGCCTGCTTCTCCGGCAGGCCGCGCGCCTTCAGATAGAACAGCAGGCTCTCGTCGAGTGCGCCGGCGGTGGCGCCGTGGCCGCAGGAGACGTCGTCGGCGAAGATCTCGAGCTCCGGCTTGTTGTCGGCCTCGGCTTCGTCCGAGAGCAGCAGCGCGCGCGTCATCATCTTGCCGTCGGTCTTCTGCGCGTCGGGGCGGACGATGATGCGGCCCTGGAACACCGAATGGGCGCGGTCGTCGATCACGGCACGGAAGGTCTCGCGGCTGACGCAGTTCGGCACGGCATGGTCAACCACCAGCGTGGTGTCGCCATGCTCGGTCTTCTGCAGCAGGTTGACGCCGTTGACGGAGAGCTCGCTGCCCTCCCCCGCCAGGGTGATGAAGCCTTGCAGGCGGCTGACAGCCGCACCGGTCGTCATGTTGAAGAAGTTGAACTTCACGTTCGCGCCGACGGTCACGAATTGCGAGGTAATGTTCGCGGCATCAGGCGCATCGTCCATCAGGCGGATATGCGCAACGTCAGCGTCATCGCCGACCCAGAGGATCAGCGCATCGTTGATCTGATAGCCGCCTGTCTTGCCGGCCGCGACGAAACTCTCGACGACCGTCGCGCGGACGTTTTTGCCGATCCGCAGATGCGAGCGAGTGAACGCGGATGCGCCAGTCGCTGTCGCGACGTGAATGATGTGGATCGGGGCGGATAATTGCGTTCCGTCAGCCACCGAGACCACAACGCCGTCCGTCGCCATCGCCGCATTGAGCGAGATCACGGCATCGGTCGCGGTTGTCTGAAGGAGATCCCCAGCGGCGGCATTGGCCTCGTTCGCCAGGACCTCTTGCAGCGTCTTGAGGCTCACTTCGGACGCGAGTGCGCTGACGTCGGATAGATCAGCCGCGAACACGCCGTCGACCAGCACCAGCTTGCGGGCGCCTGCGATGGCATGCGCCTTCACGGCCTCCGCGGCGCGCTTCAGAGCGGCCGCGTCGGGCGCAGCTGCGAGCGGCAGCACCTCGCCGATCAGCGCGCGCAGGTCGGTGTATTTCCATTCCTCGATCCGGCGATGCGGCAGGCCGAGACGTTCATAGGTCTCGAACGCCTCGCGGCGCAACGCGATCACATCAGGCGAACCCGGCAGGCGGCCTTCGGCGCTGGCGAACAGATCGCTCACCGCGCGGCTGCCTCCGGTCTTTGCCACAGCAACGTTCATCGCAAAATTCCTTACGCGGCATCCTCGAACTGGGCGTAGCCGGACGCTTCCAGCTCAAGCGCGAGTTCCTTGCCGCCGCTCTTCACGACACGGCCCTTCGACATCACGTGCACGATGTCGGGCACGATGTAGTTCAGCAGCCGCTGATAGTGGGTGATGACGACCATCGCGCGCTTGGGCGAATGCAGCGCGTTGACGCCGTCGGCGGCGATGCGCAGCGCGTCGATGTCGAGGCCGGAATCCATCTCGTCGAGGATGCATAGGCTCGGCTCGAACAGCGCCATCTGCAGCACCTCGTTGCGCTTCTTTTCGCCGCCGGAGAAGCCGACATTGACGCCGCGCTTGAGCATGTCCTGCGGGATGTTGAGCGACTTCGAGACCTCGCGGACCTTCTTCAGGAAGTCCGGCACCATCAGCTCGCTCTCGCCGCGCGCCTTGCGCTGGGCGTTGAGCGCGGTGCGCAGGAAGTTCATGGTGGTGACGCCGGGGATCTCGACCGGGTACTGGAACGCCAGGAACACGCCCTTGGCGGCGCGCTCGTCCGGCGACATCTCCAGGAGGTCCTCTCCCTTGAACAGGATCTGGCCGTCGGTGACCTCGTAGCCGGGCTTGCCAGCGATGACGTGCGAGAGCGTCGACTTGCCGGAGCCGTTCGGCCCCATGATCGCGTGGATCTCGCCCTCGTTCACCGTCAGCGTCAGCCCGTGGAGGATCTCTCGCTCCTCGACACGAACCTTGAGGTCTTTCACTTCAAGCAAAGCCATCTTGGTATCCAGTTTATTCAATTGATGTTGGAGCGCGCGAGGCGCGCCGCGAGGGGTCGGCGATCAGCCGACCGACCCTTCAAGCGAGATCGAGATCAGCTTCTGCGCTTCCACCGCGAACTCCATCGGCAGCTGCTGCAGCACGTCCTTGACGAAGCCGTTGACGACGAGGCCGACCGCCTCCTCCT
>NZ_JACOFR010000042.1 GCF_019455385.1 Bradyrhizobium sp. BR 10289
CCAGCCCGCGATACGTGACGACGCGCGATCGCCCCTCAAGATCGAGCCGGGATGGTCGATACTTACGACAAATCCGAATTTCGGTAAATTGGAATATTTTCGGTGAGACGGCTTGACAGCGCCGGAGGTGTTTTGCCCGTCGGGCAGTTCGAGCCTTCGTAGCCCGGACGTCACCATATCGATTCCGTCATCCTGAGGTGCGAGTGGCGCGATGCGACGGCATCGCGCCGGGAGCCTCGAAGGATGAACGGCCGAGGTGCCACCCGGGCCGTTCATCCTTCGAGGCTCGCCGAAGAGGCGAGCTCCTCAGGATGACGGATTTGGTAGTGCCGTGAAACTACCCCGTCGGGGTGCCCTGCTTCCATTGGCCGCCGGCGATCTTCGCGGCGGCGATCACGGCCTGCGTGCGGCTCTCGACGCCGAGCTTTTGCAGGATGGCCGAGACGTGCGCCTTGATGGTGGCCTCGGAGACGCCGAGCTCATAGGCGATCTGCTTGTTGAGCAGTCCCTCCGACAGCATCATCAGCACCCGCACCTGCTGCGGCGTCAGCGTGACCAGGCGGTCGCGCAGCTTTGTCATGTCAGGGTCCGCGGCGGCCGAGAGGTCGGTGTCGGCGGGAACCCAGACGTCGCCTTCCATCACCTTGAGGATGGCATCGCGCAAGGTCTCGACGCCGAAGCGCTTCGGGATGAAACCGGAAGCACCGAAGTCGAGCGAGCGGCGGATCGTAGCGCTGTCGTCGGAGGCCGAGACGATCACCACCGGGATCGCCGGATATTGCGCGCGCAGATAGATCAGGCCGGAGAAGCCCGAGATCCCGGGCATCGAGAGGTCGAGCAGGACCAGGTCGACGTCGGAGGTCTGCTCCAAAAGCCTGGTCAGATCCTCGAACGATCCGGCCTCGTCGATCCTGGCCGAGGTCAGGACACCAGCCACCGCTTGCCGCAGCGCATCGCGGAACAGGGGATGGTCATCGGCAATGACGAGATGAGTCGAGGGAGCGTTCATCGTTCTCTTGCTGTCGTTCGTCACCCGGCCAGTAGTCCGGACCGGCGCAATGGTCAATTCTTCCCCGACCGCCGGTGGCATGCAAGGGCACATTATTCCTTTGCGGGAAGGGGGTTAATCCGCGGTCCCGCGCCACGACACTGCACTATAGGTCCGCACTGTCAGCTGCGCGTCAGTGCGGAAGGACGAAAGTCGTATTGGGGCGAGTTTCACGCCGATGTTACCTTGTGAGCAAGACCCAGGTTGATCCGGCATGGCCAGACATCTGGGGCGCGAGGAAACGCATTTCTGGGAGACAACTATGACAATGGCAGCGGCCGCCGGCGGCGTCGGGGCGCGGGGAATGACCGGTGAAGAGAAAAAGGTCATCTTCGCATCTTCACTCGGTACCGTGTTCGAATGGTACGATTTCTACCTGTACGGATGGACCGCAGCCCAGATCGGCAAGGCGTTCTATTCGGCCTTCGACGCCAACACCCAGTTCATCTTCGCGCTGCTGACCTTCTCGGCGGGCTTCCTGGTTCGTCCCCTCGGCGCGCTGGTGTTCGGCCGGGTCGGCGATCTCGTCGGCCGCAAATACACCTTCCTCGTCACCATCACCATCATGGGCATGTCGACCTTCCTGGTCGGCCTGACGCCCGGCTACCAGACCATCGGCTGGCTGGCCCCGACCATCCTGATCGGCCTGCGCCTGCTGCAAGGTCTCGCCCTCGGCGGCGAATATGGCGGCGCGGCAACCTACGTGGCCGAGCATGCACCGCAGGGACGGCGCGGCTTCTACACGTCCTGGATTCAGACCACCGCGACGATCGGCTTGTTCATGTCGCTGCTCGTCGTCTACGTCGTCCGCAACAGCATGAGCGCCGACGCATTCGCCGATCCGAGCCTCTCGGGTGGCTGGCGCTATCCCTATCTGCTGTCGATCGTGCTGCTCGGCATCTCGATCTGGATCCGCATGCAGCTCTCGGAATCGCCGCTGTTCCAGAAGATGAAGGACGAAGGCAAGGCCTCCAAGGCACCCCTGTCGGAAGCCTTCGGCAATTGGCAGAACGGAAAATACGCGCTGATCGCCCTGCTCGGCCTCACCGCGGGTCAGGCCGTGATCTGGTATGGCGGGCAATTCTACGCACGCGTCTTCCTCGTCAACACGCTCAAGGTCCCCGCGAACTCGGCCGACATCGCGCTCATCATCGCACTCGCAATTGCCACCGTCGGCTTCCTGTTCTTCGGCTGGCTCTCGGACAAGATCGGCCGCAAGCCGATCATCCTGGCCGGCTGCCTGCTCGGCGCCCTGACCTATCACTTCGCCTTCAGCCTGCTGACGACGGCCGCCAATCCGGCGCTCGAAAAAGCGCTGGCCAATGCGCCCGTCTCGGTGGTCGCCGACCCCAAGGACTGCAACGTGCTGTTCGACCCAGTCGGCGGCCGCGTGTTCACCAGCTCCTGCGACGTCGCCCGCAACGCGCTGATCGCATCGTCGGTGAACTTCAAGCTGGAGCCCGCCGCCCCCGGCAGCCTCGCCAAGGTCGTCGTCGGCTCCAAGTCGTTCGACTCCGTGAACGGCACCGGCGCCGATCCCAAGGCGTTCGCGGCCGCCCGCACCGCATTCACGAGCGCCGTGACGGCTGCGGTCGGCGAAGCCGGCTACCCGATCAAGGGCGCTGATCCGGCCGCGATCAACATGCCGCTGCTGATCATCGTCCTGACCTACCTCGCGATCCTCGTGACCATGGTGTACGGCCCGATCGCGGCCGCCCTCGTCGAGCTGTTCCCGACGCGGATCCGCTACACCTCGATGTCGCTGCCCTACCACATCGGCAATGGCTGGTTCGGTGGCCTGCTGCCGCCGATCGCGGTCGCGCTGGTCGCCGCGACGGGCAACATCTACGCAGGCCTCTGGTATCCGATCGCGATCGCGTCGATGACCTTCATCGTCGGCCTGATCTTCGTGCCCGAGACCAAGGACGTCGACATCACCAAGACCTGACGCGCGACCACGGCGCGTCCATGCAGCCGGCCGCGGAGCGATCCGCGGCCGGCTTTGCTTTGACAGCCTTACTGATTGCTGCCGATGAATTGCAGCACGATCTCGCGCCGGTGCGGGCGGGCGCGGTGCTCGATCAGATAGATCGCCTGCCAGGTGCCGAGTGCGAGCCTGCCGTTCAGGACAGGCACCTGAAGCGAGGTCTGCGTCAGCATCGTCTTGATATGGGCGGGCATGTCGTCCGGTCCTTCGGTGTCGTGGGTCCACCCGGCATTCTCGGGCGCGAGCCTCGCCAGCGACGTGCCGAGATCGACCAGCACGGAAGGGTCGGCATTTTCCTGGATCGTCAGCGACGCCGAGGTGTGACGGATGAACAGCGTCAACGCGCCGTCGCGGCCGTGAACTTCATGGATGAATTTTGCGGCTTCGCTGGTGAGATCGGTGAAGCCGCGGCCGTGTGTCTGCACGGTGAGCAGGGACGACATGATTGTCGAGGCCTGCACGGATGACGGTGCGGAGCGCGTGATCGATTTGGCTGATGTCATGAAAGGTCTCTCAACTCAGGAAGTGTCGTAGGGTGGGCAAAGCGAAGCGTGCCCACGAATCCTCGCGACGATAAAGAGATCGTGGGCACGGCGCGTTGCGCCTTTGCCCACCCCACGGCAGTTCGTCGCGTGTCAAATCTTCCCCGACACGTCCTTCTGCACGCGATTGGCCATGTCGATCAATCGGCGCCAAGCCTTTTCCAGGAACGACATCACGCGGTCCATGTCCTGCTCGCTCGGCAGCGGGATCTCGATCTTGCGCTCGCCCTCGGCCATCTTCGGCTCTGTCTTCTTCAACGGGTCGGATTTCGGCAGTGCCTCGTCGATCTTGCCCGACACGGTCGGGCCGGCCACGAGCTGCTCCTTCAGCTTCTCGACCTCTGCCTGGAGCCTGCCGATCTCGGCATCGAATGCGGCGCGCTCGTCCGGCACGGCGTAGCAGGCCCAGCCCGCGCCGTTCCTGGTGCAGGTCGACATCGTGCCGGTGCGGGTGTCGAGCCGCAGCACGCCCTCGGGAATCGGCGTCATGCTGTAGCGGCCGTTGTCGCTGTCGGGCGCCGATTGCGCGGCCATGAGGCCGCCGCCGGTCGCCGTCGCCGCGACGAGGGCCGCTGCCGCAAGCCACGATGCTGTGGATGATTTTGCTGGTCGCATCGCACTCCCCACCACGACAATCAGGTGGCGCTCTCCAATTCTACACCCGGGCGAGACGATCCGCCGCCAAAAACACCCGACCGAAATCAACGATGCCGCATCCCCGTTTGATCCCGCCAGACGGACAAAATGGCGGCCGCATTCGCCGATCATAGAAAGAGCTGCTGCGGTGCGGCGTCACGCTGTGTGCGGCGCTGCCGCGCACGCCAATATCGTTAGATAAATCAATTACATAACAGAAAGCGACGCAATCGTGACTTGGCTTGACTTGATTATAGGCCATCAGTATGGTCCGCGCGGCTTTTGAGGGTGGCGGGCGTAATTTCCATTCAGCCGCAGCGTTTCGGGTCTTCGTTGCATGACAGATGGCACGGGACACGGCGGGAATGGAGATCGCGATAGATCGCCCGAGGAAGCTGCGCTTTCCGAACGGCTCGGAAGTCTCGATCAGCGGTTGTCCGAATTTCGCGACCGCCGGATCAAGACCGAGCAACCCGCAGGTGACGGTGGAGACGGAGCGGCCAGAGCCTCGGCGATGGCGCTTGGTTTTCGGTTATCCTCCGAGTTGGTCGCCGGTGTCGCTGTCGGAGCGGGGATTGGCTGGGGGTTCGACCGCTTGCTGTCGACGTCGCCCTTCGGATTTATCGTATTCCTGCTGCTGGGCTTCGTGGCCGGCGTGGTGAATGTGGTGAGATCGGCGGGCGCGGGTCAGAACAGGCGCGGTGGTTCTTAAGCGATCCGCACAGGAGAGGAATGATCGTACCGGCCTTCCCGGTACGGGCCGGCCCGGCCGGCAGACCGAGACCCGCCGGCGTCGCCCGGCAGACCAAGAGATGCCGCGCTGATGAAAATCGATCCGATCCACCAGTTCAACATCGAGCCTCTCTTCACCCTGGGCCATATCGGCAATCACACGATCGCCTTCACCAATTCGTCGCTCTACATGCTGGTGGCGGTCGCGATCATCGCGCTCCTGATGCTCGCCAGCGGCTCGCAGCTGGTTCCCGGGCGCCTGCAATCGGTCGCCGAGATCTCCTACGAATTCGTAGCCTCGACCATCCGTTCGACGGCCGGCGCGGAAGGCATGAAGTTCTTCCCGCTGATCTTCTCGCTGTTCATGTTCATCTGCGTCTCGAACCTGGTCGGCATCATCCCCTACACCTTCACGGTCTCGAGCCATCTGATCGTCACCGTCGGACTGGCGCTCCTGGTCTTCTTCACGGTGCTGATCTACGGCGTCGCCAAGAACGGCCTGAAATTCTTCTCGATCTTCGTCCCTCACGGTGTCCCCGGCTACATCCTGCCGCTGGTGATGTTCATCGAGATCCTGTCGTTCTTCCTGCGGCCGGTCTCGCACAGCATCCGTCTGTTCGCCAACATGCTGGCCGGCCACATCGCGCTGAAGGTGTTCGCGGGCTTCGTCGCCATGCTCGGCTTCTCGCTCGGCGCCGTCGGCTGGGTCGGCGGCGTGCTGCCGCTGGCGCTCACCATCGCGCTGTACGCGCTCGAGATCCTGGTCGCGTTCCTGCAGGCCTATGTGTTCGCGATCCTGACCTGCATCTACCTCAACGACGCCATTCATCCGGGACACTGAGCGGTCCGGGGAATTTCCACCCACAACCCAATCTTTCTTCCAAGGAGTCTAAAATGGATCCGGCAGCAGCAAAACTTATCGGCGCGGGCATCGCGTGCATCGGCATGGGCGGCGCGGGCGTCGGCGTCGGCGTGATCTTCGGCAACTACCTCGCCGCGGCCGTCCGCAATCCGTCGGCTGCTCAGGGCCAGTTCGGCAACCTGATCTTCGGCTTCGCCGTGACCGAAGCACTCGGCATCTTCTCGCTGCTGATCGCGCTGCTTCTGCTGTTCGTTTTCTGAAGAACGACTTCTCATCGCGCCGCTTCATCCGAAGCGGCGCGTGACAGCAACAGGAGTACTCCATGGCCGAGAGTCATGGCGGGGCGAAAGGTCCGGCGTCGGGCGCTCACACGGAAGCCGATGGCGGTCATCACAGCGGCGGCTTCCCGCCGTTCGAGAGCAGCACCTTTGCCTCGCAGCTGGTGTCGCTCGCGATCTTCTTCGTCCTGCTCTACGTGATCGTGTCCAAGCTCGCTTTGCCGAAGGTCGGCGGTGCGATCGAGGCGCGTCAGAACAAGATCGAGGGTGACCTCGCCGAGGCGCAGAAGCTGAAGGACCAGTCCGACGCCGCGCTGAAAGCCTATGAAAGCGAGCTCGCTTCGGCGCGCACGCGAGCGCAGGCGATCGCCAACGAATCCCGTGACAAGGCGAATGCGCAGGCGGAAGCCGAGCGCAAGGCCCTGGAAGAGCAACTGGCGGCCAAGCTCGCCGAGGCGGAAAAGACCATTGCCTCGACGCGCACCACCGCCATGAGCAACGTCCGCGGCATCGCGGCCGATGCGGCAGGCCAGATCGTGCAGCAGCTCGCCGGCGTCGTTCCGGATGCGGCCTCGGTCAATGCTGCCGTTGACGCGTCCTTGAAGGGTTAGTCGATATGTTCTTCGATCCTGAAACCTGGGTCGCCATCGCCTTCGTGATCCTGATGGTCCTGTTCGGCTATCTCGGGGTCTTCAAGTCGGCGATGTCGGCGCTCGACAAGCGCGCCGAGCGCATCAAGGCCGAGCTCGACGACGCCACGCGCCTCAAGCAGGAAGCGGCCAAGGTGCTCGCCGACTACAAGGCGCTCAGTGCCACCGCCGAGCGCGAGGCCGCCGACATCATCGCCAACGCCAAGTCCGAAGCCGAGCGCATCGCGACCGAGGCCAAGGCAAAGATGGAAGACTTCGTCGCCCGCCGCACCAAGACCGCGGAGAGCAAGATCGCGCTCGCCGAAGCCCAGGCGCTGGCCGATGTCCGCGCCGCAGCCGCGGAAGCCGCCGTCCAGGCCGCCTCGACGATCCTGTCGCAATCGGTCAAGGGCCAGGTCGCCGACGATCTGCTCGCCAAGGGCATCACCGAGGTCCGGCAGAAGCTGAACTGAGGGCGAACGCCTCACCTATCAAAAAGCCGGCGCGATCAGCGCCGGCTTTTTTGTTGAGCGCGTGTAGCCACACCACAGGTGTCATCACCCGCGAAAGCGGGTGATCCAGTACGCCGCGGCTTCTCGGCTCGCACACCGCCGCCTCTGGAATACTGGATTGCCCGCCTTCGCGGGCAATGACAGTTGAGATTGCAGCGCCACCTCGCCCCTACTTCTTCCTCGGCTTCGCCTTCGGCTCCGGCGACAGCGCCTGCGGGTCGAAGCCGACATAGAAGACGTAGGAATCGGCGACCGCGGGTGCGGGCACCGGATAGGACAGGTCCTCGGCGACGAAGGTGAAGGGCACGCTGCCGCCTTCCGACATCTCGACCGTGGTCCGGTAGGCCTTCGAAGCAATCACCTTCTCGCCGACACCGCCCTGCACCACGGCAATACGCAACGGCACCTCGACGGTCGCAGGCGCGCCGGCGGGACCGGCGATGACGCGGCCCTGGATGCCGATCCGGGCCGTGATGCCCTCGGCGCTACGGGCGCATTCGCGCGCCATCTTGGTGATCGAGGCCTGGAAGCGGATGTCATTGCCGACGGCCGGCTTACCGGCGGCGCCGACCGCATAGGTTGAGGCGCCGGCGCGCACCGTCACCTGCGGGCAATCGAGGTCGTCTTCGGCCGGCTGTCCCGGTGCAGGCGGCGGCTTGGGTTGCGCCGGTTCGTCGGACTTGCCGCCGAACAGGCTCTTGAAGCGGTCGGTGAGCGACTGCGCCGCGACCGGCGAGACGGCTGCGATCGAAACCGACAGCGCCAGCGCGATCACAGGACCTCGCAGCAACGCCTTCCGCAATGACCGAAGCTCGTTCATGAACGCCTGTACTCCATGGGCAACATCCCGACCGATCGCCGGCCGGCCAGCGGGGTTATATCGCCAAAATCGGCGATCCCAAGGCGAGAAAAGAGGGCGGGAAAGCGAGGCAGGAAACAGGACGGAAACGACGGACTTGGGCCGTGGGGCAGGCCCGGCTCAGCCGCGGAAATCCTCGTGCAGCAGACCGAACAGCAGATGGTCCTGCCAGATCCCGTTGATGCAGAGATAGCGGCGCGCCAGCCCTTCGCGGGAGAAGCCGCACTTCTCCAGCACCCGGATCGAGGGCGCATTGGTGGGGATGCAGGCCGCCTCGACGCGGTGCAAATTGAGCTCGCCGAACAGCGTCGGCAGCAGCACCCGCAGCGCGGCGGTCATGTAGCCGCGATGGGCATGGGGCTTGCCGATCCAGTAGCCGATGGTGCCGGCCTGCACGATGCCGCGCCGGACATTGGCGAGCGTGATGCCGCCGACCATGGCGCCGTCGAGCTCGCGGAAAATCAGGAAAGGATAGGAGCGGTCAGCGGCGATATCCTCGGAATAGCGCCGCAGCCGACGGCGGAAACCGGACCGGGTCAGGTCGTCCGACGGCCAAATCGGCTCCCAGGGCGTCAAATAATCGCGGCTGGACTCGCGCAAATGCGCCCATTGCAGAAAGTCCGACATCTGCGGTGCGCGCAGCAACAACCCATTGCCGCGCGGCGCGAGGGCGGCGGGTCCACTGGACGGCAGGCGAAACAGGGCCATGGTGATGCTTCCCGGGGCAGATCAGCCCGCGCGCGGCTCCTAATGCAGTCGCGCCTTGGCACGTGCCCGGGTCAATCCTTCCGCAAAAGACACCGCCGTGTCCAGACCCCTGCCACTGCCTAATGCGACAACTGCAGGGCGGCTGCGCGAAAGCAGTGCACGCGCCGCGTCCCGGGTCGATTCGACGCTGACCGCGTCGATCCGGGCCACCAGTTCCTCCACCGTCTGCGGCCTTCCATAGGCCAGCACGTGCCGGGCCAGCTGCTCGGCACGGGACGAGCAGCTCTCCAGCGCCATCAGCAGGCCTGCCTTCATCTGCGCCTTGGCGCGGGCGATCTCGGCCTCGGTCAGGGTCTCCACCGAATCGTTCATGATGTCGACCACGACCTCCATCATCTCCGGCGCATCGGCCGGATCGGTGCCGGTATAGAGCCCGAAGAAGCCGGTATCGCTATAGGGCGCGTGGAACGTGTAGATCGAGTAGCAGAGGCCACGCTTCTCGCGGACCTCCTGGAACAGCCGCGACGACATTCCGCCGCCGAGAACGTTGGTGAAAACCTGAAGCGAAAACAGCGACAAGTCGTTCTGCGGCACGCCTTCCAGCGCCAGCGTCAGATGCGCCTGCTCGAGCTCGCGATGCACCACCTTGGTGCCACCCTTGCCGAACATGGCGGGCTGTGGTTTCGGGCCGGCCGTCCCCTCGAAGCTCGCAAATCGCTTCTCGACCTCGGCAACGACCTGTTCGTGATCGACTGCGCCAGCGGCGGCCACCACCATGTCGGGGCCGCGATAATGCGTCGACAGATAGCCGCGCAGCATGTCGCGATTGAAGCTGCGCAGCGTTTTCGCGGTGCCGAGCAGCGAGCGGCCCATCGGCTGGTCGGGATAGCAGAGCTCGTTGAGATGCTCGAACACGACGTCGTCGGGCGTGTCCTGGG
The DNA here is from genome assembly GCF_019455385.1 of Bradyrhizobium sp. BR 10289. Classification (GTDB taxonomy): domain Bacteria; phylum Pseudomonadota; class Alphaproteobacteria; order Rhizobiales; family Xanthobacteraceae; genus Bradyrhizobium. The sequence continues at coordinate 9,732 of NZ_JACOFR010000042.1, forward strand.
CCGCGCCGATCTCCTGCACGATGACGTTCTTCTCGCGCTCGAGCTCATCGGGCTCGAAGGCGGGGTTGGCGAGGATGTCGGCAAGCACGTCGAGCGCGAGCGGCACGTCGGCCTTCAGGACCCGCGCGTAATAGGAGGTGGTCTCGGTCGAGGTGCCTGCATTGAGATCGCCGCCGACCGCCTCGATCTCCTCGACGATCTCGCGCGAGGAGCGCCTGGTCGTGCCCTTGAACGCCATGTGTTCGAGCAGATGCGAGATGCCGTGCTCGTTCGGCTTCTCGTCGCGGCCGCCGACACCGGCCCAGACGCCGAGCGCGGCGGTTTCGAGATGGGGCATCTTGTCGGTGACGACGGTCAGGCCGGAGGCAAGCTTGGAGATCTCGACGCTCATCCGGCAACTCCCTGTTTTGCGGCGCGGCTGACCGACAGCACGAACCGCTCGACCTCGGCCTGATCGTTCTTGATCACCTTCATGTGTTCGGATTTGGTCATGAGACCGTCGAGCCAGGCCGGCAGTTGCGGCCGCTGGCCGCAGGCCGCTTCGACAGCATCTGGGAACTTGGCGGGATGAGCAGTCGAGAGCACGATGCTGGGCACCGTGGTGTCGGTGCTGTCGCGGTCGGCGACCGCGAGCGCAACCGCGGTGTGAGGATCGACCAGCTCGCCGGCCTCGCGCCAGGCGGCGCGGATCGCAGCGGCGGTTTCGGTCTCATCGGCGCGGCCGGCATCGAACTCCTCGCGGATCGCGGCCAGCGTCGCATCGGGCAGCACGAAGCGTCCCGACTGCTTCAGCTGCTCCATCAGGCGGCGAACGCCGGCGGCATCGCGCTTGCCGGCTTCGAACATCAGCCGCTCGAAATTCGAGGAGATCTGGATGTCCATCGACGGCGAGGCGGTGGCGTGCACCTCGCGCACCTCGTAGATGCCGGTCTTGAGCGTACGGGCGAGGATGTCGTTGACGTTGGCGGCGATGCGCAGCGCGCGCACGGGAAGGCCCATCCGCTTGGCGACGTAGCCGGCAAAGATGTCGCCGAAATTGCCGGTCGGCACCACGAAATCCACGGCGCGCGCCGGCGCGCCGACGGCGACGGCGGAGGTGAAGTAGTAGACCACTTGCGCAACGATGCGGGCCCAGTTGATGGAGTTCACGCCCGACAGCGAGGTCGCATCGCGGAAGCGGTGGTTATTGAACATCCCCTTCACGAGCGCCTGGCAGTCGTCGAAATTGCCTTCGACGGCGAGCGCATGGACATTGGCCGCGCCCGTCGTCGTCATCATCCGCCGCTGCACCTCGGAGATGCGGCCGTGCGGGAACAGCACGATGAGATCGACGTTCTCGAGGCCCGCAAAGGCCTCGACCGCCGCGCCGCCGGTGTCGCCCGAGGTCGCGACCACGATGGTGGTGCGCTGGCCGCGCTTGGCCAGCACGTGGTCCATCAGCCGCGAGATCAGCTGCATCGCCACGTCCTTGAAGGCGAGCGTCGGACCGTGGAACAGCTCCAGCACGAACTGGTGCGGCGACATCTGGCGCAGCGGCACCACGGCCGGATGGCGGAAGGTGGCATAGGCCTCGTTGGCCATGCGGCCGAGCTCGGCATCTGAAATCTCGCCGCCGGCGAAGGGACGGATCACGTCGACCGCGACTTCCCAATAGGGACGCCCGAAGAAGCCGGCGATGGCCTGCGCCGGGAGCTGCGGCCAGATCGCCGGCACATACAGGCCGCCGTCGCGGGCAAGCCCGGTCAGCATCACGTCGCAGAAGCCGAGTTCGGGGGCTTCGCCCCGGGTCGAGATATAACGAGTCAAACTGCCCTCCAAAGGCCGGCCGCGCCGAAGCTTGACCCATAAGCCTTTGATTTTATGAAACTACTTGTCAACAGCCGGAGGCTTTGAACCACCATAGAGTGTTTTGCAGCATCGGGAAACCGCCTCTAGGCGGCATTCAGCCCTATGAAAAAGGGGCTGCGGCGATGCCGCAGCCCCTCTCTTGGAAGGTCTGTCGTTGTGTGCAGACCGGTTTGGCTCACGCAGGTGGCGACCCGCTCAAACTGTTCGGCCAAGCTTTCGTCGGCCGTCACGAAATCGTCAAGGGCGAAAACGACGAGAGCGGAAAGATGTTCCTGTTTTTCCCGAAACCCCGTCAGCCCCCCGGCGCGGGGATCTGGGCGGGAGGCCGGCCTACATTGCCGTGTTTTCCCGAAATCTGCGGAGCTGCGGGGAACGAATGCCGTACCGGCCCATTGTGTCGGCGGACGGTGTCGGCAGCGTCCATGCATTGCCCGGCTGCGCGCCGAGACCGGTCCGCCCTGCCGAACCGGCTGCATCCTGGAGCAGCCGGTTCGGTCAGTTCATCCCGATTTCCACGGCGATCCGGATCAGGTCGGAGTGGTTCTTCGCCCCCAGCTTCTGCTTGAGCAGCGACGTCGTGTTGGCGACGGTCTTGTAGGAGATGCCGAGCGCCTCGGCGACCTCGACGATCTTGTCGCCGCGGCCGAGCAGGCGCAGAATTTCGAGCTCCCGCGGTGTCATCTGCGAGGCCGGATTGGCCTTGATTGCGGCGCCGGAGAACGTCACGGCCTCCGCGAGTTGCGGCGAGATGAAATTGTCGCCCGCGACGACCTTGCGCACCGCTTTCAGCAGGATCCGGGGATCGTCGCCCTTGGAAACATAACCCTGCGCGCCGAGCTCGACCGCCCGCACCACGAAGGCCGGATCGTCGTTCATGCTGAACATGATGATCTTGGCGTCGGGATCGTCCTTGCGGATTCGCCGCATCAATTCGAAGCCGGAGACATCGGGCAGGCTGATGTCGATCACGGTAACATCCGGCCGCTTGCTGACATAGGCGCGGTGCCCGGATTTGGCGTCGGTCGCCTCGTCAATACGGATCGATTGGTCGGATGCGAAAAGGGTGCGGCAACCCGACAGCACCACGGGATGGTCGTCGACGATCAGGACTTTGGTCGCCGGCTTGGCGGTATCTTGCATCGTGCGCTCTCTTGTTCTTCGACTCATAGACCGGCGGGAACAAATGGAAAGAGAAATTCACGCCGATGCGCGTTAGAATTGACCTAATGTGGCAACGGCTTTCTTTCAGGACCCAACTGTTCCTTCCGCTCGGCCTGAGTTTTCTCGCTGCGCTGGCGATGGGCGGCGTCCTGCTCCAGACCTTCGCCACGGGACAACTCGCGGACGAGAACGAGCCAGGCCGGCGCTCGACCCGGACCGTCGCCATAGCGCTCAACGACGCCCTCCAGGCCTCGGACGATCCGCATAAAGTCCTCAACGCATTTGTCCGTTCGCTGGGCACCTCCTCGGATATCCAATTCCATTCCGTGGAGGCGGGTCCTACGCCTTCCATCAGGGACAGCCTGCGGAATGTGCATGGCGTGCCGCAATGGTTCGTCGACTTGATTGCCATCCCGGACCTGGATGCAGCCTCTCCTGTGATCATCGATGGCAAGCATATCGGCGACATCGTGTTCTTGCCCAACCTGTCGGCCGACCTGTTCGAGAAATGGATCGGCCTGCTTGCGCTGGCGGGCTTCATGGCGATGCTCACGGCACTGACGGGCGTCGCCGCCTTTGCATTTTCCGGCTCGGTTTTGCATCCGCTACAGCGGCTCGGCGAAGGGCTCACTCGGATGCGGCGCGGCGACTACGCGGGTCCGATTCCGGTCGGCGGACCGCCGGAGATCCGGCAGAGCTGCGAGGAGGCCAACGCGCTGGCGGCCACGCTTGCGCGATTGAGTGACGACAATCGCGACCTGCTGCATCGCCTCGTGTCGCTCCAGGACGAAGAGCGGCGCGCTCTCGCGCGCGAGCTGCATGATGAGCTCGGCCCCCTGCTGTTCAGCATCCGCGCCGGCTCGATCGCGCTGAGCGAAGCCGTGCCGGAAGCGGGAAATCTCGGCAAGCCGATGCAGGACATGATGCGGTCGGTCGAGGCGCTGCAGCAGACCAACCGCCGCATCCTGGACCGGTTGCGGCCGCTCTATATCGAGGAGCTGGGGCTTGCGGCCAGCGTGCAGACGCTGCTCCAGAACTTTAGCCGCCAGGCGCCGCAGATCAGCCTGACAGAAACGGTCGACCCTGACCTCAACGCCATCGGCGGTCCGCTGGCGCAGACCGTCTATCGCGTGATCCAGGAAGCGCTGACCAACGTGCTGCGCCATGCCGCGGCGAGCACGGCCGATGTGCAGGTGGTCATTTCCGGCGATACGCTCGCCATCGAGATCTCCGATGACGGCGGCGGCTTTCCCGAGGGCAACGTGTTCGGACATGGCCTGACCGGCATGCATGAGCGCGTGCGTGCGCTCCGCGGGTCGCTGTCACTGCTGCGCGCGGATGAACGGACTTATGTGCGCTGCCGTCTGCCGCTCGGAGAGGCTAGGTCGCTGACTTAGCCCCCGGCAACCACGCGAGCATCAGCGCGACAGCCATCGCGCTGATGCTCAGCAGACACGCCCAGACGAGCGGGCCAAAGGACGGCCCCTCGGCGCGCATCAGGATCATGAGCGGGGCGAGCAGCAGGATTGCGCCAAGCGATCGCATCGCGGTTCTGGCCCGGCTCGAAAGGCGACCGTGATGGACGAGGCGGTTGAACTGCCTGGGCTGGCTCGCCGCCAGCAAGCCCCACCCGGCAAGCAGCAGGGCCATCGTGATCATCGCTGATCCGCCCCTTGCAACGAGGCCGCGTCGGGCCGTGCACCGCGTGCCAGACGAAGCGCAACCCGGATGGCGATGAAGGCTGCGATCAGAAGCGTGGCGTCGACCCCCGCGACCGACCAAAGCTGCGGAGTAGCGATGGTCTTGATCAGATGGTCCCCGGTCGTGACCGCATTGAGCAACACGGCGAGGGAAGCGAGGCCTGAAATCATCCAGCACTGGCCAATCCAGGCGCGGCCTGTGGACGCCCATGCGTGCAGCAATGTGAGCAGCCAGGCCAGGTGAAAGACCGAGACCTCGATCGCGCCGCGCTCGACGCCCAAGACCGACGCACCGGCAGGCAAGGCGCGATTCGTCACCATGAAGGCCAGCGTCGCGATCAGGATCCCGGTCACGCTTGCGACCGTCACGGCCTCGACGACCCGCGCTCCGGAACGGCCAAGCCTGCGGTGGCGGTCGCGCCGGGACTCGACCCAGAACAGCAGTCCGGTCGCGATCAGCACGCATCCGGCAAGGCCGAGCACGAAGTACAGCCATCGCAGAGTCCAGTGCTCGAACTGGATGAAATGCAGGCCCGCGATGAAACGCTGGGTGAGCGCGGCCGGCTTCTCCGGCCTGCTTGCCGACAGCAATTCGCCGGTTGTCCCATCGACGTAGGCCACATAGGAGATATTGCTGACGACGTCCGCGGAGGCGCGGTTCAGCTGGACGTAGCTGGCGCTGTCACCCGGGTTGAAGACGTAAAGATAGTTCGGCTCCCCCTGCCCCCAGACCGATTTGGCCTTGGCGACGATCGCATCGAGCGAGATCAGATCGGCGGCACGCTTGGCGGGCGGGCGCACATAGCTGCCGTAGGCTTCGCGCCCGAACAGCCGTGCATCCTGCCGGTAGACCGCCCAGATGCTGCTGGGAAAATACAGCGAGAACAGGATCACGAGTCCCGACACGCTGATGACGACGTGAAAAGGAAGACCGAGCACGCCGGCGACATTGTGAAGGTCGAGCGTTGCCCGCCTGATCTTCCGTTCGGGCCGGAAGGTGAAGAAGTCCACGAATATCTTGCGGTGGATCACGACGCCGGACACGCACAGCACCATCATCATCATGCCGCACAGGCCGACGACCCAATAGCCGAGCCCCAGCACCTTCAGGTTCAGGCTGTAGTGGAAGGGGTAAATGAACCGGCTTCCGCCAAGCGTGCCCTGATCCGGTAGCTCGGCCCCCGTCCCCGGATCGAACAGGTGTTGTGCGAACGACCCGTCGGGCCCACGCCACAGCGCCGTGATGACCGGATTGCGCTGGTTGGGAACCAGCAGGAGCACGCTGGGTGATTTCGCCGCCAGCGCGGCCAGGTACGCAGGACGCATCGTCTCGTAGGAGAAATCCGGCGGCAATGCGAGGCGCGAGGCCGGCATCATCCATCGGTCGATCTCCTTGTCGAAGACCGACAGCGTTCCCATCCAGAAGATGGCGAATAGCAGCGAACCGAGCACGACACCGGACCAGGTGTGCAACCAGTTCATCGATGCGCGGAACGTCGGCCCCATGGTCTAGGACGCGACTGGGCGGAGCAGGAAAACCACAGCCAAGCTCAGTGCCGTGACACCACCGAGCCAGAGCGCGACGCGGACCAGCGCCGGCTCGGCAAACGACCAGATGATGACGCCGAGATAGATCAGGAAGCCCAGCATCGAGCCCAGCGTCGCGGCCTCGCTCCGTTCCATGCCCACCGTTGCCACCGCAATCATGGCCAGCGCAGCAATGAACGCGGAGGTGCCGAGGTAACCTCCGAGGATGGCGAGAGCGGTCCTGGCAAGGGTTTTGGTCACGATGGGGCAAAGCCGTCAGAAGTTGAATGTGGTCGAGACCAGATAGGTCCGGGGCGCACCGAGCGTGATCACGCCGCTATAGGCGGACGCCCAATACGACCTGTTGAACAGGTTCTCGATGTTGGCGCGGACCACTATCGGCTTGCCGTTCCAGGGCGACGTGAACGTATAGCGTGCGCCGACATCGACCCTCGTCCAGTCCGGCAGCGACAAGGTGTTGGCGAGGTCGACATATTGCGAGGCGGTATAGATGACCCGCCCCGTCAGCGTCAGGTCGCGCACGAAAGGCGTGTCCCATTCCGCGCCGATATTGGCGGTGATGGGCGGCACGCCGATGGCGTCCCTGCCGTTGTTGGAGGCGAGCGTCGCCTGCTCCTGGACGCCGTTGATGAAGGCGACGCCGCCGAGCAACCGGATCGCCGGCGTGACCTCGCCGAAGACGTTGAGTTCGACGCCGCGGTTGCGCTGCCGGCCGTTGAGCTGCTGCGAGGGCAACGGTACGCCGGCGACAGTGACGATGCTCGGCTGCGAGATGTCGAATCCGCTCATGGTGACGGTGAGACGTCCCGCATCGATCTTGATGCCGGCTTCGGCCTGCTTGGTCTGGCCGGGTGGAAACACGGTGCCAATGTTCGAACACAAGCAGGAGACAACGGCCGGCGTCTGCAAGCCCTCGATATAGTTGGCGTAGAGCGAGATCTGTTCGACCGGCTTGACGACGACGGCGTAAGCCGGCGTCCACACCGACGTGTCCTGCTCGGGCCTGCTCGATGCTGGGGTCAGATAATTCGTCACCGAGCTTCCCGCCGTCTGGCGCCGGACGCCGACCGTGAACTGGAGGCGCTTGTTCCAAAGCGACATCGTGTCCGACACGCCGACGCTCCAGAGATCGACATTGGTGAGCTGGTTGGCGCCGAGAACCGTGAAATTCGGCTTCGCGATATTCGTCGGTTCGGTGTACAGGTTCCAGTAGATCGAGCCGGTCGCCGGCGTCAGGACGCGCTGGCTGTACGTCCTGTCGTTGATCGAATAACCGACATTGACCGCGTGATTGACTGGACCGGTGTCGGCATTGATGCGAACTCCGGCTTCGCCGGCAAGGGTCTCGAACGTCTCCTTGCCGGTGAAAGGCGTCGAGCGCAGGCCGCCCAGCTGGAATGCACCGGGAGGTGACGAGACCGCGCCGGCAACCGCGTTGCTGATAATCGGCGACGGATAGGCATAATTGATGTTGCTGTCGTGGTAGCCGAACGCGGCATAGGCGGTCATCCAGTCGGTGACGTCCACCTCGCCGCGGACCGTCGAGAAGAAATCCGTCGGATGATAATAGGCCCACGAGGGCTCGAAATTCAGCCCGGCTTTCGGCGGCGGCGGAACGACGGTCGAGCCGACGGTGAAGAAGCGCAATGGCGGGTTGAGGACGTCGGCCTGATAGCCGATATCGACGGCCGCGCGGACCGTCTCGCCACGATAGTCGAGGCCGAGCGCAACGTTTCCGAGTTCGTCGTTCTGACGATTCCACGGTGTGTTGCCGTTCGAGTAGGTCTGGTTCAGGCGGACGCCCCACTCCTTGTGCTCGCCATATCGCCTGCTGACGTCGATCTGCTCGCCGAACTGCGACCTGGACACGTACGTGCCGGTCAATTGGGTGATATCGACGTCGGGCGCGTGCTTGGTGACGAGATTGACGCTACCGCCGACCGCGCCGGCGCTGGTCGCGCCGGTGCCGCCGACCGTCATTCCGTTGAGCACTGCGCTCGGCCCCTTCAGGACCTCGACGCGCTCGACGAAATTCGCCCCGGTCGAGTAATAGGGCGCGATCCCGTAGAGCCCGTTCAGCGCATAATCGCCGCTGTCATAGTAGAAACCGCGAATGAACAGACTGTCCGCGCCGCCGCCGGCCGCTTGGATCACGCGCACCGACGGATCATTGGCGAGGACGTCGCGGATCGTGCGCGCCTGCTGGTTCTTGATCAGTTCGGCGGTGTAGCTGGTCTGGTTGAACGGGGTGTCCATGACGCCGCGATTGCCCAGCAGACCGAGGCTTCCGCCAGTGGCGACCTGTCCGCCGGCATAGGCTGCAGGCGGGGCGCCGAGTGTGCCCGTTGAAGGAGTCACATATGGCACGGGAGCTGCGCTCCGCGGCGCGGCCGCAGCGGTTCGCCGTTGCGTGCGGTCACGAGATGATTGCGGGCGCGGGATCGTCTGCCGGGACTTGGGCTTGGGAGCATCCACTGTCACCGGCGGCAACGTGCTTTGCGCGTAGACGCTCTGACCGGACGGAAAACTCAACGACAGAGCAAGAAAACTGACGGCTCCGAATAACACAGCGCGGACCAAAGGCCTCGACGCAACCACGCATTCCATACTGCACCCCAATCCTGCAAACGCGCAGGTCCCGCGGGGTGCCCTAACACACGCATTTCGGTGCGTGCAGCATCACTGAGATAGAAGATGTCTAAGTAAGACGTGCGCAACGGAGATGGGAAAGAGATGCACGCTTCCAAGGAAAGAGAAGCAGCTTTGTCGGGAAAGAGATGAAAACGATTTCAAACGGCGCGACGGATCATCGCACCCGTGTGCCGCCTGCGATCAGCAGGCGCAGCCGTCGTGCGAATTCTGTCGCGACGGCCGACACAGCGTGCTGTGGATCTTGCCTTCCGCGCTGAAGCGAAACGAGGCGCGGACACGCAGCGAGCCCGCGATGGAATATTCGAGATCGACGCCATCAGGCGCGGGATTGATCTCCTCGAGACCGAAGCCCGCCGAGGCGAATGCGCTGAGCCGCGGCCCCCAATAGGTTTCAAGCTCGCGGCGTCCGCGATAGGAGAAGTGCGGGCCGTTGCAGCTGCATTCGACTTCGGCGTCGTCGGCATAGAGGTCGAGCAGCGTCGCGAGGTCGCCCTTGCGGCAGGCGTCCACCCAATCGATGACAATTCCCATCTGGTCGAAATCGCTCAACACCAACATCCTGTCTGCCGCGAAAACGTGACTGCGGCTTAGGATCACCCTCGTGAATATGTGCTGAATAATAAACCCCGGACGATACCGGGTTCCTCCCGGGAACCTACGGAAAATTCAATCCGCTCGCCGTGCTCTCATCCACACGCCGAATGCGATCAGCACCGCAACTGCAAGTGTAAACCAGGTGATGGCGTATTGCAGGTGATCGTCTTTCAGATGCACGTCGAGCGGACCCGGACGCGGAATGTTGTTCTCCGGCGCGGGCTGTTCGAGATCGACATAGAACGGCGCAACCGCGCCCCAGCCGAGCGCACGCGCGATCGCGAGATGATCGCGCACGAACCACAGCCGCTTGTCGCGATTCTCTGCCGGCGTCATCCAGCCTGCGGCTTCCGGAAAACGCAGATAGCCGGTGAGCGCGACGGGCTGGCCCGTCACGAGCTTCTTCACCGCACGATCCTCGACGCTGCGGTCCTGCATCGTGTTCTCGACGAAGCCCGCATCGATCACGACCATCTCGCCGCTCGGGAGCCGCGCCGGCAGGAAGGCCCAGGTGCCGGGACCCGAAGCATCCTTGCGCACGGCAGAGCCGGACGAATAGACCATCGCATCGGGCAAGGCAGCGTAGGTCGCGGTGAGACTGACGCGGCGGAATTCGTCACGCGCGGGATTGAGCGCAGCCCATTGCGCCGGTGGCGGCAGCGCGATGGCGGCTGCGGCCAGACGCTCGGTGAGCGCCGCGACCAGCTCGTGCTTGGCGGCCCGGCGCTGCAATTGCCAGAGGCCGAGCCCGACGAACAGGGCGATGAGCAACAGCGTGAACAGCGCGAAGCCGGCCACACGAGGCTTGCGCGCGGTCTCGTTCATTTCGCGCGGTCGATCAGTCGGCCCGGCGCCGCCTTGTGGTGGAATTGCAGTGCGATCAGCAGCGACTTCATCGCGCGCAGCGGCAGCAGCGTGGTCGCGAGGATCAGCGGCAGCCACAGCACGGCATGCAGCCAGTATGGCGGCTGGTATTTGACCTCGACGATCAGCGCGCAGGCGACCACGATGCCGCCGGCCAGCATGATGATGAAGATTGCCGGGCCATCGCCGCTGTCGATGAAGGCATAGTCGAGGCCGCAGCGGTCGCAGTTGGGTGCGAGCGTGAGAAAGCCCGCATAGAGCTTGCCCTGGCCGCAGCGCGGGCATTTGCAGGCAAGCCCCCGCAGCGCGCTTTGCAGGACGGTGGTCTGGGACTCGCTGCCGGCAGTGTCGTTCATGACAAAGGACCCTATCACAGTTTCAGCCGAAATGCCGGACGCCGAAAAGCGAAAGGGCGGCCCTGCGGCCGCCCTTTCTGATCGATCGGTCGCGGCTCAGTGCGCGCCGTGCGCCATGGTCTCGGCGCCGTGTCCCCAGACATAGATGCAGAGGAACAGGAACAGCCAGACCACGTCGACGAAGTGCCAGTACCAGGCGGCGAACTCGAAGCCGAGATGCTGCGTCGGCGTGAAGTGGCCGGCATAGGCGCGGAACAGGCAGACCAGCAGGAAGATGGTGCCCACCAGCACGTGGAAGCCGTGGAAGCCGGTCGCCATGAAGAAGGTCGCGCCATAGACGTTGCCGGCGAAGGAGAACGCCGCATGGCTGTACTCATAGGCCTGCACGCAGGTGAAGAGCGCGCCGAGCACGACGGTGAGGATCAGGCCGTACTTCAGGCCCTGCCGATCGTTCTCGAGCAGCGCGTGGTGCGCCCAGGTGACGGTGGTGCCCGACGTCAGCAGGATCAGCGTGTTGAGCAGCGGCAGATGCCAGGGATCGAAGGTCTCGATGCCGTGGGGCGGCCAGGTGCCGGGGACCGCGCAGGCGCCGGCCTGGGTGCCAAGGCCGCAGCCGAACACCGCATCGCGGGTGGCGTGGACGGCGTCGGCCGGGAACAGCGCCGCGTTGAAATAGGCCCAGAACCAGGCGACGAAGAACATCACCTCGGAGGCGATGAACAGGATCATGCCGTAGCGGTGGTGCAGCTGCACGACGCGGGTGTGGTCGCCCTTGTACTGGGCTTCCTTGATCACGTCGCCCCACCAGCTCGCCATGGTGTAGAGCACGCCGACGGTGCCGACGCCGAACACGATCGGCGCAGCCGCGTACATGTGATGCATCCAGCCGATCGCGCCGACCGCCATGATGAAGGCCGAGAGCGAGCCGACCGCCGGCCACGGAGAGGGATCGACGAGGTGATAGTCGTGATGCTTGCCTTGCGCGGTCGCCATTGCCGTCTCTCTCCTCAATCCCGTGCCTGTCAGGCACTTATCCCCTTGTTTCCGACCTTCCGGACCGTGAGCCCGCGGTCAGAGATTTCCCTTGCGTTTGTCGTCCTCGCCGGATGCCAGCGGCTTCACCACCGGATCCTTCACCGGATAGAACGTGTAGGACAGCGTGATCGTGTTCAGCCCGTCGTTCTCGTGATCCTCGGTGATCGATGGATCGACGTAGAACACCACGGGCATCTCGCGCTTCTCGCCGGGCGCCATGGTCTGCTCGGTGAAGCAGAAGCAGTTGATCTTCTGGAAGTAGGAGCCGACCGTCAGCGGCGCGACGTTGTAGGCGGCTTGCCCCGCGGTGGTGCGCGCGGCTTGGTTGGTCACGGTGTAGAACACCGTCACGACCTGGCCGATATTGACCTCGATCTCGTTCTGCTCCGGCTCGAACTTCCAGGGCAGGCCGGGCGCGACGTTGGAATCGAAGCGCACCGCGATCTTGCGCGCGATCGGACCGGTGGCGGGCGCAGAGGTCGCGACCTGCGTCGTGCCGTTGAAGCCGGTGGCGCGGCAGAACCAGTTGTAGAACGGCACCGCCGCGTAGGAGGCGCCGACCATCAGCGCGACCACGCCGCCGCAGATCGAGGCGACCAGCACGTCGCGGCCGAGGCCCTTTGAACGGCCCTTCCTGGCCGTCCGGCTCTGATCCCGCGATATGGTCGGCTCCTGATCCATGTTTCCTACATCGGCCGGACGAGCACGGCCGGTCCCTTGACCATGGTGACGGCGAAGAACAGCACCACGAGCACGCCCAGCGCCAAGGCAATGGCGATCGAGCGCTGGCGACGGCTCTTCAGCTGCGCCTCGGTGAGGACGATTCCATCTGGCTCGGGTTTATCAGCCATTGCTGTGATCATGCGCCCCCAACCATCGGAGCAAGCGCCCGGTAAACGACCTCGGCCAGCAAGGTCGCGAACAGCGCGAACAGATACAGGATCGAGAAGGCAAACAGCTTCCGGGTCGCACGCAGCGATTGGCTGCGCTCACGGCGGATGTAGACGTTGATGGCGAGCACCAGCATGCCGGCACCGAGGATCAGCGAGACCACGCCATAGACCGCATCGAAATAGCCGAGCGCCCAGGGCGCGGCGGCAACCGCGATCAGCACGATGGTGTAGAGCAGGATCTGGAGACGGGTCGCATCGGGGCCGGCGACATTGGGCAGCATCGGGATGCCGGCGCGCGCGTAATCGTCGGAGCGGAACAGCGCCAGCGCCCAGAAGTGCGGCGGGGTCCAGAAGAAGATGATGGCGAACAGCAGCAGCGGCTCGACGTCGACCGTGCCCGTGACCGCGGCCCAGGCCACCACCGGCGGCAGCGCGCCGGCGGCGCCGCCGATCACGATGTTCTGCGCCGTCCAGCGCTTCAGGCCGATCGTGTAGATCACGACGTAGAAGAAGATGGTGAAGGCGAGCAGCGCGCCCGCGATCCAGTTGACGAGGATGCCGAGCGTCATCACCGAGAAGAAGGCGAGCGTCATGCCGAACGCCATCGCCTCGGGGCGGGTGATGCGGCCGCGCGGGATCGGCCGGTTCGCCGTGCGCGACATCTTGGAGTCGATATCGCCCTCGAGCGCCATGTTGAGCGCCCCGGAGGCGCCGGCGCCGACCGCGATGCAGAGCAGCGAGGTGATCGCCAGCACCCAATGGAAATGTCCGGGCGCCATCGCCATTCCGACCAAAGCGGTGAAGATCACCAGCGACATCACGCGTGGCTTGAGCAGCGCGAGGTAGTCGCCAACCTCCGCTTCGGAGATGCGGGGATTGAGGTCGATGGCGTTGTGGTCGAGGACGGACACTAGATTTGACTCACTTCCTGATAGAGCCGCGGCGCCCATCACGGGCGCCGCGAAAGATCGATCACTGCACGCGGGGCAGCACTTCGAACTGGTGGAAGGGCGGCGGCGAGGACAGCGTCCACTCCAGCGTGGTCGCACCCGCACCCCACGGATTGTTGCCAGCCGGCACCTTGCGGGCGAAAGCGTCGATCACGCAGTAGAGGAAGATCAGGACGCCGAAGCCGGAAATGTAGGAGCCGACCGAGGACACCAGGTTCCAGCCCGCGAACGCATCGGGATAGTCGACATAGCGGCGCGGCATGCCCGACAGGCCGAGGAAGTGCTGCGGGAAGAACACCAGGTTGACGCCGATGAAGGTGACCCAGAAGTGCAGCTTGGCGAGGCTCTCATTGTACATGTAGCCCGTCATCTTCGGGAACCAGTAGTACCAGCCGGCGAAGATCGCGAACACCGCACCGAGCGACAGCACGTAGTGGAAGTGCGCGACGACGTAGTAGGTCTCCTGGAGCACGCGGTCGACGCCGGCATTCGCCAGCACGACGCCGGTGACGCCGCCGATCGTGAACAGGAAGATGAAGCCCACCGCCCAGATCATCGGCGCGCGGAATTCGATCGAGCCGCCCCACATCGTGGCGATCCACGAGAAGATCTTCACGCCGGTCGGAACCGCGATCACCATCGTGGCGGCGACGAAGTAAGCCTGCGTCGCCGAGGACATGCCGACCGTGTACATGTGGTGCGCCCACACCACGAAGCCGATGCCGCCGATCGCGACCATGGCGTAGGCCATGCCGAGATAGCCGAACACGGGCTTGCGCGAGAAGGTCGAGACGATCTGGCTGATCATGCCGAAGCCGGGCAGGATCAGGATGTACACTTCGGGGTGGCCGAAGAACCAGAACAGATGCTGGAACAGCACGGGGTCGCCGCCGCCGTCGGGCGCGAAGAACGTCGTGCCGAAATTGCGGTCGGTGAGCAGCATGGTGATCGCACCGGCGAGCACCGGCAGCGACAGCAGCAGCAGGAACACCGTCACCAGGATCGACCACACGAACAGCGGCATCTTGTGCAGGGTCATGCCCGGCGCGCGCATGTTGAAGATGGTGGTGATGAAGTTGATGGCGCCGAGGATCGACGAGGCGCCGGCGAGATGCAGCGACAGGATCGCGAAGTCGACGGCCGGGCCGGGGTGGCCCGAGCTCGACAGCGGCACGTACATGGTCCAGCCGGCGCCGACGCCGTTGGCGCCGGGCTCGCCCTCGACGAAGGTCGACATCAGCAGCAGGCCGAACGAGGCCGGCAGCAGCCAGAACGAGATGTTGTTCATGCGCGGGAAGGCCATGTCGGGCGCGCCGATCATCAGCGGCACGAACCAGTTGCCGAAGCCGCCGATCATCGCGGGCATGACCATGAAGAAGATCATGATCAGGCCGTGCGAGGTCACGAAGACGTTGTAGGTGTGCGTCTCGTGGAAGATCTGCACGCCCGGATACATCAGCTCGGCACGAATCGCGATCGACATCGCGGCGCCGATGATGCCGGCGACGACCGCGAAGATCAGGTACATCGTGCCGATGTCCTTGTGGTTGGTCGAATAGACGTAGCGCCGCCATCCGGTCGGATGGGCGTGCTCGTCATGTCCGTGGGCGTGATCGCCGTGTACCGCTGCGCTCGTTGCCATTTTCAAATCCTGCCTTGCGTCCCGTTCGGACCTTATGCGGTCCTGCCCTTTATGTCGCTGTCAGTCCCTCGAGCCGTCGCCCGGCGCTTATTGCGTCGGGCCGGCCGCGGAGGCGTAGGTGCTGGTGCCGCCGCTCGCATATTTCTTCTTCGCCGTCTCGACCCAGGAGGCGAACTCCTTGTCCTCGACGACGCGGATCGCGATCGGCATGAAGGCGTGGTCCTTGCCGCAGAGCTCCGAGCACTGGCCGTAGAACATGCCGACCTTGGTGGCCTTGAACCAGGTCTCGTTCAGCCGCCCGGGAATGGCGTCGATCTTGACGCCGAAAGCCGGCAGCGCGAAGGCGTGGATGACGTCCGCGCCGGTGACTTGGACACGAATCACCTTGTTGACCGGCACCACCATCTCGTTGTCGACACCGAGCAGGCGGGGCTGCTTGTCCTGGGCCATCAGCGAGTCGAACTCGAACTTGCCATTATCGGGATAGGCATAGGACCAGTACCACTGCTTGCCGGTGGCCTTGACGGTCAGATCCGCCTTCGGCACGTCGAGCTCGAGGAAGAGCAGACGGAACGACGGCACCGAGATACCGACCAGGATCAGCACGGGAACCAGCGTCCAGGCCACCTCGATCAGCGTGTTGTGGGTGGTCCGCGACGGCACGGGATTGGCCCTCGCGTTGAACTTGATGACAACGACCACCAGCAGCGCCAGCACGAACAGCGTGATCAGGGTGATCAGCACGAACAGGAAATTGTGGAACCAGACGATGTTATCCATCACCGGGGAGCCGGCTTCCTGAAGCTTCCACTCCCACGGCGCCGGCTGTCCGAGCTCGGCGAATGCCGCGCCACCCGCGGCCCACGTAAGACCCGCTACGGCCACTCCCAGCAAATGCCGGCCGACCCGACCCATCGACATCCTCATGCCGTTCGCGCTCCCCTTACGAAATCACCCCAAGTGCGTTCCCCTATTTTTGGGAAACGCTTATTCGATCCGTCCGTCCGACAAACCGCCACGCAAGAATACCTCTAAGAGGAATTGGGGCCAGATCGTAAGAGCGCCGAAATCAAGCCTCTCAAACCATAATTCTTGATCTATCGCAATGCGATCTTGAGGCCGGTCTGCCAGCCATCACCCGCAAGATATTTCCTAGTAAGATCAGACAAAAATACCGTTTCGCGGGATGCCGCCGCTTGACAGCGGAATTGCCCGCTGTAGGCACTGGCGGACGGCCGCACAGGAACCTGATTCGTGCCGGCCGTAGCGGCCTCGGCGGCGCGGAATTTGCTTGGGAATTGCCTTCAAGACGCCGTCATTTCCGTATCAGTCCACCCGCGCAAGCGACCCAAGCGAGCAGAGGGACCGACCCCGATGGGGCTTTCGAGATGCATGGCAGGATCGCCTATTCGGCCGCATGACAGCCGTGGCGCGCTGATCGGCCTCGTGGCGGCCGCCCTCCTCCTCGTCTTGCCCGGCATTTTCTTACCAAGTCCTGCCCATGCGCAGGGCGCGGTGCGCTCCGTTCATGGCGACTGGCAGATCCGCTGCGACACCCCGCCCGGCGCCCAGGCCGAGCAATGCGCCCTGATCCAGAGCGTGGTCGCCGAAGACCGCTCCAATGCCGGCCTGACCGTGATCGTGCTCAAGACCGCCGACCAGAAGAGCCGCCTGATGCGCGTCGTCGCCCCGCTCGGCGTCCTGCTGCCCTCCGGCCTCGGCCTCAAGCTCGACAACCAGGACGTCGGCCGCGCCGGCTTCGTCCGCTGCCTGCCCAACGGTTGCGTCGCCGAGGTCGTCCTCGAAGACAAGCTGCTCGGCCAGCTCCGCAGCGCCAAGACCGCGACCTTCATCATCTTCGAGACGCCGGAAGAGGGGATTGGCTTTCCGCTCAGCCTGAACGGGCTGGGTGAGGGGTATGACAAGCTGCCGTAGCGGCTTGCTCGAACGCCACGCTGCCAGTCCCGTCATCCTGAGGCGTGAAGCTTGCGAAGCGAAGCATCGCAAGCTGAGCCTCGAAGGATGAACGGCCGCGCTAGCAGCCGGGCCGTCGCCCTTCGAGGCTCGCCTTGCTACGCAAGGCGAGCACCTCAGGACGACCGGGATGGACTGGGACTCGCCGCAACCGCCAGACAAACCTTGAACGCTCTAAAACAGCAGCGCCATCTGGACCACGTTCTCGTACACGCCATTGACCCTGGCAGCGTTGCGCGACACCCCCTCGACGGCAAAGCCGACCTTCTTGTAGAGGGCGATCGCTCCCGCGTTGTTTTCGTAAACCGAGAGCTCGATCCGCGACAGGCCGGTGGCCTGCGCGGCGGCGAGCGTCCTCCGTATCAGCTGCGTTCCGATGCCCTGGCCGCGAAATGGCTGCAGAAGGCCCATACCGAGGGTGCCGACATGGGCATGGATCGGACCTGATTGCCGCGTGACATCGCACCAGCCGACGACCTCGCCGCCGGAAAGGACGACGAATTGCGGCTGTCCCTGCGCGATCATGCCGAGCACGAATCTGCACGTCGACTCCAGCGGAGGCGCCTCGAGAAAGGCCAGATAGCGCCGTTCCCTGGCGACCGTGTCGAGGGCGCGGTGAAAGCTTTCGATGTGGGCTTCCGATATCGCAATGATTTCAATCATGTCGTTTCGGTAATGTGTCCTGCCCGCCTCTCGCCGAACCGTTCGGAAACCATTATCTTGCCTCACATCCCTCCGACAACGGAAGCCAGATGACCAACCCCGCCACAACCTCCCTGCTCGACCGCGCCAATCTCGACCGCGACCAGGTTCGCCACGAGCTCACGCGCGGGCTCGCCGGCGCCGACGACGGCGAGCTGTTTCTGGAATACAGCCAGACCGAAGCGCTGATGTTCGACAATGGGCGGCTGAAGCAGGCGACCTACGACACCTCGCAAGGGTTCGGCCTGCGCGCCGTCAAGGACGACGCGGTCGGCTACGCCCACTCCTCCGACGTGTCGCTGCCGGCGCTGATTCGCGCCGCCGATGCGGTCGCGGCTGTCCGTGGTGGCTATTCCGGCAGCTTTGCCGCCCCGCCTCCGCACACCAATGTCCGCCTTTACGGCGACGACAATCCGCTCGACGCCCCCGGCTTCGAGACCAAGGTCAAGTTGCTGGCCGAGATCGACGCTTATCTGCGCGACAAGGATCCGAGGGTGCGGCAGGTCAGCGTCAGCCTCGGCGCCACCTGGCAGGTCGTCGAGATACTGCGGCCCGACGGCGAGAGCTATCGCGACATCCGCCCGCTGGTGCGCGTCAACATCTCGGTCGTTGCAGGTCAAGGCGACCGCCAGGAGAGCGGCAGCAAGGGCTATGGCGGCCGCGCCGGCTACGCCGAATTCATCGAAGCCAAGTCCTGGCGCGACGCCGCCGACGGCGCCCTGCGCGAGGCCCTCGTCAATCTGGAATCGATCCCCGCCCCTGCCGGCGAGATGGACGTCGTGCTGGGCGCCGGCTGGCCCGGCGTGATGTTGCATGAGGCGGTCGGCCACGGCCTCGAGGGCGACTTCAACCGCAAGAAGACGTCTGCGTTTGCCGGCCTGATGGGCCAGCAGGTCGCCGCCAAGGGCGTCACTGTCGTCGACGACGGCACGATCGCCTCGCGCCGCGGCTCGCTGTCGATCGACGACGAGGGCACGCCGACCAACCGCACCGTGCTGATCGAGGACGGCATCCTGGTCGGCTACATGCAGGATCGCCAGAACGCGCGGCTGATGAACATGAAGCCAACCGGCAACGGCCGCCGCCAGGGCTATGCCCATGTGCCGATGCCGCGCATGACCAACACCTACATGCTCGCGGGCGACCGCGATCCGGCCGAGATCCTCGCGTCGGTGAAGAACGGCGTGTTCGCCGCGAATTTCGGCGGCGGCCAGGTCGACATCACCTCGGGCAAATACGTCTTCCAGTGCACCGAGGCCTACAAGATCGAGAACGGCAAGCTGGGCGCGCCGCTGAAGGGCGCCATGCTGATCGGCAACGGGCCGACCGATCTGCATCGCATCCGCATGATCGGCAACGACCTCGCACTCGATACTGGCATCGGCACCTGCGGCAAGAACGGCCAGGGCGTGCCGGTCGGCGTCGGTCAACCGTCACTTCTGATGGAACGCATTACGGTGGGTGGAACGGGCGCATGAGCGTTGAAAAGGTAACTGCCGCTCCCAAGCGGAAGAGCAGCGGCTGGGCCGGCCAGCTGATGCAGCTCGCCGGCATCGTCGCCGCGGTGTTCATCGCCAAGGGCGCGCTCGCCGAGCCGTTCTACGTGCCGTCGGGCTCGATGGAGCCGACGCTGCTGATCGGCGACGCGCTGCTCGCCTCGAAATTCCCCTATGGCTACGGCACCTCGTCGCTGCCGATCCAGATCAACCTGCCGGAGACCGGTCGCGTCTTCGCGGAGACGCCGAAGCAGGGTGATGTCGTGGTGTTCCGCTGGCCGGGCGACCGCTCGCAGGCCTGGGTCAAGCGCGTCGTCGGCCTGCCCGGCGACCGCATCCAGATGCGCCAGGGCCAGCTCTTCATCAACGACCGTCCCGCCGAGCTGAAGCCTGACGGGGTCGGCGCGGCCGAGGATGACAATGGCGGCAGCGAGCCCGCCTATCGCTATGTCGAGACGCTGCCGAACGGCGTCTCGCACCTGATCTTCAAGATGCGCGACAATGGCCCGCTCGACAACACGCCCGAGGTGACGGTGCCGGCAGGCCATCTCTTCGTGCTCGGCGACAACCGCGACAATTCCGCCGACAGCCGCGTGCCGCTGCGCTCCGGCGGCGTCGGCCTGTTGCCGGTCGACAATCTGGTCGGGCGTGCGGATGCCGTGCTCGGCTCATGGGATCTCGGCATGCGCGGCCAGCCGGTGTGGACCTGGCTGTCCGGATTCAGGCTCGCGCGGTTCTTCACCGCCGTGCATTGACGGGATCGTAGATCGTAGGGTGGGCAAAGGCGTTCTTACGCCGTGCCCACCGTATTCAACGATGACGAAAGAAGACGTGGGCACGCCGCTACGCGTCTTTGCCCACCCTACGATTTCTGCGATTGCCGATGACCCGCGACGAATTCCTCGCATTGGCGCTCCGCAATCCGGTCAACGTTGCGATCACCGACGAGCTGGCACGGCGCGCTTTGCCGGATGCATGGCTGGTCGCGGGATGCCTCGCACAAACAGTCTGGAACGTGCTCACGCACCGCGCCGTCGATCACGGCATCGCCGACTACGACGTCTTCTATTTCGATCCCGATACCTCATGGGAAGCGGAGGATGCGGTGATCCGCACGCTGCATGCACGGCTCGCGCATCTCGGCGCCAAGATCGAGATCCGCAACCAGGCGCGCGTGCATCTGTGGTATCCCGACAAGCACGGCCTGCCCTACCCGCCGTTGATGCGCTCGACCGATGGGATCGATCGCTTCCTCACCGAGAACACGCAGCTGGGCATTCGGCGCGCCGACAGCGATTTCGAGGTCTACGCACCGCACGGCTTCGACGACGTTGCCAAGTTGATCGTGCGCCCCAATCGCGCTCCGAATTTTTCCGTGGCGAATTACGCGGCGAAAGCGGCGCGATGGAAAGTGCTCTGGCCGGAACTGACCGTGATTGCGGCGGAGTGAGACCGCTCGTTACTGCTTCTTGATCAGGCTCCACTTCGTGATCACGGCCTCGCTCATCTGGCCGGGATCGCTGGCGCAGGCTATCTCGTCCACCTTCACCGAGATCGCCTTGCCGACGAAGGATTTCAACTGATTGGCCTGGGCGTCGCTCGAGGTGACGAGCTGGAACGTCTCGGGCCCGGTCTCGAGATTACACAGCCCGTTCGGCGCCGGCAGGCGGCGCGGCTCGGAGGTGATCTGGTACATCGAAACCCGCTTGCCGGCATTCTTGACGTCGCGGACCTTCATCGCGTTCAGCTCGCCCGAGAGCACCTCGCCGGCGTTGATCGGCTTGCCGGGTTTTGACGGCGGCGGCGCCCCGTCGTCCTCCTGCTGGGCGGAGATGGCCGGCGTCGCCAGCAGCAGCATCGTCGCGGCCAAAGCCAGGTGTGTGGCGAATCGATTCGTCATGTCGTCCGTTTCCGTAATAGCTATATGGCTAGAACAGGGTCCGCTGCCGCATCGCGGCCGACAGCGTGCCCTCATCGAGATAATCAAGCTCGCCACCAACAGGCACACCGTGCGCCAGCCGGGTGACCTTGACGTTGGCGTCCTGAAGCAGGTCGGTGATGTAATGTGCCGTGGTCTGGCCGTCCACTGTCGCATTCAGCGCGAGAATGATCTCGTGCACCTCGGCGGCGTGGGCGCGCGCGACCAGCGCGTCGATGGTGAGGTCCTGCGGGCCGACACCGTCGAGCGGCGACAAGGTCGCGCCCAGCACGTGATAGCGCCCCTGCGTCGCATTCGCCCGCTCCAGCGCCCAGAGATCGGCGACGTCGGCGACCACGACGATGATGGCGCCATCGCGCTTCGGATCGGTGCAGACCGTGCAAGGATTTTGCGTATCGATGTTGCCGCAGGTCTTGCAGACCTGGACCTTGTCGAGCGCAACCTGCAGGGCCGACGACAACGGCATCATCAGCGCTTCGCGCTTCTTGATCAGATGCAGCGCCGCGCGCCGCGCCGAGCGCGGGCCCAAACCCGGCAGCCGTGCGAGCAGCTGGACCAGCCGCTCGATCTCGGGACCTGCAACCGCACCCATATTACTGGCCGAACAGCCCCGGCGGCAGGCCGAGCCCGCCGGTGAGCGACTGCATCTTGTCCTGCACCGCCGTCTCCGCCTTGCGGCGGGCATCGCCGAGCGCGGTGACGAGCAGGTCTTCCAGCACTTCGCGCTCGTCCGGCTTCATCAGCGAGGGATCGATCTTGACCGCCTTGACGTCCATCTTCGCGGTCATGCGCACAGCGACGAGACCGCCGCCGGAGATGCCCTCGACCTCCACATTGGCGAGAGACTCCTGCATCTCCTGCATCTTGGATTGCAGCTGCGCCGCCTGCTTCATCATGCCGAGAAAGTCAGCCATGGGGTTTCGTCCTTGGAAAGGTTTAGCTCAGAGATCGTCGTCGGCTTCGGAACCGTCGGGCGGATCGTCAGTGCCGTAGTCGGCGTTAATATTGGATTCCGGCACCTCGGGGGCAAGCCTGCGGACCTCGACGACCTTCGCACCCGGAAAACGCGACAGCACTTCCTGGACGCGCGGATCAGCTTCGGCGGTGCGCGCATGTTCCTGCTTCGCCGCCTGATTCACCGAACGCAATGTCGGCTGGCCCTGCTCGTTGGAGACGATCACGGTCCAGCGCCGCCCGGTCCACAGCTCGAACTTGCGTGCGAGCTCGGTGATCATGGTCTTGGAGGCGTTCGGCTCGAGCGCGACTTCGAGCCGGCCCTCCTCGAATCGGACGAGGCGCATGTCGCTTTCGAGCGCGCTCTTGGTCATGAGGTCGCGCTTTTGCCCGGCGAGCGCGACGAGCTGGATGAAGCTGGTGATGCGCAGCTGAGGTGCGGCGCCTTGCGGATCCGGCGCGGGCGCCGCCATCTGTGGCCGGGCAGCGCCGCCGCCGAATGCTGATGGCGACGACGTCGGCATGCGCACCGGCGCAGCGGAGGTCACGGACGCGGCGGAGGCCATCGGCCCAGACGGCGCGCTGCTGCGCGCGGGGCCGCCGCTCACGACCGACGAGCCGCCGCCGTTCTGCTCCAGCATCCTGATGGCTTCGTCCGGGGTCGGCAGGTCGGCGACATAGGCGATGCGCACCAGCACCATTTCGGCGGCCGCTGCGGGGCGGGTCGCGGCCTGCACCTCGGTGATTCCCTTGAGCAGCATCTGCCACATCCGCGACAGCACGCGCATCGAGATTTTTGACGCGAAATCCTTCGCGCGGACGCGCTCGGTCTCGCCATAGGCGACGTTGTCGGCGGTCGCCGGAATGATTTTCACGCGGGTGACGAAATTGACGAATTCGGCAAGGTCGGAGAGCACGACGACCGGATCGGCGCCGACATCGTACTGATCGCGGAATTCCTTGAAGGCGCTCGCGATGTCGCCGCGCGCCAGCGACTCGAAGAGGTCGATGACGCGGGTGCGGTCGGCGAGCCCCAGCATCTGCCTGACGGCGTCAGCCTTCACCTGGCCCGCGGCATGCGCGATCGCCTGGTCGAGCAGCGACAGTGAATCGCGCACCGAGCCTTCGGCGGCGCGCGCGATGATGCCGAGCGCCTCGGGCTCGATCTCGACGCTTTCCTTGGTGGCGATGTTGGCGAGGTGCTTCATCAGCACGTCGGCCTCGACGCGGCGCAGGTCGAAACGCTGGCAGCGCGACAGCACCGTCACCGGAACCTTGCGGATCTCGGTCGTCGCGAACACGAATTTGGCGTGCTCCGGCGGCTCCTCCAGCGTCTTCAGGAAGGCGTTGAACGCCGCCGTCGACAGCATGTGGACTTCGTCGATGATGTAGACCTTGTAGCGGGCGCTGGCCGGCGCGTAGCGCACGCTGTCATTGATCTGGCGGACGTCGTCGACGCCAGTGTGCGAGGCCGCGTCCATCTCCAGCACGTCCATGTGCCGGCTTTCCATGATCGCCTGGCAGTGCACGCCCAGCGTGGGCATGTGGATGGTCGGGCCCTTCACCGAGCCGTCCGGCATCTCGTAGTTGAGCGCACGGGCGAGGATACGCGCCGTGGTGGTCTTGCCGACACCGCGGACGCCGGTGAGGATCCAGGCCTGCGGAATCCGCCCGGTCTCGAACGCATTCGAGACGGTGCGGACCACGGCCTCCTGGCCGATCAGATCATCGAAAGAAGAGGGGCGGTATTTGCGCGCAAGAACCCGGTAAGGCGCGTTGCCGGCCTGGCCGGCGCTATCGGGATTTGGAGGGGCGCCAGCGTCGGTCATCGGTCGATCCGCAATGAAATGTCTCTCGGCCGGCTTTTGCGGAAAGGAGCGCGCTGGCGGGAGGCCCGCCGGCGCTGGTTCGCTCGGAAAAACAGGTAGGAGACTGACGAGCGACCCGATCCGGACCTCGTTAGGGCTGCTTCCTTCCGGACCTGACCCGGTTGGCGAGTGGCTCGTCCACCGCCAATCTCCCGGTCCCTATTTGGGGCCAAAGGGCGCGGAAAGCAAGCGGGTATCACCCTGAACGGCTTGATCTTGCCCAGCATCCGGGCAATTCCTGATCTGCCCAGCCGATAGGCTGTGCTTTCGCTGATGGGACCGCCTTGCTAAGAACGCCGCCGGAACTCCATCCAACCAGAAAAGCGATTGATCCCAATGGTTACACGTCGTGATGTTGCATCGATTGTCGGACTTGGCGCTATCGGCGCAGCAACCGCCGGCGCGCTGGCATCTCCGGCCGTGGCCCAGGCGGCCGATCCCAACGAATCGACCTTCGCCCGCATCCGCCGCACCAAGAAGATGCGGATCGGCGCAGTCGGCGGCGGCGCGCCCTATTACATGAAGGACCTCGCCAGCGGCCAGTGGAAGGGCTTCTACGTCGACATCGCCAAGGCACTCGCCGACGACATGGAGGCTGAGCTCGACATCACCGAGACCACTTGGGGCAATTCGGTGCTGGATCTGCAGTCCAACAAGATCGACATCTTCTTCGGTCTCAACCCGACCCCGAAGCGCGCGCTGGTGGTCGATTTCTCCGTGCCGGTCTTCAACAACGCCTTCGGCATCCTCTGCAAGAAGGACTTCAAGCCGAAGAGCTGGGCCGAGCTGAACTCGCCCGACGTCAAGATCGCGGTCGACCAGGGCTCCTCGCATGACCAGGTCGTCAGCCGCCTGACGCCGAAGGCGCAGATCTCGCGTCTGAAGACCGCCGATGATGCCACCGCCGCCTTGCAGACCGGCCGCGTCGATGCGCAGTGCCTGATCACCATGCTGTCGCTGACCGTCCTGAAGAAGAACCCGTCGCTCGGCCAGTTCGTGCTGCCGACGCCGGTGTTCGCGACCACGTCGAACGCGGGCTTCCGCCGCGAGGCCGACAAGACTTGGCGCGACTACGTCAACACCTGGATCGACTTCAACAAGGGCCTCGGCTTCATCCGCAACGCCATCATCACCAACATGGAGCTGGTCGGCGTGACGGAAGCGGACATTCCGCCGGGCGTGTCGTTGTAAGAGCGCCTGACCCTTCCACATCGTCATGGCCGGGCTTGTCCCGGCCATCCACGCCTTCCCCCCGCAGCACCAAGAACGTGGATGCCCGGGACAAGCCCGGGCATGACGACGAGTTTCTAGACTGCCACCGGGTACGAGTAATACACGCATGTATCAGTGGGACTTCGGCATCCTCTGGAGCTATCGCTGGCTCTTTCTCAACGGGCTCGGCGTCACCGTCGGCTTCACCGTGGTGATCGTGCTGCTTGGCCTCGTGTTCGGCCTGTTCGGCGCCTTCGGCAGCCTGTCGCGGTTCAAGGCGATCCGCCTCACTGCCCTCACCTTCATCGAAGCGTTCCGCTGCACGCCGATCCTGGTGCAGCTGATCTGGTTCTATTATGCGCTGCCGATCCTCGCCGGCGTCGAGATGACGCCGATCACGGCCTCGGCGCTGGCGCTGTCGCTCTATGGCGGCTCGTTCTATTCCGAGATCATCCGCGGCGGCATCATCTCGATCGATAAGGGCCAGTCGGAAGCCGGAGCCGCGCTCGGCATGACGCCGAGGCAGAGCATGCGGCGCATCGTGCTGCCGCAGGCGATCAAGCGCATGATCCCGGCGCTGATGAACCAGTCGATCATCCAGTTCAAGAACACCTCGCTGGTCTCGGTGCTGGCGGTGCCCGACCTCGTCTATCAGAGCCAGGTCGCCGCCCATGACAGCTACCGGCCGCTGGAGACCTACACCGCGGTCGCAGTCGCCTATGCGGCGATCCTGATCCCGCTCACCATCATCGTCCGCCGCGGCGAGAAGCGACTGGCGGTCAGCGAATGAGCGATACTCCCAAGATCGAGATCCGGGGCCTGCGCAAAAGCTTTGGCAGCAACGAGGTTCTCAAGAACATCAATCTCGACGTTGCCAAGGGCGGCGTCGTGGCGCTGATCGGGCCGTCCGGCTCGGGCAAGTCGACGCTGCTCCGCTGCATCAATCTGCTGGTCGTGCCCGACGGCGGCAGCGTCCGCGTCGGCGACACGCGCTTTGCATTCGGCGAAGGTACAAAGCTTCCCGACGTGAAGGCACTCGCAAAATTCCGCGCCACCACCGGCATGGTGTTCCAGCACTTCAATCTGTTCCCGCACATGACGACGCTCCAGAACGTGATGGAGGGACCGGTCACGGTGCGGCGCATCGCCAAGGCGGACGCGGAAAAGCTGGCGCGGGCGCAGCTCGCCAAGGTCGGGCTCGCGGAGAAGGCCGATCAATATCCGGCGACGCTGTCCGGCGGCCAGAAGCAGCGCGTTGCGATCGCACGTGCGCTCGCCATGGAGCCCGACGTGATGCTGTTCGACGAAGCCACCTCGGCACTCGATCCCGAGCTCGTCGGCGAGGTGCTGAACGTGATCCAGCAACTCGCCTCCGAAGGCATGACCATGGTGATCGTCACCCACGAGATCGCCTTTGCCCGCGAGGTCGCCGACCGCCTGATCTTCATGCGCGACGGCGTGGTCGTAGAGGAAGGCCCCGCGCGGCAGGTGATCGACAGCCCACAGGAGGCCGCGACGCGCGCCTTCCTCAGCCATTTCCACCGCACCGGTGCATTGCCGCCGGCCAATGCAGGTTCCTGATGCCTGATATCGACCGGGTCTATCTCGTCACCGGCGCCGCCAGCGGCATCGGCCGCGCCACCGCAAAGCTGCTGGCGGCGCCTCGCATTGCCCTCCTGCTCCACACGCGCGCGAACGCCGCTGGACTCGACGCCACCGCGGCGGAGGCTGAAGCGAAAGGCGCCATTGTCGCAAAGTGCCTCGGCGATCTCGCCGAGGAAGCGGCCCCCAGCGGCGCCATCGCCGCCGCGCAATCCGCGTTCGGCCGGCTCGATGGATTGGTTCTCGTCGGCGGCCATGCCCGCCGCGGCAGCGCCATCGGCACGCCGGCAGATGAGTTCCGCAAGGCAATGGACGAGTCCGCGCTGGCGCTCACGCGATTGGTCGATGCCGCGCTGCCGCTGCTGCGGGCCGGCCGCGATGCAAGGATCGTTGCGGTGTCGTCATTCGTCGCGCACGCGATCCGGCCCGAATTCGCGCCCTTCGCGGCGACCGCCGCAAGCCGCTCCGCGCTGGAAGCGCTGGTGCGCCTCACTGCAATCGAGCTCGCCAAGGACGGCATCACCGTCAACGCGGTGTCGCCCGGCCTCATCGTCAAGGACAGACCGAGCGAGAGCCGGCTGTCGCCCGAGCAGATCGCCGCGACCGAAGCGCTGATCCCAATGCGCCGCCGCGGGCGGCCGGAGGAAGTCGCCGAGATCATCGCCTTCCTGGCATCGCCCAAAGCATCTTACGTCACTGGCCAGGTCTGGCACGTCGATGGAGGCCTGACATGACCGAAGCAACCATCGCACGCCTCCGCCTGTTCCTGATTGAAAGTCCGATCAAGATGGCGCGCCTGCAGGGCGTCGGCAACGTCAAGGGCACGGTGAAGCGCGTGCTGATCGAGCTCACCTCGAGCGACGGCGTCATCGGCTGGGGCGAAGCTGCGCCGTGGGAAGTCTTCACGGGAACGCCGGAAGCGGCGTTCTCCGCGCTCGACATCTATCTGCGCCCGATCGTGCTCGGCAAGCCTGTCCGACGTATCCGCGCGCTGATGGCGGAGCTCGACCGTGCCCTGGTCGGCCATGCCGAGGCAAAGGTCGCAATCGAGATGGCGCTGCTCGACATCGTCGGCAAATCGTCCGGGCTGTCGGTCGCCGATCTGCTCGGCGGCCGTGTGCGCGACACCATCCCCCTGTCGTTCTCGATCGCCGATCCGGACTTTCCCGCCGATCTCGAGCGCATGCGAAAGATGGTCCCCGAAGGCAATGTCATCTACAAGGTCAAGACCGGCGTGAAGCCGCATCGCGAGGATCTCGATCATCTCGCAGCGATCCGCAAGGAGTTCGGCGACAAGGTCGACCTGCGCGTCGACTATAACCAGGCGCTGGCGCCGTTCGGTGCCATCAAGATTTTGCGTGACGTCGAAGAGTTCGCGCCGACCTTCATCGAGCAGCCGGTGCCGCGCAAATATCTCCACGTGATGGCGCAGCTCACTGCGGCACTGGAAACACCCGTGCTCGCCGACGAGAGCTGCTTTGACCGCCGCGACATGATGGAGGTGGTGCGCCGCGAGGCCGCCGATGCCGTCTCGATCAAGCTGATGAAGGCGAGCGGCCTGTTCGAGGCGCAGGCGATCATGGCCATCGCGGACATCGCCGGCCTGCCCGGCTATGGCGGCACGCTGTGGGAGGGCGGCATTGGGCTAGCCGCCGGCACGCAACTGATCGCGGCGACGCCTGGCATCTCGCTCGGCTGCGAATTCTACATGCCGCATCACGTCCTGACCGAGGACGTGCTGGAAGAGCGCGTCGCCAATCGCGCGGGTCACGTCGTCGTGCCCGATGGTCCCGGCCTCGGCATCCGCGTCAGCGAGGCCTCGGTCCGCGCCAATGCGCGGGTGCTGGCGGAGGCGTAGAGACGATCGTCGGCGCGCGGCGGTTCACCTCGCCCCGCTTGCGGGGAGAGGTCGGATCGCCCTTGCGATCCGGGTGAGGGGGTACAGGTCTCTCCGCGTTCCTCGCGTGTGGAGAGAGGCCCCTCACCCCAACCCTCTCCCCGTAAGAACGGGGAGAGGGAGAAGAAAGCGACGACCGCGTATGCGATGACAGCGGGGCGCCAACCTTCCCCTCACCACATCGGTATCGTATGGTCCGGTCAACACGCCCGACCTGATCGGGCCATCCGGAAACGCATATGCCCGAACCCGCCTGGTCGCTGCACTCCCGCCTGAAAGAGGACACCATCGACATCGGCGATCTGCCGTTGTCCAAGGTGCTGGTCATCAAGGATGCGCATTATCCCTGGCTCTTGCTGGTACCTCGCCGCCCCGACGCGGTCGAGATCATCGACCTCGACGAGGTGCAGCAGGCGCAGCTGATGACCGAGATCTCCCGCGTCTCGCGCGCGCTCAAGGAGATCACCAAATGCGACAAGCTCAACATCGCGGCGCTCGGCAATCT
This sequence comes from Bradyrhizobium sp. BR 10289, assembly GCF_019455385.1. GTDB lineage: Bacteria > Pseudomonadota > Alphaproteobacteria > Rhizobiales > Xanthobacteraceae > Bradyrhizobium. Next base: position 39,124 of record NZ_JACOFR010000042.1, read on the forward strand.
CGTGCCGCAGCTCCACGTCCACATTATCGCGCGCCGCACCGGTGACGCCGCCTGGCCACGCCCGGTCTGGGGCGTGATGCAGCCGCTGGCGCATGACGCCGCGGAAGTTCAGAATTTCATCAGCGCGCTTCGCCGAAAGATCTGGTTGGGTTGAAAGAATAACAAATGTCAGCATTCGACTCGTTTCCGCTGGGACAGCCGGCCTTCGTCACCAACGTCCTCGACCGCGCCGCGCATCTGCGCCGCGACGATGAAAAGCTGTTCGCGCTGGAGCAGAAATCGTCCTCGCGCGCCTATGTCGTCTACCGCGACTCGCTGCTGGTGAAGCGCGACGGCGACAAGGTGCGTGCGCTGCTCTCGATCGACGAGGCGACCAAATGCGGGGCCAATCCCGGCACGATCTTCCTCGGCCTGCGCGACGGCGCGGCGATCTTCGGCATGGGCATGCCGCAGGCCGCGGCCGAGAAGCTGGTCGGCCGCGAGGACTACACCATCACCGAGCTGCGTGGCATGGCGATGCAGGGTGTGATCCCGCCCGAGGAGCTGTCGGCGATCGCGATGGCGAAGTCGATGGTCGGCTGGCATCAGCGCCACGGCTATTGCGCCAATTGCGGCACCCGCAGCAGCATGAAGGAGGGCGGCTGGAAGCGCGAATGCCCGTCCTGCAAGGCCGAACACTTTCCGCGCACCGATCCCGTCGTGATCATGCTGGTGGCCTCAGGCGACAAATGCCTGCTCGGCCGCCAGAAGCAGTTTCCGCCGGGCATGTATTCCTGCCTCGCTGGCTTCGTCGAGGCCGCCGAGACCATCGAGGACGCGGTGCGCCGCGAGATCCTGGAAGAATCCGGCATTCGCTGCACCGACGTGCAGTATTACATGACGCAGCCCTGGCCCTATCCGTCGTCGCTGATGATCGGCTGCAGCGCGCGGGCGGTGAGCGATGACATCGTCGTCGATCACTCCGAGCTGGAAGACGCGCGCTGGTTCACGCGCGAGGAAGCTGCAAAGATGCTGACGCGGACGCATCCCGACGGGCTCGCCGGCCCGCATCCGTTCGCGATCGCGCATCACCTGCTCGGCCGCTGGGTGCACGACAAGAGCTGACCGCCGATGGCTGGAGGGATCGCGCCGCGCATCCTCTGCATCGGCATTCCCGTGCGCGACCTGACCTTCCGGGTCGAGGCCGTGCCCGCGCGCGGCAGCAAAGCCAACGCGACGCATCTCGCCGAGATCTGCGGCGGCAACGCGCTCAACGCCGCGATTGCGATGGCGCGGCTCGGCGGCCGCGTCTCCTTTGCCGGGCCGATGGGCGATCCCGGCGAAACGTCGAGCGGCTTCATCCTCGACCGGATGGCTGCCGAGGGCATCGAGACCAGCCATGTCGTGCGCATGCCTGGTGCAACCACCCCCGTCTCTGCGATCACCATCGACGCCGCGGGCGAACGAACGCTGACGATCTATCGCGATCCCGCGCTGTGGACGGTGACGCTGCCCGACGCTGACGAGCTGCTCGCCGACTGTGAGGCAATTCTCGTCGAAAGCCGCTGCGGCACGTTTTGCGTCGATCTCTGCACTGAGGCGCGCCGGCGCGGCATTCGTGTCATCGTCGGTGTCGACCGCGCGATGTCGCTCACTGACGGCCTGCTCAACGCCGCCTCGCACCTGCTGTTCTCCAGCGAACAGCTGCAGGAGACCGCGGGCGTTGCCGGCGACGGCGCGGCGTTGAAGCGCCTCGCCGGGCTGACGCCGGCCTTCCTCGCCGCCACACGCGGCCCCCTCGGCACGATCTGGCTGAACGAGACGGGCGCGCTGGAGGAGACGCCGGCCTTCCCGGTTCAGGCGGTCGATACGCTGGGCGCCGGCGACGTCTTCCATGGCGCCTTCACGCTTCGCCTCGCCGAGGGCGAGGGAGTACGGGAGGCGCTGCAATTCGCCGCGGCCGCTGCAGCTCTGAAATGCACCCGCCATGGCGGTGGCCCGGCCGCGCCGCAACGCATTGAAGTTGAAGAGTTTTTACGGAACCGCCGCTAGAGCGATTCCCCAGCTGCGCCCAGATTATGGACTTGCTGTGGAAAGATTTTCTCTATATCAGGGAAATCAGCCTCTGAAATGGAACAAAGTTCTTCAAATGACTGACCTCGCCGTCCAGATCCCCGAGACCAGCCGCCGCCTCGACGCCATCGACCGCAAGATCCTGATGGTGCTCCAGGAAGACGCATCCCTGTCCGTCGCCGAGATCGGCGACCGTGTCGGATTGTCCTCGACCCCCTGCTGGAAGCGCATCCAGCGCCTGGAGGCCGATGGCGTGATCATCAAGCGCGTCGCCCTGGTCGACCAGAACAAGATCGGGCTCGGCATCTCCGTGTTCGTCTCAGTCGAGAGCGCGGACCACTCGGACGCCTGGCTGAAGAAGTTCGCCGAAGCCGTCAGCGCCATGCCGGAAGTGATGGAATTCTACCGCATGGCCGGCGACGTCGATTACATGCTGCGCGTCGTGGTCGCGGACATGCAGGCCTATGACATCTTCTACAAGAAGCTGATCAGCGCCGTGCCGCTGAAGAACGTCACCTCGCGCTTCGCGATGGAGAAGATCAAGTCGGTGACCGCATTGCCGATCCCGGCAGTGGTGGCGGCTTGATTCTCACGCTGGCTGAAACACCGGCAGGGTGACGTCGACGCGCGTGCCCCCGCCCGGGGCCGCGCCAATCTCGATCGTCCCGCCATGGGCCTCGACCAGGCTGCGCACCACGGCGAGGCCGAGCCCGGCGCCCCCAGTCATGCGATTGCGCGACTTCTCCATCCGATGGAACGGCTCCAGCACGGTCTGACGCTGATCGGCGGGAATGCCCGGCCCGTCATCGTCGATCGACACGACGACGGCACGGTCTTTCACCGCGGTCCGTACATGAGCGGCGCGGCCATAGGCGAGCGCGTTGTCGATGAGGTTGGCAAAGATCCGCCTTAGCGCCAGCCGATCGCCGAGCACGACGGTTTGTCGGGTGCGCTCGTCGATGACCACGTCGACCGGCGCTTCCTGCGCGCGGCGGTCGTGCACCTCGACCGCAATCAGCGCAGCGAGCTCGATCATTTCCTGCGACAGACCGCCGGCGCCAGCCCGCGTCGACAGCAGCGCATCATCGAGCAGCCGGATCATGTCATCGATATCGGCAACCGCCCGCTGCCGCTCGGCGTCGTCAGCGATCTGCTCGACCCGCAGCCGCAGCCGTGTCGCAAACGTCCTGACGTCGTGGGCGATGCCGCCGACCAGCGTCATGCGGGCGCGCAGCATTTCGGCGAGCCGCCCCTGCAAGCGGTTGAAGGCGGCAATGACGGCGCGGATCTCCGGTGCGCTGCGGCGGGCGTCCGGCAGCGGCGGCGGATCCGCCGACAGGTCGACGCGATCGACCGCCGCGGCGAGTTGCGCCAGCGGCCGCGTCTCGCGCTGCATGACGAGAAGCGCGAGCAGCGCCACGATCGACCCGAACAAGCCCGCGCCGAAGCCGACGGGCAGGCCGAACGGGGTGACGGGAAGGCGGGTATAAGCATCGATGATCAGAAGATCGCCGCTGCGCAGGCCGATGCGGAATTCGACCGCGTTGGCCATCAACCGCGCGAGACGGGGAAACAATCGACTGGCGCGATGATCGGGCGGCGATACGATCTCGATGGGGCGGCCGGCAAGTCCGGCGGCATAGGTCTCGCGCAACTGTGCCTGCTGCGGCGGCGTCTCGCCACCGACCGGGCCGCCTGACGGCACGATCCGCGCCATGAATTGCGGCGACGACACCGCGTCGAGAATGGCCTGCCGCGCGTCGCCGGCCGTGCGCTCGAGCAGCGTTGCAAGCGCATCGAGCCGCGCGGGCGAAGGCCGCGTCAGTTCGTTCTCCTGCACCGTGGTCCGGTAAAAGATCGCCACCACGACAGAGACCACGACCGTGAACCCGACCAATCCGATCAAGGCCAGCCGCGCAGCGAGCGTCACGCGCAGCATCACGACACCTGCTTGACAGCAGCGGTGAACAGGTAGCCGCCGTTGCGCACCGTCGTGATCAAGTTCGAGCCGGGGCTGGCGCCGTCGAGCTTCTTGCGCAGCCGCGAGATCAGCATGTCCACGGTGCGGTCGAACGGCTCCGCCGAGCGCCCCCGCGTCCAATCCAGGATCTGGTCGCGCGTCAGCACTCGGCGCGGGCGCTGCACGAAGCAGCCGAGCAGGTCGAACTCGGCGCTGGTCAATTGCAGCGCCACGATCTCGCTGTCGACCGCCTCGACGCTGCGTGAATCGAGGTCGATGACAAAACGGTCGAACGCGAAGCGGCGGACCAGCGGCTTGGCCGGAGTCCCGTTGGCGCGGCGTAGGATGGCGCGAACCCGCGCCAGCAGCTCGCGCGGCCCGAACGGTTTTGCGAGATAATCGTCGGCCCCCATCTCGAGGCCGACGACGCGGTCGATCTCGTCGCTCTTGGCGGTGAGCATCAGGATCGGGAGGGTGTCGTCGGCGCGCAGCCGGCGGCAGATCGAAAGCCCGTCCTCGCCCGGCAGCATCAGGTCGAGGATCACAAGGTCGGGCCGCAGGCGCTGGAGCATCGAATCCATCGCCTTGCCGTCGGCAACGCAGGCGACCTCGAACCCCTCGCGCCGCATGAAGTCGGCAACGAGGCGGCTGATCTCGGGATCGTCCTCCACCATGAGAATTGTGGCCGGCGGCGCGTTCATCGCCGCATTGTGGCCGACGGCGCGTGCAGCGCAAGGGCGGCGGCCACGTTGTTACATAGTGTTACACGAGACCGACAAAGCCATAACAATCGTTTCATCCCGGCAATGCGGCGCGGACGCCGCCGCCACAGTCTCCCTCGCATGGCTCCCGCCCACGGCAGCCTCACAAGGAGACCACGACCATGACCAAGTTCTTCCTCAGCTCCCTCGTTATCGGCGCCCTCTCACTTGCCGCGGCAGCCGACGCCAATGCCTGGACCCGATCGGCGACCGCCAGCGGCCCGCGCGGCACCTCCAGCGTCACCGCGTCGGGAAGCTGCGCCAACGGAAGCTGCACGCGCAGCGTCACCCGGACCGGGCCGGCGGGCAACACCTACACCCGCACCGGCACGGTCTCGCGCTGAGCGGGCCTGACCGTCGCCGCACCTGCCCGGGCGGCGACGGTCTATCGAATCAGATCAGAAAGGATGAGCACCGTGTTCTCGAACCTCCGTCCCATCTCGCTCGCGCAAGCGGCAACCATCGTCGTCCTCTGCGTCGCCGCCTCGACCCCGGCGGCCGCCCAGAGCCAACTGCAAACCAAGATCACACCGCAAATGCGCAGCGAAGCGCGGTCTGTCATGCAGGCCTGTCGTGCGGACTATGACAGCCTTTGCAGCAATGTCGCACCGGGCGGCGGCCGCATCCTCGCCTGCCTGCAGTCCCATGCCGGCCAGCTCACCTCGGCCTGCGCGCAAGCGCTGCCCCGTGCGCAGGCTCTGAGGAACGGTGCCGGCGGCGCACCGAAATAGGAGGCTGCCGTGGGCTACGCGTCACTCCTGCTCGATCCGACGCTCAAGCGCCTGATCCTGGCAACGGCGGTCGGCCTGATGCTGCTCGAATATGGCATCGGCCGGCTCGCCCATCACGACACCCACGACTGGCGCGAGAGCGTCGCGTCATTCGGCGTTGCAATCGGACAGAACGTCCTGCGCGCGATCGAGGCCGGACTTCTCGCCGTGCCGTTCGCCTTCCTGTACGAGCACCGCCTGTTCGATTTTGCGCAGACCAGTCCGCCCGCGCTCGCAGGATTGTTCCTCGGCAGCGAGTTTCTGTACTATTGGCAGCACCGCGCCTCGCATCGGATCCGCTGGATGTGGGCGACGCATGCGGTGCATCACTCGACGACGCGATTGAATCTGACGGCGGCGATCCGGCTCGGCTGGACCGGGAACATCTCCGGCAACTTTCTCTTCTTCCTGCCGCTGGCACTGATCGGCTTCCATCCCCTTGCGATCGTGGCGATGCTCGGGATCAACCTGTTCTACCAGTTCTTCATCCACAGCGGCTTTGCGCCGAAGCTCGGCATGCTCGAATGGGTACTCAATACGCCGAGCCACCATCGCGTGCATCATGCCTGCAACGAGCCGTGCCTCGACAAGAACTACGGCGGCATCCTGATCGTGTTCGATCGCCTGTTCGGAACCTTTACCGAGCGGCCCTCCGACCAGCCACTCCGCTTCGGTCTGGTTGGCGGCACACCGTCCTTCAATCCGATCCGGATCGCGCTCGGCGAATGGATCGCGATGCTGAGCGACGCATGGAAGGCGCGGGGCGCTGCTGCAAAGCTCCGCGCCCTGTTCGGTCCGCCCGGCGGCTGAACGCGCGAGACGCTCAGATCTTCTGATTGTATTCACCCACTTCGGGATGGGTGCGCAGCACGCTGTTCACCATCTCGAACATGTCGTGCATGCGCTGCTCGGAGACCGGGCTCTCGACCACGACGACGAGCTCCGGCTTGTTCGAGGACGCTCGCACCAGGCCCCAGCTGCCGTCCTCGACCGTGACGCGCACGCCGTTGACGGTGACGAGATCGCGGATCGACTGTCCCCCGATCTTGGCACCCTTGGCCTGCAAGCCCTCAAAATGCTTCACCACTTGGTCGATGACGCCGTACTTCACCTCGTCGGCGCAATGCGGCGACATGGTTGGCGACGACCAGGTTTTTGGCAGCGCGTTCTTCAGGTCCGCCATCGACTTGCCGGGCGCGCGGTCGAGCATGTCGCAGATCGCGATCGCCGAGACGAGGCCGTCGTCATAGC
>NZ_JACOFR010000043.1 GCF_019455385.1 Bradyrhizobium sp. BR 10289
CGGCGGCGCGGTACTGCGTCGAGACATAGGCGGCCGCGAGGTTGTCGAGCACGCCGATCAAGAGGCCTCCTGCAATGGCGCCGCGTACCTGGTTGAAGCCGCCGACGATCGCGGCGATGAAAGCGGCCTGGCCCAGCACCTCGCCGGAAGAGAACTTCGCGAGATAAATCGGCGTGATCAGCAGCGAGGCCAGCGCGACCAGGAAGGCGTTGATCAGGAAGGTCAGCAGGATCATGCGCTCGACGGGAACGCCGATGATGCGCGCCACCGTCGGATTCTGCGCCGCCGCCTGCATCTGGTGGCCGAGCGAGGTGCGGTTGAGCAGCGTCGTCAGGCCGACGACGGCCAGAATGGCGACAATGAGGACGCCGATGCTTTGCAGCGAGACGGCGTGACCGAGGATTGAGACGTCGCCAGTCGGCACGATCGAGGGGAAGGGCGAGGCTTCTGCGCTGAAGAACTGCTTGACCGCTTCCTTGATGCCGATCGCCAGCGCCATGGTCGCGATCGCCAGCGGCAGCACGCCGTGGCGCAGCATCGGATCGACCAGCAGCAGCTTGAAGCCGAGGCCGAGCAGGATCATCGAGAGCAGGATGCCGAGGATGATCGCGAGCCAGAACGGGGCGCCGGCATGCATCGCCGCCAGCATCAAAAACGCCGGCAGCATCACGAACTCGCCTTGCGCGAAATTGATGGTCTGCGAGGTCTGCCACAGCAGCGTGAAGCCGACCGCGACCAGCGCATAGATCGCGCCGGTGGCGAGGCCCGCGACTAGAAGATCGAATAGATTCGACATGTTCCGCTCTCGCCTATCCCTCGTCCGGCTCTATCGTCTCCCTCGCCCCGCCCTTGCGGGGAGAGGGCGGGGTGAGGGGCTCTCTTCGAGAACTCATCGCCCACCATTTTCGTGGACGCAGCCCCTCACCCCAACCCTCTCCCCGTAAGAACGGGGAGAGGGAGAAGAAGGGCGAAGCGCTTCACTTCACCTTCGGCAGCACCTGCTTCACCACCTGCTTGCCTTCGACCACCTGGACCAGAAAGCTCTGGCGGTCGATGTCGCCGGTCTCGTTGAAGGTGACGTCCATCAGAATGCCCGGCTCCTCGGTCGCCTTGATCGTCAGGCCATGCAGCGTGTCGGCGAAGGCCTTGGAATCGACCTTGCCCATCTTCTCGGTGGTGGCCTTCACCATGTAGATGGCGAGATAGCCCTTCAGGCCGTTATGGTCGGGGACGTAATTGTACTTCTTCGAAAACTTCTCGCGGAACGTCTTGATCAGATCGACCGGCGCATCGGTGGTGAGGCCGACATGGCCGCGCGCGCCGTTGGCGGCATCGCCGGCCAGCTCGATCACCTTCTGGCCGATCAGCGTGGTCTCGCCCATCAGCGGCGCGGTGACGCCCTGGCGCTTCAGCTCCTTCAGGATGCGCGCGCTCTCTTCCTCGTTGAGATAGACGAACACCGCGTCCGGATTAGCGGCCTTGATCTTGCCGACGTCGGCGGCGAAATCGGCCTGGCCCGCTTCCGTCGAGAGGTCGGCGACGACCTTGGAGCCGAGCCGCTCGAGCTCCTTCACCACGACGTCACGCCCGCCGCGGCCAAAATCGTTGTTGACCCAGACCACCGCGACCGTCTTGGCCTTCATCTCATCGTGGATGTATTTTGCCACCTTCGGCATCGAGGATTGCTGGCCGAACGAGGTGCGGAACAGGAACTTGTTGCCACCTTGCGTCAGCTCGGCGGCTTCGCCGCCCATGATCTGCGCGATGCCCGCTTCCGCCGCGAGCGGCGCCGTCACCTTCACCGAGCCGGAATAGCCGGGTCCGAGCAGCACGTAAGGTTCGGCATCGAGCGCCTTCTGCACCTGGGCGCGGGCGACGCCGGGGTTGGACTGCGAGTCGGCGTGGGTGATCTCGAGCTTACGGCCGAGCACCCCGCCCTTGGCGTTGATCTCCTCGATCGCGAGATCGATGCCGTTCTTCCAGTTGGTGCCGACCGTGGCGCCGCCCCCCGAGAGCTCGGCGACGTCGGCGAGCTTGATCGCCTGGGCGAAGGCGCCCGTGGTCGTGATTGCGGCGAGCAGCGCGCCCACCAACAGTGTCGATTTCATTGTCCTGTCCTCCCATTTCGATTTTGCCAGCGGCCTTGTGTCCGGCCGCTTCACCTCAAGCTGACTGATAGGCTGCGCTCCGTGCCGCCATCACCTCGTCGAATGCCTCTCCCATGATCTCGGTCGATGGGGCAAGGCCAGTGAACAGTTCGAATGCGTCGGCGGCCTGGTAGATCGCAAGCTCGCGCCCGGTCATGATCCGCGCACCCTTGGCGCGCCCCGCCGCCAGCAGCGGCGTGATCAGCGGCGAATAGACGGCGTCGGCGACCCACAGGTCTTCGCGCAACAGTGCTGGCGGGACAGGCGTATCCCGGTTCGGCAGCATGCCGACCGGCGTGCCGTTGACGAGGCCGGTTGCGCCATCGACCGCGTCTTCCACGCTTCGCGCCACCCGCGCGCCGCCGTGCGGGGCCAGCAGTACGGCGAGCTTTTCCGCCCGAGCCGGTTCGCTGTCGAAGATGCGCAGATCGGTCACATCAAGGCTCGCCAGCGCAAAGGCGATCGCCTTGCCGACGCCGCCGGTGCCGATCACGGCAACTGCATTTCCTGAAGGGGCCAGCAGCGGCTTGACCGCCCGCGCGAAGCCGGTCGTGTCGGTGTTGTGGCCGATCAGCCGGCCGTTCTTGACGACGATAGTGTTGACCGCCGCCATGGTCGCGGCCGTTGGCGCCAGCTCGTCGAGCAGCGGGACCACGGCTTCCTTGTAGGGGAAGGTGACGTTGGTGCCGGCAAAGCCGAGGCGCCGCAGGCCTTCGAGCATCATGGCGAGCTCGGCTGCGTCGGCGCCGGCCACCTCGATCAGCTGATAATGGCCGCGCAGGCCCAGCGCCTCGGCGGCGCGCTCATGCATGGCAGGGGAGGCGGAGTGGGCGATCGGCGCGCCGATCAGGCCGGTGAGGAGCTTCTTGCTGGCGGCATATCCGCGCTTCGACATGGTTCGCTATCGTCCCGTTGGCAGCCTTCGGTCCCGGCCATTAGCGGGGAAATCCGTGCCATTCCAAGGGGGACGATAGCCTTTCCATTGCCTAACACAATTACCCTTTTATCCTGCAAACCTAACATCATGTTATTTCTTGCGTCCGCGCCCCGGCGCCGCCCTGCCGTTGCCGCGGGCCGGCTCGACCGCGCGCATCTCGGCGCGCAGGGACTCGATGAAATACTCGACGTGCAGCGACAGCGGTGCGCCACGCTTCACCGCGATATAGGTGTCGAACCGCGTCGGCTCGGCGATCCTGATCAGTTCGATGCCGGGATAGCCGCCATGGGCCACCGTGAACTGGTCGATGATGGCGATGCCGAGCCCCGCCTTCACCAGCGCGCAGACCGTGGTGCCGAAGCGCGCGCGGATGGTGATGTTGTAGTCGAGCCGATGGCGCGCGAAGATCTCGGCCATGATGCGGCCGTAGGGGTCGTTCGGATCGATGCCGATCAGCGGATAGCGGGTGATCTCGGCCGCCGTGACCTGCTTGCGGCCGGCCAGCTCGTGGCCCGGCGGCACGATGCAATAGAGCTCGCCCGAGGCCAGCGGCATGAAGTCGAGCCCGGAATGCTCGAGACGATAGCTCATCGCGACGCACTCGCCGCGGCCGAGCATGAGATAGTCGATGGCTTCCTCGAGCTTGAGGATGTTGATGTCGATGCCGAGGTCCGGATAGCGTCGCCGCACCCGCTCGATCGCGCGCGGCACCATCACCTGCGAGATGCTGGGCACCGAGCCGATGCGCAGCTCCGACAGGCCGCCACGGCCGATCTTGGAGATGATCTCGGAGAGATCGTCGACCTTCTTGTAAACCCCGTTGATCTGCTCGAAAATGGTCTCGGCTTCCGGCGTCGGGAAATAACGCCCGTTCTGGCGCTGGAAGAAGCGGATGCCGAGCGAGCGCTCGGTGTATTTGACGAGCCGGCTGATCCCCGGCGCCGACACGTTGAGCAGCTTGGCCGCGCCGGCAATGGTCCCCGTCACCATCACGGCACGGATCACTTCAACCTGGCGCAACGTCATCATCCCTGAGATGTCCCGGATTGTCTTGCGGGATCATCTCACGGATGCGGCAATCTCATCCAGCGGCAAATGTCAGGAATGGAAATGACCGTATTTCGGGATCGAGATCTGGCAGACCACACCGGTCGGCAGGAATTCGAGCTTCGTCCCGCCGCCCGGTCCGCTGCCGAGGCTACGGGAAATCAGCGTCTGGCCGAAGCCTGACTTGGTCGGCGCGGTGACCAGCGGGCCGTCGCGCTCCTCCCATTCGATCAGCAGTGCGCCGTCTTCGGCAAGACCGACCCGGCGAACCGACAATTTGCCGGATCGGGTCGAGAGGGCGCCGTACTTCACGGCGTTGGTCGTCAGTTCATGAAAGACAAGGCCGAGCGAGACTGCCGTTTTGGAATCAACGGCGATATCGAGGCCTTCCATCGTGATACGACCGCCCGAGAGTGTCGTGTAAGGCGCGAGCTCGACGCTGAGCACGTCCTTGATCTGGAGATTTTCCCAGGACGCGTTCGACAGCAGCGTGTGGGTCGCCGCGAGTGCCTGAATGCGGCCCGCGAAGGATTTTTGAAAATCCTCGATCGTGCGGACGTGCGAGGCCGTGCGTGCCGAGATGGCAAGCACCATCGCCAGGGTATTCTTGACGCGGTGGTCGAGCTCGCCCATCAGCAATGCCTGCCGTCGTTCCGCCGCCTTGCGTTGCGACAGGTTGATCAGCGTCACGACACAGCCTTGTGTCCTGTCTCCGGAGACGATCAGCGGCGCCGCGCTGATCAGGACGTCGGTCACGTCGGCTGACGACGTCTTCACCGCCGCCTCCAGCCCCTGAACGGGGGTGCCGCTGGCCGCCATGGCAACGATGTCTGCGCCGGACATCAGTTCGGTGGCGTCGGCGAAGGTCAGCTCAATCGCATCCTCGAAGCTCTTGCCGATTGGCGCCTCGGCGCAGATCCGCTCGGCGGCAGCGTTGATGTGGGTGACGTTGCCGGCGCGGTCGCAGACGATGACGGCTTCATTTGCAGATGCCAGGATGGATCGTGCCAGCCGTTCTGATTCCTTCGCGGCGGCGCTCTGCTCGCGTTCGCTGATGTCGGTAAAGGTGATCGCGACGCCGCTCACGATACCGAAATCGATCGGCGTTCCCGTGAGCAGGAAACTTCGGTCGGCATTGCCGATGCGCACGTGGATCTCGGCGGATTGGCGCTCCTTAAGCGCCTGTGTCAGCAGGCGGCGGAACGTGGTCTGGTTCACCGGGTCGAACAGGCCGAGCAGCGCCTGGCCCGAGAGCGCGTCGGCCGGGCGGTCCAGCAAGGTGCAAAGCGCCTGGTTGGCATAGATCAGCTGGCCTTCGCGGTCGAAAGCAGCCGCACCGATGTCCATCGCTTCCATGAAAGTGCGGTAGGATTGCTCGCCGCCTTCCAGGGTGAAGACCTGCTCGGTTGCTCCGCCCTTGATGACCACGGCATCGATCTCGCCTTCGCGAATGGCCCGGAGCGTCTCCTCGGCCTCGTAAAGCCGAGCTTCGAGTTCGTCCCGGGTCAACGCGGATACGAGCGACACCACCGTCATCATTCCTCAACCGACAGATGCACTAGAACCTTTTGGGTGTCGGAAAGGTCCCCGATGATCTTGCGAATCGGCACCGGGAGCGCCTTCACCAGGGTCGGGATCGCGACGATGCCGTGCTCGCGCGCAAGCTGCGGCTGCTTCTTGAGGTCGATGACCTCGACCCTGTACTTGCCGGCGAGGTGCTCGGAGCAGATCTTTTCGAGATTGCGGATCGCGGCGAGCGATTTCGGCGTCTCGCCGGCGACGTAGAGAACGAGCTTCACGGGCTCGCTGGGTGCTTCGGCCATAACTCAGTCCTGCTTCGTCGTGCCGGCAGGGAGCTCCACCCCCCGTCCACGCGCCATTGCAGTGGCATCGTCCCGGCTTTGTTTGAGATAGAGGTCTTCGGCCTTGACGAGCCGCTTGAGCTCGGCCTCGTCCGCCTCGATATCGGCGTTCAGCGCCTCGATCTGCGCGAGTGCGCGCCGCCGCCGCTGGGTCACCTGGCCTTGCAGGCGATCGACTTCGGCGCGTCGCTCGGCTTCCGCGCGGCGGGCGCGCGCTTCCTCGCTGCGCCGGGCCGAGCCGGTCAATGCGCCGCCATCGCCGAGATAGGGCTCCAGCAGGTGGATGCCGCTGCTCGACATGACGAACTCGCGGACCTGGTTGGAATGGGCGATGCCGCGCGCCTTCAGCAGATAAAGCTCGCGGTTGAATTCGCCGTTGGCCTCGCGATTGAGCAGCAGGATCCAGCCATCCATCAACGAGGACAGGCCCGCATCGGTCGCGGCCTGCTCGACGCTGGCCAGATGCGTGAAGACAGCGGTGATGCCGTTGGACTTGAGGTAGTCCACGACGCGCAGCAGCATCGCCTGGATCTCGGCGATGTCGGCCGAGCCGGTGAAGGCGGAGATCGGATCGAGCACGACGAGCTGCGGCTTGAACCTGTTGATCTCGCGCAGCATGATCGCGAGGTGCATTTCCAGCGAGTAGAACGTCGGCCGTGCCGCGATATACCGCATCTGGCCCGACTTCAGCCATCTGCCGAGATCCGTACCGATCGACCTCATGTTGCGCACCGTCTGCGCCTCGGACTCCTCGAATGAGAGATAGAGCACGCGCTCGCCGCGCTTGCAGGCGGCATCGGCCATCATGCAGGCGAGCGAGCTCTTGCCGGAGCCGGCGACACCGGTGAGCAGGATGCTGCTGCCGCGATAGAAGCCGCCACCGGTCAGCATGGCATCGAGGTCGGGCACGCCGGTCGAGATGCGCTCGTCGAACACCTTGTGGCCGAGGCCGAGCGAGGAGACCGGCAAAACGGAGAAACCGTCCTCGTCGATCAGGAACGGATACTCGTTGGTGCCGTGGGCGGTGCCGCGATACTTGACGATGCGCAGCCGCCGCGTCGAGATCTGGTTGTCGACCCGGTGATCCAGCAGGATCACGCAATCGGAGACATATTCCTCGAGGCCCTGCCGGGTCAGGCTGCCGTCGCCGCGTTCGCCGGTGATGACCGCGGTCAGGCCCTTCTGCTTGAGCCAGTCGAACAGGCGCCGGATCTCGGCGCGCAGGATGGCCGGGTTGGAGAAGGCCGAGAACAGACTCTCGATCGTATCGAGCACGATGCGCTTGGCGCCGATCGTGTCGACGGCGAATTCGAGACGCAGAAACAAGGCTTCGAGGTCGTAATCGCCGATCTCGGCGACTTCCGATGGATCGATCGCGATGTGCTCGATATGGATCTTCGACTGATCGATCAGGCCCTGGAGGTCAAAACCGAGCGACTCCACATTGGCGACGATGTCGACCGGGCGCTCCTCGAACGTCACGAAGACGCCGGGCTCATCGTGAAGCCGGGCGCCGTTGAAGAGAAAGGTCGACGCGAACAAAGTCTTGCCGCAGCCGGCCGAACCGCAGACGAGGGTCGGCCGTCCGGTGGGAAGGCCTCCCAATGTCAGATCGTCAAAGCCTTCGATGCCGGTGGGAGATTTCCCGATACCCTCAGTCATGCCCTATCCTGGTTCCCGCCGCATTTTCTAAGCAAAGAACGTTGGGACGCCTAGGGGGCAGCGGGGAAATTTGTCCGCGTCAAATTGGGAACAAATCGCCTGGACCGATGTTGTCGCTTTCCTTCGATGTCGGCAGCAATTGACCGCAGGAAATCGAGGCCGCGTGCTCGGCCGGCGCGGGCGTTCAAAAGTGAACATACAATCCTACCGCCATGTAGCATCAGCGGCCAGATCCCGCCGCCGGTGCGGCTCGAGAGGGCGAGATGAGCGAGTTTGAAGGTCGGCTCCTAACCGTGCTGGACACTGCGCTGGAAGCTGCATTCAGTCACGTCAGGCATGGCGGCGATCACGAGACGCGCAAGCTCATCGCGGCACGTCTCGCAGACGCGGCTCGCTCCGGCATCACGGCGCTGGACGAATTGACATCCCTCGGACGTCGCGCGCTCGTTGATCTCCAGAACCGATCGTCGGCTTAGGTCACACGGTTTGCTGCCGGTGGAGAGGACCATCGGTGCGGCGTTTGCTGCGACAGCGTTCTAGCTGGCCGGGCCCTCGGGCGATGCGGCGTCCGCGAGCGCGCTGCGTTCGCTTCGCAGCACCTCGCGCGCATACTCGATGATCTTCTGCTTGTTTGCCGTTTCGTGGACGGCGAAAAACACGCGGTTCAATTCCAGGCCGAGCACGCTGTTGAGCGCGATGTCCTCGTCTTCCATCGTGGTTTTCCCGCTATAGACGCCTTTAGGTGTATCTTGACGGCACTTCTTCCACAAGTAGATTAAGGCTTCGGAGCAGGCGGGCACCGCAATACTACGGGAGCAGCGAATTGAGGCAGCCCCCCAATACGTGCTATACCGAACGGCGAAGGGCAGGAAACGCACCGATGTCCGCCGTCGATTATGGCCGGGAAGCGCTCGACTTCATCGAAAGCCTGGATACCTATCGTAAGGTTCCAGACGCCATGCAGGCGCTTGAAACGGCCTTCGGCCGCTTCGGCTTCGAGACCATTATCGTGACGGGCTTGCCGAATCCCGAGCAGCGCTTTGCGCAGATGGTGCTCGCCAAGCGCTGGCCGGCGGGATGGTTCAGCCTCTACACCCAGAACAATTACGATCGCTTCGATCCCGTGGTGCGGCTGTGCCGGCAATCGGTCAATCCGTTCGAATGGTCGGAAGCACCCTACAATGCCGAGCTCGAGCCGAACGCGGCCGAGGTGATGAACCGCGCCACCGATTTCCGCATGTCGCGCGGCTTCATCGTGCCGATCCACGGGCTCACCGGCTACGAGGCCGCAGTGTCGCTCGGCGGCGTTCATCTGGACCTCAACGCCCGCAGCAAGCCGGCATTGCACCTGATGGCGATGTACGGCTTCGACCATATTCGGCGCCTGCTCGAGCCGACGCAGCATCCGTCGACACGTCTCACACCGCGCGAGCGCGAGGTGATCTCGTGGGCCTCGCAGGGCAAGTCGGCCTGGGAGATCGGCGAGATCCTGCACATCACGCAGCGCACCGCCGAAGAGCATCTTGCAACCGCCGCGCGCAAGCTCGGTGCCGTCAACCGTACGCATGCGGTTGCACTGGCGATTCGGAACAAGATCATCAATCCTTAAGCGCCGTACTGGGAAATTTCCCAATACCGACGCCCGCTCTTTTCGAAGATTCTTCTCCCCATTGAGGCTCAATGGGGGTTTTCATGATTCACGCAATTTCCTCGGTCAATCGCCACCTTTACGAAGACGTACTCGAGCAGCACTTCCGCATACGCCACGATATCTTCGTCGAGGAGCGGCGCTGGGAGACGCTCCGCCGGCCCGATGGTCGTGAGATCGATTCCTACGACAATGAGGATACCGTCTATCTGCTCGCGCTGGAGGGGCGGCGCGTCGTCGGCGGTCACCGGCTCTATCCGACCACCAAGCCCTCGATGATGAGCGAGGTGTTCCCGCATCTGGCCTCGGTTCGCGGCTGCCCCGCCGATCCGCTGGTCTGGGAATGGTCACGCTACTTCGTTGTGCGCGATCGCCGCGATGGCACCCTCAACCTGCAACTGATGGCGGCGGTGCAGGAGTTCTGCCTCGGCCAAGGTATCGCGCAGGTCAGCGCGATCATGGAAACCTGGTGGCTGCCGCGCTTCCATGAAGCCGGCTTCGTCGTCACCCCGCTCGGCCTGCCGGCCCTGGTGGAGAATGCCTGGACCATGGCGGCGACGATCGACATTCGCCGGCAGACGCTCGACGCGCTGCATGATCGCATCGGCACCGCTTCGATCGTGCAACAGGACGGCCCGCGTCTGGACGCCGTCGCCCGTGCCAACCTCTGCGGCCTTGCCGCGCAACGAAAGAGCGCCTGAGATGTCGAACATGATGCGGGACAGCCAGATCATGGCGCAAACCAAGGACGAGAATCTCGGCTACATGTCCGACATGGCCCTCGAACTCGCTCAGATGGCGGAGGACTCCGGCCTGACCACGCTCGCTTACCTCTTCCGGATGGCGGCACTGGAGGCCTCGACGGCCAACAGCATGCTCGCCGAGCCGGACGAGATTCCCCAGCAGATGACGTCGCACTAGACGTAGCCTGCTTTCATTCCTGACCACCTTCAAACCCTCCCCCGGCTCGCCGCGGGGAGGGTGATCGTTTGGGTGCGGCAGGTCGCCTCATGCCGCGCCGCAGCCTTTTTGCATCGCGAGGCGCATATCGGCGCCCCCTTGCTGCAGGAAGAAGCGCGGGATGCCTAAAATCCCGTATTGCCCCGAATTGTTTTAAGCCTAAAATGTTTTCTCGATCGTGCTGCCGCATGCACCCGCATGCAACAAAGTGCATTTCTGGTGTCAAATCGCTCTTGCCTCGGAACGATACTGCCATTACCCATTTTTCGGCCTTGATGAGGCAGGGGGAGCTCTTTCACTGATGGCGAACGTGTTCGAACATCGGCGCGATTCCGCGTGCGCCTGAAAGAGTTCTGATGCTGCTCGTCGTCGAACAGTTCTTGAACGGATTGCAGTTCGGCCTGCTGCTGTTCTTGCTCGCCGCCGGCCTGACGCTGGTGTTCGGGATCATGGATCTCGTCAACCTCGCGCACGGCTCGCTCTACATGATGGGCGCCTATTTCGCCGCGACCTTTGCCGCCTGGACCGGCAGCTTCTTAGCTGGTGCGCTGATGGCGCTGGGCGCGACGCTGGTGCTCGGCATCGTGCTCGAAATGTCGGCGCTGCGGCATCTCTATGGGCGCGACCATCTCGACCACGTGCTCGCGACCTTCGGCCTGATCCTGTTCTTCAATGAAGCCGTGCGGCTGATCTGGGGCCCCGCGGGCCTCGCACTGCCGCTGCCGGCATGGCTCACGGTGCCGGTGCCGATCCTGCCCGGCATTCATTATCCTGCCTATCGCCTCGCCATCATCATCGTCGCGCTGCTGGTGGCGCTATTGCTCTATCTCGGCGTGATGCGCACCCGCATCGGCATGCTGATCCGGGCCGGTGCCTCCAACCGCGAGATGATCGGTGCGCTCGGCATCAACATCAAGCTGCTCTACACGCTGGTGTTCGGCCTTGGCGCCGCGCTTGCCGGTCTCGCCGGCCTGATGCAGGCGCCGATCCTCACCGTGCAGATCGGCATGGGCGAGAACATCCTCATTCTCGCCTTCGTCATCATCGTGATCGGTGGCATCGGCTCGATCCGCGGCGCATTCCTGGCTGCGATCTTCGTCGGCATGATCGACACGCTCGGCCGCGCCTTCCTGCCCAATCTTCTGCGGCAGGTGCTGAGTGGCGCCGCCGCCTCCACCGCCGCGCCCGCGCTGTCCTCCATGCTGATCTACCTCTTGATGGCGATCGTGCTGGTGGTGCGGCCGGAGGGGCTGTTTCCGGCCAATCGCCGATGAAGAGCTTGCGTCGATGAAGGCTTCCACGTTGAGCAAGGCCGTCACGGCCGTGATGCTGGTCGGCCTCGTGCTGCTGCCGCTGTATTCGTCTCTCGCCGGCAACGTCTTCATCCTGACGCTGTTCACCCGCATCGTCATCCTCGCCCTGGCGGCGGCGAGCCTCAATCTCATCATGGGCTTTGGCGGCATGATGAGCTTCGGCCACGCCGCCTATCTCGGCATCGGCGGCTATGCCGTCGGCATGCTCGCGCAGGAGGGCATAGGCTCCGGCTGGATCCAGTTCCCGGTCGCGCTCGCGGCCTCCGCGATCTACGCGCTCGTGATCGGCTCGCTGTCGCTTCGTACGCGCGGCGTCTATTTCATCATGATCACGCTGGCCTTTGCGCAGATGGCCTATTACGTCGCCTCGGGGCTGGCCCGCTACGGCGGCGATGACGGCCTCACCGTCTATAAGCGCAGCGATTTCTCCGGGCTGATCAACCTTGGTAACCGCACGCAGTTCTATTATCTCTGCCTCGCCTGCCTTTTCGGCGTCATGCTGCTGATCTGGCGCATCGTCAATTCGCGTTTCGGCCTCGTCGTCCAGGGCCTGCGCTCCAACGAGCAGCGCATGCAGGCGATCGGCTTTCCGGCGAAACGCTACCAGCTGGTCTGCTTCGTCATCTCGGGCATGATGTGCGGCCTTGCCGGCGCGCTGCTCGCCAACAACACCGATTTCATCAGCCCGGCCGTGATGTACTGGACCCGCTCCGGCGATCTCATGGTGATGGTGATCCTGGGCGGCATGGGCACGCTGTTCGGCCCGGTCATGGGCGCGGTGGTGTTCCTGCTGCTGGAAGAATTCCTGTCGCAGATCACCGAATATTGGGCGCTGATCATGGGCCCGCTGCTGCTGCTGATCGTGCTGTTCGGCCGCGGCGGCATCATGGGCATGCTGGGGAGGGCCAGCCGTGGCTGAACCGCTGCTCCGCGTCGAAAAGCTGGTACGCCGCTTCGGCGGCATTGTCGCGACGGACAACGTCTCGCTCGACGTTGCCAGCGGCGAGCTGCACGCCATCATCGGCCCGAACGGCGCCGGCAAGACCACGCTGATCAGCCAGCTCACCGGCCATCTCGAACCGCATTCCGGCAGCGTCTCGCTGGCCGGGCGCGACATCACCTATCTGCCCGCCTATCGCCGCTGCGCGCTGGGCCTCGCCCGCTCGTTCCAGATCACCTCGCTGCTGCTGGATTTCACCGCCGCCGACAACGTCGCGCTGGCCGCGCAGGCGCATGCCGGCACCTCGTTCCGCTTCTTCGCCAATGCGCGCAAGGAGCGATCCTTGCGCGATGCCGCGCACGCCGCGCTCGACCGCGTCGGGCTGTTGCACCGTGCCGACGTCCTGGTGTCCAGGCTCAGCCATGGCGAACGGCGCCAGATCGAGCTTGCTGTCGCACTCGCCAGCAAGCCGAAACTGCTGCTGCTCGACGAACCGATGGCCGGTCTCGGCGTCACCGAGTCCCAGGGCATGGTGAAGCTGCTCCAGGAGCTGCGCAAGGAAGTTTCGATTGTGCTGGTCGAGCACGACATGCCCGCGGTGTTCGCGCTCGCCGACCGCATCTCGGTGCTGGTCTATGGCCGCGTCATCGCCTCCGGCGATCCCGACGCGATCCGCGCCAATGAGGATGTCAAGCGCGCCTATCTCGGCGATCAGCATGTGGTGACGCACCATGGCTGAAAAGATGATGGCTGACACCCTGCTCGACGTCGACGGCATCGAGACCTGCTACGGCCTCTCTCAGGTTTTGTTCGGCTTGTCGCTGTCGATCAAGCCGGGCGAGATGGTCTCGCTGATGGGCCGCAACGGCATGGGCAAGACCACGACGATCCGCTCCATCATGGGCCTGACGCCGGCGCGCGCCGGCACGATCCGCTTTGCAGGCACTGACGTGCGCCAGCTTCCGCCGTACCGGATCGCAAAACTCGGAATCGGCCTGGTCCCCGAGGGCCGCCAGATTTTTCCGAACCTCACCGTGCGCGAAAACCTCGTCGCCGCCGCCGCCGATCGCTTCAATAGCCCTAATCCCTGGACCCTCGCCGCGATCTACTCGCTGTTTCCGCGGCTCGCCGAGCGCGCCGTCAACATGGGCAACCAGCTCTCCGGCGGTGAGCAGCAGATGCTCGCGATCGGCCGCGCGCTGATGACCAATCCGAAGCTTCTCATTTTGGATGAAGCCACCGAAGGCCTCGCGCCGCTGATCCGCGACGAGATCTGGAATTGCCTGTCGCTGCTCAAGAGCCGCGGGCAGTCGATCCTGGTCGTCGACAAGAACGTCGACCACCTCGCCCGCATCTGCGACCGCCACACCATCATCGAGCGCGGCAAAACGGTGTGGAGCGGCACGTCCGACCAGCTGATGGCCGAGCCGGATCTGCAGCATAAGTATTTGGGGATTTGAGGAGCGGTCAGAGGCAGGGCCGCGCGGGCCTCATGCGGCCTGTCGTCCCTGCGAACGCAGGGACCCATACCGCGGAATCCATCGAGAGCGGATATTCGAAGTCCCGAATGACCAGTCTTCGCCAAACTACTCCCTGAGGTTATGGGTCCCCGCGTTCGCGGGGACGACAGCGGAGAGAGACGTCGCCTTACTCAGAACACCTCGAAATATTCGCGGTGCTCCCAGTCCGTCACCTCGCCCAGGAAGCGGTCGATCTCGGCGTTCTTGATGTGCGTGTAATAGTCCACGAACTCCGCACCCAGCTTTTCGCGGAAGAACGGATCGTCCTTCAACGCGCTGACCGCATCGCGCAGGCTCTTCGGCAGGAGTGGAGCCTTGGTCTCGTAGGGCGTATCGGCCGACGGGCCGGGATCGAGCTTGCGATCGACGCCGTCGAGGCCTGAGAGCACCTGCGAGGCCATATAGAGATAGGGATTGGCGGCGGGCTCGCCGATGCGGTTTTCCAGACGCGTTGCGGCATCGCCCGGGCCGCCGAGCACGCGGATCATCACGCCGCGATTGTCGCGGCCCCAGATCGCGCGGTCCGGCGCCAGCGAATAGGAGCGATAGCGCTTGTAGCCGTTGATGGTCGGCGTCGTGAAGACGGTCGAGGCGCGGGCGTGGTCGAGCAGGCCGGCGAGATACGACCTGCCGAACGCGCTGAGCGGCTCGGTGCCGTCCTTCGTCATGAACAGGTTCTCAGCCGTAGCGCGCGAGACGATCGACTGGTGAAGATGCCAGCCGCTGGCGAACACGTTCGGCAGCTTCGGCCGGCACATGAAGGTGGCATGATAGCCGTGGCGCCGCGCGATCTGCTTCACGGCGCTCCGAAACAGCACCATGTTGTCGGCGGGCTCGATGCCCTTCCTCGGCGCGAAGGTGAACTCGCATTGGCTGGGGCCGAACTCGACCTCGACCGAGCGCAGCGGCAGCCCCAGCGCGACGATGTCGCGGCGCAAAATCTCCAGCACCGGCTCCATCTGATCGAAGCGCTGCTCGGTGAGATATTGATAGCCGTGGCTGAGCAGGCTCACCGAAGGGGGCGTACCGGGCTGTCCCGCATCCTCCGCACGCATATGCGCGTCGTCGAGCTTGAAGATGTGGAATTCGACCTCTAACCCGGCGACGAAATCGTGGCCGCGGCCAGCGAGCTCGTCGAGCACCTTGCGATAGAGCGAGCGCGTCGCGAATGGCACGGGACGGCCGTCCTGGAAATGGAGGTCGCACAGCACCCAGCCCGTTGCCGGCGCCCAGGGCAGCACGCGAAACGTGGTGGTATCAGGCACCATCAGCACGTCCGCCGCGCCCTCCATCTCCTTCATGCCGAACCCGCCCCCCGCGGTGAAGACCGGAAACACCGTGCGGTGCGAGGTGTCTTTCGCAAGCATGGTGGTGGTGATGGAGCAGCCGCTTTCCAGCGAGGCGATCGCCTCGGCGGCGATGATGGTCTTGCCGCGCAGGATGCCGTGCTGGTCGGGGAAGGCGAGGCGGATGACTTCGAGGTTCTTCTCCTCGACGATGCGACGCATGCGCGCTGCGGCGTCTTTCTGCTCATCCGACCACAGCGCATGACGCGCGACGAAAGTCACTGCTATCTCTCCTTGATACTCTGCGCGAGCATAGTCCACACTGTCATCGTCCGCGAAGGCGGACGATCCAGTATTCCAGAGACGGTCGTGTATCCACGAGGGGCCGCGGCGTACTGGATGCCCCGCCTTCGCGGGGCACGACAGCGGAGAACGTAGAGCCGCCGTCGCGGCCCGCCCGCAGCGAATGGCATCGTCACTCCGCTGCCGTCAGCCGGTGCACGTTGTCCGCGATCTCCTTCGGGACCGGTGCCGTCCACGGCGCACCGCGGCGGCGCTTGACGTCGACTTCCATCCAGTAGGTCTCCCAGCCCCGCGTCGGCCCGATGCCGTCCATGGTCGCCGGACCCTGGATCGAGCGCGCATTGGCCTCGTCTAGGAACAGCATCGGCTTCTCGCCGCCGCCGACCTTCTCGATCTCGGCCCGCAGCAGGCGGCGATATTGCACGATCGCCTTGTCGCTCGAACCGAGATGCTCCTTGGTGCGGTCCTGGATCGCGCCCATCGATTCCACCGCCCATTGGTCGTGGACGTTGATGTCGTTGCCCATGCCGGTATAGGTCGCGGTCTGCTGCTCGTGCGGATCGAAGCCGTAATCGTTGCTGCGGTTCTTGCGCGAGGTGTAGTCGGGCAGTTCGTAGAGTTCGAGCCGCTGGTCGCGCATCTTCTGCTTGTCGACCGGGTTCGAATAGCTGGTGAAGATGGCGTACCAGTAGCAGTTCTCGTCGTCGACCGGTACGTGCCATTGCGTGATCGTCATCTCCGTGCTCATGGGAATGACGAAGCCGTGCGGGAAGAGCTGGTTGGTGACGCGCACATGGGTGCGCTCCTCGTCGATCTCGCGCAGCGCAATCAGCCGCAGACCGTATTCGGTGTGCTCGACATTGATGATCGGGCGGTCGTATTCGCGCAAAATCTTCGTCATCGGCAGATCCGAGCCGGCCGAGGCGCCGCGGAACTGCTTGCCGTAAGCGGTGGAGGTGTCCTCGTCCTCGAAGAAGCGATGCAGATAGGAGGCGTGCGCGGGATCGATGCCGACCTCCAGCGCCTGCAGCCAGTTGCAGGCCATATGGCCTTTGAATGCGAAGGTGTGCGTGCCGGGCGCAACGAAGCAGTCGATCTCCGGGAATGCGGGCGGGGCGCCTTCGCCGAGATAGGCCCAAAGGATGCCGCTCTTCTCCACCACCGGATAGGAGCGCTGGCGGATGTTTTGGCAGAGCTTCGAATCCTTCGGCTCGGCCGGCGTCTCGATGCACTGGCCGGTGGCGTCGAACAGCCAGCCGTGGAAGGCGCAGCGCAGGCCGCCATGCTCGAGTCGTCCGAAGGCGAGGTCGGCGCCGCGATGGGCGCAATGGCGATCGATCAGGCCATAGCGCCCGATTTCGTCGCGAAACAGCACCAGGTTTTCGCCAAGCAGCCGCACGGGGCGGATCGGCCGCTCGCCCTGGAGTTCGTCGACCAGCGCAGCCGGCTGCCAGTAGCTCCGCATCAGCTTGCCGCACGGATCCCTAGGCCCGGTGCGGGTGATCAGGTCGTTCTGCTCCTGGCTCATCATGGCAGTAGCATCCTTTGTGGAGTGGCGTGTGTTCGCCTATTGAACGAATGGGCGAATTATGACATGCCTTCAAAAGGCGGCAAGCACTATTTTGCAGGACCATCCCGACCCATGCCCAAGCTGAAGCGGACTGAGAGCG
The DNA here is from genome assembly GCF_019455385.1 of Bradyrhizobium sp. BR 10289. Lineage (GTDB taxonomy): Bacteria > Pseudomonadota > Alphaproteobacteria > Rhizobiales > Xanthobacteraceae > Bradyrhizobium. The sequence continues at coordinate 17,296 of NZ_JACOFR010000043.1, forward strand.
ACGAGCGTGCGACGGATTTCGTCGAAGCCCTCGATCGCGGGTTGCGCCTGCTTCAGTGCTTTGCCACGACGACGGGACCGATGACCCTGAGCGATCTCGCCCGTGCCGCCGCACTGCCGCGCGCGACCACGCGGCGCATGCTGTTCACGCTTCAGCGCGGCGGCTACGTCTCCGGTGACGGAAAACTGTTCTCGCTGACGCCTCATGTGCTGACGCTGGCGGCGTCGTATCTGCGCTCCAACCAGCTGGTCGCCGTCCTGCAACCGGTGCTCGATCGCGTCGCCAGCGCGGCGAACGAGATCTCCTCGCTCGCGGTGCTCGACGGTGACGACGTCGTGTTCGTCGCGCGCAGCAGTCCGGCGCGGATGTTCTCGGGTGGCCTGGAGATCGGTTATCGGCTTCCGGCCTTCTGCACCTCGGTCGGCCGCGCCATGCTCGGCCAGCTCGACGATGCCGATCTCGCCGCGCGCCTCAAGGCGGTGAATCGCGAGGCACTGACGCCGCAGACCGAAACCGATCCCAAGGCGCTGCTCGCGCGCATCGCCGCTGACCGGGCGCAGGGCTACTCGCTGGTCGACCGCGAAGCCGAGCCGCATTTTCGCTCGATCTCGGTGCCGGTGCGCCGTTACGACGACGTGATCGTCGCGGCCATCAACATGGGCGCGCACGTCGATCGCGTGCCCGCACAGGAATTGATCGAGCGATTTTTACCGCTGCTGCGCGAGGGCGCGGAATCGGTGCGGTCGCAGCTGCTGTAAGCCGAATTATCGATTGCGCATCCAGTCGGCGAGCCCCGATATCGCCTTGTCGAGGTCCTGCCGTGCAGCGGCGTCCGTTACCGTCTCTTCCATCGCGCCGCGCATGCAAAGCAGCCAGGCGTCGCGTTCGGCATCGCCGATGGCAAAGCCGATGTGCCGCTGCCGCAGCCGCGGATGGCCCTTCTCGGGGGTATAGAGTTTGGGACCGCCGGTCCATTCGGTGAGATAGCGCTTCAGCACGTCCCTGATCAGGCCGAGGTCGTGCGCGTGCATGGCGCGGATCACTTGCGCCTCCGGCAGCGTGTCCATGCGATCGTAGAAGCGGTCGACCAGAAGATCGATCGTGGCACGGCCGCCGATCCGCTCGAACATGGAGATGGCGACGTCACTGTCGGTCATGACTCAATCCTAAGCTTGTGGGCTCGGATATATTGTCATTCCAGCAATAGGCCAACCCTACAGCGCCACGCTCCGCAGGCCGAAGTTGCGGGCTTCGTTCTGCAGCACCGGGCGCACGGCATCGATCAGCCTTGCAGCGGCCGCGTCGACCGACAGCCCTGCCGTATCCACCACCGCCGCCGCGCGCGAATAGAGCGGCTCCCGGCTCAGCAAAATGTTGCGCAACTCGGCCATGGCGGAGCGGTCGTCGGCCATCGGGCGCAGATCGCCCTGGCGGCGCACGCGGGCCATGTGCTCTTCGGGCTCGGCCTTCAGCCAGATCGTGTAGAACGAGGTCAGGATCTGGTCGAAGGTCAGGGGCTCCGAGACGATGCCGCCGCCGGTCGCCAGCACCATCAGCTCGTTGCGCGCGAGCAGTTGCTGCAGCGCGGCCTGCTCCATGCGCCTGAAACCTTCCTGGCCGTAGAGCGCGATGATCTCGGCAACCGAAAGGCCGTTCTGCTGCTCGATCTCCTTGTTGAGCTCGACAAAGCTCCAGCCGATCTTCTTCGCCAGCATTCGCCCCAGCGTCGACTTGCCGGCGCCGCGAAGGCCGATCAGCGCGATGCCGCAGAACGGCGCGCGTCGCGGCGCCGATGCGTTGCCCCCGGCGAGCAGATCCTTGGCTTGCGCGATCTGCGCCGGCGTCGCCTTACGCAGGAGATCGCGGAACATCTGCCAGTCCGGCGTCGGATCGGCTGAGGGCAGCAGATCTTCGAGATGCGCGCCCATCGCGTCGGAGACGCGGCGGAGCAGCACGATGGAGACATTGCCCTTGCCGCTCTCGAGCTGCGCGATGTAGCGCTCCGAAATCCCTGATACCTTGGCGAGCACTTTGCGCGACATGCCGCGCAGCGCGCGCATGGTTCGCACGCGCTGGCCGAGCTGTTCGAGAAAGCGGGATTCGGCGTCCGGACTGTCGGTCATGAGCCTTCTTTACAGGGTCCTGCGGCGCGTTGTAATGAAACATAGTGCGTGCTGGCATTGACAGCAAGCCGTCACAGTGTCTTTCTATGAATTATAATTCTAAATTCGGGGGAGACGACCGTGAGCGAGGGATCCTACAACGCGGTGACCTGGCTGCTCGACCGTAACGTCGAGGAGGGGCGCGGCAACAAGCTCGCCTTCGACGACACCGTCTCGCGGCTGACCTATGGCGAGCTCCAGCAGCAGACCCGGCGCGCCGCCAACATGCTGCGCCGGCTCGGCGTCCGCCGCGAGGAGCGCGTGGCAATGATCATGCTCGACACGATCGATTTCCCGATTGTGTTTTTGGGTGCGATCCGCGCCGGCATCGTGCCGGTGCCGCTCAATACGCTGCTGACCGCGGACCAATATGCCTACATCCTTGCGGATTGCCGCGCACGCGTGCTGTTCGTGTCCGAGGCGCTCTATCCCGTCATCAAGGACGTGGTCGGCCGCATGCCGGATCTCGAGCACGTCGTGGTCTCCGGCGCCAAGCAGAACGGCCACAAGCAGCTCGCGGAAGAAATCTCCGGCGAGAGCGACCAGTTCACCACCGCCGCGACGCATCCCGACGAACCGGCGTTCTGGCTCTATTCGTCCGGCTCGACCGGCATGCCCAAGGGCGTGCGCCACATCCATTCGAACTTGCAGGCGACCGCGGATACCTATGCGAAGCAGGTGCTCGGCATCCGCGAGAGCGACGTTTGTCTCTCCGCCGCAAAGCTGTTCTTCGCCTACGGCCTCGGCAATGCATTGACCTTCCCGATGTCGGTCGGCGCCAGCGTGATCCTCAACAGCGAGCGCCCGACGCCGGCGCGCATGTTCGATTTGATGAACCGCTACGAGCCGACGATCTTCTACGGCGTACCGACCTTGTTCGCGGCCATGCTCAACGACGAGACGATGAAGAGCGAGCGCGGCGGCGGCGCCTTGCGCATCTGCACTTCGGCCGGCGAGGCGCTGCCGGAATCCGTCGGCAACAGCTGGAAATCGCGGTTCGGCGTCGACATCCTCGACGGCGTCGGCTCGACCGAGCTGCTGCACATTTTTCTCTCGAACGCGCCGGGCGACATCAAGTACGGCTCCTCCGGCAAGCCGGTGCCGGGCTATGCGGTGCGGCTCGTCAACGAAGCCGGGCAGGACGTTGCCGACGGCGAGGTTGGCGAACTGCTGGTCGATGCGCCCTCCGCCGGCGAGGGCTACTGGAACCAGCGCCACAAGAGCCGCCGCACCTTCGAGGGCCCGTGGACCCGCACCGGCGACAAATATGTCCGCGACGCCGAGGGCCGCTACACCTTCTGCGGCCGCGCCGACGACATGTTCAAGGTCTCCGGCATCTGGGTCTCGCCCTTCGAGGTCGAGAGCGCACTCATCACGCATCCCGCCGTGCTGGAAGCCGCCGTCGTGCCCGAAGCCGATCCGGAAGGGTTGCTCAAGCCCAAGGCCTTCGTCGTGCTGCGGCCGGGCGCAAAGACGAGCGATTTGCAGGAGATGCTGAAGGAGCACGTCAAGCAGAAGATCGGCCCCTGGAAATATCCGCGCTGGATCGACGTAGTGGACTCCCTGCCGAAAACGGCAACGGGAAAGATCCAGCGGTTCAAATTGCGCGAGGGCGCGAACTGAGCGCCCGCGTGAACGAACGAGAGTGACAGCATGACCAAGCTCACCCCCACCGGCTTCCTCAGCATCGGCACGGCCAGCCTCGAATACAAATGGCTCGCGCCGCAATCGGCCGATGCGCCCACCATCGTCATGCTGCACGAAGGGCTCGGCTCGGTCGGCCTGTGGAACGATTTTCCGGAGAAAGTGCAGCAAGCCACCGGTGCCGGCGTCTTCGTCTATTCGCGCGCAGGTTACGGCCAGTCGAGCCCGATCGCGCTGCCGCGTCCGCTCGATTACATGCAGCGCGAGGCGTTCGACGTGCTGCCGAAGATCCTTGACGCGATCTCCTTCAAGCGCGGCCTGCTGCTCGGCCATTCCGACGGTGCCTCGATTGCGACGATCTATGCCGGGGCGCATCAGGATCACCGCCTGCAAGGCCTCGTGCTGATCGCGCCGCATTTCATCGTCGAGGACATCTCGGTCAAATCGATCGCCGCGATCAAGACCACGTTCGAAACCACCGACCTCAAGGCAAAACTGGCGCGCTGGCACAAGGACGTGGACAACGCCTTCTACGGCTGGAACGGCGCCTGGCTCGATCCGAAATTCCGCGATTGGGACATCTCGGAATACCTCGCCTATATCCGCGTACCCATCCTGGTCGTGCAAGGACGGGACGACCAATATGGGACGCTGCGACAGCTCGAAATCGCGCGGGAAGAGTGTTACTGTCCGGTAGATTTGAAAATTATTTCAGAGGCGGGCCATTCCCCGCATCGTGAAGCGCCGGGGGCGACGCTTGACGCGATTGAGCAATTTGCAAGAGCGGCCCTGCGCGACGATCAGGGACTTCAAGGACACGCCGCATGATCATGCGGAGGCACATCCATGAATGTGCCTTCACATGCAGGCGGTCCGTTGCCATGGCCACGATGGGCCTATGTGCCGGGCGAGACCGGCGGTGTCGATGCGGATTCCGAGACGCTTGACCTCGCCAAGGCGCTGGTGCCGCCGGCCTTCCGCGGCTATGTGCCGGCGCGCCATCCGGCGCTGCGCTACGGCTTGTCCCTCAACGACCGCGGCTATTTCTGGGAAGCGCAGGAGGTGCTGGAGGCGGTGTGGGCCGCAGCACCGCAAGGCGGCCGCGAGCGCATTCTGCTGCGCGCCTGCATTCTCGTCTCCAATGCGAATCTGCGTCTGCGGATGCAACGGTCGCATTCGGCCGCGCGCCTGTTCGGCGATGCGCTGGCGGAGCTGCGCGCCCTCAGCACGCGCAAGGCGGCGGTGGGCGGCGATGGCTTCGTCGAGAGCTTTCCAATTCCCGCTCTGACCGCGCTGCTCCAGGCCAAGCTCGGCCGACCCCAGCTCTCCAAGGCCGACTGGATCGCGCTCAGCGCCGTCGTGCGGTCCCAATAGCCCACATGCAACAAAGTGCATGCATCGAGTGTTGAGGGCTAGACGTGTCCGGAAAGATGCACTATTGTGCATCTAACGGTAAACGTCAGAAACAAGCTCAAGGGTGGCCCATGGCCGGGGAAGATCGGCGCCTCGCAGGCGGCGCGACATTCATCGATTTCCAGACCGAACCGTCCCGCTACAAGCACTGGAAGCTGGCGGTCGATGGTGACGTCGCGACGCTGACCATGGACGTCGACGAGAACGGCGGCCTGTTCGAGGGCTATCTGCTCAAGCTCAATTCCTACGACCTCGGCGTCGATATCGAGCTTGCCGACGCGATCCAGCGCCTGCGCTTCGAGCATCCCGAGGTGAAGGTGGTGGTGATGCGCTCGGCCAAGAACCGCGTGTTCTGCGCCGGCGCCAATATCCGCATGCTCGCGGGCTCGACCCATGCCCACAAGGTGAACTTCTGCAAATTCACCAACGAGACCCGCAACGGCATGGAGGACTCGTCCGAGAATTCCGGCCAGCGCTACATCACCGTGGTGAACGGCTCCGCCGCCGGCGGCGGCTATGAGCTGGCGCTTGCGACCGATCACATCATCCTCGCCGACGACGGCTCGTCGGCCGTGGCGTTGCCCGAAGTGCCGCTGCTCGCGGTGCTGCCCGGTACCGGCGGTCTCACCCGCGTCGTCGACAAGCGCAAGGTGCGCCGCGACCACGCCGATTTCTTCTGCACCATCGAGGAAGGCGTGAAGGGCAAGCGCGCCGTGCAGTGGCGCCTCGTCGACGAGATCGCGCCGAATTCCAAGCTGGAAGCCAGGATCGCCGAGCGCGCCAGGGAGTTCGCCGGCAAGTCGAAACGCGCCGGCAGCGGCAAGGGCGTGGCACTGACCCCGCTCAAGCGCGTCATCGACGAGACCAGTATTCAATACGGCTTCGTCACCGTCGATATCGACCGGACCGCGCGCATCGCCACCATCTCGATCAAGGCGCCGGAGACCGCGCCGCCGGCTGACATCGACGGCATGATGGCGCAGGGCGCATCGTTCTGGCCGCTGCAAGTGGCGCGCGAGCTCGACGACGCCATCCTGCATCTACGCATCAACGAGCTCGAGATTGCGATGCTCGTCTTCAAGAGCCATGGCGACCGTGCCCATGTGCTCGCCAGCGACGCCTTCCTTGAAGCCAACAAGGCGCATTGGCTGGTCAACGAGATCAGGCATTACTGGAAGCGCGTTCTCAAGCGCATCGACGTCACCTCGCGCACGCTGGTGACGCTGGTCGAGCCCGGATCCTGCTTTGCGGGCACCTTGGCCGAACTCGTCTTCGCCGCCGACCGCTCCTACATGCTGATCGGCACGCGCCAGGGCGACAACCGCCCGCCGCCGTCGATCGAACTCTCCGCGATGAATTTCGGCCCCTATCCGATGAGCCATGGCCTGACCCGGCTGGAGTCGCGCTTCCAGGCTGACCCTGCGGATGTGGAGCGCGCGGAAGCAACCCTCGGCACCGCGCTCGATGCCGAGCAGGCCGAAGAGCTCGGCCTCGTCACCTTCGCGCTCGACGACATCGATTGGGACGACGAGGTTCGCGTGTTCCTCGAGGAGCGCGCCAGCTTCTCGCCCGACAGCCTCACCGGCATGGAAGCCAGCCTGCGCTTCGTCGGCCCCGAGACGATGGAATCAAAGATCTTCGCGCGCCTCACCGCCTGGCAGAACTGGATCTTCCAGCGCCCCAATGCCGTCGGCGAGGAAGGCGCGCTGCGCCGCTACGGCAGCGGTCAGAAGCCGAAATTCGATATGACGCGAGTCTAGCGAATGGGGAGTTGCGAATGGCGAATAGGGATTTCCATTCGCTACTCGCCATTCGCTACTCGCGCCCTTCAAACGAGTAAGTCCCACACGGGAGGTACCCCATGAACATGAACATCATGAACGTCGACTACTCGACTAAGATTCCGAATAACGTGAATCTCGCTGAAGACCGCCAGGTGCTGAAGGCGCTGGAAGGCTGGCATCCCGGCTACATGGATTGGTGGAGCGACATGGGTCCCGAGGGCTTCCAGGAGTCGCTGGTCTATTTGCGCACTGCCTATTCCGTCGACCCGCGTGGCTGGGCCAAGTTCGACTATGTCCGCATGCCCGAATATCGCTGGGGCATTCTCCTGGCGCCCCAGGAAGAGAACCGCGTCATTCCCTTCGGCGAGCATTATGGCGAGCCTGCCTGGCAGGAAGTCCCGGGTGAGTATCGCGCCATGCTGCGCCGCCTGATCGTGATCCAGGGCGACACCGAGCCGGCTTCGGTGGAGCAGCAGCGCCATCTCGGCAAGACCGCGCCCTCGCTCTACGACATGCGCAACCTGTTCCAGGTCAATGTCGAGGAAGGCCGCCATCTCTGGGCGATGGTCTACCTGCTCCAGAAATATTTCGGCCGCGACGGCCGCGAGGAGGCCGATGATCTGCTGCGCCGCCGTTCCGGCGATGCCGATGCGCCGCGCATGCTGGGCGCCTTCAACGAGGCGACGCCAGACTGGCTGTCCTTCTTCATGTTCACCTACTTTACCGACCGCGACGGCAAGATGCAGCTGCACTCGCTCGCGCAGTCGGGCTTCGATCCGCTGTCGCGCACCTGCCGCTTCATGCTGACCGAGGAAGCGCACCACATGTTCGTCGGCGAGACCGGCATCACCCGCGTCGTGCAGCGCACCTGCGAGGCGATGCGGCAGGCCGGCATCACCGATCCCACCGACATCGCCAAGGTGCGCGCGCTCGGCGTGATCGACCTGCCGACGATCCAGAAGAAGCTGAACCTGCACTACACGCTGTCGCTCGACCTGTTCGGTTCGGAAGTCTCCACCAACGCGGCCAACGCCTTCAACACCGGCATCAAGGGCCGCTATCACGAGACCCAGATCGAGGACGATCACCAGCTCAAGAATTCGACGTATCCGGTGCTCAAGCTGATCAACGGCGAGATCAAGCTGGTCGACGAGCCGGCGCTGACCGCGCTCAACATGCGCCTGCGCGACGACTACAGCCAGGATTGCGTCAAGGGCATGCTGCGCTGGAACAAGGTGATCTCGACCGCCGGCTACGATTTCAAGCTGACGCTGCCCAACGTCGCCTTCCACCGCCACATCGGCGAGTTCAAGGACGTGCACGCCACGCCCGACGGCATTCTGATCGACGATGCCACCTGGGCCAAGCGCAAGGACGAATGGCTGCCCTCGACCGCCGATGGCGACTTCATCACGTCCTTGATGCAGCCCGTCACCGAGACCGGCAAGTTCGCCTCGTGGATCTCGTCGCCGAAGGTCGGCATCGACAACAAGCCGGGCGACTTCGAGTACGTGAAGATCGAGTCGTAGGGGCTTTTCTTAACCTCTCCCCGCTTGCGGGGAGAGGTCGGATTGCGAAGCAATCCGGGTGAGGGGGTACAGGTGCGGCGACAGTCTTCCGTGGCGAGAGAGGCCCCTCACCCCAACCCTCTCCCCGCAAGAGCGGGGCGAGGGAGCGCACCGTCCGTGCCGTAAGCAGCGCGGCTTTGCAGTAAGCAGCCCACCTACCCCGCAATCTCCAGCCCCGCATTCGCGTACACCACGCCGCCATCGACCGCGATGGTGTTGCCGACCACGTAGTCGCCGGCGCGCGAGGCGAGATAGATTGCAATACCTGCCATATCCTCGTCGGTGCCGATCCGCTTGGCCGGAATGCGTTTTGCCACCTCGTCCGAGTGGTCGCGCGCGGCGCGGTTCATGTCGGACTTGAACGCGCCCGGCGCGATCGCGGTGACGTTGATGCTGTCCTTGATCAGCTTAGTCGCCAGGCGCCGCGTCAGATGGATCACCGCGGCCTTGCTGGCGGCGTAGGAATAGGTCTCGCCCGGATTGACGAAGATGCCGTCGACCGAGGCGATGTTGATCACCTTGGCCGGCCGCTCATGCGAGGCCGCTGCACGCAACGGCTTGGCCAGCGCCTTGGTCAGGAAGAACAGCGACTTGACGTTGAGGTCCATCACCTTGTCCCAGCCGCTTTCGGGGAATTCGTCGAACTCCGCGCCCCAGGCTGCGCCCGCATTGTTGACGAGGATATCGAGTTTGGGCTCCAGCTTGATGATCTCGCCGGCCAGCCGCTCGCAGCCCTCGACGGTCGAGATGTCGATCGGCAGTGCGATGCACTCGCCGTCATATTGCGCCGAGAGCTCCTTCGCCGTCGCTTCGCACGGGCCCGCCTTGCGCGCCGTGATGTAGACCTTCGCCGCGCCGGCGCCGAGGAAACCCGCCGCAATCATCTTGCCGATGCCGCGCGAGCCGCCGGTCACGAGTGCGATGCGGCCTTTGAGCGAGAACAGATCGTTGAGCATGGTGCCTCCCTTGGTGTTGGCGACGTTTTGGGCGCCGCGGGGAGGGGAGTCAACTATGCCGCCGCGATCCGGCGGAAGCCGTTCCACATCGCGGTTGCCGCGCCCGAGGTCAGCACCGGCAGGATCCGCGTGTCCTGATAGTTGCCGTTGAGCGAGACGCGCGGCAGCGCGGTCATGTGGCGGCCGTTCTCGGCGAACAGCATGCCGGGCCGCGTCGTCACCGCGGTCTTGAAACCGGCTGTGGCGGCCAAGGCAAATTCTCGCTCGCCGGCTGCTTCGCGGTCGCCGTAGGGATAGGCGAAATGCTGCACCGGACGCTCCAGCGCCTCTTCAATTCGCGCCCGGCTGATGGCCATCTCCTGCGCGGCGATCTCCTCGCTCTGCTTGGCGAGATTGCAATGGCTGATACTGTGCGCGCCGATCGTGACCAGGGGATCTGCGGCGAGCTGCCTCACGCCGTCCCAGGACAGGCACAGGCTGCGGCACAGCGCGTCCATGTCGACGCCGTGCCTCAAGCAGAGCGCGGCGATCTCGCGCGCCAGATCATGCTGGCCCGGCAGCGCGCGCAGCCAGTCATGCAGGCGGTCGAACGCGGCCTGCTTTGCCGCCGGCGTCGTCGCATCGAGCCGCAGTGCGGAACGACCGATTTGCACCTCGATCTGCTCGGCCTTTGCGATCACGGCTTCCAGCGCCGCCCACCACAGGCGTCCGGTGCCTTGGGCGAAATCGCTGGCGACATACACCGCCAGTGGCGCGTCAAATTCGCGCAGCACCGGGACTGCGAATTCGAGATTGTCGCGGTAGCCGTCGTCGAGCGTGAAGGCGGCGAAGCGGCGCTCGAACCGGCCCCGCACCAGCCGCTCATGCAGCTCGTCCATGCTGACGATGTCGATGTCGCGCGCGCGCAGATGGCTCAAGGTGGCGCGAAGGAAATCGGGGGTGACTTCGAGATGCCGGTTCGGCTGGAACGCGCCCTCGCGGGCCGGCCGCACGCGATGCAGCATGAAAATGGCGCCGACGCCCGACAAAAGCGGGCGCAGCAGATGGTGCGCCCCGCTGAAATAGAGTGCTCCCAGCCCGGCGCGGATGACGTTGTTACGGAGTTGTTTCATGACCGGCTGGCCGACCCCTGGCATTCCGCCCTCAACTTAAGGACCGACCCTTGAAGAAAAAGTTATTCCAATTGTTCACGTGAGCGGCCCGGAAGGGCCCCATTTCCGGTTTGACAGCCTGCCAAGGGTTTGTTTTGTCTCCGGTTCCAGAGTTCGGGTCGTCGAATGCAGAAGCTTTTCAGGTGGGCCAGCAAATGGTGGCCGGGGTTGATCCCCCTGGCCGTCATGTGGGGATTTGCGGCCTGGAATAACACCTTGCCGGTCGAGGCCGACCTGTCCGCGCGCAGCTCGGCCGCCCTCAAGGACACCGTCCTGGACAAGACCCGGATCGCCGTGGACGGCCGTGACGTCAGCCTTGCCGCCGAAGCCTTCTCCGAGGAGGGTCGCCGCGACGCCGTGACGACGGTCGAGCTGGTCCCCGGCGTGCGCCTCGTCGACGACCGAACCCGGCTGGTTCCCGAGGCAAAACCCTTCGTCTGGAACGCCGAGCGCGACGTCGTCCGGGTTACCCTGTCGGGCTCCGCGCCCCTGCCGTCGATGAAGGCCCGCCTGACAGAGGTGGCCCGCAAGGAGGTCGGTGGCGTCGAGGTGGCTGATCAGATGGGGCTGGCGCGTGGTGCGCCCGCGCGATTCGAGGCGGCCGCGACGCTGCTGCTCGACCAGATCGGCAAGCTCAAGGACGGCAAGATCACGATCACGGACACCCAGGTCAACCTGTCGGGCATGGCGCGCGATCTCGGCGGCCGCGAAGCGATTGCCGCCGCGCTGAAGAACCTGCCCGAGGGGTTCTCGATCGCCGCCAACGAGATCAAGGCGCCGCCGTACATCTTCCAGGCCTACAAGGATCCGGTCGCCGCGACGGTAACGCTGACCGGCTATGTGCCCGACAACAACGTGCACGCCGCGATCGCCACGAGCGCCTCGCGAAAATTCTTCACCGAGAAGGTCGTGGACAATCTCAAGGCAAGCATTGGCGCACCAAGCTCTTTCAACACTGCCGTGGTCGCAGCGCTTGGCGCATTGTCGCGGCTGTCGACCGGCACGCTCGTGGTGTCCGACCGCGAAGTGAAGCTGTCGGGCGATGCGCTCTATGAAGGCGCCGCCAACGACATCCGCGCCGGCCTCGGCAAGGATTTTCCCAAGAACTGGCAGTACAAGCCCGAGATCACGGTGAAGCCTGCGGCAGGCCCGGTCGACGGCTCGGTCTGCCAGCAATTGTTCACGGAGCTCCTCAACAAGGGCAAGATCCGCTTCGCCACCAGGCGCGCCGACATCGATCCCGACTCCGCCGGCATTCTCGATCATCTGATCGAGACGGCGCTGCGCTGCCCCACCACCAATATCGAGGTCGCAGGCCACACCGATGCGGATGGCGAAGACTCCTTCAACCAGGCGCTCTCGGAGAAGCGCGCACAGGCCGTGATCGACTATCTGGTCAAGGCTGGGCTGCCCGCCAGCCGATTCACCGCCATCGGCTACGGCGCCACGCAGCCGGTTGCCGGCAACGACACCGATGACGGCAAGGCGCAGAACCGCCGCATCGAGTTTTTGGTGAGGTGACGATGCCCTATCTCGTCTCGTTTCATATGGGCTGGCTGATCGGCTCGGTGCTGCTGGGCTTTTGCATGGGCTGGATCTCGGTGGTCCAGCGCGGTAACGGCACCTCGAAGGTGACCGCATACTGGCTCGCGGCACTCGCCGTCGCCCTGGTCGCGGCCTCCTTGGCGCATGTGGTGCCCGGCCGGTTCGGCTATTGGCTCGACCTCGGCCTCATCATGTTCGCCTGCTATCTCGTCGGCTGCACCATCGGCGCCTGGCTGCGTTATTGGGTGGTCTCGCGGAGCCAGCCGGCGGCCTGACGACGAGATGTCCCAGAAATCGCAGCGGGACATCTCATCGTGCGTTGGGCTCAGCGGAAGCCGGCGCTGAAATTATGGTCGCGAATGCCAATGGCTTTCGCCTGTGCCGCGGATACGCCGTCCCGGCACTGGATATAGCGCAGCACCTGCGCGTCAGTGCCCGCGGAGTGCGCGCGCCACATCTCGAGATTGAAGCCGTTCTTGGCCATGCAGGCCTGGGAATGAGGGCTGTCGTTGCGCTCTCTGGCGCTGGCAGGAGCGGCGGCGAGAACGATCGCCGCGATGACGGCGCCACTGAGAAGCTTCATAGTATTCTCCATTCCAAAGTTTCTTGGTCGACGCGACGGCCGCCGAAACCGGCGACAGACGGCCAATTGCCGAGCGTTGCCGATTGCGAGGCGGGTTGTCATGGGGGCGCGAGAGATAACCACAGGCCGTTGTGGCAGGCCGCTCGATGCTCCGGCCGGTCATCGCGTTGCATCATTGGACTGGGTGGCTGGGGATCGGGCGCCGGCCCGTGGCCGCCCCCTCTTTCAACCGGCGACCGCCGCCCATAGATTGATTTGGGCTTAAGGCGTGACGGAACATTGTGCGGCCGAAATCATCAAAACTTCACGGCGGCTGCGCAGGATTGCCATGGAGATTCGCGTCAAGGCGTGCCGCCGAAAGCGTCAAACCGTGCTTCAGGAGCCTGCAACCTGCCTAAAACATTGAAGGCACGAGTTTTTGTTCGAATTGGCGAATTCCACTCGGCCGCAAAACGCGCTAGTGGAGGTGCAGGGGGCATGCGCGATGCCGGGACCGGCGGCGAAGATTCGTTGAGTGCCAGTGCGTCGTCCGCCTGTTCGCCGGCCACCCCGGCCGCTGAAGCGTTGTTCGAGGTCTAGATGCTGGAAGCCATACGCAGGGCGATGACGTTTCTGCGCCAGAAGCAAATCCTGCATAAGCTTGGAGTTGTGATCAGCGTCGCGGTCATCGGCATCGCTTGCTACGTGCTCTACCACATGCTGCGCGGCATCGACATGAACGAGGTGATCGAGGCGATCAAGAGCACCGAGCCGAGCCAGATTGCGATGGCCGCGCTGTTCGTCGCCGCGGGCTATTTCACGCTGACCTTCTACGACCTGTTCGCCGTGCGTGCGATCGGCCATTCCCATGTGCCCTACCGCATCAACGCGCTCGCCGCCTTCACCTCCTATTCGATCGGCCACAATGTCGGCGCCAGCGTCTTCACCGGCGGCGCGGTGCGCTACCGCATCTATTCGGCTTACGGGCTGAACGCGATCGACGTCGCCAAGATCTGTTTCCTTGCCGGCCTCACCTTCTGGCTCGGCAATGCCGCGGTGCTTGGTCTCGGCATCTCCTACCACCCGGAAGCCGCCGCCTCGATCGACCAGCTGCCGCCCTGGCTGAACCGGACCCTAGCGCTGATGATCATCGTGGCGCTGGTCGGCTATGTGGTCTGGGTCTGGACCCAGCCGCGCGTGGTCGGTCGTGGACCCTGGACCGTGGTGCTGCCGGGCGGGCCGCTGACGCTGCTCCAGATCGCGATCGGCATCATCGATCTCGGCTTCTGCGCGCTGGCGATGTACGTGCTGGTGCCGGACGAGCCCAATCTCGGCTTCGTCGTGGTCGCCGTGATCTTCGTCTCGGCGACCCTGCTCGGCTTTGCCAGCCACTCGCCCGGAGGTCTCGGGGTGTTCGACGCCGCCATGCTGGTCGGCCTCTGGCAGATGGACCGGGAAGAGCTGCTGGGCGGTATGTTGTTGTTCCGCGTCCTCTATTATCTGTCCCCCTTCGTCATTTCTGTAATCTTGCTGACGTTTCGCGAAGTTATCATCGGCGCCCGATCGAAGCGTTTGCAGCAGGCGGCGCTCAAGCTCGACCCCGGCCCGGCGCCCGAAGCCGCCTATGTGAGAGAGCGCAGCGACGGCGGCGCCTGACCGCACAAGTCTTTGGGTAAAGTCCCCTAGGAGAAGCCCGCCCCGATGGCGATCGACGCCCCTTCTTCTGCCGCCGCCCAGCCCTGGTCCGACCGGCTGCGGCACTCGACGATCATCCTGATCGTCGCGGCGCTGGCGCTGTCGGTCGTGGTCTCGCTCGGCGAATTGTCGGTCCTGCACGCCGTCGCCGTGTTTCTCTGCATTGCAGTTGCGGCGTTGATCCCGTGGCGCCTGCACGATGCGGCCGCCTCGCGCGACGAGACGCGCCGTATCAACCCGGTCGAGAGCGCGGCGGTGGCCGCGGTCGTCGCCGGGATGCCGGATCCGGCCGTGCTGCTCGACCGCGCCGGCCGCGTCATCCATCTCAATGCCGCCGCCGCGCAGCTCGCGCCGGCGCTGCGCCGGAACGAGCTTGCCCAGTTCGCGCTGCGCTCGCCGGAGATCATCACGGCGCTGCGCGAGTCCATTGCGACCACGGAACCGCGGCGCGCCACCTATCTCGACCATGTGCCGGTCGATCGCTGGATGGAACTGATCATCACGCCGGTGCCGGTGCCGACCAGCTTCGGCGGCGCCGACAAATGCATGCTGATGACGTTCCACGACCAGACGCCGCTGCGCCGGGTCGAGGAGATGCGCGCCGACTTCGTCGCCAATGCCAGCCACGAACTGCGCACGCCGCTGGCGGCGCTCTCCGGCTTCATCGACACGCTGCAGGGCCAGGCCAAGGACGATCCCAAGGCGCGCGAGCGCTTTCTCGGCATCATGCACAATCAGGCCACCCGCATGGCGCGCCTGATCGACGATCTCCTGTCGCTGTCGCGGGTGGAACTGTCGGCCCACGTCCGGCCGGATACCCTGGTGGACCTGCTGCCGATCATCCGCCAGGTCGCCGACGGGCTGGAACCGCTGGCGCGCGAGCGCCAAGTCGAGGTCGAGATCAATCTGCCCGATACGCCGGTTATGATCGCGGGCGACCGCGAGGAGCTGCTCCGCCTGTTCGAGAACCTGATCGAGAACGCGCTCAAATACGGCGCCTCCGGCGGTCGCGTCATCGTGTCGCTGACCTCCGACGGAACTCAGGAAGTCCGGGTCATGGTCCGGGATTTCGGCCCCGGCATCGCCCCGGAGCACCTGCCGCGGCTGACCGAGCGGTTCTATCGGGTGGACGTTGGCGACAGCCGCTCGCAGGGCGGCACGGGCCTCGGATTATCGCTGGTGAAACATATTCTTAACCGTCATCGCGGCCGGCTTTTGATCGAAAGCGTCCCCAGGCAGGGCGCCACCTTCATCGCCTGTTTTCCCCAGGTGAAGACCCTGACGCAGAGCTGAATCTCAAGCGATTTCAGTCGCTTGTCTGTGTCATCCAGCTGTCACGAAACCTTCGTAAAAGCACAGCCGACCGCTCCTAAAGGGGCGGCGCGGGGAGCGCGATCGGGCGCTGATGGCGCTTCGTTCCCCTGTATGGAGACCAGCATGAATTTCATCAAAACGATCGTCGCTGCCGGCTTGGTCGCCGCAACGACGACGGCGGCCTTCGCCGCCGACATCACGGGTGCAGGCGCGACCTTCCCGTTCCCGATCTATTCGAAATGGGCTGACGCCTACAAGAAGGAGACCGGCAACGGTCTGAACTACCAGTCGATCGGCTCGGGCGGCGGCATCAAGCAGATCCAGGCCAAGACCGTGACCTTCGGCGCCAGCGATGCGCCGCTCAAGGCCGAGCAGCTCGAGAAGGACGGCCTCGTCCAGTGGCCGATGGTGATGGGCGCCATCGTTCCCGTCGTCAACATCGAGGGCGTCAAGGCCGGCGAGCTCGTGTTCGACGGCGAGACCCTCGCCAACATCTATCTCGGCAAGATCACCAAGTGGGACGACGCCGCGATCAAGAAGCTGAACCCCAACGCCAAGCTGCCCTCGGAAGCCATCACTGTGGTCCGCCGCTCGGACGGTTCGGGCACCACCTTCAACTTCACCAACTATCTCTCCAAGGCCTCCGCGGACTGGAAGAGCAAGGTCGGTGAGGGCACCGCGGTCGAGTGGCCGGTCGGCGTCGGCGCCAAGGGCAACGAAGGCGTGTCGGGCAACATCAGCCAGACCAAGAACTCGATCGGTTACGTCGAGTATGCCTATGCCAAGCAGAACAAGCTGACCTACACCGGTCTCGTCAACAAGGCTGGCAAGACCGTGCAGCCGACCGTCGAGGCCTTCCAGGCGGCCGCCTCCAACGCCGACTGGGCCAAGGCTCCCGGCTACTACGTGATCCTGACCGACCAGCCCGGCGACAAGTCCTGGCCGATCACGGCGGCGACCTTCATCCTCATGCACAAGGACGCCACCGACAAGGCGGCCTCGCAGGAAGCCATCAAGTTCTTCCGCTGGGCCTTCAAGAACGGCGGCAAGGCGGCTGAAGAGCTCGACTACATCCCGATGCCCGAGGGCGTCGTGACCCTGATCGAGAAGACCTGGGCTGCCGAGATCAAGAGCTAAGCGCTCTCTCGTGTCCCGGACGCGGTGCAGCCCTGGCGATGCGAAGCATCGTCCAGACGCTGCTCCGCAGAGCCGGGACCCACAAGAACTGGGCCCCGGATCAGCGTCGCACCGCCTCCGGGGCATCAGGCCGAAAACAAGCGTATATAAAACGGGTACAGGGGATCGGCGTGGCTGAGATGGCTGTCGAGAGCAATGTAATTGATGCCGCCGGACCGTATGACCGCGCCAAGGCGTTGAGCGCGTTCAAGCTCGGTGACCTCACCTTCTACTGGATCACGCGGCTGTCCGCGATCTCGGTGCTGCTCATCCTCGGCGGCATCATCATCTCGCTGATCGTCGGCGCCTTCCCGGCGATGAAGGAATACGGATTCGCCTTCCTGTGGACGCAGCGTTGGGCGCCGTCGGCGGATCCGCCCGTGCTCGGCGCGCTCGGCCCGATGTACGGCACGCTCGTCACCTCCTTCATCGCGATGCTGATTGCCATTCCGGTCGGTCTCGGCATCGCCATCTTCCTCACCGAGCTCTGCCCGCAATGGCTGCGCCGCCCGATCGGCATGGCGGTCGAGCTGCTCGCCGGCATTCCCTCGATCATCTACGGCATGTGGGGCTTCTTCGTGCTTGGCCCGTTCCTGGCCAACACCTTCCAGCCCTTCATGATCAAGATCTTCGACGGCGTTCCCGTGCTGGGCGCGATCTTCGCAGGTCCCCCGTCCTATCTCAGCCTGTTCAACGCCGCGCTGATCCTCGCCATCATGGTGCTGCCCTTCATCACCTCGATTTCGGTCGACGTGTTCAAGACGGTGCCGCCGGTGCTGAAGGAAGCCGCCTACGGCGTCGGCTGCACCACCTGGGAGGTCGTGCGCAGCGTGGTGATCCCCTACACCCGCGTCGGCATCATCGGCGGCGTCATGCTGGCGCTGGGCCGCGCGCTCGGCGAGACCATGGCGGTGACCTTCATCATCGGCAACTCGTTCCGGATCTCCTCCTCGATCTTCGCGCCGGGCACCACGATCTCGGCGGCGATCGCCTCCGAATTCGCCGAGAGCGACGGTCTGCACCAGTCCGGCCTGATCCTGCTCGGCCTCCTGCTGTTCGTGCTGACGTTCTTCGTGCTGGCAGGCGCGCGGCTGATGCTGCTGCGCCTCGAACAGAAGGCGGGGAAGTGACATGAACCCGATTTACGCACGCCGCCGCCGCAAGGACATCGTCATCCGCGGGCTCTGCTTTGCGGCCGCCGCGTTTGGCGTCACCTGGCTCGCGCTGATCCTGGTCACGCTGCTCTACAACGGCATCGCCGGCCTGAACCTTCAGCTCTTTACCGAGAATACGCCGCCGCCGGGCTCGACCGAAGGCGGCCTGCGCAACGCCATCGTCGGCTCGATCATCATGACCGTGATCGGCGTCGGCATCGGCGCGCCGCTCGGCCTGTTCGCCGGCACCTATCTCGCCGAGTACGGCCGCAACGACAAGCTGACCTCGGTGATCCGCTTCATCAACGACATCCTGCTGTCGGCACCCTCGATCATCATCGGCCTGTTCATCTACGGCGCGGTGGTCGTGCCGATGCGCGGCTTCTCGGCGATCGCAGGCTCGCTCGCGCTCGCCGTCATCGTCATCCCGGTGGTGTTGCGGACGACCGAGGACATGCTGCTCTTGGTGCCGAACGCGCTGCGTGAAGCTGCCTCCGCGCTCGGCCTGCCGCGCTCGCTGGTGATCAAGCGCATCGCCTATCGGGCGGCGCGCTCGGGTCTCATCACCGGCGTGCTGCTCGCCACCGCCCGCGTCGCCGGCGAGACCGCGCCGCTGCTCTTCACCGCGCTGTCGAACCAGTTCTTCAGCCTCGGCCTGAACAAGACGATGGCGAACCTGCCGGTCACCATCAACAACTTCGTGCAGAGCCCCTACGCCTATTGGAAGCAGCTCGCCTGGAGCGGCGCGCTGCTGATCACGTTGACCGTGCTTGCCCTGAACATTGGCGCGCGCATCCTCGGCGCCGAGAGGACTGCAAAATGACCGATCTGTCCGTATCCGTGAGTTCCAACGCCCATCTGGCCTCGCAGCAGCCGCTGCCGGAAGCGCCCGCCAAGGTGACGGTGCGCAACCTCAACTTCTATTATGGTGAGCACCACGCGCTGAAGAACATCAACCTGACGCTCGGCACCAACCGCGTCACGGCGTTCATCGGCCCGTCCGGCTGCGGCAAGTCGACCCTGCTGCGCATCTTCAACCGGATGTACGACCTCTATCCGGGCCAGCGCGTCACCGGCCAGCTGATGCTCGACCAGACCAACATCCTCGACCCCAAGCTGGACCTCAATCTGCTGCGCGCCCGCGTCGGCATGGTGTTCCAGAAGCCGACGCCGTTCCCGATGACGATCTACGAGAACATCGCCTTCGGCATCCGCCTCTACGAGAAGATCTCGAAGTCCGAGATGGACGACCGCGTCGAGAAGGCGCTGCGCGGCGGCGCGCTGTGGAACGAGGTCAAGGACAAGCTCAACGCCTCCGGCCTGTCGCTCTCCGGCGGCCAGCAGCAGCGCCTCTGCATCGCCCGCACCGTCGCGGTGCGGCCTGAAGTGATTTTGTTCGACGAGCCCTGCTCGGCGCTCGACCCGATCTCGACCGCCAAGGTCGAGGAGCTGATCCAGGAGCTGTCCGAGAACTACACGATTGCGATCGTGACGCATAACATGCAGCAGGCGGCGCGCGTCTCCGACAAGACCGCCTTCATGTATCTCGGCGAGCTGATCGAGTTCGACGACACCAGCAAGATCTTCACGTCGCCGACCGACCGGCGCACGCAGGATTACATCACCGGCCGGTTCGGCTGAGGAGACAGGACATGGGTTCTGAACATACCGCAAAGGCCTTCGACACCGACCTCCAGGAGCTCACCCGCCTGGTCGCCGAGATGGGCGGCATCGCCGAGCGCATGATCGTCGATTCCGTCGACGCGCTGATCCGCCGTGACGTCGCGCTCGGCCAGCGCGTCGTCACCACCGACGCCGAGCTCGACGCGCTGCAGAAGAAGATCGAGGAGCGCGCCGTCCTCACCATCGCGCGCCGCCAGCCGATGGCGGTGGACCTGCGCGAGATCGTCGGCGCCATGCGCGTCGCCACCGATCTCGAGCGCATCGGCGACCTCGCCAAGAACATGGGCAAGCGCGTCGCGGCGCTGGAGACGGATTTCCATCCGCTCAAACTGTTCCGCGGCCTCGAGCACATGACCGACCTCGTGCAGCAGCAGGTCAAGTCGGTGCTGGACGCCTATGCCGCGCACGATCTGCCGGCGGCGATGGCGGTGTGGAAGGGCGACGAGGAGGTCGACGCCATCTGCACCTCGCTGTTCCGCGAGCTCCTCACCTACATGATGGAGGATCCGCGCAACATCTCGTTCTGCATCCATCTAATGTTCTGCGCCAAGAACATCGAGCGGATCGGCGACCACGCCACCAACATCGCCGAGACCGTGTTCTACATGATCGAGGGCCAGGCGATCACCGACAAGCGGCCGAAGGGCGACATGACGACCTTCGCCACCACGGTCCCGAATACCTGAAGACTTAAGGAGCGACGACCTAATGGGCGCACGCATCATGGTGGTTGAAGACGAGGAAGCTCTCACCGAGCTCCTCCGTTACAACCTCGAAGGCGACGGCTATGACGTCGAGACGGTGATGCGCGGCGACGACGCCGACACCCGCCTCAAGGAGCACATCCCCGACCTGATCGTGCTCGACTGGATGCTGCCGGGGCTATCAGGCATCGAGCTGTGCCGGCGGCTTCGTACCCGGCCCGAGACCAAGCAGCTGCCGATCATCATGCTCACCGCGCGCGGCGAGGAGAGCGAGCGGGTGCGCGGTCTTGCCACGGGCGCCGACGACTACATCGTCAAGCCGTTCTCGGTGCCGGAACTCCTGGCCCGCGTGAAGGGCCTCCTGCGCCGCGCCAGCCCGGAGCGGCTCGCCACCGTGCTGGCCTACGGCGACATCGAACTCGACCGCGACAAGCGCCGCGTCGCGCGCTCGGGCCGCCCGATCGATCTCGGCCCGACCGAATATCGCCTCTTGGAGTTCTTCCTGGAGCATCCCGGCCGCGTGTTCTCGCGCGAGCAACTGCTCGACAGCGTCTGGGGCCGCGACATCTATATCGACGAACGCACCGTCGACGTGCACATCGGCCGCCTGCGCAAGCTGCTCAATCTCGGCCGCGAGCAGGACCCGATCCGCACCGTTCGCGGCGCCGGCTATGCGCTCGACGATCGGTTCGCGAAGGCCGAGCAGACGTAAGGCCAAGCTGCGTCGACAATCACAGCCGTCATCCCGGACAAGCGTCAGCGCAGATCCGGGATCCATGACCACAGGGCGTGATTGTTTACGAAGAGGGTAACTCCGAGTCCCCGTAACCACGCCTTGCGGTGGCTATGGGTCCCGGATCTGCGCGCGCTTTTGGCGCGCTTGTCCGGGACGACATCGGATGTGTTGAGCCGTCGTCGTCCGACGGCCGCAATCAGCTAGATCAATGAGCTCAGCGCGTACCCGGCTTCGCCGGCGCACGCCGCCGGTCCGCTGCGGGCTGGTACGCCACGCGCGAGTGCTGGGCGCAGTAGGGCAGGCCCGAGAGCGCCTTGCCGCCGCAGAAGAAGAAATCCGGGCTCGAGGGATCGCCGACCGGCCAGTGGCAGGTCGCCTCGTTCAATTCCAGCAGCGACAGCCGCTGGCTCATCGGCACCACGTTGTCGTAGGTCACGGGTTCAGCCTCGACCTCGACCTCGAAGGCCTGCGCCAGCGCGGTGTTGCCGCGGGCAATGGGCCGGGTGACGCGCATCATGTGCTGCGCGGGACGCGCCTTGCGCGGCCGGGGCGCCGCCGATGAGGGGCTCTTGGCGCGGCCGGACAGGCCGAGCCTGTGCACCTTGCCGATCACGGCATTGCGGGTGACATTGCCAAGCTCAGCGGCGATCTGGCTGGCCGACAATCCGGCCTCCCAGAGCTTTTTCAGCTGCTCGACGCGATCGTCGGACCAGGTCAAAACCGTCATTGCACCCTTTCCCTCGCTGCGCGGCTGCCATCCTGGCGCCCTTGCGGCGAATGCCTAAGCTTCGAAAAACCCGTGCCGCCAGAATCCCTTAAGGCTCGCCGGGCGCAATCAGACGCCCGAACGTTTACGCCGGTACATGAGGACTTAAGGGATCAGAAACACTGCACGAGATGTCGTATCTGACAAGCCAAACGCTACAATATGGCGTGACTCACGCGCAAGAGTCAGCCGACTCGCTTCCACATGTTCCGTGGCAAAAACCCCGCAAATCCGGCACCGCAAGACTACGGATTTAGCGTTTCGCGAGGCTTTCGGGTGGCATTGACACATGTTTTACCAGGCCTAAGATGGTGTCACGTGCCGCCCTTAAAAGGCGGCACGTTTCGTTTTCCGGGCCGGTTGATGGTGCGTTGCGCAATGCACGCTCACGCCGTCCGCAACATCAAGTGACCGTCATGACTAACAGCGCAGCGCCGCATTTGCTCCCGGTTTTCGCCAGGTCCGACCTCGGTTTCGAGCGCGGCGAAGGCTGCTGGCTGATTGCAACCAATGGCGATCGCTATCTCGATTTTACCTCCGGCGTCGCCGTGAACGCGCTCGGCCATGCCCATCCCGCGCTGGTCAAGGCGTTGCAGGAACAGGCGACCAAGCTCTGGCACATGTCGAACCTGTTCCAGAGTCCTGACGGCGAGAAGCTCGCCGCACGCCTTTGCAACGAGAGCTTCGCGGACTTCGTGTTCTTCTGCAATTCCGGCGCGGAGGCCCTGGAGGGCGTGATCAAGCTGGTCCGCCATCATCACTTCTCGAAGGGCCATCCGGAGCGCTATCGCATCATCACTTTCGAAGGCGCCTTCCACGGCCGCACGTTGGCAACGCTCGCTGCGACCGGCTCGGCGAAATATCTCGAAGGTTTTGGCCCGCCGATGGACGGTTTCGACCAAGTCCCGCACGGCGATATCGAAGCGGTCAAGAAGGCGATCGGCCCGCAGACCGCGGGCATCCTGATCGAGCCGATCCAGGGCGAAGGCGGCGTGCGTTCGGCGCCGGCCGGCTTCCTCAAGGCGTTGCGCCAGCTCTGTGACGAGAAGGGCCTGCTGCTCGCCTTCGACGAGGTGCAGACCGGCATGGGCCGCACCGGCGATCTGTTCGCGCATCGCCGCTCCGGCGTCACGCCCGACGTGATGTCGCTGGCGAAGGCGCTCGGCGGCGGTTTCCCGATCGGCGCGATCCTGGCGACTGCGGATGCGGCGAAGGGCATGGGCCCCGGCTCGCACGGCTCGACCTTTGGCGGCAATCCGCTGGCGATCGCGGCGGCCAACGCCGTGCTCGACGTCATGCTCAAGCCCGGCTTCTTCGACCACGTGCAGAAGATGTCGCTGCTGCTCAAGCAGAAGCTCGCCTCGGTGATCGACCGCTACCCCGATGTCGTGAGCGAAGTGCGCGGCGAGGGCCTCTTGATCGGCATCAAGGCCGTGGTGCCCTCAGCCGATCTTGGCGCGGCGCTGCGCAACGAAAAGCTGCTGACGGTCGGTGCCGGCGACAATGTCGTGCGCTTCCTGCCGCCCTTGATCGTCACCGAAGCCGAGATCGAGGATAGCGTCGGGCGGCTCGAGCGCGCCTGCGCCGCGATCTCATCCAGCCAGACCAAGCGGGCGGCAAGCTGATGAGCAAGTCCCCGAAGCACTTTCTGGACATCAACGAGCTCCCGTTGTCGGAGCTCAAGAGCATGCTCGACGCCTCCACCGCGATGAAGGCGAAGCAGAAGGCGCATCAGCCGGTCAGGCCGCTCGAAGGCAAGACGCTGGCGATGATTTTCGAGCGTCCCTCGACGCGCACCCGCGTCTCGTTCGACGTCGCCATGCGCCAGCTCGGCGGCGAGCCCATCATGCTCACCGGCGCGGAGATGCAGCTCGGCCGCGGCGAGACCATCGCCGACACCGCGCGCGTGCTGTCGCGCTATGTCGATGCCATCATGATCCGCATCCTCAACCACGATGCGCTGCTCGAGCTTGCGGCCAACGCCACCGTGCCCGTCATCAACGGGCTGACGCGGCGCTCGCATCCCTGCCAGGTGATGGCCGACCTCATGACCTATCAGGAGCATCGCGGCCCGATCGAGGGCCGGACGGTGGCCTGGACCGGCGATGACAACAACGTTTTGGCATCGTGGGCCCACGCGGCCGAGCGCTTCAAGTTCCAGCTCAATGTCGCAACGCCGCCGGAACTCGCCCCGAAGAAGGCGATGCGCGACTTCATCAAGGCGACCGGCGCGTCGATCGTGCTCGGCACCGATCCGGAGGCCGCCGTGAAGGGCGCCGACTGCGTCGTCACCGACACCTGGGTGTCGATGGGCGACAAGGAAGGCGAGCACCGCCACAACGTGCTCAAACCCTACCAGGTCAATGCCAAGCTGATGTCGCTGGCCAAGCCCGACGCGCTGTTCATGCACTGCCTGCCCGCCCATCGCGGCGAGGAAGTCACGGACGAGGTGATCGACGGCCCCCAATCGGTCGTGTTCGACGAGGCCGAAAACCGCCTGCATGCGCAGAAGGGCATTCTGGCCTGGTGCTTTGACGCGGTGAAGTAGCCTTTTCTCGTAGCCTGGATGAAGCGCAGCGAAATCCGGGTTTTTCGACGCGCGGGAAGATCCCCGGATTGCGCTGCGCTCCATCCGGGCTACGCAGGCCTCATCCCAGCGATGGGATGCGGGCGCGCCTCTTTCATTTTGCATCGACCGACCCCAGATAACGCCCCATGGTTTCCCAATCCCCTGACATGAAAACCGGGCCTGAAGGCCCGGTTCGCGCGCCATCCGCGGTTCCGATCGACGATGCGGTGTTGCCCTACGAGGTCGACGCGCTCGACGTGCGCGGCCGCCTGGTGCGGCTCGGGCCGGCGCTCGACGACATCCTGACGAAGCATGATTATCCCGCGCCCGTCGGCAAGCTGCTCGGCGAGGCCATCGTGCTGACGACACTGCTCGGCTCGGCGCTGAAGTTCGAGGGCCGCTTCATTCTCCAGGCCCAGACCGACGGCCCAGTGTCGTTCCTGGTGGTGGACTATCAGGCGCCCGATCGCCTGCGCGCCTATGCCCGTTTCGACGCCGCGCGCCTCGGCGACGCGAAAGATTCCGGCACGCTGCTCGGCCGCGGCCATCTCGCCATGACCATCGACCAGGGGCCGGACATGAGCCGCTACCAGGGCCTGGTCGCGCTCGAGGGCGGCAGCCTGGAAGATGCCGCTCACGAATATTTCCTGCGCTCCGAGCAGATCCCGACCAAGGTGCGTCTCGCGGTCGGCGAGGAATGGCGCTCGAGCGACGGCGGCAAGCACCGCTGGCGCGCCGGCGGCATGCTGATGCAGTTCCTGCCGAAGGCACCCGAGCGCGCGCGGCAGGCGGACCTGCATCCCGGCGATGCGCCTGAAGGCGTCGAAGTGCACGCTGTTGCGGAAGACGACGCCTGGGTCGAGGCGCGCTCGCTGATCGAGACCGTCGAAGACGTCGAGTTGATCGATCCCGAGTTGTCCGGCGAGCGGCTGCTCTACCGCCTCTTCCACGAGCGCGGCGTGCGCGTGTTCAATCCGCTCTCGCTGAAGGCGCAATGCTCCTGCTCGCGCGACGCCGTCGCCTCGATGCTGAAGAGCTTCTCGCCCGACGACCGCGCCGCCATGGTCAAGGACGACAAGGTCGTCGTGACCTGCGAGTTCTGTAGCTCGGTGTATCAGTTCACGCCGCACGAAGCGGGCGTGGAGGACGCGTAAATCTATTCTTCGTCATTGCGAGCGCAGCGAAGCAATCCAGAATCCCTCTGCGCAAAGACTCTGGATTGTTTCGCTGCGCTCGCAATGACGACTGTAGAGGCAGCGTCCGCCCCATCTCTCCCCGTCACCCTGAGGTGCTCGCCTCTTCGGCGAGCCTCGAAGGGCGACGGCCCCGC
>NZ_JACOFR010000044.1 GCF_019455385.1 Bradyrhizobium sp. BR 10289
GTGACAACCTCATTCTGGCACAACTGATGCCGTAGGGGGCCGTCCACACCATCAGTATGCCGCCCCGTGGGCCCCGGTTCAGCAGCGCATCACGCCGCGAAGAGCGGCGCGCTGCACTGCGCCCGGGGCACGGCAGCAGTTCCCCGCCAAGGCGTTGACCGCCCCTTCCCCCTGTCCTACATTAGAGCCGTTCCGAGGGGTGCTCCGAGGAGGAGCTGAGATACCGCTAAATGGGCAAGCCCGCCCAGGACCGCGGTGACCCTTTGAACCTGATCCGGGTCATGCCGGCGAAGGGACAGGGATGTTGCAGACGACCAAGCGACCGGACTCTCCGGTATCCATCATCGGCGCAGGCATTGCAGGTGCCTGGCAGGCGCTGCTGTTCGCGCAGGCCGGCCACGCCGTGACGCTGCACGAGCGCAGTGACGCCGGCATGACCGACGCCACCAGCCATTGGGCCGGCGGCATGCTGGCGCCTTACTGCGAGGCGGAGGTCGCCGAACCCATCATCTCCCGCCTCGGCCTGCGCTCCCTGGACATCTGGCGGCGCGAATTGCCGGACACCCCCTTCAACGGCTCCCTCGTCGTCGCCCATCCGCGCGAACGCAACGACTTCGAGCGTTTTGCCCGCATGACCGAGGGCCATCGCCGGCTCGACGCGAGCGGCCTCGCCGAACTCGAGCCGTCGCTGGAGGGGCGCTTCCGCGATGCGCTGTTCTTTCCGACTGAAGGCCATGTCGAGCCGCGCCGCGTGCTGCCGAAGCTGCATGAGCGCATCAAGGCGGCCGGCGGCACCATCAAGTTCGGCAGCGACGTCACCGCCAACGACCTCGAAGGCCTGGTGATCGACTGCCGCGGCCTGTCCGCGCGCGACGAGCAGGGCGAGTTGCGCGGCGTCAAGGGCGAGATGATCCTGATCGAGACGAGCGAGGTGCAGCTGTCGCGCCCGGTGCGGCTGATCCATCCGCGCTGGCCGCTTTACGTGATCCCGCGCGAAGCCGGCCTGTTCATGCTGGGCGCGACCTCGATCGAGGCCGAGGACACCGGCGTCAGCGTGCGTTCCGCACTGGAGCTGCTCGGCGCCGCCTACACGGTGCACCCGGCGTTTGGCGAAGCGCGCATCGTCGAATTCGGCTCGGGCCTGCGTCCCGCCTTCCCCGACAATCTCCCGCGCATCGGCATTCGCGGCGAACAGATCAGCGTGAACGGGCTCTACCGCCACGGCTTCCTGATCGCGCCCGCGCTCGCCGAGCTGACGCTGCAATACGTCCAGCGCGGCCAGATCGACAATGAGGTGATGCAATGCAGGTGATCGTGCAATGCTTGTGATCGTCAATGGCGAGCAACGCGAGATCAATTCGGCCAGCGTCGACGCGCTGCTCACCGAGCTCGACTATGAGGGCACCCATTTCGCCATCGCGCTGAACTACGACGTCGTGCCGAAGAGCCGCTGGGCCGAGACCACGCTCAAGGCCGGCGACGAGATCGAGATCATCACGCCGCGGCAGGGAGGGTGATGATGGTGCTGCTCTCACCAAACACTCCACTGTCATCGCCCGGCTTGACCGGGCGATCCAGTACGCCGCGGCTTCACGGTTCTGGCCGCTCTGCCGCGGCGTACTGGATCCCCGCGTTCGCGGGGATGACACCGTCATTCAAGGAGACACCCTCCACATGGTGACCTTCTACGGCAAAACCTTCGCCTCCCGCCTGCTGATCGGCAGCGCGCTCTATCCCTCGCCCGCGATCATGCAGGCTGCGATCCGCGCCTCGGGCTCGAACATCGTCACCGTCTCGCTCCGCCGCGAATCCGCCGGCGGCAAGACTGGCGATGCGTTCTGGAAGCTGATCCGCGAGCTCGACGTATCCGTGCTGCCGAACACCGCTGGCTGCCGCAGCGTCCGCGAGGCCGTGACGACGGCAAAGCTCGCGCGCGAATTGTTCGGCACCAACTGGATCAAGCTGGAAGTGATCGCCGACAACGACACGCTGCAGCCCGACGTGGTCGGCCTGGTCGAAGCCGCCGCCATCCTGATCAAGGACGGTTTTGAAGTGTTCCCCTATTGCACCGAGGATCTTTCGGTCGCCAATCGCCTGGTCGATGCCGGCTGCAAGGTGGTGATGCCGTGGGCCGCCCCGATCGGCAGCGCCAAGGGCATCACCAACCGCGATGCGCTGAAACTGCTGCGCGAGCGGCTGCCCGACATCACGCTGGTGGTCGATGCCGGCATCGGCGCGCCCAGCCACGCCGCCGAGGCACTCGAGCTCGGCTACGACGCCGTGCTGCTCAACACCGCTATCGCCAAAGCCGCCGATCCCGTCGCGATGGCGGGCGCCTTCCGCCTTGGCGTTGAGGCCGGTCGCACCGCCTTCGAAGCCGGGCTGATGAACGCTCGCGACTTCGCCTCCCCCTCCACCCCTGTCGTTGGGACCCCGTTCTGGCATGCCGTATCCTGATCGCTTCTATCCCGTCGTCGACAGCCTCAAATGGGTCGAGCGCCTGACTAAGCTCGGCGTCGGCACCATCCAGCTGCGTGCCAAGGAGCTCAACGACGCCGACGCGCTGCAGATCGTCACCGACGCGCTGGCGATCACGAACGGCACGCAGGCCAAGCTCGTAGTCAACGACTATTGGCGCGCGGCGATCGTCGCCGGTGCCAAATATCTGCATCTCGGCCAGGAGGATCTGGCGGACGCCGACCTCAAGGCCATCCGCGAGGCGGGCCTTCTCCTCGGCATCTCCACCCATGACGATGCCGAGCTCGAAACCGCGCTCAAGGCAAAGCCCGATTACGTCGCGCTCGGCCCGATCTTCTTCACCACGCTCAAATCGATGCGCTTCGAGCCGCAGGGCATTCCCAAAATCACGGAGTGGAAAAAGCGCGTGGGCCCCATCCCGCTGGTCGCGATCGGCGGCATCAAGTTCGAGCACGCCGCGGAAATCTTTGCCGCGGGCGCTGATTCGATCGCGGTAGTGTCCGACGTCACGCAAAATGCCGACCCCGACGCCCGCGTGCGCCAATGGCTTGGCGGCTCGAAGGAGGCGGCGTGATGTGCACACCGCCCTCGCCCCACACTCAACTGTCATCGCCCGGCTTGACCGGGCGATCCAGTACGCCGCGGCTTAACCGCATCTCACCACCGCCTCTGGAATACTGGATCCCCGCTTTCGCGGGGATGACAGCGGTATTTGTCGCTCGCGCAGCGATGCCAACGAACTAAAGGAGGACCCCATGAACATCCGCTCCAATCCCGAAAAAACCGTCCCCGCCGTCACCACCGGCCCGCTGCCCTCCTCGCGAAAGATATTCGCCTCGCCCGATGCCGCGCCCGAGCTGCGCGTGCCGCTGCGCGAGATCATCCTGTCCGAAGGCGCCGGCGAGCCGAACTTGCCGGTGTACGACACCTCGGGCCCCTACACCGACCCCAGCGTCACCATCGACGTCAACGCCGGCCTGCCGCGCAGCCGCAAGCAGTGGGTGCTGGAGCGCGGCGGCGTCGAGGAATATGAGGGGCGCCAGATCAAGCCGGAGGACAATGGCAGCGTCTCCACCGACAAGGCCGCGCGCGCCTTCTCGGCCTATCACAAGCCGCTGCGCGGCCTCGACGGCCACAAGATCACGCAGCTCGAATTCGCCCGCGCCGGCATCATCACCAAGGAGATGATCTACGTCGCCGCCCGCGAAAACCTCGGGCGCAAGCAGCAGCTCGAGCGCGCCGAAGCAGCCCTCGCCGACGGTGAGAGCTTCGGCGCCTCCGTGCCCGCCTTCATCACACCGGAGTTCGTGCGCAGCGAGATCGCGCGCGGCCGCGCTATCATCCCCTCCAACATCAACCACAGCGAACTCGAGCCGATGATCATCGGCCGCAACTTCCTGACCAAGATCAACGCCAATATCGGCAACTCGGCGGTGACGTCTTCCGTCGAGGAGGAAGTCGAGAAGATGGTGTGGGCGATCCGCTGGGGCGCCGACACCGTGATGGACCTCTCGACGGGCCGCAACATCCATACGACGCGCGAATGGATTTTGCGCAACGCTCCGGTGCCGATCGGCACCGTGCCGATCTACCAGGCGCTGGAGAAGTGCAACGGCGATCCGGTCAAGCTGACCTGGGAGCTCTACAAGGACACGCTGATCGAGCAGTGCGAGCAGGGCGTCGACTACTTCACCATCCACGCCGGCGTGCGCCTGCAATACATCCACCTCACCGCCAGCCGCGTCACCGGCATCGTCTCCCGCGGCGGCTCGATCATGGCGAAGTGGTGCCTGGCGCATCACAAGGAAAGCTTCCTCTATACGCATTTCGACGAGATATGCGACCTCATGCGCAAGTATGACGTCTCGTTCTCGCTCGGCGACGGCCTGCGCCCGGGCTCGATCGCGGATGCCAACGACCGCGCGCAGTTTGCCGAGCTCGAGACGCTCGGCGAGCTCACGAAGATCGCGTGGGACAAGGGCTGCCAGGTCATGATCGAAGGCCCCGGCCACGTGCCGATGCACAAGATCAAGATCAACATGGACAAGCAGTTGAAAGAGTGCGGCGAAGCCCCGTTCTACACGCTTGGACCGCTGACCACCGACATCGCGCCGGGCTATGACCACATCACGTCAGGCATCGGCGCCGCCATGATCGGCTGGTTCGGCTGCGCCATGCTCTGCTACGTCACGCCGAAGGAGCATCTCGGCCTGCCCGACCGCAACGACGTCAAGACCGGCGTCATCACCTACAAGATCGCCGCCCACGCCGCCGACCTCGCCAAGGGCCACCCCGCAGCCCAACTGCGCGACGACGCCCTCTCCCGCGCAAGGTTCGAATTCCGCTGGACCGACCAGTTCAACCTCGGCCTCGATCCGGACACCGCCAAGAACTTCCACGACGAGACCCTGCCGAAGGAAGCCCACAAGGTCGCCCATTTCTGCTCGATGTGCGGGCCAAAGTTCTGCTCGATGAAGATCACCCAGGACGTGCGGGACTACGCGGCGACGCTGAACGATCCGAACTCGGTGGGGATGTCGATCAGTGGGACCGCCGAGGACGGCATGAAGCAGATGAGCGCGAAGTTCAAGGAGATGGGCAGCAGCGTTTATCTGGATGCGGAGAAGGTGAAGGAGAGCAATCGGGTGCTGTGAGCATTCTGGGACCTGCGTGAAGTCAACACGTTCAGCTATCGAGAAGTTCGACGCCATGTTTTCAGAGGGCGCCGAACTTCCCGATGATCAACTTTCCGATTTTCTCTCTTCGGCACTATCAGGCATAAATTGGGCGAGACATCACTCTGTCGAATCCTATTCCGGAATATTCTGGGCTCTCACACGCTTGGTTGGATGCTACGAGCGCCTTTCGGTTCTGTACGAAGGATACGCGGCAACCAAGGCGGACGAACTATGCTACGATGCCGAGCTGGAGATCGAGCATCTACTGGTGAGGCTCAGGGTCCTAATTGACGAGCTCGCATACGTCATCCGCGTGTGCATGCCTCCTGCTATCCGGGGGCTTAGTCAGCCGAAAGGGCCAGGCCCTCTACAGTATCGGCAATTTAGCATCAGAGAATTGCTGAAGTTTGTCCGCAAACACCCGGACGTTTCCACCGCACTAACGAAGCTCCTTGAGAACAATCGTCAAGACATTGAGCGCTTCGTTTCGCGGCGTGATGACATCGTTCATTTTCGCGCTAAGGCCATAATCTTTAGAACTAATACGATGCGCGTCGGCTTTCTCGACAGCCGCCTGTCTACGAGCAACGGAGCGATTGAACATACCGATCTGCGGGAGTTCATCGAACCGGCTCTAGTATGGGTTTGGCGTTTCATGCAATCTGATTTGGTTCAATACTTCCGAGAGGAAATAGCAGTTGGCTCACTTGAGTTCGACAGTGTCGGCATAGGCCCACACAAAATTTCAATGCCTGGAAGCGTCCGTCTAAAAAAGCTATTAAATACCAAATGTAGGTCGGATGAGCGAAGCGACGTCCAGGATTGATATTTTACTCTTGTGCGTGCTTCTAGAATACTGACCAGTCTGGGGGAGGGACGGCCAAGTTGCCGACACCTCGCCAACCAACTCCGCTCCAATTTCAGCCAAGTCTTTGTCGGCACCGTGATAGGCCAATGGACGCTGGATCCGTGGGGCGACCTCACAGAATCGCTCGGCCCCTTGCGTGGCCGAACGCCACTTATTTGGTTACCGGGTAAAATCCTGGCTATTGTTTTTACAAGCCCGCAGACTATGCTCGCAAGGGTTGCAACAAGTCCATAGGGGGCAACGGGATGGAACCACGGTTGGGTGCGCACGAAGTTGACATCCAGGCTACTCAAGTCTTGAACGGCCTCCAGCAACTGACTCAACTACTGGAAGAGCCAGAGACAGAAGAGGCTCTCGATTTGGCAAAAAATGCTCGAACCACCGAGCAGTACAACGTTCTCCGCAGACTTACAAAGAGCCTAACTCAATATCTCGAGCGTGAGGGCGATCTCTACTATGTAGGACTAGTCGGTCACTTCTCGTCAGGCAAGTCGAGTACGATAAACTCAATTCTTGAGATTTGGGAAAGTGATCACGAACGCGAAACAGATCTGAATCCGACAGACACAACGATTACGCTTATAACATCGGAAGAGAATGCAAAGTCTCTTTTGGGGGTGATAAGAGAAGGCCATGTAACGATCCGACACGAAGCCGTCGAGAGCGACCTGTTGCGGCAAGTAGTTCTGGCTGACACACCGGGCAGCGGCGACACCCAATTTGTCGAAGAGGTGGCTCGCGATTTTCTGCCAATTTGCGACGTAATTCTCTTTTTCTTCTCTGCGACCAGCCCCCTAGACAAGACCGATCTCCCACTCCTCACGGAAATACATAAACGGCTCGCCTTCATTCCGATTAGGTTCATTGTGACGCGAGCGGATGAGTTCCGAATCGATCGCACTAAGCCAGTGTCAAACTCAAATATTGACAGTTTGAGACGAGATCGATTTCTCGGTGACGTCTTGACCAGGCTAAACAAACTGCTTTCCCCGATGATGTATACAGATGAGCAGTTTATTCTTATCGACAACAAGAAGCCTCGATATAACATCGAAGCGTTAGTCGACCTCATTCGCACAAAATGCGACCCGAGCAACCCCAACGCAAGAATAGTGATGCACGGTCACAAGCTGCGCTATTTTCAGACCGCTGCAAGGGAACTGAGAACCTTCTTCGCCAACTTCATAGATGAGAAGCTCAAGCAATTGAGCAAGGTCGTTGATACAGCGGAACAGAATATTCAGTTGTATAACGAGAACGTAATTATTTCGAATAGCAATCTAACGAAGAGCTGGCTCGATCAACTTACCTCAGTTCGCGGCACCCGCGAGCGCACGATAAAGAGTCTGGCCAACGCCGATTTTCTTCCGCAAATCATTGAGAGCTTCACCCAAGTGGCTCGGCGTCGCTCAGAGACAAGAAAATCACTGAATAACGACGCTGTCTTCATTGCGAGAAATATTGGACTAAAAGCTCGATTGGACATATCGCAAAACCTGCGAGCGCGCGTTGAACAACTAAAGCTCTGGGAATTGACGGCGGCCAGCGGCAGCCTTGATGTACCCTCAAGTTTGATCGACTTAAGACCCGATGTTCTTCTGCCAATAACACCAGCGTCTCTAACCGCAGACTGGACGTCCACGCGGGAAACAAAGGCTCAAGCTCTCCGCGATGCGGCGGCCGACCTGAGACGATTGACTTCTGAACTCGCTATTCTCGTCGAGAACCAAACCCCAATTCGAGAGTGTGAGATCGAAGTCAACAACGCTCAACGCTCTCTCACAATTGACCTAAATCAATTCTTCAAGAATGCTGAGCTCTATCGAGATGGTGTGTTCTCACACACAACCAAGGAGTCCATCTCGACGCTAGGAATCGGCGCGCGCCTAGATGCACTAGAATCTGAGTTCACAAAGAACGATACCATGGCGTTCACTAACGAAACCATGCAACTCCTCTTTCCAGACTTCAATGAGGTAAGCACAAAGGGGCTTACTCATCTGGCCGCTCTTCAAGATCAGGTCCGCCCTCTCATAAACGAACTCGGCGAGCTTAAAATCCCATCACCGATCTCAGGAGCTAGAGAGATTGCGCCACAGATAGAAGCAGAGAAAGCCGACCTACTCTCGTATGTCGCATCGAGGTTGAGAGACGACACCCAAAATCTAACCGGTCGACTGTCTATTCGGCTATCTGGCGCGGTTGCCGAAGGACGCCGCCAATACGAGGTAGATATTAGTGCAGCACGACGCAGGCGAATTTGGCGCTATGTCACGATGATAGCGGGCTCAGCGATATTGGCGTTTCTCGGGTATATTTTCTATAGATTCATCAACAGGGACGTTCCGCAGGACATTGCAAATGCAATTATTTGGAATCTGGTGGCTACGCTTCTATCAGGCTCCGCGGGCGCTTTCTTCGCGAAGTGGCGCGATGATTTTCCGCGCACGACCAGTCGCATTCAAAACGATTCACAAGCCATCGTAAGAGAGCGGGTTCTAGGCATTGTCGAGGAAGAATTCAAAGCGCATGAATTTACCGCTCTCGATGAAGCCATTTTATCAAGAAAGCTAAGCGAAGCATACGACCGGGTAATTGACTTCGACCCTGATGGCTGGAATCCAGTTGCATCTGAGCGGCTCGAGGTTTTGCGGAAATATGACGCCGAGTTTCGCCGTCTAAGAGGGGAGTACGAACGGACTGCTGAGGACGTCTTTACTCACACTTCGTCTTACTTCAGCGATGCTAGCAAGAATTTGGAGCGCCTAAATGGGGTAGCTGCGCGGGTTAAGGCCCGCGCGATAGAACCTTCGTTTAAGCTGCTCGCAGAAACTCGCAACTCGCTGGATGAGGTGAAGAACCAGATCCACAAAGTGGAATTTAGCCACTAGCTGTGCAATTAATTGAACGAACGTGACGTTTGGAAAAACGTTCCTGCATATTCCTTCGCTCATGTAGGCTGCAGCCGCGGATACTGACTTGCCGGAAGTCGTTCCTCACCGCCTCCCCGACCAGCTCCTTCCCAACCTCCGCCTCGTCTTCGTCGGCACCGCCGCCTCGACGCGTTCGGCCGAGCTCGGGCACTACTACGCCCATCCCGGCAACCGCTTCTGGCGCGCGCTCCATGACTCCGGGATCACGCCGCGGCGCTATCAGCCGAGCGAATTCGCATCGCTGATCGAACTCGGCATCGGCTTCACCGATCTGTCCAAGTCGGGCGCGGGGATGGATCACCAGATCGCGGCGGAGACGATCGACGTGCCGGGGTTCAGGGAGAAGATCGAAAAATACCGACCGCGGACGATTGCGTTCACGAGCAAGAAGGCGGCGAGCTTGTTTTATGGCAGGTCGTCCGCTGCCATTTCGCTGGGGCGGCAGGAGCGCGACGAAAGCCTGCCGGAGATTTTCGTGCTGCCCTCGCCGTCGGGCGCGGCGTCGGGGAGCTGGACAATCGAGCCGTGGCGCGAGCTGGCGGAGTGGATCGCTCGCCTGCATTGAAGGTTTACGCCCGGACCGCCTCCGCTCTCATGTCCCGGGCAAGCGCAGCGCAGACCCGGGACCCAGGGATTCCGGTAGGGCTCGTGATGGGCCCCGGCTCTGCAGCGCATCACGCCGCAAGTGGCGGCGCGCTGCGCTGCGTCCGGGGCACGCACCATCCGCACGTCGCACGAGCCTGTCGGAAAGCGCATCCATCGTTCGTCCTTTGGCAATGGACCAACCCGGAGCTGCCACATGCCCACCATCACCGCCTTCGAATCCTCCCCGGACCGCGGCCGCGGGCAGGCGCGGGACATGCGGGTGCGCTGGGCGTTGGAGGAGGTCGGCCAGCCCTACGACGTTCGCCTCGTCTCGTTCGCGGCGATGAAGCAGCCGGCGCATCTGGCGCTGCATCCGTTCGGGCAGATTCCGACCTATGAGGACGGCGATCTCGCGCTGTTCGAGTCCGGTGCGATCGTGCTGCACATCGCCGAGCGTCATGCCGGACTGCTGCCGGCGGAGAGCAATGCCAGAAGCCGCGCCATCGCGTGGATGTTCGCCGCGCTCAGCACGGTCGAGCCGCCGATCGTCGAGCTCACCATGGCGATGCTGGTCGAGCGCGACAAGGACTGGTACGCGCAGCGCCTGCCGATGTTGCAGGATCGCGTCCGTGTCAGGCTCAGCGAATTGTCCCGCCATCTCGGCAACGCCGACTGGCTCGACGGCGCATTCAGCGCCGCCGATGTGCTGATGGTCACCGTGCTGCGCCGGTTGCAGACATCGGGACTGCTGGACGAATGTCCTGGGATCGCCGCCTACGTCGCCCGCGGCGAAGCGCGTCCCGCCTTCCGGCGCGCTTTCGACGCTCAGCTGGCGGTGTTCAATGCGTCCTCGCCTCCTACCGCATCGTGATCGCGAGCCCGCTGAGATCCGCGTTCGCCATCAGGCCGACCTGCGTTCCGGTCAGCTCCAGCACCGCGCCCTTCTGGTTGGTCAGCACGATGGCGCGGGCGCCGCGGCCGACCGCAAGGCCGGCGCCGGCGGCGCCATAGACGCCGGCGACGTCCGAGGGCCGGTTGATGTTGGAGACGCGCCCGCGCAGCACGGTCTTGGAGCCGCCGAAGACGAGGCCGTAATCGAGCCCGCCGGTGGAGAGCGAATAGGCGCGGCCGCGGAAGTTCAGCACGCCCGAGCCGCCGGAGCCGCCGATGATCCAGCCCGCCTTGTAGATCGTCAGCACCACGGTGCCGCCGTCGGCCAGCGCCGAGGTCGAGAGGCCGGCCAGCGCAGCGAGGCCGAGCAGCGCGGCGCGAAGGGTGGTGGCGATCGTCATGGAGTATCTCCGGGGGCTATTGTCTTGGGGAGGAAACGAATCAGAGGCGACGAATCTATCCGATCGATCGCGGCGGCAACATGATGGGGCGGACGTGAGGCGTGGCCCGTCGCAACATCCTCAACTGTCATCGCCAGGCCAGTGCGCAATTGCGCACGAGGACCGGGCGATCCAGTATTCCAGAGACGCCTGCGATTGAACCGAGAGGCCGCGGCGTACTGGATGCCCCGCCTTCGCGGGGCATGACAGCGCAGATTGGGGCTGACACCGGCACCATCGCCAGTATCCCATTCTGCACCTGTTTTGCCCGACGGCGCAAGCGAAAATTCGCACTTCCCGAAATTTTCTGGAAAACGCCAATGATGCCCATCATGTTTCTACTGTGCATGGGGTAGTTTCCGAATTTTCGTCTTTGCCCCTCCCGCGATGCCGATTGCAACTCCCCGGCATGGCGCTACCCTCACCCATCCCAACCCCTCCGAGGTGATCCATGCCGATCCAGCATTTCGCGCCCCCGCCGCACGTGAAGGCGCCGCCGCTGTCCTTTGCGACGCGGGTCGGCGATCTCCTGTTCGTCTCCGGCATCCCCGGCTTCGATGCGAGCGGCGCGCTGCCCGACGGCTTCGAGACGCAATTCGCCAATGTCGTCGTCAACATCAAACGCGTGCTGGACGAGGCCGGTGCGACGGTGCGCGACCTCGTCAAGGTCAACGTGCTCCTGACCCGCGCCTCGGACGTTGCCGCCATGAATGCGCTCTACGCCGGCGCCTTCGGCCCGCCGCCTTTTCCGGCGCGCACAACGTGCGTGGTGCAGGCGCTGCCCGATCCGAAGATGCTGATCGAGATCGAGGCCGTCGCCTCGCTGGCGAGGTGAGGCGCATCGGCGGCGTGTGGCTTGCCGGGCACGCGGCCAAACCAAGTGCGCTGCCGGGTCTGACATATCCGTGAACGGCGGCGCGCCGGCTTGCAAAGGGCCTGCTTTTACCGCACGAATTTTCCGGTCACCCTTTCCCTCAAGGAGATACTTCATGCGTCGCGTTCTCGCCCTCTGTGCCGTTGCCGGCATCGCTTCGTCCGTGTTCGCCATGCCCGCCTCGGCGGCGCCCGGCTATTACGTGATCCGCTGGGACAACACCGGCATCTGCCAGGTCTGGAACGAGGATCTGAAGTACAAGCCCTTCCAATGGGGCACCTCGACCTACAAGGTCGTCAGCAAGCCGGTCCCGACCTTCACGCAGGCCTCCGACCTCCAGATCAAGATGCGCGCCGAGCGCAAGTGCACGCTCTAGGCCTGAGACGACAAGACGGATTTCGAGGGCGGGTCGCGCGAGTAATCCGCCCTTTCTTTTTCCTGCAGGCGGCCCGCTTTTCAGCCGGGCTCGCGCATTTCCGCCACGCGTCGTTTGAACCTCATCCGCGGGCGGAACTACTCACGTCTTGTCCGGGCCGCAACGTCCAAGAGCGCCCGGTCCCATCCCTCCCCTCATTGTCGGGAGGTGCATCACATCTTTCATTTGAGGAGCTGATCATGCGTCGTATTTCCGTGCTTTGCGCTGCCGCCGGTCTTGCCGTCACCGCTTTCGTCGCCGCGAGCCCCGCCCAGGCCAGCTATCACCTGATCCGCTGGCAGGACACCGGCTTCTGCCAGATCTGGGACGAGAGCATCCCGACCACGCCGTGGCCGGCCGGCTATCATCGCGCCAGCGCGAGCGTGCCCACCTTCGTCGACGCACTGATGCTGAAGGACGGTGCTTTGAAGAACGGCCACTGCTCCTGGTAAGATTCGATCGGCGGACGATAAGGGCCGGGCAAGGATGCGATGCCAGCATCCTTGCCCGCTCTCTTTTTTGCCTCCCCGCTTCGGAGCAGATCGATGCGCACGACGACGACCGCAGGAATTTTCGCAGCGTCGCTCCTGCTCGCAGCAAGCGCGCAGGCGCAGAGCCCGCCGTCCTTCCGCGTGATCTCGCCGATCTTCAGCCAGCTCGTCAGCTTTGCGATGCCGTCGAATTTCGCAGCCGTGTTCGAGAACACCAAGGGCGGCCACTACATCCGCGAGGCCGTTCTGAAGGGCGAGACGCCCGAGCTCTGGACGCAGATGATCACCGTAACGGGCGAGAAGGGAATGACGCTGACGCCGGGCGCATCGCCCGAGAAATTCGCAGGCACCATCGCCGGCGGCTTCAAATCGGCCTGCCCCGACAGCTTTGCGGCGCGGCCGTTCGGGCCGATGAATTTCGGCCGCTTCGAAGGTTTCGTCGCGGTGATCGGCTGCGGCCGCGTCGACAGCGGCCCGACCCGCCACAGCGAGACCGCATTGCTGATCACGCTGAAAGGCGCGAGCGATTACTACACCATCCAATGGGCCGAACGCGGCCCCGAAAGCGACGAGCCGCCGGTCAATGACGAGCGCTGGCAGAAGCGTCTGCTCGAGCTGAGCCCGATCGAGCTCTGCCCGATCGTAACAGGCGAAACTGCGCCCTATCCGAGTTGTATCAAGAAGAGCTGAGGGCTCTCACGCGTCCTTGTGCGCGCCGGGATGAATCAGGATATCGCGCGCGGCGGCGAGGTCGATGAAGGCTTCCTTGCTGCCGCCGTGGTCGGGATGCATGCCCTTGGCGGCGCGACGATAGGCCTGGTTGATGTCGTCGCAGGTGAGCTGCACCGCGAGCGGCAGGCCGAGCATCTGGCGGGCGCGGTCCTCGCTGGAGAGCTTCTTCGGCGCCGCATTGCGGCGGCCGAAGCGCGGGGCGGTCAGATCGTGCACGACCTCGAGCACCACACCGATCCGGCGCCGGGCCGCCAGAGCGACGCCGTGATCGTCATTGTCGGCGGCCTGGCGCAGCACCGGAAGCGCCTGCTCGGCCGCCTGGCGCAGCATGGTGTCCGTGCTCATGCGCACGATCTCGGCGACGAGCCGGCCAGCCTCGGCCCAATTGGCAGCCTCCGCCGACCGCAGGCGCTCGAGCGCCAGTTTCCAGGATTCAAGCCGTTCCATCATGCGCGCAACGTTTAGCAATGAAGATCAGTATGCCAAGGCCGCCGTTTCCGACCCCTTAATTTCGGGTTAGCCTTTCATGAAACTTAGAAACGAAAACGGGAGGAAATTGCCATGGCATTGCTCGCAAACCACATCGCCGTCGTCACGGGCGCCGGTTCCGGCATCGGCCGGGCCATCGCGGCCGGCTACGCCCGCGAGGGGGCGCAAGTGGTGCTGCTCGACGTCAACGCCGATACCGTCGCGGAGGCAGCAAAGGAGATCCGCGCGGCCGGCGGCAAGGCGGAGAGCTTTGCGCTCGACGTCACCAGGCGGGAGGATTGCTTTGCCCTGGCCAAGCAAGTTGCCGACAGGATCGGGCAGGTCTCGATCCTCGTCAACAATGCCGGCATCACCCGCCGAAACGCCTTCACCGCCGAAACGGAAACGGTGGCGAAGGACTGGAACGACATCATCTCGCTCAACCTCAACGGCGTCTTCAACACGACGCAGGCCTTTCTCGCGCCGCTGCGGGCCAGCAAGGGCCGCATCGTCAATATCGGCTCGATCCAGTCCTTCGTGCATCTGCGCACGCCGAGCTCGGCCGCCTATACGACCTCGAAACACGGCGTGCTCGGCTTCACCAAGGCGCTCGCGGTCGAGCTCGGCAAGGAAGGCGTGCGCGTCAACGCGATCGGGCCGGGTTTCATCGAGACCAACATCAACGCAAATGTGCGCGCGACCAACCCGGCGCTGGTGCAGGCCTTCGTCGATCACACCCCGCTGGCACGCACCGGCAAGCCGGAGGACATCGTCGGTCCTGCGATCTTCCTCGCGTCGGATCTCTCTGCGTATGTGACGGGCACGATCGTGATGGTGGACGGCGGCTATCGGACGGTGTGATCGTGACCGCGAGCCTGCGGATCGGGATCGGTCCGCATTGCTATGCACCTCGCGCCGATCGCGGCGACTTCGCGGCATTCCCAAGGTCATCTCGTGGGAGGGCCCGCGATTAACCTTTCATTAACCAAACCCGCCCACCGTAGATTTACGGCTTAGAATCTACGGCTTGGGGGTCGTTTGTTCTCGATCCGCTTCCAGCGAAGGAAGCGGGCGTTGATCGGGGTGTGTTGATGACCACTGTACATGTCGCGGCGCCGCAGGACGCAGAATTCCTTGCA
Organism: Bradyrhizobium sp. BR 10289; assembly: GCF_019455385.1. Classification (GTDB taxonomy): domain Bacteria; phylum Pseudomonadota; class Alphaproteobacteria; order Rhizobiales; family Xanthobacteraceae; genus Bradyrhizobium. The sequence continues at coordinate 14,993 of NZ_JACOFR010000044.1, forward strand.
CCCAACCAGATCGTTCCACTGCTGATCGGCGCAACAATTGACGAGGTCGAGCGCGAGCTCGTGCTTCAGACGCTGGCGCGCTGCGACGGCAACCGCACGCGTGCATCGCGCGTGCTCGGCCTGTCGGTGCGCACGCTGCGCAACAAGATCAGGATCTATGCCGCTTCGGGCATCGAGGTGCCCGCCTATCACGACTAATGCGTGACGGCGCGGCCGATCAGTCCGCCGGTGAGCACCACAAGCGCGATGATCGCGACGAAAGCCGCGATCAGCTCGATGGCGCGCAGCACGAAGGCCGTCATGACGGCCCAGGACGATTGCGGCTCCTCGGCAAAGGCGACCGGCACGACATCGGGCACGAGCAGATGGGCAAGCCCGGCCGCAACTGCAAGGATGACTGCCGACAGGCAGAAGATTGTCCACGCTGCGCGCATCCGTCGCTCCTCGCGAAAGTTGTGGCCGTGCGCGATTGATGACACGGCGTTCGCAACGCCGATTGATGTTGATCAAACCTGTCGTGATACGCGGGCAGAATTGCTGCTGTCGTCAAACGCCGCTAAGTAACTTGCTTCCGGTCAAGGGAGCAGTGGCGTGGCAGACGATCAAGGACGGCAGGGACCTCCAGGTCCGCGCGGGCGGCAGGGCGAACCGGGACGGCCGGGACCGCAGGGTCACCCCGGCAAACGGGGACCCGACGGCGCACGCGGCAAGCCGGGGCCACAGGGCAAGCCTGGACCGACCGGAAAAGTCGGACCGCAAGGCAAGGCCGGCCCCCAAGGCAAGCCGGGCGAGGCCGGTCCGCGTGGAGCCGCAGGTCCACAGGGGCCTGTTGGCCCGCAAGGGCCGGCGGGACCGCAGGGTCCACGTGGGGAGGTCGGACCGCCCGGCCAACTGCCGTCGATCGAGCAGGTGCTACCATGGCTCGAGCAGCTGTTCGATGCCTGGGACGAACGCCGCCGCCAGCGTGAGCAAGAAGCCGCCGAGCGCGCCGCGCTCGAAGCCGCGGTGCATGAGGCCGAAGAGGTCCCCGTCGAGGATGAGGACGCTGACAGCGAAGGCGAGGATCACAAGAAAAAGAAGAAAAAGAAGAAGCACAGCCACAAGGATTAGGCGGCTACTTGGCCTGGTCCTCGCGGCGCGGCAGCATGCCCATGCGCTCGAACTGCCAGCGCATGGCGCGATACCAGAGATAGCCGACCACGGCGCCGCACAGCGCCAGGACGACGACATTCGCGCTCGAGAACGAGCCGCTCCACCACATCATCCACGCGGTCCACAGCAGCGTGAAGACAACGGCACCTGCTTTCAGCGGAAGAAGGGGGCGGCTCATGGTCGTGCTCCGGGCTGTCAAAACCCCGGCGGACACCGTCGCAAATAAAGGCGCCTTCTACCGTGAGCCAGGTCACGGACCGCGTGCCTGGGGAGCGATTAACCGAACCGCAGCCGCGAACGCTCTTTTGCCTTCTCCGCCTCGACCTTACGATCGCGCGCCGGCGCATGGGTGTGCAGCGAGGTCAGGAGTTTTCGCGCAGCTTCAGCCACCTCTACCACCGCGCGGTCGAACGCCGCCTCATTGGCCTGCGAGGGCTTGTTGAAGCCGGACAGTTTTCGCACGAACTGCAAGGCCGAGGCATGGATCTCGTCCTCCGTCGCCGGCGGCTCGAAGTTGAACAGCGTCTTGATGTTGCGACACATGCGGTCTCTCCGGTGTTTCCCTCTAGGACGATCGGCGGAGCTGAAATCCTACATCGTTCCCTGCCGTTCTGCTAAGTTCCGCGCCACGCGGCCACTGATGACGAGCCGCAACGGGGAGAGAAGCATGAAGGCATCCTGCGCCGCGCTGTCGGCCGTTCTGCTGTCCATTTCGACGTCGGCGATGGCCGCCGAGTATCCGGCGCCGAAACAAGGCGACTGGGTCGCCAAGGATTTCAAGTTCCACACCGGCGAGACCATGCCGGAGCTAAAGCTGCATTACACCACGGTCGGCGAGCCGTCTGGCCAACCGGTGCTGGTGCTGCATGGCACCGGCGGCTCGGGCACCGGTATGCTGGGGCCGACATTCGGTGGCGAGATGTTCGGACCGGGACAACCGCTCGACGCCTCCAAATACTACATCATCCTTCCTGATGGCATCGGCCACGGCCAGTCGTCAAAACCGTCGGACGGCATGAAGACCGGCTTTCCGAAATACAATTACGACGACATGGTCGAGGCGCAATATCGCCTCGTGACCGAAGGCCTCGGCGTCAAGCATCTGCGGCTCGTCATCGGCAATTCGATGGGCGGCATGCACACCTGGCTGTGGGGCGAGAAATATCCGAAGACGATGGACGCGCTGATCCCGATGGCTTCGCAGCCGACCGAGATGGCCTCGCGCAACTGGATGCTGCGGCGGATCATGCTCGACACCATCCGCAACGACCCCGACTATAACGGCGGCAACTACACCAGCCAGCCGCGCATGATGAAATACGCCGCCACGGCCTACGGCATCGCCAGCATCGGCGGCACTCTCGCCTATCAGCAGCAGGCACCGACGGCGGCCAAGGCCGACAAGATCGTCGACGAGCGGCTCGCGACGCCGATCACGACAGACGCCAACGACTTCGTCTATCAGTGGGAGGCCTCGCACGACTACAACGCCGCGGACAAGCTCGCGCAGATCGAGGCCTCTCTGCTGCTGATCAATTCAGCCGACGACGAACGCAATCCGCCCGAGACCGGCATCACGGAAGCCGCGATGAAGCAGGTCAAGAACGGCAGTCTGTATCTCATCCCTGCAAGCACCGAGACGCGCGGCCACGGCACGACGGGCAACGCGAAATTCTACATCGAGCAGGTCAGGCAGTTGCTGCAGACCGCGCCGCAGCGGACGATGTAACGACAGCGGACCACCGATATCGCAACGCATCATATGCGGCGCCTCGTGCGCCGCATATTATTTGAGCATGCAATACGCGGATAGCTCGGGCTTAATCGCATCAACGATACGAATCGACGCGCGGGGCAATCGCGCGCTCATGGCACGACACGCGATGAGGAGGATCGCATGCACAGGCTAGCGCTGTGCGTTTGGCTCGCCACGATGACGGTGCTGACCAGCGCCGCGTTTGCGTTCGACAACGGGCAATACGACCACGTCCCGCCCGACATCCGCGCCTGGTTCAAGAGCGTGATCGCACCGAACGGCGTGCCCTGCTGCGACATTTCCGACGGCCACCGTACCGACTACGACGTGCGCGGCGGAACCTATTGGGTGCCGATCGAGGGACAATGGATGGAAGTGCCCGACCGCGCCATCATTCGCGATCGTGGCAATCCCGTCGGCCAGGCCGTAGTGTGGTATGTCCATCATCGCGGCGCCATCATCATCAGTTGCTTCGTGCCGGCCGATGCGGTGTGAGGCGTCTTGACGGATTCCATTGGCTGGAGGCGGCATGATCGGGTAGCCTGACGCCGAATTCATGCGGAGGCACGCCGTTGACCGATCTTTGCGCCGAAGACCTCGCCACCCTTTATCCGAAGCCAAGCCCGCGCGTGATCGCCAAGGCGCGCCCCGCCATTGACGCACACGCGAAGAAGTTCATCGAGATGTCGCCGTTCTGCGTGCTCGCAACGTCGGGCACCGACGGCAGCGTCGATGCCTCACCGCGCGGCGGCGGCATCGGCTTCGTCCACGTCGTCGGGCCCAACCAGCTTCTGATGCCCGACCGTTCCGGCAACAACCGCATCGACAGTTTTCGCAACGTCGTCGAAGGCTCAGGTTTCGTGCACATGCTGTTCTTCGTGCCGGGGATCGACGAGACGCTGCGCGTCGGCGGCCGCGGCACGCTGTCGGCCGATCCGGATCTGCTCGCATCGATGGTGGAGTTCGGCAAGCCGCCGCGCGCGGTGCTGAGCGTCGCCGTCAGCGAAGTCTATTTCCACTGCGGCAAGGCGCTGATGCGCTCAAAGCTGTGGTCGCCCGAGAAGGTGCAGCGCTCGGTGATGCCGAGCATCGTCGAAATCGTCCACGAGCAGACCGGCCTCGGTGAACCGCAGCCTCAGGAGACCGTAGAAGAGCTCTACAAGACGCAACTTTAGGTGTAGCTGGCACAACGATCACGGTGCCGTCCCGGACAAGCGCCAGCGCAGATCCGGGACCCATAACTACAGGAAGTGGTTTGGCGAGGACGGGGTCGCCAGCGCGTGCCGCAATTGCTCCCTGTAGTTCTGGATCCCCGCTTTCGCGGGGATGACAGTGGAGGATGTAGCTGACGCCGGAGCCTAGTGCCCCTCGCCCTCGAGCCCGCCGACGTGCTTCTGGGTGTAGAGTTCGAGGCCGATGCGACCAATCAGGTCGAGCTGGGTTTCGAGGAAGTCGATGTGATGCTCCTCGTCACTCATCAGCTTCTCGAACAGGTCGCGCGTGACGTAGTCCTTGACGCCGTGGCAGTAGGTCGCCGCTTCCTGGTAGAGCGCCCGCGCGCTCATCTCGGCGGCGAGATCGCACTCGATGATCTCCTTGACGTTCTGGCCGATGCGTAGGGGATCGAGCACCTGCATGTTCGGGAAGCCGTCGAAGAACAGGATGCGCGCGGTGAGCTTGTCGGCGTGCTCCATCTCCTCGATGGACTCCTTGCGCCAGACCTTGGCCATGTCGAGGAGGCCCCAATTGTCGAGGAAGCGGTAGTGCAGCCAATATTGGTTGATCGCAGTCAGCTCATGACGCAGTGCCTTGTTGAGATAGTCGATGACTTTTGCGTCGCCCTGCATTGGTTCACTCCAGCTCTTGCAGTCCAAATCGGCCCTAAGTCGATTTAGAACGCTTCTAAATCAGTTTAAACACGGGAGCAACCGGCTACGGGACGCAGCCGGGGAAAAGCTCAGCGGACAATGAGGAAAGTTTCAGCAGGCCGCGAGGGCAAACTGGATGGGATCTGCCGTCTCGTCATTGGCGGCCACGGTGTGGCTGTGCGGGCAGCCCGAGCAGCAGGACTTTGCACAGGGGCCAAGCGCTTCGTCGATGATGGTCTTGATGGTGCGGGCGCAGCGGCCGCATTCGGCGCTACAACCGAGGCATCCATAGACCTGCTTGGCATGGCGTACAGCGTCGTCGGACTCGGCGACGGCGGCGCGGATGTCGTCATCGCTCAGCACGTTACAGGAACAAACGATCATGGAAGCGGCAGGCCCTTCGGTGATGCGCCATCATCGATATTTAAGGGGCCGGCCGGATGCAAAAGGAAAAACCGGTATTTGAAGCTATTCCAAACTGGCCCGGTACCAGCCTAGAACGGCTCTAAATCAAGGTGTTGTGCGGAATCAAGAATGGGCCGGATCGGAGCCTAATCGCCGCCCCCGCCGCCGCCACCATCGCTCCCGCCGCAATCTCCGCCCCCGCCGGTATCGCTCGTGGAGCAGCTGCCGCTGTCGGTCGAGCTTGCCGAGCTGTCGCTGGAAAACCAGCTTCCCAGCGAGAAGCCGTCATTCGTCGTATCCGAATAGCTGTCCCCCCCGCCACCATCGCCGCCGGCCCCTGCGCCCGAGCGGCGCTGGCCGCGGTTCTGGATATGGGCGATCAGGGCATAACCAATCACGCCGGTGACCCCGACCGCGATCAGGGCATTGGTCAGGACGGTCATGATCGTCTCCCGGGGCCAAAAGCCGCCATTTTCCACCAATTGGTCGCAGCCGGCAGACGTGCCGTTCATTGATCATTCAAGCGAAATATGGAACTTTGGCCGTAACAGTTCCGTATTCGTGTGTGAGAGGTCGATTGATGAAGAAGACGCTTATGGCCGTCGCAGCCGTGGTCACCCTGGTCCTGACCGCCGGAACGCCGGCCCATGCACAGCGTGGAGTCGCGGCTGGCGTTGCTGCGGGAATCATCGGCGGCGCCATTGTCGCTGGCGCACTGGCCTCTCCGTATTATTACGGACCGGGCCCCGGCTATTACGAACCGGGCTATTACCCGCCCCGCTACTACGCGCCGGGTCCGGGCTATGTCGCCGACGACTATTACGGCGGCGGCTGCGTCTGGCAGAAGCAGCGCTTCTGGGACGGTTATGCTTGGCGGGTTCGCCGCGTGCGAGTCTGTGGCTGAGGCGCAATGAACCGGTTCGCTTCGCAACGTTGCCTGGGCCGGTTCACTACGGATGCGCTGTTCATCTTCGGGCCTGAAAAAGACCGCTTTTTCTCGTCACAGCTCCGTGTGCGTTTACCGTGGATTGACCATTTGCGCGCTTCCTAGCTGCAAGGCCAATTCCATCAGAGTGTGCGTGAACCTTTGAACCCCGGACGCCTCTAACAAGAGGATTCCATCTCCCTGGAGAGCCAAGAGCATGAAGAAGACTTTAGTTGCCGCCCTCACGGTTGCGACGGTCGCCGGTTCGCTGGTGACCGCAACGCCGTCCGCGAAGGCCCATGACGGCGTCGGCGCCGGCATCGCAGCCGGCCTGATCGGCGGCGCCATCGTCGGCGGCGCGATCGCGTCGAGCCGCCCCGCCTATGGCGGTCCCGTTTACGTGGCCGAGCCCCCGCCGCCCCCGCCCTGCTACTGGCAGCGCCAGCGTTATTGGGACGGCTACGGCTGGGTCGTGCGCCCGGTTCGCGTCTGCTATTGAACTGATCGCAACGCGCTCATCAGCGCGGTGATCGAAGCCCGGCCGAGACGATCGGCCGGGCTTTTTTGTTTGGTGCCGCGCTAACGCGCCTCCTGGATCGAGCGCAGCACCTCTTCGCTCGGCCAGCAGTCGACCTTAAGCCCTGCCGACTTCTGATAGGCGCCGAGCGCCGCACGCGTCTGCATGCCCGCCTTGCCGTCGATCTTGTCCTTGTAGAGCCCGACGCGGGTGAGCCCGCGCTGCATGGTCTCGACATCTTTCGTGCGCAGCTGCTTCGAGGCCGCCCACGGCGTCGCGAACGGCAAGGGGCTCGTCATGCGATCGGCGAGATGGCCGACGAACAGCACGTAGAGGTCAGAGAAATTGTATTCCTTGATGACGAAGTAGTTCTTCGTGGTCAGGAATGACGGGCCGTAGATGCCTTCTGGCTGCAGCAGCGATGCCGGCTGCGCCTGCTCGGCGGCGCTGAGCTTTTGTCCGCGCACGGGCACAAAGCCTTCGCGCAGCCACTGGCCGATCGGCTTGGTCACTTCGGGCACGCCCGTCGTGCAATCGACCTTCGCCGGCGCCTGCACCTCATAGGCCCAGCGCACGCCACTCTGCCAGCCCTTGTTGACGAGCTGCTGCGCGGCCGAGGCCAGCGCATCCGGCACCGAATGCCAGATATCGATGCGGCCATCGCCGTCGAAATCGACGCCGTGCTTGTAATATTCCGACGGCAAAAACTGCGTCAGCCCGGTGGCGCCGGCCCAGGAGGAGCGCATGTCCTTGCGCGTCACCACGCCCTCACCGAGGATTTTCAGCGAGAGGATGAACTCGTTGCGATAGGTGTCCTTGCGCCGGCCGACATAGGCCTGCGTCGCCAGCACGCGGACCAGATCGTAAGGCAGCGTATAGCGGCCGTAATCGGTCTCGCGGCCCCAGATCGCGAGCATCACGGTCGCGGGCACGCCGGAGCTTTTCTCGATTTGCGTCAGCGCGGAACTGTATTTTTGCAGCAGCCGCTGCCCCTCGCCAGCGAGCCGTGCGATCGAAGCTTCCTTGACGTAGTCGGCCGGCACCTGCACGAACTCGGCCTGCGACGGCGCGCCGGTGGCGGGGCGCCCCGGCAGGATCAGATCGGGCAGTTTGTAGTCTGGCTCCAGCCCCCGCGTCTCCCGCTCGAACGTCGCACGCGACACACCCGCCTGTTGTGCCTCGGGCCAGAGCGAGGCGATGAACTGCGTGAAGGCGGCATCGGCAGCGCGAGCGGGCGACCAGCCGCAGGTGACCACGATCACCGCAGCAATGAGCGCCCGCCGCGTCATGCTGGCATCACCGCGTCAACTTCTTGTACTTCACGCGGTGCGGAATGATGCTGTCCTGGCCGAGCCGGCGCATCTTGTCCTTCTCGTAATCCTGGAAGTTGCCTTCGAACCATTCGACATGGCTGTCGCCTTCGAAGGCCAGGATGTGGGTCGCGATGCGGTCGAGGAACCAGCGATCGTGGCTGATGATGACGGCGCAGCCGGCAAAATCCTCCAACGCCTCTTCGAGCGCGCGCAGCGTATCGACGTCGAGGTCGTTGGTCGGCTCGTCGAGCAGCAGGACGTTGGCGCCGGACTTCAGCATCTTTGCCAGATGCACGCGGTTGCGTTCACCGCCGGAGAGCGCGCCAACCTTCTTCTGCTGGTCGGCGCCCTTGAAGTTGAACGACGAACAATAGCCCCGCGAGTTCACTTCCTTCTTGCCGAGCAGGATCAGCTCGTTGCCGCCGGAGATCTCTTCCCAGACGGTCTTCTTGCCGTCGAGCGCGTCGCGCGACTGGTCCACGTAGCCGAGATGTACGGTCTCACCGACCGTGATCGTGCCCTTGTCCGGCTTCTCCTGTCCCGTGATCATCTTGAACAGCGTGGTCTTGCCGGCGCCGTTCGCACCGATCACGCCGACGATGCCGCCGGGCGGCAGCTTGAAGGTGAGATCGTCGATCAAGAGGCGATCGCCATAGCCTTTGCTCAGGCCTTCGAAATCGACCACGTTGGCGCCGAGGCGCTCGGCGACCGGGATGATGATCTGCGCGGTCTGGGTCTGCTTCTCGCTCGCCTGCTTCAGCAATTCCTCATAGCGCTGATAGCGCGCCTTCGACTTGGCCTGACGGGCCTTGGGCGACGAGGCGGCCCATTCCTGCTCGCGGGCAATCGTCTTCTGGTGCGCGGCGTCCTCGCGTCCCTCCTGCTCCAGCCGCTTCTGCTTCTGGATCAGCCAGGACGAGTAATTGCCCTCGTAGGGAATGCCCTTGCCGCGATCGAGCTCGAGGATCCAGCCCGTGACGTTGTCGAGGAAGTAGCGATCGTGGGTGACGATCAGGATCGCACCGGGATAGTTGCGCAAATGGCCCTCCAGCCACGACACCGACTCGGCGTCGAGATGGTTGGTCGGCTCGTCCAGCAGCAGCAGGTCGGGCTGATCAAGCAACAGGCGGCACAGCGCGACGCGGCGGCGCTCACCGCCGGAGAGCTTGGTGACATCGGCATCGTCGGGCGGACAGCGTAGCGCATCCATGGCCTGGTCGACCTTGCTGTCGAGATCCCAGAGGCCCTGAGCCTCGATCTCGTCCTGCAGCTTGGTCATCTCGTCGGCGGTCTCGTCCGAATAGTTGACCGCGAGTTCGTTGTAGCGGTCGAGAATCGCCTTCTGCTTGGCGACGCCCTGCATGACGTTCTCGCGGACCGAAAGCGCAGGGTCGAGCTGCGGCTCCTGCTCGAGATAGCCGACGCGGGCGCCCTCGGCGACCCAGGCCTCGCCGGTATATTCCTTGTCGAGGCCGGCCATGATCTTGAGCAGGGTCGACTTACCGGAGCCGTTGACGCCGAGAACGCCGATCTTGGCATCCGGGTAGAAGCTCAGGCGGATGTTATCGAGCACCTTGCGGGTCGGGTAGCTCTTGGTCAGGCCTTCCATGAAGTAGACGAACTGGCGCGCCATGGGTCCCGTGAAACCTTCAATTTGAGGAGATTTGCTTAGCCAGCGATGTAGCGATCCCGCCCCCAAAGGGCAACGTTTTCCCCCCGTTCACCACGGATGAATACTGGGCGGACACCATCCGGACCCCCGATCCGGACAATTGAAACTATGTTTTAATAAATCAGGCCAAAGCTCGGTTTCGCGCGGAAACAGCGCCACCCGCTCAGAATGAACGGGAGCACAGCGAGACAGCGTCATGGCACTGATCGACACCCATTCCCTTCCCGTTCCGGCAGATGCCGGCCGCGCGTCCGCGCTGGTGTCCGAGGTCAAGGGCTTCTGGAAGCGCTTCTTCGCCACCGCCTTCAACCCCTACCGGCCCGAGTTGCACTACATGCGCGGCCCTGGCCCCGCCTGGCGCGCCAAGCACGGCATGGATGCGCCGATCCGGCTCAAGCCCCGCGACCTCTGAGCCCTCTCTCCTATCGGATTTTTGAAGACCCCGACTGCTTGCGCGCGGCCCTGATTGCGCGCAACCATGGCCCTATTCCGACGACGGCGCCCCCCGCCCGGCGCCTCACCTCTCGCCATGGATGAACGCTGATGAGCCGGCTGCGCTGCGCAATTCTCGACGACTATTTCAACCTCGCCCTCGACGTCGCGGACTGGCCGAAGCTGTCGGACCGCATCGACACCACGGTGTTCAGTCACCCCTTCGCCTCCGAACAGGCCGCGGCCAGCGCGCTGGCCGACTTCGACATCATCTGCGCGATGCGCGAGCGCACCGCGTTTCCCGGGAGCCTGTTCGACAAGCTGCCCAAGCTAAAGCTGCTGCTGACGTCGGGCATGCGCAACGCGGCGATCGACCTGGAGGCCGCGAAGGCAAAGGGCGTCGCGCTTGCCGGCACGCAATATTCGCGCGACCCGACCGCACCGCTCACCATGGGCCTGATCCTGGAGCTGACCCGCGGCATCGGTCGCGAAAATGCGCGCATGCATGCCGGCGAACCCTGGCAGACCTTTGCCGGGGTCGAGATCGACGGGCTGACGCTCGGCATCGTCGGGCTCGGCAAGCTCGGCACCAAGATGGCCGGCCTTGCCAAGGCGTTCGGCATGAACGTGATCGCCTGGAGCCCGAACCTGACGCCGGAGAAGTGCCAGGCTGCCGGCGTCGGCTATGCCACCAAGGAGGATCTGTTCGCCAAGGCCGACATCGTCACCATCCATGTGGTGCTGAGCGAGCGTTCGCGCGGCCTCGTCAGCCGCGCCGACCTCGCCCGGATGAAGCCGACCGCGTTCCTCGTCAACACCGCGCGCGGGCCGATCGTGGACGAGCAGGCGCTGCTGGAGACCTTGCAGCAGAAGAAGATCGCGGGCGCCGGCCTGGATGTATTCTCTGTCGAGCCACTGCCGGTCGACCATCCCTTCCGCAAGCTCGACAATCTCGTTCTGACGCCGCATCTCGGTTACGCCACCGCGGATGGCCTGCGCATCCATTACGGCCAGATGGTCGAGGCGATCGACGCCTTCACCAAGGGCCACGAGCTGCCGCGGAAGCTGGCCTGAGCGAGCCAGGCCTCAACGACGAAGGGCGTGCCGACGGCACGCCCTTTTGCAATCTGAATTTACGTAGACGACGCGCTTAGCGCACCGTGACCGGCGCAGGCAGCGGCGGCACGACGGTCGGCTGCGTGCCCGGGACGGGACCGGCCTGGGCGGCCATCGGCGACGGACCGGGCGCTGGCGCGGCCGATGCGGTCGTCGTAGGCGGATTGCCCTGCATCACCACGACGCGGGTGCCGACCTTGGCGCGCTCGAACAGGTCCGAGACGTCCTCGTTCAGCATGCCGATGCAGCCCGAGGAGACGAACTTGCCGATCGTCGACGGCTGGTTGGTGCCGTGGATGCGGTACACCGTCGAGCCGAGATACATCGCGCGGGCGCCGAGCGGATTGCCTTCGCCACCGGCCATGAAGCGCGGCAGATAGGGCTGGCGCTCGATCATTTCCGCCGGCGGATGCCAATCCGGCCACTCGGCCTTGCGGGTGATCTTCTGCACGCCGGTCCAGGTGAAGCCGTCGCGGCCGACACGGACGCCGTAGCGGATCGCCCGGCCATTGCCGAGCACGTAATAGAGATAGGTGTTCGGGGTATCGACCACGATGGTGCCGGCCGGCTCCTTGGTCTGGAACGCGACCTCCTGGCGGCGCAGGTTTGGCGGCAGCTGCACGGGGGCCGCCTCAGGCTGGTCCTCGGGGGGCAGCAAGGCGACCGACATCGGCCGTCCACCGGCTCCAGGCTGCGGCGAGACCGCGCCGGTCGCAGCGGGGCCACCGACGGCTTCTGGCGGACGCATGCCGTCATTGGCGGGCGGCTGGCCCGAACGATCGCCATAGATCACCGGCGGCGGACCGGCGGGCCGGCCGTAGCGGGGATCGTCGGGCGACGTCACCGGACCCTGCGGCGGGTTGGCGGAATAGACCGGCGGAGAGCCGGCCGGACGGCCATAGCGGGGATCATCCGGCGACATCACCGGGCCCTGCGGCGGGTTGGCGGAATAGACCGACGGGGCGCCGGCCGGACGGCCGTAGCGCGGATCATCCGGCGACATCACCGGTCCCTGCGGCGGGTTAGCCGAATAGACGGGGGGACCGGCGGGGCGGCCATAGCGCGGATCGTTGGGCGAGCTGATCGGTCCGCCCGGGCCGGGCGGCGGCAGCGAAGCCTGCGGCATCGCGTCGTCGTCGTCGTCCAGCGCGTCGAAATTGGGGGTGCGGTCGCCGGGACGATATTCGGCCGGCGCGCCATAGCTCGGCGCCTGCTGGACCGGATAGCTCTGGGCCTGTGCGAACGAGGTTCCCGCCGCAGCGACTGTTGCGGCAGCGCATATCGTCAGAAAATGTTTGATCATCATCGCTCTTGTATAGTCCCCGGGCCCCGTCCGGACCGTTAACGGCCAGATGACCGAAGATAGCGGCACATTCAAGACGTAACCGGCTGATTTGTGCCTGATTTAGCGATTTGTGATGCAATCGCACACAGTTGCTCCGTTGCATCACGGGGCGGAAATCGCATCACGCCGTAGATTGCCGGAGTCACCCACCCCGATTTTTACGGAACGGCGCGAAGACGTTGCGATATGGTCGAATCAGCCTGATTCGCCTCCGCTTTGAGCTTGAACCGCTGCGTGGCGAACGCGGCAACCAGTACCGTCACCGCGTTCAGATGGCTCTTGGGCCCTGGCCTCCGCGCCGCCGGGGCGGAAATTCGTAACCCGTCAATGCTTCCCGGCTTTCGCTTCCTGCTTGCCGCGATCCTGCTGTCTACCTCCATCCTGGTGTTCGGCCTAGGCGCCGCCTCGCTGCTGCGGGCGAGCCACGAGCAGTATGTCAGCAACCCGTCCTGGCGGAACGGCCCGCAGGAGCAGGTGTTCGCGCAGAGCCCCGAGCCGGCCCAGCCGGTGCTTGCCGCGCTCCGCGTCGAGCCGATCACCGAAGCGGCGACGCCTGCGATGCCCGCCGAGCAAGTCCCGAGCATCGGGCTGCCCGCGGTGGCAACCGGGCCTGAGCAGATGGCCGCGGTGACGCTCGAAGCCCAGCCTCAGCCCCAGCTTGCTGCCATCGAGCCGGCTTCGGCGCCGGCTCCATCCACCGCCGAAGCGCCGGTCGCTGAGCCAGCCAGAAGCGAGGCTGCACCTTTGGCCCCTGCGGACACACTCACCCCGGCCGACACGACGGCTTCGATCACGATGACGCCACCCGTTCCGGCGGTGACTGTCCCAGATGTTCCTCGAACCGCGACGCCGGCGCTGGCGTCCCGTGTGACCGACATTGCAGCGGCCAGGACGGCTGCGCTGAACGAACTTGTGCCGGCGAAGCCAAAGGCCGCCAGCGCCGCGCCCAAGCCGCGCGCCAGCAAGCCGAAGAAGCGTCACCGCATCGTGCGGCGTCCGCCGCCTCAGCAGGTCAACCAGGCGCTCGACCCGTTCGGCCAGCCGCAGCAGACGCTCGCGACGACACGCACGCGGTGATCTTGCTTCAAAATTGAGCCGTCACGCCGGCCCGGTCGCAATCGCCGGGCCGCCCTCCTGGCCCCATTCGGACCACGAGCCGTCATAGAGCGCCGTATCAGTGACGCCTAAGCGATAGAGCGCGAGCGTCAGCACGCCGGCGGAGACGCCGGAGCCGCAGCTGGTCACGATCGGCGCATCGAGCTTGACGCCGGCGCTCGCGAAGGCGGCGCGCAGATCCTCGAGCGGCTTCATCGTGCCGGTCGCCGCGTCGAACAGCTGATTGTAGGGCACGTTACGGGCGCCGGGGATGTGGCCGGAGCGGATGCCCGCGCGCGGCTCGGGCGCGCGGCCCTCGAAACGCTCGGCGGCGCGCGCGTCGATCACCTGCTCGGCACGGCTTTCGACGTTGGCGACAAGCTGCTGCATGCTGCGCACGCGCTTCGGATCGTAGCTGGCCTTGAACGTGGCAGGCTTCGGCTTCACCTCGCCGCTCTCCACGGGGCGCCCCTCGGCGCGCCACTTCTTCAACCCGCCATTGAGGATGCGCACATTGCCGTGGCCGAAGGCCAGGAACATCCACCACGCCCGGGGCGCTGCGACCCAGCCGCCGGCATCGTAGAGCACGACGGTGTCGGCGTTGGAGATGCCGAGATTGCCGACATCGCGGCCGAACTGCTCGGCGCTCGGATACATGTGCGGCAGCGGATTGGAATGGTCCGACACCGCATCGACGTCGAAGAACACAGCGCCCGGCAGATGCGCGGCGAGATAATCATCCTTCGGCAGCGGCAGCACGCCCGGCAGCTTGAAGCTGGCGTCGAGGATCTTGACGTTGGCATCGCCGATGTGGTCGGCGAGCCAATCGGTGGAGACGAGGGGGTCGGTGGCCATGCTACTAGTTCCTTGTCATTCCGGGGCGTGCGCAGCACGAACCCGGAATCCATCGTGCGGCAGAGTTGGTGGATGAATGGATTCCGGGCTCGCGCTTCGCGCGCCCCGGAATGACGAGTGGAGAGCGCGAGGCCCTCACCCCTTCTTCTTTGGCTCCCACGCTTCCGTCGGGCCGCCGGCATCGCGCCAGGCGGCGTAGCCGCCGGCGATGTGGGCCACGGGTTTGAGGCCCATGTCCTGCGCGGTCTTGGCGGCGAGCGCGGAGCGCAGGCCGCCGGCGCAGTGGAACACGAACTTCTTGTCCTCCTGGAAGATCGGCTTCGCATACGGGCTCTGCGGATCGATCCAGAATTCCAGCATGCCGCGGGTGCAGGCGAACGCGCCGGGGATGCGGCCGTCGCGCTCGATCTCGCGGGGGTCGCGGATGTCGACGATGACGACGTCGCCATTCTTGGAGATCTCGATGGCGTCCTTGGCCGAGAGCGTCTCGATCTCGGCATTGGCCTCGTCGCAGAGCTGCTTGATGCCGCGGGTGATGTTTTGGGGCATTTTGTATCTCCCTCTTCTCGTCAGTCCGGGGCGATGCGCAGCATCGAGCCCGGAATCCATTTCTCTAC
The DNA here is from genome assembly GCF_019455385.1 of Bradyrhizobium sp. BR 10289. GTDB lineage: Bacteria > Pseudomonadota > Alphaproteobacteria > Rhizobiales > Xanthobacteraceae > Bradyrhizobium. Next base: position 30,061 of record NZ_JACOFR010000044.1, read on the forward strand.
ATGCGCTGCGGCCCGATGGATTCCGGGTTCTCGCTTCGCGAGCCCCGGAATGACGGGGGACATCAATGCGTCAATTCCTTCATCGCATTCTCCAGACCTTCGATCGTGATCGGATACATGCGGTTCGCAAAGATGCGCTTGATGATGGTGGTGGATTCCGAATAGTCCCAGTGCTTCTGCGCGACCGGGTTCAGCCACACCGTATGCGGGTAGGTGCGGATGATGCGGTCGAGCCAGACCGAGCCGGGCTCCTCGTTGACGTGCTCGACCGAGCCGCCGGGCACCATGATCTCGTAAGGCGACATCGAGGCGTCGCCGACAAATACGACCTTGTAGTCGTGCGCGTATTTGTGCAGCACGTCCCAGGTCGGCGTGCGGTCGGTGAAGCGGCGCTTGTTCTGCTTCCATACGCCTTCATAGAGGCAGTTGTGGAAGTAGAAATACTCCATGTGCTTGAACTCGCTCTTCGCCGCCGAGAACAGCTCCTCGACCTGTTCGATATGCGAATCCATGGAGCCGCCGATGTCGAAGAACACCAGCAGCTTCACCGCATTGCGCCTCTCGGGACGCATGTGGACGTCGAGATAGCCGTGATTGGCGGTCTCGCGGATGGTGGTGTCGAGATCGAGCTCGTCGGGCGCGCCGGTGCGCGCGAATTTGCGCAGGCGGCGCAGCGCCACCTTGATGTTGCGGATGCCGAGCTCGACATTGCCGTCGAGGTCCTTGAACTCGCGCTTGTCCCACACCTTCACGGCGCGGTTGTTGCGGTTCTTCTCCTGGCCGATGCGGACGCCTTCCGGATTGTAGCCGTGCGCGCCGAAGGGCGAGGTGCCTGCGGTGCCGATCCATTTCGAGCCGCCCTGGTGCCGGCCCTTCTGCTCCTCGAGCCGCTTCTTCAAGGTCTCCATGAGCTTGTCCCAGCCCATGGCCTCGATCTGCTTCTTCTCTTCTTCCGACAGGTACTTCTCGGCGAGCTTCTTCAGCCACTCCTCGGGGATCTCCGCCTTCTCCATGGCGTCGAGCAGGCTTTCCAGCCCCTTGAACACCGTGCCGAAGACGCGGTCGAACTTGTCGAGATTGCGCTCGTCCTTCACCAGCGAGGCACGCGACAGATAGTAGAAATTCTCGACCGAATAATCCGACAGGTCGGCGTCGAGCGCCTCCATCAGCGTGAGGTATTCGCGCAGCGTCACGGGGACCTGCGCATCGCGCAGGGAGGTGAAGAATTGCAGGAACATGAGTGACAGATTGCCCGTCGGAGGGCCAACGTCAAGGGGCGGTGCCGATCGCCGCGTCGTCGGTCTCACACCTCTCCCATCGGGAGAGGTCGGCGCGAAGCGCCGGGTGAGGGGTCTTGCTCTCTCGTGGGGCTGGCGCCCCCTCACCCGATTTGCTGCGCAAATCGACCTCTCCCCGCTGGGGAGAGGTGAACCACGCGCGTCGGCGAACCAATTCAACGTGGACCCACGGGCTTTTTGCTCTAGAATTGGCCATCTCAAGGGGTTGTTTTGGGGACGTTTGCAATGGGAATTCTCGCAGCACTGATCATCGGCGCGATCGCGGGCTGGCTCGCGGGCAAGATTGTCCACGGGGCGGGATTTGGGCTGATCGGCAACATCGTGGTCGGCATCATCGGCGCGCTGGTAGCGAGCTGGGTGTTGCCGCAGCTGCATATCGAGCTGGCCACCGGCACGTTCGGCGCCATCGTGGACGCCACCATCGGCGCGGTGATTGTGCTGGTGATCCTTTCGCTGATAAGACGGGTCTGAAAGCCTGACCGAACCAGGAACGGCCGCCATGCGCGGCCGTTCCCATGTCGGGACCGGAGTGCTGTTCTGGCCGACGATCAACAAGGACGCGCAATGAAATTTACCGGCACCAAGGACTATGTTGCGACCGACGATCTCAAGGTCGCCGTCAATGCCTCGATCGTGCTGGAGCGCCCGCTCCTGGTGAAGGGCGAGCCCGGCACTGGCAAGACGGTGCTGGCCGAGGAAGTGGCCAAGGCGCTGAACGCGCCGCTTTTGACTTGGCACATCAAGTCCACCACCAAGGCGCAGCAGGGCCTCTACGAATACGACGCGGTGTCGCGCCTGCGCGACAGCCAGCTCGGCGATGCCAGGGTGTCCGACATCAAGAACTACATCAAGCGCGGCAAGCTGTGGGAGGCCTTCACCGCCGAGCAGCGCCCGGTGCTGCTGATCGACGAGATCGACAAGGCCGACATCGAATTCCCGAACGATTTGCTGCTCGAGCTGGACCGCATGGAATTCCATGTCTACGAGACCGGCGAGACGATCAAGGCCAAGCAGCGCCCGATCATGATCATCACCTCCAACAACGAGAAGGAGCTGCCGGACGCCTTCCTGCGCCGCTGCTTCTTCCACTACATCAAATTCCCCGACGCCGACACGATGGGCCGGATCGTCGACGTCCACTTCCCCGGCATCAAGAAGCGCCTGGTGGAAGAGGCGCTGCGCATCTTCTTCGAGGTCCGCGAGGTGCCCGGGCTGAAGAAGAAGCCGTCGACGTCCGAGCTCTTGGATTGGCTCAAGCTGCTGCTCAACGAGGACATGAGCGCCGAGCAGCTGCGCGAGCGCGACCCGCGCAAACTGATCCCGCCGCTGCACGGCGCGCTTCTGAAGAACGAGCAGGATGTGCACCTGTTCGAGCGGCTGGCGTTCTTGAGCCGACGGGAAGTTTGAGTTTTCGTGTCCCGGACGCGCTGCAGCGTGAAACGCTGCTGCGCAGAGCCGGGACCC
>NZ_JACOFR010000045.1 GCF_019455385.1 Bradyrhizobium sp. BR 10289
GGCGCAAGGCCGAGCAGCCGCTCCGGCCAGCCCGGCTCGAACGTGACGCCGTCGCGAGACCATCGGTAGGTGTGCATCGTGCTTCCGACCACACAGGCGAAATAGGCCCGGTCCGCGCCGATGTAACCGGCGAGCTGATGCAGCGCCATCTCGACATCCGTGGCGATCCGCTCGTTGCTCGAATTGATGAACAGCATCGAGATACTGGCGATGGCGTGCTCGAACGTCGCGCGCCGGCGCAGCATCATGGCCCGCTTGCGCAGCAGCATGCCGAAATAGATGATGCCGGAGAGCAGCAGCAGCGAGGTGATGTACTGGAGCAACCGGGTGTTGCGCGCCGAGGCGCGCGCGGCGAGCTGCCGTTTCTGGATGAGCGCCAGCATGACATCCTGCTCGCGGTTGTTGGAATCGGCAACCAACGCCTTCAGGATGGTGTCGATATCGGGCAGCAGGTCATGCAGCATCTGTCCATGGGTCAGCAGCGCCCGGACCGAGTCCTGCTCCGCCGGCGACGCCTGCAATTGCGCGAGGTCCTCGAGACGGTCCTCGACCTGGCGCGCCGCGGCGTCCGAGGTATCGAGCGTCAGGCGCAGCATCGCGGCCGCCAATGCGGAGGCGGCCGTCACCACCGGCCGGGAGCCAGTTTCGGCCAGCCTGTCGCTGAACAGCGCGAAATAGGCAAAGGAGTTCTGGAGCAGCGCGTTCCTGCTCTTGAACCGTTCGATCAGGCTCTCCTGCCGGCTGGCCCGCACCGCCAGCACGTCGATCGCCAGGGTCTGCTCGTCGTCGAGGCCCGCGGTATTGCGCAGCCGCGTCAAGGCATCGTCATAGGCATTCACCATCCTCACCAGCCCGTCATAATTCCGCGAGAGGCCGGCGCGCGCGATGAGAACCTCCCTGGTCATCCCGCGCTCGAACCGGGTGAAATCGCCGAGCGCCTGCAACTGGGTGTCGTAACGCGCCGAATTGACGTTCAGCCCGTTGAGCAGGAGCCAGGTGAGAAGCGCGAGCGTGAAGGCGACGCCGGCAACGAGCGGAGCGGATCTCACGGCGAGCCTCCGACCGGCGTGCCGCGATAGGTCCCGGTCAGCGTGTTCAGGAAGGCGACGAGCACCTTGGCCTGCTGGTCCGTCAGCGTCGCGTTCAGCTGGGCCATCGCCATCTTGCGAACGGCGTCATCGAGCGTCGGCGCGCTGCCGTCATGAAAATACGGCGGCGTGGTCGCGACGTTGCGCAGGCTCGGCACCCGCAGGATCTTCGGCTCGGGCGAGGCCAGCGGATGGAAGATGCCGTGCCGCTCATACAGATTGCCGCCGACATTGACGCCCTGGTGGCAGGCTGAGCAGCCCAGCGACTTGAACAGGCGGTATCCGGCCAGCTCGTCCGCCGACAGCGCCGTCTCTTCGCCCTGGAGCCAGCGGTCGAACCTGCTGCCCGGCGTGAGCAGCGTGCGCTGAAAGTTTGCCAACGCGTCGACGACATCGTCGCCTTCCGGACGGCGGCCATAGGCCGCCATGAAGCGGCCGCGCATGTCCAGGTCGGCATCGAGCTTGGCGGCAATCTCCACCGCACTGCTGCCCATGGTTCGCGGGCTTTCCAGCGATGCACTGATATCGGCCTCGACGGTGCGGAATTTTCCTTCCCAGCCGAAACGAAAGCTGAGCGTCGAGTTGAAGACGGTGAGCGAGTTGAGCGCCATCTCCGCGCCGTCGAGACCGACATCGTGCCGCTTCTGGCTGGCGCCATTGGTCGCGATATCGTGGCAATACTGGCAGCTACGCGAGTTGTCGTGCGACATCCGGCGGTCGCCGAACAGCTTTTCGCCGAGCGCGGCCTTGAGCGGGTCGACGGCAGGCGCCGAGGGAATTGGGGTGATCGGTTCGCCGCGGTCCAGTGCAACCGGCGGCGGCGGCGGTTGCGACGGTGCGGGCGTGACTTCCACACCGCACAGCAGCACCGCGCAAATCGCGATGATGCCGCCCCGATAGCCGGCGCCTGGCCCGGCTCCGCTAAATCCAGTCAATGGTCGCACTATCAACCATATGGGGGTCGAAACGAAATCAGCTGCATCCGTTCAAGGGCTTTTGATCGAGGCGCGATGGTTTCGTGAATGCGGCCGCCACCAGATCCGCAGGCGGAGGCCGAGCACGCCGGTGTCGAACCTGCTCGAGAGCAACAAGCGGCCCGCGGCGTGGCAGAGATCGAGTCCGGCGAGAGCAAGATAGAACGCATCAGCAATCACGGCAGTACCTCACGGTCCATTCGATCTCCGAACGGCAGGCGATTCCAAGATCGCGCAGCGTCCGGTCGTCGAGCTCCTGGAGAGCCGCAACCGCCCGTCCGATCTCGCGCTCGCGACGCAGCTGCGCCGACAATGCTGCCACCGTCTCACCCACCGCACGCAGCCAATTCCAGCGTCGCGCCGGCTGTGCCTCGCGCAGCTGCAGGCGGTCGAGCTCGACCACATTGCCGTTACAGCCGGCCTTCGCGCCGGCATTGTCCTGCACCGGCTCCGGCAGTTCGCTGACGTCAAGTTGCCCCTGGCGATCCCTGGTGGCCGCAAGGATGGCGTGAACCGGCATCGCGGCCGTCGGATGCAACGCCGCGCCATAGAGGGCGAAGCCTTCCATCATGCCAAAGAGCAGCTCCCACCAGAACGAGTCGGCGCTCCGCTCCGGCTCCGCGTCAGGCCGCGCCGGCTGCGAACCGATGTCCGCAACGCCCTTGTCTGCAAAGTTCTGCATCCCGCTGCGGTCAAAGCCGAGACGGACAAATGCTCGGCCATCGGACAGTGCGAGCCAGCCGGGGTCGTCGGGCTCGGTGATGTTCAGGCGGACAACACGGGCTACATTGTGAGACTGCGCTTTCATCGTAAATCTCCCACACGCTGTTGGTAGGAGGCAATCTGCATACAGGCCGTTACACCGAGATCACCACCGCCGGCAAAGCTGTTACAGTTGCAATCCGGCGGTGGCATTTTTGCAGGCGCATGAGCCCGGCGATTTAGAACGGATCTACGGGAACCGCGAAGATATAGCCGACACCGCGCTCGGTCTGGATGACGCGCGGGGCGCTCGGATCGGTCTCCAGCTTGCGCCGCAGCCGCAGCACCTGAACGTCGATGCTGCGATCGAAAATGTCCTCGTGAATGCGGGTCGCCTGAAGCAGGTGCTCGCGGGTCAAAGGTCGCTGCGGCGCCTCGAGGAAGGCCAGCAACAGCGCATACTCGCCCTTGCTGAGCGGCACCGGCGCTTCGTTGGGATCGATCAGCTTGCGACCGCGCCGCTCCAGCTTCCATCCATTGAAGCGATAGCCGCCGCGCTCGGGATCGCGGGCGCGCGCGGCGCGGCCCATCTCCTGCCGCCGCAACACCGCCCGCACGCGCGCCAGCAGCTCCCGCAGGGAGAACGGCTTGATGATGTAGTCGTCGGCGCCGAGCTCGAGCCCGACGATCCGGTCGATTTCATCGGGACGGTGGCCGGTCGTAATGATGACGGGCACGTCGGAATGCGACCGGATCTCGCGCAGCAAATCCAGACCGTCCTCCTGGCCAAGCCGGAGGTCGAGAATGATCAGGCTGGGCTGACCGGCTTCGAGATAGTGATTCAGTTCGGCCCTGTTGGAGGCCGCCCTGGTCGGCACGTTGTGCTCCTCAAGATATCTGATCACCATCTGTCGCAAGGTAGGATCGTCGTCGACGACGACGATGTGGCCAACATCAGCAAGCATACTTCTCTCTCAAACTGCCGTCACCAACCGGGTCACGCTCAAGTTCGGCAATCACTCAGATTAGTATCAGGGACAGCGAAAAAGGTCGGCATGCGCCGCCGCTGTCCATGATGTTGTGATGACGCCATAAGCCGGTATTTCTGCGGCCAAGTCCGCAGGATGTCGCAGACGTGAAGCATTGTGATGCGAGCTAATGCTACTTTGGGGCGATTTCCAGTGCGCAAGCCGCGTCATCGCGCGTCGATGACGAAGGGCTGTTCGGCGTGCGCGATCGGCTGCGAGAATTTCCTGCCAGATTTTCCCGCCGCACGATCCTGCGCAACGCGGCGTCATCGACGCGCATGTGCGGCCGGGCAAGGCCGTCCGCACGCGATCATCCGCCACGATGGGTCAGGTGTGCGGGAGGCCCGCGAGGTACTGATAGATCGCAGCCAGCTCGTCGTCGTCCATCCGCCCGATCGGCCGCCACGGCATTTGATCTTCGAGCCGATGTCCGTTCGGATCGACACCGGTGCGCATGGTGGCGATGAACTGTGCCTGGCTCCAGCCCTTGACGATGGTGAGGTCGGGCCCGAGCGGCGGCAATTGGCCGGGCTCGCCGCCGGTGAGATCCTTGCCGTGGCATTCGCGGCAGTCCTGATAGGATAAGAGATACCTGCCATAGCGCGCCGTCGGCGCCTTTGGCGGCGCGATGATCACGCCGGTGAACACGGGCTTGGCATCCGGCAGCATCCCGGCGCCCAGCATCGCAAGACCCAGCACGCTGAACCGATCCGGCGGATCCCGCGTCGCCTCGCCTGTCGCGGGCAGGCTGCGGATATACGCGATCACCGCCTTGATGTCGTCGTCGCTCAGCCGGCCGGCATTGGTGAAGGACATGATCGCGAGCCATCGCCCTTGCGCGTCGACACCATTGCGAATGGCGCGAAAGATCTCGCCGTCGGACCAGAATCTCAACGCGCCGGCGGGCGTGAGATTCCCAGGGACGAAGGAGCCGATCGGAAGCGGCAGATCACGGCCGACATCGCCGCCGCCCGACAGCACGCCGCTGTTCGAATGACATCCGGCGCAAAAACCGTCGGCGATCGCCCGGCCGCGCGCGATTTGCTGCGGCGTCGCCTCGACCTTGAGATCGGGGACCGGCGCCGAACGGGTATGCTGCTTGACGATGCCTACCGCCGTCAGCGCGCCGAAGCCCGAGACCGCGATGGCCAGCACGGCCACCAGTCCCACGCCGCCCCACCTCACCACACGATAATGTGCCTGCAAGGCGCGAACGCCGAGCCAGACCAGAAGCGCGATGAGAGCAACCATCGTCGCCAGGGCGACAACATCCTGCATGGCGTACCCCTCAAACAAATCTGCACGGTCAAAGCCGCGCGATATCCCGGGCGTCAATAATTGCCTTCGGCCAAATCGCCGTTGAATGTCCGCGGCACGCCGCCGGATTACGGACGCGGCATTACTGCGCCGTTTCACCGGCGGATGCTCGCGTTACAAATGTAATGCTTTCCTGGCGGCGCTGGCCTCGCTGCCGGCCTTGAATATCGGCGTCGTCGATCACGGCCTTGACCGCGCCACGATGCGTTGCCGACGTAACCATTTGATGGCCGTCGGAAGCCTCGGTGTAACGGCGATCCCATCAAGTCCCTCTTGCTCACGCGAGCGGCTGCCCTGTGGCAACCGTGCATCGATCATCAAGAGGTCATCTCCCATGAAGATTCTTATCGCTTCGACACCAGCGACCGGTCATCTCAATCCGATGCTGGCAATCACGCGGATCCTGACCGCCGAAGGTCATGAGATCGCCTTTATGACGGGCACCGCCTTCCGCGCCCGTGTCGAGGCCAGCGGCGTCAAGTTCATTCCCCTCCCGGAGAACGTGGACTTCGACCCGAACGACGTATTCTCGAGGTTCCCCGAACTCAAGACGATCCCACCCGGGCTGGAATGGTTTCGCGTGGCCCTGGAGCGCCTGTTCGTCGATTCCATTGCGGACCAGCACCAGGGACTGCTGCAGTCGCTCCGCGACTTCCCCGCTGACATCATCCTCGCCGACGACATGCTGTTCGGGGTGTTGCCGATGCTGCTCGGACCGCGCTCGCAGCGGCCGCCCATTGCACTCTGCGGCACCTCTTTCCTGCACTGGGCGCGCGAAGACGGTGCACCAAACTTCCTGGGCCTGCCGCCGGCCAGGAGCCCCGAGGAGCGCGATCAATACGCTGCCAAGGCACGGGAGTTCGATGCGGCGGTCAATGAGCCGGTGTCGCTGCGACTGAACCGCGCGCTGAAGGCGCTCGGCGTCGGGCCGATCTCGATGCCGCTGTTCCATGCGGTGGTCGCGCTCGCGGATGCCTATATGCAATTGTCGGTGCCGAGCTTCGAGTTTCCGCGCGAGGTCCCGTCCTCCGTGCACTTTGTCGGCACGCCGCCGATCATCCCCAACCAGGTGCCGCTGCCGTCCTGGGCCGAAGACCTCGACGGTTCGCGCAAGGTCGTCCTAGTGACGCAGGGAACGGTGGCCAACCACAATTTCAACCTGCTGGTCGCCCCGACGCTGGCCGCGCTTGCCGACGAGCCCGACATCCTGGTGGTCGCGACCGCGGGCGGCCGGCCGGTCAACGCCATCCCCGGCAAGGTGCCGTCGAATGCGCGCCTCGCCCGCTATCTGCCGTTCGAATGGCTGCTGCCGAAGGTCGACGTGCTCGTCACAAATGGCGGCTATGGCAGCGTCAACCAGGCCTTGAGCTTCGGCGTTCCGCTGGTCACGGCGGGGCTGACCGAGGACAAGGCCGACGTCAACGCGCGGGTCGCCTGGTCCGGCGTTGGCATCGACCTCGCGACCAACGAGCCGACGCCGGAGGCGATCCGCAACGCGGTGCGGGCGGTGCTCGACCAGCCGCGCTATCAGTTGCGGGCCACGCAGATCGCGGACGAGTACGCCGGGATCGACACGCGGGCGGAAATTCTCCGGATTATCGGCGAGCTCGTCACCGACGAGACCGACGTGTCACGCCTGCGCGCCGCCGCCGCGAGCCAGGGACGGCGCGCCAACCGCCGCGCCTGATCCGCAGCTAAAGGACGCGGTGGAGCGCGGGACATGCGCGCTCCACCGCCGCCGAAAACTCCCTCACACCTCATCGGATCATCGTCCATGCGATTAGAGCCAGATACTTTTGCCTTCACGCTGCTGCTCGGCGCCCTCGCCGCAGTGCCCTATTCTGGCATCGACATCAACCTGCCGGCGCTGGCGGCGACCGGCGCCACGCTCGGCGCCAGCGCATCGGATGTCGGGCTGACGATGAGCGCCTTCATGCTGAGCCTTGCGACCGCACCGCTGATCTACGGGCCGGTCTCGGACCGCATCGGCCGCAAGCCGGTTCTGGCGTTCGGCCTTGCGCTGTTCATCGCCGCCAGCGTCAGCTGTGCGCTTGCCACCTCGCTGCCGCTCCTGCTGGTGTGCCGCTTCTTTCAGGGCGTTGGCGCCGCTGCGACGGCGACGACCTTCGCCATCATCCGCGATCTCTTCGACGGCGACGCCGCGCGTGGCAAGATCGCCAGCGTCATGGTCGCGGTCAATGTCGCGACCGTGATCGCGCCGACGGCGGGTGCCGCCCTGCTGGCGGCCGCCGGCTGGCAGTCGATCTATGCGACCCAGGCCGCGATCGGCTTCATGCTGCTGGTAGTGGTGATGTTTCGCTTCACCGAGACCGCGGCGGAGGCATCATCCGGCCGCCACGTGCCGTCAGCCGTGATCGACAGTTATCGCCGGGTGCTGACGCATCCGGTATCGTTCGCTTACATCCTGGTGGGCGCCGCGGGCGGCGCGACGGTATTTGCCTATGTCACCGGCGCCTCGCTGTTCTTCGTCGGCGCGGTGGGGCTGAACCCTGCGCAATACGGGCTGATCTTCAGCGCCTGCTCGGCCTCGGTGATGGCCGGCGCCTTCCTCGACGGCCAGCTCGGCCGGCGGGGAATATCCTCGAGCCACATGCTCACCATCGGGCTGACGCTGTCCTCGGCGGCCAGCGTCGTCCTGCTCGCAATGACCTTGGCCGGCTGGATGCCGGTCGGGCTCGTCGTCGCGCTGCTGATGGCGGTGGCGCTCGGCTTCGGCCTCAGCGTGCCGAACGTGATGAGCGCGACGATGCAGCATTTGCCCGACATCGCCGGCGCCGTCAGCGCCGCGGCCGGCAGCATTCAGCTGATCGCGGGCGCCGTCACGAGCGGGCTCGTTGCGGTTCGCTTCGACGGACACACCGCGCTCTCGATGACCGCGGTGATGGCCGCGACCTCGCTGCTCGCATTGGTGCTGTATTTGCTGGTCGCGCGTCCCGCCGACCGTCGCCTGCATGCGCGGACGATCGATGCCGGCGCGGCGATCCGGAGTCCGACGGGCTCGTGAAGGGCGGCCGGCGCGATCAGGCTTCGCGGTAATCCAGCAGGATCAGCCCGACCAGGAGGAAGGCGACCGGCCAGACCCAGGCCGCGACCTGGCGGACGCGGCCGTCCATGCGCAATTCGAGCCAGCGCGCCCATCCGGCGAGAACGCCGCACAGCGCCAGCGGCGTGTGGCTCATCTCGATCAGAAGCTGGTCCTTAATGTTGGCGATCGCGTGGGAATGGGTCAGCAGCAACGCCCCGCCGAGCGCCGTCACCAGCGGAAACACCAGCGCTGCCGGCCCGGCCTTGCCGCGCAGGCGCACGCGCCACTCGAAGATGCCGAACACGGCGATCAGCAGCACGAAGATGCGATGCTGGGCGACCTCGGGATCGCGGAGCGATTCGAAGAAGCCTGCCGGCCCGAGCGGCCAGGCCTGTTCGTCGGCGCGGAAGAACAGGAAGGCCGCCATGCCGAGAAACAGCAACGGCCAGTGCCGCGCCCATCGGCCCCAGCGAAAATGCTCGACCAGCGCCAGCAGTCCGATCAGCACCACGAACATTCCGGCCCAATGATGGTTGTACTCGGACCAGGCGATGTCTTCGGCATTGCGCGGCAGGATCGTGCCCTCGCCGGGCACGTAGGCCGCTTGCGCATTCGCGCGTCCCGCATCCGCCAAGGTGATCC
>NZ_JACOFR010000046.1 GCF_019455385.1 Bradyrhizobium sp. BR 10289
CGTGCCGGCGCCGCCGCACATGATCAGGGGGATAATGCGTTTGTCCATCGTCATCTCAAACCTTGTAATGGTCCCGGTACCAAGTGACAAAATTCCGAACCCCGAGTGCGATCGGCGTTGACGGTGCAAAGCCGGTGTCGCGCATCAGATCCTCGACATCCGCGAACGTTTCCAAGACGTCTCCCGGCTGCATCGGCAGCAATTCCTTGATCGCCGTCCGACCCAGTTCCTGCTCCAGAAGTCCGACGACATGCATCAGCTCCTCCGGGTGGTGGTTGCCGACATTGTAGATCCTGGACGGCGCATTTGCCGCGGCCGGATCGTCTGCGGGCACCCGATCGATCAGCTTGGACACCACACGGGTGACGTCGTCAATATAGGTGAAGTCGCGGCGCATCTGGCCGTGATTGAACAGCCGGATCGGCTGGCCCGCCAGGATGGCCTTCACGAACAGAAACATGGCCATGTCGGGCCGTCCCCAGGGACCGTAGATGGTGAAGAAGCGCAAGCCGGTGACCGGGAGCCGGTAGAGATGGCTGTAGGACTGCGCCATCAGCTCGTTCGCCTTCTTGGTCGCAGCGTAGAAACTGACGGGATGATCGGTGCGGTCCTTGACGGCAAATGGCAGTTTCGTGTTGGCGCCGTAAACGGAGGATGACGAAGCGTAGACGAGATGACGACAGCCGTTGTTGCGGCAGCCCTCCAGCACGTTGAGAAAGCCCGCCAGATTGGAATCGACATAGGCCTGCGGCTGCTCGATCGAGTGGCGCACGCCGGCCTGGGCGGCCAGATGCACGACCTCCCTGAACCGGTGCCGCGCAAACAGCGCCGCGATGGTCTCGCGGTCGGCAAGGTCAGCCTTGACGAAGGAGAAGCCGGAATCGTTCTGCAGCAGTTCCAGCCGGGCCTGCTTCAGCGCCGGATCGTAATAGAGGTTGAGATTGTCGAGCCCGATCACGGGCCGGCCTTCGGCCAGAAGCTGCCGGGCGACGTGAAATCCGATGAAGCCGGCGGCCCCCGTGACCAAAATCGCCTGATCCGTCATCCTGTTCCCAAGGGATACCTCGCCCGCGGCGCCTGTTTAGCCGCTTTTGAGGGGGTCGCAATAGCCCGAGAGACAGCTATTGCAAGATCGGCACCAAAACCATACCAAAGCGGCCGAATTCGGCGCCTCGCGTCGGGTTGCCTCAATTCTTCGCAAAACCCACGCGGGCGAGATGCGCCGAATCCTGCTGTCGACGGCCAAGATCCTGATTTCCGCAGCGCTGCTCTATCTGGCGCTGCGCAAGGTCGACCTGACCGAACTGTTGTCGCGCTTCAGCACGTCCAGCCTGTTCTGGATCGCGATGGCGATCGCAGTCACGTTCCTGCAGATCTTCGTCGGCGTGCTGCGCTGGCGCGAGATCAGCGCCGAATGCGGCGCACCGCTCGAGCTCGGCCGTGCCATGCGCTACAACGTGATCGGGTCGTTCTTCAACCAGACCCTGCCGTCCGCGATCGGCGGCGATGCGGTGCGGCTGTGGCTGGTTGCGCGCGCGGGCGCCGGATGGCGTGCGGCCACCTACTCGATCTTCGTCGATCGCGCCATCGGCCTCGTCGCACTTGCGATCGTCATCGGCGCGAGCCTGCCCTGGAGCTACCGGCTCATCACCGATCCGCACGGGCGCTCGGCGCTGCTGCTGCTGGACCTCGTCGCGCTCGCCGGCGGCGTCGGCTTCCTGATCTTCGGCGCACTGAAATGGCCGTGGCTGAAGACCTGGTGGGCCACCCATCACCTTCACGCCTGTGCCGCGATCGCCAACCGCGTGATGTTCAATGCCACGCGAGGACCTGTGGTGGCGATCCTGTCGGTCGTCAATCACGTGCTCGCCGTCGTCATCGCCTGGTGCGTGGTGCAGGCGATCGCAGCGCCGGTCAGCTTCGGCCAGATCTTCCTGCTGATTCCGCCGGTCATGCTGATCACCTTGATGCCGATCTCGATCGCCGGCTGGGGCGTCCGCGAGGCCACCATGGGCCTCGCCTTCGGCTTCGCCGGGCTCGCGTCCAATGAAGGCGTCAACATCTCGCTGCTATTCGGTGCGGTCTCGTTCATCGTCGGCGCGTTCGGCGGCCTGGTCTGGGTCCTCAGCGCGGAGAAGGCCGCGCAGGGCTCGGCGCAGCTGGGAGTGCCGGAGGTGCAGGAGTGAGCGCAGCCACCGACGCGCTCGTCGCCATGCCCTCGCTGCTTGCCGTTGCGATCGCCGCGCTGATCGCGGCCGCCGTCACCTGGACCAGCCGCCCCCTGCTCCAGCGCTATGCGCTGGCGCGGCCCAACGCGCGGTCCTCCCATCGCATCCCGACCCCGCAAGGCGCAGGCATCGCGGTGATCTCGGCGACGCTCATCGTCGCTTGCGTATGGGCCGGCTGGGCCAATGTCGCGATCCCGCCGATCCTCGTCATTGCGACCATCGTGATCGCGCTGGTCGGATTTGCCGACGATATCCTGTCGCTGCCGGTGCTCGTGCGGCTGGTGCTGCAGGCGGGGTGCGTCGGTGCAATCGTGTTCACCGCACCCGAGACCGCGCGCATCGTGCCGGCACTGCCGCTCGCCCTGGAGCGCGGCCTCATCCTCCTTGCCGGAATCTGGTTCGTGAACCTCGTCAACTTCATGGACGGGCTCGACCTGATGACGGTGGCGGAAGTGGTGCCGGTCACCGCTGCGCTGCTGCTGCTGGGCTGGCTCGGCGATCTGTCATGGCCGGCTGCATTGCTTGCCGCGGCGCTGTGCGGCGCCACGCTCGGCTTCGCGCCGTTCAACAAGCCGGTCGCCAAAGTGTTTTTGGGCGACGTCGGCAGCCTGCCGATCGGCCTCCTGCTCGGATGGTGCCTCCTCGAGCTCGCCTGGCAGGGACAGCCGGCCGCGACGCTGCTGCTGCCCGGCTATTATCTTGCGGATTCCACCATCACGCTGTTTCGCCGCGTCGCGCGCCGCGAACAGTTCTGGTCGGCGCACCGCTCGCATTTCTATCAGCGCGCGACCGACAACGGTTATTCGGTACCGCGGGTGATCGGCGAGGTGTTCGCGCTCAACCTGATGCTTGCGGGGCTCGCCATCCTCACCGTTCGTGCCGGCTCGACGGCGATCACGATCGTGTCGCTGCTCGCGGGCGCGGCCGCGATCGGCATCTTGCTGCGCCGCTTCTCCCGCCTTCAACGCGGCTGAGCCGACAGCGCCAGCCGCAGGCCCTCGTCGAGCGTGACCTGCGGCTGCCAGCCGGTCGCGATCGCCTTGGAGACGTCGAGCTCGAGCGAGCCGATCAAGCTGTCGTGCGTATCCTGCTGGCCGATTACGCTGAGCAGCGTCCCGAGCAGGTCCGGCGGCATGCCGAACAGCCGCGGGCTCTTGCCGAACGCCCTCGCCAGCCGCTCGATGAATTCAGGGGTGGAGACCTGCTCGCGGTCGGCCACCAGGAAAATCTCGAAATTACTGGCGGGGGTCGGGATGCGCGAGCCGGCGCGCGATGAACGACGACAGGTTCTGCGCTGAGAGGAAGGCGCGGTGATTGCGGATCGAGCCGAACGGCAGCGGCAGCCCCAGATGCACGGCGCGCGTCAGCAGCGCGAAATTGCCCCTGGCGCCCGCCCCATAGACCAGCGGCGGCCTGATCACCGAGACCTTCATGTCGCTATCGCGCGCGAGCGTCCGCAGGCCCGCCTCGGCCGCGGCCTTGGACATGCCGTAGAGACCGCGGGGCGTGAGGATGTCCTGCTCGCTGAACGGCGCGCGGCCGTCGTTGCTGCGCCCGTGCACCAGCACGGTGCTGACGAAGATGAACTGGCGCGCGCCTGCGGTCGCCGCGGAGCGCGCCAGATGCAGCGTGCCGGCGATGTTGACGTTGCGATAGAGCTGGACCGCGTGCTCCTCGTGCTTGTGGTGCACGCGCGCGGCGAGATGGACGACGGCATCGACGCCTTCGAGCGCAGACGTCCAGTCGGTATCGGGGCCGATCGTCTCGATTACGACCTCGTCGTCGGTTCCCCCCGGGGCTGCGCACCGCGCCGCGGACCTTCCAGCCCGCACTCACGTGCGCGGGCGCCACGTGACTTCCGACGAAGCCGCTTGCGTCCGTCACCAGCGCGACCGGTTTGCGTTCGGTCATCTTTGCTCCGAAAGCTCGGGGTTACGACGATCTTGCCGGCGACCTTGTCTCGCGATGCATGGTCAGGCCGCGGTCGACCCGAATTCCGGAACCGCATCCTTCAGGATGGTCCTGATCGTGGCGCGATCATCGCGCGCGATCGCCTGCTCGAGCGCCGCGATCCATTTGCGCAGCGTCTGCATCGGCGGCTCGTTCGGCTGCGCCGCCATGATGCCGGCAACCCCGATCTCGCGGGTCGGCTCCTCGGAGGCGAACAGGATCTCGTGCAGGCGCTCGCCCGGCCGCATGCCGGTGAACACGATCTCGATGT
>NZ_JACOFR010000047.1 GCF_019455385.1 Bradyrhizobium sp. BR 10289
GCAAGGTGAGCCAGGCGCTCGGCGGTAGCTTGCGCGGCAAGACCATCGCCGTGCTGGGTCTCACCTTCAAACCCGATACCGACGACATGCGCGATGCGCCGTCGATCCCGCTGGTCACGGGCCTGATCGACATGGGCGCGAAGGTGAAAGCCTTCGATCCGGTCGGCATGGAGCAGGCCAAGGGCGAGCTGCCCAACATCACCTATTGCGAGGACGCCTATTCCTGCGCGCAAGGCGCCGATGCGGTCGTCGTGGTCACCGAATGGACCCAGTTCCGCGGCCTCGATCTCGACCGGTTGAAGGCGACCATGGCCCAGCCCGTCGTCGTCGATCTCCGTAACATCTTCAGTCCCACCGACATGGCCACCGCCGGCTTCACCTATGAAAGCGTCGGCCGTCCGCCGGCGCGGGGCTGATCCACCACCCCGCATAATTCCGTCATGGCCGGGCTTGTCCCGGCCATCCACGTCTTGTTCACTCGCCGGTGAAAGAACGTGGATGCCCGGCACAAGGCCGGGCATGACGACCGGATGATTCTTTGCCCCGCACCTTCGACACGCCCCTCCCGATCGACGCCGTGCTCGACGACCTCTCGCGCACGCTGGAGGGCAACAACGCCGCCGTGCTCGTCGCCCCTCCCGGCGCCGGCAAGACCACGCGCGTGCCGCTGGCACTGCTCGATGCGCCCTGGGCGAAAGGCAAAAAGATCATCGTGCTGGAGCCGCGCCGCATCGCCGCGCGCGCCAGTGCCGACCGCATGGCCAAATCGCTCGGCGAGCGGACCGGCGAGACCGTCGGCTACCGCGTCCGCTTCGGCTCGAAGATTTCGCGCGCGACGCGCATCGAGGTGGTGACCGAAGGCATTTTTACCCGTCAGATCCTCGACGATCCTGAATTGTCAGGTATTGCCGCCATCCTGTTCGACGAATTCCACGAGCGTTCGCTCGACGCCGACATGGGCCTGGCGCTGGCGCGCGACGCGCAGACCGGCCTGCGCGAGGACCTACGCATCCTCGTGATGTCGGCAACACTTGACGGCGCGCGCGTCGCAAAGCTGCTCGGCGATGCGCCCGTCGTCGAGAGTGAAGGCCGCGCCTTTCCGGTCGAGACGCGCTATCTCGGCCGCAAGGCCGATGCACCGATCGAGCGGCAGATGGCGGATGCGATCGCCTCTGCATTGCGCGCCGACAGCGGCTCGGTGCTGGCTTTCCTGCCGGGCGCCGCCGAAATCCGCCGCACCCAGAATTTCTTGGCCGAGCGCGTGAAGGATACCAGCATCGAAATCGTGCCGCTGTTCGGCGCGCTCGATGCCGCCGTGCAGGACCGCGCCATCTCGCCCGCGCCGAAGGGCATGCGTAAAGTGGTGCTGGCGACCTCGATCGCCGAGACCTCGCTCACCATCGAAGGCGTCCGCATCGTCGTCGATTCCGGGCTCGCCCGCGTGCCGCGCTACGAGCCCGACATCGGCCTCACCCGGCTCGAGACCGTACGCGCCGCGCGTGCGGCGGTGGACCAGCGCCGCGGCCGCGCCGGCCGCACTGAGCCGGGTGTCTGCTACCGGCTCTGGGACGAGCCGCAGACGGCTTCGCTCGCACCCTACACCCAGCCGGAAATCTTGAGCGCCGATCTCTCCTCGCTGGTGCTTGATCTCGCGCAATGGGGTGTCGCCGATCCCTCTGCGCTGTCGTTCCTCGATCCGCCACCTGCACCTGCCTGGAAGGAAGCCAAGAGTCTGCTCGAAGAGCTCAACGCGCTCGATGCTGACGGCCGCATTACCGCAGAAGGAAAAAGCCTGCGTGCGCTGGCGCTGCCGCCGCGGCTGGCGCGCATGATCGTGGATTCGCATCGCGCCGGCGAGGGTGAAGCCGCCGCCGAGATCGCGGCCATCATCACCGAGCGCGGGTTAGGAGGCGACAGCGTCGATCTCGAACACCGGCGCGATCAGTTCCGCCGCGACCGCTCGCCACGTGCCGCAAGCGCGCGCGATCTCGCCCGGCGCTGGGCCTCGCAGGTCGCAGCCTCGGAGAAGGCGGGGCAGCCGGAGGAGCTCTCGACCGGCCTGATGCTCGCTTATGCCTTTCCGGACCGCGTCGCGCGCAATCGCGGCAATGGCAGCTTTGTGCTCGCCAACGGCCGCGGCGCCGCCGTCGAGCAGACCTCCTCGCTTGCCCGCGCGCCCTATATTGCGATCGGCGAGATGACCGGCACCGCCGCGAGCGGCCGCATCCTGCTCGCCGCGCAAATCACCGAGGCCGAGATCGAGCGGCATTTTGCCGAACATATCGCGAGCACGGACGAGATCTCGTTTGATCGCGGCGCGATGGCGCTGCGGGCGCGGCGCAAGCGCGTGCTGCACGCGATCACACTTTCCGAGGCGACAATGGCGGTGTCGCCCTCGGAAGAAACCGCACGTATTTTCGCCGATGGTTTGATCGCCGCCGGCCTCGACCGGCTGCCCTGGTCGAAGGCCGCAAAGCAATGGCGCGACCGCGTGATGTTTTTGCGCAAGGCCGAGGGTGACAGCTGGCCCGACCTGTCCGACGATGGATTGATCGCGCGCCGCGACGACTGGCTGGTGCCCGCGCTCTATGACAAGATCGCGCTGAAGGATGTCTCTCCGGGCGATCTCTCGGACGCGCTGATGGCGCTGCTGCCCTGGGAAATGCGCGCGCGGCTCGATCGCGAGGCGCCGACGCATTTCGAGGCGCCGACCGGCAGCGTGCTCGCGATCGACTACGAGGCCGAGCAGGGGCCGACCATCGCGGTGCGGCTGCAGGAATTGTTCGGCCTCAACACCCATCCGTCGATCGCCGCGGGCAAGGTGCCGCTGGTGCTGGAGCTGCTGTCGCCGGCGCAGCGCCCGGTGCAGGTGACACGCGATCTTCCCGGCTTTTGGCGCGGCAGCTACGCCGCGGTCCGCTCCGACCTGCGCGGCCGCTATCCGCGCCATCCCTGGCCGGACGATCCCGCAAGCGCCGTGCCGACCCGGCGTGCCAAGCCGCGCGGGACGTGAGGGCTTATTAACCGTCCGCTCATCCTTTTCGTCAAAATGACACCGGCCCGGCCGCGGCGTCGCTCGCGGATCGGGCTGGCGCGTGGTGAAATCGAGCGGTTGGCTCGGAAATGGTGTGATGCGTAACATTGTGATCATCGCGGCCGTCATGATCGGTCTCGGCACCTTCATGGCGCAGATGGCGGACAGGATGAGCTCGGCGTCCGCCACATCGGTCCCACGCACGATGGTGGCGGTCGCGTCCACGGCGCCGGCCGGCGGCCGGACCCTCAACATCGCCCGTGATGGCCGCGGTCATTTCCAGACCGAAGGCCGCATCGACGGCCAGCGCATCGGCTTCATGGTTGATACCGGTGCTTCCGTGGTGGCGCTGAACGAGACCTCGGCGGCCCGTTTCGGCCTGCGTCCCTCGCGCGGCGACTACAACGCCACCGTCTCCACCGCCAACGGCACCATCAAAGCCGCGCGCACCCGCATCGCCATGCTCGATGTCGGCGGCCTCGTGGTGCGCGACGTCGACGCCATGGTACTGCCGGACGAGGCGCTGTCGGAAAACCTGCTCGGCCTGTCCTTCCTGTCCCGCCTCAAGCGCTTCGAATACGCCAACGGCCAGATGGTGCTGGAGCAGTAAAGGCTCATTGCCGCCCCAATTCGGCAGCGTTGCGCCTTTGGCGCAATTTAGCGCGGCAAGTCAAAACCCTGCGTCGAACCAGCGAGCGCCGAGCCGCAAGCGGGCGGCTACTGTGCATGGGGTTGTTCTGCAACTTTCGGATGGTGCGGCCAAAAGGGGCGCGTTCTCCCGTTACCAAACTGCCGCAATTATCGGCCATAAGCCCCGTTCCCGCCTTCCGCTGCGGCCCGGCATTCGCTAAGGCTGCATCAGTCCCGCCCTTGTCACGAGACCGTCTCAATGTTTCCCAAGCCGAAATCCGTCCTGCTGCCCAACACC
>NZ_JACOFR010000048.1 GCF_019455385.1 Bradyrhizobium sp. BR 10289
CATCGACGGCTTCATCTCCTTGCGGGTGAACCAGTCGGCGAACGCCATCGGCAGGAAGTGGCCGACGTCGATCACCTCAGTCGCTTGGCCCTTGATCACGGCCGAGCCGAGGATGCCGGAAGCCGAGCCGCCGACCTCGATGTTGAGGCGCTCCTCGACGATGTCGATGATCTCGTCGACGACGAGGCCCATGGAGCGGCCGTCATCGGCGAACACCAGGATCGGCTGGGCGCCCTGGCTCGCAATGGTGACGCTCTCCATGGCGACCAGCGGCATCAGCTGCTCGCGGTACTGCACCATGTAGCGGCCGTTACTGAACTCGATCTTGTCGGCCGGCAGCTCCTCGAGGCGCGTGACGAGCCCGAGCGGGACCGCCTTGGGCTGGGACGAGCCGGCGCGGAACACCAGGAGCGAGGTGGTCTGCTCGCCCGAGCCGATGTGGTGGGCGCCGTTCTCGTCGCCCATGTCATGGGCCGAGGAGCCGGCGGCGCCGAGCGCTTTCGCAATGCCGTTGGGGTCGATGATCATGATCACCGCGCCATCGCCCAAAATGGTGTTGCCGGAGAACATGTCGATGTGACGCAATTTCGTCGACATCGGCTTGACGACGATTTCTTCGGTGTGGAACACGCCGTCGACGACGATGCCAAAGGTCTGGCTGCCGACCTGCGTGACCACGATAAAACCGTTCTCGGGATCGCTAGCCGCGCCGTCGTCGATCTTGAGCAGCTTCTTCAGGTGGATCAGCGGCAAGAGCTTGTTGCGCAACCTGAGGACCGCGGTGTCCTTGATGCGCTCGATGCGATGCTCCGAGTTGGCGCGGGCGCGGACCAGCTCGACCACCGAGAGCTGGGGAATCGCAAAACGGTCTCCGGCAGCTTCCACGATCAAGGCCGAGACGATGGCGAGCGTCAGCGGGATCTTGATGGTGACGGAGGAGCCCTCGCCGGCGACCGACTTGATGTCGATGGTGCCGCCGATCTGGTCGATATTGGTGCGGACCACGTCCATGCCGACGCCGCGGCCGGACACCGAGGTGATGGCGGCCGCGGTCGAGAAGCCCGGCGCGAAGATGAACTTGTGGATCTGGGCTTCCGACATCTTCTCCAGCTCGGCCTCGGTGACGAGACCCGAGGAGAGCGCCTTGGCCTTGATCTTCTCGGTGTTGAGGCCGCGGCCGTTGTCGGCAATGCAGATGATGATGTGGCCGCCTTCGTGATAGGCGGACAGCCGAATGGTGCCCTGCTCGCCCTTGCCGGACGCGAGCCGCTCGGCGGGGGTCTCCAGGCCATGATCGGCGGAGTTGCGCACCATGTGGGTGAGCGGGTCCTTGATCAGGTCGAGCACCTGGCGGTCGAGCTCGGTGTCGGCACCATGCATCTCCAGCTCGATCTGCTTGCCGAGTTCGCTCGACAGGTCGCGGACGATGCGGGGCAGCTTCTGCCAGGCATTGCCGATCGGCTGCATGCGCGTCTTCATGACGCCTTCCTGCAGCTCGGCGGTGACGTTGGAGAGGCGCTGCAAGGGCACCTTGAACTCGGTGTCCTCGTTGCGGCGGGAGATCTCCAGCAGCTGGTTGCGCGTCAGCACCAGCTCGGAGACCATGGTCATCAGGTGCTCCAGCGTGTCCACGTTGACGCGGATCGACTGGTTGGCGATGGAGGCGCCCTCGCCGGCATTCTCGTCGGCCATCGACTTCTTCGGCGCGGGCTTTTCCTTGGCGGGTTTTGCTTCCTTGGCGGCGGGAGCTTCAGCGGCCGGCGCGGGCTCAGCCTTGACCTCGGCCTTGACCTCG
>NZ_JACOFR010000049.1 GCF_019455385.1 Bradyrhizobium sp. BR 10289
CCGAATTGACGCTCTTGCCGGTCGACAGACGGTTCTGTGTGGTGGCGAGAAGATCAGCGGTGGACTGGAGGGAAAGCAGGTTCTGACGAACCGACGAGGAGAGAACGATACCGGACATAAGCTGTTACCCTTCTGGTACGCAACGCAACAAACTTCGATTAGGATTAATCGATGTCCGGGACGGTGAACGTTTGGGGCTAACAAAGCATGAAGCACGTCGCGCCACTCCTTCCGCGGATTCACCATAGGCGCGATCGAAGCCGCATCACGCGCTCGTGTATCGCCATGATTGAATGATGTTTTTTCGGGCAGCGACGATACGTTTGCGAGTTATCAACCATAACTCAGAGTGAGCAATTGGCTGCATCGAATGCATCGTCCTCTCATCGCACGACATCGTCCAATACCGGCACAAAAGAAAAGCGGCGGAGCCGAAGCCCCGCCGCCCTACTCTGCTTATCGATGTCGTCCGCGATTAGCGGAGCAGCTGCAGCACGCTCTGCTGCGACTGGTTGGCCAGCGACAGCGCGGAGACCGCGATCGACTGGCGGGTCGACAGCGCCTGGCTGTTGGCGGCTTCGACGTTGGTGTCGGCCAGCGTCAGGTTGGACGAACCGGTCTGCAGCACGTTGATCAGGCTCTTGTTGAAGTCCTGACGCACCTGCACCACCGAGAGGTTCGAGCCGAGGGTCGACGCTTCCGAGCGCAGCGTGCTCGAGGCATCATTCAGCTTGGACAGCACCTTGTTGGTCGCAGCGTTGTCGATGAAGTCGACGCCGCTGGTCAGCGAGGCCAGGCCCAGACCCTTGGAGTTGTACGTCACACCCGTGATGCTCAGGTTCGACTTGCCGGTCTCGTCGAACACCAGCTTGAGCTGGTCACCGTTCAACAGGTTGACACCGTTGAACGAGGAGTCCTGCGAGGTCGTGTCGATCTGGTTCAGGATGTTGTTGTACTGCGACACCAGGGCCGCACGGCTCGCCTGCGCCACCGAGTCCACGACCGGCGCGGACGCCGTCGAGAAGCTGATCGCGGAGGTCAGTGTGCCGCCGATCGCGCCACCCGCGGCCGCCGAACCGAGCGTCGAGGACGCGTAGTCGTTGGTGGCCGAGATGGTGAGCAGGCCGTTGGCGTCGATCGTGGCGGACAGGTTGTTGGCCTGCAGCGCCGTGTTGAGCTGATCGAGCGTCTTGACCGTGCCGTTGGTGCCGTCGCCGATGGTGACGTTGACCGCGGTGCCACCGTTGAAGGAGGTGAAGGTCAAGGTCTTGCCGTTGATGCCGCCGGTGCCGGAGC
>NZ_JACOFR010000004.1 GCF_019455385.1 Bradyrhizobium sp. BR 10289
CCCTCAACAGGATGAATTCGATCAGCGAATTAGTGAACATGCACAGCAATGACGATGTGGCGGCAGACGTGCCATGATTACTCCGTCCCGCCGATTTGCTCCGTCGTGTCAGGCTCTTAACAGCATCTATCGAGCCACGCGCCCTCACCCCGGTTCTACTGTGCATGGGGTTGTTTTCACATTTTTTGTTTCGGCATCCCGAACGCATGCGCCGCAAACAAAAAACCCGGCCTCGCGAACGAGGCCGGGCCCTGTCGTCTTGCGACGCGTTCGAAGATCAGCCGCGGGTGCGCGAGCGGATCATGAAGCTGTCGTAGGTGTATTCGGCGACCTGCCACCACAGATATTCGTCGGAGCGGTAGGCCTGCATGGCGTCGATCGACTTCTTGAAGTCGGGGTTCTTGGCCGAGATCTCGCCCCACAGCTCGTTGGTCGCCTTGAGGCAGGCTTCCAGCACCTCGTTGGTGAACGGACGGAGCTGGGTGCCGCCGGCGACCAGACGCTTCAGCGCCGCCGGGTTCTGCATGTCGTAGCGCGCGGCCATCCAGCTGTTGGCGTTGGCCATCGCGTTGGTGAGGATCGCCTGGTAGTTCTTCGGCAGCGAATTCCACTTGTCGAGGTTGGTGAAGGCGTGGACGGTCGGACCGCCCTCCCAGAAGCCCGGGTAGTAGTAGTACTTGGCGACCTTGGCGAAGCCGAGCTTCTCGTCATCATAGGGGCCGACCCACTCGGCCGCGTCGATGGTGCCCTTTTCCAGCGCCGGGTAGATGTCGCCGCCGGCGAGCTGCTGCGGCACGACGCCGACCTTCTGCAGCACCTGGCCGGCGATGCCGCCGATGCGCATCTTCAGGCCCGAGAGGTCCGCAACGGTCTTGATCTCCTTGCGGAACCAGCCGCCCATCTGGGTGCCGGTGTTGCCGCAGGGGAAGCCGATCACGTTCGACTTCTTGAAGAACTCGTTGCCGAGCTGCTCGCCGCCGCCCTGATACCACCAGGAGTTCTGCTGGCGGGCGTTGAGGCCGAACGGCACCGAGGCGTAGATCGCCCAGGTCGGGTCCTTGCCGACATAGTAGTAGGAAACGGTGTGGCACATCTCGACGGTGCCGTTTGAGGTCGCATCGAGCGCCTGCAGGCCCGGGACGATTTCGCCGGCGGCGAACACCTGGATCTGGAACTTGTTGTCGGTCATCTCGGCGACGTACTTGGCCACCTGCTCGCCGCCGCCATAGATGGTGTCGAGCGACTTCGGGAAGCTCGACGTCAAGCGCCACTTGATCTCGGGCGAGGACTGCGCGATCGCTGGCGAGGCCACCGCGGCGGTCGCCGCCGCGCCTGCTGCCGACACTTTCAGGAAATCACGACGCTTCATCTTCAGGTCTCTCCTTGCTGGGGCGTTTCCCCTAACTTCCTCTTTGCTGCCGCTCATTCCGGCGACGCGTTTTGGGCCGCGTCGAACCGAAGGGGCTTGACTGCCGTGGGCCTTTAACACGGACGGCCCCGTTTCGGAACGCGACATTGGCATGACGGGGCGCTACGAAAGTCGCATGTCCCCAAAGGATTGGCTTGGACCCGCTCAGGCCGCCGCGATGACGCCCTTGAGCTGGTCGCGGACCTGTCCGGCAATGGCGCGGTAGATCGCCGCATGAGGCCCGTCCGGCTCGCTGTCGACCACCGGGCTACCGGCATCCGACGAGGCGCGAATCGCCATGTGCAGGGGGATCTCGCCCAGGAACGGGACGGCGAGCTTCTCGGCCTCGTGGCGCGCGCCGCCATGGCCGAAAATGTCGGATTTCGTGCCGCAATGCGGGCACTGGAAATAGCTCATGTTCTCGACGATACCGAGCACGGGCACGTTGACCTTCTTGAACATGGCAAGGCCACGGCGCGCGTCGATCAGGGACAGGTCCTGCGGGGTCGAGACGATCACCGCGCCCTTCAGTGGCACGTTCTGCGCCAGCGTGAGCTGGGCGTCACCGGTGCCCGGCGGCATGTCGACGACGAGCACGTCAAGTGTGCCCCAGGCGACGTCGCGCAGCATCTGCGTCACCGCCGACATCACCATCGGCCCGCGCCAGATCATCGCGGTCTCTTCCTCCACGAGGAAGCCGATCGACATGATGGCCAGACCAAAACGCCGGAGCGGAATCATCTTGCGCTCGTCGTTGAGCTCCGGCTTCTCGTGCAGGCCCGTCAGGCGCGGCACCGAGGGGCCGTAGATATCGGCATCGAGCAGCCCGACCCTGAGGCCGAGGT
Source organism: Bradyrhizobium sp. BR 10289 (assembly GCF_019455385.1). Lineage (GTDB taxonomy): Bacteria > Pseudomonadota > Alphaproteobacteria > Rhizobiales > Xanthobacteraceae > Bradyrhizobium. The sequence goes on from NZ_JACOFR010000004.1 coordinate 2,254, forward strand.
CGCGCAGGCCGAGCGCGAGATTGAGGGCGGTGGTCGACTTGCCGACGCCGCCCTTGCCGGAGGCGACCGCGATCACGGCGGCAACGCCCGGAATTTCCGACTGCCGCGCCATCGGCGACTGGGCGCCGCCCTGCGGCGCCGGCTTGTGGGCATGGACCGGCTGCACGCCGGGCGCGCCGCGGCTCGGCTGCGGGGGCGGCGGCGGTGCGGAGCCTGCCTTGCGCTCGGCCGTCAGTGCCACCATCACGGTGGTGACGCCGGGAATGGCGCGCACCGCAGCCTCGGCTTCGGCGCGGACGGATTCCCAGGCCCGCGCCTCGGTGGCATCGACATTAATCGAGAAGAACACCTTGCCGTCAGATGCGCTGATCGCGCTCAGCACGTTGGCATTGGTGAGCGCAACCCCGCGCGGCGATTTGATCCGGGCAAGGCTGTCGAGAACCTGTTGTTGCGTCACGCTCAAAGCGCATCTCCTAGAGTAGAGCATGATCCGGAAAAGTGTGGGCGCTTTTCCGATAAGATCATGCTCAAGGCTTGAGGATGCCCCATTAGAGCGGAAACAGCCAAAAGGCTACTGCCTGCCAATATCGTCCGCCATCTCGGCGGGGGCTGCCCCCTGCTCCAGGGCCGCCTCGTAATTCAGCTCGATCATGACCCCGTTGGGGTCGTGGACGAAGATCTGCCAGAGGTCGCCGCCGGGCACCTGGCGGAAGTCGAATTTCACGCCCTTGGAGGCCAGCCGCTGCTTCATGCCGTCAAACCCGCGGCTGACGAAGGCGACATGGTGGACAACGCCGGAATCCGGCTTTTGTGGCTCGGAGGTCGGAGAAATATCGACCAGGTGCACCACCGCCTTGCCCTCGCTGTACATCCAGGCCCCGGGGAAGGCGAAGTTCGGCCGGGCGCCTTTTTCCAGGCCCAGCACGTCCTCGTAGAAGCGTACGGTCTCGGCCAGATTCCGGGTCCGGATGTTGAAATGATCGAGGACGCCAACGCTCACGCCGCCCATAGCCTCGCTCCCTTGTTTTGAAGTCCTTAGTCCTGCCATCCTAGCACAGGGGACCGCCAAACGAAGCCGTTGCCCTCCGCCCCATACGGTTTATGGTGCACCCGGCCCGCCCTCACGCGGAACCCCAAGGACCCCGGCTGGCGCCCCTCGCCCGGCTGCAACCGTAAAACTCAAGCTACGGACACACACATGGCTAAAGTCGCTTTCCTCGGTCTCGGCGTGATGGGCTTCCCTATGGCCGGACACCTCGTGAAAAAAGGGGGCCATGAGGTCACCGTCTACAACCGCACCGCGGCCAAGGCGAAGGAGTGGGCGGACAAGTTCGGCGGCAGGACCGCGGCGACCCCGAAAGCCGCCGCCGAGGGCCAGGACTTTGTGATGTGCTGCGTCGGCAACGACAACGACCTCCGCGCGGTCACGATCGGCGCCGACGGTGCCTTCGCCGGCATGAAGAAGGGCGCCACTTTCGTCGACCACACCACCGCCTCTGCCGAAGTCGCGCGCGAGCTCGATGCGGCCGCGACCAAGGCCGGCTTCAAGTTCATCGACGCGCCCGTCTCCGGCGGTCAGGCCGGTGCCGAGAACGGCGTGCTGACCGTGATGTGCGGCGGCGCGCAGGATGTCTATGCCGGTGCCGAGCCGATCATCATGGGGTCCTATGCGCGGATGTGCAAACTACTGGGGCCCGCCGGAAGCGGCCAGCTGACCAAGATGGTCAACCAGATCTGCATCGCAGGCCTCGTGCAGGGTCTCTCCGAGGGCATCCACTTCGCCAAGAAGAGCGGCCTCGATGTCCCCGCAGTGATCGAGACCATCTCCAAGGGCGCCGCGCAGTCCTGGCAGATGGAAAACCGCTACAAGACCATGAACGAGGACAAATACGATTTCGGCTTCGCGGTCGAATGGATGCGCAAGGACCTCTCGATCGCTCTCGCCGAGGCCCGCCGCAACGGCGCCAATCTCCCGGTCACCGCGCTGGTCGACCAATTCTACGCCGAGGTCGAGAAGATGGGCGGCAAGCGTTGGGATACGTCGAGCCTGCTCGCGCGCCTCAACCGCTGACACCAGACGAACTGACCCGCCTTGCTGATCGCGCTCGCCGCCATCTTCGTTGTAGCCTACGCGGCGATCGCGCTCGAGCATCCGATCGGGGTCAACAAGAGTGCGTCCGCGCTGCTCGGTGCGGGCGTGCTCTGGACCATCTACGCCATGATGACGGGCGATCATGCGCTGGTCGGCCGTCAGCTCGACGAGTCCGTCGCCTCCACCGCGCAGATCGTGTTCTTCCTGATCGGCGCGATGACTATCGTCGAGGTCATCGATGCCCATGACGGTTTCGAGGTCATCACCTCCCGCATCGGCACGGCCAGCCAGCTTCGTCTGATCTGGCTGATCGGCTTCGTGACCTTCTTCCTCAGCGCGATCCTCGACAATCTGACCACCACCATCGTGATGGTCTCGCTGATCCAGCGGCTAATCGCCCGGCGCGACGACCGCCTGCTGTTCGCCTCGCTGATCGTCATCGCCGCCAATGCCGGCGGCGCCTGGACCGTGATCGGCGACGTCACCACGACCATGCTGTGGATTGGCGGGCAAATCACGCCCTTGAAGATCATGAGCTCGGTGTTCCTGCCCTCGCTGCTCAATCTGCTGGTGCCGCTGGTGTTCATTAGCCTGGCGCTGCGCGGCAAGACCATCGCGGCGCCGTCAAGGGACGGCGGATTGCAGGGCGTCGATCCGTTCGAACGCAACGTGATGTTCTATCTCGGCCTCGGCGTGCTGATCGCGGTGCCCGCCTTCAAGACGCTGACCCATCTGCCGCCCTTCATGGGCGTACTGCTCGGGCTCGGCATCGTCTGGCTGGTCGGCGAGATCGTCCATCGCGACAAGGACGAGCATGTCCGCCAGCCGCTCACGCTGGCGCACGCGCTGACCCGGATCGACATGGGCTCGATCGTGTTCTTCGTCGGCATCCTGCTCGCGGTCGCCAGCCTCGAACATGCCGGGCTGCTCTCGATGCTGGCCAAGTGGCTTGATGCCACAATCGGACGACAGGACGTCATCGTAGTCGTGCTCGGCCTGCTCAGCGCCGTCATCGACAACGTGCCGCTGGTCGCCGCGACCATGGGCATGTACGACCTCGCGCATTACCCGGCCGACAGCTTCCTCTGGGAGTTCATCGCCTATTGCGCCGGAACCGGCGGCTCGATCCTGATCATCGGTTCGGCCGCGGGCGTCGCCGCCATGGGGCTCGAGCGGATCGAGTTTCTCTGGTACGCCCGCCGCATCGCCGGCCCTGCGCTGGCGGGCTATCTGGCGGGCGCGGTGGTCTACATCGCGCAGCACGCGTGGTTGCACTGAGCCGCGCGCGCCCAGAATTAACGCCCGGTTAACGTAATTCTTTAGCTCCTTAAGTCACCTCTTAAGGATTTCTTGCCAGAGATAGAGAATGCAGAAGGCCCGCCTCGCGCGGGCAGGAATCGTTGTTGTGTCGATGAGTAAACCCGCTGAAAAGCCTGAGGTCGTGCAGCTTCCGGCCGAGCCGGTGAGCGCACCATCGGCGAGCAGCCGCAGGGCTGCCTCGCAGCGGGTGCGCGAGGCGCGCGATAAGTTAACGTCGACCAGCGGAACCCGCCCGGCCTTCGATGCCGAGATGCTGCGCCAATATGCGCAGACACGGCTGTCTGCCTCCTACGTTGTGATGCTGCTGGTGGTCGCAACCGGTGTGCTGTTCGGGCTGTGGATGCAGCCGATTCCAGCCGCGGCCTGGACCGCCGGCATGCTCTGCATCCACGCCGCGCTGATCCGCAGCTGCCACCGCTTCCTGGCCGAGCCCACTTCGCCTGCCGCAACGCGCGCCTGGCGGACGCGCTTCGTTGTGCTCGACCTGCTCTATGGCCTGTGCTGGATGGCGATCCTGATCCATCCCGTGCTCGACATGGTCACGGAAACGCTGATGATGTTCCTGATGCTGCTGGTGATCGCAGTATCGAGCATGCTCGCGGCGAACTTGCCGATTGCGGCTCTTGCCGCCACCGCCCCGGTCGCCGTTGCCATGGCGCTGAGCTTCGCGATGACCGGCTCGCTGGACAATTACATCCTTGCCGCGCTCGCGCTCGCCGCCGAAGGCTATTTCGTGCTGCTGGCGCATCGCCTGCACTCCTCGACCTTCGCAACGCTGGAAGCGCGCGCCGAGAAGGACGCGCTGATCGGCGAGCTGGAACAGGCCAAAGCCATCTCCGACGAAGCGCGTCACCGCGCCGAATCCGCCAACGTCGCCAAATCGCGCTTCCTCGCGCAGATGAGCCACGAGCTGCGCACGCCGCTGAACGCGATCCTCGGTTTCTCCGAGGTGATGAAGAGCGAGATCTTCGGCGCGCATGCGGTGCCGGTCTACAAGGAATATTCCGCCGACATCCATAATTCCGGTGTGCACCTGCTCAACCTCATCAACGAGATCCTCGACCTGTCGCGGATCGAGGCCGGCCGCTACGAGCTGAACGAGGAAGCGGTGTCGCTGGTCGGCATCGTCGCCGACTGTCATCACTTGATGAAGCTGCGCGCCTCGAGCCGCGGCATCACCATCCACGAGGTGTTCGAACAGGCGATGCCGCGGCTCTGGGCAGACGAGCGCGCGATCCGCCAGGTCGTGCTCAATCTGCTCTCCAACTCGATCAAGTTCACCCCGCAAGGCGGCGAGATCTGGCTTAAGGCCGGCTGGACGGCGTCGGGCGGACAATATCTGTCGGTGAAGGATTCCGGCTCCGGCATTCCCGAGGACGAGATCCCGGTCGTGCTTGCGTCCTTCGGCCAGGGCTCCAACTCGATCAAATCGGCCGAACAGGGCGCAGGCCTCGGCCTGCCGATCGCCAAGAATCTGATCGACCTGCATGGCGGCACCTTCACGCTGAAATCGAAGCTGCGCATCGGCACCGAGGTGATCGTCACCTTCCCGCCGGAGCGCGTGATGAGCGCGCTGGCGCCGATGTCGGATGATTCTCCGCCCCTGCAGCCGGAGGTTCCCGATGAGAAGCGCCGGCCGCGCCACAAGCCGATCATGAGCGCAGGCACGGGCTCCTAAACGAGATGCTTGCAGAAATGCCCGACCATCCTCCACTATGTCCGTATGAGCAAAGAAACGCCGTGCGTCGCCGTCTGCATGATCGATCCCAAGAGCAAGCTGTGCTTCGGCTGCGGCCGCACCTTGCCGGAGATCGCACGCTGGCACGCCATGGAGAGCGCGGAACGTCTTTCGGTCATGGCGCTGTTGCCCGGGCGTATGGCGGAGGCTGGTTTGCAGCCGATCGCGGGATCGCCGAAACGCGCCTGACCGGACTGCGTCAGCACGGGGGCGCGCCATGATCCGTTTCCTGCTCGTCCTCGTCATGCTCGCCGGCACGGCCGGCGCCGTCGTCGCCTATGGCGACCCTGATCAGATCGCCCGCGCAAGCCACAAGGTCTCGCACATCTTCCGCGGACAGACTGCATCGCCTGCCCCCGCCGTACAGATCCAGCGCGGCCAGGGCGGCGAGTTCGCGCTGCGCGCGAAGATCAACGGCGTCGCCGCACCGATGGTGATCGACACCGGTGCGACCTCGGTGGTGCTGACCTGGGAGACCGCCAAAGCGATCGGGCTGCCGCTCGAGATGCTCGAATACAACGTCGATCTCGAGACCGCCGGCGGCCATACCAAGGCCGCGCGCCTCACGCTCGATCGTCTCTCAGTCGGTCATCTGGTCGAGAAATCGGTGCCGGCGCTCGTCGTGCAGCGCGGCCAGATGAAGACCAACCTGCTCGGCATGAGCTTCCTCGACCGCCTCGAAAGCTGGGGCGTTCGCTCCGACACGTTGATGCTTACCGGCTATCCGGAGCCCCCGGGCAGCCACCGCCGCGCGCGCACGGCGGTAGATTAGAGCATCACGATCGCTGCGAACGCTGTTCGAAGATGTAGCCGAGGAAGTTCATCAGCACCTGTGCCGCAAGAATGCTGGTCACGCCGGCAGGATCGTAGGCGGGAGCGACCTCGACGAGATCGACCCCGACGACATCGCCGCGCCTAGTCAGGCCCTGAAGGATTTCCATCACCTCATAATATTGAAAGCCGCCGTGGCTCGGCGTTCCCGTTCCCGGTGCAATCGAGGGGTCGAAGCCGTCGATGTCGATCGTCACGTAATAGCGGGCGCCGTGCGGAATCCGGTCGAGGACGCCCTCTGTGCCGAGCTTGCGGGCCTGCCGGACCGAGAGGATGGTGGAGCCGCGCGCACGGGCATCCTCATAGCCCTCGCGGGCGGTCGACGACACGTTGCGGATGCCGATCTGGGTCAGGCCCGTGACATGGTCCTGCTCGGCCGCGCGGCGCATCGGATTGCCGTGGCCCTCGCGCACGCCGTGCCTGACGTCAACGAAATCGAGATGCGCATCGATCTGAACGATGTGGATCGGGCCATGTGCGCTGAAGGCCCTGACGCAGGGAATGTTGACGGCGTGGTCGCCGCCAAGGACCACCGGCAGCGCGCCGCGTTCCAGGATCTTGCGGACCGCCGCTTCCGCATTGGCATGGCTCCGGGACGTGTCGGTGTGGACGATGTCGACGTCGCCGACGTCGACAATGCGTACCTTTTCGAGTGGCAGATAGGTGACGTCGTCCTCATGATCGTAGGCGCCACCATGGCCGAACGAAAACAGGGTCGAGGCTTCGCGGATGGCGCGCGGCCCGAACCTTGCGCCCGAGCGATATTGCGTGCCCATGTCGAAGGGCACGCCGAGCACCGCGACATCGGCGGCGAGCTTGTCCCAGTCGAGGCAAACGGGCCGCTTGCCGAAGGTGCAGTGCCCGACAAATGGCAGGTCCAGTCTGCCGCCTTCATACCCATGTGCCATGCTTCCCCCGATCGCCGAGTTGTCAGTGCTGGCAGAAGCAGATTCCGTTCCAGTTGATATGACGATTTCGCGATAGCGCCCACGCGCGATGGCACAGCCGATGCATGGCCTCAAAACCACCGCCGCCGAGCGCTTGCGCGGAAGCCTGAATCCGGAGACGCCACGCATGATCGCCAATCCCGTCCGCTGGCCGAACGGCGCGAAGTGCGCCTGCTGCCTGACATTCGACATGGATGCCGACAGCCTGATCCATGTCGAGCATCCCGGTGACGGCCATCAGCGCGTCTCGGGCATTTCCATGCTGCGCTATGGTCCGACCGTCGCGGTCCCGCGCATCGTTGAGACCTATCGGCGGCTCGGAATCAAACAGACCTTCTTCGTTCCCGCCTGGTGCATCGAGCAATATCCCTCGGCCATCGAGGCCATGCTCGCCGGCGGACATGAGATCGGGCATCACAGCTATATTCACGAGAACCCGCTCAACCAGACTCTGGACGAAGAGGCCCATTGGCTCGATCTCGGCATCGACATCATCCGCAAGGCGACCGGACAGGCGCCGCGTGGCTGGCGGGCGCCGCTCTACAATTTCTCGCATCGCTCGCTCGACCTGCTGCTGGCGCGAGGCTTCACCTATGATGCTTCGCTGATGGGCGATGACGTGCCCTATGTCATCAAGAGCCGTGCCAATGGCGGCGAGCTGATCGAGCTGCCGACGCATTGGGGGCTCGACGACTGGCCGCAATACGTCCAGTCCTTTGACCTCGACTATTTCATGCCCATCCGCAGCCCCAGCAACGGCTTTGCCGCCTTCCGCGAGGAGTTCCAGGCCGCCTACGCCTATGGCGGGTTGTGGATCCCGACGCTGCACCCCTTCGCGACGGGACGGCTCGCGCGCTGGCATGTGTTCGCCGGCTTCCTCGAGCAAGTGGTCGCGCAAGGCGACGTCTGGTTTGCGCCCATGGAGCAGATCGCGGCGCATGTCCGCGGCGAGATCGACGCGGGGCGCCACCTGCCTCGCGTCGAGCTGCTCCCGCAATATCCCGAACCGGTCGGCCGAATCTTTCCGCGACTTCCGCGCAATTCCACGCCTTCCGCGTCGAAGTGAACTATCACTTCGATCTGTTCCGCTAAGTGCGCCTAGGCCGCCTCCTCCGCCAGCGCACGCGCTCCGACACGCGCGATCGCATCGCGCAACACGTCCACACCTGCGCCCGGCTTCACCCCATTCTCGGCGAGATGGCGTCGAAAGGCGCGCGCGCCAGGGACGGCATGGAATGCGCCGACGAAATGTCGCGTGATGGCGTGCAGCCGTGTGCCCCGCGCAAGCTGCTGCTCGATATAGGGCATCATCGCTTCGAACGCGTCCTGCATGGTCGCATGCGGCGCCGTCTCGCCGAAGATATCGGCATCGACCGAGAGCAGCCGCCACGGCTCCTGATAGGCGGCGCGACCGAGCATCACGCCGTCGACATGCGCAAGATGCGCTTTCGCTTCGTCGATGCTCAGGATGCCGCCATTGATGATGACGGGCACCTCAGGCATCGCGCGCTTGAGGCGATAGACCCGATCGTAGTCGAGCGGCGGGATGTCGCGGTTCTCCTTCGGAGACAGGCCGTTGAGCCAGGCCTTTCGCGCATGCACGATCAGCGCATCGCAGCCGGCAGCGACCACCGCGCGCGCCAGCGTATCGAGCGCCACGTCCGGATCCTGATCGTCAATGCCGATGCGGCATTTTACTGTGACCGGAACGGAGACCGCAGCCTTCATCGCCGCGACGCATCGCGCCACCAGCTCCGGCTCCGCCATCAGGCAGGCGCCGAAGCGCCCATCCTTCACACGATCGGACGGGCAGCCGACATTGAGATTGACCTCGTCGTAGCCGAACTCTTCGCCGATCCGCGCGGCCCGCGCGAGCTCGCGCGGATCCGACCCGCCCAGCTGAAGCGCGACCGGATGCTCCACCTCATCGAACCCAAGCAGCCGCTCCCGGTCGCCATGAATGATGGCGCCGGTCGTCAGCATCTCGGTATAAAGCAGCGCCCGGCCGGTCAGATGTCGGTGGAACACCCGGCAATGCCGATCGGTCCAATCCATCATGGGCGCCACGGTAAATTTTCGCCTTAAGCCATTCATTCTACTTATATTTCGACTCTGATCGAGCCCTAGGGTCACTGTTTGAGCAAGCTCCCGCAGTTTGTAGGACCATATATGCATGAATTGGAAGCCGAAATTACTTCTTCGGATTATCCCTGGGCACGTCACGCAGGCGCGGGGAGGAATGCACGTATTACCCGTAAGGCGTGCATCGGAGATTGGGGCTCACGAATCAGCACCGGCCTATACCCCCTCCGCGTATAGGCTTTGTGCCGCGCTTGTGCGATCGTCGACCACTTCCGATCGAATTCCCAACCGCCCGAATGCTGCGCGCCGCGTTACGACTTTGCCGTACCCGGCTCCGCCATCTTGCGGTGCTGCTTGGCCAGCATCTCGTTCGGGGTGACGTTCGCCAACGTCGTCTGGATCTTGTTCTTCATTCCTGTGACGATGTCTGACTCTCCCCGCAGCATCGCGTCGAAGCCGGCCTTCGCGACCTCGCGCGCGTCATCCTTCTTTTCGGTGCCCACCTTGGTGTCCATCATGTCGGCGCGCCGGAAAAATTCGGTCTCGGTCGCACCAGGCATCAGGCAGGTGACAGTCACGCCGCTGTCGCGCAGCTCCTCGCGCAGTGCGAAGGAGAACGAATCGAGGAACGCCTTGGTGCCGTTATAGACGGCCTGAAAGCTGCCGGGCATGAAGCCTGCGATCGAGCCCGTGATGAGAATACGCCCAGAGTTCCGCCGGAGCATCTCATTGCCGGCGCGATGGATGAGATAGAGAGTTCCGGTGATATTGGTGTCGACGACGCGCCTGATCCGGGCGAAATCCTGATCAAGAAAAGCTTGGCCGAGGCCGACGCCGGCATTGGCGAGCAGCGCATCGATCGGGCGGTCGCCGACCGCGGCACATAATTCGTCGACGCCTTCGGTGGTGGCGAGATCGGCCTGCACGACTTTGACGCTTCCGCCGAGCCTGCGCAACTCGGCGGCAGCCGTCTCGATTGCGGGCTCGTTCGCGACAATGACGAGATCAAACCCGTCTTCGGCACAACACCTTGCGAGTTCCAGACCTATTCCAGTGGAGGCTCCGGTTACGACGGCGAGTTTGCTGGCAGACAATTGATCGGCAGACATGACGTATCCTCGCGCTGACCTTGATGACGGCCAATCGTTGCGCATGCCGCTCGTTCCTATCGGACCTTCGCAATCGAACGCGAAGATTTCCGGCAGCAATAGAAACTATCGTTCTATTCTGGACTTGGATGCCTCGTAGTTCAGGTGGAGAACAAAAATGAAGGCGTTGGTTTGGCACGGCAAGGAGGATATCCGGTGTGATACCGTCACCGATCCGGAAATCCAGGACTCGCGCGACGCGATCATCAAGGTCACGAGCTGCGCGATCTGCGGATCAGACCTGCACCTCTTCCACAATTTCATTCCCGGCATGATGCCCGGCGACATCATGGGCCACGAGACCATGGGGGAAGTCGTCGAAGTCGGCTCCGGCGTCGATGGCAAATTGAAGAAGGGCGACCGCATAGTCGTCCCCTTCACGATCATTTGCGGCGAATGCGATCAATGCAAGCGCGGCAATTTCTCCGTGTGCGAGACCACCAACCGTAAGAAGCACCTGGCCGATAAGGTGTTCGGACATTCGACGGCAGGTCTGTTCGGCTACACCCATTTGACCGGCGGCTATCCCGGCGGACAGGCGGAATATCTGCGCGTGCCTTTCGCAGATGCCACGCATATCAAGGTTCCCGCGGGCATCCCAGACGAACAGCTGCTGTTTCTCAGCGACATCTTCCCCACCGGCTGGCAGGCCGCCGTACAATGTGACATCGTACCGACGGATACGGTTGCGATCTGGGGCTGTGGTCCAGTCGGACAAATGGCGATCCGGAGCGCCATCCTGCTCGGCGCCAATCAAGTTGTCGCCATCGACTGCCTGCCCGAGCGGATCAGCATGGCGGAAGCCGCTGGCGCGACCACGATCAATTTCGAGAATGAGAGCGTCCTGGAGCGGCTCAAGGAGCTCACTGACGGCAAAGGTCCGGAAAAGTGCATTGATTGCGTCGGGATGGAATCGCATGTGATGGCGGCCTGGCCGGACACCTTGCTCGACCGCGCCAAGCAGATGGTCATGCTGGAAAGTGACCGGCCCCACGTGCTGCGGGAGATGATCTACGTCTGCCGGCCCGGCGGCATCATCTCTGTTCCGGGCGTCTACAGCGGTTTCTCCGACAAGCTTCCGATGGGTGCGTTCATGAATAAGGGTCTGACGATGCGCACCGGGCAGACCCACGTCAATCGCTGGACCGACGATCTGCTTCACCGCATCGAGCAAGGCGAGATCGATCCCTCATTCGTCATCACCCACACTGTGCCGCTCGCGCAAGGTCCCGAAATGTACCAGGTGTTCCGCGACAAGCGCGATTCCTGTGTCAAGGTCGTGTTGAAGCCCTGAAGGAGCAACCATGTTTCATTTCTCCAATATCGTACGCTCCAACGGCGATCCCAAGATCGTCGAGGGGGGACCGAGCCTGAAGCGGCCGCAAGACCAACTCGCACGCGCCCTCGGCTGGTTCAGCATCGGTCTCGGCATCGTCGAGTTCCTCGCGCCTCGGCGCGTCACGGAAACGCTCGGGATGGAGGGACACGAGACGATGGTCCGTGCTTTTGGCGTGCGTGAGATCCTCGCCGGCGTGATGTCGCTCTCGGTCGACAAGAACGCGGGACTATGGGCCCGCGTTGGTGGAGACGGTCTGGATGCGGCTGCCCTTCTTTCGGGCCTGGCGTCCGATAATCCAAAGAAGGGCAACATCGTGCTTGCGCTCCTCATGGTCGGCGGCATTGCCGTGCTGGACTACCGCGCCGCTCAGGAAACCAAGCCGCAGCGGCCCTCGCCGAATGCGCGGCGCAAGCTGTATCCTAATCGCAGCGGCTTCCCCAAGGGGCTTCAGGCAGCGAAAGGTCGAGCGAAGGACATGATCCAGCACGCGACGGCCGGTGTCACCTCCTGACCAAGCCGGGATTGCAAACGAGCGACGGCGGCGCTCACGCTGGATTGCCGCCGTCGAGCTTGGGCTGATCAGCAGTACCTTCTCCACCATCGTCAGCCAGTTGTTCGCAGCGCGGATTGGCCGAGACGCGGCGGTGGACTGGACGACGGTCGCGGCCATTCCGGTTCGCGACTGGGCGCTCGGCTCGGAGCCGTCGTGGAGCGCAATTCTTATCGGCATTGCCTTTCATCAATGGGCGGACTTTTCCTGGGCGGTCGTCTTCTTTGGTGTCCTTGGACGCTGGACCGCTACCCTGCGGCCGTTGGCGATCCTGCTTCTGGCGTTGCCGTGGGCGATCTTTTCGTCCGGCATGGAATGGTTCGTGCTGGTGCCTCTCTTCCCATTCTGGCAGCCGCTGTTCACGCTCCAGCAGCCATACTGGATCGGGCTTCTCGTCCATGCTTCGTCGGCCCTGATGTACCCCCTGTTCGCGCGGCTCCGGTGGGAACGCGGCGCGGCTGCCGAGCGAGATTTGCGGTTCACCGACGCTTGGCTCGCGGGTGCACTTGCCATCGTGGCAACGCTTGGAATCGTCGCCATGTTCGGCAGCCATGGCTATGAACTGCCGTGGGTCGGACGAGACAAGGATGCAGACCAGACCTACATGCGTCATATGACGACGCATCACGCCCAGGGCATCGCGCTGGCGCGCATTGCCGTCCGGCGTGCGCAAGATCCGCATCTGCAAAAACTCGCCCAGCTCCTGGTGGCAAGCCAGACCGGCGAAAGCAGACTTCTTGAAAATTGGTGGCTGAGTTGGTTCGACATCACGATGCCTGATTGCAGCTCCGACGAGCGCGCCGCCATGCCAGGGTTCCTCACATCGGCCGAGATGCGGCTGGTCGCCCTCGCGCCAGCCGACCAATTCGACGCCGTCTTCGTCGAGATGATGAGCCGGCACCACAAGGGAGCGGTCAAAATGGCGGATCAGATGTGGCACAGCCGCGGCGATCTCCGCCTGCGGGTCATGGCCCATGCCATTCGTCATGAGCAGCAGGGCACGATCGCGTTGATGCACGGCGCGAGCGGCTTTGCCGCAGTGCTGACCGCAACCCGGAACATGCTGGACGACAACGTCAATTGACCGCCGGGCCCGTCTCCGCCGCCTGGAGCGTTGCCCCACCCCAGCGCATCCTAGGGATCGTCGCTTTCGTCAATATAGCGCTGATATTCGGTGATCGCCCGGTTGGCCATCCGGATGCGGTTCGTCTGCCCCTGGTCGACCATCACAGCGACTCGCTGCGCAAGGAACACGCAGGCCTTGAATTCATCACGGATCGTGCCGGCACGTGCGAGATAGTCCCAGGCGATCTCGTAGGCTTGCTCGGCAGCCGGATTGCGATAGTCACTGAAGATGAGGTGTGTCATCGGATCGCAGTGAGCTGCACGGTCTGTGCGGCACAGGGCGGGCCAGCACCATGCCGCAGCAGGCCCTGACAGTCCGTTATGCCGCCTGCCGCTGATGCGCCAGAAACTCCATCGTCACCTTTTCGACGTTGGAGTCGATCCACGCAGCCATACGCTGCTCTTCCCCCAAAGAAGCCTCCAGCTCTGCCTTGGCCCCGGTGACGCCGGCGGCGCCGCAGAGGGCAATGAGGGACTTGTAGGCCGCGATCTCGAAGTTCTCGAATGCATTGTTGGCGAAGGTGTTCTTCAGGATCTCGTCATTGGCCGCCGAGTGCGCCATCGCCTGGATGTTGGCCATCACGGACTGCGCGGTGTCCTTGAGACTGGACGTGCTCTCGCCACAGGCTTCCAGACACCGCTCGAGCCGTTTCAGTTGCTCGTTGGTCTCCTGAAGGTGAGCTGCGACCTTTGCCTTGACTTCCGGATACTCGTCCAGTCTTTCCGACTGGCGTTCCATCAACTCCCTCGCCTGCACTTCCATCGCATGTGCATTGCGTAGTCCAACCACGAATGTGTCGCGTGCGGCATTCGCCATGTGCTGTGCTCCTTTTGACTAGCTTCCATGCCGCAACCGCGGCCCACGGCGATCGTTCCTGCCTGCTAGCTTCTGCCTTCTGGAACAGGGCCCAGGGCTAACCTGCGATAGCCGAACATCACCTACTTGTTTGATGAGGTCGAACCGGTGGTGACGCTCGGGGCGTTGGTCGGAGCCGTGGTGGTGGCCTGCTGACCGACATCGCGCCCGTCGTAGAGGAAGACGGCCGCGACGACGGCTATGACGAAGATGGCGCCGACGATCCAGCCGACTGCGCTGTTCTGTCGGGGCCTGACATTGGCGGGGTCGTTTTGATCCATGCTGTTCTCCCGTGACTGCCTCGAAAACCTGTCGCCGGAAGAGGCGTTCCTAATTCGGGTTGCTACGCCGCCGCCCCGCGATTACGCCAATCGAGACAAAAGCGAAAACAACCCCATGCACAGTAGCCCGTGCCAATGAGATCAATGGCTTGGCGGCAATGAACGTCTGGTTGCGAACTGGAGCTGACTCGTCGGGCAAAACACGCTCAAATGAACGGCTTCCCGCCGGTCACGGCGAGCGTGGCTCCCGAGGTGTAGCTCGAGAGCGGATCTGCCAGCATCACGTAGGCCGTCGCAAGCTCGGCCGGTTGCCCGGCGCGCTGCATTGGCACCTGCTTGCCGAAATTCTTGACGGACTCCTCGGGCATGGTCGACGGGATAAGGGGCGTCCAGATCGGTCCCGGGGCAACCGCGTTGACCCGAATACCCTTGGCAGCGAGCATCTGCGCGAGCCCGCCGGTAAAGTTCTGAATGGCCCCCTTGGTCGTGGCATAGGCGAGCAGGCTTGGGTTGGGCATGTCCGAGTTCACGGAAGCCGTATTCACGATCGCCGCGCCCGGCCGCATGTGCGGAACGGCCGCCTTGGCCAGATAGAACATGGCGTGGATGTTCACTTCGAATGTTCGTTGCCATTCCTCGTCGCTGATGTCGCCGATGTCCTTGAACGTCGCCTGATGGGCCGCGTTGTTGACGAGGATGTCGATACCCCCGAGTTCCGCGACCGCGCGACGGACAATGGAACGGCAATGATCGGGATTGCTGATGTCGCCGGCAATCAGGACGGCCTTGCGCCCTTCCCGTTCGACCAGCGCCTTGACCTCGGCCGCATCCTCATCCTCGTTCAGATAGGCGATGATGAGGTCCGCGCCCTCGCGGGCATAGGCAATCGCGACAGCGCGGCCGATGCCGCTGTCGCCGCCTGTAATGATAGCCCGCTTGCCGGCAAGGCGGCCCGCCCCCTTGTAACTCTCCTCGCCATGATCCGGCCGCGGCTTCATCGCGCGGGTCGAACCGGGCATCGGTTGCTGCTGGGCAGGATAAGGAGGCTTGGGATATTCGGTCATGGCGTTGCTCCGGAATTTGCTCCAGTAACGGAAGGCGGGCGTTAGCGTTCCTCGCCCGCCGATCACACCTCTCTCCGCAATCGCACGATGATCTCGCTCGGCAAGAGCCAGCGGATCTGAACTGGCGGTTAGGAACGAGACGCGCGTTCCCGCAGTTCAGCTGAATGACCAGATACTCCTTCAAGATCACGGACGGCGATGATTTCTCTGACAGCGAAGAGCTGCCGGACGACGAAGCAGCCTGGTACCAGGCTCTCCGCACCGTCAGGGACATCGAATCCACCCTCAGTTCCACCGGCGGCGACTGGTCTCTGGTGGTTCACAGGGACGGCAATCCGCTCTACCGCATCGACGTGCGGGCTCAACGACTATCCTAAGTGCTCGGGCTGAGATGCAGGTAGGTGGGGTCGAAGCCTGCCAATCTCTCCATCTCCTCGGGCTTGAGGATGTGAAACTCCGACCTGCTCACCGAGACCAGCCCTTCCTTCCGGAGGTTCTGGAGGACCCGGTTGGTGTGCACCACCGAGAGGCCAAGGCAATCGCCCAGGTCGGTTTGAGTGATGGGCAAGCCGAACTCTCCATCGTTCGTGTGCCCGATGGCCTTCAGACGCCGATGCAGCTCTATCAGGAGGTGAGCCATTCTGGGCGTCGCCTCGCGTCGCCCGACATTGACGATCCATTCCCTGAAGATCGCCCCATCGATGAGTGTTTCGCGCCATAGTGCCGATGCCAGGTTCGGGTGCTGGCGGTTGGCTTCCCTGAGCTCGTCGTGGGCGATGAAACCCAGCCTACACCGCGTGACGGTGACAAGGTCATGGTCCATGACCTTGAGATGGAGGCTTTGAAGGTCCGGGATTTCTCCCGGTATGTGGATCGAGAGAACCTGTCGTTCGCCGTCCGAGGTCGTCTTCGAGCGGAACGCAAATCCTTCCACAATCAGGCAGCAGTCACTTGGCCGGTCCCCATCGGCAACAATGACCTCGCCGGCATTGAGATGCCGCTCGCGGATCCGAAGACCGTGAATGGCGCGGATGTCAGCAGCGTCCAGATTGTTGGACACGGTCAGCTTTGTAATCAGGGCGGAGGCTAGGTTTGCCGGCATCGGGTGCTCCATCTCGAGACCCGAATGATACAAACCACTCCGGCCTGTCAGGCGGGAGCACAACACTCTCAGCATCGACGCCCATGAGTATCAGCCGATGATGGACGACAACGCCAAGCTACAAGATCGTTCCAAAACTTATCATTGAGCAAGTTTGCAGGTAAATTCTTAACCTGGCTCACTTTGAGTGAAAGGAACCGGTGGGCTTCGAGCACGTCCAGGACCTCAGAGCGTGTGCACGATCGGTCGAATCTCGCCGCTCTCGTCGAGATCGAGCGTCGCCAGCGTGATCGGGAGCTTGAACCGCCGCGGCCCGGCGCTCCCGGGATTGAGATAAAGCACCCCGTCGATCGTCTTGACGCTTGCCCGGTGCGAATGACCGCAGATCACGGCGTCAACGCTGACGGGGGCAGGTTTGCTCCCCAGCTCATTCAGATCATGCAGGATGTAAAACTCGTGCCCGCCGAGATGCACGGTTTCCGTATCCCGATAGTTCCGCGCCCAATCGCCGGTATCGACATTCCCCCGGATGGCCGAGACCGGCGCAATCCTGCGCAACTCCTCGAGCACATCCTCGGTGCCGATATCGCCGGCGTGAATGATATGCGCAACCCCGACCAGATGGTGCACCGCTTCCGGCCGCAGCAGCCCGTGCGTATCCGAAATCACGCCCACCCTGATCACAGCGCTTCTCCTGACTTTATGCCCAGGCGCGGCGCCTAGGAACCACGGCAGCATGCTCGCATTGCCGGATATCTAACCGGAGCGCAGAAATGGGCAATAGCGGCGTAGGCATGCTTTTGGGAGACGTCTCGGCCACCGCGTTGTGGCTGTGGTTCATCGGCGCCTTCATCCTTGGCGCTGTGATCTGGTATGGCGTCAGGCGATCCGGCCATTTGCGTCGCAGCGAGCGCGCGCAGCTGGACCGGAACACGGAAGCCGCCCAGCGCCGCGACGACCCGCAAAAGCCCATGACAAGATGAGCAGCCTTGCAGACGGGGATGCGTGATGTTTGAAGACCTTCGCGCAATCACTCAGCCCGGCGCAGTGATTGCCGTTGTCCTCGTCCTGCTGCTCATGGCTGCGGCCGACGCAGCGATCTTCGTCGCGGCCAGGGGATGGCCGTTCTAAGGCGTCTGTGAACCGGGGCGTTCGGTGCAATAGGAACCTTCATAGGATTGACCGGTTCGCCCTACCAACAGGGGAGCACGGCAAACATCGATGCCTGTCCGGATGCGAACGGCTCTGGTGCCATTTGCGACGTTGCCGCTGGCCGCTTGTGCCGGCCGGCAGTCGGCGCTCGACCCGCAAGGGCTTCAGTCGAACCAGATCCTCAATACCTTCTTCGTCTTCCTGAGCGTCGCGGCCGTCGTCTGGATCGCCGTGACGATCGTGCTTGCTGTCGGCATGCTGCGCCGAAAGCGTGCAGCCGACCAGCCACTCGCCCTGCACCAGCCCTTTGAAAGGACGGCCGGTCGCGTCGTCTTCGTCCTGGGGCTCGCAACACTCGTCATCGTTCTGGGTCTCTCCATCGTCAGCTATGCCGGCCAACGCACCGTCTTCGCCAAGGACGAGCACGCCCTCACCCTCAAGATCATCGGCCATCAATGGTGGTGGGAGGTTCGCTACGAGGACGACAGTCCCGACAAGAGCTTCGTGACCGCCAACGAGATCCGGATTCCGACCGGTCAACCGGTGAAGGTCGAGTTGGAATCCGCCGACGTGATCCACAGCTTCTGGGTGCCGAGCCTGACCGGCAAGATGGATCTCATCACCGGGCAGAAGAACGAGCTGCAGTTCACTGCCAAGAACGCCGGCGTCTATCGCGGCCAGTGCGCCGAGTTCTGCGGACTTCAGCATGCGCACATGGCTTTTGCCGTGCTCGCGCTATCGCCCGATGAGTACGGCCGCTGGCGCGACCACGAGAACCGGAGCGCGAACAGCCCGACCGACCCTCTCGGCAAGCAGGGCGAGCGGCTGTTCCGTGCAAGAGGCTGCGCGCTCTGCCACACCGTGCGCGGCACCCTCGCTGGCGGGCAATTGGGTCCCGATCTGACCCACGTCGGCAGCCGAACGACGATCGCCGCCGGAACGCTGCCGCGCACGCCGGCCACGCTCGGCGCCTGGATCGCCGATCCACAGCACATCAAGCCCGGCAACTTCATGCCGAAGATGCCGCTGCAATCGGACGAGCTCATCGCGATCCTCAACTATCTGGAGCAGCTCAAGTGACCGTGATGGCTGACGAACGCGAGCTGCGCGACGACGCGCTGAACGGCCTCGAGCTCTCCACGCGACTCGACAGGATCTGGCGTACGCCGTCGGGACTGCTCGGCGCCCTGATGTCGGTCGACCACAAGGTCGTCGGGCGCCGCTACATCGTCACGGCGTTCGCGTTCCTGCTGCTCGGCGGCCTCCTTGCGATCCTGATGCGCATTCAGCTCGCCGGCCCCGAGCAGACGTTCCTGTCAGCCGACAAATACAACCAGATCTTCACCATGCACGGCTCGACGATGATGTTCCTGTTCGCCGTCCCGGTGATGGAGGCATTCGCCGTCTACCTCGTGCCCCTGATGGTCGGAACGCGGAATATCGCCTTCCCGCGCCTGAATGCGTTCAGCTACTGGATGTTTCTATTCGGAGGCTGCTTCCTCTGGATTTCCTTTGCACTCAATGTCGGTCCGGATGTCGGCTGGTTCGCCTATGTTCCGCTGTCGTCGCTGCAGTATACGCCGACGAAGCGGCCCGACGTCTGGGCGCAGATGATCACCTTCACCGAGGTCGCGGCGCTCGCGGTTTCGGTCGAGATCGTCGTCACCGTGTTCAAGCTGCGCGCGCCCGGCATGACGCTCGATCGCATTCCCCTTTTCGTCTGGGCGATGCTGGTCACCAGCTTCCTGGTAATGTTCGCGATGCCTTCGATCATGGTCGCATCGACCTCGCTGATCCTGGATCGTCTCGTCAACACGCGCTTCTACGATTCCTCCTCGGGCGGACATCCCCTGCTCTGGCAGCACCTGTTCTGGTTCTTCGGCCATCCCGAGGTCTACATCATCTTCATCCCCGGCACGGGCATGGTCTCGGCCATCCTCGCAACGTTCGCGCGCCGGCCGGTGATCGGCTATCCGGTCGTCATCCTTTCGCTGATCGCGACCGGCTTCCTGTCGTTCGGCCTGTGGGTCCACCATATGTTCGTGACAGGCCTGCCCCAGCTCGGCGCCGGCCTGTTCACCGCCTCCAGCATGCTGATCGCGGTGCCGAGCGGATTACAGATCTTCTGCTGGCTGGCGACGCTCTGGGACGGCCGTCCGGTCTACCGCACCCCGCTCCTGTTCGTGATCGGCTTCATCGTGATCTTCGTGCTCGGCGGCCTCTCCGGCGTGATGGTCGCATCGGTGCCGATCGACACACAGGTGCACGATACCTATTTCGTCGTCGCGCACTTCCACTACGTCCTGATTGGCGGAGCGGTGTTCCCGCTCATCGGCGCCGTCTATTACTGGTTTCCCAAGATCACCGGCCGGATGCTGAGCGAGCGGCTCGGCCGCTGGAATTTCTGGCTGGCCTTTGTCGGCTTCAATGTCGCGTTCTTCCCGATGCACATCCTCGGGCTGATCGGGATGCCGCGGCGCGTCTATACCTACACCGCCGATATGGATTGGGCGCACCTCAACCTGCTGTCCAGCGGCGGGGCCGCCATTTTCGCGCTCAGCTTTGCGCTGCTGCTCGTCAACGTGGTCATCAGTCTCCGCAGCGGTGCGCTCGCAGGCGACAATCCCTGGGATGCTTCGACGCTGGAATGGGCGACGTCTTCGCCGCCGCCGCCGCAGAATTTCGACCGCATTCCCGTGGTCAAGCACCGCGATCCGCTGTGGCTCGACCATGCGAGCCTGCCCGTCGTGGCCGGCCTCAGCCTGGAGCGCCGCGAAGTGCTTCTAACGTCGCTGGCCGAAGCAGAGCCGCAGATCCGCGAGGCGTCGCCCGAACCGAGCATCTGGCCGCTGCTGACGGCCATTGCAACCACGGTGTTCTTCATCGGCTCGATCTTCACGCCCTGGGCGGTGCTTTGGGGCACGCCGCCGATGGCGGTCACCTTGATCGGCTGGTTTTGGCCGGGCGGCAGCAAGGAGGACGAGGAGTGAGGCAAACCATCGTCCGCAATGTCGCGGAACTGCCAACCTATGGTTACGGCCCGCGTAGCGGCCCCTGGTGGGGCGCCATGGGCTTCATGGCGCTCGAGGGCATGGGATTTGCCATAGCGATCGGGGGCTACCTCTATCTCTACGCCGTCAACCCGAACTGGCCGATTGGGGCTACACCGCCCGATCTCTGGCCCGGGACGGCCGAGACCATCGTCTATCTCCTGAGCGTCATTCCGAACGAGATGACCAATCGCGCCGCTCATCGACAGGACCTTGCGAAAGTCCGTACGGGCCTCATCGTGATGTCGCTGATCGGAATTGCTTTGCTGATCCTGCGCGGCTTCGAGTTCGCCCATCTCAACACGCGCTGGGACAACTCGGCCTACGGATCGATCGTCTGGTTGATCCTGGGCCTGCACACGACCCATCTCGCCACCGACGTCGGCGACACCGTCGTTCTGACGGTGTTGATGTTCACACGCCACGCCAGGCCGCGCCGGTTCAGCGACGTCACCGACAACGTGTTCTACTGGAACTTTGTCGTACTGGCCTGGCTGCCGCTCTATGTGCTGCTCGACTGGGTGCCCCGCCTATGACCGCTGCTGAACGACATCCAAAACTGTTCTATTGGGCTGGCGTCGCGCTCGGACCGCTGGCGTGGGGCATCAACCTGCAAGGCGTCTATGCGCTCGCCCATTTCTCCTGCGAGACGACAAAGCTCACCGGCACGATCATGAGCGCCGTCCTGGCCATCGTCGCTCTCGCGGGCACGGCGATATCGGCCCGTGCGGTTCGGCGCGGGGCCGGCGCGGAATGGGCCGATGCGGAAGGCGGCGGTCCCCGGACGTTCATGGCCTGGCTCGGTGTCGGGTCCGGCGTGCTGTTCGCGCTCGTCATCGTGAATCAGCTCGCGGCATCGCTGATGATCAGCCCATGCCTGCGCTGAGCCTGTTGGCCCTTCTGCTTGGCCTGGTTGCGGCGCCGGCAACGGCGCACGGCATCTCGGATGTCGATCCGGGTTCGCTCTGGAGCTTCGATCCCTGGCTTCTGGCACCGCTTTATGCGGTCGGCATCGGCTTCTACATCGGCACACAGCGGCTCTGGCACCATGCGGGCGGCGGTAGAGGCGTCAGCTTCCGCCAGGTCGGCGCGTTCTGGACGGGATGGCTGATCGTCGCGCTCGCCCTCACCTCGCCGCTGCATTGGCTCGGCGAGCGTCTGTTCACCGCTCACATGATCGAGCACGAGCTGCTCATGGTGATAGGAGCTCCCCTGATGGCGTTCGGCCGCATCAACGGGCCGCTGATGTGGAGCCTTCCGGCCGGGCTTCGTCCATCCGCCGGCCGATTCCTGAATTGGCCGATCATCGCGCGGCCATGGGCTCTCCTTGGCCATCCCGTCAGCGCAACCGCCTTGCATGGCCTGGCACTCTGGGCCTGGCATGCGCCGCCGCTCTATGCGTGGGCGCTGGAAAATACCGCCGTCCATCGCCTGCAGCACATCAGCTTCTTTGCCACTGCGCTGTTGTTCTGGTGGGTGCTTCTCCATGGCCGCGGTGTTGGGCGCAGCGTGCGGCTTCGGGACGGCATCGCGATTGCGTGCCTGTTCGTCACTGTGCTTCATTCCGGCGTGCTGGGAGCGTTGTTGACGCTGTCAACGCGCGTATGGATTCCCGGCCAGGGCGCCCTCGCCGGTGAATTTGGTCTGTCGCCGCTGGAGGATCAGCAACTCGCCGGCATCTTGATGTGGGTGCCCATGGGCGTGCTCTATACCGCTGCAGCCCTGTTCTTCGCTTATCGGTGGCTGACCGAGTTCGATGTCCGCCTGCCCGCGGTTCGGCACGCCGGCTCGCGAGGACCATAGGAACCGCTAGTGCAGCACAACGTTCGCCATGCTGGCTGAAATCTCCTTGGAGGTCAGATGAGCAAGCGCACCGCCATGACGGCCGTCATTCTCGCCGCGATGTTTGCGACGCCCGATCGTTCGATCGCTCAGGACCAACCGCGCCCGGGAATGTCGTGCCCGGTCGACCACGACCAGCTCGCCGACATTCTCAAGAAAAGCGTCAAGCCCGGCGGCGGCCCGAGCAATGGCGGCCTCGACAACAACGAATGGGCCGCCGTCGTGAACCGGCAGGGCGTCGTCTGCGCGATCGCCTATAGCGGCAGCAAGGTCGATGACCAGTGGCCCGGCAGTCGCGCGATCGCCGCCGAGAAAGCCAACACCGCCAATGCGTTCAGCCTGAAGAACAAGGCGATGGCGACCGCCAATCTCTACGCAGGCGCCCAGCCCGGCGGCTTCCTGTTCGGCGCGGCGCTCAGCAATCCGCCCGCACCGGACGTTCTTTACGCCGGCACGCCGGATGAATTCGGAACAGCGCGTGATCCGATGGTCGGCAAACCCGTCGGCGGCGTCATCGTCTTCGGCGGCGGGCTGGCACTCTATGACGGCAACGGCATCGCCGGCGCGCTCGGCGTCAGCGGCGACAGCTCCTGCGCAGATCACAATGTCGCCTGGCGCGTGCGTCACTTCCTCGGCCTCGATCACGTGCCGGCCGGCGTCAGCCCGAACATGAAGGATGCGATCATCTACGATATCGGGCAGGACGGCAAAAGCCCGTCGGGTTTTGGCCATCCCAAATGCGACGGCAAGGAAGACCAGATCGCCGTCGATCTCGGTGCCGGCGTCGCCGGAAGCGTGGTGAGATAGCCGGACAGGCCGAGGCTTAGGAACCAAGCCAGCGCACAACGTTTGTACGTTCGCAAACCGGCCTGCAACGCGGCACGGCCTCGTCAATGCCGTGGAGATCTTCACTTATGTTAATGCCCGGCCTCAGGCAGGTGCTGTGGGGAACGCTCACCGCGCTCTCCGCGTGCTCTGCAACGGTTTCGCCCGGTTTCGCCCAGACCGATCTTGCTGCACGCATGAAAGATCCTGGTCAATGGCCGATGGCGGCGCGCGACTACGCCAACACCCGCTATAGCGATCTCGACCAGATCAACGTCAATAACGCATCGCGCCTGCAACTCGCCTGGACCTTCTCGGTCGGCGTCGACCGGGGCCAGGAGGCTGCGCCGCTCGTGGTCGACGGGACCATGTATGTGGTCAGTCCCTATGCCGGCCCCTACCCGAACCGAGTCTTCGCGCTGGACGCGACCACGGGCGAGTTGAAATGGTCGTATGCGCCGAAACCGGAGCCGGCCGCGGCGGGCGTTGCCTGTTGCGACGTCGTCAATCGCGGGCTCGCCTTCGACAACGGTAAGATCTTTCTCAACACGCTGGACAATCACTCGGTCGCCATCGACGCCAAGACAGGCAAGGAGCTCTGGCACACCAAGCTCGGCGAGATCAACAAGGGCGAGACCATCACGATGGCGCCCGTCATCGTCAAGGGCAAAGTGCTTATCGGCAACAGCGGCGGCGAGATGGGCGTGCGCGGCTGGGTCACCGCGCTCGACGAGAACACCGGCGCGATCGCCTGGCGCGCCTACGCCACAGGCCCCGACAAGGACGTGCTGATCGGCGACGACTTCAAGCCGTTCTACGACAACCTGAGGGGCAAGGACCTCGGCGTCAAGAGCTGGCCTGCCGACCGCTGGCAGGTCGGCGGCGGCACCATGTGGGGATGGATCTCCTACGATCCCGACCTCAACTTGATCTATTACGGCACCGCCAATCCCAGCCCCTGGAATGCGAACCAGCGCAGCGGCGACAATCTCTGGAGCACCACGATCTTCGCCCGTGATCCTGACAACGGGCATGCAAAATGGGCCTATCAGCTCAACCCGCACGACCTGTTCGACCATGACGAGATCAACGAGAACGTATTGGTCGACCTCGAACTGAATGGTCAGCCGCGCAAGGTGCTGATCCATCCGGGCCGCAACGGCTACATGTACGTGATGGACCGCGCCACCGGCGAAGTGATCTCGGCGGACGCCTATGAGTTCGTGAACGCGTATAAGGGCGTCGATCTCAAGACCGGCAAGATCATTCCCAACGAGGAGAAGACCCCGCTGGTCGGCAAGACCGTCGAGAACATCTGCCCGACCGCGCCCGGGGCGAAGGACTGGCAGCCCTCCGCCTGGTCACCGCGTACGAAATTGCTCTACGTCCCGCATCAGCATCTGTGCATGGACTTCAAGGCGTCGCAGGTCGGTTATATCGCCGGCACGCCCTATGTCGGCGCCGATGTCGATATGTATGCCGGCCCCGGCGGATACCGCGGCGAATTCATGGCGTGGGACCCGGTTGCACGCAAGAAGGTCTGGGAGATTCACGAGAAGTTGCCGGTCTGGAGCGGTGCGCTGGTGACGGCGGGCGATGTCGCGTTCTATGGAACGATGGACCGCCTGTTCAAGGCGGTCGATGCCAAGACCGGAAACGTGCTCTGGCAGTTCCGCGCGGGATCCGGCTTCATCGGCCAGCCGATCTCCTATCGCGGCTCGGACGGACAGCAATACATCGCGATTCTCTCGGGCGTCGGCGGCTGGCCCGGCGTAGTGGCGAACGCGGAGGTCGACCAGCGCGTGCGCAATGGCGCGCTCGGCTTCACCGGCGCGATGCAGGATCTGCCGTTCTATACGGCCGGGGGCAGCGAACTTCTGGTGTTCAAGCTCGGCGGCACCAACGGTCAGGACAGTAGCCATGCGCCACCGCAGTGAATGCGTAGCTGCCGTCCTTGCATGCTTGGTCGGGATTGCGCTGCCCGCGTCGGCCGCGCCGAATGGCGAGCTGCGTGTCTGCGCAGATCCGAACAATCTGCCGTTTTCCAACAGCACCGAGGCCGGCTTCGAGAACAAGCTCGCATCGATGGTAGCCGAGTCCCTCGGACGAACCCTGTCCTACACCTGGTGGGCGCAGCGTCGCGGCTTCATCCGCAACACGCTGAAAGCTGAAAAATGCGACGTCGTGATGGGCGTCCCGTCCGGCTACGATCTGGTGGAGACCACGAGGCCCTATTATCGCTCGACTTACGTTTTCGTCAGCCGTCAGGATGCGCATCTCGATCTGTCGTCGCTGCTCGACCCGCGTTTGCATCGCCTGGCGATCGGCGTGCATCTCGTCGGCGACGACGGCAACAATCCGCCGCCGGCGCAGGCGCTCGGCGAGCTCGGCATCGTCGACAATGTCCGCGGCTACTCGATCTACGGCGACTACCGCCAGGCCGATCCACCGGCCCACCTGATCGAAGCGGTTGCGCACGGCGATATTGATGTGGCCGCTGCGTGGGGACCGCTTGCCGGATACTTTGCCGGGCTCTCCGGGGTGCCGCTGACGGTCACACCGATCCGGGATGGCGAACGCTTTGCACCTCAGCAATTCCAGTTCGCCATTTCGATGGGCGTGCGCAAGGGCGATCGCGCGTTGCGCGACCAGCTCAACGCGTTCATCGAAGAGCATCGAACCGAGATCAACTCTCTGCTGCGAAGCTACGGCGTGCCTCTGGTCGAGGCGCCGGTGACGGCATCGGGAGGACATGAATGATACCTGCCATGGCGCTGCGCGCGGGCATGATCGCGCTCCTTCTGGCGGCCGCTCCGAGCGAGGTCGTGACCGCCCAGCAAAGCCTGCCCCAGTCGCAGGAAGCAACAATGCCGCCTTTGGCGCCGCGGCCGAATTTCGGCGGCTCGGTCGGCAATGGCCGGCCCGGCGTATTCATGCAGGTCCCCGTGACGACACTCTTCCCGGGTGCGCAGCCCGATCCGCCGCAGATCAAGAATCCGGTCCAGGGCGATCCGAATGCGGAGCAGCGCGGCATGACCTATTTCGTCAACTTCAACTGCGTCGGCTGTCACGCGCCGAACGGCGGCGGCGGCATGGGACCGGCGCTGAGCAACAACCTCTTCACCTACGGGTCCCAGCCCGAGAACATCTATCTCTCGATCTATCAGGGGCGGCCCAATGGCATGCCGGCCTGGGGCGGCGTGCTGCCCGACAGCGTGATCTGGGACCTCGTCACCTATATCGGCAGGATCAGCAACGAGCCGAGCCGGCAATGGGGCCGCACCTTCTCGGCAAATCCAACATCGCCCGCGATCGAGCAAGTCCCGAGCGAACAGGTCTCGACCACCGATCCGTGGTCCGCCACCAAGTCTTTCAACTTCGGCCAGAAGCCCTGATCGGAAAGGGAGCCGCCGATGATGCGTCCGGCAACACGCTTGCTCATCGCCGCGCTGATCGCCATCACAGGTGCGGCCTGCGAGCCCGGCAAGGCTGCCGGCCCGGACAATTTCGTCGGCGATGCCCGCCGCGGCACTGATCTCGTCAAGCAATACCAGTGCGGCGTCTGTCACGACATTCCCGGCATCGCCGGTGCCGACGGCAATGTCGGACCGCCCCTGCATAGGATCGGCACGCGGACCTACATCGCCGGCTACATCCACAACTCGCCGGACAACATGGCTGACTGGATCGAAGATCCGCAGCGAGCGTTGCCGGGCAATGCGATGCCCAGAATGGGAATCCCGCAGAAGGACGCGCGCGACATCGCGGCGTTCCTCTTTACGCTGAAGTAGGTCATATGAACTCCTCACAACGCCCGGCAAACCTGTTCCGCGACGCGCCGCTGCTGGCCATCACAGCTGTGATCGTCGCCATCATGGGATTGGGCCTGACGGCCGGCGGCGTCTGGCTCGCGGTGCTTGGCGGCTCCATCTATTATTTGCTCGCCGGGATGATGCTTCTGCTCACGAGCTCGCTGCTCGCGCGTCGGCGCGCCGAGGCGCTCGGGGTCTATGCCGTGCTGCTGCTCGCGACGATGGCGTGGGCGGTCTGGGAAGCCGGATTCGATTTCTGGTCGCTGGCGCCGCGGGGTGACGTGCTTGCGCCTCTCGGCGTCTGGCTGCTGTTGCCCTTCATCGCGGATCGCCTGGCGCCGCGGCTGCGGGCCTCGCGATGGGCGCTCGGGCTCGTGCTGATCGTTGCCGTCGTCGTGCTCGGCGTTTCCGTGGCGAAGGACCGGCACGATCTCGCCGGCACGATACCGCAGAGCCAGACGACCGGCGCCGCTGCCGCAACCGCTCCATCCGCCGGCGAGAACTGGACGGCGTATGGCGGCTCCGGCTTCGGGACGCGCTATTCCTCGCTCGGCCAGATCACCAAAGACAATGTGAAGAACCTCAAGCTCGCCTGGGAATTCCGCACCGGCGATCACAAGGGACCCGACGATCCCGACGAGATCACCAACCAGGCGACGCCGCTCAAGATCGGCGACCTGCTCTACACCTGCTCGCCGCACCAGATCGTATTCGCGCTCGAGGCGGCGACCGGAAAATTGCGCTGGAAGTACGACCCGCAGGTCCAGCACAACAAGGCCTTTCAGCACATGACCTGCCGCGGCGTGTCCTATCACGCGACAAAGCCAGGCGCGGTTACGGCCGACGGTGCGCCGGCCCCGGGCGATTGTCCGGAACGCATCTTCGTGCCGACCAATGACGGCCGGATGTTTGCGCTGGATGCCCAATCCGGAATGCCTTGCGCCGGCTTCGGCAATCAGGGGCAGATCGACCTCAAGCAAGGCAGCGAGATCCAGACGCTCGGCTTCTACGAGGGCACCTCACCGCCCGTGGTCACGGACAAGGTCCTGATTGTCGGCGGTGCCGTCATCGACAACTATTCCGACCGGGTGCCTTCAGGCGTGATCCGCGGCTTCGACGTCTATTCAGGGCGACTGATCTGGGCGTTCGATGCCGGCAATCCCGATCCGAACGAGATTCCGTCGGCCACGCATCATTTCACGGCCGGTTCGCCCAATTCCTGGAGCATTTCCGCGGTCGACGAAAATCTGGGGCTGGTCTACCTGCCACTCGGTTCGAGCTCACCCGATATCTGGGGTGGCGGCCGCTCGCAGGAGAAGGAGCGATACGATTCCGCGCTGATCGCACTGGATATCGCGAGCGGCAAGCTGCGCTGGTCGTTCCAGAACGTGCACCACGACCTCTGGGACATGGACATGCCGTCGCAGCCGAGCCTCGTCGATCTGCGCGCGAATGGAGCGGTCACGCCGGCGATCTACATTCCGGCGAAGACCGGTGACATCTTCGTGCTCGACCGCCGCGACGGGCATCAGCTGGTGCCCGCGCCGGAGAAACCGGTGCCGCAGGGTCCTGCGGCCGGCGACCGGCTTTCGCCGACGCAGCCCTTCTCGGAATTGAGCTTCCGACCTCCTGGCATGCTGACCGACGCGCAGATGTGGGGCAGCACGATGTTCGACCAGCTCGCCTGCCGCATCAAGTTCAAGCGCCTGCGCTACGAAGGGCCGTTCACGCCGCCCTCGGAGCAAGGCACGCTGGTCTTCCCAGGCGATTTCGGCATGTTCGAGTGGGGCGGCATCGCGGTCGATCCGCAGCGCCAGATCGCGATCGCGAACCCGCAATCCATCCCCTTCGTGTCCCGTCTCGTGCCCCGCGGAAAGGATAATCCGACCGCGCCGAACGCGGCGCATCCGCCCGGCACCGAACTCGGCGTGCAGCCGATGTATGGCGCGCCCTACGGTGTCGACCTCGGCATTTTCCTGTCGCCGCTCGGCATCCCCTGCCTTGCCCCGCCTTGGGGCAATATAGCGGCCATCGATCTCAGGACGCACAGGATTGTCTGGCAACACCGCATCGGCACGATCCGCGATCAGGCCCCGCTCCCGCTGCCGTTCAAGCTCGGCGTTCCCATGCTGGGCGGGCCGATCGTGACCGCAGGCGGCGTCATCTTCATCACGGGGACGATGGATGATTACATCAGAGCCTTTGACGTCAGTGACGGCCAGCAGCTCTGGCAGGATCGTCTCCCCGCAGGCGGCCAATCGACACCCATGACGTATGAGGCCGGCGGCAGGCAATATGTCGTCACGGTCGACGGCGGCCACGGGTCATTCGGAACCAAGCTTGGCGATTACGTGCGGGCGTACGCGCTGCCGTGATGTGCGTCGGCACGGCCTGTCTATGCGCGGTGACGCCTCGTCCTGATCTGCCGACGGGGACGCGTGACTGCCGAGGCCAGGAGAGCCAGGCCCGCAGCCAGCCCTAGCACCGCAAGACCCTGGCTGATGACCCCGGCCGGCGGAAGCTGTTTCCTTGCCAACCAGCCGCCATCGACCGATCTGCCGGGTGCAGACGGCTCGATCATGCTTCCTTCGCTGACCGCCGCGCGACGCGCGCGCGACAGCAGAAACCGGAATGCGCCTCCCACCAGATTCTCGGTCAATTTTGGCGCGATCGCATAGGCGACCTGGCCGGCGCGCGCGGGCCAGCCAACGGCCACTTCGTCACGGGGTGCACGAACAAGGCTCAGGAATGCCTGGGCGACATCCTCGGACTGGTACAGCAGCGGGCCAGGGTCGAGGTTCTTGCCGGACATGTTGGCGCCGTGGACGAAGCCTGGCGTATCCACCATTGCCGGGAAGACGCCGCAGACGTGGATATCGGGATGTGCGCCGAGCTCCTGGCGCAGGCTCGCCGTGAACCCGCGCAGGCCGAACTTGCTTGCGGTATATGCCGCCGCAAATGGCGTCGGGGCCCAGCCGCCGAGCGAGATATTGTTGATCAGGATGCCCCGGTTCTGGCGCAGGAAGATCGGAAGCACCGCGAACGCACCATTCATGGTTCCGAGCAGGTTGACCTCGACGGTCCGGCGATGCAGCGCGAGATCGGCGTCCTGATAGGCGCCGAACACACCGGTGCCGGCATTGTTGATCCAGACGTCGATCCCGCCGAATGCATCTTCGGCCTGCCGGGCCAATCGCTGCACCGCCTCGGCATCGGTGACATCGGTCGGGACCGCCAGGGCACGACCACCCAGCGCCTCGCACTGCGCCGCAAGGCTGGTCAGGATCCCCCCGCGCCGCGCCGCGAGAACGACGCTCGCACCTTCCCGCGCAAACGCCAGCGCCGCGGCGTGGCCGATTCCGCTGGAGGCGCCCGTGATCACGACGCGCGTGCCTGCCATTGGCCGCGGCGCAGCTCCCGAGGCATCCAGGGGGAGCAGCCATCGCAGTGACTGCCGCAGTTGCTTGGTCGCTGCGGAGTCGAACCAGTCGCCATGCGCAAAAATGACCCGTTCGGGCTTAAGGCTTACCAGCCGCTCGGCCGCCGCCTGGACCGACCGGCCGCCGAGCCGCAACAGCAGCCGCAGATAAATCGGCGCCTTGCCGTCCGGCCTGGCGTTGCCAAGCAGGCTTACAGCTGCCTGATTTGAAACCGGAAGATGACGGGAGTCGAGATTCTGCACGAGATCCGTCAGGATCAATGTACGGCTTCGTTTGTCGAATATCTCCACTTCGGAAAACATCGGCGCAGTCACCACGATGGTCTCGAGCTCTTGAGACCATTCCTGGGGAGTGGTGCCGCCAAGCTCCCGGTCGATGCGCAAGCCTGCCTCTCGCACCTGCTTCCTCGCCGAGAGGCCACGTGCTGCGAAGGTCGTTGCCTGCGGCAACTGCCTTTGCCATTCGGGCAGAAACGTCCAGTGCGCAACATTCGGCGCCAGCAGATATCTGATCGAGCCTAGACTCTCCAGCTCGTCGCGCAGAGCGGGCGAATATCGCACCGGCGAGTGCAGCACGAGGTCGCCATTCGACAGCCGAATGACCGTCATGCGAATGGGGAGAACCAGCCCCGCCGCGCTGATCGGCGCGTCGTCCGCAATCCAGACGTCATCCGTCACCCTCGTGAGGGGGAAAGTCGATAGGTCAGTGCCAGATCTTTGCATGCGCGTTGTCCGGTTCGGATCTTATCCAAGTCCCCGGACATGACGCTCGTTCCTCGTGACTATAGCTGCATGACCGACGCACAAGCGCCCGCGCCCCTAATGGCCGGCCGCCGCTTGATGCGTGGCCTCTCGAGGGAGCTCGAATTGCGCAATCCGCTTGTCCAACCGCCACAGCTCGATGCGATGGATCAGCACGAGCGCGGCCGCTTCGCGTCTGGCCTGTTCGTCGTCATCACACACCAGATTGATGCAGCCGAAAACATGACCATCGGGATCGATCTGGAATGCGCGATAGTGCTTGAAGGCGGTCATCGTCATCCTCCATGTCGTCGATGGCCAGGAGCGCTCAATAGGTCGGCCAGTTCCGAAGTCACCTCGTTTTGCTTGGCACGTCGCAATAGCATCTCGCGTTCCTTGCCCGGGGGCATACGGTGCGCCCGGTCCCGGGCGACCTCGACGAATGATATCAAGCGTTGCTGTAGCGGTTCTGTCTGTTTCCTGCGGTTACGTTTGGCAGTCATCGGCGTTATCGGGGTTGGCGTGTCCGAGGGAAAATGGCCCCGGCGGGAGGTATGGCGCCGGGGCCGATATACGCCGGATCGGGGCGGCCCTGACCGGCTTGTTGATAGGCTGCAGCCGAAGTCGGGTTCCCGCACTTCAAAAAGTTAAAAACCTCGAATTTTCTTGCCCCCAAGCAAAGATTCATCCCGTGCGCGTGGCGCCGATTTGGGACAGCCATAGCAACCATTGTTCCCTCCTGGACTTGGATGTCTCGTAACGCGAGGCTGAGGGCGGCATGCATGCGCCGCCGTATGAGGTGAACGACGCAATGACGGCCGGGTCGAACGACGAAAGCCCGTGGTGGCAATCCGCGGTCATCTACGAAATCGCGCTGATCTCGTTTCAGGATTCCGACGGCGACGGCAAGGGAGACCTTGCCGGTCTGATATCGCGTATCGACTACCTGAAATGGCTGGGCGTCGATGCGGTCTGGCTCACCCCGATCTACAAGAGCCCGTTCCGCGATCTCGGCTACGACATTTCCGACTATCGCGCGATTGATCCAGCCTTCGGCAATCTCGGCACCTTCGATGAGCTCCTCACCGCCCTGCACGAGGCCGGCATCCGGCTCGTCCTCGATCTCGTGCCAAACCACACCGCGGACGATCATGAATGGTTTGTCGGAAGCCGTAGTTCACGCAACAGCGCGAAAGCCGACTGGTACATCTGGGCCGAAGCCGCCGAGAACGGCGGCCCGCCAAACAATTGGCTGAGCCGCTTTGGCGGCAGCGCATGGGAGTGGTGCGAAGCTCGGCGGCAGTACTACTATCATTCATTCCTGGTCGAGCAGCCCGACCTCAACTGGCGTAATGCCGAGGTCCGCGCGGCCATGGCCGACGTCATGCGCTTCTGGCTGGATCGGGGGGTCGACGGCTTTCGCGTCGATGCCAGTGCAGTCCTGATCAAGGATGCGCATCTGCGTGACAATCCTCCGAATCCCGAAGCTGAGGACAAGCCACCGCCGCAACGGCAGACGCCGGTGTTCACCGACGACCGGCCAGAGACCATGCAGTGCATCGAGTTCATCCGCGGCGTGATCGACGAATATCCCGGGCGATTGCTGTGCGGTGAAGTCCAGGGCAAGACCGATCGGATCGGGCATTTCTACGGCACGGAGCGGCCGCGTCTGCACCTCCCCCTCAACTTTGCATTGCTGGACACGCCCTGGAATGCACTGTCGCTGCAGGCGGCGATCGACGCCTATTTCAACGCCCTGCCCGGGCAAGCATGGCCGGTGTGGGTGATCGGCGGCCACGACAAACAGCGGATCGCGAGCAAGATCGGGGAAGCCCAGATGCGCGTGCTCGCAATGCTCCTAATGACCCTGAAGGGAACGCCATTCCTCTACATGGGCGACGAGATCGGCCGCAAGCGCGTCTCCATACCGTCCGACCGCGTTCGCGATCCCTTCGAAAAGCTCGTGCCAGGCTTCGACCTGTGCCGCGATCCCGAGCGCGCGCCGCTGCGATGGGACGACAGCGTCAATGGCGGATTCACCAGCGGTCAGCCCTGGCTGCCGCTCGATCCGGAAGGTTCGGCCAATGTCACCGATCAGCAAAACGATGAGCGGTCGACGTTGGCATTGTTTCGCGCATTGATGGCCGTGCGGCACGAACATGCGTGCCTTCGTCGAGGTCGCTACGAACCACTGCGATCGCGGAGCGACGTGCTTGCCTTCAGGCGCGTCGCGGATAGACAGGAGATGCTGATCGCTCTCAACATCGCGGCCGAGCCGCGCAAGTGGCACTGGCAAGGGAGCGGCCACTTGCTGATGTCGACCCATCTTGACCAAGCACCGAGATCGCTGCCCGAAGCCTCGATCCTGCTTCGTGGCAATGAAGGCATGATCATCACCCTGGAGCCGCGATAAGGGCCCAGGAACCATTCACTCCACGGAGAGTCTCATCCTGGCTTCCGACGTGCCCCCATCACCGGAAGCATTCTTGGACGAAACCGCGCCCCCGGCGTTTCCCCCTTCGGGCGCCGGGGCAGCGGCGACTTCGGAGATCAGCAATGGGCAGAGCGAAAGATATCAAGCAACTGATCATCGGAAAGGCCAAGCAGGCCGCCGGCGAAATCATCGGCGACCAGGCGCTGCACGATGACGGCAAGGCCGACGCGGCGCGCAGTCGCGATGAGCAGGACAGGCCCAAAAGAACTCAATCCGCTCAAAAGGCTTAAAAAGCTAACTTAGCTCCCTCGCCACGCGGCTCGGTTCGATCTCGGGAACATTGAACCCGGACAGACGTCGACTTGCATCCAATGATCCATCCTCACAATTCGCACGGATGTATCAGAGGTTAATGCCTGCCTCTTACGACTTGCCCCAAAGTGCCCTCGGGCGGGCGATCGGATGACCAATGCAGACCGGATTTACTTTCTCCAAGCTCGCCGATCATCTGGCGAGCCTTGGTGATGTCACTGTCGATGACCTCGATATCCTGGCAGAGATGCCGAGCACGATTGCGCACTTCAGTTCGCATCAGGCTATCCTGCGGCACGGCGACGAGGGCCATCAATGCTGCCTGCTGCTCCAGGGTTACCTGTCCTGGCAGGATGCCGAGGGAACAGACGGGCAGATCACCTCGATCTCGGTGCCTGGCGACATCGCCGATCTCCAGACGTTGTACCGGCCCCGCATCCACGGCAATCTCGTTGCGCTCGGCCCCGCTGTGGTCGCGCTGGTGCCGCATCGCTTCTTTCGCGAATTGTCGGTGCGCTCGCCCGCGATATCGCGTACCCTGCTGCTGATGCTGCTTGGCGACCACGCCATGCAGCGCAACTGGACGATAAACCTCGGCAGCCGAGACGCCCTGACGCGCGTGGCACACCTGCTCTGCGAGATCACGACGCGCCTGCAAAATGTCGGGCTTTCCAAGGATTTCAGATTATCTTTGCCGTTCACCCAATCCGACCTGGCTGCGACCTGCAGCATCTCCCCGGTCCACGCCAACCGCACCATACAGGAGCTCCGCCGCTGCAACCTGGTGCAATGGCATGGCAAGACGTTGACGATCTCCGACTGGCCGGGATTGGTCCGGCTGGCGCGCTTCGATCCCGCCTATCTTGGCTTCCGCTCGCGCGACCAAGGTGCCAGATCAATGCAATTGCAACCGGCTAAAGGCGCCGTTGCGCCGGCCTGACGACGTTCATGCGAACCATTGCAGGGCTCTGGCGCGCAGGTCCAGGGCCTCGCGCAGCTCCGGGATGACAGCGCTCCAATCGCCGGCCGTCTTTTGACGAAACAGCCGCAGGCTCGGATACCACAACGAGCGGCCCCCGGATGAGGGCCACCGCCAGTCGCAATCCGCGTGCAACAGCACCCAGGCCTCGCATCCGAGTGCCCCTGCGAGATGCGCGACCATGGTATCGACGCAAATGACGAGGTCGAGCCGACGGAGCAGATGGCCGAGCGTCGCAATGTCGGGCGTGCTGATGTCCCGCGCGCCGATCTGTGTGAGCTCTTCGAGAGCGGCGTCTTCCTGGAGCGAGTAGAGCTCGACGCCGGGAGCGGCAAGATGGCTCAATAAGTC
Source organism: Bradyrhizobium sp. BR 10289 (assembly GCF_019455385.1). Classification (GTDB taxonomy): domain Bacteria; phylum Pseudomonadota; class Alphaproteobacteria; order Rhizobiales; family Xanthobacteraceae; genus Bradyrhizobium. The sequence continues at coordinate 37,666 of NZ_JACOFR010000004.1, forward strand.
AGTCGAAATCTCGCGCCGCTTGTCCCATTGACCGACCTTCCAGACCAGGCCGACGGCCAGGCTTTCGCAGTCGACCGAGGCAGAAGCGCTTCGCGGCGGCAGCGTCAAATAAGGCGTACGCATCTCGATCTGCTCTCGCCCGACTCTCAGCGCCTGCGGCACCTCCATGATCTCGATATCCACCTCAAAATCCGCTCCGGGCGTCCCCTCGTGGAGCGCAAGCGCGCGATCGACGCCTGCCGTGCACTCCACCATCGGCAACAGTCCGGCCTGGCACCAGACGGTGACGCTGCGCGCGACGTCACGGAGAGGCCGCATGAAACGCAGGCACTGGAGCGTGTCGCCGAGCCCGTGATAGCACCGGACGAGCACATGCTTGTCCGCCAGAGGCTCCCCACGCCAGATCCGCTGGAGATGCCGCGGACCGGTGTGCTTGGGCGGATGCGACGCCGCCGCGAAATCGCGGGCGTTGATGGCCCAGGCGCGCGCGAAATCGCCGGCACGCATCGCCTCCACCCAGTCGTTCGCCACCGCCGGCGACCCGGCTAGCGGCGGACGAACTTGTGGAAGCGGCTGACCTTCCCGTCCTTCGTCCGATCCTGATGCAGAAAGGCAAGACCGGCCTCGTCGAACTTGTCGAAGAACTCGTCCCAACCGATGCGCTCAAGCCCCTCGTCCGGCGGATCGAAATCGATCCTCAGGATGCCGGCATGCCCGTCCTCTTCGGTTGCCGCGACCGTCGCCGGCTGCCCGTCGCGCGTCTCTACCCATTTGCGGATCGCGGCGTGATCGGTGGTCTGCTCGGCTTCGCTGTTCTGGGCTTTGGACGTCATGTGGCACCTCGCTCGTTGGCAGGCCCGGCAATGTGACGACATCGCATCGGACTATCTGCCGTGAAACGCGGGTCGGCAAGATTTGTTCTTTGCGCGCAAGACGCGGCCGACGCGAGGCGACCAGGATCATCTTCTTCATCTTCATCCTGGATGATCTTCGTTCCGTTCGTGCAGCGGCAGATTCTATCCCAGGTTAAGCCTACTGCATTTTCTGCCGGGAATCGGATCAACGCCGCCGGCACGGCGCCTCCAGTACAGGAACGAACATACCTTCCGGCACGTTCGCCGAGCTACTTACGTGACGCCCTGCGTCTTCCCCGGAGGTTTTCGTCCATGCATTCCCGTCTTCAGGACAGGCGCCGCGTGCGCGTCGGCATCGTCGGCGTCGGCAATTGCGCAAGCTCCTTCGTCCAGGGTCTCACCTATTACCGGAACGCCAAATCGAACGAGCCCGTGCCCGGCCTGATGAACGTCGATCTCGGCGGGTATCACATCAGCGACATCCAGATCGCATCGGCTTTCGACGTCAATGCAAGCAAGGTCGGGCGCGATGTCGCCGACGCCATCTTTGCCACGCCAAACAACACGCATCGCTTCGCAGACGTGGATCAGACCGGCGTCATCGTGCAGCGCGGCCCGGTCATGGACGGCATCGGGCACTATCTCGAGGATGACGTCCCCGTCGCCGACGTCCCCGAGGCGGACGTTTCGCAAGTGCTGGCGACGTCACGAACGGACGTGCTGGTCTCCTACCTGCCCGTCGGCTCGCAGCGCGCAAGCGAATGGTATGCGGCGCGTGCGATCGAAGCCGGCTGCGGCTATGTCAATTGCATTCCCGTCTTCATCGCCTCCAACCCGGACTGGCGGCGGCGGTTCGAGGACGCGGGCCTTCCGATCGTCGGCGACGACATCAAGAGCCAGGTCGGCGCCACCATCCTGCACCGCGTGCTCGCCAATCTGTTTCGCGACCGCGGCGTGCGGCTGGACCGCACCTATCAGCTCAATGTCGGCGGCAACACCGACTTCAAGAATATGCTCGAACGCGAGCGATTGACCTCCAAGAAAATCTCCAAGACGCAGGCCGTCACCAGCCAGTTCGACGTCCCGATGGACCCCGACAACATTCACGTCGGCCCAAGCGACCATGTCCCATGGCTGACCGACCGCAAGCTCGCCTTCATCCGGCTCGAAGGCACGACGTTCGGCGGCGTGCCGTTGAGCGCCGAGGTCAAGCTCGAGGTCTGGGACTCCCCGAACTCGGCGGGCGTAGTGATCGATGCCGTTCGCTGCGCAAAACTTGCGATGGATCGCGGTCAGGGCGGCGCCCTGACCGGTCCCTCCAGCTATTTCATGAAATCGCCGCCGCAGCAGTTCACCGACGAGGAGGCCGGACGGCGGACGCGTGCCTTCATCGACGACAAGGTATGCAGCTGATGGCGCGGATCATTCATCTCGTGCGTCACGGCCATCATGCCCTGCTCGGCCGCACGCTGTGCGGCCGGATGGGCGGCGTCACGCTCGACGACATCGGCTGCGGGGAGATCATCCGTTGTGCAGCCGCCGTCGGCCCCCGGCCATCGCTGATCCAGTCGAGCCCGCAGAGGCGCTGCATGCAATCCGCCAGCATTCTGGCTGCGCGCTTCGGATTGCCTGTCGAGATCGTTCCTGCTCTGGACGAACTCGACTATGGTGAATGGACCGGCAGGTCTTTCGAGGAGCTCAGCGAGGATCCGCAATGGTCGCGTTGGAACAGTCATCGCGGCAGCACGCGCCCACCCGGAGGCGAGAGCATGCGGTCGCTTCAGACGCGGGTCGTCCGACATCTGGAGCAGCTGCGATCTGACCATCTTGCAGAGTCGGTCATCGCAATCAGCCACGCCGAACCCATTCGTGCGGCGCTGCTGCATTACGCGCGCATGAAGCTTGACGACTTTCTTTCGATTACGATCGATCCCTCAAGCGTCAGCACCCTCAGTGCGGATCAACGCGGCTTCAGGATCACCGGGATCAACCAGCGGGTGCCGGCGTGAAGATCGTCATTTTCGGACTGACCATCTCCTCATCCTGGGGCAATGGCCACGCGACGCTCTGGCGCGGCCTGTGCAAGCATCTGACGCGTCTCGGCCACACCGTAGTCTTCTACGAGCGCGACGTGCCCTATTATGCCGGCGCCCGGGACTTCCATGAATTGCCCGGTGGGCAGCTGAGGCTTTTTGCCAATTGGGAGGAGGCCCGCCCCCTCGCCCGCAATGACATCGCGGATGCGGATGTTGCGATCGTGACGTCCTACTGTCCCGACGCCATTGCGGCAACCGACCTGATCATGTCCGAACGGCGCGCCGTTCCCATCTTCTACGATCTGGATACTCCGATCACGCTGGCGCGGCTCATGGCGGGAGACTCCGTTCCCTATATCGGCCCGCGAGGCCTGCGCGACTTCGCGCTCGTCCTCAGCTTCACCGGCGGACCTCGCGTCGTTCAGGAATTTCGCGATCGGCTCGGCGCCCGCGATATCCGCCCTCTTTATGGGCACGTCGACAGCGACATTCATCGCCCGGTGCCGCCCGAGCCGCATTATCGCGCGGAGCTGTCCTATCTCGGCACCTATTCCGAAGATCGCCAGCGCGGGCTCGAAGCGCTGTTCGTCGAACCTGCGCGAGCGCGGCAAGACCTGCGTTTCCTGATCGGCGGAGCGCAATATCCCGACGACTTTCCGTGGTCGCCCAACATCTATTTTGTACGGCATCTGCCGCCGTCGGAACATGCGCCTTTCTTTGCGTCCTCTCGCCTGACCCTCAACGTGACGCGCAAGGCCATGGCGGAGATGGGCTGGTGCCCTTCCGGCCGCCTGTTCGAGGCGGCGGCCTGCGGCGTTCCGCTCCTGAGCGACGACTGGCCGGGCATCGAGGAGTTCTTCACGCCCGGCAGCGAGATCCTGATCGCCCACGATGCGCAGGACACTTTGGGCGCGTTGGCGATGTCGAGCCCCGACCTGCAGTCCATCGCGAGGCGCGCCTATGAGCGGACGATGGATCAGCACACATCCGACAAACGCGCGCGCGAGCTGGTGGCGCTGCTCGAGCAGGCGGTATCCAGCGGCGCGCGTCACCAGCAATCCGAGGAGGCCTGACATGTGGGGCATCGTTCCGGCTGCGGGCCGCGGCAGTCGTATCCAGCCACTGGCTTTTTCCAAGGAGCTGTTGCCCGTCGGCAGCCGGCGCGACGACGGCACCGAGCGTCCCTGCGCGGTCTCCGAGTATCTGCTGGAACGCTTGATCCTCGGCGGCGCGGACAAGATCTGCTTCGTGATCTCGCCGGGCAAATCGGACATTCTCGAATATTTCGGCGATCATTACGGCAGCGCCCAGCTCGCCTATGTCGTCCAGCCCGACGCCTCAGGCCTGTGCGACGCCGTCTTCAGGGCCGGCACCGTCGTGGGCCACGATGAAGACGTCATCGTCGGCCTCCCCGACACCGTCTGGTTTCCAAAGGCCGCTTTGCAGGCGTTGCCCGATGCGGACCTCTCATTCCTGCTCTTTCCCGTCGAGCGTCCGGAATTCTTCGACGCCGTCGTGCTCGAAGGCGACAACGTGCGGGAGATCCAGGTCAAGCAGCCGAATCCGACATCGCGGTGGATCTGGGGTGCATTCCGAATGTCGGCCACCGGCTTTCGCGAATTGCACGCGCTCTGGAACGAACGGGACCGACGCGACGAGTATTTTGGGACGCTCGTCAACGCCTATCTCCAGGCCGGCGGCCTCGGCATCGGGATCAAGGCAGGCGAATCCTATGTCGATGTCGGGACCGTCGATGGCTATCGCACCGCGATGGCTCTGCTGGCCGAGAGCACCGGCACCGACAGCCGGTCGCGGCTGTGGTCCGGCGCCTCGGCCGACGAGGCTCGGCCGACCCATGCAATGAACAATGGAGCGACTGCATGACTGGAGCGCTGCTCACGCGTGAGGAGATCCGCAGGCGCGTCGATGCGCTCGGCCCGTGGTTTCACAACCTCGACCTCAACGGCGTGCCGACCGCACCGACCCACTTTCTCGGCGACTATCCCAATGTGAAATGGCGGCGCTTCTCGGGAATCATCCCGGACCGCCTCGAAGGCAAGACCGTGCTCGATATCGGCTGCAACGCCGGCTTCTATGCCATGGAGATGAAGCGGCGGGGCGCCGAGCGCGTGCTTGGGCTCGATACCGACGAGGAATACCTGGCGCAGGCGCGCTTTGCCAGCGAGGTGAACGGTCTTAGGATCGAATTCCACAAGATGTCGGCCTATGATGTCGGACAGCTCCGCGAGAAGTTCGATCTCGTGATCTTCATGGGCGTGCTCTATCACCTGCGCCATCCTCTGCTGGCGTTGGATCTCATCCACGAGCACGTCGCCAGGGATCTCCTGCTGTTCCAGTCGATGCAGCGCGGCGCCAGCCATGTCGACGCGGTCGAGAAGAACTACGACTTCTGGACCACCGACCAGTTCGATTCTGCCGGCTATCCCAGGCTGCACTTCATCGAGCACAAATATGCCGACGATCCCACCAATTGGTGGGTGCCGAACCGGGCCTGCGTCGAGGCCATGCTGCGCAGCGCCGGCTTTGCCATCGCCGCGCATCCGGAAGAGGAAGTCTATCTCTGCAAGCGAACGGAGCGACCGCAGGTTGACGGTCCCGTCTATCCATCCCGGAGCACAAGCTGATGATCGAGGCGGCCAAGATCTGGAACGAACCGAACAACAAATCGCATTGGGATCTGCTGATCGATCCGGACTGGGCCATGTTCGCAAACCTTGCGACTGCAGCGGGCAAGGCGATCCGCAGTACGCAGCCCCAACTTCCCGTCGTTCTCGGCGGCATCTCGCCGATCGATCCGTCCTTCATGCGCAATATGCAGAGCCGCGGCGTGCTCGACCATTTCGATGCGGTCGCCGTGCACGGCTTTCCGCTCGACTGGAACCTGTGGCAGATCGGCGAGTGGCCGGCCAAGCTCGAGGAGATCAAGGCGGTCACCACCCTGCCCGTGTGGGTGACGGAGGTCGGCGTCTCCTCGTTCGGCGCCGAAGAGGTACAAGCCTGGGGCCTGTCGCGCACCGCCGAACTGCTGATTGGCCGGGCTCCGCGTATCCATTGGTACAGCCTGTACGACCTGCCCTCGGCCTGGGAAGCAACGACACGGCACAAGGAGGCCGAAGGCTCATCCTATTACAGGCATTTCCATATGGGCCTGCTGCGCGAGGACGGCACGCCGAAGGCAGCCGCCGATCTGTTCGGCGCCTATGCGCCCGCCATGGGCCTGTGCCAGTGGTTCCATTTCGAGGATCACCGCTTGCACGACTCGGTGCATTGGATGCGCCGTCTCGGCGTGACTTGCTTGCGGACCGGTCTGTCATGGGCCGACAGCTTCCGTCCCAATGCGCTCGACTGGTTTGACCGGCAAATGGAGGCGTTGGCAGAATTCCAGGTTACAGTGACGTTCTGCTTCACGCCCGAACATCGGGGCGTCGAGCCGCATCACACCAGCCCGCCGCTCGACGTCAATGAATTCGCCGACTTTTGCGCAGCGATGACCGATCGCTACTGCAGCAGAACCGGTCTGGCCTCCCTTCCGGCCTCGGCCGATCCTCCCATTAGAGAGCCAACATGCGTGCCCTGATCCTGGTGATGGATTCGGTCGGCATCGGCGGCGCGCCGGACGCCGCCCGCTACGGTGACGAAGGCGCCGACACTGTCGGTCACATCGCGGAAGCCTGCACGGCCGGACACGCCGACAGCAACGTCCGAGAGGGGCCGCTCCGGATTCCCAATCTCGTGGCGCTCGGCCTCGGCGAAGCCTGCCGCCTCGCCACGGGGCGCCTGCCGCCCGGCCTGGAAGGTCAGCCGCAGCACGGGCAATTCGGATGCGCCAGCGAAATTTCGAAGGGCAAGGACACGCCTTCGGGCCATTGGGAGATCGCCGGGGTCCCCGTCCCGTTCGACTGGGGCTATTTCCCGCGCACGCGGCCGTGCTTTCCCGCAGAATTGACAAGAGACTTCTGCGAGCAAGCCGGCGTACCCGGCATCCTCGGAGATTGCCACGCCTCGGGGACCGAGATCATCGCCGAGCTCGGCGAGCGTCACATGCAGACCGGAATGCCGATCTGCTACACGTCCGCCGACAGCGTGTTCCAGATCGCGGCACATGAGGAGACCTTCGGGCTCGAACGTCTCTATGGCATCTGCGCGACTGCGAGGCGGCTGATCGATCCCCTCAATATCGGCCGCGTCATCGCCAGGCCATTTGCCGGCACAAACGCGCGCGATTTCAAGCGGACTGCTCACCGCCGCGATTTTTCGGTCCCGCCGCCCGGGAGCACAATACTTGACCTCGCCGCAAGCGGCGGTCGCGACATCGTGACGGTCGGCAAGATCGACGACATCTTCGCCCATCGCGCGACCGGGCGAAACATGCGCGGCGACGGCAATATGGCGTTGTTCGATGCCACACTGAAAGGGCTGGCGAGCCTGGCGGACGGAGGATTGCTGTTCGCCAACTTCATCGATTTCGACACGCTCTATGGTCATCGCCGTGATGTCGCCGGTTATGCCGCGGCACTCGAAGCCTTCGACGATCGCCTCCCGGAGTTATTGTCCCGCCTGCGCAGCAATGATCTTCTGATCCTCACCGCGGATCACGGCTGCGATCCGACCTGGAGCGGCACCGACCACACCCGCGAGCAGGTACCGATCCTGACCTGGTCGACGCAATCATCTTCCTCCATCGGCCGTCGCGCCGGCTTCGCCGATATTGGCGCAACCGCGATCCGGCATCTTGGCCTGCCAGAACCCATCCACGGCGCGTCCTTCTAGTCGCCGACGGTGCGCCGATTCACATGGGTTATTGATCCAGGTTAGAGAAATATTCGTTTGTACAATTTGGAGGAACGAACATTCCTTGCATCGCTTCTGACTCCAAACGTGACCGGCGCGCGGGTCGTCCGACCACCCAGAAAGCGCGCTTCACCAGACATCATCGACCGATCCGGACTGGATCGGTCTTGCGGCTGTACGGAGCGGTGAATGACGCGGGTATTGATTACAGGGGGCGCGGGCTTCATCGGCTCTCATGCGGCGGATGTGCTGCTCGCCGCGGGCTACGAGGTTCGTCTGCTCGACAACCTTTCGCCGCAGGTCCACGGCGGCAACCGGCAACGCCCCTCCTATCTCGCCGACGATGCCGAACTCATCGTCGGTGACGTCACTGACGGCCTCGCCGTCGAGCATGCGCTGCGCGGCGCCGACATGGTCCTGCACCTTGCGTCCGCGGTCGGCGTCGGCCAGAGCATGTACGACATCGAGCCCTACGTGCGGACGAACGAACTCGGCACCGCCGTCCTCCTCCAGGCGCTGTCCAGGCGCCCGGTCGCGCGCCTGGTGGTCGCCTCCTCCATGAGCATCTACGGTGAAGGTCTCTATCGCCGGGCCGACCAGAGCGTCGTCGCCTGCGACGAACGGTCGATCGAGCAGCTTCGCCGAGGCGAATGGGAACTTCACGACACGGCTGGCCATCCCCTCGCGCCCGTGGCCACGCCGGAGAGCAAACTGCCCTCACTCAGCTCTGTGTATGCACTGAACAAGTTTGCGCAGGAGCGCATGTGCCTGATCACAGGCAAGGCCTACGGCATTCCCACCGTGGCGCTGCGCTTCTTCAACGTGTTCGGCCCGCGCCAGGCGCTGTCAAATCCTTACACCGGCGTGCTCGCGATCTTTGCCGCACGGCTGCTCAACGGGCGGCCGCCGCTCGTGTTCGAGGACGGCGAGCAGCGGCGCGACTTCGTTCACGTGCACGACGTCGCCCGCGCCTGTCGCATCGCGCTGGAGGCGGGGCATGCGCAAGACGTCTTCAACGTCGGCTCGGGCCAAAGCCGGTCCATCCTGTCGGTCGCCGAGGACCTCGCCGAGGTCATGGGACGCAGTGATATCGCGCCCGAAGTCACGCGGAAATATCGCGCCGGCGATATCAGGCACTGCTTCGCCGATATCGGCAAATCACGCGATCTGCTCGGTTTCGAGCCGCACGTCGCCTTCAGGGACGGTCTTGAGGAACTCGCGGACTATCTCGCAGACCAGATCGCGGACGATCAGGCCGAGCGGGCGACCCAGGAATTGCTGCAGCGAGGATTGGTTGCGTGATGAACGAGCGAGACAACAGGCCCGTCCTGATCACCGGTGGCTGCGGCTTCATCGGCTGCAATCTGGCCGACCGGCTGGCAAACCGCGGCGAGCGCGTCCTGGTGATGGACAATCTGTCCCGTGCCGGCGTGCGCGAGAACGCACAATGGCTGAAATCCAGACATGGCGATCTGATCACCATCACGGTGGCCGACATTCGCGAGCCCATTCCCGTGATCGATGCCGTGCGCGAGGCTCGCGCCGTACTGCATCTGGCTGCCCAGGTCGCCGTCACCGACAGCGTCAGCGACCCGGCGGCCGATTTCGAGATCAACGCACGCGGGACCCTCAACGTGCTCGAAGCGGTCCGGCTGCACAACAGCACCGCACCGGTCGTGTTCGCCTCCACCAACAAGGTTTATGGCCGCCTGATCGAGGACAGCGAGATCGTGCTCACCGGCCGCCGTTATACGCCCACCAGCCCCCTGCTGGCGGATGGCATCTCCGAGAACGCTCCGCTCGATTTCTACAGTCCGTATGGCTGCTCCAAGGGAACCGCCGACCAGTACGTCCACGACTATGCACGGGTCTACGGCCTTCAGACCGTGGTGATGCGCATGAGCTGCATCTACGGGCCGCGCCAGTTCGGCACCGAGGACCAGGGCTGGATCGCGCATTTCCTGCTGAGCGCGCTCCGCGGCACGCCGCTGACGATCTACGGCGACGGCCATCAGGTTCGCGACGCCCTGCACGTGTCGGATGCGACGGCTGCGTGGCTCGCAGTGCTTGATCGGATCGCACTCGCGCGCGGACGCGTGTTCAATCTCGGTGGCGGCCCCGCAAATGCGGTCAGCCTTCGCGAGCTCATCGACCACATTGCACGATTGACCGGCCGCGAAGTCAATTGCCGCTTTGCCGATTGGCGACCTGGCGATCAGCCCTGGTACGTCACCGACACGCGCGCGCTGTCAACCGCGCTCGGATGGTCACCGCAGGTTCCCTTCGCCGAGGGCCTCCGCTCTCTTCACACCTGGCTGGACACTCGCTTCGGAGCAGCTCACGGCAGCCGCGAGGCTCTCGCATGACGCGCGTCGCCCTGATCAACCCGAATTGGGATTTCGGCGGCAGCATCTATTTCGGCTGCCGGTCCCCCCACCTTCCGCTCGAGCTCGGGATCTCCGAGCATTACCTCAAGGCGGCCGGGCATCGGTCGCTGCTGCTCGACGCACACATGTTCGATCTGTCGTTTCGGGACATCGCAGCCGAGCTGCGCGCGTTCGGACCCGATCTGATCGTCATCACGACAGCGCCGACCTATCTGTTCTGGCGCTGTGCACCGCCTGAACTGCGCGTTCCGCAGGAGCTTGCACTGGCGGTGCGGGATCTTGCACCGACCCTGATCGCTATCGGCCCGCACGGCTCGACGACGCCGCGGGCGGCTCTCAAGAAGCTTGCCGTCGACATCATCGTGATGGGCGAGTGCGAGGCATCCCTGCTGCGCCTTGCAAACGGGGAGCGCGATTTTTCCGGCCTGTGCTTTGCGGACGGCGACTCGGTCCGGATCAATGGCGGTCCGCAGGCTGTCGACTTCAGGGATCAGCCGGCCCTCGACTGGCCGGATGAGATGATCCGGCGTCATCATCATCATCATCACCGTTTCGAGGCCGAGCCGGCAGGACCCGGCGCAGAGGTCGAGGCGTCGCGGGGATGCCCCTATAACTGTACGTTCTGCGCCAAGGAGAATTTTCGTAATAGCTATCGCAAGCGTCCACCGGCGGTCATTCTTGACGAGATCGATCGGCTGCGTGGACAAGGCGTCGAATATGTCTACTTCATCGACGAAATCTTCCTGCCGAACCCCGAGCTGTTGACCGGGCTGAGCACGCGGGGCCTCAAGTTCGGCGTGCAGACGCGCATCGATCTGTGGAAGCCGGACATGCTCGCTTTGCTTGGCCGCGCCGGCTGCGTCTCGATCGAGGCCGGGATCGAAAGTCTCACCGTGGAGGGTCGCGCCGCGCTCGCCAAGAACTGCCGGATGACCACCGACCAGCTTGCCGACCGGCTGGTCGAAGCCCGCCGCCACGTCCCCTTCGTGCAGGCCAATCTGATCGAGGTGCCCGAGGACGATGATCCCGTCGTTCAGCGCTGGCGGCGCAAGATGCAGGATGCCGGCATCTGGGCGAACGATCCGGTTCCGCTCTACCCCTATCCCGGCTCGCCTGACTACCGAAAACTGTGGGGCGAGGCGGACGATTTCGCCTGGGAGCGCGCGCACCGGCATTACCTCGGGATGTTCGATCAGTTCAGCGACGTGCAGAACGATCGTCCTGTCCCGCTTGATGCCCTCGAACATCCGGTGGCGTTATGAGCAGAGATGCGAATATCAGGGTATTGATGACGACCGACACCGTCGGCGGCGTGTGGACCTATTCCTGCGCCCTCGCTTCGAGCCTAGCCGCGTCGGGCGCCGACGTTACTCTTGTGACGATAGGGCCGCCCGCGCGCGCCGACCAGCGCGAGATGCTGAGCGACTCGCAAGTCGACCTCATCGAGACCGACCTCGCTCTCGAATGGCAAGACCCGGAGGGCCGCGACCTGCCCAAGGCAAGACGCGTCCTCCCGAGCCTCGAAGCGCGCCTCAAGCCCGATATCGTCCATCTCAATAGCTTCCGCGAAGCGACCCTGCCGTGGCGCGCGCCGACCGTTGTCGTGGCACACTCCTGCGTCAACTCGTGGGCGCTGGCCTGCCGGGATACAGCCTGGCTCGGCGAGCCCCGTTGGGCCCGATATACCGAACGGGTTGCCGCAGCGCTCGACGGCACGCAGGTCTGGGTGTGCCCGAGCCAGTCCTTCCACGACGACATCATGGAGATCTATCATCCCCGCTCGCCCGGAGCGGTGATCTGGAACGGCACTTCCGCTGGGACTCTGCCAAGTCGTAAGCGGGAGGTCATCTTCGCAGCCGGCCGGCTCTGGGATCGTGCCAAGAACATCGAAGTTCTGTCCGCGGCTGCACGGGGCCTGGATTGGCCGGTTCAGGTCGCAGGCCCTGCCAATGCGGATGCATCGACAGACGTCACCTGGCTTGGACAATTGCCGCACAGCGCGTTGCGCGGACATCTCGCGCACGCAGCGATCTTCGTCAGCCCGGCGCTGTACGAGCCGTTCGGCCTCACGGTTTTGGAGGCCGCCGCCGCCGGGTGCGCGCTCGTGCTGTCAGACATTCCGACGTTCAGAGAGTTGTGGACCGGCGCCGCGCTGTTCTTCGATCCGCGCGACGGTCAAGCGTTGCACCAAACCCTCACCGCGCTCTGCGCCGATGAGACCGGACGAGCCAGTCTGCAACACGCCGCCTATGAGCACTCCCTGACCTATTCGCTGGCGCGCACAACCAGCGCTTATCTGAAGCTCTACGAGGGGCTCCTCGCGCCCAATCGCGCAAAATCACCACTGGGCCAGATCGAGGTGCGCGCATGAAATGCGTCCTGTTCTATCACGCGTTCACCTCCTGCTGGAACAACGGCAATGCGCATTTCCTGCGCGGCTATGCCCGCGAGTTGCACGCACTCGGACACGAGGTCGTGGTGTTCGAGCCGATCGACGGCTGGAGCCGCCTGAATGCCATCCGGGAGGCCGGCAGTCAGGCGTTGCAAGACGTCGGCCAGCTATTCCCTGGCATCTCCATTCGTCGCTATGACGCCTCGCTCGATTTCGACGAAGCGCTGGATGGCGCCGATATCGTCGTCGTGCATGAGTGGAATTCGCCTGACGTGATCGAGAAGATCGGACAAAGGCGCGCGCACGGTGCCCCCTTCACACTGCTGTTCCACGACACCCATCACCGCGCGGTTACCGCCCCGGACGAGCTCGCACAGTTCGACCTCGACGCATTCGACGGCGTGCTGGCCTTCGGCGAGGTGCTTCGCCAAATCTACGCGAAGCTCGGTTGGGGCAATCGGGCCTACACATGGCACGAGGGTGCCGATGTCGCGATGTACCGCCCTCTGCCGAATGTCGAACGTACCGACGATCTGGTCTGGATCGGCAATTGGGGTGACGGCGAACGCAGCGCCGAGCTGAGCGAATTTCTCGTCGACCCCGTCGCCGAGCTGAAGCTGCGCACAAGCATATATGGCGTGCGCTATTCCGGTGCGGCGCTCGAGACCATTCGAGCCGCGGGCATCCGCTACGGCGGCTGGCTGCCGGCACATTGGGCACCGGTCGCCTTCGCCGGCGCCCGCGCGACCATCCATGTTCCGCGTGGGCCCTATGTGCGGTTGCTTCCGGGAATTCCCACCATCCGCGTGTTCGAGGCGCTCGCCTGCGGCATTCCCCTGGTATCGGCCCCCTGGTCCGATGCGGAAAGGCTGTTTCCGGATGGCGCTTATCTCCAGGCTGCGAATGGCACTGAGATGAAGCGCGTGCTCCGAGACGTTCTCGACGATCAAGCGCTGTCTTCCGCAATGATCGAGACCGGCCTCCGGACAATCCGCGAGCGTCATACCTGTCGTCATCGCGCACAACAGCTTGTCGGCATCGCGGAGGACATCCGTGCGACATGCTCATCGTCGCCACTGCCGCGATACATCGGAGCTTCCGCATGAAGATCTGCTTCTTCGGATCCAGTCTCGTCTCGTCCTACTGGAACGGTGCCGCCACCTACTATCGCGGCATGCTCAAGCAGATTGCGGCGCTCGGGCACGACATTACATTCTTCGAGCCCGACGCCTTCGAGCGGCAGGCCCATCGCGACATTGCCGATCCCGACTGGGCCAGGGTGGTCGTCTACCCCGCGACGACCGAGGGCTGGCGCGGCGCGCTCGATGTCGCCGCGCGATCGGCCGATATGCTGATCAAGGCCAGCGGCGTCGGCGTCTTCGATTCCGAGCTGGAGCTCGCAGTGGCGGCTCTGCCCTCCCGGACCGTGCGGATCTACTGGGATGTCGATGCTCCCGCCACGCTGGAAGCGATGGCAGGAGACCCCGAGCACCATCTCCGGCGCGCGATTTCCTCCTACGACATGGTCCTGACCTACGGCGGCGGCGATGGCGTCGTATCGGCATACCGCGCGATTGGTGCCCGCGATTGCGTGCCGATCTACAACGCGCTCGATCCCGAGACGCATTTTCCGTCCCCGCCCAAACCGGGCTTCGCCTGCGATCTCAGCCTGCTGGCAAATCGTCTGCCCGATCGTGAACAGCGCGTCGAACGCTTCTTTCTCGACGTCGCGCGCGAACTGCCGGACAAGACCTTCGTCCTCGGCGGCTCCGGCTGGGAGACCAAGGACACTGCGAGCAATATCCGCAAGATCGGGCATGTCGGAACCGGCGAGCACAATGCATTCTTCGGCTCAGGCCTTGCCACGCTCAACGTCAATCGCGACAGCATGGCGCGCTACGGCTTCTCGCCGCCGACGCGGGTGTTCGAAGCGATCGGCGCCGGCGCCTGTCTGATCACCGACCAGTGGGACGGTATCGACCACTTCCTCGAGCCGGGTCGCGAAGTGCTGGTGGCGGCAAATGGAGCGGAGGCTGCCAGCCACCTCGACGCCCTCAGCATTGATCGCGCCGCAGCGATTGCGAGCCGTGCCCGCGCTCGCATCCTGAGCCACCATACCTATCGGCATCGCGCCAACCAGTTCAACCAAATCTTCGTCGGAAGCAGCTCGCGCATCGAGGCAGCAGAATGAACCTCAGCATCGTCATCGTCGGTCTCTCGGTCACATCGTCATGGGGCAACGGTCACGCCACGACCTATCGCGCCCTGATCGAGGGCCTGGCGCGACGAGGCCACCAAATTACGTTCCTGGAGCGCGACGTCGCCTGGTATCGCGAGCATCGCGATCTCACCAAGCCGTCAGAGTGGAGGGTCGAGCTCTATCAGTCGCTGAAGGATGTCCCTCGCCGCTTCGGAAAGCTGATCCGGGACGCCGACCTCGTCATCATCGGCTCCTATGTGCCTGACGGTATCGCCATCTCCGAATGGATCACGAGCCAAGCGCGAGGGGTCACCGCCTTCTACGACATCGACACGCCGGTGACCCTGGCCCGGATCGACCAGGGCCTCGATTATTTGTCCGCCGCGATGATCCCGCGTTTCGACCTCTATCTGTCCTTCGCCGGCGGTCCGGTGCCGGAAATGATCGAGCAGCGCTACGGCAGCCCGCTGGCGCGAGTTCTCTATTGCAGCGCCGACGCCGGCACATACGCGCCGCAACAGGCGCAGACAAAATGGGCGCTCGGCTATCTCGGAACCTACAGCGAGGACCGGCAACCCGTCCTCGAACAATTGCTGCTATCCCCGGCACGGACATTGTCGTCCGAGCAGTTCGCTGTCGCCGGCGCGCAATATCCCGACTATATCGGCTGGCCTGACAATGTCATGCGGATCGAGCATCTCGCGCCCCATCAGCATCCGACGTTCTACGCGGAGCAGAGGTTCGCGTTGAATGCGACTCGCGCCGACATGCGCGCGCTGGGCTTCTCACCGAGCGTCCGACTGTTCGAAGCAGCCGCCTGTGGCACGCCCGTGATTTCCGACCGATGGCCGGGCATCGAGACGATCTTCGAGCCGACGCAGGAAATCCTGCTGGCCTCAACGGCGCGCGACGTTATCGAGATCCTGCGCGACATGCCCGAGGAACGCCGACGTTCGATCGCGGAGCGCGCGCGTCGGCGGGTTCTGACGGATCACACCGCCGATCACCGGGCTCGCCAGCTGGAGACCTACTACGCCGAAGCCACCGCGCGACGCCGCCGGAAATCCGCGCGGCTTCCCGCCGGCCGCCCGGTTCAGGTCGCCGAACTCTGAAGGTGCATGCCATGACACTGCAGACTCGCATCCCCACGCTTCACCGCCCGCCGACCGTGCTGATCGCCGGCGGCGCCGGCTTCATCGGTTCTCACCTCTGCGATTCGCTCCTGCAGCGCGGCAACGCGGTGATCTGTCTCGACAACCTGTTCACGGGCCGCATCGACAATATCAGGCCGCTGCTGAATCATCCGAATTTCCGCTTTATCGAGCACGATGTGCGCGAGGAGATCGAGATCGGCGGCGAGATCGACCGGATCTACAACCTGGCATGCCCCGCCTCGCCCTCGCACTACCAGACGGATCCGGTCGGCACGATGAAGACGTGCGTGGTCGGCACCATCAACCTGCTCGAACTCGCGTGCCGGAAGGGCGCCCGCGTCCTGCAGGCTTCCACGAGCGAAGTCTACGGCGATCCGGAGGTGCATCCGCAGCCGGAATCCTATCTCGGCAACGTCAACCCGATTGGGCCCCGTGCCTGCTACGACGAGGGCAAGCGCGCCGCCGAGACGCTGATGTTCGATTACCATCGCATGTACGGCACAGAGATCAAGGTTGCGCGAATCTTCAACACCTACGGCCCGCGCATGCTGGAGAACGACGGCCGCGTCGTGTCGAATTTCATCGTGCAGGCGCTCCGCGGCAAGCCGGTCACGATATACGGCAGGGGAACACAGACGAGGAGCTTCTGCTTCGTCGATGATCTCGTGCGGGGCCTCCAGCTGCTGATGGAGAGTCCAGCCTCGGTGACCGGTCCCTGCAACCTCGGTAATCCGCACGAGGTCACCATCGAGACCATAGCCCGCGAGGTCCTGTCGTACACGGAATCGGCCTCGCCTCTCCGCTTCGAGGCGCTGCCGAAGGACGATCCGAAACGCCGCAAGCCGGTGATCGACACCGCCGCGTGCCTGTTGGGATGGCGCCCTCGCGTCGCACTGCAGGACGGTCTTCAGGCCACGATCGCCTATTTCGCGTTGCGGATCGCAGGTGAGTCTCCGACGCTGGTGCCAGCTATTGCATCACGCCGGACGGGGCATTCGACCCGAAGCCGGTTGAAAGCAACCGATCCGGGCGGATGACGTAGCAACCGGACGCGGGAGCTGCTCAATTCGTCCCGCTGGATTGATCTTTCACTGTTGCACCGCGAATTCATCCGCGCCGCAACATTCAAAAATGAGACTGCTCGTCAAGCCGGACGAGGCGTCGATGCATACATCGCAATCGACTTCGGTCAGCTTCCCTGGAAGCCGCAGGTTGCGCGATAGCCACGGGCGTCACGCCGGTTCGGCGCGGCAATGGGCGCGACCCTCACAGCCACAAGGCGCAACGAGCGTTGAGCGCGCGCCGCGTTTTGTCCCCGTCCCTCAGTTTGCGACCGCGTCCTCGGCGGCCGAGTCCTGCGCACGATCCGGCATCGGTCCGTCACCTGCCAATGCACGAATCCAACGGCGATACTCCACGCCGAGAAGATCGCTTCTCAGATGTATCTCGTCCTTGGGATGAAGCGGCAGGGTTTTCGGGCGTTGCGACTCGACGATCACGCGGTCCTGCTCGTACACCTTGTCCAGGCGTGTCACGATCTGCTCGACGGGGACTTCAAAGCCATAGTTGATGGCCGCGGTCAGATGCAGCACGCAATTTTCCAGATCGACCGGCGTGACGGCCATGAACGTGCAGAAGCGCTCGACTTCGCCGGTCTCCTTGTTGAAATAGGCCGTCGTGGGACGGAAGCAGTAATAGCGATAGACCGCATTGATGGGAATGCCGCGATGGTCGCCGTAGGGCTGAAACAAGTTGATCTCGCTCGTGCGCAGGCCTTCATCCGTCAACACGACATCGTAATCGACGAGTTCGTCGGGATCATCCGGGTTGCCATTGAGATTGGCGTGCACGAACGGGAAGTGCGCCGGGTCGAGAAAGTTCTCTACGGCACGAAGGGCGTTTGCGTTGTAATAATAGGGCCCGGCCTGGACCTTGCGATAGGTCGCATCCTCCCAAACGGGAAATGGAGGAAGGGCGGCGACCGGATTGCCCATGCAGACCCAAATGTATCCATACCGCTCGGCCGCGTGATGGCGGAATGCCGCGGCCCGGCTCGTCGGCCGGGTCGTCGGATGGGCCGGGTAACGGCGGCAGGCTCCATCAGAGTCGTATTCCCAGCCATGGTAGGGGCAGACGACGCCACCGTCCTTGACCCAGCCGAGCGACAAGCGCGCGCCGCGATGACGGCAATAGTCCTTCCAGGCGTGGACCTCGCCGTCATGGCGCCACAGGATGATATCTTCGCCAAGCAGGCGCGCCGGCACGATGGCGTCCTCCGCGACCTCCTCGCTCCGGCGGACCACGTGCCATTCGTTGACGATGGCGCGATAATCGGCCCTCTCGGTATCCCAGGTTGACGCGATCACCATGACCTCTCCTCCCTTGGCATGAGAGCGGGATAATACAATCTTTGGATGCAATGGCGTCAATCGAGAATATTGGATTGCACGAGTTCGCCTGAGATTATTCAATCATATTGAGCGGTGTGCGAGCTGCCCCGCTTGACGGCACTTTCGGCAATAGCAGTTCCTGTCGCGGGCGTGGCTCCGCCTGCTTTCGGGAATGTCAGTGTGTCGGTGCGCTCGGCACGCACCATCGTCACCTCGCGGCGGGTCACTGAGCTGAGCTTCCAGCCTTGATAATCCTGATCGAGCTTCAGACGCAGCGTAGCCTTGCTCGTCTCGTCAACGAAAATTCCGACACTCTGATCGCTGCCGACGACCGTCCCGACCAGGACGAGCCGCAACTCGACCGGCGGCGGGCTCGGCGGCGTTGGCGGCGCTTTCAATGCGGGCACCGAGCGCTCAGGGGGCGGTGGCCGCCGCCGCGAGGCCGAGAAGATCGGCCGCTCGTTCGTATCCGACAATGAGGCAAGCGGAACGGCCCAGAGCGGATTGCCGCGCATCGGCTCGCGCCTGACGGGAGACCGCGACGGCGCCGTGGGATCCGCTGGCGCCAACGTCGCGGGAGACTCCCCAAACGGACCGCTGGACGCGGCTTCGGAAAAGCCTGGAACGTCGACATCCGAGAAATCCGCCGGAAGCGCCGAGGCGGAAACATCGAGCAGGAGCGCAGGTACCAGCGTACACCGCGCCAATATCCACCGCCTCGCCTGGTGATGCCCTCTCATGTCCCTCGTCACCGGTCAGTTACAGCAATGCTCAGAGGGCTCTCGGTCGGGAAAAGCCGGCGCTCCGTGTTCGCGGCAAGCAGAACTCGGCAAGCACGGGGCCAAGAAGAAGCAAGCTTATCGGCCGCGCATGTGACACCTGTGCGAAGTGGCGACCGCCTCTCTAATGTTTCCACGATCTATTCCAGCACTCCGCGGCCTCTTGATTGCCGTCGAAAATCAGTATGATATTGTTGCTAGATCGTCATACTCGCCCTCTATTGGGTGACTTTATTGAGACTGGTTGTTGGCTTGGGGACGTCGTGGTGCGTGGGGCGTTGTTGAGGGTGTTGTCCGCCGCCGCATCGTCCGCCCTATGTGCGCTTCCGGCAGCAGCTCACGAGATCAGCGCGGCCGCGTCCGGCGAGCTTCCGCCGGTCGCCGTTGCCGCGCCGGACCATCAGCATCCCAGCCAACACCCCCATAAACGAACGCCGAAGAACGGGAGTTCGCGCAACCGGACTACTGCTCGCATGGACAGCCCAACCGAAGCTGGCGGTGCGAGCAGTGCGACGCCCGGTGGCACGGCCGCCTTGCAGCCCACCGCCGCCAGTGCGATCCGGATCAGCGGCACGGAGGTCAACGCGGTCCCGTTCTCGCGGCCCGGCGAAGCGCTGGAGGTGGTCCCGGGCCTGATCGTCACACAGCACTCCGGCGAGGGTAAGGCGAACCAGTATTTCCTGCGCGGCTTCAATCTCGATCACGGCACCGATCTTGCGATCAGCGTCGATGGGATGCCCCTCAACATGCCGACCCATGGGCACGGACAAGGCTATGCCGATATCAACTTCCTGATCCCCGAGCTGATCCGGTCTGTCGACGTTCGCAAGGGACCGTATTTCGCCGACCAGGGTGATTTCGCATCCGCCGGCGCCGTGGCGATCGACTATGTCAACAAGCTGCCCCACAACATCGCCGAGATGAGCTTCGGCAGTTTCGGCTATCGCCGCGCATTGGCGGCGGGATCGACCGCCGTGGGCGCCGGGACGCTGCTGGCCGCGATCGAAGCCAACAAATATGACGGACCGTGGGACGTACCGGACAATGTCCGCAAGCTGAATGGCGTGCTGCGCTACAGCCAGGGCACCGCGACCGACGGCCTGACGCTGACGGCGATGGCGTACTCCAACGGCTGGAATTCGACCGACCAGGTCGCCCAGCGCGCGATCGACCAGGGCTTGATCAATCGCCGCGGCACGCTCGATCCGACCGACGGCGGCACCTCCAGCCGGTTCAGCCTGTCGAGCAACTGGGCACAGTCGAGCGACTACGGACAGACCAGTGTTAGCGCCTATGTCGTGCGCTCCGACCTGCGCCTGTTCAATAATTTCACCTACTTTCTCGACAACCCAGTCAATGGCGACCAGTTCAGCCAGCTCGACGCCCGCACGCTCGGCGGCTTCGACGCGCGACATACGTTCGATTGGCGCTTTGCCGCTCTCGAAATGCAAACCCGTATCGGCCTGCAGAGCCGCTATGACGATATCCATGTCGGCCTGTTCAAGACCGAGCAGCGCGCATGGCTCTCGACGGTGCGCGACGACCGCGTGCAGGAGGGCAATGTCGGCCTCTGGACCGACACGACCGTGCGCTGGACCGACTGGCTGCGCACCACTGTCGGCGTCCGCGAGGACTTTTTCGCCGGGCACGTCTTCAGCGACACGCCGGAGAATTCGGGCAATGCACAGGCATCGATGGCGAGCCCGAAGGCCGGTCTCGTGCTTGGTCCCTGGTACAAGACCGAGTTCTATGGCAATGCCGGCTACGGCCTGCACAGCAACGACATCCGCGGCGCGACGATCACCGTCGATCCCAACGACAACGTGACCCCCCTCGACCGCGTGCCGCTACTGGTGCGGTCGCGCGGCGCCGAGCTCGGCATTCGCACCAAGGTAATTGAGGGTCTCACCAGCTCGCTCGCGGTCTTCGTGCTCGACTTCGACTCGGAGCTGCTGTTCGTCGGGGACGCCGGCACCACGGAGCCGAGCCGGCCCAGCCGCCGCGTCGGCGTCGAGTGGACGAACCAGTACAAGCCATTGCCGTGGATGACGATCGATCTTGACGTCGCCCAGACCCACGCGCGCTTCACCGACTACGAGCCCGTCGGGGCCCACATTCCCGGCGCGCCCGCGTGGGTGGCCAGCAGCGCGATCACGCTGGGCGGCGACACCGGCTGGTTCGGCAGCCTGAAGGCGCGTTATTTCGGTCCGCGTCCTCTGATCGAAGACGACAGCGTCCGCTCAAAGTCCTCGCTGATCTTCAATGCGCGCGCCGGATACACGTTCGACAACGGCGTCAGGGTTCAGCTCGACTTGCTCAACCTCTTCAACACCCAGACCAACCAGATCGAGTATTATTATCTGTCGCGGCTGCCAGGAGAGCCCATCGACGGCACCGCAGATCGTCACGTTCATCCGGCCGAGCCGCTCGCGGTGCGGCTGACGGTCGCGACACGATTCTGATCGCTGCGACAGCGGGCGCGAACCGGTCGTCACAAATCCTGAAAAAATCTGACATAGAGCCAATGTTCTGATCGGTCGCGACATACCGGCTCGATCGCGCGGCCGGTCGTGTCGGAGCAGGAGTGATGGAAATGCAATCCAAGCCGGACGGTATCGCGATCGCCTCGGCGGACCGGTTCGCGGGCGTAGTTCCGGACGAGGCTGCAGCGGTGCGCGCGCGCCAGGCGGCGAGCCGCGCCGGGGCGCTCGTGCCGATCGTGACGGCGTCCGGCTTTGCGGGCCTCGGCTACGAGATCGTGTGGACGCGCCAGCTAAGCCTCACGCTCGGCACCGAGATGATGGCCGTGCTCGGAGTCCTTGCCGGGTTTTTCGGCGGTCTGGCACTGGGCGCGTTCGCCCTCGATCGGCTGATCCGCCGCTCGACATCGCCATGGCGCGTCTATGCAACGCTGGAAGCCGTCATCGCGGTTTGGGGCCTGATCAGCGTCCGGCTGCTGCCCGCAGCCGGTCGGGCGCTGCCTCCCCTGCTCGGCACCGAACCATCTGCTGCCCTGCTCTGGGCCGGCAGCCTGGCGCTGCCGACCCTCGTGCTGCTGCCGGCGACGATGGCCATGGGCGGGACCCTCGCCGCCCTTGAACGGATGACGCGACAAGCGCGTGGTGCGGGCCGCGTCACGGCCGGTGTCTACGGGGCGAATACGGCCGGAGCTCTGGCCGGCACGCTCGCCTCGACATTCCTTTTAATCCCGGCGCTCGGATTTTCGGGAACGCTGCTCTGCCTCGTTGGCGTCAACGCGTTCTGCGCCTTGGCCGCGCTTGCGCTCGGACCGGCGGCGACCAAAGCCGGCGTCGAGGAACGGCGGCCGGAACGAATTCGCGACCTGCGGCTCACCATCACCCTGTTCGCGACGGGGCTGCTGGGAATCATCTTCGAGGTGCTCGTGGTCCGGCTCGCCGCGCAGGTGATGGAGGATACCGTCTACACATTCGCCGGACTGCTGGCCGCCTATCTACTCGGCACCGCAGCGGGGAGCCTGCTGTGGCAGCGGAGCGGGCGAGACGCGAATGATGGAAATCTCCGCGGCCTCCTCGCCGCGACGGCGTTCGCCTGCATCGCAACCGCGGTGCTGGCGCCCTATGCGCGCCGCCTGGTCGAGATTGTAGCCTTTGCGGATGTCTACGGCGAACTGGCGGTGGCGATCGCACTGTTCCTGCTGCCTGCGACCGCGATGGGCGCATTGTTCGGTCTGCTGGCGCAACGGGTCAGCGACCACCGCGGCTCGGTCGGAACGGCGGTCGGCATCAACAGCCTTGGCGCCTGCATTGCACCGTTGGTGGCGGCGCAACTCCTGATTCCCGGCCTTGGAGCGTGGACGGCCCTGCTTGCCGTTGCGCTCGGCTATCTGCTGCTGCTGCCGCCTGGGCGATCGGCGCTGCTGTGGTCCGCCGCACCCGCAGTCGCCGCGCTTCTCCTGTGGCTCAATCCAGCGCCATCGTTGACGCGCGTGCCAGCAGGTGGCGCGCTGCTCGCGGTTCGTGAAGGACCGATGGCGACGGCCAGCGTCGTCGACGACGCCGCAGGCACGCGCTATCTTGAGATCAACGGCCATTTCCGCATGGGCGGCACGAGCTCGACACGCTCCGACTACCGGCAAGCGATGTTGCCGCTGTTGCTTCACGAGGCCCCGCGCGACGCTCTGTTCCTGGGCATCGGCACCGGCGCCACCATGGTCGGCGGGGCGCAAATGCCTGGTATCAGCGTTCGCGGCGTCGAGCTCTCCCGCGAAGTGATGGAGCTGCTGCCCTGGTTCGTCAATCCGGCTCCGGCATCGAGGCCGCTTGTGACCGTGGCGGATGCCCGCCGCTACGTCGCAGCGGATACGGGCCAGCACGATGTGATCATCGCCGACCTGTTTCATCCCGCACTCGACGGCAGCGGGGCGCTCTATACGGTCGAGCATTTCGAGGCCATCAAACGCCGCCTAGCGCCCGGCGGAATTTTCTGCCAATGGCTCCCATTGTACCAGCTCGATCTTCCGTCCTTGCGTACGATCGTCCGTGGCTTTCTCGACATCTATCCCGACGGCTCGGCCTGGCTCAATCACTACAGTGTCCGCACACCAATGCTTGCGCTCCTTGGAACGCGGAATGGGCGCCCCCTCGATACCGAGGCGCTGGCCGCGCGGCTTCGTGATTCCGCGACCGCATCAGTCGCTCGCCCGTTCGGGTTCGAGACACCGCTCGATCTGCTCGGCCAGTATGTGGCAGGCCCGCAGGCTCTCGCCGCCTTTGCAGGCGATGGCCCGCGCAACACGGATGATTTTCCGTTCGTGACCTTCGATGCGCGGCGAAACGTTCGCGCGCTCACGGCAGCGCCATGGTCCTTGCTGCTTGCCGTCACGAAAGATATCCGCTCCGATCCGAACGAGCTGCTCACGCGCGCAACCGAACGCGAGCAGCTGGGCGCGCGCCTCAACGCCTATTGGGCGGCGCGCAACCGCTTTCTCGAAGCCGGCGCGGCCCTGCCGGGCGATCCGCGCGGAGCCGCGCTGATCGAGGCGGCCTCCCCTGGCCTCATCGACGCGTTGCGCCTGAGCCAGGAGTTCGATCCCGCTTATGGGCCGCTGATGGGGATGGCGCGGTCCCTGCTCGGCTCGGACCGTGCGGCCGCCGCTCGCCTGCTGCGCAAGATCAACGAAGCCGCGCCGTCGCGCCGCGAGGCAAGGGACTTGCTGCTTCGTGAATTCGGCCTGCGGAACGAGTGATCGACCGCCTCAGGGCGCAAAGTTGACGCGATAGCCCCAGCAGTCGAGATGATCGGGAATGGCGTTAAAGGCGATGGTCATTCTCTGCTCGCCCTGATTTCTCGGCACCTCGTGGTAGAGGTAGCTGGGAAACAGCACGAGATCGCCGGGCTCGGCCTCCGGCAGCACGTACTTGCCGGCATTGAAGGGCCCGATCGCGGCGCTCCGCGTATGATGCCGGAAGGAGAAGTCAAAGCCGCCCGGTGGCCGCACGAAGACCGTCTTGCAGGCCGGATGCGAGGGCGTCAGATAGATGATGCCCGAGACGAAACTGTTGGCGTGCGAATGCAGTGTCTGGTTGCCGCCGGTCTCGAGCATGTTGGTCCACATCTCCTTCACGGTCCAGCGCAGCTCCTCGCCGAACAGAAGGACGCCGAAATCGACCAGCTTGGGAACGGTCAGCTCCGCGATCTGGCGAAACAGCTCGTTGTCCCTGGGGTCGGCCACCTCGGTATGGAAGAGCTGGCCCGAACGCAGATTACCTTCGATCCGGGTGTTCCGGATCGCCGCCACGGCGGCTTCGTTCAACGACGGCGGCAGCAGCCCGGGCGAGCGCAGCAGGGGAATTGGAAAAAGCGGCTCGATCTGATCCATGTCGCAACGGCTACCTGTTCTTGAAACGCGGGCAGACAATGCCCGGGCAAGGATGACGCTGCGATGACAACATACAGGATCTCCAGAATTCCCGGGTCCTGCTACTCGTCGGGTCCAAGCACTTTCAGCGTCTCGCCGGGCCGCAGCTCGTGGCGCCGTTCGCGCACCTCGTCAGAAGCACGCGCGGCCATGTCCACGCACTCGTCCAACTCGCCGTTGCCGGCTTCGGCCATCGCCTGATGAAGGTGCCGTTCGGCGAAGTAGCGCGAGAGGTGGTCGACCGGTAATGCCGCCGCCAATGCACGCGCCTGCGCGACCGCAGCGTCGCATTGCTCCCTCGTCGGCTCGTCCGAGGCAGGCACGGCCACATCGGGAGCGGCCGCGACGCTGCCGAGGCCGGCGAGAAGGCTGAGTGCGCAGAAGGTGATACGAAACAGGTTCATGTCAGTCGTGTCGGGCGAGAGCCGCCCACTTCAGAACGAGTGCGGCAGGACGCACCGATCGGAGCGCCCCGCCGGATGAATCACATCACGTCAGTGGTGGTCGTGATGGCCGTCATGGTCATGATCGTGGTCGTGATCGTTGTCGGCCCGCTGTCCGAGTCGGCGCGCGAGCTCGGCGTTGGTCTCGACCAGGAGCTTCGGCGAATGTTCCGGCCTGATGAAGATCGGGTTGGCGTAGAACCAGACGTTCGAATAGGCCTGAACGTCGTGGGTCACCTTCTTGGCGCCATTCACGGTCTCCAGATGCGCCGGGCACGCCGGATCGGTGCAGCTGACCTGCGCATTATTGGCGTCGAGCAGCGGGTTTCCGGCGGTGTCGGAGACGTTCGGAGTGCCGTTCGGAATGTTGGTTCCGCGCGCACGGATGTAGAACGGCTTGGTGCCCGCGACGAACGTCGTCGTGAACTTCAGGCGCACGCCGTCGCGGTCTCCGTGATGCTCGCGCTTCATCTGCTCGGCGGAGATCTGCCGTGCGATGATCGCTGACGGATTGTACACGATCGCCGCGCCGGCCGTGCCCGCGGCATTCGCCACCGCATAATTGGGCGCGTCAGGCGCAACGACGCCGGTGATCTGACCGGTAATCAGATCGACGTGGTCGAGCCTTGGCTTGTTGAGCGGCTGCTTGATCCCCACCGGCACCAGCAGCGGGTTGTCGAATGTATAGGGGCTGTTGTTCTCTTTCGGAACGGTCAACTCCATCTCGACCGTGATCTTCTCGCCGGGATGGACGACCAGCGTCTCGCCCATGGTCTTCCAGTCGTCGCCACGCGTCTTGGCGCGGAACACCAGATCCGGACCGATCAGGTCGGCATTGACCGAGTAGGAGTTGCCCGAACGCATGCCGTCGATGACGTGCTGCGACGAGAACCGCCCCGCGTTCGGAACATACAGCTTGGTGTACTCGCCCGGGATGAAGTCGGCCGTCGTGAACGAGTCGCGCGCTCCGCCCGCACCACGGCTGTGCCAGTCGGAGCTCACATACATGAAGAAGTTGCGGCCCTCGCCAAGCAGTCCGTCCCAGAGGCCGCCGACCTTGGCCGTGTAGATGCCACTCATGCCGTAGGTGCCGCCACCGACGGCATTGGCGGTGTACGAGCCGGAACCGCCGCTGGTTCCGCCCTCGGCGAAGTGGCCGGGCGATTCGATGCCGAACGCAACCGTCGGGCCCGCATTGTTGAAGTCGCGGAAGTGCTCGATGTTGTAGCCCTTATTGGCGGTCGCGCTGAACGGCCCCTGACGTTCGGTGTGAGTCGGGATGATGTAGGATTGCAGCGGATAGTTCGCTTGCAGCCACTTGACGCCCGTCAGCGCCTTCTGGTGGCCCGCCGTGCCCGTGTTGTTGACGTTGTCCTTGCCCGGCCAGAGCTGGTTGCCGCCGGCGTCGATGACGGGACCGATCGCATCCGTGTCGGCGCGGTCGAACCGGTATTCGAATTCCGCCATCTTGTCCGCGTTGCCCGCCCCCTTCCGCGGATGCAGCGGATGCTGACCGGTGATGACGGCGACGTCGACGTGTTCATGGCCTGGCGCGATCCACTCGAGACCTTCGATCAGCACCTTGTCGTACTTCGCCGAACGATCGACGATGGTCGGATATTCGATCTCGCGGATCGATTGCCAGCGCCACATCTGCGCGCCGGTGCCAGTGCCGTTCGGGGTGCCCTTCAGGCTGGAGATCGTGATTCCGTCGATGGTCTGGCCGAGCGTCTGGCTCCAGGTCGTCGTGGTCTGACCCGGAAGATTGGCGCTGGAGTCGCTGAAGCGGCAGTCGCGGTTACCGGAACCGCCATGGTTGCCGAGCGTGAACCAGTCAAGATCGAAATTGTTGCCACCGGCAGACGCTGTGCCGCGTCCGACCGCGCGGTCGATCGTGTAGCCGGCGGCTACCGAACCGTCCGTGCAGGTATTGTGATTGTGCATGTCGCCGGCGACGTACGGATTGCCGCGGCGCTCACCGCGACCGAACTCCTCGGCCGTCGCGCTCTGAGTCAGCGCCAGGGATGCCGATGCGGCGGTCAACAGGATCGTTTTGCTAGATGGAAACATCTATCGCCCTCATTCAAGTCGGATATCGCGAGACAGCAGAGACGAACACCATTTGCCCAACCGCGCGAGCGGCCTCCCTGCGCGGCGCGATAGTGACCAGAGTTCCGATACAGCTTCGTGAAGGATTTATGTTCGGCCGTCGCAGGCCCGCATTGTCCGTGCGGCATCTTGTCTCTTGCATTTGTCCATTGCATTTTCTCGCGCCGTGTGAGCGATAGACGACGGCAGACGAAATGCTCTGCTGCGCGAAACGACGCGCCGTGCCGCGAGAATTTGTGACAACCGCATGTCAATGCCAGCTACACCAGTTGAAGTGCAATCCTTTGCGACATCGCGCATCGGAGACTCGGATCCGGACGCCAACGCCGCCCGTGGCAAGACGGAGCCTTCTCGTTCTCTCGTCTCCACGATCGCGCGGCTCGCGCGCGAACCATTGCTGCACTTCACCTTGCTCGGCGCGATCATCTTCGGCGCCGACGCCATATTGCATCCGCCCGCCAATGACGAGAAGGTCATCACTGTGACCAAGGCGATGCGCCAGTCCTTCATCGACAATTTCGATGAGGACAAGGAGCGCGCTCCGTCCGGCGAGCAGCTCCAGAAGATGATCGACAGCTGGGTCGCCAGCGAGATTCTCTACCGCGAGGGCAAGACGCTCGGCGTGGACCGCGGCGACGAGACGATCCGCGACAGGGTCGCCTACAAGATGCAATTGCTGATTTTCGACCAGATCCGCGTCCCGCGTCCCACGGACGAACAGCTGAAGGCGTGGTTTGCGGAAAATCATGCCCGCTTCGACGAGCCCGAACGCGTGTCGTTCTACATCACCCCGCCGACGGATCAGGCCACGGCACAGCGTCAGCTCGACGACATCGTCCAGCAGCGCGAATCCGAGGAGCTGCAAAATCTCACGCGTGCCATCCTCGCCCGGCCGGTCGCAAGTCTCGCAGCATCCTTCGGCGAAGATTTCCGTGACGGACTGCTCGCCATGCCGGAAGGGCAATGGAAGCTGCTGCAATCCAAGGACGGCTGGCACGTCGCCCGGCTGGATTCGCGGCGGCCGGGAAATCTTGCCAGCCTCGACAAGGTACGGGATGACGCCGCCAGGATCTGGCATACCGAAGAGACCCGCAAGCTGGCCTGGGAAGCCGTCAAGCGGCTCAAGGCATCCTATCAAGTGCGGTACGAGCCGTGAGCGCGATCCGATATCTGCGATTGGCGCTGCTAGGCTTGACGCTGGCTCTGGCGGCGCTCATTCGGCCTTCGGCGCTCAATGCGCATGAAGCGGCGATGGGCGTGATTGAATTCCGCGAGGTCCGTCCCGGCGCCTTCGTCGGCCGTTGGAGCATCGAGCCCTCGATCGGCGCATCGCGAATCGATCTGCGGATGCCGCCCCACTGCTTTCTCCGCCTGCCTGAGATGAACTGCGGCCAGAAGGGGCTGGTCGGTCCGATCACCATCTCCAATCTCGGCTCCAACATGTCTGTCGTCCTGATCAAAGTGATTCCGATCGAGGGCGAGCCGCGCAGTTACACGATCTCGACGGCCAATCCCGTCGCCACCGTCCTTGGCACCGGCGCTCCGACGCTCGAGGCATGGTTTGAGCTGGCCAAGACCTATGTGAACTACGGAATCGACCACATCCTGCTCGGCGCCGATCATTTGCTGTTCGTGCTGGGCCTGATCTGGATCGTCGGCGGAGGCTGGCGTCTGGTGAAGACGATCACGGCCTTCACCATCGGACACAGCGCCTCGCTTGCCGCGACAGCCTTCGGCCTGATCGGCGTGCCGGAACGCCCGCTCAACGCCTGTATCGCACTGAGCATCGCGTTCGTCGGCGTGGAAATCATCAAGCAGCAGCGCGGCGAGACCGGACTCACCGCCCGCTATCCCTGGATCGTCGCCTTCACCTTCGGCTTGGTTCACGGCATCGGCTTCGCCGGCGCGCTGGCCGGACTTGGACTCGAACGCCGGCTGCTTCCCGCAGCGCTGCTGTTCTTCAACATCGGCGTCGAGATCGGACAGCTTGCCTTCGTGCTGCTCGTGCTCGCATTGATTTGGGCGCATCGACGGCTTGGTGCCGTTGTGCCGCGCTGGGGCGAGGCCGTTCCGGCCTACCTCATCGGGTCGGTGTCGATGTTCTGGTTCTTCGGCCGTCTTGCGCGCGTGCTCGCGGCGATCTGAGCGAGATTCCCTCACGATGTTCTTACATGTCTCCCGAGCCCTCACCGCCGCGATTGTTTCGTTCGCGCTGATGCAGCCGGCTTTCGCGCACGAGCAGGCTGGCGTGGCCGGAGGCCTCGTCAGCGGCCTGCTTCATCCGGTCACCGGCATCGACCATCTGGTTGCGATGGTGGCCGTCGGAATCTGGGGCGCGCAGCTCGGCGCGCCCGCAATCTGGATCCTGCCGATCACCTTCCCGCTGGTCATGGCGGTCGGCGGCGTGCTTGGCGTGCTGCATGTGCCGCTGCCGATGCCGGAGGTGATGATTGCCGTCTCGGCCGTGATCCTGGGCGTTGCTGTTGCCGCCCGGCTGCGCCTGCCCTTTGCCGCCGCCGCCCTCGTCGTTGCGATCTTCGCGATCTTCCACGGTCATGCGCATGGGGCCGAGCTTCCCCGTGCGGCGAATGCGCTGGCCTACGGCGTCGGCTTCGTCACCGCGACCGGCCTCCTGCATCTGTGCGGCATCGCAATCGGCACGCTGACGCGCTGGCCGGCCGGCGAACGCATCATCCAGGGACTTGGCGCCGGTATCGCCGGGATCGGCTGCTACTTCCTTGCGCAAGGCCTCGGAGCCGCCGCATGAAACAGAAATCTGTGCGGGCCCTGATGGCGGCAGCGATCCTGCTGATCGGCACGAGCGCAGCCGATGCACATATCGTCGCCGCGCGCCTCGGCGATTTCTACATGGGCGCATCGCACCCCCTGACCGATCTTCAGGACGTCGTTCTCTGGATCGCGACCGGCGTGCTGGCCGGCACGCTCGGTGCCTCCAAGGGACGCTGGCTCATCCCGGTGTTTCCGGTTGGACTGCTGGTCGGCTTGCCGCTCGGGCCCCTTTTGGGCAACGTTTCGACGGAGCTCGCGGACGCGACCATGATGCTGGCGATCGGCATGCTGCTCGCGGCAGCCGCGCAAGTTCCAACGCTCCTGCTGTGCGCAATTGCCTTCGCCGTCGCCATCATCCGGGGCGCAGCGAACGGCGCCGAACTCGGGCCCGAGACCGACCGGCTGCTGTATGCGGCGGGATTGGCCTATGTCGGCTACGGATCCATCACGCTGACGATGGCGCTGACCGTCGTGTTCAAGCGGGCCTCGGACAGCGCAACGTCGTGGCGAGCCATCGCCGTTCGTGCGCTCGGAGGCTGGATCGCGGCCATCGGCCTGATGATGGCGAGCCTTGCGCTGGCATCGTGAGGGCGGGCCAAGCACCTCGCCTCGGATGGAAGCCATCGCAGCTCGAAATGCCGCTCACTTCGCCGCGTCAATCCAGATCCCCGGCTCCGAATGCTCGCGGATGTGGTTGACGAGGAAGTCGGAGAAGACCCTGATCTTGGCGGGCAGCCGGACACGATTCTGGTAGGCGATGTTCATGGTGAGCAGCGGCAGCTCCCAGCCCTGGAGCACGGGCACCAGCCGGCCAGCCGCGATATCGTTCTGCACGATGTAAAGCGGCTGGATCAGGATGCCGAGCCCTGCGCGCGCGGCGCCGCAGATGATCTGGCCGTCATTGCTGTCGAGCGTAGGCGCGATCCGGATCGTCTGCGTCGTGCTGCCCTGGCTCAGCCGCAGCGAATAGGGATCGTTGGCGAGGTTGTAGATCAGCATGTTGTGGCGGGCGAGATCGGCGGGGTGCTCCGGCCGGCCGTGTTTCTCCAGATAGGCGGGCGAGGCCGCAAGCACACGGTGCATCTGGCCGATGCGGCGCACGACGATGTTGGAATCCGGCTCGTGCTCGCGGGTGCGGATCGCAACGTCGATGCCGGCCTCGATGAAATCGAGATAGCGGTTGGCGCTGATGATCTGCACGCTCAAATCAGGATAGAGCGCGCGGAACGCCGGCAGCATCGGTGCAAGATAGATCATCGCGAAGGACAGCGAACTCGTCACCCGCAGCATGCCCTTCGGCGACAGCGCGCGATCAGAGACGGCGTCCTCGGCTTCTGCGAGTTCGTTGAGCAGCGTGCTGCAGCGCTGCAACAGCTCCTGCCCCGCCTCAGTCAGCCATTGCCGGCGCGTGTTGCGCTCGATCAGCCGGACCGCGAGCCGCTCCTCCAATGCGCTGAGATGGCGGCTGGCGGCCGCATTCGACATCCGCAGCATTTCAGCGGCTTTGGACAGGCTGCCGAGCTCAGCGGTTTTGGAGAAGACTTCGAGTTGGAGCAGCCGGTCCATTGTTGCTGAAATAGGAAAAGAGACTTACGATTTTTGGCCTTTATTTCCGATTTCTGCAAGGCAAAATCAGCCTAACCAAACAGAATACCAGGCGAGGAAATCAGGAAATGTCGGGCCCGATCAGGCACATCGTGATGTGGCGGCTGCGCGGGGAGACCCAAGAGGAGCGCTCCGCGGCCCGGGTCAAGGTCAAAACCCTGTTCGAAGGCCTGCGCGGCCGGATCGACGGCCTCACCCATATCGAAGTCGGCGTGGACGTCAGCGATGTCGATTACGCCTGCGACGTCGTGCTGTTCTCCGAGTTCACCGACCAGGCGGCGCTCAGCGCCTATGCCACTCACCCCGAACATTTGCGCGTGCGCGAGGCGCTCGGCGACTTGCGGATCGGGCGCTTCCAGGTCGATTATCCCATCAAAGAGACCGGCGCATGATCGGTTCGTTCACCTTTGAAAACCTGCCTTGCCGTGTCGTGTTCGGCAGCGGAACCTTGGCTAGCGCCAAGGCCGAGATCGAGCGGCTCGGCGGCACGCGCGCGCTGGTGCTGACGACGCCGCAGCAGGAGGCGCAGGGCAAGAGCCTCGGTGCTGCGCTCGGCCCGCTCTATGCCGGCATCTTTCCCGGCGCCACCATGCACACGCCGGTCGAGGTCACCGAGCGCGCGCTCGCGGCCATGAAAGCATGCGAAGCCGATTGCGTCGTCTCGCTCGGCGGCGGCTCGACCACCGGCCTTGGCAAGGCGCTGGCCTTGCGCACGGGCGTCAACCAGCTCTGCATTCCCACCACCTATGCCGGCTCGGAGATGACGCCGATCGTCGGCCAGACCGAGAACGGGTTGAAGACCACGGTGCGCGACGCGGCCGTGCTGCCGGAGACCGTGATCTACGATGTCGATCTCACCTTGACGCTGCCGGCGAGTCTCGCGGCAACATCGGGCATCAACGCGATCGCGCATGCAGTGGAGGGGCTGTACGCGCGCGACACCAATCCCGTGACGTCGCTGATGGCTGAAGAAGGCATTCGCGCGCTCGCCCGCGCCCTGCCCGCGATTGCGGCCAGAAGTGACGATCGCGAGGCCCGCACTGAGGCCCTCTATGGCGCCTGGCTGTGCGGCGTCTGCCTCGGCACCGTCGGCATGGCGCTGCACCACAAGCTCTGCCACACGCTCGGCGGCACTTTTGATTTGCCGCATGCGGAAACCCACACCATCGTGCTGCCCCACGCGCTGGCCTATAACGCCCCGGCGGTGCCGGATGCGATGGCACGCATCTCGCGCGCGATCGGCGCGGCCGATGCATCGCAGGGACTCTATGACCTCGCCAAGCGGCTGGGCGCGAAGGTCGCATTGCGCGATGTCGGCATGCCCGAGAGCGGTATCGACAAGGCGGCCGATCTTGCCGTCACCAACGCCTACTGGAATCCGCGCCCGCTCGAGCGCAATGCCATCCGCGACCTGATAGCACGCGCCTGGGCCGGCGAGCCGCCAGGCGTCATCAAGACAGCGGCGTGACGCGATGCGGCGCACGCTGATCAGATCCGCCACCGTCATCACCATGGATGACGCAATCGGCGACCTCGGCACCGGCGACGTGCTGGTCGAGGGCGACCGCATAGCAGACGTGCGCCCATCGATCGACGTCGCAGCCGACACGGAGATCGTCGACGGCACGGGTCGCATCGTGATCCCCGGCCTGATCAATGCGCACATGCACACCTGGCAGACGGCCCTGCGCGGCTACGCCGCGAACTGGACGCTGCTGGAGTATTTCCGCCGCATGCATGCGGGCCTCGCCACTGTGTTCCGGCCTGAGGACATCCATATCGCCACCCTCGTCGGTGCGCTGAACCAGATCAATTGCGGCACCACCACGCTGGTCGACTGGTGCCACAACAACCCGACGCCTGCGCACACCGATGCCGCCGTACGCGGCCTGATCGAGAGCGGCATCCGCGCCGCGTTCTTTCACGGCTCGCCTAAACCAGAACCTAAACCCGGCGAGCCGCATTTCTCGGAAGTGCCGCATCCACGCCGCGAGATCGAGCGTCTGCTGGCCGGTTCCCTCGCCGACCGCGACGGCCTCGTCACGCTCGGGCTCGCCATTCTTGGTCCGCATTATTCGACGCTCGACGTCGCCATGCATGATTTCCGCCTGGCGCGCGAGTTCGACCTGATTGCATCGATGCATCAGGGCGGTGGCCCGGCCAAGACGCCCGGCGGATGGGAAAAGCTGATCGAGGCCGGCCTCGTCGGTGCCGGCGTCAACATCGTCCATGGCAACGACCTGCCTGACGACCTGCTCGACAAAATGGTCGAGCTCGGCGTCTCTTTCTCGGTGACGCCCGAGAACGAGATGATCCAGGGCCATGGCTTTCCAATTACGGGCCGGCTGCTCAAGCGCGGCGTGCGGCCTACGATCGGGATTGATCTCGAATCAGTTTTGGCCGGCGATCTGCTCTCTGTCGCGCGAGTCGCGCTGTCGATGCAGCGCGCACTCGACAATGCCGAGTCACGCAAAGTGAGTGGGGCCATTCCGGCGACGACCACGATCCCGGTGCGCGAGGCGTTGCGCTGGATCACGACGGAAGGCGCCCGCATGCTCGGCCGCGAGAGTCAGATCGGTTCGCTAACGCCGGGCAAGCTGGCCGACCTCGTCGTCATCAACGCCTCCGATCTCAATCTCCATCCGGTGCACGATCCGGTCGCAACCGTCGTGATGCAGACGAGCCTTGCCAATATCGAGGCGGTCATGATCGGCGGCAGCTGGAAGAAGCGGAACGGGCGGCTGCTGGTCGAGGGCTTGGAAGCAAAGAAAGAAGCGCTGGCGCAATCCGGCCGGCGGCTGGTGCAAGACATCGAACGACAAGAACGCGCCGCCCAGGCGTCCGAAGGACAACAGCAATGACAGACATTTCGAAAAACGTCGCATTCATCGGGATCGGCAAGATGGGTCTGCCGATGTCGGTGCTGGTCGCCAAGGCCGGTTACGCCGTGGCCGCGTTCGACCAGAGCGCTGCACGGATCAGCGAGGCGCTCGCGCAGGGCATTGCGATTGCCGCTTCGCCGGCCGAGGCCGTGAGCGGCAAGGCTGCGGTTGTCACCTCTTTGCCCGATGATGGTGCGTTACGCGGTGCGCTGCTCGGCCCGTCGGGTCTGATCGTCGCGATGTCGCCCGGAGCGGTTCTGATCGAGACCAGCACCGTCAGTGTCGAAGCTTCCAGCGAAGTTGCGGCCGCCGCGCAGGCGCGCGGCATCGCCTATCTGCGCTCACCGGTCTCCGGCAATGCCAGCATCGTTCACACCGGCGCCCTGACTTGCTTCGTCTCAGGCCCGAAGGACGCTTTCGAGAACGCGAAGCCGCTGTTCTCTGCCTTCACCCGCGCCCAGACCTATCTCGGGCCAGATGAGGAAGCGCGTTACGCAAAACTCTCGGTCAATCTAATGATCGCCGTGTCGGCCGCCATGATGGCGGAGAGCCTGGCGCTGGCGCGCAAGGGCGGCATCGCCTGGCAGGATATTTTGAAAGTGCTCGACGACAGCGCGGTGGCTTCGCCCATGGTGAAATACAAGACCGCGCCGCTGCGGACACGTGACTTCGAGTCCACCTTTTCATGCAAGCAGATGGCCAAGGACCTCGACCTCATCCTCGGCGCCGGCCACGCCGTCGGCGTGCCGTTGCAGCTCGCAGCGCAAGTACGCGAGACCTATGGCTCGCTGGTCGCGCAGGGCGACGGCGACACCGACTTCATCGCGACCGTCAAGCATGTGGAGCGTCTGTCCGGGCTTGGCGAGCCCAAACTCTGATCGCGGAGACCAAGATGCGCAACTTCAACGAAAACACGATCACCGATGCGGTGCTGGAACGGATCGCGGGCGCCGCCGATCCGCGCATCAAGCAGGTCAGCGAAGCGCTGGTGCGCCACTTGCACGCCTTCGTCCGCGAGGTGCGGCCGACCCAGAAGGAATGGGAATACGGCATCGATTTCCTGACCCGCACCGGTCACATGTGCGACGACAAGCGCCAGGAGTTCATCCTGCTGTCGGACACGCTCGGCGTCTCCATGCTGGTCGACGCCATCAACCATCCGGTGCCGGAAGGCGCGACCGAGACGACCGTGCTCGGCCCGTTCTTCGTCCAGGCCGCACCGGAGAAGAACAGCGGCGCCGATATCTCCGGGCCGATGGAGGGCGATCCGATGCTGGTCACCGGCTCGGTGTCGGCCGTCGACGGCAAGCCGCTTGCGAATGCGACCGTCGATGTCTGGCATTCCGACGATGACGGCTATTACGACGTGCAGCAGCTCGACGACATCGGCGGTCTCGCGATGCGGGCGCGCTTCCACACCGATGCCAATGGCCGCTTTCATTTCTGGTCGATCAAGCCGGCGGCCTATCCGATTCCGCATGACGGTCCGGTCGGCGAAATGCTGGAGGTTCAGGGCCGTCATCCCTGGCGCCCGGCGCATGTGCATTTCATGATTTCGGCGCCCGGCTTCGAACAGCTCGTGACACACGTGTTCGTCGCCGGCGATCAGTATCTCGACAGCGATGTCGTGTTCGGCGTCAAGGACAGCTTGATCCGCGAATTCGTCCGCCATCCGGCCGGCCGTGCGCCGGATGGTCGCATGGTGGAGCGCGAGTATTTCCATCTCAACTACGATTTCGGCTTGAAGCAGGTCGCGAGCAACGCAAGGGCCGCTTAAGACTAAACGGCGACGGACCGGCAAGAGTCCGGCAGCAGGGAGCAGACAGGAGATAGGGATGGGACCGCGGGTCAGCACGAGCATATTGGCTGAACGCCTGACCGGCATGATCGGCCCGCGAGCCAGCGTTGCGCGCGGCGTGCTCGATCAGCACGGGCAGAGCGAGTCGCATTATCGGAGCCTGCCGCCCGACATCGTCGTCTTTCCCGAGACCACGCGGGAGGTTGCCGAAATCGTCAAGCTGTGCGCGAGCGCGGGTATGCCGATCGTCCCGTTCGGCGCCGGCACCTCGCTCGAGGGCAATGCCGCAGCCGTCGCGGGCGGCGTCTGCTTCGACTTCGCCCGCATGAACAAGGTGCTGGCGGTGCACGACAGCGACATGGACGTCGTGGTGCAGCCTGGCATCACCCGCAAGCAGCTCAATGCGGAGCTGCGCAATACCGGCCTGTTCTTCCCGATCGATCCCGGCGCGGACGCCTCGGTCGGCGGCATGACCTCGACCCGCGCGTCCGGCACCATGGCGGTGCGCTACGGCACCATGAAGGACAATGTCATGGCGCTCGAGGTGGTGCTGGCGGATGGGCGCATCATCCGGACCGCCAGGCGCGCTCGCAAATCGGCCGCCGGCTATGATTTGACGCGCATGTTCGTCGGCGCGGAGGGTACGCTCGGAGTGATCACCGAGATTACATTGAAAGTACACCCGGTGCCGCAGGCGATTTCCGCCGCGGTGTGCAGCTTCGATACCTTGCACAACGCCGTCGATACCGCGATCTCTGTGATCCAGTCCGCGATCCCCGTGGCGCGCATCGAGCTCGTTGACGACGTCATGATGCGTGGCATCAACGGCTACGCGAAACTCGGCTATCGCGAGGCGCCCACTTTATTCCTTGAATTCCACGGCTCAGAAAGCTCCGTCGCCGAGCAGGCCGAAGCGGCGCAGGCGATCGCCGCCGACCATGGCGGCCATGGCTTTGCCTGGGCGAAGGCGGCGGAAGACCGCAGCCGGCTCTGGCATGCCCGCGACAACACGCTCTATGCGGGCCTGGGCCTCCGGCCCGGCGCGCGCGCGGTGATTACCGATGTCTGCGTGCCGATCTCGCGCCTGGCAGAATGCTTGACCGAGACGCGGCGCGACGCCGACGCGCATGGCTTCATCGCGCCGATCGTCGGCCACGTCGGCGACGGCAATTTTCATATGCTGATCCTGATCGATCCTTCCAAGCCGGACAAAGCCGAAGGCGCCAAGGCGCTGCAGGCGCGCATGGTCGCCCGCGCCATTGCCATGGACGGCACCTGCACCGGCGAGCACGGCATCGGGCTCGGCAAGATCGACTACCTCACGGATGAGCTCGGCGAGGCCGTCGATGTGATGCGATCGATCAAGGCCGCCCTCGACCCCAACAATCTGATGAACCCCGGAAAGATCTTTGCGAGCGGACCCAAGACCATGAGTGAGATGGCATGAGCGACGCGCTCCCGATCGAGGTCACCTCGCCGACGCCGCTCCTGGAGCTGCGCGGCATCAACAAGGAGTTTCCTGGCGTCAAGGCGCTGGACGATGTGTCGTTCGCCGTCTATCCCGGCGAAGTCCACATGCTGCTGGGCGAGAACGGTGCCGGCAAGTCGAGCCTGATGAAGGTGCTGTGCGGCGCCTACCGCGCCGATGCCGGCGAGTTCTACCACAACGGCGAGAAAGTCGCGATCTCCTCGACCGCGGACGCGCAGAAGCTCGGCATCGCCGTGATCTTCCAGGAATTCTCGCTGGTCCCCTATCTCGATATCGCCCAGAACATCTTCCTGGGCCGCGAGCCGAAGGGCCGCATCCCCGGCACCATCGATCGCCGCCGGATATTGGCCGACGCGAAGCGGGTGCTCGATACGATCGGCTTCGATATCGATCCCTCCACCACCGTCGACAAGTTAGGGGTGGCGCAGCAGCAGATGGTCGAGATCGCGAAAGCGATCAGCCAGAACGCCCGCATCCTCGTGATGGACGAGCCGACTGCGGCGCTGTCGGACCGCGAGACCGAGCTGCTGTTCGCGTTGATCGCCAGGCTCAAGGCCGATGGCGTCTCCATCGTCTACATCTCCCACCGCATGGCCGAAGTGTTCGCACTCGGCGACCGCATCACGGTGCTGCGTGACGGTCGCCGCATCGACGGCGTCAAGCCTGCCGACGTCACGCCGGATCAGCTGGTTCGCATGATGGTCGGCCGCAACGTCGACATGACCTATCCGCGCAACTTTGCCGACAAGCCCGGCGAGCTGCTGCTCGAGGTCAAGGGCCTGAGCGCGGCCACCGGCATCTCCGATATCAATATCGAGGTGCGCCGCGGCGAGATCGTCGGCCTGTGCGGCCTGGTCGGCTCCGGCCGCAGCGAGGTCGCACGTGCCATCTTCGGCGCCGATCCCGTGAGCTCAGGCGAGATCATCTTCGACGGCAAGGCCATCTCCGGCGAGCCTGATCTGGCTGCCCGCCGCGGCATCGCCCTGATCCCGGAGAGCCGCAAGAGCGAGGGCCTCGCGCTGCTGCGCTCGGTGGGCGACAATCTGGTGGTCTCGGCGCTGAAAAAGCTGTTCCCAAGCGGATTGTTCGATCAGCGTAGCGCGCAGCGCACCTCCGATGGCTTGATCCGGCAGTTGCGCATCGCGACGCCGAGCGCGCGGCAGACCGTCGGCCTGCTCTCCGGCGGCAATCAGCAGAAGGTCGTGATCGGCAAGTGGCTGGCGGCGGGCTCAAAGCTCTTCATCTTCGACGAGCCGACGCGAGGCATCGACATCGGTGCCAAGTCCGAGATCTTTGCGCTGATCGACCGCTTGGTCGCCGAGGGCGCCGCCGCCCTGATGATCTCGTCCGAGCAGGTCGAGATCTGCCATGTCTGCGACCGCGCCTATGTGATGCGCGAGGGCCGCATCGCCGGGCACCTGACCCGCAACGAACTGACCGAGGAGAACATCGTGCGACTGGGGATGCATCATGCGTGACACCGCGGTCGTCTCCCAGCCGAATCCGCTGCAACGGATTCCCGGCGTCGCCATCGTGCTGGCAGCACTGATTGCGCTGTTCAGCGCCATCGCGCCCGGCTTTCTCTCGGTCGCCAACCTCTCCAACGTGCTGGTGCAGTCGACCATTTTGACCATGCTGGCGCTGCCGATGACCCTGATCATCATGACCGAGGGACTGGACCTGTCGATGGGAGCGGTGCTGACGCTGACCTCGCTCTGCGTCGCGATCGTGTCGCTCGCGACAAAGTCGATGCTGCTGGGCCTTGGTGCCGGCCTGGTGGTCGGCGCGGCCTTCGGCATTGCCAATGGCTGGCTGGTCGCAATCCTCGGCATCCCGCCGTTCGTCGCGACGCTGGGCACGCTCGGCATGGCGCAGGGCCTGTCGCTGATCGTCAGCGACGGCCAGAGCGTGGTCGGCATCCCCCACAGCGTGCGCGACATCTATTCGTCCACGCTGCTCGGCATCCCCGTGCCGATCGTGATGGCGCTCGTGACCTACGCAGCCTTCCACGGCCTGCTTTATCATACCCGCTTCGGCACCTACATTTTTGCGCTCGGCGGCAATCGCGAGGCGCTGCGCTATGCCGGCCTCTCACCCAACAAGCTGCTGATCGCGGTCTACGCGATCGGCGGCGCCATGGCGGGTATCGCGGGCCTGTTGATGACGGCACGCATGAACTCCGGCCATCCCACCGCCGGCCTCGGGCTCGAGTTCGATGCCATCGCCGCCGTCGCCGTCGGCGGCACCTCGTTCGAGCGCGGCAATGGCTGGCTGCTCGGCACCCTGCTCGGCGTGCTCTCGGTCGGCGTGCTGCGCAACGGACTGAACCTGATCTCGCTGCCGTCCTCGGTGCAGGTCGCGAGCGTCGGCGTCCTCGTCATCGTCGCCCTGTTCCTCGATGGCCTCAGGAGCCGCGCATGACCGACATCACCAAAGAGGCGATGATGCCGCCCCGCTCGTTCCTGTCGCAGGACGCCATTCAGGTGTTCTACCGCCTGCTCGCGGCGCTGCTGATCTGCGCGGTGCTCGCCGTGCTTAGCGACTCGTTCCTCAGCCTCGGCAACATCCTCAACGTGCTTCGGCAGGCGAGCCTGACCTTCTTCATCGCCTCGGGCTTGACACTGGTGGTGCTGACCGCGGGCCTCGACCTCTCCGTCGGTGCCAATGTCGCTCTGTCCGCCTGCATTGCCGGCACCGTGATCCACAAGACCGGCTCGCCGGCACTCGGCATCCTCACCGGGCTTGCCTGCGGCGGCCTCGTCGGCCTGCTCAATGGCATCATGGTCACGGCGCTGCGCATCCCCTCCTTCATCGCCACCTACGGCATGCTCTGGGTGCTGAATGGCCTCACCTACTGGTATATGGCGGGCGAGACCCTGCACGGCTTCCCCGCGGGCTTCCGCCAGATCGGCAGCGGCTATCTGTTCGGCCTGCCGATCCCGGTCTATCTGCTGCTGGTCTTCCTGGGCATCGGAACACTGTTCGCGCAACGCACGATCTGGGGCCAGGAGATCTATGCGATCGGCGCCAATCCGGTCGCCGCCAGGCTCTCCGGCATTCCGGTCGCGCGCCGCCTGCTGCTGGTCTACGCGGTCTCCGGCACCATGGCCGGACTCGCTTCGATCATCTTCCTGTCGCGGCTCAACTCGGCCGAGGCCGACATCGGCGAAAGCCTGACGCTGCCGGCGATCGCGGCCGTGCTGATCGGCGGCACCTCGCTGTTCGGTGGCGTCGGCACGGTGTTCGGTACCTTCATCGGCGCGCTGATCCTGACGCTGGTGCTGAACGGCATGAACCTCCTCTCGGTCAGCGCCAACTGGCAGCCGCTGGTGACAGGCATCATCGTCATTCTCGCGGTCTGGCTCGACATGAAGACCCGCCGCCGCGCGCAATGAGTTCTCAAGAAGTCCAACAAGCAAAATGAGGGATGGAGGCAACATGAAACAGAAACTGGGCTATTTGGCAGTACCGCTATTGATAGCGGCCGCATTCGCGACGCAGGCGCGCGCCGACGGCGAGACCATCGCCGTCTTCACCAAGAACCAGACCAACCCGTTCTTCCAGACGGTGCGGGTCGGTGCCGACAACATGGCGAAGGCGCTGAATGCGAAGACGCTGCAGTACATCCCGACCAAGCCGGACTCGATCCCCGAGCAGCTCAGCCAGATCGAAGACGTCGTGGTGAAGAAGCCGAGCGCGATCGTGTTCACGCCGGTTGACTACAAGGCGATGGTGCCGGGCGTCGAGAAGATCAACGAAGCCAAAATCCCCGTCGTCAACATCACCGACCGCTCGGCCGGCGGAAAATTCCTCTCCTTCGTCGGCGCTGACGATTACAGCCTGGGGCTCGAGACCGCGCGCTTCCTGCTCAAGACGCTCGGTGGCAAGGGCAACATCGTCATCATCGAGGGCGTCAAGGGCTCGCTGACCAATGTCGACCGGGTCCGCGGCTTCAACGACGCGCTCAAGGAGAATTCCGGCGCCAAGCTGCTGGCCTCGCAGCCCGGCAACTATCAGCGGCTCCAGGCGCTCCAGGTCATGGAGAATTTGATGCAGTCGAATTCGCAGATCGACGGCGTGCTCGCTGCCAACGACGCCATGGCGGTCGGCGCGATCGAGGCGCTCGACGGGGCCAACCGCAAGGCCCAGGTGATCGGCATCAACGGCACCAAGGAGGCGATCGACGCGATCAAGTCCGGCAAGCTGCTCGCCAGCGGCGACTATAACGGGTTTGCGCAAGGCTGCCTCGGCACCATGATGGCGATCCGCAGCTTGCGCAACCAGCCTGTCATCAGCGAGATCGTGCTGAAGCCGACCGTCATCACCAAGGACAATTACCAGCCGTTCGACGTGCCGCTGGAGCAACGCACCTGCCCGACCTTCGAGGAAGCCGGCAAGCTCGGCGCCAAATAGACCAACTCGTCACGGCAAGCACGGACGGCCGCCGTCGTGGCCGTCCCAAGAAAATGGAGACACCATGTTATTCGCAATTCATGCTGTGGACCGCGCCGGCGCATTGCCGACCCGGCTTGCCAATTACGACGCCCACAAAGCCTTCCTGAGCGATACGTCCAGCTTTGGCGTCAAGATCGTGATGTCGGGGCCACTCGTCTCCGACGACGGCCAGACCATGATCGGCAGCCTGTTTCTGATCGAAGCGCCCGGACGTAGCGAGGTCGAAGCCTTCAACCGTGCCGATCCTTTTGCTGCCGCCGGCATCTGGGACAAGGTCACGATCACCGGGTTCCTGCGCCGTCAGGGCTGAGCGGCACAACCGATCAGCTTCATTGCGATCTCGGTCAACCGGCGACGCGCAGGATCGGGCGATCGATGCTGCTGAGCGGCTTGCAGCCGGTCTCCGTGACCACGACAGTCTCGCTGACGCCCACTGTGAATTGACCAAAATCCCGCATCGCGACCGGCAGATGGAACGTCATACCCGGCCGCAGCTCGGTGGTCACGCCGGTATAAAGGCTGAGCACGCCGCCCTCGCCCCAATCGGGCGCGAAGGCGATGCCGATGCTGTAGCCGACCCGCTTCTTGAAGTTCTCGGTGTAGCCGGCGCGGTCGATGACCCGCTGGCAGGCCAGATGCGGCGCTTCACAGAGCGCACCCGGCTTGATCGCCGCGAGCGCCGCGGCAAGGCCGTCCTGACAAGTCTTCTCCATATCGATCGCGCGCTGCGGCATGGTCCCGAGCCAGGCGCTGCGCATCAGTGCCGCGTGGTAGCGGTCGTGACTTGCCGCCATTTCCAGGAACGCAGGATCATTGGCTCCGATCCGTCCGCGCCGCCAGGTGCCGTGCGGCACGCCGGAGCGGCGACCGACCGAGACCAGCGGCTCCATGCCGACATATTCGGAGCCGGCGGCGATCGACGTTCCCACCATGGCGGAGACGAGATCGTTCTCGCTCGCGCCGAGCTTGACCGCGGCGAGACCTGCGCGCATGCCGGCCTCCACATAGGACGCGGCGGTGGCGATCTTCTCGAGCTCGGCCGCCGACTTCACGATCCGAAGCTGCTCGATGATCCCAGCCCCGTCGTGAAGCGTCCCAAGCTGGCCCTGGAGCGCTTCATAGGTCGCCACCGGCAAGAACCAGCCGCGCTTGTCGATCGCGATGCGCTTCGATGCCCAGCCGCGATCCCTGATGAGATTGACCAGGAAGTTCACCGGCTGATCGCCATCCTGGTAGACTTGAGCATTGGCGATGAACGTGTTGGCGATGAAGTTGAAATATTCGAGCTGCCGGACGACGAAGGCCGGCTCGCCCTCGACCGGCAGGACCAGCGCCTGAAACGTGTAGTAGCCCGGCGTCTGCTGCCCCGTCAGGTAGAAGATGTTTTCGGGCCCTGTGACAATCAGGACATCGATGCCGGCCTTGGCAAGCAGCGCGCGGGCGCGCGCGACCCGTCCATCATATTCCTGCTTGGGGAAAGCCGATTCAGAGCCCTGCTGGACGGCGTCGCTAGTCATATCTGTAGTCTCCGATGAGTTTTGTGCTGGCGGCGTCGAACTTGACGCCAAGGCCGGGCGCGCGCTCCGCATGGACGGCCCCGCCGGTGTAGGAGATGCCCGAAACCGGATCGTTGACGAGACCGTCGGCACCATAGAGCTCGGCGAATTCAGGGTTGGTCGCGCAGGCGACATGCAGCGCCGCCGCGGTGGCAGCGGCCCCTTCGTTCATCTGACCGAT
Organism: Bradyrhizobium sp. BR 10289; assembly: GCF_019455385.1. Classification (GTDB taxonomy): domain Bacteria; phylum Pseudomonadota; class Alphaproteobacteria; order Rhizobiales; family Xanthobacteraceae; genus Bradyrhizobium. The sequence continues at coordinate 81,877 of NZ_JACOFR010000004.1, forward strand.
CATGAAGGGCACCCCGGCTTCGGAGAGTTTTCGCGCGGCCGCTACGGTCGGCGCGATGCCGCCAAGCTTGACGAGCTTGAGGTGCACAAACACCCGCCCACGATATCCGCACGCTCGTTCGATATCGTCGGTCGAGGCGATGCTCTCGTCGAGCATCACGGCAACAGGACTCTTCCGCGCGAGCTCTTCGACGCCGGCCCAGTCGCCGGCAGGCACCGGCTGCTCGACATAAGCAAGATCATACTCGGCGAGCGCCTCGAGCCTCCACAGCGCTTCATCGGCCGCCCAGCGTCCATTCGCGTCAGCGGCAATCTTCACCCGGCTGCCGAAGCGCGCACGCAGCGCCGCGACACGGCGGAGATCCTCGGAAAAATCGCCGACGGCGATGCGCACCTTGAGATCCCGAAAGCCGCGATCGACATAGGCCTGCGCCTTTGCGAGGAAGTCTTCGTGCGAGGACCAGAACAAGGTCTGGTTGGTCTGGCGCGTCACATCCCCGTCCGGCGCTCCGAGCCAGGCGGCGACGGTCTTGCGCTCGCGGCGCACGACCAGATCATGCAAGGCGCAATCGATCAGCGTACGAACCGGCGCGATGTAGGACGCCTCCCGGAGCGTCATCATCGCAATCAGGTCGAGCGGATCGCGCCGCCAGTCGACCTCGCGGACGGCTGCGACGACGGAGTCCACCACCGTTTTCTGGTCATAGCCGTTAAGATAAGCGACGTTGGCCCGTACTTCACCGACGCCGACCGTCTCGCCGTCGTCGAGCCGCAGGTAGATTTCCGCCAAAGACGGAATGCTCCCGGACGAAGCCGTGTGCAGGACGAGCCCACCGCCATAGTGCAGGTCAGCGAGGTGCAGTGAAACGCGCAAACGTCCGCCCCTAGTTGCGCAGCATGGCTTTGGCCACGTCGCGATAGATCAGGCTCGCGGTGATGAACTCGTCGACCGGCACGAATTCGTCGGGCTTGTGGGCGACGGCGAGATCGCCCGGACCGATCACAACTCCCTGCGCGCCGATACCGGTGAAATGCACGAGATCGCAGGCGCCTTGGAAGCCGAACGGGCCCGGCTTTGTCACACCGTTGGCGCGGCTGGCTGCAAGGCTCGCCTGCACGATCGAACTGTCCTCCGCCGTTTCCGTTGCCCCGCCCGTCGTCGCCCTGTAGTCGATAACCTCGGCGCGCACACCGAAGCGTTTGCGCGCAACCTTGAGAAGCTCGCCGATCTCGCGCTTCACCGCCGCCTCATCCTCTCCCGGCACCATCCGCCGATCGAGCAGAAGGTCGCAGGCGCCGGGCAGCACGTTGTCAGCATGGCCGCCGTTGATTCTCGTCACCGTCAAACTGGCGGCGCCGACCAGCGCATGGCTGCGATGACGGACGACCTTGTCGTGGTGCTCGGCGACAAGACCCAGCAATTCGCCAGCCCGGTAAATCGCGTTCTCGCCGAGATGCGGCGTGCCGGAATGCGCGGAGACGCCGTACACCCGCACGACCGGCCGCAGACTGCCCTTGTGCGCAGAGAAGACGGCATTCGAAGTCGGCTCGCCGACCACCGCCGCGTCGATCCGGGGATGGCCGGCGGCGTAGAATTTGGCGCCCTCGCTGGCGATTTCCTCGTCCGCGACGAAGACGCCAAGCAACGTGCCCGACCAGGCCGTGCGGTCTGCCGCGAGCATTCGCATGGACTCCAGCATCGCGGCCAGCGGCCCCTTGCAGTCGCAGGCGCCGCGGCCATAGAGCCGGCCGTCCTTCTCGGTCAAAGCAAAGGGATCGGAGGACCAGCCTTCCCCACCGGGCACGACATCCATATGGGTATTGAATGCGAATACCGGGCCGGCGCCGTTCTCGAGCCGCGACACGACGTTGACCCGTCCCGGCTTATACTCCTGCAACGCAACGTCGAAACCGGAACTCGCCAACAGGTCGCGCAGATATTGCGCAGCCGGAGCCTCGTGACCAGGAGGGTTCTGCGTATCGATTGCAATGAGCCTTTCGAGCTCGCGCTTCATGCGGGCGACATCGGGAGAAGTAGACATGACGGGCTCCGGATATCGGGGTCAGTGAAGGATCTGATCGAGGAAGCGGCGTGCCCGGTCGTTGACCGCGCCGCCAAAGAACTGGTCGCTCGGAGCGCTCTCGATGATCTCGCCCTGCTCCATGAACACGATCCGGTCGGCGGCACGCCTGGCGAAGCCCATCTCGTGGGTGACCACGATGCTCGTCATGCCTTCGGCACTGAGGGTTGCCATGACATCGAGCACTTCGCGGATCATTTCCGGATCGAGCGCAGAGGTCGGCTCATCGTACAGCATCAGCTTGGGCCGCATCGCGAGAGCGCGCGCAATGGCAACACGCTGCTGCTGGCCGCCGGACAGCTCGTCCGGAAAGGCGTCCGCCTTCTCGGGGATCTGCACCTTGCGCAGGAGGTCAACCGCGATGTCATGGGCATCGGCACGGCTCATGCCGAGAATCTTCACCGGTGCCAGCATGACGTTCTCGGCCGCTGAGAGGTGAGCGAACAGCTCGAAGTTCTGGAACACCATGCCGATCTGCCGGCGCAGCAGATGCGCGGTGCGGCGGGCACGGGTGATGTTCTCGCCCTCGAAGAAGATGTCGCCGCTATCGACCGTCTCCAGCAGGTTGACACAGCGCAGCAGCGTCGACTTGCCGGACCCCGACGGCCCGATCACGACGAGCGTCTCCGACGGGTCGACCGTCAGCGTGCAGGTCTTCAGGACCTGCGTCGCACCAAAGCTCTTGTTGATGCCGACGATTTCGAGAAGATGGTGCATGCGCACTACCGGACCGCCAGCGCCTTTGACGTTCCGAGCATCCGCTCGGTCAGCGAAAGCCGCCGCATCCGTTGCCGCTTCTTGGGATCGAGTACGATCTCCAGCAGCGTTTGCAGGCCCATGAAGGCCGTGGTCATCGCGAGATAATAGATGCCGGCGGCGGTCAACGCCTCGAAATAGCGAAAGTCGGCGCTCGCTGTCTGGTTCGCGACCAGCAGCAGCTCCTCCACGGCAATCACCGAAACCAGCGCGCTGAGCTTCAGCATGCCGATCATCTGATTGCCGATCGGCGGCAGCACGATCCGCGCTGCCTGGGGAATCACCACGTAGCGCATCATCTCTGTTCGAGTCATGCCGAGCGCGAGACCGGCCGTGCGTTGGCCCTTCCTCACCGCCTGAAGCCCCGATCGCAGGATCTCCGCCATGTAGGCGCCCTCGTTCAGCGACAATGCCAGCACCGCGCACACGAAGGCCGAGAGCCTGATGCCGAACGACGGCAGCACGTTGTAGATGAAGATGATCTGAAACAGCACGGGCGTGCCGCGGAACAGCCAGAGATAGGCCAGCGTCACGACGGTACCGAGCCGGGTCTGGCTCTCCTGGATCAAGGCGAGCACGAGCCCGATCAGGACGCCGAAGACGAGCGAGGCGATCGTGAGCAGCAGCGTCATTTCCGCGCCGTGCACGAAGTTCGGCGAGGTCAAATACTTCAGGACGAGCTCGATCGACACCTAAGCGCTCCCTTAGTCGAACAGCGACACCGACGCAGGAAATTTCCAGGTTTCGATCAGCTTCCTGTAGGAGCCGTCGGCGACGATATCCTTCAACGCGGCCTCGACCGCGGATTTCATCGCGATGTCGCCCTTGCGCACTGCGATGCCGATCTGGGTGTTGGCTTCGAACTCCGGTCCGGTCACGGCGTAGACACCCGGCACCTTGTCCATCAGCTCGACCGCGCCCGGCGTGGCAACGAACAGGGCATCTGCCCGCCCCTGCCGAAGCGTCAGCGCCGAATCCTGCGCGGTCGGGAGCGTCATCACATTGACGGCGGCGAGCCCCTTGTCGCGGCAACGCTTGTCGTCCTGCCGCGCGTAGGTTTCCTGGATGCCAGCGAGCGTGACGGCGATAGTCTTGCCGCACAGGGAATCGTCGCGACCGGTGATCTTGGCGGGGTTGCCCGCCTGCACCAGAACGAGCGTGCCGATCTTGAGATAGGGAACGAAGTCGACCTGGGCCGCGCGCTGCTCGTTGATGTACATCGCCGAGTTGATGATGTCGGCGCGACCGCCCTGCAGCGCGACGATCAGCCCCTTGAACTCCATGTTCATGGGCTTGGCCTCGACACCGAGCTTCTTGCTCAGGAAGCCGATCATGTCGATGTCGAAGCCGGAGAGCTTGCCGTCCTTCTGAAACTCGAACGGTGCGAAGGTGCCGGCAACGCCGTAGGTCAGCGCGCCCTTCTCGACCAGCGTGGCCGACGAGAGATCCGCAGCCAACACCGACCCGGACAAGCAAAGCGACAGGATTCCGCAGGCAAGGCGCAAACGAGACATGGGGATACCCCTGTGGCTTGATTGTTTTATTGTTGAATAATATACAATCATTGTCGTGTTTGAGGTCAAGCCTGATCGGCGAGCAATTGCTGGCTAAGCTTTAGTCAGGATAGGTTTCGACCTGGAACGTAGCGAAGCCATTGTACCGTAAGTTTCAACTCGTACTCAGGACAGATGCCAGAGCCCCGCCATGGCGCGGTCAACCCAACAAACCCGCTTCCGCCTCGCCAACCAGATTCTGGATGTCATCAGGGACGCCAAGCTGGGGCCCGGCCATCATTTGCGCGAGCAGCAGCTCGCCGATCTGATCGGCGTCTCGCGGACCCCGATCAGGTCGGCGCTGGACCTGCTTGCCGAGCGCGGCATCGTCGAGACGCGGAAGAACCATGGCTTCTTCCTGCGGAGGCCTTTCGATACGCTGCATCATATCGAGATCGAGGTTCCGTCGACGGCCGAAGAGAAGCTTTACGCGAGGCTGGTTCGCGACCGGCTCGAGCATCGTATTCCCAACTCCATCACCCAGAGCGAGATCGCGCGCCGCTACGACGTGGACCGTATCGCGCTGGCGCGCACCCTCTCCCGTCTTGCCGAAGACGGCCTGATCGCACGCAAGCAAGGGCATGGCTGGACGTTCCTGCCGACGCTCGACTCCCTCGTCTCGCTGCGCGCCAGCTATGAATTCCGACTGACGATCGAGCCCTCGGCGTTTCTGCTGGCGACGTTCAAGCCAGATCCCGCCGCCATCGAACGGATGCGCCTGCAACACCTTTATCTGGCCTCGCACCCCGACATCTCATCCGTCTCCAGCACGCAATTATTCGAGACCGATGCGGCATTTCACGAAATGTGCGCCGAGTTCTGCGGCAACGCATTTTTCGCCCAGGCGGTTCAATACCAGAACAGGCTGCGGCGCCTGCTCGAGTACGGCAGCTATTTCGATGGCCGCCGTGTTCGCGAATGGTGCCGTGAACATCTCGCTATCATCGAATCCATCGCGGCAGGTAATCTGATCGAGGCCTCGACTCGCATGCGCGCGCATCTGGAGCAGGCTTTTGCCTCCGCGCAAGCCGCGGCGCGCTGATCCGTCACCGGATCTCGTTGACGTAGTGATGATGCGCGGTCGTCGCGCGGTGCTCGCTGAGCAACGCCAATGTTCCGGCCTGGTCGTAGGCCTCCTCGCGGATGACGAGCACGGCGCTCGGCGATCGCAGACCGAGCAGACGCCGGTCCTCGGCATTTGCGAGCTCTGCCAGCAATTTTTCGCGAACCGCCGCAATGCGGATGCCATAGGCATCGAGCAAATGAAGATAAAGCAGTGCCGGCACGCGGGCCGGGACCGAGGGGAAATCCGGGACGCGACGCGCAACCAGGCTGATGCGCGAATGCATCACCGCTGCACGACCGACGCGCCGGACGCGGTGGAGATGCAGAAGCGGCTCTCCGGCCGCCTCCGCGAACAGCGCCGCCTCTTCCGAGCTTGCCGCGCGGATCGCGACCGACAGCACTTCGGGCGTGGAACGCTGCAGACTTCCGTTCTCGCCGTGCAGACGGAAATACTGAAAGAAGAAGCGCAGGCTGTGCTGCGGCGCGCGGCCGGTCACGACAGTACCGGTCTTGCGACGGCGCACCAGCATGCCGTCGGCCGTCAGGTCCGCCAGCGCGCGGCGGATGGTGCCGACCGCAACGCCATAGCGCGCCGCCAGTGCAACCTCACCCGGCAAGACGGTACCTGGGGATAATTCGCCGACAAGAATCGCCTCGGCGAGCTGCCGTTTGACGTGCTCGTACAGCGGAACCGGCAGGCTCGAAGGGCCGCCGGTCGCCGCCTTTGCCTGTTTGCCGGTCACATATGCCTCATTCTTTGGAATTGACAGCAGTCGGCGTCCATCGTCTATTTCTTTATAGAATATAGAAATCGGCCATCGCAAATGATTTCGCCTCCATCGCCCGCCGGACCGGCCGCGCCCACCCTGGCCGACGGCTTCGCCGAGATCGAGCGCACCGCCGAAACTGCGGTCGACGATCTCGCGCGGATGATTGCGGTCGACACGAGTTTTCCGCCCGGTGCGGGATACGGCGCGTTTGCCGAACTGATGGAGAGCGCCGTCGCAACGCCCGGCCTGGAATGCCGGCGGGTCGATGTGCCTGAGGCGTTGTGGCGCGTCGACGGCGGCCCGGCGCATGGCGCGCGCACCAATCTCATCGCACGCCGCCGTTCCGGCAAGCCGGCGCTGGGGCTATATTTCCACGTCGATACCGTGCCTGCTTCGCCCGGCTGGACAACCGACCCACTGCGTTTGACGCGCGAGGGTGACCGGCTGACCGGCCTTGGCGCCGCCGACATGAAGGGCACGATCGCCGCCGTGCTGCTGGCGCTCCGCGCCGCCGACAAAACCGGCCTGGCGCTCGGCTACGATCCGATGCTGCTGCTCTGCACGGACGAGGAAGGCGGGCTCTATCCCGGCATACGCTATCTCGCCGAGCAAGGCTTGCTGGAGGGACACATCCTCAATTTCAACGGCACGGCCACACCACGCATCTGGGCGGGCAGCTTCGGCCTCTTCACGCTTCTGGTGCGCGTCCATGGCCGGACAGTTCACGCGAGCGAGGCGGCGCGGCTAGGCGCCGGCGCCAATGCCATCGAGGCGGCCCTGCCGATCCTCAATGCGCTCGCCGCGTTGAAGCCGGAGATCGCAACGCGCAGCTCTGCCCTGCCCGCACCGCCAGGCGCGACCGGCCCGCTCGCCGCGCAGCTCGATATTTCCGCTGCCCATGGCGGCCAATGCGGCGGCCAGATCCCCTCGCAGTTCGAAATCCTGATCTGCCGCCGCTACGCGCCAGAGGAAGACTTCCTCTCCGCGCGTCGCGAGATCGAGGATACCATCCGCAAGGCCGCGTCCCACACCACATTCGAGATCGATCTCACCGGTCATCTGATGCCGACGTCGGATCCAACCGGCCCGCACTGGCCACGTTGGCAAGAGGCCCTGTCAGCCGGGTTCGGCTACGCGCCCGACGAATTCGCCAAATGGGGCGCGGCGAGTTGCTCCGACTTCGGCTGGGTGCAGGCGACCGGCATGCAGGAGATTCTGTTGTCCGGCCTTGGCCGGCCGGACAGCCGCATTCACGCGCCGGGCGAATTCACGACGCTGACCGACATCGTCGCATTGGCAAAGTCGGTCCTTGCCTATCTCTCCGCCGAATTCCGTCCTGACCTTTCGCCCGAAGCGACTGCCATTCGTTAACTTGAGGAGCGTACTCCGATGTTGTCCGTCACCCGCCGTCTTTTTCTCGCCGGGACTGCCATCAGCCTGATCACCTTGCCCAGGATTGCGGTCGCCGACACGCCCAGGCGCGGCGGCGTGCTGCGGATGTCGCTGGACCAGGCGGCCTCGGTGATTCATCCGATGCTGGCGCGGGTCAATCCGGAATATCTCGTCACCGAATTGCTCTACTCCAACCTGACCCGTCTGAAGCCCGACATGACCGTCGAGCCGGATCTCGCGATCTCCTGGGAGCCGAACGAGACGCGCACGGAATGGACCTTCAAGCTGCGCCCGGGTGTGACGTTCCACGACGGCTCGCCGCTGACGTCGGCCGATGTCGTGGCAAGCATCAGCGCCATCCTCGATCCGAAGACCGCCTCGCCTGGCCGGACCAATGTCGGCCCGATCAAGGAGGTTGCGGCGATCGATCCCCTGACCGTCAAGTTCACGCTCTCCGGCGCCTATGCCGACCTGCCGGTCGCTCTCACCTATCTCAACGCGCGGATCGTTCCGGCGAAGGTCATCGCGTCCGACCTCGCCAGCCTGTCGACGACGGCGAACGGCACGGGGCCGTTCAAGCTGGTGTCGTATGAGCCCGACCGGAAGATCGTGGTCGAACGCAACGCCGCCTATTACGACCCGACGAGGCCTTACCTCGACCGCGTGGAATTGCTCGTCTATCCCGACCGCACCGCAGAAGCCTCGGCGATGATCTCCGGCGAGATCGACCTGCTCCTGACCACGACACCGGGCGAGTATGAGCGCCTCGCGAAGGCCAGCGGCGTCAAGGCGCTGCGCACGCCCTCTGGCCAGTTCCTCAATATCAATCTCGGATGCGACCAGAAGCCGTTCAATGACATCAGGGTCCGCCAGGCCCTCGCTTTGGCGGTCGACCGCGAGGCGACGGTCGGCTTCGTCGCCGGCGGCTACGGAACGCCGGGCAACGACACCCCGCTCAACTCCGCCTATCACTTTTACAAGAATATCCCGCAGAAGAAGCCCGATATCGCCAAAGCTAAGCAGCTTCTCGCCGAAGCAGGTTATCCGGGCGGCATCGACCTGACGCTGGTCGCCTCCGACCGGCCCACCACCCGCACCCAGCTCGGCGTCGCGGTTCGCGAAATGGCGGCCGCAGCCGGCTTCCGCATCAACGTGCAGACGATGCCGCACGCGACCTATCTCGACCAGGTCTGGAAGAAGGGCAATTTCTACGTCGGCTTCTACAACATGCAGCCGACCGCGGATGGGATCTTCAACCTGCTCTACACGTCCAACGCGACCTGGAACGAGACACGCTGGAACAACAGCGAATTCGACGCTGTCGTCAATGCGGCGCGGGTCGAGACCGACGAGACCAAGCGCACCGCACTCTACGCCAAGGCGCAGGAATTGATGAACGCGGAGGTTCCCTCGGTGATCTCGGCGTTCTTCGATCTTCTCGCCGCCCAGCGCGCCTATGTCGAAGGCTACACGCTGCATCCGCGCGGCTCGGTGTTCCGCCTCGACATGGTCTCGCTCGGCGCCGGTGCGCCGAAGCGCGCCTGACGCCGGAGACATCTTGTGTCGCTGGCTTGGCTGGTGCGCCGGTTGATGCTGATGGTGTACACCGTCATCGTGGTTTCGATGCTGGTGTTCGCCATCACACAGATCCTGCCGGCCGACGCGGCCCAGTCGCTGCTTGGCGAGAATGCGACGCCGGAAATGCTCGCCGCGCTCCGGGCAAAGCTCGGGCTTGATGCGCCGGCCTGGCAGCAATACCTGCACTGGGCCGGCCGCATCTTCAGCGGCGATTTCGGCATCTCGATGCGGACGAGCCAACCTGTCGGTCCCGACATGCTGACGGCGCTGTCGCGTTCGCTGCTACTCACGGTGTCATCGATCCTCGTCACGCTGCTCGTCGCCGTGCCGCTCGGGGTCGTAGCGGCACTGCGACAAGGCAAGCTCACCGATACCGGCGTCAGCCTGATTGCCTATCTCGGGGTCTCGCTGCCCGAATTCGTCACCGCAACGCTGCTTGCGCTGCTGCTGGCCGACACGCTGCACTGGCTGCCGGCCACCGGCTACGTCTCGCTGCTGGAGGATTTTGGCGATGGTATCCGTCATCTGGCGCTCCCGGTGCTGACCATCTCCGTCATCCTGATCGCTCACGTCGTGCGCATGATGCGCTCCGAGACGCTCGACGTACTGAAGTCCGACTACATCCGTGCCGCACGCCTGAAGGGCTTGCCGGAACGCACGGTGCTGTTTCGCCACGCATTGCGCAACGCGCTGCTGCCGGTGGTGACGATCATTGCGCTCGATGTCGGCTACCTCCTCGGCGGCATCATCGTGATCGAGGAGATCTTTGCCATCCCCGGTATCGGGCGCGCGCTGATGGTCGCCATCACGACGCGCGACCTGCCGTCGATCCAGGCGGGAGCGCTGATCATGGCGGCGACCTACGCCGTCACCAATACGCTCGCCGATATGGCCTACGCGTTTCTCGACCCGCGGATCCGCTATGACTGAACTGTTCGTCCGCCTGATCCGAAGGCCGCAGGGCTTTGTCGGGATCGCGCTGCTGGCGCTCATCGCCATGGCGTGCCTGTTCGGGCCGGCGCTCGCGCCTTATGCGCCGGAGAAGATCGATTTTCTCGGCCGGTTTCGCGCACCCGGCTGGCAGAACTGGCTTGGCGCCGATCAATTCGGCCGCGACATCCTGAGCCGCCTGATGGTCGGCGCGCGCTCGACCGTGCCGATGGCGCTGATCGCGACCCTGGCCGGCAGCGCCGCCGGTGCCATCATCGGCGTCGGCTCGGCCTATCTCGGTGGCCGGATTGACGAGGCCATCATGCGCACCAACGACGCCGTGATGGCGATCCCGGGCCTTCTGATGGCCCTGCTGCTGGTCTCGACGCTCGGCAACGGCGCCGGCAATGCTGTCATCGCGGTCGCGATCGCCTTCGCGCCCGGCATGGCGCGGGTGACCCGTTCGGTCGCGCTCAACATCCGGAACCAGGACTACGTCAAGGCGGCCGTCGCGCGCGGCGAAAGCGCGGCGTGGATCATCTTCCGCGAAATGCTGCCCAATGCGATGGCGCCGATCGTGATCGAATCCACCATCCGCGTGTCCTTTGCGGTGATGCTGTTCGCAACGCTCAGCTTCCTCGGCGTCGGCGCGCAGCCGCCTGCCTCCGAATGGGGCCTCATGGTCGCCGACGCCCGGCAATACATGTATCAGGCGCCGTGGGGGCTGATCGCGCCGTCCGCTGCGATCGCGCTCACCGCCGTTGCCTTCAATCTCCTGGGCGATGGCCTTCGCGACGCTCTCAATCCGAAGGACGAGCGGTGATACCGGCCCTTGCCATCAAGAACTACACGCTCGACTACGCGACGGCCGCGGGTCCCGTGCGCGTGTTGCACGACATTTCGCTCGAGATCGCACCCGGCGAGGTGCTGGGCCTCGTCGGCGAGTCCGGCTCCGGCAAGAGCTCGCTCGCCTGGGCCCTGATGCGCCATCTGCCCGAAAATGCCCGCGAGATCTCGGGCACTCTGCGTCTCGGCGATACCGACCTCCTGCGCCTCCACCCGCGCGAGCTGACAAAAATCCGCGGCCGCCGGCTCGGCATGGTGTTCCAGGATCCGTCGACCGCGCTCAACCCGACGCTCCCGATCGGACGGCAGGTGACGGAGACGCTGATCCAGCATCGCGGCCTCAGCAAACGCGAGGCCGATGCGCTCGCCATCGACCTGCTCGGTCATGTCGAGCTGCGCGATCCCGCCGCGATCATGCGGCGCTATCCGCACGAGATCTCCGGCGGCGAAAAGCAGCGGGTCATCATCGCCACCGCGTTCGGCTGCAGGCCAGATGTCATCCTGTTCGACGAGCCGACCACGGCACTCGACGTCATCACCGGCGCACGCATTCTTGAGCTGTTTGCCCGTCTGCGCGAAGAGACCGGCGTCGCCGCGCTCTACATCTCTCACGATCTCGCACTGGTGACACGGGTCGCCGACCGCGTGGTCGTGCTGAAACATGGCCGTCTGGTGGAAGAGGCGCCGGCCGCCGATATTTTCCGTGCGCCGCGCCATGCCGATACGAAGGCCCTGGTGCAGGCCGTGCCGCGGCCGGAGCGGCGCCTCATTCACGACAAGCCCGGTGACGAAGTTCTGCTCGCGGCCTCGGACATCGAAGTTCATTACGGCCGCGCCAGTATCTTCCGCCAGGCGCCACCGCCCGCGACGCGGCGCATCGGCCTCGACGTGCGGGCCGGAGAAATTCTCGGCCTCGTCGGCGAATCCGGCTCGGGCAAATCGTCGGTGGCGCGCGCGCTCACCGGCCTTGCCCGCTTTTCGGGAAAAGTCCGCTTCGACAATCACGAGATCACGGCCGCGCGCGACATGAACGCGGCCTACCGCCGCGACGTCCAGATCATCTTCCAGCATCCGGATGCCTCGCTCAATCCGCGCCACAAGGTCGGCGAGATCCTGTCACGTCCACTCAAGCTCTACGGCGGCAGCGCCGCCGAGATTCCCCGCCTGCTCGAGCAGGTTCGTCTGCCGGCGCCCTATGCTGGTCGCTGGCCGCACCAGCTGTCGGGCGGCGAGAAGCAGCGCGTCGCCATCGCACGGGCCTTTGCCGCACGGCCGAAGCTCGTGATCTGCGACGAGATCACCGCGCCACTGGATGTTTCCGTACAGGCGCAGATCATCGAATTGCTGCTGGCGCTGCGCGCCGCGACCGGCACCGCCTTCCTCTTCATCACTCACGATCTCAACCTGATCCGTCAAATCGCCCATCGCATCGCCGTGATGCGCGGGGGCGAGATGGTCGACCTGTTGCCGATCGAGGATTTCGATGCAGATCACGTCCATCCCTACACGAGAGAACTGATGGCCGCCTCCCCCGTACCGGTCGGCTGACGACAAGGATTTCCCCCATGGATCACAACGCCCTTCTCGCCCGGATCGATGTGCCCGCCGCGCTTGGCCTGCTGTCGCGCATGGTGCAGCACAAGAGCTACTCCAAGACGGACGGCGAGAAGCAGCTCGCCGCGTTCATGGCAGGCCGCATGCGCGAGCTCGGACTCGAGGCCGAGCTCGCGCCCTTCGGCAATGAAGGACGCGTCAATGCCGTCGGCCGCTGGACAGGCACCGGCGGCGGCAAGAGCCTGATGTTCAACGGCCATCTCGACACCAATCCGGTGACCGAGGGCTGGACGGTCGATCCCTGGGCCGGCAAGGTGGACGACGACTTCATCTACGGCATCGGCGTCTCCAACATGAAGGCCGGCGACGCCGCCTATTTCTGCGCGGTGAAGACGCTGATCGATGCCGGTGTCAAATTGCGCGGCGACGTCATCCTGACCTACGTGGTTGGCGAGCTGCAGGGTGGCGTCGGCACCTATTCGCTGGTCGAGCAAGGACTGCGCGCGGACTATTTCATCAATTCGGAGCCGACCGACCTGAAGGCGATGACCATGCACGCAGCGGCGTTCATGTTCATCATCGAGCTCACCGGCAACACCCGCCATCTGTCCAAGCGCGAGGAGGCGGTCGACGCGATCACGGCGGCCTGCGACCTCATTCCGCGCCTCAATGCGATGAAATTCTCGGGCGCCCTCTCGCCCGCGCACGAAAAAATCAACCGCGTCCACGTCGGCGTCGTCCACGGCGCGCTCGGGCGCGAGCTGCACGAATGGCGCACGCCCCAGGTCGCGGACTTCGTACGGATCAAGGGTTCGGGCCGGTATGCGCCGGGGCAGACCGAAGCCGGCGCGATGGCCGACATGCGCCGCGAGCTCGATGCGCTCGAAGCGCGCTTTCCCGGGCTCAAGGCCAAGATCATGTCGGAGGACCGCGCGGGCGTGCCGACCATGCCGCCGTTCGAGGTGGCGCGCACGAGCCCGATCGTTGCTGCGGTCAACCGCGCCTATCGCGCTGTGCGCGGCGAGGACCAGCCGACCGGCCCCGTTGCGCCGAGCTGCTTCTACGGCACCGATGCCGGTCATCTGCACTATTACGGAAAGATGGAAGGTATCGTCTGCGGTCCTGGCGGCCGCTACAATACCATGCCGGACGAGCGGGTCGATGTCGCCGACTTCGTCGACATGATCCGCATCTACATGCTCGCGATCCTCGAGATCTGCGGCTGACGAGCGTCGAAGGCGCGTCCCACCAAGGCGAACGACGATGTTGTTTCCGATCGACGAATATGGCGCACGAGTCGAGCGCGTGCGCGAGCAGATGGCGGCACGCAATCTCGATATCCTGATCGTCGATCAGAGCGAGTTCGTCGCCTATCTCACCGGCTTCCTGATCTCGGAGAACATGTACCGGGCCTGCCTGCTGCCGCGCGACGGCGAGCCGGTCATGATCCTTCGCGCCGTCGACCTTGGTCCGTTCACCGAAAGCTCGTGGCTGTCGCGCTCCGTCGCCTTTGCCGACTGGGAAGACCCGGTCACGGTACTCGCCGACACGATTCGTTCGCTGGGCCATGCAACAGGCCGCGTCGGGCTCGACGAAGACTCCTATTGCATGCCGCTGTCGCGTTTCAAGCATCTGGCGACGCAGCTGCCGGACGCGCGCTTTGTCGATTTCTCCGGCGTCATGGCGCAGCTCCGCGCCCGGAAGAGCGCAAGGGAGATCGCCGTGCTTCGACGCGCCGCAGGCATCGGCGACCTCGGCATCGATGCCGCCCTGAAAGCATCGGGCGAAGGCCGATCAGCCCGCGACGCCGCGGCGGCCGTCTATCAGGTGTTCATGCAGCAAGGTGCAGACGCGGCGCGTGCGGGCATCATCACTGCCGGCGTCGGGAACGCCTTCCTGCACGGCGGACTGACCAGCGCACCGCTAGCCAAGGGCGACATCCTGCACATGGAGCTGCTGCCGTACATCGAGGGCTACAGCGCCCGCCTGATGCGGTCGGCCGTGATCGGCGAGATCGATCCGCGCCGATCGCAGCTCGCACGCCGCCTGATCGAGATCCAGGACCGGCAGTTCGCGGCAATGAAACCGGGCGCGAGCGCCGCCGACATCGACGCACTCGCGAGAGACGCCATTCTTGCCGACGGCCTGCGGCCCGACTATCCCAACATCACCGGCTATTCGCTCGGCTGCTATCCGGCCCACACCCCACGCACCAGCGACTTCTCACGCATCTTCCTGCCCAACGCGGACTGGACGCTCGAGGAAGGCATGGTGTTCCACATGTACGTGTCAGCCGACGGTCTCGCGCTCAGCGAGACCGTGCTGGTGACGGCAACAGGTCACGAATGCCTGACGCGCGCACCGCGACAGATTTTCCAGATCTAGGTCGTTGGCCGCTTCAGCGCGGCGGTGGGATCAAGGCGCGCAGAATGTCCGGCTTCCAGGCCTGACGGGCGCTGTCGAAGGCTGCGAAATCGTGGTCGAACTGCCAGTAGGCCCATGACCAGCCAAGCCTGTCGGCGCTTCTCGCCACGAAGGACAGATATCGCGCGCGACTATCGGATGGCGCGCGCTCGTAGACTCCGAACTCGCCAAGATAAATTGGGCGCTTCTCCTTCTCAGCCCAGAGCTTCATCTTGGCGAAGTCGGCCGCAGCCCTCGCTTCATCGTCGGGACCGCCCCAGCCCAACGGGCCGATTTTCGAGAACGTCCGCGACCACGGCGCGCCTTGATGCGTGAATTTGATCGGCGCGTAATAATGGAACGTGACGATGAGTCGCCTGTCGTCGGCCGGCAAAGCCAGCGCGTCGACAGCGATGTCATCCGTGTTGAGAACGGCTGCAATGACCGGCCGCTCCGGATTGGTGCGGCGGATGATTCCAAGACATTCGTTCAGTAGTGTATTCCAGTCGGCCAGCGTCATTTGTCCGCCGGGCTCGTTCAGGACTTCGAAGACCAGTTTCGGATACTTCCCGGCGTAGCGCTCGGCGATCTGTCGCCAGAACGTTCTCAGCTTTTCGCCGCATCCGGAGACATCGCTTTGGCAAACATGGGTGTCGTGCTCGTCGAGGACGGGGGTGAGATCGCGTGCGAGAACTTCTTCGATGACCGCGTCAAGCCGCCGCAGGACGATCTCGTCGAGCACATTGCCGGCGCCCATGAACTTGAAGCCGAAGAAATTGATCCTGACATGCGAGAATCCCGCTCGCTTGATCGTCGTCAGATTGTCGAGGCGGAACGGCGCATTTTGGCCGCCCTCCCAGATGCCGTCATAGCCGAGAATGTTGATGCCCCGCCCGAGCTTCGGCACGTCGCTGGCAGCGCCCTGCTCCGCTCCATGCGCGGGCGCGAGCCCTGACGTCAGCAGCAGGACAGCGCCCAGGAAACTGAGGCTTCTCGGCCAGCGAGCGCAAATCGCAGTCATCTTGCTTCCATTCCGGCAATCAGAAATCGGCCGGCGGCACCGGCCTGCACGTCGCGAAGAAGAACGCCACCAGCAGTACCGACGTGAACATCGTGGAACGAAGGAACGACGTCTCCGTGAAATTGGTCTGAAAGCTGAGGACGACAAACCCGATGATGAGAGCGCAATGCGACCGGTCGATCGCACGCGCGGCAATCAGATGGAGGATCTTGTTCGAGAACAGCAGGACGCCGGCGGCGAAAAGGGCGTAGCCCAGAAACCCGGTTTCCATCAGGATTGCGATGTAACCGCTGTGATAATTGTCGAGCACCCAGCCGTGGTTCTGTTCGAAATAATCGTAGATCGACGGGATCGTCCAGAACCCGTTGATCCCAAAACCGAGCAGCGGGGCATCTTCGAAATGGCTGATGGCGTAGTGCCAGATAAAGGTCCGCTCGGTAAAATCAATCACGGCATCGCCGACGTGGATCGCGTCATAGCCGGTCGTGTAGAAATACAGGATCAGCATCCCGCCCAGCAGGCACATGACGAACGGCAGAACCGCATAGAGCCTCATGCAGGTGACCGACCACATCGAAGTCACGAGCAGCGCACAGGCAGCCAGCGCGACAGCGCCGGCGCCGCGCGATTCCGAGGCGAGAACGCATGTCGACGCCAAAAGGAACGTCGCGAGGAAGGCCGGCCATCCCTGCCCTCTCATTTTCAAGTAGCAGGCAAAGAACATCAGATAAGCGCCGACGAAGCCAAGCGACTGCTTGGATTCAAAGACGCCTTGCCATTGGCCATTGTGCATCCAGCTATGGTCGATCCCGACGTCGGGCACGGCAATCGCGAAGAAGGCCGATGCTGCGACCAGGATGAAGAGCCCGAGAGTCGTGGCCCTGACGATATGGTCGAGGTCGATGCGCGTGATTAGGCAGAATGCGCCGAAGCTCGTCATCGCCAGCGCGGCGCTTTTCATGATCGCTGCGGCATTCAGGCTGGTCCAGAGCACTGACATGACGGCCATGGCGTAGAATGCGACCAGCGCGATCAAATCGGGATTGAACTGCAGACGCAGGCACGGACGCACGAATGCGCTGGCATAGATGAGGACGCTCCACATCAGGATGGCAATGGCCTGTTGCAGATAGCCCAGCTCGGCCGGCAGCAATGCAGCATTGAAGTTGCCCATCGACGCCACCACGTTGACGGCGATCGAACAGCTGATTGCGAACCTGGCAGTCCTCTCCACGGCAACGCTGCGCGTCTTCCAGATCGCGCTCTCGAGTGCCCCGGAATCCACCTCGGTCTGCAGGCTGGCCATGAAATGACCTTCCTGAATCGCGGTTAATTATTTGATAGTGGGGTTATCCTGACACGGATGCCCGAGGGAATCTTAAGGTTTAGGTAACGATCCGAGCCGGGTTCAATGCATTAATGCAAATCAAGCGCCGTCCGTATCTCGATCCTCACTGCCCTGCTATAAACCTTCGGCTCCGGCTCGAGCGACCATTCCAGAGTTGCAGGATTTTCCCTGGCTACGCATGACCACGTCCAGCAGCACCTTCGACGTCGCCGTTGAGCCGGCCTTCGATTTTTTGTCTCCTGAATATGCCGAGCTGTTCGTGGGCTCGGCCGCGACCGCGTTCCAGCATCCGCTCTGGCTGCATAGCCTCTACACGAAGCTGGCGTTCCATGCCGGGGCGGAGCCTCTCGTCATCGTGGCGCGCCGCCGCGCGACAGGCGCCCTAGCAATGGTCTTGCCCTTGCTCCGAATCCGGCGCGGGCCGATCCGGACCGTCGAATTTGCCGACCTCCGCGTCTCCGACTATCTCGCACCGGTTTGCAGCCCGGAGGTGTTTTCCGACCTCCTCAGGGATGCGGACGCATGCGCGGAGATTCGCGGTCTCGTCCGCCCCTTCGATCTGCTGCGCATGACCAAGCTGCCGGACGGCCGGCTTGCGATCGAGAACCTGCTGGCTGCACCCCGCAGGGTGGTGATGGACACCAACGCCTATGCGACCGTGCTCGTCGCGCCGTTCGAGCAATGGCGGACCAGCGCGCTGGAGCGCTCCTACCAGAAGGAGCTCGCGAAGAAATATCGCCAGCTGCAAAGAAAAGGCGCATTGACCTTCTCATGCTGCGATGACAGCGCCTCTGTCCGCGACGCGCTGGACGTGATGAGGAAGTTCCGCGGTCCACGGTTTCAATCGCAAGGCGATGGCGATCTGCTTCAACGTCCCGAATATTACGACTTCTATTCCGACGTGGCGGTCCGCGGTCTCGGCTCCTTTGTGCGGCTCTATGCCATGAAGATGGATGACCAGGTGATCGCCGCCGTTCTTGGCTTGTGCCATCAGAGCAGCTTCCTCGTCATCATGAGCGCTTTCGACATCGACGGCTACAAGAGTCAGTCCCTGGGCGCGCTGATGTTCGAGCAGGTGGCGCGGGATTGCATCGAGCGCGGCGACCGGATGCTCGACTTCACCATCGGTGACGAGCCGTACAAGAGGTTGTTCGGTGCACAGCCCTCGCCGATGTGGACGGTCACGGAAGCCGGCAGCACCATAGGCGCCATCTCTCTGTTCGCACTGAAGCAGGCGCCCTGGCTCAAGCTCGCTGCCAAGCGCATGGCGGAATTCAGGCTCTCGCCAACCCGCACTTCGACGCCCACGCGCTGACGGACAAGCCTTCAGGCGCGTAGCGCGCTCCGGACCCGCGCGAGCCAGCCCGGCCGCATCTGATCGACCCGGTGCGCGAGACCACGTCGCAGGAAGTGAAGCCGGCGCCGAAAATCCCAGCTGATGTCGTTGCGTGACGTCAATGCCTGGCGGAAGCGCGCCATCTTCAGCGATTGCTGGTCCGCGGCGATCTTGTCGCGATCGGAATAGAACTCCGCGATCTTCTCCCGGCTCATGCCCTCTGTCACGAGCCAGCGCGGCGCATATTCGGTGCAGAGACGCTCGACATCCACCAGCAGGCGGGCAACGCCTGTTCCTGCGGCAGGACAATTGGTCTGGAACGCATCGCCGATGAGCACGATGCCGGGCTGGAGATGTCCCTCGACGACCGACAGGTCCATCACCCAGTTCTGCACCCGGTCCGTCACGCGGAAGTCGCCGAGAAAGGGCTGCAATCGCGGCAGTAATCGCAACAACGTCGCTTCCGTATCACGACGCAGATCGCGCATGACCGGATCGGCCGGGTCGCGGAACATGAAGAGATTGGCCCGCATGCCCGCACGCACCGGAAACAGGCTGAGATAGTCGATACCGTCTGCCGTGCGCTCGCCGTAGCAGGTCAGCGCCTCGAAATCGAACGGCGCACCATCCCGCCGGGCGATCGTGAAGCCGAACGAAACCGAGTGCCGCTCGGCCAGCACGCGTCGCTTGATGCCGAGCTTGTAACCGAGCGCTCCAGCCATACCCGTGGCCAGAACGACGAGGCGCGCCTCGATGGACCGTCCGGACGCAAGTTCGAGACGCTGGATATCGTCGCTACACCCGACGGCGGTGACTTCGTCGACGATCAGACTGGATGGGTCAGGCAACTGGCTGCGCGCCATCGCAACGAGATCGGCATAAGGAAGCCCATAGGCTTGGCTGACGCTGACATCGACCACCTTGCCTTCCCTGACATTGAGCACACGGTCATATCCACAACCGGCCTTCGCGAGAGCATCGGTGAAGCCGAGCCTGCGGAACATCTCCAACTGCTGCCCGCCGATCTTCTCGACCCGAAACTCGTCCGGATGCACCGCGCGCTTGTCGACCAGCGCAACGCGATGCCCTGCCCGCGCCAGAACGGCTGCCGCAAGCGAACCCGCAAGACCGCCGCCGACGATCGCGATATCAGCGCTGATCGGTGCAGCCGAGGCTGCGGCGATCGGCTCGGCCACGGTGATATCCGCCGTCATGGTCCAGGCTCCCGAGAGTTAACGGTGGTTCCATGTGCAATTACCTCGCCTGATGTCGTATCCCAGGGCCGGGTGCGATCATTTCCGTCGATCGAGGTTAACGAATCCCGGAGCCGCTTCGGCAGGCGCCGCCGCGGCACGCGGCTTGCTCGGGATGCCTGACAAATACAGGGACCTTGGCGATGTTGCGGCGGAATGCATGACGGCCTCCCTTAAGAAGCGGCATCACGTCGCGGGTCGATCGCGCGCTCTTGCTCGATCCGGGACAACGTGGACGAAGGTGTTTCACCATGACGCAGCGGGCCATTGCCGAACGAAGCCGTCATGGGCAGGCCTCCGGGAGCCCCGCATTAACACTCGCGGTTCTCCGCCATGCTAGGCTCTCGCCGATATCAGCACGTATCCCTTCAGGGGAGAGTTGCCCCTTAAGACCTCCATGATCGAGACCATCATCCAGCTCATGCGGCGCGACGTAACGCGCGGTGTTGCCGGGACCATCCTTCTCAAGGTTGGCAGCGGCGCGCTTGCGTTCGCGTTGTTCTCGCTCGCCGCACGAACGATGTCGCCCGATGGATTCGGCATCTTCGCAACGTGGCTGTCAGTGGCCCAGATCGCAGCGGTAGTTGGGCTGGTCGGCCAGGAATCGCTCTTGGTGCGATACCTCAACGAATATCACGTCGGAGACAGGCCCGACCTCATCAAGGGCGTCCTGCAGTCAAGCTTCAGGATCGCCTCCGCCGCGATGCTGATCGCGATCGCCGCGGTCGCATTTGTGGCGAGCATGCGGGGCGATGGATGGCTGTTGATCCTCGCGGTTTCGGCCTACACGGCCGTGAGTGCCGGGCTGATGCTCGGCAGCCAGATCGCGCGTTCACTGGTCAGCATTTTGATGGGCGAAGGCAACCGCGAGTTCTTCTGGCGGGTCATCGTGGTGCTGTTCCTGCTCGCCATGCTGTTCGGCCATCGTCAGCTCGATCCCGCCGAGCTGATCGCCCTGATGACGGTCGCGATGTCGGTCGGTCTCGGAGCCCAGATCGTCGCGATCGCGCAAGCGCTGCCGGATTTTCGCGACACACCGGCGCGTTCCGAGACATCCCGCTGGAGATCGAGCGCGCTTCATTTCTGGGTCGCATCCATCCTCGAAGCCGCGAACCAGTATTTCGACGTCATCCTCGTCTACTGGATGCTGGATCCGGCGACCGCCGGAATCTATTTCGCCGCCTCGCGCCTCGCCAACATCTTCGCCATGCTGTCGGCTGCGCTCTACAGTTTTGGCGCGCGGCGGCTTCCCTCGCTGTACTTCAGCAGGAACCACGAAGAATTCGAGCGGACGTTGCAGCTCATGGCGGAAGTGACTGCGCTCTGCGTGGCCGGCGGGCTGTTCGTGATCTGGATCGGCAGTCCGTATCTGCTCAACCTGTTCGGGCCTCACTTCGCCGCACAGCATTGGGTCCTGATCGTGCTTGCGATCGGAACCGCGTTCCAGGCGGCAGGCGGGCCATCGGCGGCGATCCTTCAACTTACCGGCCACGAGCGCATCTATGTCCCCGTGGTCGCGGCGAACGTTGCGCTAAGGCTGATCGGATTTCTCGTGCTGATCCCCTGGCTCGGCGTGCTTGGCGCAGCAATCTCCGCGACCGTGTCGCTGGCGCTCGCGACGATCGCGCTCAACGTGCTCTGCCGCCGGCGCACCGGGGTCGACCCTTCGGTTCTGGCGCTCTTACGTTTCTCGGCTTCGAAGCGCCGCACCTATGCGGTTCGCAGCGCCGACACCAGCGATTAGACCTCAATCAACCCGTCAGGCCGAGCACTTCGCCGCGACGTTGCCCCGAGGGATCGACAGGCACTCGATTGACGACGATCCCGGTCGGCACGCCGCCGAAGCGGGAGAGCGCGGCCGTCACCCGGCGCATCGCGGCTGAATCGACCGCATCTTCGCGCGCGACCAGAACGACGAGATCGGCATGAGCGGCGAGCGCCGCCGCCTCCGGCTGCAACGCCAGCGAGGTTGCGTGGACGACGATCAGATCGAACTCCGAGCGGATATCTTCGGCAGGCGACAGGCCGGGCGCCCTGCCGGCACTGAGGAGCGCGTCGACACCGGCAAAGCTAGCCGTGGTCGTGCCGTCCGCGTGCCCTCTTGCCTCGCCGGCTCCGGCACCGCCGAGGTCTGGCTCGACCCCGATCAGGACGCTCAGCTTTCCTCTGTTCACGGCCCAGCGGTTCAGCGAGCGCGCCACGGTGTTGCCGCCGGCGCGCTTGCCGACCGACATCACGAGAACGATCTTGCCGCGTTGTGCCGGCAATTTCTCCAGCCTGTCGAACAACGGGCGGAGATGAGCACCAAGGTCGAGCTCACCAGTCGCGGAGACCGGCCCTTGCCAGATGTTTCTGGGCACATTGCCAGGCACGAGATCGGGAATGCGGGCCCACAGCGGCGGACGCGGCCACGCCGGCACGGGCTGGCGCGGTGCCGGATCGGGTGCGCGAACCTCTGCGGCAGCCTTCTCCGATCCGCGTCCCATGGCGACAACAGCCGCCGTCGACGTCAGCAGCGAGCCAATCGCGAGCGCAGCCAGCAGCAGGGGCAGTGGCGGGAGGGTCGAGCGCAGCGGAGGAATCGCAGAGGACGCAATCTTGGTCTGCGAGCTCTGCAACAGACGCTGCTCGTTGGTCGTCTTCGAACGCGACAGGAACTGCTCGTAGATGTTCCTGTTGGCTTCGGCGTCGCGCTGCAATTCCTGGAGCTTCACCAGCGCCTGACCGTCGACCAGCAGCTGCGATTCCGCCGCCTTCATCTGGCTCTCCAGCGCCCTCTGCTGATCGCGTTGGGCCTCGTATTCCGACTTGGCGGTGTCGATGGCTTTGGTGCGCTCGACCTCGATCTGCCTGTTGAGGTCGTTCAGCTGGCTGTACGACATCACGAGGTCGGGATGGCGATCGCCGAACACCGCACGCTTTTGCGCGATCTGATCGTTCAACGCGGAACGCTGCGCGCGCAGGGCGCTCAGCAGATCCTGCTTGATCGGGCTCTCGACCTTCGCCTTCACGTCGCGCTGTGCCTGTTCGAAGCGCGCTTTCGCCTCTTCAGTCCGGGCCCGCGCGGCAGCAACCTGCTGCGACAGCTCGGTCACACGCAGTTGCTGGGTCGTGGAGTCCTTGCCGGCGTTGACGATCCTGTGCTCGAGCTTGAAGGCGGCAACGGCATCCTCCGATGCCTTCAGGCGGTCGTTCAGCGTCTTGAGCCGGCTGCTCAGCCAATCGGCGGCTTCATCCGTCGCCTCGGTCCGGATGCTCCTCTGGCTCGCGACGAACGCCTCGGCGATCGCGTTGGCATAATAGGCCGCCCGGTCCGACCGGTTCGAGGTGAAGCGGATGGCGATGACGTAGGTCAGCCCGCGACGGGAGATATCGAGACGGTTGCGGAACCGCTCGAGCAGGCGCGCGGGATCGGTGTGTCCCCCGGAAATATCCTCGTCTTCCTGAACCTTGAGCTGCTCGATCAGCGGCTTGAGAAAACCGTCGGACTTCGCCACTTCGACGAGGCTCTGCAGCGCGGCGCTGTCTTGCCCGATGCCCGGCAGGACGTCCTGCTCTGTGGTGACACGTTGCTCGCGGGGATCGACGACGACCAGCGCGGTCGCGGCATATCGCACCGGGATCACCAGGAGGACGACGACGCCGAGCGCGAAGATCGCGAGCGCAAGCGTCAGGATGCGGCGGGCGTTGTCTCGCAGGAAGGAGAGCGCACCAGCCGCGGTGAGCACGCCGCCAAGGCGCGAAGCGGTCCCACGCGCCTCACCATTCGACGCACTCTTGCCCTGCCACGACGCGGCGACACCGGTCGATCCGGAACTTGTCGGCTCTGCGCCGCGACCGAACGTCATGGACTTTACTCGGATTCAACTGGCGAACACTGTTCAGTGGCTTGGTCCACCGTAAATATCTATGGTTAATCGGCAGTTACCCCGTGCTCCACGCGATCATGACCAATTGGTTAACGGGCTCATCTCGCGCCTGCCTGAAATCATCGAATTCAGCCGCGAAAGACACCCCTTGCGGCGGGCGGCCCATTAACTCCGTTTGTTGCTAATCGGTGTCCCCTCAGTGCTCGCATGGTAGGTAGCGGATTAAGAAGGTGAACATTTCATTAGCGGGTCGGAACTCGTGCTCCACTACCAGCCAGGCGCAGAACCGGGCGATGCACCGAAGCTACCGTCAGCCACATCGGCACCCGCCAGGCCGGATGACGGCAGACCGAAGCCGCACGTGCTCCTGGTCCAGACCCAGGCCGAGAACGCAGGCGCGCAGGAGATCTCCAGGCTGCTCGGTGCCGGCCTGAGAGCGCGCGGCTACCGGGTCACCAATCTGTTCTTTTTCCGCAAATCGGCCTCCTTCGACGAGCCGCCGGATACGCTCTATTGCGCGTCGAGCCGGCCGGGAAACCCGCTGGCCTTGCTGCGAATGCTGTGGACGCTCGGCCGTCACATCAGGACCCTCAGGCCCGACGCGGTCCTGACGTTCCAGCATTTCGGCAATGTCATCGGCGCCGGCATATCGCGCCTCGTCAGCCGCGCGCCTGTCGTCGCCAACCAGGTATCGTCCGCGTTGTCGATGAGCTGGCCGGTCCGCACCGCCGACATCGTCATGGGCAGCCTCGGTTTCTTCGACCGCATCACGCTCAATTCGCACGACATGGAGCGTGAATATTCGCGCTACCCCGCGGCGTATCGCGCGCGCATGATGCACGTCCCGCACGGTTTCGATGACAAGGCCCTGACGCTGTCGAAGCAAGCGGCACGACAGACATTCAACCTGCCACGCGATCGGGTCCTGCTCGGCTGCGCCGCAAGGCTGCATCCGCATAAGCGGCTTGATGCGGCGATCCGCCTGTTGCCGGATCAGCCATCCTGGCACCTTGCGCTCGCCGGCCAAGGCGACGACGAGGCCCGGCTGCGGCAGTTGGCAGATGAGTTGGACGTCTCGGACAGGCTGCATCTGCTCGGCGAAATTCCTCCGCGCCGGATGGCGGCGTTTCTCGCCTGCCTCGACGTCTTCGTGTTCCCAACGCAGGCCGAGACCTTTGGCCTCGCCGCGGTCGAGGCCGCGAACGCCGGCGTCCCGTCGGTCGTCACCGATCTTCCGGTGCTGCGCGAGGTGTTGTCTTTCGAAGGCAAGCCGACCGCCCTCTTCGTCGATGCCGCCGATCACGCGAAACTCTCGGAAGCCGTAGCCAGATTGCTGACCGACCAAGCTCTGAGCAATGAGCTGCGACAAAACGCCAAGGGCCTCAAACTGCGCTATTCGGTAGACGCCATGGTGGAGGAATACGTTCGAATTCTCGGCCAAGTCATTTGACCTGATACGTTGGGATAGATCGGCTCGACATGATCATCGAGTTTCGCTGTGAACGTGACCATGCCCGGCAGTGGATGCGCCGCGAGACGCTGTCGGTCGACGGAAGCGACGTTCCGGTGCAGATCGCATGGACGACGACGTCAGAGGCACAGCCGGCAGGCCTTGATGCGCTGTTCGAGCTCGAACGCGTGGTGCTGCGCAGGGGCAAAGCCGGCGGTGCCGACCGGCTGAAGTACGTTCCGGACCAGATGCAAGCTCGCGCCGGCACGGCCGATGTGATCGTCGATTTCACGACCGCTCCGCGCGATCCCGGCTGTTCGGCCAGGCTGTATCTCCGCCCGCTGTTCAACGGTGCCGCCGGCGAGAATGCTGCGCTCGCCGCCGTTCTTGCCGGCGATCTGCCTGTCGTCGAGATCGTCAACGACATCGACGGCGCGGTGCTCGATCGCGGCCATCCATCCAGCGAGATCGCAGCCGGCCTCAGCGGCGCGCTCGACACGGTCATGGCACGCACGCTGACCATGGTCGCAGCCATCCTGTCGGGACGGCCGCGCATCGTGCCGCAGCTTTCGCGTCCGGTCGGTGCTGCGAACCGACGCCGGCCTGCCGGTTATGTCTTGCGCGGTCTCGCGGCGTCGATCGCCAAGGAGATCTATCGCCTCTGCTGCTACGCGCCGCATTGGCATATCGGATGGCGCTTCAATGACAATGCCGATGTCTGGCAAACCGGAGACCTGTCCGGGCCGGGCTGGCATGTCCTCGCCGATCCCGGAAACCACTTTTACGCCGATCCCTTCCCCATCACGTGGCGCGGACGGACATTCGTCTTCTTCGAGGATCTCGATCACCGCGTCGGCAAGGGTATCATCTCGGCGATCGAGTTCGGCGACGCCGGGCCGATCGGAAACGTCGTGCCCGTGCTGGAAGAGCCCTGGCACCTCTCCTATCCGTTCCTGATCGAGGACGACGGCGAACTCTGGATGATCCCGGAGAGCTCGCTTCGCGGCGACGTCGCGCTCTACAAATGCGTTCGCTTCCCGGACAAATGGGAGCGGCACGCGACGCTGCTGTCGGGCCTGGAGCTCGCCGATGCCACGATCACACGACACAACGGCCTATACTATCTGTTCGGCGCCTGGCGGGACGGCACCGCCGGCTATTCGGATTCGCTTGCGATCTACTACGCCGAGCACCTGCTCGGCCCGTGGCGGCCCCATGCCAGCAACCCGGTGCTGATCGATCGCGCGAGCGCGCGGCCGGCGGGGAATTTCGTCAACATCAACGACAGGCTGTGGCGTCCCGTGCAGAACTGCACCGATGGCTATGGTGCAGCACTCGGCCTTGCGGAAGTCATCGAGCTGTCGCCGACGGCGTTCCGGCAGATCGTTCGCCACTCGCTCAAGCCGGGCCCGTTATGGCCCGGCCGGAAGCTGCACACGCTGAACCGCTGCGGCCGGCTCGAGGTGATCGACGGATCGCGCGTTCAGCCGAAGACGAGCGCCTTTACGCGCCGATTGCCATCGGCCATTCCGCCTGCGCGAACCCGTCCATCGGCGGCCTGCTGAAGAGGCGCCCCGCGAACGGCGCATTGCTCGCCTGAGCGGGAGCGATGTTCAATTCGGACGGGATTCATGGCAGACAGGAGCGCGCAATTCTCGCACGCGGAGATTCCAATGGCAGACGACACCAGCCCGCTTCATCGGCCGTTCGATCCGCGCAGCACATGGGCAAAACTGTCCCCGGCCGAACGCAGCGCGGCCTATGACAACAACGCGGCCGTCAAGAACAGCCCCGCCCTGATCGCCGAGCGGAATGAAGCATCGGCGCGGATGCGGGCGACGCTGAAGTCCCATCTTGACCTGCCCTATGGCGAGCGTGCCAACAACAAGATCGACCTCTATCCGGCCACCAGGCCCGATGCCCCCTGCCTGGTATTCGTGCATGGCGGCTACTGGCAGCGTAACTCCCGCGAGCTGTTCGCCATGCTGGTCGAGGGTGTCGCCGCGCATGGCTGGTCGGTTGCCATTCCCGGCTATTCGCTGGCGCCGGACGTATCCCTCACCGAGATCGTCGCGGAGATTCCGCGTGCGCTCGACTGGCTTGCCGCGAACGGCGCCTCTTATGGCATTGCCGGACCGATCGTGCTGTCGGGCTGGTCCGCCGGCGCTCACCTCGTTGCGATGGCGCTGGAGCATCCGCGCGTGCATGCGGGGCTGGCGCTCTCGGGCGTCTACGACCTCGCGCCGATCCGCGACACCGGGCTCAACAACGCGCTGAAGCTGACGGATGAGGAGATTGCAAAACTCTCGCCGCTTCGTCTGCCGCTGACGCAGAAGCGGCTCGACATCGCCTATGGCAGAAACGAGCTGCCGGCGCTGGTCTGCGACTCCATCGCTCTCCATGAGAAGCGCATCGCGGCGAACGCGCCGGGCAGGCTGATCCCGGTCGAGGGTGCCGACCACTTCACCATTCTCGAGGCGCTGCGGCGACCTGACGGCATTCTGGTGGAAGCTGCCCGCCGGCTGCTGGACTGAAGGTCGAAAACAACCCCATGCACAGTAGAACGCCCTTTGTTTTCAAAGGAGAATTTCGCGCGTGGCCTCGCATCACCGGCGAGGCTACCGCTCCCCCGCTTCGATCCAGATTTGCTCGCCGGCAACCTTGACCGGATAGAGCCGCAATGGCGGGCTCGGCCACCCCGACGTGATCGCCCCGTCGCGCAAATCGAACGAGGCCGCGTGGCGCGGGCATCGCAGCCGCCCCGCCGTCACCTGCCCCAAACCGAGATCGGCCTGCTCATGCGGACAGGCGCGGTCGCAGGCGACGACGTCGCCATCGTTCCAGATCACGAGCAGGTCGCGCCCGGCGACGCGGACAATCGTCTCTGCCTTCAGCCGGTCGAG
Organism: Bradyrhizobium sp. BR 10289; assembly: GCF_019455385.1. Lineage (GTDB taxonomy): Bacteria > Pseudomonadota > Alphaproteobacteria > Rhizobiales > Xanthobacteraceae > Bradyrhizobium. The sequence continues at coordinate 109,984 of NZ_JACOFR010000004.1, forward strand.
ATCGCAGACCGGAATCCAGCCGGACCCCGCCGCATCATCCCCCGAGGTAGGCTTTTCGCACATGCTCGTTCTCGATCAGCTCGCTGCCCGCGCCTGACAGCACGATGCGGCCGTTCTCGAGCAGATAGGCGTGGTCGCACATCTCGAGCGCGGCGAACGCGTTCTGCTCGACCAGCAGCACCGTGGTGCCGGCATCGCGGATGCCGCGGATGATCGCAAAGGTGCGCTCGACGATGTTGGGCGCAAGGCCCAAAGACGGCTCGTCGAACATGATCAGCCGCGGCCGCGACATCAGCGCGCGCCCGATCGCCAGCATCTGCTGCTCGCCGCCAGACAAGGTGCCCGCCGCCTGCCGGCGCCGCTCGGCGAGCCGCGGGAATTCCGCGTAGATGCGGTCGCGATCGGCCGCGATCTCGCCCGAACCACGACGGAGGTACGCCCCCATGTCGAGATTTTCCTCGACGCTCATGTGCGGAAACACGCGCCGGCCTTCCGGACAATGCGCGATCCCGCTTGCCAGCACGCGTGGTGGCCTTGCGCCGGTGATGTCGATGCCCTCGAAGCGCATCTGGCCGGAACGCGGCGGCACGAGACCGGAAATCGCGCGCAAGGTCGTGCTCTTCCCGGCGCCGTTGGCGCCGATCAGGGCGACAAGCTGCCCAGCCTTCACGTCGAGCGAGATGCCGCGCAGCGCGGTGACGCCGCCATAACCGCAGACCATGTCGCGGATCTCAAGCACGCGCTGCTCCATGTCCGAGATAGGCCTCGATCACGGCCGGATCGTTGCGGATCACATCGGGCGTGCCCTCCGCGATGATGCGGCCGTAATTGAGCACCACGATGCGGTCCGAGACCGTCATCACCATGGGCATGTCGTGCTCGACCAGCAGGATCGTGATGCCGCGATCGCGGATGCCGCGGATCAGCTCGACGAAGCGGTGCGTTTCGGATGCATTCATGCCGGAGACGGGCTCATCGAGCAGCAGCATCGAAGGCTCTGCCGCGAGCGCCAGTGCGACGCCGACGAGCCGCTGCTCGCCATAAGAGAGCGAGCCGGCCGCATCATGGGCGCGGCGTTCGAGGCCGACCCATTCGATCAGCTCGCTCGCCTTCTGCCGTAGCTTGCGCTCGGAGGCGCGCGCGCCCGGCAGCCCCAGGATGGCATCGAGCAGCCGGACCCGGCCCTGACGGTGCAGGCCGATCAGGAGATTGTCGTAGACGGTGTCGTTGGGGAACACGCTGGTACGCTGGAAGGTGCGGATCAGGCCGAGATCGGCGATCTCGTGCGGCTTCAACCCGGTGAGCGTCGTGCCCTGATAGGTGACCTGGCCCGCGCTCGGCGTCAGGAAGCCGGTCATCACGTTGAAGGCCGTGGTCTTGCCGGCGCCATTCGGCCCGATCAGGCTGACGATCTCGCCCTCGCCGACGGTAAAGCTCATGTCGGAAATCGCGACCAGCCCGCCAAAACGGACGGCGACCTGATCGATGGTCATGGCCACGTTGCGCGCATTCATCACGCCGGCTCCTTGGCGCCGGTTTCGGTGAGAGCTGCCGGAGCCAGCGCCGGCGTGTTGCTTCGCCGCCTCGAAAATCGCTGTGCCAGCGACGGCACGATGCCGCGCGGCAGCACGAACAGGATCGCCATGAGCACGCCGCCATAGGCGATCCACTGCGCCTCCGGCGCCATCACCGGCCGCAACGCGACCGGCAGCAGCCCGAAGATCAGGCCCCCGACGACGGGCCCAGCGAGCGAGCCCTTGCCGCCTGAGATCACCATGATGACCATGGTGACAGTGTTGATGAAGGCAAACACCTCCGGATCGATGATCCGGATGTAATGCGCATAGAGGCTGCCGGCGGCGCCCGCGATCGCGGCGGAGATCACCGCGGCAATCGTCAGCGTCTTGGTGACGTCGATGCCAACGGAGACGGCCAGCGTCTCGTTCTCCATCAGCCCGCGCATGGCGCGGCCGAAATGGGAATGAACGAGGCGCGCGATCAGCAGATAGGCGAGGAGCGCCACCACCAGCATGAGATAATAGTTCTGCATCTTGGTGCGCAGCGTCAGCTCGCCGAATCCGGGCAACGGCAGGGCGATGGAGGGAATGTTGGTCAACGCCAGCGGTCCTTGCGTCAGCTCGACCCAGTTCAGCGCCACCAGACGGACCACCTCGGCAAAGGAGATCGTCACGATGACGAAATAGGCGCCGCGGACGCGGAACGACAACTGGCCGACGAAATAACCGCACAGCCCGGCGATCAGCATCGCCAACACGAAGCCGACGATGGGCGGCCAGGGCGTGTGAACCAGGCGCAGGCCTCCGGGCAGGCCGATATCGAAGCCGAGCGAGGTCAGCGCGCTGACATAGGCGCCGATGCCGAAGAAGGCGATGTGGCCGAGGCTGAGCTGACCGGTGAAGCCGAGCAGCAGATTGAGGCTCATCGCGCCGATCACGAAGATGCCGGTCGTGATCAGCGCATTGAGCAGATAGGGATCGCGCAGCCAGAGCGGCACCGAGGCCAGCACTGCGACCGCCAGGATGGTGATGATGATCCTCATCCGACGCGCTCCGCGCGCGCGAACAGGCCGGTCGGCTTGAAGATCAGGACCGCGATGATGATCAGGAAACCCATGGCATCGCGGTAGCCGGACGAGACGTAGCCGGCGCCGAGCTCTTCGGCGAGGGCGAGAATGAAGCCGCCGATCACCGCGCCGGTGATATTGCCGAGACCGCCGAGGATGACGATGGCGAAGGCCTTGACGGCGGCGAGATCCCCCATTTGCGGGAAGATGACATAGACCGGCCCGAGCAGCGCACCCGCCGCGGCGGCAAGGCTGGAGCCGATCGCAAAGGTCGAGGTGTAGATCATGTCGACATTGACGCCCATCAGCGAGGCGGTGTCGTGATCCTGGAAGGTCGCCCGCATCGCGCGGCCGAGGCTGGTCTTGTTGATCAGGAGATACGTCACGAGAATCAGGAATGCCGCAGCGACAAGGACAAACAGGCGCAGCCACGAGACCGACACCGGTCCGAGCACCAGCGGCGCCTCGGGAAACGGCGTTGCCACCGATTTGGCGACTCCGCCCCAGATCCACAGCGTGCCGGACTGCATCGCGATCCAGGCGCCGATCATGACCAGCATCGTGGTATCGATGTCGGAGCCGCGCAGCGGCCGCAGCAAGGTCAGCTCGATCGCGGCCCCAAGCAGCCATCCGGCGAGCACAGCCACCGGCAAGGCCAGGAAGAAATTCAGCCCGAGCTGCTGCACCACGATGAACATGATGTAGGCGCCGAACGTGTAGAGCACGCCGTGGGTGAAATTCACGACGTTCATGATGCCGAAGATCAAGGTCAGCCCGATGCCCAGCAGCGCATAGGTGCCGCCGAGCACGAGCATGTTGACCAGATGCTGAAGGAATTCGCTCAAGGCCGATCCCGGTTAAGCCGCGTTCGGCGAGAGCGGAGACGTCCCGCCCTCGCCCACGTAGCCGCTCGTCAAAGCGTCTTCATCTCGACCTTGCCGTCGTTGATCTCGATGAGATAGACGTTCGGCTGGCTCTGGCCGCTCTCCTTGCCCTCGGGGCCGGACTTGCGGAACACGATGTCGCCGTTCAGGCCCTTGATGTTGATGTCCCAGAGCGCGGCCTTGATCGCCGCCGGCTCAGGCTTGCCGGCTTTCTCGATCGCGGCCGCCGCGGTGCGGATGCCGTCATACCCGCGAAAACTTTCGGTGCAGCCGGCGAACTCGAAGCCGCGCTTCTTCCACTCCGTGATGAAATAGTTGGTCGCTTCCGGGTTCGGCGTCTTGTCCGGGAACCAGGGCAGGAACGTCGTCAGATGCATGGTGCCGTTGGCGGCTGCGCCCGCCTGCGCGATGATCTGGTCCGGGTTCTGCGAGCCGCCGGTGGTGATGATGCGCTTCTTCAGGCCGAGCGCGGCGGCCTGCTTGAAGATCAGGGTGAGCTGATCGACGGCGGTCGTGACGATGACAGTCTCGGAATCCGAGCTCTTGATCTTGGAGAGCTGGGCGCTCATGTCCTGCGCGCCCTGGTCCATGGTCTCGACCAGACCGATGGTGATGCCCTTGTCCTTCATCATCTTGCTGAAATCCTCGGCCGTGCCCCGGCCCCAGTCGTTGTTGATGACGAGGAAGTCCACCTTCTTCAGCGCAAGCTTGTCAACGATGCCTTTGAACGCGGCGGCCTCGACCGCCGAGGGCGGCGAGATACGGAAGATGAAGGGATTGCCCGTGGTGGTGATCTTGCCGGAGGACGAGGTCTCCACCACCATCGGCGTCTCGTATTCCATCAGCTTCGGCATCACCGCGAGCGTCAGGCTCGAGCCCCAGGCGCCCATCAGCACCGGCACCTTGTCGCTGGTGATGAGCTTCTCGGCGACGGCGGCGGCCTCCGTCGGGTTGCTCTTGTTGTCCTCGATGACGAGCTCGATCTTCTTGCCGAGGATACCGCCCTTGGCGTTGATCTCGTCGGCGGCGATCTTGGCGCCGTTGACGACGTAGGTGCCGGATGCGGCGAAGGCGCCGGTGAGCGGCTCATTGACGCCGATCTTGATGGTCTGCGCGCCTGCCGTGCCGCCGACCAGGGCGGTCGCCAGAGCGATGGCCGGAACCAGTGCGAGTGCTCGTGTCATGTTGTCTCTCCAAATCCCACGCTGTTGATGTCTTGCAGTCCAGGCTTCGTCGCGGCGCCGGCACGCCGATCATTCCGCGCCACCCTTTCCGGTGAAGACGCGGCCAAACATGCGCGCCAGCCGGGCGCGCAAAACGTCAGCGACGATCGACCAGCCACTGAGCTCTGCCGCAGCCACCTGCTCCGACGGCGCGCCGGACATGTGGCGGTCGAGATTTTTCGCGAACTCCGCAACCAGGCGTCTGGCGAGATCGCGCACCAGGCCGGGCCGGCCGACCTGGGCGAGCATTCCCGTGAGCGTGTAGCCGATCGCAAGCTCAACGGCCGTCGCCGCACCGCCGTCGAGCGGCAGCAGACGGTAGCGGATTTCGCCCTGCGTCGCCGAATGGCTGCGGGGGTCGGTGCCGATGCCGACGATGCGGCCCGAAAGCGTTGCGGGATCGCGCTCGACGCGCGCGGCGCCCTCGAAAGACGCAGCAATGGGCCCGAGCCTGACGCTGATCAGGCCTTCGACGCGCTCCGGCCTTGGTGGTGCCGTCAGCGATACGCCGGGCAGGCAGGATGCAATGCCCGCGATATCGTCGAACATCGCAAACACTTTTGCCGGCGCATGCGGTAGCCGGAAGCGCTGGTCGAGAACTGTCGCGGGGGTGAAGTCGGGAATTCTGACCGGCGCCGCACCCGCTGATGCCGGGGCCAAAGCCTGTCGCGCAGACCTGGACTCATCGCCGCTCGAAATGGCTCGCCCCGATCCGGCCGGGCCAAGACTTGTCCGCCCCCCATCGGCTTGCGGCGCGATGTTGCGCGCGCGCCGAGCTTCAATGACGGATTGCACCGCGCGCACGATCCCGACATAGCCGGTGCAGCGGCAGAGATTGCCACTGAGGCCGACGCGAATCCGCCGTTCGTCGGCATCGGGCAGACGCAGCACCAGATCGCGCGCCGACACCAGCATGCCGGGCGTGCAATAGCCGCATTGCAGGGCATGCTCGCGCGTGAAAGCCGCGCGCAGCTCGGTCGTGATCTCGTCCTCGTCGAGACCTTCGATGGTGGTGATATCGGCACCCGCACAGGCGACCGCATAGGTAATGCAGGAGCGCGCCGGCACGCCGTCAAGCAGCACGGTGCAGGCGCCGCAGACGCCGTGCTCGCAGCCGAGATGGGTGCCGGTCAGATCGAGCTTGTCGCGGACGAAATCAGCAAGGCTGGTGCGCGGCTCGGCCGAGACCTCCACCGCGCGGCGATTGACCTGAAGGGCGATCGTGGTCATGCCGCGGCCTCCAGAACGGCGCGCTTCAGCACGCTGACATGGATATGGCGCTGCGCGGCATCGTCGATGCCGGCCTTGGCCAGAAGCGCGTCGGCCACGCTGATGTCAAAACGCTGCTTGTAGTCGGCGGCGATCCGTCCGCCGAACAGCTCGGCCGCTTCGGTCACGACGATCGGCGTTGTGTCGATCGCACCGATCACGATGCGGGCCGAGCCGGCTGCGGGATCGACCAGCACCGCGCCGATGGCGTGGGCGAACTCCCCGGTCTTGCGGCAGCTCTTGGCGTAGCCCCAATGCGCCGACGCAGCGCGCGCCGGGACGTGGATCGCCTCGACGATCTCGCCCGTATGCAGCGCCGATTCCAGCGCGCCGACGACGAAGGCTTCGATCGCCATCGTCCGCGCGCCGGCGAGGCTGCGCAGCGTTACGCGCGCGCCAAGGGCGGCGAGCGACGAGATCCAGTCCGCGGCGGGGTCGGCGTGGCTGAGCGAGCCGCCGATGGTGCCGCGGTTGCGCACCGCGCGATAGGCGATGTTGGCGGCGACGCCGCGCATGGCACCGCGGGTGACGTCGGCGGTGCGACCGTCCTCAATGTCGGCATGGGTGACGAGCGCGCCAAGGACGAGCTCGCTGCCCGATACTTCCGCGCGTTTGAGCTCGGCCAGGCTGGAAATGTCGACGATCAGCTTCGGTTGCACCAGCCGCAGATTGAGCATCGGGCCGAGCGACTGGCCGCCGGCGATGATCTTTGCCGAGCCGCTGCTCGCGGCCAGCATCGACAGCGCCGCATTGAGATCGCGCGGGCGCTCGTAGCTGAAGGGTGCCGGTTTCATGCCGCGCTCCTCTCAGTCGCGCGCGCGGCCAGCACGGCCTCGACGACACGATGCGGCGTGATCGGCGACTGCATCAGCTCGACGCCGAGCGGGCGCAGCGCGTCGTTGACGGCATTGGCAATCGCGGCCGGCGGCGCGATGGCGCCGCCCTCACCGATGCCTTTCACGCCGAACTGCGTATAGGGCGACGGCGTCTCCATGTGGTCGAGGCGCGCGGCGGGCACCTCGGTCGGGCCCGGCAGCAGGTAGTCGGCGAGCGTCGTCGCCAGCGGCTGGCCGGAGGCGTCGAACGGCATTTCCTCGTAGAGCGCGGTGCCGATGCCTTGCGCGAGGCCGCCATAGATCTGGCCGTCGACGACGAGCGGATTGACCAGCACGCCGCCGTCCTCGACGATCACGTAATCCAGAATTTCCACTTCGCCGAGGTCAGGATCGACCGCGACGACGGCGGCATGCGCGGCATAGCTGAAGGTGCCACTGTCGCGCACCGGCTTGTAGCCCTGCGTCACCTCTAACCCGCCGGGATCGACGTCGGCCGGCAATTCCTGCGGGCGGCGATACCACGTGTGGGCGATGGTCTGGATGCTGACGCTGCCATTGACGCCGCGCACCTCGCCGTTCTGCAACACTACCGAAGCCGGGTCGTGTTGCAACAGCTTTGCGCCGATGCGCCTTGCGCGCTCGCCGAGCTCGCGGCAGGCGGTTGCCACCGCGCCGCCCGCCATCACCATCGAGCGCGAGCCCCAGGTGCCGGTCGAATAGGGTGTCATCGCGGTGTCGCCGAGGATGATGCGGATTTTGCCGACATCGATGCCAAGCATCTCGTGCGCGACCTGGGCAAGCGTCGTCTCCATGCCCTGCCCGTGCGAATGCACGCCGACGCGCAGTTCGAGGCCGCCGTCCGGCGTCAGACGTGCCGAGGCCTGCTCGTGGCCCGGCACCATCGGGATGCCCCAGCCGGAATAGACCGACGTGCCATGCGCAGCCTGCTCGCAATAGATGGAGACGCCGACGCCGATGCGGCGGCCATCGGCCTCTCCCTGCTTTTGCTTCGCACGAATGGAATCGATATCGATGGCGGCGAGCGCGCGGCGCATCGCCTCGGGATAGTCGCCGCTGTCAAAGTGCTTTTTGGTGATGTTGTCGAACGGCATCTGTTCGGGGCGCACCAGATTGCGCAGCCGCACTTCGCCGGGCTCGAGGCCGGCCTCGGCCGCGACGAGATCGAGCATCAGCTCCAGCGCGAAGCAGACGCCGGTGCGCGCGACACCACGATAGGGCAGGATCGGGCATTTGTTGGTGGCGACCGAGAAGGTGCGGCAGCGATAGGCCGGCGTCGTGTAGGGCCCGGGCAGGATGCTCGCGACTTGCGCGGCTTCCAGGCAGGCTGAGAACGGATAGGACGAGTAAGCGCCGGAATCCACTGTCGCCTCGCAATCGATGCCGCGCAAGGTGCCGTCGCGATCAGCATAGACAGTGATCTTGTAGTGATGCTCGCGGCAATTGGAGCTGGCGACGAGATGCTCGCGGCGATCCTCGATCCAGCGCACCGGATGGCCGCGTTGCATGGTCAGCCAGGACAGGCAGACTTCCTCGGGCAGCAGAATGCCCTTGTGACCAAAACCGCCGCCAACATCGGGCGAGATGACGCGGATCTGGCCTTCCTCCATGCCGAGGCATTCGGCAAGGCCGCTGCGGGTGATGTGCGGCATCTGTGCCGCCGAATGCAGCGTGAGCTGATCGAGCCGGCGGTCGAAGGTCGCGACCACGCCGCGCCCTTCCAGCGGCGACATGCATTGCCGCGCGGTCGAGATCTCGCGCGTCACCTTGATCGGCGCATCCAGCGCGGCGGAGATGTCGACCTCGTAATTGGTCTCGAGGAAGACGTTGTCGCCCCAATGCTCGTGCACCAGCCCCGAGCCGGGCTCGCGCGCTTTCAGCATGTCATAGACCGCGGGCAGCTCTTCCAGGTCGAGCGTCACGGACGCCGCGATGTCCTCGGCTTCGGCCCGCGTCGGTGCGAGGCACATCGCGACGAGCTCGCCGACCTGGCGCACCTTGCCGGTGGCCAGCACTGGCTGCTCGGAAATCTTGAAGCCGGGCAATCCTGAGACCGCACGGATCGGCTTGATGCCGACGAGATCGGCCGCCGTGAACACGCTGCCGCGATAGCGCTCGGGCACATGGATGCCGCGGATGCGCGCATGCGCCAGCGGGCTGCGGACGAAGGCGACATCCTGCAGGCCGGCGAGCCTGATGTCGGCGACATACTGGCCGCGGCCGCGCATCAGGCGGTCGTCCTCCTTCCGTGGCAGCCGTGCACCCACGCCCTGCCCCGACTTTCCGTGCGGAAACTCCCGCTCGTTGCGCAACTCCGCGCCCTCCTTCACCGCCCGGCCTTATGCCGCGACGGCCTGCGGCAGGATCGGTGCGACCGCATCGAAACGCGTTCCGGCGCGCAGGCAGAAGGCTGGCTGCAGCAGACGCTCGGCGATCACCTCGTTTTTCTCGTTGTCGGTGAGGACGAAACGGCCGTTCTTCTCGGAGAGCACGGAGACGTCGGCGTCCATGCCGACCTTGAGCGCGCCGATCTCCTCGCTGCGGCCGAGCATTTTTGCGGGATTGGAGGTGACCATCGGCACCACCTGCTCCAGCGACAGGCCGAGCGCCATCATCGAGCTCATCGCCTGCACCAGGCTGAATTTGGCTTGACCCGCGAACGGATGATTTTCCTCGTCCTCGTGCTGGTCGGGCGTGCCCGCCGGTGCCGGCACGTGGGTGTTGTAACCGTGAATGTCGGCGCCCAGCGTGGTCGGAACGATGCCGGCAGCGATCGCCTTCTTCGCGAGCCGGTAGGAGAAGTGGCTGCCGTGGCCGACGTCGACCTTGAGGCCACGGTCGAGCGCGGCCTGGATTACCGGATGCACCTCGCCCTCGCGATTGACGAAGCCGCCGGGATGGCGCGTGAAGGGATGGGCAAGCACGTCGCCCTCACGCAGCAACGGGATCACGCGCGTGAGAATGGTGTCGGCATCCTCGCCATTGGCACCGCTCTCGGGCAAGCCCCAGAGCTGGCCGAAATGCACATAGACCGGCAGATCTGCGCGCTTGCCGATCTCCGCTGCCATCTCGATGACGCGGATGCCCCAGCGCGCGAAGCCGCCGATCTCGGCATGGGCCTTGATGCCGCGCACGATGTCGAGATTGGCCGTCGCGGCCTTCACGGTCGCGTCGATGTCGACGCCGTCGGGGCTGTAGAGCTGCGGATAATAATGACCCTCGAGTCCGCCGACGAGATAGGCGGAGAGGAAGGCGTAGACGCGTGTATGGGAAGGCTCGGCGATGAAATGGCGGAAGCCCGGCAGCGTCATGCAGGACGGACCGCCCTGGTCGATCACCGTCGTCACGCCCGACTGCACGCCGACCATGTCGGGGTTCATGCCGAAACGCCCCGAGACATATTGATAGACATGGGCGTGGGTGTCGATCAGCCCGGGCAGCACCAGCTTGCCGCTGACATCGACGACCTCCTTCGCGCTGGCCGGCAAGATGTCGGGCGCGACCGCCGCGATCTTGCCGTTACGGATCGCGACATCGCGGATGCCGTCCACGCCCGAGGCCGGGCAGATCACCCGGCCGCCTCGCAGCAGAAGGTCGAAACTGGCTGTGACGGACATGACGGTCTCCTCTCCTCACACGGGCGATTGCCTCGCCCCAGAATTACGAAGCATGCTTCGCATTTTGACAAAAGCAAGCATCATGCCATGATCATGCGGTGCCGGATGGTGGCAGGCGCACTCGAATCGAGCTAAGCGCGGCAGGGTTTTGGGTTGGGAGAGCGTGCATTGCGGCAAGCCAAGAAAGGTCGCAGCGGGGCCAAGAGCGGAGGCAAACATCGCCCCTGGCCGTTGTCGCAGCGTCCCGGCTATCTGATCCGGCGGCTGCACCAGATTCACGTCGCGCTGTTTCAGGATGCCTGCGGCGCGTTCGAGGTGACGCCGCTGCAATACAGCCTGCTCTCGGCGCTGGCGGCGCGCGAAACCGCCGATCAGACCACTTTGGCGGCCGATATCGCCCTCGATCGCACAACGACGACCGGTGCATTGAAGCGGCTCGCGGCGCGGAACCTGGTCGAGCGGGCCGTCGACAAGGACGATCGCCGCGCGCGCGCCTGCCGCCTGACGCCTGAAGGCGCAGCGCTGCTGGTCAAGATCGAGGGTGCGGCGCGGCGTGCGCATCGCGCGACGCTCGGCGATCTCAGCGAAAAGGAACAGGCGCTCTTCATCGAGATGATGCAGCGCATCGTCGCCGGCAACCCCAGTCGCGACAGCGCCGCTGCCCTATTCGACTAGCGGCGCCTGCTGCCGTTTTGAGTTGGGCTGCTCAATTTATCATCGTACCGCCGCCCGGCTGAGCGACGTCGCCCGCCGCTTGCCGGCGCGCGCAAACGGATGAGGGCGGCCGCAACGCGCAGCCGCAAGCCAGTGCGCGAACGCGACGCGCGCTTGAAATTCCAAGTGCAATCGCGCGAGCCGCGTTCCCTCCGGCATCAGCGAGCGCGCTGTTCCGGCCGCTTCGCCACCCATGGCATGATTTATGCTGCGATGATGCGAAGCGTGCTTCGTATTGGGGGATGTCATGACGGATACCGAACTTCGCGCTGATCTTCACAGCATCGAGCCAATTCCCGATGCGGACCGGGACTCCACCGGCCCGCAGCAGATGTGGATCTGGGCCGGCGCCAACATCGCGCCGGTCAATTGGGCGCTCGGCGCGCTCGGCATCATTCTCAAGCTCGGCCTGATGGAGACGATCGCGGTGATCGTGCTCGGCAACATCGTGGGATGCGCAATCTTCGCGACCTTCACGGTGATGGGGCACAAGACCGGCGTCAACCAGATGGTGCTGAGCCGCTCCGCTTTCGGCGTCCGCGGCGCGTACCTCCCCAGCATCCTGATGTTCCTGATGACGCTGGGCTGGATCGGCGTGAACACCTACTTCCCGGTGAAGGTCTCGATGGGCATCCTCGGCCAGTTCGGCGTGCCCGACACCTGGTTCATCGAGATCGTCGTCATCACGCTGGTGATGGCAGCCCAGGTGCTGATCGGCATCTACGGCTTCTACGCGATCCGTACCTTCGAGAAATACACGGTGCCGCCGACCATCGCCATCATGGTGCTGATGAGCGTGCTGGCATGGACGCGCCCCGGCGTCGTCAACTGGGATCTCACGACCTCGCTGCCGGCGGGCGCGCATCTTGCGATGCTGACCTTACTGATGACTGCGATCGGCGTCGGCTGGGGCATCTCCTGGGTGACCTGGGCCTCTGACTATTCGCGCTTCGTGCCGAAGAGCACGTCGTCGAAAGCCGTGTTCTGGTACAGCTATGTCGGCATGTTCGTGCCGACGGTCTGGCTCGGCATCCTGGGTGCCACCATCGCCTCGACGACGCTAGACACGGACCCTGCAAAAATGGTGAGCGCGGTGTTCGGTGGTCCCGTCAGCATCCTCGTGCTCTTGATGGTGCTGCACGGCCCGATCGCCACCAACATCCTCAACGTCTATTCGGCGACGCTGGCGGCGCTGAGCGCGGGGCTCAAGCTCCCGCGGTTCTGGCTCACCGTCATCGTCGGGGTCGCCGGCTATCTGGTCACGCTCTACTTCATCTTCGCGCCGTCCTTTGCGAAGGCGTTCGACAACTGGATGATCAGTCTCCTCTTGTGGATGAGCCCGTGGGCCGGCGTCGTGCTCGCCGACTACTTCATCAAGCGCAAGGGCAAGATCGAGGTCGCCGAGCTCTATCGCTCGCCTGAGACCAGCGCCTATGGCGACATCAACTGGGCCGGCATGGTCGCGTTCTTCGCGGGCCTCGTCGCGGGCTGGCTGGTCGAGGACGGCCTCGTCGGCGCGCTGCAGGGGCCGATCTCGCTCAACCTGCTCGGCGGCGCCGATCTCAGCTGGCTGTTCGGCATTGGCGTTGCCGGCCTCGTCTATCTCGGGCTCGGCAAGTTCGCGACCTCGCCATCCTCGATCGTTGCGAGCAGCGCAGGCAGGTAACGACCGGTCATGGACCATGTTCTGCAATCCATTCCCGGAAACGTCCAGTGGGGACTCTGGGATGGACGGCTGAAGCCGGTGCTCCGGATCGCATCCGGAGACCGGGTGACCATCGAGACGCTCTCGGGCGAGCCGGACGATTTGCCTGATCCGTCGCTCGGTTACGACATCGTTCCCGGACATGCGGAGGTGCTGGCAAGTGCCTTCCGCGGTCCGGGACCGCATCTTCTCACCGGGCCCATCTCCGTCGAGGGCGCCGAGCCCGGTGACGTCCTCGAGGTTCGCGTCCTCGATATCCAGCTGCGCTGCAATTGGGGCTGGAATATCCAGGTGCCGACGCTCGGCACGTTGCCGGAGGATTTTCCGGAATTCCGCCACATCCACATTCCGCTCGATCGCGCGCGTAACGTCGCGAAGCTGCCATGGGGACAGGAGCTGCCGCTGTCCCCTTTCTTCGGCAATTTCGGCGTCGCGCCGCCTCCCGGCTGGGGCCGGCTGTCCTCGAAGGAGCCGCGCGCGTTCGGCGGCAACATGGACAACAAGGAGCTCGTCGCCGGCAGCACATTGTATTTTCCGGTGTTCGTGCCGGGCGCACTGTTCTCGGCCGGCGACGGCCACGCGCTGCAGGGCGACGGCGAGGTCTGCCTCACCGCAATCGAGGCCGCGCTGACTGGCACGTTCGAATTCCACGTTCGCCGCGATCTCCGCCTCACCTCGCCGCGCGCGGAGACCGCGTCGGACTGGATCACCATGGGTTTTGACGAGGATCTCGACGATGCCGCCAAGGCCGCGCTGCGCGACATGATCGCGCTGATCCGCGAGAAAAGCGGCCTCAGCGCGCAGGATGCCTACACGCTCTGCTCGATCGCCGCGGACCTGCGCGTCACGCAGCTGGTCGACGGCAACAAGGGCATTCACTGCGTGCTGGCGAAAACCAAGATGCCGCCGGGCTCAGGCGCCTGATTGCGCGACGACCTCTTCACAGGTCAGGAATGCGACACCGTCGAGGCCGCGCAGCCAGCTCAAGAGGCCGTCGAGCGCGGCAATGCGGCTCGCCCGCGCGCTGCCATAGTCGCTGCGCGGATGCAGTGTCAGCGTGATCAGGCAGCGCTCGCGGTGCATCGCCTCGATCTCCTCGCGCCACATCTTGATGACGCGATCATGGGTCTGGCGCTGGGCGTAGAGCGTCGCGTCGATCAGGATCTCCGCATGCGGCACCTCGACCATGCCGCTTCCGCCATCGGCATCCAACGCGTAAGGATGGTCGTCGTCCTGAAAACTCGAATCATAGCGGTAGCCGAGATCGGCGAGATGGCCGAGCGTGCGCTCGGTAAGCCGGCCATGCGGCGCCCGAAAGCCGCGCGGCGCATGGCCGACAATGCGCGACAGCGTCGCATGGGTGCGCTCCAGCAGCGCCCGCTCGTCGATCCCTGCTGCGTCCATCTCCTCCATCGCCCAGCCATGCGCGGCGATCTCGTGGCCGCGGCTGGCGAGCGCGGCAATATAGGCCGGATTGGCCTCCGCCTCCGCGCCGGGCACGAAGACGGTGGATTTGATGCCGTGACGATCGAGCAAGCCGAACAGCCGCTCGCAACCGACCGCATAGGCGTATTTGCCGTAAGACGCGCGGCCGAACAGCGCATCTTCGCTGAGCTGGGTCAGTTCGACCGTCTTGCCCTGGAGATTGACGGTGACGACGACGGGAACGATCGGCTTGGTCATTGTCCGCTCCAGTCCCGCCGCCAGTCGGACGGATTCGTCAGGCACCATTCGGCCAGCTCCAGCATGCCGACGAAACGCACGCCCTCGTGCCGCTTGGCGTATTTGATCAGCCCTTCGACGGCCGCGACGCGCGCGGGCGAGCCGGAGCCGTAGCCGACGCGCGGATGGAAGGTCAGGTTGTAATAGCCGCCCTCGGCGTAGATCGCATCGAACTCCTGCTCCCAATGCGTCAGCACTTCGGACGGCGGTGTGTAGCTGACGCGGTAGAACGGGAAGTCGTCCAGGCTCGAGGTGTTGTTGGGCAGGCAGACATAGTCGCTGCGCTCCTCGCCGTCATAGCGCGCGAGATATGGCAGGTCGAAATCCTTGTCGCTGGAATCGTAGACGTAGCCGAGCTCGCGCAGCTTGCGCAGCGTCCGCGCGGTCTTGTGTCCGGATGGCGAACGCCATCCGCGCGGCGCGATGCCGGTGATCTCGGTGAGCAGCTTGTGCGTCCGCTCCAGCAGCTCCGGCTCGGCATCGCCGGGATCCACGCCCTCGTGAAAGTAACCATGCGAGCCGATCTCGATGCCGGAGCGCGAAATGTCGCGGACGAGATCGGGGCTTTCTTCGGCGTCATAGCCGGAGACATAGAACGTCCAGGGCACGTCGTGCCGCGTGAACATGTCGACGAAACGGGGAATGCCGCATTTGGCGGAGTAGCGGCCGTGCGAGCGCGCCCCGAGCGGCAACTGCCCGCGACCGCGTTCCAGCGAAGTGCCGTCGAAATCGAGCGTGAGACCGACGACGCAGCGCGCGCCGTCCGGCCAGGCATGTTGCCTGCGCTGCGCAAGAGAGATCATGGGACAACCTCGACATTCCAGAAGCGGGGTTTGCGGCCGGCCCACGGCGCGTAGCCGCGCACCTTGGGCGAGACCGCGGAGACGTTGACGCCGGAGCTCCACACGATCATCGGCGCATCGTCGACGAACAGCTTGTGAAGCGCGTCGAACAGCGGCTGGCGCGCCGCGGGTTCTGCCGTCTCCATCAGCTCAGCCAGCAGGTCGATCGCAGCAGCGTTGCTCCAGACCTTGTCAGGCTGCGCGGCCTTGTCGCCGATGAAACGATCGAGGCCAAACGCCGCATCGAGATAGGGCGTATAGTTCCACACCATCAGCTGGTAGTCGCCCTTGTTGTAGCGGCTGAGCTGGGTCGCGAACTCCACGACCTCGACGGTGAGATTGAGCCCGGCCTGCTGCGCCATCGCCTGCGCCAGCACGGCGACGTCGTTCATGACGGGAAAGCGCGCATTGGTGGTGATCCTGATCGGCTCGCCCTTGTAGCCGGCTTCGCTCAGCAGCTTCTTCGCGCGGGCGATATCGAGGCTAAAACCGGCCTGCTCGACCGCGCCGTAGTAGCGGCTCGACAACGGCACCAGCGACGTGCTCGGCTTGGCATAGCCGTCGGTGAGGCTGTCGCTCATGCTGGGATAATCGAGCGAGGCCGCGATCGCCTCACGGATGCGCCTGTCCTTGAGCAGTGGATCATTGGTCTGCATGACGATGGCGTTCAGCGAGGCGACCGGTGCGGCCGCGATCACGAGGCCCGCCGATTTCAGCTCGCCCGCGAACTTGGGATCGGCCGACGGCCAGAGATCGAGATTGCCGGATTGGACCGCGGCCTTCGCCGCAGCAGGATCGGGAACGATCGACAGCCTGACACGATCGACCTTGGGCGGCTTGGCTCCAGCGAGGCCGTCCGCCGGCTCGGTGCGCGCGGTATAGGTCTCGTTGCGGGCCAGCTCGATGAACTGGCCGCGGCGCCACTCGGTGAGCTTGAACGGGCCGGTGCCGATCGCCCTCTGCCAGGTCCCGTCGGCTCCGACCGAGTCCGGATGCGCAATGCCGTTGCCGTCGCAATCGGCCCGCGCGATCGTGCTGAGGAAGGCGCCGCTCGGCTCGGCGAGGCGGAAGGCCACCTGCTGAGGCGACGGCGTCGTGATCTCGGCGATCTTGATTCTTCGTGTGCCGTCAAAGTTGGTCCGGCACGGCCAACCGGACTTCGGATCGAGGAAGCGCTCCCAGGTCCACGCCACTTCCCGCGAGGTCAGCGGCGCGCCGTTGTGGAACGTCACGCCGTCCCGCAGCGTGAAGATGTAGGTGCGGCCGTCCGCGGATGTCTCGATCGCCTTGGCCAGCATCGGGGCCACCGTGCCGTCGGCGCGCCAGGCGACGAGGCCTTCGTAGATCTGCTGAAGCACGAGACCGGTGTTGTCGTCGGGGCTGTTGCCCGGCATCAGGCCGCGGATGTCGGTGGTGATCATGCTGCGCAAAACGCTCTCGGCGCGGGCTGCGGACAGCGATACGAGCATCAGACACAACGCAACGACCAAACGCTTCATGCAACAATCCTGTCTAGCCCGAGGCGCGCGCCTCCGCCGCCCCCGCGAAATCCAGCACGGGCGCGGCCGCGAGCAGCGCCTTGGTGTAATCATGCCGGGGATGATCGAAGATGTCGTCGCGCGTGCCCTGCTCGACGATCTTGCCGCCCTGCATCACCACGACGCGATCGGCGACCTGCTCGACGGCAGCAAGGTCATGGCTAATGAACAGGCACGCAAACCCATACTGCGCCTGCAGCCGCTCGAACAATTTCAGCACCTGCGCCTGGATGGTCATGTCGAGCGCCGAGACCGGCTCGTCGGCCACGACGAAGGCCGGCTCGCGCACAATGGCGCGAGCAATCGCGATGCGCTGGCGTTGACCGCCGGACAGCTCATGCGGCCAACGCGCAGCCAGGCCGGCAAGTCCGACCTCGTCGAGCATCGCCGCGACGCGCCTGTCGCGCTCGGCTGTCGTCAGTTGCGGCACGTGGCGCAGCGGCTCGGCGACGATCTCGCCGACGCGCATGCGCGGATCGAGCGACGAATAAGGATCCTGGAACACGAGCTGCGAGGCGAGACGGAAGTCGCGGTCGATCGTCGACGTCACGTCCCTGCCCCGGAACCTGATCTCGCCGCCCGAATTCGGGATCAGCCGGAGCATGGCGCGCCCAAGCGTGGTCTTGCCCGAGCCGCTGCCGCCGACCACCGCAACCGTCTCGCCCGCGGCGATGTCGAGATCGACGCCGTTGACGGCGGAGACGCCGCTATCGCGGCGGAACAGCCGCTGCCGGCCGGCAAAGCCGACCTTGAGATCGCGCACGCTGACCAGCGGCTCGCCGCCCTGTCGTGCCTTGGTCGTGGTACCCCGGCGCGGCAGGGCTTCGACCAGGCGCTTGGTGTAGGCCTCGCGCGGCGAGAACAGGATCTGCCGGGTCGTGCCTGTCTCGACCATCCTGCCCTGGCGCAGCACCAGCGCGCGCTGCGCGTAGCGCGAGACGAGGCCGAGATTGTGGGTGATCAGCATCACCGAGGTACCGTGATCGCGCGCGAGCCCGACCATGAGATCGAGCACCTCGCGCTGCGTCAGGGTATCCAGCGCCGTGGTCGGCTCGTCCGCGATCAGCAGCTTTGGCTTCAGCAGCATCACCGAGGCCAGCATGATGCGCTGGCGCATGCCGCCGGAGAATTCGTGCGGATAGGCATCGAAGGTTCGCTCGGGGTCGCGGATCTGCACGCGCGCGAGCATGTCGAAGCAGCGCTGCCTGATCTCGCGCTTGCCGAGCCGCTCATGCAGTCCGAGCCCTTCGGCCATCTGAGCGCCGACACTGATGGCCGTATTGAGCGAGACCATCGGCTCCTGGAACACCATGCCGACGGTCGGGCCGCGCAAGGTCCGCATCTGGCGCGCCGAGGCATTGGCGAGATCGACGCCATCGAGCACGATGCGACCGCCGGCCTTGCGCAGTCCCGGCGGCAACAGGCCGAGCACGGCACGCGCCGCCGCGGTCTTGCCGCTGCCGGATTCGCCGACCACGGCGAGGAACTCGCCGCGCTCGACGGCGAAGGAGAGGTCGTCGACGATCACGGACTTGCTGGCGGCGACCTCGATGCGCAAATTTTCGACCGAGAGCAAGCTCATCCGTGCGCCATCCTGGGGTCGAGGCGGTCGCGCAAGGAATCGCCGAGCAGGTTGATGCCGAGCAGCGTCAGCGCGATGCAGAGGCCCGGCGCGATCGAGAGCCACGCCGCGGTCTCCATGAACGGGCGGCTCGCCGCCAGCATGTTGCCCCAGGTCGGCGCCGGCGGCGGCACGCCGAGGCCGAGGAAGCTCAAGGCGCTCTCGGCCAGCAACACCCAGCCGAACATGCTGGTTGCGAGCACCGCAACCGGCGCGATCGCGTTCGGCATCACATGGCGTAGCATCGAGTAGGCCTCCGAGTTGCCGATGACGCGCGAGGCCTCGACATATTCCTTCTCGCGGATCGACAGCACGGTGCCACGCACCACGCGGACGACCGAGGGAATGTAGGCCAGTCCAAGCGCCAGGATCAGCCCGACCTTGTTGGCGCCGACCACGATCATCACGGCCAGCGCCAACAGGATGCCGGGGAATGCGAGCAGCGCGTCGTTGACGGCCATGATGATGCGATCGGCCCAGCCGCGGATGTAGCCGGCCGCGCAGCCGATTACCATGCCGGCCGCCACAGCGAGCAGCACCGTCACCAGAGCGATGATCACGCTGGCGCCTGCCCCAACCATGATGCGGCTCAGCACATCGCGGCCGAATTCATCCGTGCCCAGCCAGTGCAGCGAGGACGGTGCCTGCAGCCGTGCGCGCAGATTGATGCGGAGCGGATCGAACGGGGTCCAGAACGCGCCGGTTACGGCGGCGCCGAGCAGCAACGCGACGAGCGTGCCGCCGATCGCGGTGTTGGCACGTATCCTCATGCGATCGTCACCCTGGGATCGAACAAGGGATAGCAGAGGTCGACGATCAGATTGACGACAACGTAAATGACCGCGGTGAACAGCAGGCAGCCCTGCACCACCGGATAGTCGCGCGCGAAGATGGAATCGACCAGCAACCGGCCGAGGCCGGGCAGAGTGAACACGGTCTCGATCACCGCGATGCCGCCCAGCAAATGACCGAGGACGAGTCCGATCAGCGTCCAGGTCGGCGCGAACGCGTTGGGCAGCACGTGGCGCGCCAGCACGCGCCATTCCGGCACGCCCTTGGCACGGGCATGCGTGACATATTCCAGCCTGAGCACCTCGATCGACGCGGCCCGCGCCATGCGCGTGAGCACGCCGATCTCGACCATGGTGAGCGTTGCGATCGGCAGCACGATGAAGGTCGCCGCCTGCCAGAAATTCTCCGCGAACGGCACATAGCCGATCACCGGCAGCCATTTCAGCTTGAGCCCGAACAGGAGCAGCAGCAAGAGACCGAGCCAGAAGCTCGGAATCGACAGCAGCAGCGTGGCGCCGCCAACGACGGAGAGATCGAGCAGGCTGTTCTGTTTCCACGCCGCGACGAGGCCGGCCGGAACGGCAATGCAGGCAGCTGCCGCAACCGCCACCAGCACGATGACGGCACTGACCTGGAAGCGATCGAGGATCAGCGGCAGCACGGCAAGGTTGTTGGTGATGGAGTGGCCGAAATCGCCGGCAGCAAGCTTGGCGATCCAGTGCACGAACTGCATCGGGATCGGCTGGTCGAGGCCGAGTTGGGCGCGGAGCTGCGCTGCCTGCGCGGGATCAGCGGCATCGCCCAGCATCACCTGCACGGGGTCGCCGGGAATGAGGCGGACCAGCGCAAACACGGCGATCGCGACCAGCAGCAGGGTCGGGATCGTCATGGCCAGCCGTCTTGCGAGGTATCCCAACATGGCGCGCTCTTGCCTATTGAACCGCGACGCCCCAGAACCGCGGCTGCGGATAGAGCCAGCCGGCGTAGCCCTTGATGTTCTTGCGCAGCGCCGTCAGTTCCGAATTATTGAACAGGACGATCATCGGCACGTCGGCGATGAAGCGGCGATGCATCTCGTCGAACAGCGCCTGCCGCTTCGCCGTATCGTCGATCATCATCGACTGCCGCAGCATCTCCTGCCCTTCCGGATTGTCCCAGACCTTGCGCGGCTGGCTGGCCTTCGGCCCGGTCAGCATCTCGAAGCTCAGGGACGGATCGAGCCTCGCCGAATAGGTGAATGCCATCGACTGGTAGTCGCCCCTGTTGTAGCGATCGAGCTGGGTCGCCCAGTCCAGCACCTCGATCTCGATGTTGATGCCGACTGCCTGCGCCATGGCTTGAACCAGCATGGCGGAATCGAACACATAGGTGTAGCGCTTGTTGGTGATCATCTTGATCGGCTGGCCATGATAGCCGGCTTGCGCCAAAAGCTTCTTGGCCTCCACAAGATTTTGCTGATAGCCGTGCGACTGCACCTCGCCATAGAAAGGACTTCCGATCGGCAGCGCCGAGTTGTTCGCCCGCGCGGTGCCCTCCATGACCGCGTCGACGATCTGCGGCGTGTCGATGGAGAGCGCAATGGCACGGCGGATACGGACATCCTTCAACAGCGGATCCCCGGTCTGGAACAGGATGCCGGTCAGGGCGAGGCCCGGCGTGATGCTGAGCTGCACGCCGGGCTGCGACCTGAGACCCTCGAGGTCGGGCGTGGACAAACTCATGATCACGTCGAGCGAGCCGCTGAGCAGCCCCGCCTTCGCGGCGGAACTGTCCGGGATCACGTTGAAGCGCACGCGGTCGACCTTGACGTCCTTGGCGCCGGTGTAGCCGGTGCGCGGCTCGCTGCGCGAAACATAGCCGTCGAAGCGGATGATATCGACATATTGCCCCCGCTTCCATTCGGCGAGCTTGAACGGGCCGGTGCCGACAGGGGCGATCCACTTGCCGTCAGGACCGACGGAGTCGCGATGGATGATCGCGGTCTGGCCGCAATCGGGCCGCGCCAGGGTCGGGAGGAACAGAGCCGTCGGCTGGTCGAGCGTGATGGCGACCGTCTGCGGATCGGGCGCCTCGATCTTCTCGATGCGCGCGATGCCTGACGCGCTGAACTCGGAGAGGCAGCGCCATTGCGTCGCCGGGTCGAGCCAGCGCTTCAGCGACCAGACCACGTCGTCCGCCGTCATGGTGGCACCATTGTGGAACTTGACGCCCTGGCGCAGGCGGAACGTGTAAGTCCTGCCCTCGTTCGAAACGGTCCAGCTGTCGGCCAGCATCGGACCGATAGAGGTATCGTCGCGGAAGGCGACCAGCCCCTCCACCACATGCCCGATGACGCCGTCCGTGTTGGCATCGCGGTTGGTGCCGGGATCGGTCGAGCGGATGTCGGCATTGAGCCGGGTCCGCAACAATGTCTCGGCGCCGGCCTTCCCCAGCATGGCCAGCAGGGCCAAGGCGGCGACACCAACCGCCCATGCCGGCGATGGCCGACGCCGCCGCATCACGCAGCCCCCACGGCGGCTGACCGCTCGAACGCGGCACGTCCGATCTCGTCGATCTCGAGGCGGTACTCGGTGAATTCGCGGTTGAGCGCGGGCAACGGCGCCGCCTGCATCAGTCCGCTCGCCGGCTCCATCAGGATCATCGCCACGGTGGCGCTGAGATTGTTGCTGAGATTGCGGCGCGGCGGCCGGCACACCGACCAGGGCCAGGCGAACTCGTCGAACAGCGCGTTCTTGACGTGGTCGAAGGTGATCTTGCCGATGTGCGGCTGAAGCAGGTCACGGACGCGGATGTCGCGATAGAGGCTGTCAGGCGTATCCTGGATGCCGGCATCCCTGAGCTTGCCGAGCGCAACCGGGCTCACGAAGTGATTGGCATGTACCAAGAGGCCATTCTGCGGATGCACCTGAAAGGTCTCGTCCGGCGCACATTCGAAATCGATCGCCACACCCTCGCGATGGCTGACGATCATGTTGTTGGCGGCGGATTTCCTGGTGCAGTAGACCGCACGCATGGCGAGCGCGACATGCTCCTGCTCAAGCACCTTGCGGCGGATCAGTGCCAGCGGCACGCCGACCTGGCGATAGTCGCGATCGCTTTGCAGATAATTCGCGGTGATCGCGATGCCGACCGCGTTGAAGCCGCAGCGACCGAGCGCGCCGGCCTCGGTGAAGGTCATGAGATCAGGACCATCGTCGCGCCGCACCTTCAGCACCACTGCCGTCTCCGCGCATTCGCGCTTCCAGTCCCAGTTCTGCGCATGAATCAGGCGGCCGCTGCTGGTCGCCGCCGGCAGCGCAACGAGGCCGGTGCAGCCATCGGGCTCGTCGGGGGCCTTCAGGCGCGCGCGGACCTTTGGATTGGCAAGCTTGAGAATCTCGGTGCGGGCGTTGAGCAGAACGATATCCTCGAACGGAATGTCGGCGCCTTCGGCAATGCCGCGCATCTCTTCGATATAGCTGGGCTCGAAGCCCTCGATGACGGGCAGATAGTCCCGGACCAGCTCGGCGACGCCCTTTGCATCGAGCGACAGCTCCTTCAGCTGCGCGAAGTAATGCGTCGTCCCCTTCTTGATGCGGCCCGCCGCCTTCTGCCCGTACTGTCGGCCACGCTCGCGCGGAGCGCCGGAGATCTCGATGAGGGGAAAGGGTTCGACCATGGGACGCCAAATTCCTTGTTGAAGTTCCTTTTGCTTTCCAGGGAAGCCTAATGTATTTTGTGATGACATGAAACAAAAATCTTCTCCCGCGAAATCCGCCGTGGAAAAAACCTCTCCAAGCCGGCTGCAGCGCGAATTGTCCGCCGGGATCATCAACCTGATCCGGAGCGATGGGCTCGCGCCCGGAACACGGCTTGCCGAGGTTGCGCTGGCCGAGCGCCTCCATGTCTCGCGCACGCCCGTGCGCGCCGCGCTGAAGCTGCTGGCGCGGCGCAAGCTCGTGCATGCCGGCGAGAGCCGCGGCTATTTCGTCGCCGAGACGACCCCTGCTCCGCACAAGGCGCCGCCCAAGCCGAGCCCCGACGAAACCGACCGGCTGTTCCTCGCGATCGCACGCGACCGTCGCGCAGGCCGACTGCCTGACGAGGTGTCGGAACGCGACCTGATGCAGCGCTACGATGCAACGCGGCCGGTGGTGCAGCGCGTGCTCACCAAGCTTGCCGAAGTTGCCGCGGTCCAGCGCAAGCCCGGCCATGGCTGGCGCTTCCAGCCGACGCTTGCGGACACGCAGGCACGCGATGAGAGCTACCGCTATCGCATGCTGATCGAGCCGGCCGGCCTGCTTGAGCCGGGATTCCGGCTCGATCCGGCCTGGGCCGCCGAGATGCGCCGCCAGCATCAGGAGATGCTGGCGATGCCGTGGAGCGATACCGCCAGCATCGCGCTCTACGAGATGAATGCGGCCTTCCACGAAGGCCTCGCCGCCGCCTCGGGCAACCGTTATTTCCTGGTCGGTGTTCAGCAGCAGAACCGGCTGCGGCGCTTCGGCAATTACGACTGGACCTTCGGCCATCAGCGCGTGATCGTGAACTGCCGCGAGCATCTCGCCATCCTCGATCAGCTCGAAGCCGGCGAGAACGAGGCGGCCGCCGCGCTCATGCGCCGGCATCTCGAAGGCGCCCAGAAGCTCAAGCGCAGCGCCGCTCCATCAAAGACCGCCTAACGCCGTAGAAGAGTTGCCAACCATGAATGCGTTCGCCTCGTCCAACAGCCCCCTCACACGCGAAGCCATGGAGCCGTTCTGGCTGCCGATGACGCCGAACAGGCAATTCAAGGCGAAGCCGCGCATCTTCGTCGGCGCCGAAGGCATGCATTACATTACCGGCGATAACCGGCGCATTCTCGACGGCATGGCAGGGCTGTGGTGCGTCAATGCCGGCCACGCGCAGCGGCGCATCGTCGAGGCGATCCAGGCGCAAGCCGCAAAACTCGACTTCGTCTCCTCGTTCCAGATGAGCCACCCGGCTGCCTTCGAGCTCGCCCGCCGCATCACCGAGATCGCTCCCGCCGGCCTCGACCATGTCTTCTTCACCAACTCCGGCTCGGAATCGGTCGACACCGCGCTGAAGATCGCGCGCGGCTATCATCGCGCCCGTGGCGAGGCCAGCCGCATTCGCTTCATCTCCCGCGCCAAGGCCTATCACGGCATGGGCTGGGGCGGCCTGTCGGTGAGCGGCATCGTCCGCCACCGCCGGGATTTCGGCCCGCTGCTGCCGGAGGTCGATCATCTCCCACATACGCATGATCCTGAACACACGGCGTTCTCGCGCGGACAGCCGCAATGGGGGGCGCATCTCGCCGACGAGCTTGCAAAGCTGCTGCAGCTGCACGATCCCTCGACCATCGCCGCCGTCATCGTCGAGCCCGTCACCGGCTCCGGCGGCGTACTGCCGCCGCCGGTCGGCTATCTCGAACGGCTGCGAAAAATCTGCGATCAGCACGGCATTCTCTTGATCTTCGACGAGGTGATCACCGGCTTCGGCCGGCTCGGCGCGGCGTTCGGCGCCAACGCCTTGGGCGTCACGCCCGACCTCATCACCTGCGCCAAGGGCATGACCAATGCCGCCGTGCCGATGGGCGGCGTCATCGTCAGCGGAAAAGTTTACGACGCTCTGATGCAGGGGCCGGACACCGCGATCGAGCTGTTCCACGGCTACACCTATTCGGCACATCCGCTCGCCTGCGCGGCGGGTCTCGCCGCGCTCGACGTCTACCAGGATCTCGGCCTGTTCGAGCGGGCGCGGCGCCTTGCGCCGGTGTGGGAGAACCATGCGCATGGCCTGCGCGACCTTCCCCACGTCGTCGACATCCGCAACATCGGACTGCTCGCGGCCATCGATCTGAAGCCGCGCGATGGCGCGCCGGGTGCGCGCGGCAGCGAGTGCGCCAGCCGCTGCTATGAGGACGGCATCCTGATCCGCGGCAGCGGAGATACGCTGCTGATCTCGCCGCCTTTGATCATCACCGAGGAGCAGATCGCGGAGATTTTTGCCGCGATCCGCCGCGCCGTATTGGCTCTCAACTAAAGCGTAACGAGCTTTGGTTCGATCGGTGCGCACCGAGGGCTCGGACACCTCTCCCATAGGGAGAGGTCGGATCGCATCGAAGATGCGGTCCGGGTGAGGGCTTCAGGTCTCACTTTGTGCTGCGGCCCCTCACCCGGATTGCTCAGGCGCGCAATTGCGCGCCTTGCAATCCGACCTCTCCCCGTCGGGGAGAGGTGAAGGAAAAGCCCGCGCGTGCAGGGCTTCAACTCACCGGCAATGCGTCGAGGTGGCACGCCACCCATTGCTCGCCTCCGGCTGAGCGGAGCGTCGGCTCCTCCGTCCGACAGCGGTCGAACACGTAGGGGCAGCGGGTGTGGAAGCGGCATCCCTTCGGCGGATTGATCGGGCTCGGCACGTCGCCCTTCAGGATGATCGGATTGCGCTCGGCGCCCGGCTCGGGCAGCGGTACCGCCGAGAGCAGTGCCTTGGTGTAGGGATGCCTCGGCGCGGCAAAGATCTCGCGGCGCGGTGCCACCTCGACGATCTTGCCGAGATACATCACCGCAACGCGATGTGTCATGTGCTCGACGATGGCGAGGTCATGGCTGATGAACAGCAGCGCCAGGCCGAATTTCTGCTGGAGGTCCTGCAGGAGATTGACGACCTGGGCCTTGACCGAGACGTCGAGCGCGGAGACCGCCTCGTCGCAGACGATCAGCTCTGGCTCGGCCGCGAGCGCCCGTGCGATGCCGATGCGCTGACGCTGGCCGCCGGAGAATTCGTGCGGCCGGCGGTTCAGTGCCTCGCGCGGCAGGCGCACGATGTCCATCAGCTCCGTGACGCGAACCTCGAGATCCTCCTTGGACTTCGCGAGGCCGAAATTGCGGATCGGCTCCGCGAGGATGTCGCGCACGCGCATGCGCGGATTGAGGCTGGAGAACGGATCCTGGAACACAACCTGCACGCGGCGGCGCATCTGCCGCATCGTGCTCGGCTGGGCATCATCGATGCGCTTGCCGTCAAGGATGACCTGGCCCGCGGTGATGTCGAACAGCCGCAGCACGGCGCGGCCGACCGTCGACTTGCCGCAGCCGGACTCGCCGACCAACGACAGCGTCTCGCCGCGCGCGATCTCGAACGACACGCCGTCGACGGCGTAGACGAATTCTTTCTGCCGCCCGAACAGGCCCTTTTTGATCGGAAAGTGCTTCTTGAGGTCGTTGACCTGGAGCAACGGAACGCTCATGCCGCGACGGCTCCCTTGGCCGCATAGTGACAGGCCGCGATGTGGCGCGGCCCCTTCTCCTCGAGCCCCGGCGCATGCTGGCGGCAGAGATCGGTCGCGAGCGCACAGCGCCCGGCGAACACACAGCCGATGATCGGCTTCCTGAGATCGGGCACCTGGCCGGGAATCTCGGACAGGCGCGTCGCGGCGCCCGTCAACGAGGAGCCGAGCTTCGGCACCGCGCCGAGCAAGCCTTGCGTATACGGATGACGCGGCGAACGGAACAGCTCGGCGACCGGCGCCTCCTCGACCTTGCGGCCGGCATACATCACCATGACGCGTTCGGCGATCTCGGCGACGACGCCGAGGTCGTGGGTGATCAGGATGATGGCCGCGCCGACCCGGCGCTTGAGGTCGAGCATCAGCTTGAGGATCTGCGCCTGGATGGTGACGTCGAGCGCCGTGGTCGGCTCGTCCGCGATCAGAAGCTTTGGATTGCAGGCCAGCGCCACCGCGATCATGACGCGCTGGCGCATGCCGCCGGATAGCTGGTGCGGATATTCGCCGACGCGCCGCTTCGGCTCGGGAATGCCGACCAGCGTCAGCATCTCGACCGCATGCGCCTCGGCCGCCTCCTTGTCGAGGCCCTGATGGATCATCAGGGTCTCACGGATCTGGCGGCCGACGGTCAGCACCGGATTGAGGCTCGTCATCGGCTCCTGGAAGATCATCGAGATGTCGTTGCCGCGGATCGCGCGCATCTCGCGTTCCGACAATTTCAGCAGATCCTTGCCCGCGAAACGGATGCTGCCGGCGATCCGGCCGGGCGGCTCCGGGACCAGCCGCATCAGCGACATCGAGGTCACCGACTTGCCGCAGCCGGATTCGCCGACAATGGCGAGCGTCTCGCCCTCGTTGACATGGAAGGACACGCCGTCAACCGCACGGTTGATGCCGCCCGGCGTGCGGAAATGGGTCTGGAGATTCTCGACTTCGAGCAGCGCCATCGCGATCAGCCCCGCACTATCACAGGCTCTTGGCCATGCGCGGATCGAGCGCATCGCGAAGGCCGTCGCCGAGCAGGTTCACGGCGAGCACGGTGACGGACAGGAAGGCCGCCGGGAAGAACACGATGTAGGGCTTGACCTGCCAGAGCGCGCGACCCTCGGCCATGATGTTACCCCAAGACGGGATGGTCGGCGGCGTGCCGGCGCCGATGAAGGACAGGATCGCCTCCGTGATCATGGCGCTGGCGCAGATATAGGTCGCCTGCACCAGCATCGGCGCGACCGTGTTGGGCAGGATGTGGCGCAGGATGATCATCGGCGTGCGGGTCCCGCAGGCGACCGCCGCATCCACATAAGGTTGCTCGCGCAGCGACAGCACCACGCTGCGGACGAGGCGCGAGACACGCGGGATCTCTGCGATGGTGATGGCGAGGATGACGTTGCCGACGCTGCCGCGCGTCAGCGCCATCAGCGCGATCGCCAGCAGGATCGGCGGGATCGACATCAACCCGTCCATGAATCGCATCAGGATGCCGTCCGCCCAGCGCACGAAGCCGGAGACCATGCCGATGGCAAGGCCGATCGCGGACGCGAAGATCGCAACCGACAGGCCGACCGTGAGCGAGACCCGTGCGCCGAACAGCACGCGCGAATAGATGTCGCGGCCGAGCACGTCGGTGCCGAACCAGTAGAGCGCCGACGGCGCGCGCGTGCGCCTGGCCGGCGCCAGCGCGGTCGGATCGACCGTCCAGAGATAGGGTGCGAACACCGCGATCAGCACGAGCAGCAGCAGCAGCGCGCCCCCGATCGCGACGGTCGGATGGCCGCGCAACAGGCCGATGAAGCCGCGCCGGATCTTGACCGGCCGCAGGATGTCCGGCAGCTGCGGCGCAAGGACGAGGCCGGCCGGAAGCGATTGCGGATTGACGGTGGTGTCGGTCAATAGCGGATCCTCGGGTCAACGAGCGTATAGGTGACGTCGATCATCAGATTGACGAGGACGTAAACGAAGCTGAACAGCAGCACGATGCCCTGGATGACCGGATAGTCGCGGCGCAGGATCGCATCGATGGTGAGGCGGCCGAGGCCGGGAATCGCGAACACGCTTTCCGTCACCACCGCGCCGCCGATCAAGAGCGCGATGCCGATGCCGATCACGGTGACGATCGGCACCGCCGCGTTCTTCAGCGCGTGAATGAACAGGATGCCGCCCTGCCCCATGCCCTTGGCCTTGGCGGTGCGGATATAGTCCTGCTGCAACACTTCGAGCATGGCCGCGCGGGTGATGCGCGCGACCAGCGCGATGTAGACGCAGCCGAGCGCGACCGCCGGCAGGATCAGATTCTCCAGCCATGGCCAGAAGCCTTCGGTGAGCGGCGTGTAACCCTGCACGGGAAGCCATTCGAGCTCGAGCGCGAAGATGTAGGCGAGCATGTAGCCGACCACGAACACGGGCAGCGAGAAGCCGAACACGGCAAAGCCCATGATGGCGCGGTCGATCAGGCTGCCGGCCTTCCACGCCGCGACGACCCCGAGCGGCACCGCGACCACGATGGTGAGCAGCAGGGTGACGATCATGAGCGACAGCGTCGGTCCGAGACGCTGTCCGATCATGGTCGACACCGGCAGGTTGGTGAAGATCGAGGTGCCGAGATCGCCGTGCAGGATGCGCCAGACCCAGCTGCCGAACTGGACCAGGAACGGCCGGTCCAGACCAAGGCTCTGGCGGATGCGCTCCACATCCTCCGGGCTTGCCTGATCGCCTGCGATCACCACGGCGGGATCACCAGGCGCGATGTAAAGCAGGCTGAACACGAACAGCGCGACGATGGCCATCACCGGTAGGGTCGCGACGATGCGACGGAGGATGTAGGAGAGCATCTGGCTTCAGCGCAGGGTCATGCGGACTTCGACACGCCCCAGAACAAGGGCACCGGCCCCTTGGCAACGCCGCTGACGTTCTTGCGCCACGCGGTGTAGCTCAGGAAGAAACCGGTCGGTGCGTACACGACATCCTCCATCGCTGCCTTGTTGAGACGGCCGATGGCGGCCTTCTCCTCGTCGAGGTTCTTGGCCTCGAACCAGGACGCGACCTCCTTCTCGGTGCCCGCGCTGGTCGGCCAGCCGAACCAGGCCTTGTCGCCGGTGGCGCGGATGGCGGTGTAGGGTGCCGGATTGACGCAATCCGCGCCTGCATGCCAAGTGTGGAACATGTTCCAGCCGCCCTGTCCGGGCGGTGTCTTCTGGGCGCGCCGGGAGCCGACGGTGCCCCAGTCGGTCGCGACGAAGTCGACGTTCATGCCGAGCTTCTTGAGCAGGTCCGCGGTCACGTCGCCCATCGCCTTGGTAATCGGCTGGTCCTGCGCGACGAGGCAGGTCACCGGCTGGCCGGAATAGCCGCTCTCGGCGAGCAGCTTCTTGGCGGCATCGAGGTCGCGCTTGCCCTTCAGGATATCGCCGCCGACTTCGGTGTAGAGCGGCGTATCCGGCGTGAAGAAGCCGGGCAACGGCTTCCACAGCGAATTGTCGTCGCCGACGATCGCGCGCATGTAGTCTTCCTGGCTCATCGCCATCAGCACCGCACGCCGCGCCTTGACGTCGTTGAAGGGCGGATAGAGGAAGTTCATGCGGAACGAGCCGATATTGCCGAGGGGATCGCCGATATCGACGCTGATGTTCTTGTTCTTCTTCAGCACCGGAACGAGATCCGCGATCGGGTTCTCCCACCAGTCGACTTCGCCGTTCTGCAAGGCGGCCGCCGCGGTGGCCGGATCCGGCATGATCACCCACTCGACGCGGTCGATCATCACCTGCTTGCCACCGGCGAGCCAGTCCGGCTTCTCCTGCCGCGGCACATAATCGGTGAACTTCTCGAACACGGCTTTCGCGCCGGGGACCCACTCGCTCTTGGCGAACTTCAGCGGACCGGAGCCGACATATTCAGAGATCTGTTTGAAGGGGTCGGTCTGCGCGATGCGCTCCGGCATGATGAAGGCGACCGGCGCATTGTTCTTGCCGAGCGCGAACAGCAATTTCGGGAAGGGCTGCTTCAGGACCCATTTGAAGGTGCGGTCGTCGACGGCGGTGAGCTCCTGCTGGATCGCCTTGATCATCAGGCCCATCGGATCGCGTGCCGCCCAGCGGTTGAGGCTGGCGACGACGTCCTTGCTCAGCACCGGCTCGCCGTCGTGGAATTTGAGGCCCGAGCGCAGCTTGAACGTCCAGATCGTGCCGTCGTCGCTGACCTGCTCGGACTCGACCATCTGCCGCTGCGGCTGAAACTTGGCGTCGATGCCGTACAGCGTGTCCCAGACCATCGCAGCCGCATTGCGCACGACATATTGCGTGCCCCAGATCGGGTCGAAATTGGCAAGGTTGGCCTGCGGCACAAATCGCAGGGTCTTGGCCGCGGCGCCCTGCGCGATCGCCGGGGCCGAGAGGCCACCCGTCAATGCCAGACCGCCCGCGCCAGCCAGTCCCTTCAATACGGTCCTGCGATCCATAAAGTCCTCCCAGTCATGCCGTGATACCGGCCAATCATTGGCCAAAGGCGAGTGAAACAGAGCCCATTGGCAAGCAAATGGTATGCCAGTAAATGGACGTCCGCCAGCGGGATCTCATCGACTTTTTGACCAAACCAGCTTGATTTGCCCGCGAGTTCAGAGAGCCGCTGCGAGCGCCGGCCCGGTTTCGATATGCGGGATCGCCTCGACCAGCTTGCGCGTGTAGTCGGTCTTGGGATCATCGAACAGAGCCCGGCTCTCCCCCTGCTCCACGATGTTGCCGTTACGCAGCACGATGGTGCGATCGCAGAGCATGCGCACGACGTTGAGATCGTGGCTGACGAACAGCAGCGCGATATCATTCTCGCGCCTGAGACGATCGAGCAGCTGCAGCACAACCGCCTGCACCGAGACATCGAGCGCGGCGGTCGGCTCGTCCAGCACCAGCAGCCGCGGCCGGCAAGCGATGGCGCGGGCGATGCCGACGCGGGCCTTCTGGCCGCCGGAGAGCTGATGCGGAAAGCGCGGCAACAGATCGAGCGGCAAGCCGACCCGCTCGGCGCACTCTTCCACGCGCTTGCGCAGGCCATCGCCCGCCCGCATGCCGTCGAGCCGCATCAAGGGATGGGCAATGCAGTCGAAGGCGGTGTAGCGCGGGTTGAGGCTCTCGTTCGGGTCCTGAAAGACCATCTGGATGTCTTTGCGATGGCGCGAGCGATGAAAGTCGCGCGAGGCGATATGACCGATCGACTGCCCGTCGAACACGATGTCGCCCTCGCTGGGGTCAATCAGCCGGCAGATCATCCGCGAGGTCGTGCTCTTGCCGGAGCCGGACTCGCCGACGAGGCCAACGCTCTCGCCGCCGGCCATCGTCATCGAGAAATCGGCGACCGCGGCAGAGCCCTCGTTGAAGCGCTTTGCCAGCTTGCGCACTTCGAGAAGTGGCGGCGTACCATGTGGCAGCTCCGGCCTCGGCTTGCTGGCGATGGCAGCGGTGCGCTCGCGCTCCTCCTCCGTCACGAGATCCTCGATCCGGGAGGTCGCTGTCGGCGATGCCGCAACGAGACGCCTGGTGTAAGCGTGCTGCGGCACGCTGAAGAGCGTCTTCGGGCTCGCCTCCTCGACGATGCGGCCGCGCTCCATCACCGCGATGCGGCGGCAATAGCGCGCCGCGAGGCCGAGGTCGTGCGTGATCAGGATCGTCGCCATGCCGCGCGCGGCGGCGATGTCGGCGAGGAGGTCCATCACCACCTTCTGGGTGGTGACGTCGAGGCCGGTGGTCGGTTCGTCCGCGATCAGCAGCGCGGGATTGCAGGAGATCGCGATCGCGATCATCACGCGCTGGCACATACCCCCTGAAAGCTCGTGCGGATAGGCATTCATCCGCGCTTCAGGATCGCGAATCTGGACCGCGCGCAACAGCTCCAGCGCCTCGGTGCGCGCCGCGTCCTTCGAGATCTTCTTGTGGGTCAGGATCGCATCCGCGATCTGCAGGCCGATCGCCCGGATCGGATTCAGCGCCGCCCGCGGGTTCTGGAAGATCATCGACATCGCCGCGCCCTGGAGATGACGGAGGTCATCGCCCCTGAGCTTCGTCACGTCCTGCCCGCGAAACAGGATCCTGCCGCCGGTGACCCGGCCGGCCGCATCAAGCAGCCGCGTCGTGGCAAAGCCCGTGACCGACTTGCCCGAGCCGCTCTCGCCGACGAGCCCGAGCATCTCGCCCTTCCCGACCGTCAGCGACACGCCGCGCACGGCCTCGACCATGCCACGCCGCGTCGAGAACGAGACGTGGAGGTCCTCGATGCTGAGCAGGTCCTCACTCATGTGCGCATGCGGGGATCGAGAATATCCCGCATCCCGTCCCCGAGCAGATTGAAGCACAGCACCGCCATCATCAGCGCAAGGCCCGGAAAGGCCACAAGCCACCAGCGGCCGGTCGAGATGAAGCGCGCGCCTTCCGCGACCATGATGCCCCATTCCGGCGTCGGCGGCTTGACGCCGAGGCCGATGAAGGAGAGGCCAGCAGCGTTCAGGATGGCCCAGCCGAGATTGAGCGAGATCTGCACCGCCATCGCCGGCAGGATATTCGGCAGCAGGAAGCGCAGCACCACCGAGAAATGGCTCTCGCCGCAGGATCGCGCGGCCTCGACCCAGCCGACGTTGCGGCGGACGTTGACCTCGGCGCGCGCGAAACGAATGTAGAAGGGAAGATTGATGATCGCGGTTGCGATCACGATGTTCTCGATGCGGTTGCCGAGCGCCGCGACCATCGCCATCGCCAGCACGAACAGCGGAAATGCCATCATCACGTCGACGAAGCGGCCGACGGCGCGATCGAGCTTGCCGCCGGCATAGCCGCAGAACGCGCCGACGACGGCCCCGATCACAAAGGAGATGCCGACCGCGGAGACCGCGATGGCAAGATCGAGCCGCGCGGCGATGATGAGCCGGCTGAACACATCGCGGCCAAGTTGGTCAGTTCCGGCGAGGTGCGCCGCGCTCGGCGGCAACAGCGCCTCCGAGACGTTCGAGACCACGGGATCATAGGGCACGATCCATGGACCGAAGATCGCAAGCAGGACGAACAGCGTCACACCGGCCGCAGCAACGGCAGTGAGGGGGTTGCCTCGAAGAATCCAGACCGAATGACGGAGGGTTGCGCTGGTCATTCGATCGACACCCTGGGATCTGCGATGCCGTAGCAGATATCGACCACCAGATTGACCAGCACGAACAGGCTGGCCATCAGCAGCACAAAACCCTGCACCGGCGCATAGTCGGACGACAGCAGCGCATCCAGCGCATAGGAGGCGACGCCGGGCCAGGAGAACACTTTTTCCACGAGCACATTGGCGCCCAGCATGGTCGAGAACACGATGCCGGCGATGGTGATGACGGGCAGGATCGCGTTACGCAATGCATAGGTCACGACAACCTTATGCCAGGACAAGCCAACCGAACGCGCGGTGCGCACGAAGTCGCTGCCGAGTGAGACCAGCATCGAGGCGCGCGTGATCCGCGCCAGCGGCGCAATCACGAAAAGCGCCATGCTCACCGCTGGCAGGATCAGCTGCCTGCACGCCGCCCACCAGCCCTCGAAGTCCCCCGCGAGCAGGAAATCGATCGAGAGGAATCCGGTCCGCTGCGGCGGCAGCGAGGTGAAGACGTCGATCCGCCCAGTCGGATCGGGTGCGAGACCGAGCAGATAGTAGAAAACGTAGATCAGCAGCAGGCCCGAGACGAAGGTCGGCACGCAGACGCCGAGCGCGCAGAACAGCCGCACGCCGTGATCGACCACCGATCCCGGCCGCAGCGCCGCGATCACGCCGAGCGGCACCGCCGCGATCAGCGCGATCAGGAGCGCGGTGAAGGTCAGCTCGAGCGAAGCCGGCAGCCGCTCGCGCAGATCCTTCAACACCGGCTGCCCCGTCATCATGGAGCGGCCGAGATTGCCGTGGCCGATGTCCGAGAGATAGAACACCAGTTGCTCCGGCACCGATTTGTCGAGCCCCATCTGCTTGCGGATCTGCTCGATCTCCTCCTTGCCGGCGTTGGGCCCCGAGGCGAAGAACACCGCGGGGTCGCCGGGAAGGACGCGCATCAGGAGAAAGGTGAAGACCAGCACACCGAACAACGCCGGCAGCGACGACAGAAGCCGCCTGCCCGCCCGCACCATCGTTGCGCCAAGACCGGTCATCACCTTTCAGAGCTCCTCACGCGTACCGATATCACTTGCGGCTGACGTCGCGATAGTCGACCTGACGATGGAACTCGTAGGTGTAGCCCTCGATCGAGGAGGCCATCACCGCATCCTGGTTCGGCTGCCACAGCATGATCTGCGGCATCAGGTCGAAATGCATTGCATTGAGCTTGCGGCCCGCTTCTTCATACTTCGCCTTATCCGGCTCGAAGCGGGCTTCCTGCGCAATCGCGGCGAGATCCGGGTTGTTGATCGACGAGTAGTTCCAGCGCTGATTGCCGGTGTAGAAGTTGCGATAGAAGTAGTCGGTCGAGGGCAGCCAGGCGACGATGCCCTCGGTGTAGAACGGTAGCTTCTTTTCGTTGATCTGCGTCGACATCTGCGCGTCCGGCAGCTTCTGGATGTCGACCTTGATGCCGATCTTGCCGAGCGATTCCTTCACCAGGGCCGCCATCGGCTCGGCGGTCGAGGACTGGCCGACATTGAAGCTGAAGGTGGTGGAGAAGCCCTCGGGCAGACCGGCGGCCTTGAGATATTCGCGGGCCTTGTCGAGGTCGAGCTTCACCGGCTGCTGGAACGGATAGGTGCCGTTCAGCGGCTTGCCATCCGGCCAGTTCGCGCCGAACAGCGGCGAGCCGCGGCCGAACAAAGCGGCCTTGAACATATCGTCGTAGGGCAGCGCATAAGCGATGGCGCGGCGGACATTAACGTTGTCGAACGGCGGCATCTGGTTGTTCATCGAGACGAAGGTGATCGCATTGTATTGCGGCGTCGAGATCACCTTGAGCTTGCCCTTCGCCTCCAGCGACTGCACGTCGCTGGCCTGGAGATCGACGACGATGTCGGCATCGCCGCGCTCGACAAGGTTGGCGCGCGTGGCCGGCTCCGGCACCGACTGGATGATCACGCGCTTGAAGAACGCCGGCTTGTTGGCCGAGCCGCGATTCCAGCTCTCGTCGCGCTTGAGCACCACCTGCTCGCCCGGCTTGAAAGTTTCGACCACATAGGCGCCGCTGCCGGCGGTGTGCTCCTTCAGCCACGCAGTCGCCCACGGATCTTCAGCGGTGGCGTGCTCCTTCGCGACCTTCGCGTTGATGATCATCGGATAGACGGTGGCAAGGTTCGGCAGCGCGAGCTTGTCGGGCTTCGGCAGCGTCACCTCGATGGTGAGAGGATCGATCACCTTGAACTGGTCGGCCGAGGTCAGGGAGCCCGTCAGGAGCTGTGCCTTGCCGAGGATCGGCGCGGTGACGCAGCGGTCGAGCGACCATTTCACGTCCTCGGCCGTGACAGGCGAGCCGTCCTGGAACTTTGCGTCCTTGCGCAGGCGGAAGGTGATCTTCAGACCGTCCGGGCTGACGTCGTAGCTCTCGGCGAGCTCGCCGGTGATGGTGTCGAGGTCGAACACCCATTTGCCGTTGAGCTGCTTGCGGCCGAACGCTACCAGCCGGTCGTAAGTGCTCATGCTCAGCGCGAAGGATTCGCGGGTCGAGCCTGGGATGTTGGGATCGAGCGTATTGACGGATGCACCGGTCACATAGCGCAGCGTTTCCGCCCTCGATTGCGCGTGCGAAGGCGCCGTGGCGATCAGCAACAGCGCGGTGGTGGCGAGAACTGAGGTCGCGGACCTGAAAGACACAAAACGCATTCGTTTTCCCTTGAATTTTCGAGCAGGAAGGCCGGCAAGGCTGGTCACAAAAGAAGCAATTTGCGCGCCAGTCTCATGGGGCGTTTTTAGGGGCTGTTCGTCGAGTCTGCGCATGGATGATCATCGAATATCCCCCATTTTTCGCGCTGGCCGCGTGACGACGGCCTGCGGCACGTCATAGGCGCTGAGCGAAGTCCAATGACGCTCGACATCGGCGCGAAACAGCCCGCGCGTCAGGCCATTCACGAGCTTTGGCACAGCGGTGGTCATCGCATTGATCGACGATCCCGATGCACCAAAGCTCATGGTGGAAGCGATGGCGAAGAGATGGATGTCGGAGATCCAAGGGGTCTTGCCCGGTTCACGCTCGGTGAAGGCGTAGTCGTCGGCGAGATAAGGGAAGCGGCCGAGCCGTTCGTTGCGCTCGTCCTCGGGCGGCTGGTAGCGGTCGGCCCAGGTCGCGATATTGCCGGCAAATATTGCGAGCTCGCCGCGGCCAGCAAAGTTCATATCGATGCCGGTGCCGCAGATGACGAAATCCGCGGCGATCACGCCGCGCGGCGTCTCGAGTTCGATGCCCGCGACCGTCTGGCGCGCAGCCTCAATGGGCGCGCCCTCATGCAATGTGAAATTGGCGTGACGCGCGCAGCGGTCAAACGTCGGCTGCGGAAATCCCTCGCGCATTTCCAGGATCTTGCGCATGAAGCGCCAACGCCAGGCATCGTCGAGATCGCTCAGATGCCGCAGGAAGCCGCGGAAGGTCAGCCAGCGATAAGGCTGGATCACCTGGATCTCGGCACGGCGGCACAGCAGATGCACCTCCGCCGCGCCTGCTTCCAAGGCCGTCGCCGCATTGTCGAACGCGGACGCACCGGCGCCAATCACGGCGACGCGCTTGCCGCGGAGCCTCTTGAAATCGATGTTTTCGGCAACGGTTGCGACCGAACCCGACGGCAGGTGCTGAAGCTGCTCCGGGATCATCCAGTCGCCCATGCCCTCCTGTCCCGTCGCCAGCACGATCTTGCGCGCGTAGAGCGTCTCGACACTGTCCGCACGTTTCACGCGGGCAGCGAGCAGGCCGCCGGATCCCGGCGCGATTTCCAGAAGCTCGCAGCCATTGCGGACCGGCAGACCGATCGTCCTTCGCAGCCAGAGCAGATACTCCGCCCAATGCTCGCGCAGGATCAGGTTGAGCTGTTGCCAGCTCTCCTCGCCAAAGCGGGCCTCGTGCCAGGACTGGTAGGTCAGGCTCGGAATATCGAGGTCCGGCCCCGTATAGTCCTTCGGGCTGCGGAGCGTCGGCATCCGGGCATAGGTGAGCCACGGGCCCTCCTTCCCCTCCTCGGCCTTGTCGAGCAGCAGAATGTTGTTGACGCGGGAGCGCATCAGACCAAAGCCGATGGCAATGCCCGACTGACCGGCGCCGATGATCAGCACATCCAGCGCCGGCTTGCCATCGGGCCCGATCTTCGGCTCCAACCATGCGGCGTGGGGATGCGCGATCATGGCGAGATCGGCGCGAACCGCGGCTTCGAGCTGTGTCAGCGCGTCGCTCATGCCGCGAGCCAGCCTCCGTCGACCACCATGACGGTGCCGGTCGTGAACGAGGACGCATCGCTGGCGAGATGCAGCGCGGTCTGCGCGATCTCCTCGGCATGGCCGAACCGCTTCATGGCGTGACGATTGCGGGAGGCCTCGCGCACCTCGTCCGAATTGGCGTGACGGGCAAAGCTGCGGCGCAGCATCGGCGTGTCGATCGCCCCCGGCGCGATCGCGTTGACGCGGATGCCGTCGGTGGCGAAATCCACCGCCATGGTCCGGGTCAGGCTGACGATCGCGCCCTTGGCGGCGATATAGGCGCTGTTGCCCTTGCCGCCAGCGATCGCGAGCTGCGAGGCCAGCGTGATGATCGAGCCGCTGTTCTGCCGCTGCATCTGCGGTACTGCAGCCCGCGCCCACAGCCAGGTGCCGCCGACATTGGCGCGAAACACCGCGTCCCAATCCTCCACGCTCGTCGTCAGGACCGTACCGCCGACGGAGAATCCGGCCGCTGTCATGAGGACGTCGAGCCGGCCGTGCTGCTTCACGACATCGCCGACGACGGTTTCGGCGAATCCGGCATCGCCGACGTCGCCGACATGCGACGTGGCCCCGCCAACCAGATTCAATGTTTCCTGCAGGCCCGCAGCATCGCGATCGACCAGCGCAAGGCGTGCGCCCTCTTCCGCGAACAGTTTTGCGCTGGCGCGGCCGATGCCGGATCCCGCCCCCGTGATGATGGCCGTGCGTCCCTGAAGCCGCATGTCAGATCCACTCCTTGTGCTGCTTCAGCCAGTCGCTCATATGCGCCGCAGACTCGGCGCGGCCGAACCGCGCGCGCCAGCCGAATTCATCCTCCATCCGCCTCACCGACAGCGGCGCGCGGTACGGTCCATGAAGCTTGATGACGGTCTTCTCTCCGGGCGCCGCGATCCGGCACTGCAGGCCCGGATTGAGCGCCGCAAACGCCTCGCCCCATTGCAGCGCAGGCCACAACCCGCCGCTGGAGATGTTGTAGAGCCGGTGGCGCGGCCGCTCGGCTTCGATGACGAGCGCCACGGCTTCGGCAGCGTCCGGCGCGTAGATCCAGTCCCGCAGGCCTGGTTCAGGCATCAGCGCCGGCTCGCCGCGCGCGAACGCGGCCAGTATCTGGAACTGGAGGCTCGGCGTGTCACGGACCGAACTCGGTCGCTCCCACGGGCCGAACAAAGCGCTCAGGCGCACGCTCAGGAAATCGCCACCGAACAGCTCGGCATGGCGCGCGACGGAGCGCTCCGAGGTGAACTTGCTGATGGCGTAGAACGAGATGGGATCGCAGGGCGTCTCCTCGTCCAGCACCTCGACCCGCGCACCCGCGGCGCCATAGGCCGACGCCGACGAGAGATTGACGACGCGGCGAACCCCATGGCGGATCGCGGAGAGCAAAATCGGGATCTGCGCCATCACGTTGATCTCGAGAACGCGCGCAGTCGAGGCACGCTCGAGCTCGTCGCCGGCGGTGACGGCGGCGCCGAGCACGATTGCGTCGCAGCCCTTTGCGATGAGGGCATCGATGCCGTCCGCATCCAGGATATCGCCCTGCACCACTGTGAGCTTCGCACCGTAGCCGGCCAGTGCGCGCCGCGCGAGTGGCGGCAACTCCGCTCGGTCGTGCAGCGTCACATCGTGGCCGCGCGCGAGCAGCGCCTCCGCGACATTGAGGCCGACAAAGCCCGCACCGCCGAAGATGAGAATCTTCATCGCGCGCGATCCAACGTCACAGCAGCTTGGCCCCAAAATTCCGCTCGGGATCCATGTCGGCGACGAGCCGCCCGGTCGGCTTGGCCGCCTCGCCGCCGCTGCGCGCCAGGAATTTTCCGCTGCCTGCGGAGGCAAGGCACTTGTTGCCGTCTATGATGACGCGGCC
This sequence comes from Bradyrhizobium sp. BR 10289, assembly GCF_019455385.1. Taxonomy (GTDB): domain Bacteria; phylum Pseudomonadota; class Alphaproteobacteria; order Rhizobiales; family Xanthobacteraceae; genus Bradyrhizobium. Next base: position 149,865 of record NZ_JACOFR010000004.1, read on the forward strand.
GCGCGAGAGCGTGGTCACCGGCCAGCCCTTCAGCTTGCGGCCTGCGAACGGCGTGTAGCCGGTGAGGTCGTGCATCATCTCGTCGGCGATGACTGTCTCGCGGTTGGGATCCCAGATCGCGATATCGGCATCGGCGCCGACGGCGATCGACCCCTTGCGCGGATGCAGGTTGTAGATTTTTGCCGGCGCCGTCGACGTCAGCTCCACGAACTTCTCAAGCCCCAGCCTGCCTTTCGACACCATCGCGTCGAACAGAAGCGGCAGCCGCAGCTCGAGCCCGGGCAGGCCGTTGGCGACCTGCTTGAAATTCGGATTGGGACCGGCGCGCAGCTTGCCGGTCTCGTCGTAGCGATACGGCGCGTGGTCCGACGAGATGGTCTGGAGATCGCCGAGCGACAGCGCCTGCCACAGCGCCTCCTGGTCCGCATGCGTGCGCGGCGGCGGGCTGCACATCCACTTGGCGCCCTCGGAACCCGGCTTGTCGAGATCATCAGCCGTCAGGAACAGATATTGCGGACAGGTCTCGGCAAACACCTTCAGCCCCTGCCCGCGCGAGTCGCGGATCACCTTGGCGCCTTCGGCGGTCGAGACGTGGAAGATCATGATCGGCTGGTCGATCAGCGCGGCCATGCCGATCAGGCGGGTGAAGGCCTCGGCCTCCGAGACGCGAGCATGACTGACGGCGTGGTATTTCGGCATGGTGTAGCCGCGCGCGAGCAGCCGCTTCACCATCCAGGCGATGATGCCGTGGTTCTCGGCATGCGCGCACAGCATCGCGCCGGACTGGCGCGCCGCGAGCAGGATGTCGAGCAAGGGCTCGTCATCGACCTTGAGCCGGTCGTAGGTCATGAAGATCTTGATCGAGGCATGGCCCTGCTTGACCAGCGCCGGAATATGCTCCTCGACCGTCTCTTTGGTCGCGTCCGCGATGATCATGTGAAAGGCGTAGTCGATCACCGCGCCCTTTTTCGCCAGCGCGTGATAGTCCTCCACCACCTGCGGCAGCTTCATGCCGACGTGCTGGGCGGCGAACGGGATCACCGTGGTGGTGCCGCCAAAGGCGGCCGACACCGTCGCGCTCTCGAACGTGTCGGCATTCATGATGCCGGCGGCGGAGAGCTGCTCGATATGGGCGTGGCTGTCGACGCCGCCGGGCAGCACCAGCTTGCCGCGTGCGTCGATCTCGCGCTTTGCCGCAGGCAGACCCTTGCCGACGGCCGCAATGGTCTCGCCGGAGATGGCGACATCGGCCTCGAACACGTCGGTGGTGGTGGCGACGCGTCCGCCGCGAATGATCAGGTCGTAGGTGGGTTCAGTCATGAGGCACTCCGTGATATGCCTGAGTTCAACGATCGCCCTTTTGCAGGAAGACCATCATGTCCAGGCCGCGCATTCTCGTCATCAATCCGAACTCCAACCAAGCGGTCACGCAAGGGCTGGAGGAAGCCTTGAAGCCGCTCGGCTTCGACGGCGGCCCAGAGGTCGTCTGCCAGTCGCTGGCCGAGGGTCCCTTCGGCATCGAAAGCCAGGCCGACGTCGACAGCGTCGCCATGCCGCTGCGAAAGCTGGTCGAGGGCGACAACAGTTTTGCGGCGTTCGTGATCGCCTGCTACAGCGATCCCGGGCTCCAGGTCTGCCGCGAAGGCACCAACCGTCCGGTGTTCGGCATCGCCGAGTGCGGCGTGCTGACCGCGCTGGCCCGCGCCGAGACGTTCGGCGTGGTTGCGATCGCGCAGCGCTCGATCCCGCGCCACATGCGCTACCTCAGGCAGATGGGACTGACCGATCGGCTCGCCGGCGAGCGCCCGCTCAACATGAGCGTCGCTGAAACCGCGTCCGGTGAAGGCACGCTGGCGAAGATGATCGAGGTTGGCCGGGCGCTGCGCGACGAGGACGGCGCCCGCGCCATCGTGATGGGCTGCGCCGGCATGGCGCGCCACCGCCGCCCGCTCGAAGACGCGCTTGGTATCCCCGTGATCGACCCGACACAGGCGGCCGTCACCATGGCGCTGGGTACGGTGCAATTCTCGGCTCATTAAGCGTCTTTCAGTTCTTTGGCATCCTGACGCGCGAGCCATTGCGCATGGCTCTCGCGAACAAGCGCGAACGTATCCCGCTGCGTCGTGTAGAGATTGCCAAACATGCGGCCGATCGGCCGGTAGGCGTCGAGATCGACATACATGTTGGCCTCGTCCACGAGGCCCACGCGGGCGTGAACCCTGAGCACCTCGCCGACCAGCAGCTCGCGATCGGGCGAAAAGTGCAGCACGACGTGACGACGGCATTCCAGCGCGAACGGCGCCGCAGCGAGGCGCGGCACCTTCACGTCGACGGAGGGTAGCGTCGCAAGGCCGGTAGCGGCAACCTCGCTGTCGCCGGAAGGAAAATCGACCGCGCAGTCGTTCATCGCAACCGACAGCGCCTCGTCCACCATGTGCACGACGAACTCGCCCTCGCGGTGGATGTTGCGGGTCGTGTCCTTTGGCGAGTGATCCGGCTTGTGCTGGAGCCCGAGCACGATCAGTGCCGGGCTCTCGGAGAACACGTTGAAGAAGCTGAACGGTGCGGCATTGACCGCGCCGTTCTCGTCCAGCGTCGTCACCAGTGCGATCGGCCGCGGCACCACCACGCCGCAGAGCAGCTTGTAGCGATCACGGGGATCGAGTTCGCGCAGCGAGATGCCGTTGTCACCCATGGGCATCACTTCTGCGGCGGCGGCACCGCGCCGGTCTGACTGGTGATCAGGCCGTAATGCTCGATGCGGCGATGCGCTGCAAAGTTGAAGATCGTGGTCTTGCCAAAGGTGGTGGCGTCGAGGTCGCAGGCGTGGACCAGAAGCTCGTCGTCTTCCGTCTTGGCCTCGGCGACGATCTCGCCATTGGGATCGACGATCAGGCTGCCGCCGAACAGCGGATGGCCGTCCTCGGTACCGGCCTTGGCGACCGCGACCACCCAGGTCGCGTTCTGATAGGCGCCGGCCTGCACCGAGAGCCGATTGTGGAACAGGCGCTTCTCGACGCCCTCTTCGCTTTTCTCCGCATTCACGGACGGCGTGTTGTAGCCGATCAGCACCATCTCGACGCCCTGAAGTCCCATGACGCGATAGGTCTCGGGCCAGCGGCGATCGTTGCAGATCGCCATGCCGATGATGCCGCCAAGCTCGCGCCAGACCTTGAAGCCGAGATCGCCCGGTTCGAAATAGCGCTTCTCCAGATGCTGGTGCGAGCGCTTGGTGTCGTACTCGACATGACCGGGCAGATGGACCTTGCGGTATTTGCCGACGATCTTCCCGGACTTGTCGGTGAGGATGGCCGTGTTGAAGTGATGGCCGTCGGGCGTCAGCTCGGCATAGCCGAAATTCATCGCGATTCTGTGCTGCGCCGCGCGCTCGAACAGCGGCTTCGTGGCCGGGCCAGGCATCTCGCGCTCGAACCAATGATCGAACTCGGCGCGGTCCTCCACATACCACCGCGGGAAGAACGTCGTCAGCGCCAACTCCGGATAGACGATCAGGTCGGCGCCCTTCGCCTTGGCCTCGTCCATCAGCGCGATCATGCGCTTGACCACGGCCTCGCGGCTGTCGGCTTTCTGGATCGGACCCATCTGGGCGGCGGCGACGTTGACGATACGCATCAGAAAATTCCTGATTGATGGACGAGGCTGGGGATCGCAGCTTCAAGGGGGCGGCGCGCGCAGCATAACGCGGTCTTGCGCCAACTTTCCAGACAAGCAGTTTTCATGCCGTCCGCCCCCATTCGGCATCCTGCAAAAGCCGCCAGTTGATCTTGTTGCTCGCGGTGCGCGGCAAGGCATCGACGAAGACCACCGCGCGCGGCGCCTTGTAGCTCGCCATCGCGCCGCGCGCCCAGCCGACGATGTCGTCCACTGAGGTCGTCGCGCGCGCGGCGTCGTCGAGCACCACCAGTGCCTTGACGGTTTCGCCGCGGTAATCGTCCGGCGCCGAGATGATGCAGCACTCCCGGATGGCGCGATTGCCGTACATCGCCGCCTCGACCTCGGCCGGCCACACCTTGAAGCCACTGACATTGATCATCCGCTTCAGGCGGTCGACCGCGAAGAAATAACCGTCGGAATCGCGGTAGCCGAGATCTCCGGTGCGCAGGAACCGCTTTCCCGAGATCTCGATGAAGGACTCGGCGTCGGCCTGCGGCCTGTTCCAGTAACCCTGCAGCACCTGCGGCCCATGCACGACGATCTCGCCGGTGACGTTGTCGTCGAGCTCGATGAGCGTCTCGGGATCGACGACCCGCGCGTCGGTCCCATGCACGGCGATGCCGAGGCACTGCCGCTTCGGCGCCGCCATCGGGTTGATGTGGGTCGGAGACATCGTCTCGGTCATGCCGTAGCCCTCGACGAAATCGAGGCCGAAGCGGCTCTTCAAGCGCTCGGCGACCGCGGTCGGCATCGCCGCGCCGCCGCCGGTCAGCACCTTGAGCTTCTCGAAGCAGCGGTCGCGGAATTTTGCGCTGGCCAGCACGTCGACGATCATGGTCGGCGCCGCGTTCCAGAACGTGACGCCATAGATCTCGAACAGGTCCGGCAACAGATCCTTGTCCCAGCGCGCCATCAAGAGCAGCGTCGCGCCGGCCACCATCGCGGCGTTCATCGATCCCTGCATGCCAGCGACGTGGAACAGCGGCATGAAGCCAGTCATCACGTCGTCCGCACCCATGCCATACCAGCGCGCCTGCAAGACGGCGGTGAAGAGCGCGCTGCGATGGGTGTGCATGCACGCCTTGGGCTTGCCTGTCGTGCCCGACGTGTAAGGCAGGATCATGAGATCGTCCGGCCCGGCCTCCATCGCGCCCGGCTGCAAACCCTGCACGATCGCGGAGGACCAAGCGTGCCAGCCCGGCGACGACGGCAGCTCCACCGGCGCCTCGGTGACACAGGACGGTAGCGTATAGGGCGTGGCGGCCGGCACCTCGTCCCGATATTGCGCGACGATCGCATGCGTGACGGCCGCGCCCGAGAGCGGCGCAAAGACATCGATCAGCTCACTGCCGATGATCGCGACCTTCGCGCCGCTGTCTTCGGCGAGATACGCGATCTCGGCCGTCTTGTTCATGGGATTGACGGGCACGATCACGGCATCCGCCCGCATCACCGCATAATAGGCGATGACATATTGCGGCGAGTTCTGAAGCGCGATCATGACGCGATCGCCGCGCTTCACGCCGCACGCGCCTTGCAGAAATCCCGCGAGCGCATCCACGCGCGCACGCAGCTCGGCATAGCCCAGGCTCGCGCCGTAAAACACCGTCGCAGGATGCGCGGGCCGCGCCTCTGCCGTCCGCACCAGCGCGTCATACAGCGTCCCCTCCGGCATCGCGAGATACCAGGGCTCGTCCACCGGCCAGGCCGGCGATCGATGCGGCGCTGTGGGATCTGCGCTCACGCGTGCTCCTCGTCCGCGATATCGAGGCCGTGATCGAGCGCATCGAGCAACAGCATGGCTTCGCGCTCGGAGATCACCAGCGGCGGCGCCAGGAACAACGAGGTCTGCTCGCCGCTGGTTCCGATCACGGCGCCAGCCTCCAGCGCGCGCTCCGCGACACGTGAGGCGATCGGCACCTCGGTGGTGTCGGCATGCCAGGTGCGCCAGTCCGGCCCGTGCAGCTCCACCGTCCAGTGCAACCCCTGTCCGGCGACGCGCTGCACGCTTGGATGCTTTTGCGCGATCTCGAGCAGGCGGCGGATGAACAGCTTCTCGAGCTTTTGCACGTGCTCCAGAATCTGTTCGTCGCTGACGACCTTCAGATACGCGCTGACGGCGGCCATGCTGATGGGATGGCCGCGCAGCGTGCCATAGTTCTGCCAGCTCGAGCCCTTGAGCCGCTCGACGATGTCCTTCGACACCACCACCGCCGCGACCGCAGCAGCGCCGCCGCCGAGCGACTTTCCGAGCGTCACGATGTCGGGGCGGCTTTGCGCACCCTGGAATGCGAACCAGCGCCCCGCGCGGCCCGCGCCGGTCACGACCTCGTCGGCGATCCAGTACGAGCCGGCCTGCCGCGCGCGTTTCGCGACTTCGTCTTGATAGGTGCCGTCGTAATAGATGCCACCTTGCGTGTAATCGATGATCGTCGCCGCGGTGTCCGAAAGCAGACGCGTGGCATCGGCCAGATATTCGCTGGGCGGGGTGTTGTTGACCGGAGCCCCATAGATCGCGCCATCGGGCGCCGGCAGGATCCGCACCGGAGCCATCGCCGCCGGCAGTTTTGAGCCGCCGGAATGCACCGCGAGGCCACCATGCCATTGCGGCTGCACGGTCATGCTGCGCGACAGGCCGGTGATGCCGTGATAGGCGCGCTCGCGGGTCGCCAGGGCTGAGCGCTGCGTCAGCGCCTGGCATAGCGACAGCGCCATGTCGTTAGCCTCGCTGCCGCTGATGCAGAAGCGCACCGCGCCGACCCAATCCTCCTCGCCCTTGAACGCGGTTGCCATCAGATCGTCGGCAGCCTGCTCGCGGCCGACCCAGGTCCAGCCCTCGTTGACGACGGGCGTATCGGCCGCGCGGCGGATCGCCTCGACCATCGCGGGATGGCGATGGCCGAGGCCGCCGCCGGTGTTGCTGCCGTCGATCAGCTTGCGGCCGTCGGACAGATGAAAATAGGCGCCCTCGCCGCCGACCACCGCCATCGGCGCGGCCTCGCCCGCATTCAAACCCGTTCGCAATAATCTGCTCATCGCAGGTCCCTCACTTCGCGGCCGCGGCGCCGTAGCCGCCGCCGCCGCACATCTCGATCGTGACGAGATCGTCCTGCTGCAACACCAGATTCGATTTGCCGTCGATCGCGACGTTTTCGCCGCGCCGGATCAGCGAGATGCGGCAGGCCTGCCCGGATTCGCCGCCCTGCATGCCCCAGGGCGCAATCACCATGCGCTCGATGCAGGTGGTCAGGTGCATCGAGGGCGCAAGGATGCGGTAGGAGCGGACCGAGCCGTCGCCGCCGCGATGCGCGCCTGCACCGCCGGACTGCCGGCGGATGGCCTGCTGCTCCAGGCGGATCGCGTAATTCGCCTCGATCACCTCGACCGGCGTATTCGACGTGTTGGACAGATGCACGCGCGTTGCGGAGGTGCCCGCGCGGTCGTGCCGCGCGCCCTCGCCGCCGCCATGAACTTCGTAGAGCATCTTCCACGAGCCGTTCGGCCGCGGCTCGGCGAAGAACAGCACGCCCGCTGTGGTGGCACCGCCGGCCGACAGGCGTTCAGGAATGGTGTCCTGCATCGCGCGAAAGATCGCATCGACGATGCGCATCGAGGTCTCATGATTGCCGGCGGCAACGGACGCCATCCAGCCCGGCTCCAGGATCGAGCCCGGGCGGGTGATGATGGTCAGCGGCCGCAGCGCGCCGGCGTTCTGGTGCATGTCGCGCCCGCTCATGATGCGCGCGGCATAGGCGACGGCCGAGCGCGCCATGAACGGCGTGGTGTTGCAGAAGTTGGAGACGCGGTCGCAGCTCCCGGAGAGGTCGAAGGTCGCCTCGTCGCCGCGAATGGTGATCTTGACGTGGATGCGCGCCGGCGCGTTGCCGGTGCTGCCGTCGTCGAGGAAGTCTTCGCCCTCGTAGACGCCATCCGGCAGCGCGCGCAGCGCCTCGCGCATCTCGATCTCGGAGAGATCGTGCAGACGCGACTGCGTCGCCATGAAAACCGCCTTGCCGTGCTCCCGGCAGAGCTCGACGATGCGCTTCTCGCCGGCTTTCGTCGCCGCGATCTGGGCGAGCAGATCACCCTCGCAGGATTCGGCATCGCGAACGTTGGCCTTGAGCAGTTGCACGATCGGCGTGTTGACGCCGGCTGCGGTCGCAATCAGCACCGGCGGAATTCGCATCGCCTCCTGGAAGGTGTCGACCGCCTTGGCAAAATAGCTGCCCGGCCAGGTGCCGCCGATGTCGGGCCAGTGGGCCAGGCTGATCGCGAAGGCCACGATCTCGCCCTCGACAAAGACGGGCCGCACCACCTTGACGTCGTTGAGATGATTGCCGCCGAGCGCACCAACATTGTAGATCACCACGTCGCCGTCGTTCAGATTTTCGCGCGGCATCACCTTAAGAAGCTCGGGAATGGTGTAGGCCATCGCGCCGAGATGGATCGGGATGTCGCGGCCCTGTCCGACCAGGCCGCCATGGCCGTCGGTGATCGCGGAGGAAAGATCGCCGGCCTCGCGCAGCAGCGGCGAGCGCGCCGAACGCGTCATGACGAGGCTCATTTCCTCGGCCGCGGCGGAGAGGCCGTGCCTGATGACTTCGACGACGAACGGATCGAGCTTCATGCCGCCCTCCGCGTCAGAAAGAGATTGCCCGCGGGATCAGGCTTTGCCTGCCAGCCCGGCGGCACCACCACGGTGGACCATGCGTCTTCGATGATCGCGGGACCGCTGATCATTTCCGTCAATGAGGCACGGTCGATGATCGCCGTCGCAGTCTCGTGCAGGCCGTCGAACGAGCAGATGCGTCGGCCTGACGACACCGCCCTCGCCACAGTCTCCGGCCGGCTCACGACGGTCGTGGACGGCCTCCGAGCCTGGACACGCACGGATTCGATGACGCAGGGCTCGCCGGTCGCGTAGCCAAACAGCTCGTGATGCCGCGCCAGAAAATCCTTCTTGAGCTTGGCCACGTCGAGCGGCAGCATGAACGGCACCGGAATGGCGTCGTTCTGCGCGGCGTAGCGCATCAAGGCGACGAGCTCTACCTGGATCTCCGCTTTCGCAACGCCATTGGCGATCAGCGGGGCCGAAGCATCTTCAATCAGCGTGCCGATCCGCTCCGACACGCGATCGAGATCGATGCCGTCGAGGGCCGCACGAAGCGTCTGCTGCTGCAGAAAGCTGAAATCGGCCGTGAGGCAACCGAGCGCCGAGAACGCGCTCGATGCGCTGGGCACCACGACCTCCGCAATGCCGTAGAGATCGGCAAGGCCCGCGGCATGCATCGGGCCGCCTCCGCCGAAGGCGAGCAGCGTACAGTCGCGGCCGTCGATGCCGCGCTCGACCGTGACGCGGCGGAGCGCGCGGGCCATGGTCGCGTTGGCGACCTTGATGATGCCGAGGGCGGTTTCGGTGAGGCTCAGTCCCAAGGCCTGCGCGATCGGCGCGATGACGCGTTTTGCCGACTCGATATCGATGCCGATCCGATCGCCAAGCTTGGTCTCTGGATTGAGATAGCCCAGCACAGCGTTGGCATCGGTGATGGTTGGCTCAAGGCCACCGCGGCCGTAGCAGGCCGGCCCGGGCTCGGAGCCAGCACTCTCCGGGCCGACCGTGAGGCCCCCGGGACCGTTGCGCACGATCGATCCGCCACCCGCCCCGATCGAATGCACAGCGAGCATCGGCTGGCGCAGCGGCTTGTCGCCGAGCATGCGGCCGTCGGCCATCTCGGCCTGACCGTCGACGATCAGGCACACATCGGTCGTGGTGCCGCCCATGTCGAAGGTCAGCATGCGCGAGGTGCCGAGCTGGCGCGCGATGCTGACCGAGGCCGAGACGCCGGCCGCCGGGCCCGACATCGCCATCACCAGTGGCCGCCGCTTCACCGCCGAGATCGGGATCATGGCGCCGGCGGAATGAAACACCTGCAGTCCCGGTCCGATCGGCAGCCGCTGCTCCAGCTCACTGAGATATTCAACCGCGATCGGCATTGCCGCCGCGTTGAACACGGTCGCCGAGGTCCGCTCATATTCGCGCGCTTCGGGATTGACCTCGTGCGACAGCGAGACATGGGCGACGACGTCCTTGAGCCGTTCGCCGAGCATCTTTTCGTGGACGGGATTGGCATAGGCGTGAAGCAGCGCCACGGCGACGCTCTGCACGCCGGTCTGTTTCAGCCACGCCACCAGACGCTCGATCTCGGCTTCCTCCAGCGCCTTCAGTACACGGCCCTCGTGGTCGAGGCGTTCGGCGAGTCCAAAGCACCGTTCGGGCGGCACCAAAGGCGGGGATTTCGGCGGAATGTCGAGACGGTAGAGATCGCGGCGGCGATAGCGCGCGATCTCCAGCACATCGGCAAAACCTTCGGTCGCGACCAGCGCCACCTTCGGCAGCCGGTTCTCGACGATCGCGTTGGTGACGCGCGTGGTGCCGTGGACGAAGCGCTTGACCTCGCTCTTGCGCAGGCCCACCGCCTCGATCGCCTCGAGCATCGCCTGCACGGGCGCCTGTGGGCGCGACGGCACCTTCGCGATCCGCGACTCGGCGGAGTCGCGGCGGATGGCGATGATGTCGGTGAAGGTGCCACCGATATCGGTGCCGACTTCCCAGTGATGTCCAGAGGAACTCATGTCCGTCAGCTACGCGTGACCGCCGACCCGGACGCCGGTCCTTCGTCCATCGCAACGTCGAATGCCAAACCGAGAGCGCTCATCATGCATCCCTTGTCATGCCACCGACCGTGAGCGTGCGACAGAGCGGCTGGCTCAGGATAGGGCCAGAATTGTCGCAAACCACTAGACCAGCACGCGACTGCCGCCGCGCGGCGCGCCACAGGCTGCCCGATTTGGTGCAGCACTGCCTTCGCAAAGTGCATGCTTCTCCACCTTGGACGCGTGCGGCGCACCACGGATTCTTCCGCATGAATCGTGGGACTCGCTGCACTGCAATTCGAGGAGCTCAAATCGCCTGTCTAATTTGCAGGCGGTCCGACGGCAGTGCGGCATGACCGCCTGCCTATGAGCTATGCATGCAAGTCGGCTCAGCCTCTCTTTATTGTACGAACAGTACGAGAGGATTTTGCCGGCTCCGATGCTGTATCGCCGCGACCGCTGCCGATGCGGCCTGCGATTCTCGCAAGCAGCGGCGCGGCATCCTCGGTGCGCAGCCGCCCATAGCCGAACACCAGGCCCTGCCGCGTCGGCGCCTCCAGAAAATTTTGCGACAGTGGCTGCAGGTGGATGCCGGCCTGCTTCAGAATTTCGGCGGCCTCGCGGTCGCTCATCCGCGCCTGCATCGCGTCGGTGAACAGCGCCACCAGATGCAGCCCGGTCACCGCGGAGGACACGGAGAGATCGTCAGGCATCAGCGCTGCGATCGCATCGATCAGCGCCTTGCGCCTGCTGGCATATATCCGCCGCATCCCGCGCAGATGCCGCAGCAAATGCCCTTCCCGCATGAACTCCGCCAAAGCGAGTTGCCCGATCCCCGACGTGTGCACATCGATCCGCGCGCGGCCTTTGGAAAAGCCCTCGATGAAACGCCGGTTGGCGACCATGTATCCGAGCCGCAAATTCGGCATCATGATCTTCGAGAAGGTGCCGAAATAGATCACCCGCCCCTCGCGATCGAGCGAGCGCAGCGATGCGATCATGCTGTCCTGGTGCCTGAACTCCGAATTGTAATCGTCCTCGATCACCCAGACTTCGTTCTTGTTGGCCCAGTCGAGCAGCTCGAGACGCCGCTCCAGGTGCATGCTGACGCCGAGCGGATATTGATGCGACGGCGTGACGACGACCAGCTTCGCACGCGGCGCGCGCCGGATACCTTCGGAGACGACGAGCCCTTTGTCGTCGACGGGAATCGGCACGAGCTTCGCGCCCGCGGCCGTGAGCGCCCAGCGCGCCTCGATGAAACCTGGCTCCTCGACCCAGACCTCGTCGCCGGGATCGAGGATCATCCGGCTGCAGAAATCCAGCGCGCCCGAGGTGCCGGATGTGACCACGACCTCCTCCGGCGAGCAGACCAGCCCGCGAACCGAGCCGAGGAAATTTGCGATCTCGCTGCGCAGGCGCGGATGGCCTTCCGAGGCGAGATCGAGGCACTCCTGCTCTCTTGGGTTCTGCCAGCTCTGGCGCAGCAGGCGCGACCATTCCTTGAACGGAAACGTCGAGATGTCGGGCGCGCCCGGTGCGAATACCGACGGCCAATTGGTCTCGTAATCGAGGCCAAGCAGCGACTGCCAGCGCTTCGACATGTGGGCAGGCGCGGCCGCAGGCGGTGCAGCCGAGGGCGGCTCCGCATGCGGCACGACGACGGAGGCGACCATGACGCTGCCGCGCGGCGTCGATTGCAGATAGCCCTCGGCGTAGAGCAGATCCCACGCGGTCAGCACCACCGTGCGCGAGCAGCCCAATTGCCGCGCGATCTCACGCGAGCCAAGGAATTGCGTACCGGCCGGAAAGAGCCCGCGCAGAATGCCGACCCGGATGTGCGCGGCGATCTGCAAATGCAGCGGCACGGCCGAAGTCCGGTCGATATGCATCCCCGCAAGGGAGACGCGCTGGTGCGGTTGACGGCTCTTGTCCATCATAGAGAGGCGGGTGCTGGAGCGGCGGCGATGGCCGCCGACCTCGCCTCAGGATGGGCCAATCGCGGATTCGGGTCCAGCCTCAGCTGGCTCGATAGCAGGCGCAAAGGCGAGCCCGCGCAGCACCTGCGCCAGCACTGACGCTCCGGCGGCAACATGAGCAGCTTCCGCCCATTCGTGCTCGACATGGCTCACGCCGTCGTGGCACGGGATGAAGATCATGGCGGCGGGGCAAACCTTGGCGAGATGACGGGCATCGTGTCCGGCCGCGGAGAGGATATCCATCGCGGAATGCCCCTGCTCTCGCGCGGCCTCCGCGATACTCGTCCGCAGGCGCGGATCGAAGGCGTTCGACGGCGCATCGACGAGTGGCGTCACCGTCACCGTGCAAGGCGAGGCGTTGTCATCGCAAAGAACTTTGATCCGCGCGCCGGCCGCATCGAGCACGGCATTGTCAGGATGGCGCAGGTCGATGCTGAAGCTGACGCGCGATGGCACCACCGACGGTGCGTTCGGCACCACCGTCACCCGGCCGATGGTGAACTTGATGTCGGCATCGATGGTGCCGATCTCGGCATGAAGCGCGCTCGCCACCTTGGCAAAGGCCGCGAGCGCATCCCGCCGCTCCGACTGCGCCAGCGTGCCGGCATGGCCCTCGCCGCCCTCGACGACGACCTGAAACGTCTTCTTGCCCTGAATACCGGTGACGACCCCGATGGTACGGCCCGCCGCCTCCAGCAGTGGCCCCTGCTCGATGTGCAGTTCGAGATAGGCTCCGACCGCAAAGCCGAGCGGTTTATGCGATACGTCCGGAAAAGCCTGGTGAAGGCGATCGAGCGCCTCGCCGACGGTGATACCGTCGGCATCGCGCGCGGCGCGGATCGCATCCAGGTCGCGCTCGCCCGTAAAAGCCTCCGAGCCCATCATGCCCGGCGCGAAGCGCGAGCCTTCTTCGTTCATCCAGGCGACGACGATGACGTCGCGCGCCGCCGTCTCGCCCTGCTCGGCGAGTGACACGACCGCTTCAAGCGCCGCCATCACGCCGGCGGCGCCGTCGAACTTGCCGCCGGTGGGCTGGCTGTCGATATGACTGCCGAGAAGAAGCGGCGGCGCTAATCGATCGCGGCCGGCCAGCGTCAGGAACAGATTTCCCGCCGGATCCGTCGACGGCGTCAAGCCTGCTTCGACCGCCCAGCCGATCACGCGGCTCCAGGCGGCGATCTCGCCATCGCTCAGTGCCTGACGGTTGACCCCGCCGGCCGGCGTCGCGCCGATCTCGGCGAGCGACATCAGGCGGGCCCAGAGCCGGTCGGCGTTGATCAGAGGCTGGCTCGTCATCGATTATGTCGTGCGCATGATCTGGCCCGGCAGCGCGCGGGGATCGCGCGGCAGCCAGCGTCCGGCCTCGACCTGCGCGATGAACTCGGCGAGCAGCGCGTTGAACGCCGCCGGCTCTTCCAGATTGAGCGTGTGGCCGGTCTTGGGAAAAACCGAGAGGCCGCAGGCCGGAATGGTCTTCTTCAGGAAGATGCCGGGCTGGAGGCAGTGATCGTCCTCGTCGCCGACGACGACCAGCGTCGGCACCATCATCTTTTTCAAACCGTCTTCGAGATCGTAGAAGGACGGTCGCCGCGCCTGGACGCCGCGCATGGTGTTAGCGGCGCCGCGATCGGAATGGGTGGCGAGGCGATCGGCGAATTCCTGCCAGCCGCGCGGATCCTTGTTCTGGAACTGCACCCTGCTCGCCCCGAGCGCGTAGATCTTCGCGAATTCCTTCGCCCCCTGCGTCTCGAAATTATCAGCGACTTCCAGCGAGACGCCGCGAAAATACTCCTCGAACTCCTTCTCGCAGCCATAACCGGCGCCGGCGACCGTCAGCGACAACGCGCGCTCCGGCGTGCGCAGGCCAAAATGCACCGTGCAGAAGCCGCCCATCGAGAGGCCGACGACGTGCGCCTTGTCGATTCCGAGCGCGTCGAGAACTGCGACGGCATCATCAGCGGCGATCGCCTGTGAATAGGCCTCCATGCTCTCAGGCACCTCCGACGGCGGATAGCCGCGCGCGGCGTAGCTGATGCAGCGGTGACGCCGGCTGAAATAGCGCAGCTGCGGCTCCCAGCTCTCGTGATTGCCGCCGAATTCGTGGATGAAGAGGATCGGCGTGCCCTCGCCGGCCTCCTCCACATGAAGCTTCACGCCGTCCTTGGCTGTGATCATCGTCATCGGCATCATCCCCTAGAATTGCGGCGGCAGATCGTTGAGCGTGCGCGCCTGCGCGACCATGTCCGGCAGCAGCGTGCAGAGCTTTTCGACCCAGGCCCGCGGCACCGAGGTGCTGATCTTCACAAAACGGTCGCCGAAGCGCTGGGTGTGATAGGTCCCCTGGCGGATCATGATGCCCTGGCGGCGATAGCATTCGACCAGCGCCTCGGGGCGGACGCCGGCCGCGATGGTCTCGAGCACCAGGAAGTTGCCGTGCGAGGGCATGATCGGCAGCGCGAGGCCTTCGATGCCGGCCGCCGCCTCCTGGATCATCGCCTTGTTGGCGCGGTCGGTGCTGCGCACCTTCTTCATCCATTCGGCCTTGACCGCCAATCCCGCCTGCGCCGCGCGCTGGGCGATGACGCTGGCGCCGAGCACGCTGGTTGAGGTCTGCGCCAGTTCCTCGAACAGATCGGGAGCCGCGACCAGCGCGCCGATGCGCAAGCCCGCGAGCCCGAGCCATTTCGAAAAGCTGGTCGAGACCACCGTGCCTTGCGGCGCCACATGAAGCGCCGGCGTGTGGCCATCGGCGAAATCGCGATAGGTGCAGTCATGCACCAGCAGCGCGCCGCAATTACGGGCGATCGCCGCGAAGCTCTCGATCTCCTCGCGCGTATAGCAGATGCCGAGAGGATTGTTCGGATCGACGAGATAGATGATCGCAGTGCGCTCATCGACATTCGCCCTCAAGGCCTCTGGCGTCAGGCGATAGTTGCAGGCGGGATTGTAGATCGGAATCTCGATCACCTCGGCGCCCTGCTGGCGCGCGAACAGGCACGGCCATTTCCAGGTCGGATCGGTCGTGACCAGCGTGGTACCGGGCTTGCAGCGCGCGCGGCAGATCATGGCGAGCGCGTTGACGCCGCCCTCGGTCACCAGCGCTTCCGCGCCTGGCACGCCGAGATCGGCGACGATCGCCGCGCGCAGCGCCTCGAAGCCCAGCGGCGGCGCATAGGCATTGAACTCGCCGGCCTCGATCGATCGAAGCATCGCCTCGCGCACGGCGGGGTGGCTCTCGATATGGTTGGTGTTCTGGCCGAGCCAGTAGAGCCCCGGCGTCGCCGAGAGTTCGTCGAAATAGCGGTTGCGGACTAGGGCCGCCGATTGCGCTCCGGACATCGGCGCCTCAGATCACCGAGCCGCGCGCGGCAATGCCGCCGTCGATCGTCACCACCGTGCCGGTGATGTAGCCGGACCGCGGTGAGGACAGGAAGGCGACGAGATCGGCGACCTCTTCCGACGTCGCCGGGCGCTTGCCCGGATATTTGTCGAACAGCTCCTCCCAGCGGCTTTCATCGCCGAGCATGTCGATCGCCTTGCGCTTCATGATCTTGAGCATGCGGTCGGTGGCGACCGGCCCCGGATTGACCGCGACGACGCGCACGCCGTGATCGAGGCTGCGGCCGCCGAGCGACTTGGTGAAGGACATCAGCGCCGCATTGCCGGTCGAGCCGGCGATGTAGCTCGCGTCCCAGTTCTCACCGGAATTGCCGATGATGTTGAGGATGACGCCGTCCTTGCCCTTCATGCGCGGATAATAGAGACGCGACAGCGTGATGTAGCCGAACACCTTGAGATCGAAGCCGCGCCGCCAGGCGGCGTCGTCGAGGATCTCCAGCGAGCCCGCCGGGATATCGCCGGCATTGTTGATGAGGATGTCGATATCGCCGACCTCGGCCGCGAGCTTCTCCATCGCAGCCGTGCTCGACAGGTCGAGCGCATGGATGGTGATCTTCACGCCATGGCGGGCTTCGAGCGCCTTCTTGGCTTCGAGCATCGCCTCGCCATTGCGGGCGGCAAGGTGCAAATGGCAGCCCTCCGCGGCGAACAGCTCGGCCACCGCCAGTCCAATTCCTTTCGACGCGCCGGTGATCAGGGCGGTCTTGTTCGTCAGCTTCAGGTCCACGCGGGGTCTCCAGGATGCCAGCTAGATATACAAGGTCTAGCAATTTGCATACCAAGAGATCGCGGAGGTCATTCGAAGGCGGCGAGGAAGTCCAGCAAATTGTCGCCGAGCAGGTTGACGTGGTCGCGCATGGCGCTGTGCGCCCGCTCGGGATCGTGAGCCAGGATCGCCTGCATGATTGCCTCGTGCTCCCGGACCGTGTCCGCGATCCGGTTCGGCATCCGCGTCACCCGGCGGCGATAGGCCGCCACCTGATTGCGCAGCCTGCGAGTCTGGTCGGCGAGGAAAGTGTTGCGCGAGGCTTCATAGATCGCCTCGTGGAATTCCTGGTTGATGTCGTAGAAGACGTCGATCTCGCCGGTTTCGCCTGCAGCCACAAGCCGCTGGTGAATCTCGCCAATTTCGGAACCCCAGGCCGGGGACACGCGCCTTGCGGCAAGCCGCGCGCAGAGCCCTTCCAGCTCCGCCATGACCTGGAACATCTCGATCAGCGCCTGCGCCTTGATGCTGCGGACGGTAGCGCCCTGCCGGCCACGCAGCTCGACCAGGTTGTTGGCGGCCATCAGGCGGAAGGCCTCCCGCACCGGCGTGCGCGAGACGCCAAAACGCTGGGCGATCTCCTGCTCGTCGAGCCGGCTGCCAGGCTCCAGATGGCCGGCAGCGATCGCTCCTTCGAGCTTCTGGCGCAGGCTCTCGGCGAGCGTCATGCCGGGGCTCAGGTCGAGGGTCTCGTGCCCATTTTTGACGCGCTTGCCTCCCCCATGTGCACCAATATCCGCCATCATGTTTCTCCGATGCCAATATAAGTATACATACTGGCGCTCATATACCCGCGAAATGACCTATTCTCCGCTGGAGAGGCGCGTCTCTCCGGACTGTTCGCTGTCGATCTCGCAAGTCTTATGCCTGATTTGTCCGGGAATCGCACTGGCACACGAGTTGCTAAGAGATTTCGACGCGGCTCGCTTTCGTATGCGAATGGCCGCCGCCATTATACAAGGACATGCTGGTGCAGGCCGCCCGCCTCCCCGATCCCGGACCGACCATCGAAGCCCCACAGGCTCCGGCTAAGCCCGAGCCGCTGCTCGAGCTGCGTGCGATCAACAAGACTTTTGGCGCCGTTGCGGCACTGTCCGGACTTCAGGCGAGCGTCGCCCCCGGCGAGTTCGTCACCGTCGTCGGACCCAGCGGCTGCGGCAAGAGCACGCTCTTCAACATCGTCGCCGGCCTCGAAGAGCCCGACGCCGGCGGTATCCTGCGCTTCGAGGGCAACAGCTGCCATGCGAGCGACCTGCTCGGCCGCGTCTCCTTCATGCCGCAGCGCGATTTGCTGTTTCCCTGGCGCAACGTCGTCGACAACGCCATCCTCGCGCTCGAGGTCGAAGGCATGAACCGCGACGAGGCGCGCGCCAAGGCGCTGAAGATGCTGCCCGAGTTCGGGCTTGCCGGCTTCGAGAAGCAATATCCCAATCAATTGTCCGGCGGCATGCGCCAGCGCGTGGCCCTGATGCGCACCTTCCTGTTCGAGCGCGACCTGATGCTGCTCGACGAGCCGTTCGGCGCGCTCGACGCGCTGACGCGGGCGATGATGCAGCGCTGGCTGCTCGACGTCTGGCAGAAATACCGCCGCACCATTCTCTTCATCACCCACGACGTCGATGAAGCCATCTTCCTCGGCGACCGCGTGCTGGTGATGACAGCGCGTCCCGGCTCGGTGAAGCTGGAGCAGGTCGTCGACCTGCCGCGCCCACGCAAGCCCGAGATCGTCACCTCTCCCGAATTCGTGCGTCTCAAGCGCACGTTGCTCGATGCGATCGAGGAGGAAAGCATGAAGTCGTTCCAATCCGCCATCGCGCAGGAGACGTCGCAATGAGCGGAATCGATCCGGCCGAATGGGATGCCCGCGTCAAGCTCGCCGCCTGCTATCGCATGGTCGCCAGGCTTGGCATGGACGATTTGATCTACAATCACATCTCCCTGCGCGTGCCTGGCCATGACGATCAGTTCCTGATCAATCCCTATGGCCTGTTGTTCGACGAGATCACGGCCTCGAGCCTCGTCAAGATCGACACCAAGGGCAACAAGCTCGACGACACGCCACAGGCCGTGAACGTCGCCGCCTTCGTCATCCATGCCGCGATCCACACCTCGAACCATGACGCGGCCTGCGTGCTGCACACCCATTCCGACGCGAGCGTTGCGGTCTCAGGTCAGGAGAAGGGCCTGTTGCCGCTCAGCCAGTTCGCGATGCGCTTCTACGAGCGCCAGGCCTTTCACGACTACGAAGGCGTCGCCATCGACCTCGACGAGCAGGCGCGCCTGGTGCGCGATCTCGGCCCGCACAAGGTGATGCTGATGCGCAACCACGGCATTCTCACCACCGGCCGCACGCCGGGCGAGGCTTTCATGCTGCTCTATTATTTCGAGCGCGCCGCGCGGATCCAGCTGCAGATGCAGGCGGCGGCGGCGTCCGGCGCAAAACTGGTGATGCCGCCGCGCGAGGTCTGCGAGAAAGCGGCCCGCCAGTTCTGGGACTTGCAGGGCGACATCCTCGTGCCCGGCGAACGCGAATGGCCGGCGCTGATGCGCCAGCTCGACCGTACCGATCCATCCTATCGCAATTGATTTTCACCGCCTGGAGTATGACCATGTTGAGCCGTCGCCACGCTGTCTCCCTCCTCTCCGCCATCGCCTTGGCGACAGGCTCGCTGGTCACGGCCGCGCCAGCCGCCGAGTTGCAGAAGGCGAGCCTGCGCCTGAAATGGCTGCCGCAGGCCCAGTTCGCCGGCTTCTACGTCGCTGCCGCCAAGGGCTACTACAAGGCCGAGGGCATCGACCTCACCATCAATCCGGGCGGGCCCAATCTGCTGACCGAGAACCTGGTCGCAACCGGCGCGGACACGTTCGGCCTTTCGGGCGGCACCGACAGCGTGTTCGCGGCGCGCGACAAGGGCCTGCCGATCGTCTGCATCGGCGTCTCGCACCAGATCACGCCCTTCATCTTCGTTACCCGCAAAGACGGTCCGGTGAAGACGATCCGGGATTTCAAGGGCAAGACCGTCACCACCTGGTTCACCGGCGCCAATCATGTGCTGAACGGCATGCTGGCCAAGGAAGGCATCAAGCCGGACGAAGTGAAGATTCAGCCGCAGCAGGTCTCGGTGACGCCGTTCGTCGATGGCAGCGTCGATGTCATTACGGCGACTTATTACAACGAGTTCTATACCATCCAGTCGCGCATGCCGAAGGATAACCTGAAGACCTTCGTCGCCGAGGATTACGGCATCACCTTCCCGCGCGACACGCTGATCGTGGGCGAAGCGACCGCCAAGGAGAAGCCGGAGCTCGTCAAGGCCTTCCTGCGCGCCTCGCTCAAGGGCTGGAAGGACGCGTTCTCCGATCCCAAGGGCGCCGTCGATACCGTGATGGCGACAGCCCCGACACTCGATCGCGCGCAGCAGGAGTTCATGCTGACCGAGGTGAAGCGCTTGATGACGGCGGGCGCGGCGGCGAAGAACGGCCTGTTCTGGATCGATCCCGACGCGGTGAAGACCGCCCACGACTTCTTCCTGAAGTACGGCGTCATCTCCAAGCCGGTCGATCTCGCAGCGGCCTATGATGCCAGCTTCATCCAGAGCATCCCGGCGGCGGACCGGCTGCCGTGAGCAGCCCTGCCGCGACATCGATGGGTAGCGGCCGCGCCAGCGCGCAGTCGGTCTCGATGCCGGATTCGCTGCGCAAGCTGATCCGGCTGCTGCTCGGCCTCGCCATTGCCGCGGTGATCTGGGAAGGCGCCGTGCTTCTGTTCGGCATCCGGCCCTATTACCTGCCGCGCCTCAGCACGATCCTGATGACGATGGCGGCGACGCCTCGCGCCTTTGTCGACGGCTTCCTGCGCACCCTGGCCGAAACGCTGATCGGCTTTGCCTCCGGCGGCGCGTTCGGCGTGCTCACGGGCGTCGTGTTCTTTCGCGTCCGTGCGCTGCGCGAGATGATCTTTCCGATCTTCGTGGTGTCGCAGACCATTCCGGTGATCGCCTTCGGCGCGCTGGTGGTGCTGTGGTTCGGCAATACGCTGCTCGCCAAGGCGATCATTGCGTTCTACCTCACGTTCTTTCCGGTGACGGTGAACACGCTGCTGGGCCTCGAGACCGTCGACCCCAAGCAGGTCGATTTGATGCGCAGCTTCGGCGCCTCCAACCGCCAGCTCCTGCTGCGCCTGCAACTGCCGACCGCGCTGCCGCAGATCTTCGTGGCGCTGCGACTCGCGGCCTCGTTGAGTCTCGTCGGCGCCATCGTCGGCGAATGGTTCGGCGACACCACCGGGCTCGGCGTGCTGCTGCTCCAGGCCATGTTCACCGAGAATGTCGTCGCGATCTGGGGCGCCCTGCTCGCCGCCGCCCTGCTCGGCACCGGCTTTTACGCGGTGGTCGCAGCGGTCGAGCGACGGCTCGTGTTCTGGAGCGCCGAGCAATGAGCCGCGCACTCGCCTCCCCCTCGCTCGCCGTCCAGCGCGGCATTTTGGGCGCTGTTTTCCTGATCGCGTGCTGGGAAGGGACCGCGCGCGGATTTCATCTGCCGGCCTACGTGCTTCCCGCCGTCAGCGACATCATCGTGGGCCTCTGGTCGAAACGTGCCATCCTCATCGACGCCGCCGGCTACACCCTCCTCGAAGCGCTCGCGGGCTACGGGCTCGGCTGCCTGATCGGCATCGGCCTTGCCGTCGCCATCGCCCTGGCGCCGGCACTTCGCTCGGCGATCCTGCCGCTCGCGACCGCGATCAATTCGGTGCCCGTGGTCGGCTATTCGCCGCTGATCCTGCTGTGGTTCGGCATCGGCGTCAGCTCGAAGATCGTGATGGTCGCGATGGCCGTGAGTTTCACTGTCCTACTGTCGATGCTGGCCGGGCTCGACCGAGTCGATCGCCGCGCCGTCGACCTCATGAAAAGCTTCGGCGCCAGCCGCTTTGGCGTACTCTGGCGCCTGCGGCTGCCGACTGCATTGCCGCTGCTGCTCGCCGGCATGCGCGTCTCCACGGTGCGCAGCGTCATCGTGGCGATCGTCACCGAGATGCTGGGTGCCCACGGCGGGCTCGGCTGGGTGATCTACCAGGCCGTGCTCCAGATCGACTTCGTCCAGGTCTGGTCGGCGATCTTCGTCGCCTCCGCCGCCAGCCTCGCCTTCTTCGGCCTGATCGGCTTCCTCGAACGCAAGATCCTGTTCTGGACGTGACGCCAGGAAAAGCACCCATGAAACGACAGATGCATCTCGGCCTGTTCATCCTGGGCACCGGCAGCCACGTCGCCGGCTGGCGCTATCCCGGCGCGGTCGACAGTTTTCAGGACTTTGCCGCGATCCGGGAGATCGGCCGCACCGCCGAGCGCGGCAAGTTCGACCTGATCTTCATGGGCGACAATCTCTATGCCGATGCCGCCGCCCATCCTTCGTACACGCTGCGGCTGGAGCCGCTGACCATGCTGGCGGCGCTCGCGACGTCGACCAGCCATATCGGCCTTGGCGCGACCGTCTCCACCACTTACAGCGATCCGTTCTCGGTCGCGCGCGTGTTCGCTTCGCTCGATCACATCTCCGGGGGGCGCGCCGCGTGGAATGCGGTGACGACGGCCAATCCGGCAACCGCGGCGAATTTCGGCACCACCCATCCCGACCACGCCCGCCGCTACGAGATGGCCGGCGAATTCCTCGACGTTGTCAAGGGCCTGTGGGACGGCTGGGCGGATGACGCCATCGTCGCCGATCGCGCCAGCGGCCTCTACATCGATCCGGCAAAGCTCCGCCCGATCGACCATGACGGCGCGTTCTTCAAAGTGAAGGGACCGCTCAACATCGGCCGCAGCCCGCAAGGCCGCCCGGTCGTGCTGCAAGCCGGCGGCTCGGAGGCCGGGCAGGCCCTCGCCGCGCGCACGGCCGATATCGTGTTCTCGGTCGTGCAGGACATCGACGAAGCCAAGGCCGGCTACGCATCGTTGAAGACGCGGCTGCCGTCGTACGGACGCAAGGCCGAGGACGTCACCGTGCTGCCGGGCGTGATGCCGGTCGTCGGGCGCACCGACAAGGAGGCGTTCGAGAAGCTCAACACGCTCCAGAGCTTCGTCAGCGGCAGCAACGCGCTCGCGATCCTGTCCGACCGCTTCGGGCGGGACATGTCGGCCTACGATCTCGACGGTCCCATCCCGGATATCGCGCCGTCCGACAGCTATCACAGCTTCGCCAGCGTGATGCTCGCCAAGGGCCGCCGCGAGAACATGACGCTGCGCGATCTCTACAATCTCACCGCCGCCGCTCGCGGCCATTGGGTGCTGTGCGGCTCGGCCGAACGCATCGCCGACACGCTCCAGCTCTGGTTCGAGGAACACGCCGCCGACGGTTTCAACGTCATGCCACCTTATTTCCACGAAGGGTTCGAGGATTTCGTCGAGCTCGTCGTGCCGATCCTGCAGGAGCGCGGTCTGTTCCGTAGGGATTACGAGGGAACGACGTTGCGCGATCATCTCGGCCTCGCGCGTCCGGCCAATCCGTTCTTCGCGGCTAGAGCATAATGGAATTAGGTTCGATCGGTCGCTCCCGGGTCACCTCTCCCCAGCGGGGAGAGGTCGGATTGCGCTCGGCGATGCGAAGCATCGTCCAGAGCAATCCGGGTGAGGGGCCGCAACAATCGGTGAGAGCATAACCCCTCACCCGGATCGCATCTTTCGATGCGATCCGACCTCTCCCTATGGCAGAGGTGTTCAGAGTTCGCGGCCCGTAACGATCCCATCAAATCTCATTACGCCTTAGAGCGCGCCGGCGCTACACAGCGCCTGTTCGAGCGCACGCAGCTCGTTCGGTGTCGCCGGTAACTGCGGCGGTCGGGCTGCGTCACATGAGAGGCGCCCCAGCAATTTCAGGCAGGCCTTGAGCCGCACCGTCGCGCGTCCCCCCGGCGCATCGCGATAGATCGCAACCGCCAGCGGATAGAGCTTCTCGTGCGCGGCGCGCGCGTTCTCCCAGTCGCCGGCCTCGGCCGCAGTCCAGAGGCAGGCCACCAGCTCCGGCACCACACAGGCAAGGCTGACCTGGCTGCCGGCCGAGCCGACGATGTAGCTCGTCAGCAGATGCTCGTCGCCAGAGCCGAGCACGACGAAGTCCGGCCGCATCTTGCGGATCAGCCGTAAATTCTGCTCGTAGGTCGCAACCTCCCAGCTCCCCTCCTTGATCGCGACGAAGCGAGGATCGGCGACCAGCCGCTCCAAAAGCGGCGGGGCATAGGCCATGGCGCCCGCGCCGACGGGCGCGGCATAGAGCATCAGCGGCACGGTGGTGGCATCGCGGATGTGGCGGTGATGCTCGATGACGCAGTCGTCGGCATGACCGAGCGCCCAGCTGTTGGGCGGAAACACCAGCAGCCCGTCGGCACCGGCCTGCTCTAGCGCGGCGGCTTCTCGCGCAGCCTCCAGGCTGGATTCGTGATTGACGCCCGAGACGATCAGGCAATCCTTCGGCGCGTGCTCGCGCGCCAACTCCACCACGCGCCGCTTTTCGGCGAACGACAGCACGAAGTTTTCGCCGGCATGGCCGTTGACCAACAGCCCGTTGATGCCGGGCGTAGACGTGACGGACGCGAAATGTATCGCCAGCTGCGCCTCGTCGATTCCATAGTCCGGAGCCATCGGCACGATCGTGGCGGCATGGATGCCGCGCAGCCGATCGCTGAGGGTTCGCGCCGCGGCCTGCATCGCTAGTGAATGATCTGGTCGAGGAACGTCCGCGCGCGCTCGGACTTCGGGTTCTTGAAGAACTCCTCAGGCGCGGCCTGCTCGACCACCTTGCCCTCGTTCATGAAGACGATTCGGTCGGCAACCTCGCGGGCAAAGCCCATCTCATGGGTCACGCACAGCATGGTCATGCCCTCCTCCGCGAGCTTCTTCATGGTCTCCAGCACTTCCTTGACCATCTCGGGGTCGAGCGCGGAGGTCGGCTCGTCGAACAGCATGATCTTCGGCCGCATGCACAGCGCGCGGGCGATAGCGACGCGCTGCTGCTGGCCGCCCGACAATTGCCCTGGATATTTCTCGGCCTGGTCCGGAATCCGCACCTTGGTGAGGAAATGCATGGCGAGATCCTTGGCCTCCGCCTCGCTCATGCCGTTCGCCGTCATCGGCGCCAGAGTGCAGTTCTCCAGTACCGTCATGTGCGGGAACAGATTAAAACTCTGGAACACCATGCCGGTGTCTCGCCGAACCGCATCGATGTTCTTGCGCTGGTGATCGAGCTCGACGCCGTTGACGTAGATCAGGCCTTCGTCGTGCTTCTCGATGTGGTTGATGCAGCGGATCAGCGTCGACTTGCCCGAGCCGGAGGGACCGCACACCACGATCTTCTCGCCCTTGGCGACCTTGAGATCGACCTCATTCAGCGCGGTGAAGTCGCCATAGTGCTTGTAGACGGCTTCCATGCGCACCGCTGGGACCTCGCGCAATCTCGTTTGCGTCACCGCGCCTTCGACACCACCAGCATTCGTCGCGATCTCGCTCATGCGCGAGCCTCCACACTCGCCTGCGCAACCGGCGCCCTCGCCGCAACCCGCCTGGTCTTGGCTGCGCTCGACCGGCCAAAATGCTTCTCCAGTCGGCGCTGAATTGCATCCCAGACGGAGGTAAGGATCAAATAATACGCCGTTGCCGCGGCATAGACTTCGAGGATCTGAAAGTGCTCCTGCATCAGCATGTCGCTGCGGCGCATCAGCTCTTCGACCGAAATCACCGACGCCAGCGAGGTCGCCTTCAGCAGCGAATTGACGGAATTGCCAAGCGGCGGGATCATCAGCCGGAACGCCTGCGGCAGCGTCACGCGGCGGAACGTCACCCAGGGCGAGAGGCTGAGGGCCCAGGCCGCCTCGCGCTGCCCCGCCGACACCGCCATGAAGCCGCTGCGCACGATCTCGGCGAGATAGGCGGCTTCGTTGAGGATCAGCCCGACGAGCGCGCAGGTAATCACGCTGAACTTGATTCCCAGCTGCGGCAGGCCGCTGTAGATCACCACAAGCTGGATCAAGAGCGGCGTGCCGCGGAAGAACCAGATGTAGAGGCGCGACGCGCCTGACAGGATCGGGTTGGAGGACATGCGCAGCAACGCGATGCCCATGCCGAGGATCAATCCGCCGACCACCGCTGCGACCGTCAGGCCGATGGTGACGAGCACACCCTTCATCAAAAAATAGTTGAAGAAGTAGTTGACGGCGGCCGTCGGACTGAAATGGCTCATCGGCTCGTCTCCGTATCTCAGGCCGGACCGGGACCGGCGATCGCGAGCGGCTGATCGGCCGGCATGGCGGTCAGGCCGAACTTGTCGAACAGCGCCTTGTAGAAACCATCAGCCCGCATCTCATTAAGCGCCTTGACGACGGTATCGGCGACCGTCTTGTTGCGGAAGCCGAGCGTGGTGCGGGCCGTGCCGAGCCCGCTCAACACTTCCTTGACGCGGCCGCGTCCGACGAGATCGCGCGCAACGCTGTCAACCAGCAGCGCGTTGTCGACCTGGCCCGCAAGCAGCGCGCTGACGACATTGGTCGCGGTCGGAAACGTCCGCATCTCGACGGCCGCGCCACCCTTCGCCACGCTCGCATCGCTAAGCTTCTTGAGCCAGTTCATCTGATAGCTGCTGACCTCGACCGCGGATGATTTTCCGATCAGGTCGTTTTCGATAGCAATTTTTGTGCCGCTGTCCGGCGCAACCACGACCGAGATCGCCTGGATGGCGTAAGGCACCATGTACATGAGCTTCGAGCGTTCCTCGGTCCAGAACATGCCGGTATTGACGCCGTCGATGCGCGCGGCGCCCAGGGCGGGAATCATCGCGGGAAAATCCATCCGGACGAGTTCGACCGGAAGACACAACCGCTTGCCGAGCTCGGCGGCGAGCTCCACGTTGAGGCCCTGCAACTGGCCGTCCTTGTCGACGAATTGCTGCGGCGGATTGGTCGGGTTGATCGAGAGCTGCAATTTCCCGGGCGCGATCAGATCGCTGTCGGCAATCGCGGGCGTGCAGGCGGCATGCGCCGCATTCGATACGAGAACGAGTGCGGCAGCGGCACTCAAGCGAAGCAGTGTCGAGAACATTTCAGACCTCCAGTAAGACGCCAATGACCGATGCAGTTCCTCGCCCGGCTTTCCCCTTCAACGTTCTTGGATGCCGTCAACCCGATCTTTCGATACGACCGGCAGCATCGTTCTTGATCCGCTTCAAGCCGGTCCCGACATCGGCTTGAGCTGGATGCGCATAAAATTCTTCACGAGCGTTTCGAACGGGCCAAAACCCTTCACCTTCAGAAACTCCGGCGTCTCGAACGCCCAGCGTCCCGCAACCTCGTACATGGCGGCATATTTCGGCCCCTCGCCGACCGAGACGAAACGCTTCGCCGACAGCCAGCCCGGACAGGCGAGCAGATCAGGAAAATGCCTTTGCTCGTACCAGGCGTTGAACGCGGCCTCGTGCTCGGGATCGATGTCGACCCGTACGATGTGGATGAAGGCTTCGTCCGCCATGGCCCGCTCACGCCAGACGAATGTTGCCGGCGGCGCGTGCCGCGCCGGCTGTCGTTGCGATAGCGTCGCACAACGCTGGAAGCACCGGTAGCAGCGGCGGCCGCGGATCGGCATTACGGATCAGGCCGAGCGCCTTCAGCCCCACCTTCATGCGCGTGTGCATATCCATGATCGGCGCGGGCCCGTAGATCGCGCGCACGATCGGATAGAGCCGTTCGTTGACGGCGCGCATCGCCTTAAGATCGTCGGCAAGAGCGGCCTGCCAGAGTTCGGCGAACAGCTGCGGCGCGAGGCTGACGAGACCGGAGAGCAGGCCGTCGCCGCCAACCGCGAGTTGCGGCAGGAACCAGTGGAAGTTCGACGGCAGGAGCGCGACGGAAGCGTCGGCCTGCTTCACCGCGCGGCGGTTCTCGTCGTAGGCCAGCATGCTGTCGCTGCCTTCCTTGATCGCGATGACGCTGTCGAGCGATGCGATCTTCGCCAGCGTCTCCGGCGAGTAGCCGAAGCCCGACGCCAGCGGATATTGGAAGATCGACACTGGAATGCCGATGGCGGAGCTGACCGCCTGCACGAAGGCCAGCGGGGCGCGCGAGGTGGCCGAGGCACCGCCACCGAGCGGCGCCGGCGGAAACAGCACGGCGCAATCGGCGCCGGCAGCCTCCGCGAGCTGCGCCTGGTGGATCGCTTCGGCGGTCGAATGCGCGATGATGCCCGCCAGCAGCGGCTTGCCGCCAATCTGCCGGCGCGTCCGCGAGATTACGGCCTGACGTTCGTCGTCCGAGAGCGATCCCCCCTCGCCGGCATGGCCATTGACGAACACGGCTGCGATTCCGTCCGGGCAGGCGCAATAATCGAGCACGCGGGCGTAGCCGTCCCAGTCGATCGAGCTGTCGTCCTTGAAGGGCAGCACGGTCGCGACCGTGACGCCGCGCAAGTCAGGTTTCTTCATCATCTTGCTCATGACGGTTTCCGTCGCGGGAATTTCAGGCTTGCCCGCGCCTTCAGCACTTCGAGGCCGCCTTCGTTGCGCGCGCTGGCTTCCCAGATGATGGTGCGGGTCTCGTCGTGCTGCTCGGCGATCCAGACGTCGAAGGTGAGCGTGTCGCCGTAGAATACGGGACCGGTGAACCAGAAGCGGTCCTCTACCGAGACTCCGATGGTGCCGACCAGCTCGCTGGTGAGAATACTGGTGCAGAGGCCCGCAACCATGATCCCCGGCGCCAGCCTGCGGCCGAAGCGCGTCGCCCCCGCATAGACCTCGTCGACATGGACGGGACCGAAATCACCGGTCGCGGCAATATAGAGCGCGCCATCCGCCTCGGTGATGGTCTTGCTCAGGCTGACCCTGTCATTGACCTTGAGATCGTCGAAGGATTTTGGCTCGTACATGGCTCAGCCCTTCGCGAAGGGAACCAGCGTTGCGGTGCCGTCCACCACCGTCACGCCAGACGGCGACAGGCTGCAGGTCACGCGGCAGGTCGCCTCCTCGCCGGCAACCGAGACGATCTCAGCCTTGGCCTCGACGGAATCGCCGACGATCACGGGCGCCGCGAAATTCAGCGCGATGCTGCCGATCCGCCGCGTCGGGCCACCGAGCTGACTCAGGCACGTCGTGGCGAGACCGCCGACCGCGAGCTCGAAGGCAACCATGTTGGAGGCGCCCGCTTTTTTGGCCCTGACAGCATCGACATAGAGACCGCCGAGATTGCCGCTGATGCCGGTGAACATCGCCTGCTCGGCGACGGTCATGGTCTTGCGAAAGACGAAGGCCGCGCCGGGCTTGAGTGGTGCGTGAGACATCGGTCGTTCCCTAGAGCTGCAGGCCGTTCTTGATGGTGCTGCGCGCAACCAGCATGCGGTGGATTTCGGAAGTGCCGTCATAGATGCGGGTGACGCGCGCGTCGCGATACATCCGCTCCAGCGGGAGGTCCTTGCTGAAACCCATGCCGCCGAACACCTGGATGGCGCGGTCGACCACCCGCCCCTGCATCTCGGAGGCCGCGACCTTGATCATCGAGACCTTGTCGCGCGCATCCTTGCCCTGATCGATGTCCCAGGCGGCGTTCATCACCATCATCTTGACGCCGAAGATCTCGGTGGCGGAATCCGCGATCAGCTTCTGGACCATCTGGAAGTCGCCGATCAGCTGGCCGAACTGGCGCCGCTCGCCGGCATGCTTGCGCATCATCTCCAGCGCGCGCTGCGCCATGCCGACGGCGCGGGCGCCGATGTGAGCGAGGCGGATTTGCAGCACGCTCTGCATGATCAGCTTGAAGCCGCCGCCGACCTCGCCGAGCACGGCCGCCTTCGGAATGCGGCAGTCTTCAAAACTCAGCTCGGCATGGCCGTAGCCGCGATGGCCCATCATCGGCTGGGTGCGCGCGACCTTGAAGCCGGGCGTATCGCGGTCGACCAGGAATAGCGTGATGCCGCCCCTCGCGCGCTTGTCCTTGTCGGTCAGCGCCATCAGGATCACGTAGTCGGCGATATCGCCGTCGCTGATAAAATGCTTGGTGCCGTTAAGCACCCACTCATCGCCGTCGAGCTGCGCCGTGGTGCTGATCGAGGCGGCATCGGATCCGGCGCCCGGCTCCGTGATCGCCATCGCGCAGATCTTGTCGCCCTTCACGGTCGGCTTGAGGTAGCGCTCGACCTGATCGCCCTTGCAGGCCATCAGCATCGGATAGACCTGGCCGAACACGCGACGGATCAGCGCGTCGGACGTTTTGCCGAACTCCTCCTCGACGAGGCAATGCTCGACGCAAGTTAGCCCGCCACCGCCGACATCCGCCGGCATGTTCATCGCGTAAAGACCGAGTTTTTGTGCCTTGGCCTTCGTGATCGCCAGCTTGTCAGCTGGCACCTTGGCCGTCTGCTCCACCTCGTCTTCGAGCGGCTGCACCTCCGTCTCGACGAAGCGGCGGACGGTATCGACCAGCAGGCGCGTCTCCTCTGGGACCGAAAAATCGATCATCGCGCCACCCCCACGGCCTTAGCCGTAACCATGGCGTCGATCTCGGCCGCGGCGTAGCCGATCTCGCCGAGCACCTCTCGGGTCTGCGCCCCGAGCCGCTGCGGCACCAGCCGCACCTCCGGCGTCTGCCCGTCATAGCGCGCGGGATGCGCCACCATCCGGATCGGTGCGCCGCCTGCGCTCTCGGCCGTCTTGAACACGCCGAGATGATTGAGCTGGGGATCGGAGACGAGATCGCGATAATCCTGCACCGGCGCGTGCCAGATCTTCGCCGCTTCAAGCGAAGGCAACCAATCGGCGGTCGGCTTCTGCTTCAGCCTGCCGGCCACGATCCGCGTGATCTCCTCACGCTTCGAAAAGCTGTCGGCGTCGCCGAACTGCTCCAGCTTCTCGCTGTCCAGCGCGATCGCCAGCGCCTTGGGCGTTGCCATGGAGATCGCCATGTGGCCGTCCGCGGTGGCGTGAACGCCATAGGGACCGGGACTGAACCAGGCAGCAATGCCGGCTGGCCCGCGCGGCGTCGGCGACGGCGCGCCGTTGAGCCACGCTGTCAGTGGCTCGACCTGGAGGTCGATCGCGGCCTGATAGAGGTTGACCTCGACGAGCTGCCCCTTGCCGGTCCTGGTCCGCGCGAACAGCGCGGCGAGAATGCTCATGGCATAGAGCGAGGCGGCGTGCTGGTCGACGATGACGGCGCCGACCGCGGTCGGCTCGCCGTCGGCACGTCCCGTCCGCATCGCAAGGCCCGACATCGCCTGAAGCAGCAGATCCTGGCCGGGGCGATCCTTGTACGGTCCGTCCGACCCGAATCCGGTTGCGACCGCATAGATCAGGCCGGGATTGATCGCCTTCAGCACGTCGTAGCCAAGGCCGAGCTTGGCCATGGTACCCGGCCGGAAATTCTCCATCACGACATCGGAGGTCGCGACCAGCTTCTTCACCGCGGCGATGCCGTCGGGATGCTTGAGATCGACCGCGATGCTGCGCTTGTTGCGCCCCGTGGCGAGATGATTGACGCTGTCGCCGGCGACGAAATGATTGGCCACCGCCCAGTTGCGCTGGAACGCCCCCTCGATCGGCTCGACCGCGATGACGTCGGCGCCGAGATCGGCAAGCGTCTGCGCGGCCAACGGCCCGGCGAGATAGTGATTGAAGCTGAGGATCTTGACGCCTTCGAGCAGGTTCATCCGTTCACACCCAATTCAGGCAGCAGCGACTGGCGCGCCGCGCCACGCCAGATCGAAGGTTTTGACCAGCGCGCGCGCAGCCGCATCCTGCGCGGCCGGCAATGGCAGCCGCGGCGGGCGCGGATGACCGACCGCGAAGCCCATATGGCCGAGCAGCGCCTTGCTGCCGGCGACATAGGCCTGGCCGCCGACGAATTCGATCACCGGCAGATATTTCAGATAAAGTTCGCGCGCCTGCTTGATGTCGCCATCGTCGGCCACGAGGCTGAAGATGCGCGCCATCTGCGCCGGCACCACGTTGGAGGCGACCGCCACCCAGCCTTGCGCGCCTTCGACGAAGGATTCGAAGCCGAGGATGCCGCCAAACACCGTCATCCTGTCGCCGCAGAGGCGGATGATGTCGCGCACCCGCGTCACCTCCAGCGTCGACTCCTTGATATAGAGACAATTGTCGATCTCGGCGATCCGCGCCACCAGAGGCGGCTTGAGATCGACATTCGCCGTCGCCGGGTTGTTGTAGACCATGATCGGCAGCGAGATCGCATCCGCCACCGTCTTGTAGTGATGGACGAGCTCGTCGTCGGTCGGCGTCGAATAAAACGGCGGAATGATCATGACGCCGTCCGCGCCCAGTTTTTCGGCACGGCGGCTCAGCCGCACCACCTCGCGCGTATCCTCCGCGCCAGTACCGATCAGCACGGGCACGCGACCCGCGGCTTGGTTGATGACGACCTCGGCAACCAGCGCCTTCTCGTCATCGTCGAGCGAGAGGAACTCGCCGGTCGAGCCGAGCGGGATCAAGCCGTGAATGCCCTCAGATATCTGCCAATCCACGAACGCACGCAAGGCCGCCACATCGACCTCGCCGGCTGCCGTGAACGGGGTGATCATGACGGTGTAGGTGCCGCGAAACGTCTTCATCAGTGAACTGCCGGGTAACGGAGTCGATTGAGGGAATGGCAGCGCCTTACGGAATATCCGCACGCTTTATGCAATCGTTTGCATAAATGGCTCTGCATTGGGCAACACCATCCATTTTTTGAGCTTGATCCGCGTGGAATAAGCTCCTAGCGTTTTGCAATCGTTTGCAGTCTATCGGCAGGTTGGATGAGCGTCACGCTCAAAGATGTGGCACAGGCGGCCCGCGTTTCAGTCAGCACTGCCTCGCGGGCGCTGACCGGAACAGGCCTGACGAGCGAGCGCACGCAGCAGCGCCTGACGCGCATCGCGCGCGAGCTCGGCTACCGGCCGAACCCGATCGCGCGCGGATTGAAGACCGGGCAATCGCGGCTTGTCGCCCTGCTCGTGCACAATCTCACCAACGCCTCGTTCCAGGTGATGGCCGAAGTGGTGCAGGCGCGCCTGAAGGCGCTGAATTATCAGATGCTTCTTTGCATCGGCGGAGATGACGCGCAAGCGGAGAGCGACACGCTGACGACACTGGTCGATCACCGCATCGACGGGCTGATCGTGGTGCCGACCGGCAAGAACGGCGCGCAGCTCAAGACATTGGCAAAGGACGTCCCGATCGTCTGCCTGGTGCGGCGCGATGACGCAACCGATCTCGAAACCGTGCTCGCCGACGATCCGCAAGGTGCCTATCTCGGCACGCGCCATCTGATCGAGCTCGGTCACAGGCGCGTCGGCCTGATCGTCGGCCGCCAGGACACCACGTCCGGCCGCGAGCGCCTCTCGGGTTATGTCCGCGCGCTGCGCGAAGCCGGCATCGCCAGGGACGACGCATTGATTCATGCCGGCCACTACGTGCCTGAGACCGGCGCGAGTTGCGCCCGCAAGCTGCTCGATCTCCCCCGCCCGCCCACCGCGATCTTCGTCGCCAACCACGAGGCAACGCTCGGCGTGCTGCGCGTCACCGCGGAGCGGAATATCGCCATTCCCGACGATCTCTCGCTGCTCTGCTACGAAGACATGCCCTGGTTCGAATGGCATCGACCCGCCATTAGCATCGTCGACAATGGTGCGCGCGATCTCGCCAATCTTGCCGTCGACCGGCTGCTGCATCGCATGGATAAGGACAACGGCAATGACGGCGTGCGCGAATATCGCGTCGGCGCCCGGCTGATCAAGCGCGACTCCTGCCGCCGGATCGACGCGCCAGCCTCGGCGAAGTCCGGCAAACCCAAATCATCCCCATCCAAATCGTCTGCGGCCAAATCCGCGAAGGTCTGATCGATGCCCTATGTTGAAGTGCTCGCCCCGCAAGTCCCGTCCCAGCGCAAGGCCGCGTTGGCACGGTCCGCGACCGACGGCCTGATGTCGGCGTTCGGTGTCACAGCGGACACGGTCACGCTCTATTTCCTGCCGATCGCGGCTGACGATTATGCCCATGCCGGCGTCTTCGGCGCAGAGGCGACCGGCCAGCGCATCCTGCTCAAGGTCCACGCCTTCCGCCGCAGCGAGGCCGAGCGCCGCGCCGCCGCCATCGCACTGACCCGCGGCGTCTGCAGCGCCTATGGCGTGCCGGGTGACGACGTCGCGGTCTATTTCTGCGATCGCGACCGCAGCGAGGTCGCCCACGATTCCAAGCTCGCCAGCGATTGACCGGAGCACAGGATGGATCGCTTTTATACCGCGGATCAGAAGGCTCTCCGCGACACCGCCCGCCGCTTCGCGGAAGCCGAGATCTTGCCGCGCGCCGCGGCGATCGATCGCGAGGACCGTTTTGACCGCACGCTCTACAAGGGCATGGCCGATCTCGGCCTGTTCGGCATTTGCCTGCGCGAGGGCGCGGGCGGCGCCGGCCTCGATGCGGTCGCAGCCTGCATCGCGATGGAGGAGCTGGCGCGCTGCTCCGGCGCGGTGGCGAATGCCTTCGCCATTCCGGTCGAAGCGGTGCTGTTCTTCGACCATCACGGCACCGATGCGCACAAGGCGCTGATCCCGAAGATCCTCAGCGGCGACATCATTCCCGCCACCGCCGTCTCCGAGCCCGACCACGGCTCGGACGTCGCCGGCATCCGCACCAACGCGGTACGCGAGGGCACTGGCTGGCGGCTGAATGGAACAAAAGCCTGGGTGACGCTCGGCGGCGTCGCCGACCGCATCATGGTGTTCGCCCGCACCGGCAGCGAGGCGGGCCACCGTTCCATCTCTTGCCTGCTCGTCGACGGCGCCCTGCCCGGCATCGCGCGCGGCAAGAACGAGGAGCTGCTCGGCATGCACGGCCTCGATGACTGCCAGATCACCTTCTCCGACGTGCGGCTGCCGGCGGACAGCGTGATGGGGCCGGAGAACCAGGCCTTCAAGATGGCGATGAGCAATTTCAATTTCAGCCGGCTGATGATGGCCTCGATGGCGCTCGGCATGGCGCAGGCCGCGTTCGGGGACGCGACTGCCTACGCCAAGGACCGCAAGCAGTTCGGCCAGGCCATCATCAACTATCAGGCGGTGCAGTTCATGCTCGCGGACATGTCGACCGACATCGCCGCCGCCCGCCTCCTGATCCACCACGCCGCGCGCCTGCACGATGCCGGCGAGCCCATTGCCAAGGAGGCGGCGCAGGCGAAGCTGTTCACCACCGACATGGCGATGAAGCACGTCTCCAACGCTCTGCAGATCCACGGCGGCAACGGCTATTCGCGCGAGTACCGCATCGAGCGCATTTTCCGCGACGTCCGCCTCGCCCAGATCTATGAGGGCACCAACCAGATCCAGCGGCTGATCATCGCCCGCCAGGTCGAGAAGGAGGCCGCGTGAGCGCATGCTGAGCATCATCACGGCGGAGCAGGCAGCAAGCCTCATCCGCGACACCGACACGCTGATCGTCGGCGGCAATGGCGGCACCGGCGTTGCCGAATCCGTCCTCGAGGCGCTGGAGCGGCGCTTCGTCAGCGGCCAGGGGCCGCACAATCTCACGCTGATCAACATCACCGGCGTCGGCGCGGTGACCGAGAAGGGCATCTGCCATCTCGCCCATGAAGGCATGATCGCGCGCGTGATCGGCGGCAATTTCGGGCTTCAGGTGCCGTTCATGCGCCTCGTCCGCGACGAGCTGATCGACGCCTATAATTTCCCGCAAGGCGTGATGAGCCAGCTCTGCCGTGCCATGGCAGCAAAACATCCGGGCGTGCTGACCCATGTCGGTCTCAACACCTATATGGACCCGCGCCAGGACGGCGGCCGCATGAACAAGCGCACCACCGCGCCGCTGGTCGATCTGCTGGAACTGCACGGCCAGTCATACCTGCTCTACCGCGTTCCCGCGCCGCCGGACGTCGCGTTGATCCGCGGCACCTCCGCGGACGAGGACGGCTATATCAGCATGGAGCACGAGGGCACGACGCGCGAGGATCTCTCGATCGCACAGGCCGTGCACAATGCCGGCGGCACAGTGATCTGCCAGGTCAAGCGCATCGTCAAGCGCGGCTCGATCCACCCGCAGATGGTGAAGATTCCCGGCTTCCTGATCGACCACGTCGTGCTCGAGCCCGACCAGATGCAGACCTACGGCACCGTCTATGATCCCGCGCGCTGCGGCGAGACCCGCGTGCCTGTCGCGATGATCACGCCCGATCCGCTGACCGAGCGCCGCGTCATTGCCCGCCGCGCCGCCTTCGAGCTGCGCCCGCGCGACGTCGTCAATCTCGGCGTCGGCATCTCCGCGATGATCCCCAACGTCGCGGCGGAGGAAGGCATCTCCGACCTGATCACGCTCACGGTGGAATCCGGCGTGGTTGGCGGCGTGCCCGGCCATGCCCGCGAGTTCGGAACCGCGATCAATCCGCGCGTCATCCTCGACCAGGCCTATCAGTTCGATTTCTACGACGGTGGCGGCCTCTCCTGTGCCTTCCTGTCCTTCGCGGAAGTGGACGAAACCGGCAACGTCAATGTCACCCGCTTCGGCGAGCGCCGCGACGGCTCCGGCGGCTTCATCGACATCACGCAGAACGCCAAGCGGCTGATCTTCAGCGGCACCATGACCGGCGGCAAGTTCGATATCGGCGTCGAGAACGGGCGCCTTGCGATCCGGCGCGACGGCGCCTTCCGCAAGTTCGTGCCGCAAGTGGGCCAGATCAGCTTCAGCGCCTCGCTCGCCGCGCAGCGCGGCCAGCATGTCAGCTACGTCACCGAGCGCGCTGTGTTCGAGCTCGAGAACGGCAGCGTGACGCTCACCGAGATCGCACCGGGCGCGCGCCTCGAAGAGGACATTCTCGCCAATATGGGCTTCAAGCCGCGAATCAGCCCGCAGTTGAAAGACATGGATCCCCGAATTTTCCGCTCCGGCCCGATGGGGATCGCGCAAAGCTTCAAGGCGATGCCGGCGCGGCCGCGCAAGGTCGCCTGAGGGATCACGCATGGACACGAGCGCCCCGATCAATCTCCGTTACGAGGACATCGCGCTCGGCGCGGAGTTCGAGACCGCCGTGCACACGGTGACGGAAGCCGACATCGCGACT
Organism: Bradyrhizobium sp. BR 10289; assembly: GCF_019455385.1. Lineage (GTDB taxonomy): Bacteria > Pseudomonadota > Alphaproteobacteria > Rhizobiales > Xanthobacteraceae > Bradyrhizobium. Next base: position 186,421 of record NZ_JACOFR010000004.1, read on the forward strand.
TTCGCCGACGTCACGCGCGACCACCACCCGCTTCATATCGACGGCGCCTATGCGAAATCACGCGGCTTTCCCGCGGTGATCGGCCATGGCCTGTTCGGCCTGTCGCTGATGGAAGGATTGAAGTCGGAGCTGAAGCTGTATGAGGAGACCTCGGTCGCCTCGCTCGGCTGGGACGAGGTCAAGTTCAAAGGCCCGATCGTCGCCGGCGACGCCTTGCGCGTGCGCTTCCGCTTCGTCGAGAAGCGGCCGACCAAAAACCCCGAGCGCGGCATCGTCGTCGAGACGCTCGACCTGCTCAACCAGCGCGACGAGGTCGTGACCGCCGCGCGCCACATCTCGCTGATCCTCACCCGGCAGGCCGATCGCGGCGCGCCGGCGACCAGGTAACGTAAGGAAAAAGACGTCGGACCGGAGACGGCTCAACTGCCACCCACGATTTGACAGGAGTAATTTGATGCGATTTGCAAAAACCTTCTCCGCCCTCGCCGTCCTGATCGGCCTGACGCAAGCGGCCGGCGCCCAGACCTGCACGCCAAAGGTGCCGGCATCGAGCCTGATCGAGGCGCCGAAATGGCAGATGTCGATCAACCCGACCCTGCCGCCGCAGCAATTCGTCGACGACAAGGGCGAGTTGCAGGGCCTGAATGTCGAGCTCGCGCGCGAGATCGCCAAGCGCCTCTGCGTCGAGGCTGTCTTCCTGCGTATGGACTTCCCGCCGATGATCCCGGCGCTGCGCTCCGGCCGGTTCGACACCATCAACACCGGCCTGTTCTGGACCGAGGAGCGTTCGAAGATGCTCTATCTGGTACCCTACGCACAACAGGCCATCAGCATCTACACCGATCCCTCCTCGAGCCTGAAGGTCGAAAAATTCGAGGATCTAGCCGGTCGCGTGGTCGGCCTCGAATCCGCGACCTACATGGAGCGGAAAGCCCGCGAACTCAACGCGGCGATGGAGGCCAAGGGCCTCAAGCCGGTCGAGTTGCGCACCTTCACCACTGTCACCGCAACCTCGGCCGCGCTTCGCGCCGGCCAGCTCGAGGCTGCGCTGAACATCAACGAAACCGCGAACGAGCTCGAGAAGAAAGGCATCGCAAAGATCTGGGTGCGTGACATCGCCGGCACCGACATCACCTTTGCGTTCCGCGACAAGCTGCTCGCGCAGGCTTTCGCCGACGCCCTCACCGCGGCCCGCGCCGACGGCACCTATGACAAGCTGTTCGACAAGTTCGGAATGACCAAGCTGAAGGCCACCACGTTCGCGATCAAGGGCGATGGGCCGACGAACTGAGAGGGCGCCGCCAAGGCTGCGCAACAGCGGCACTACCAATCCCGCCATCCTGAGGTGCGAGTGACGGGACGCAGCGCGCCCCATCGGGAGCCTCGAAGGATGCACGGCCGGGATGCACCCGGGCCGTCGCCCTTCCAGGGCCGCTGAAGAAGCGGCCACCTCAGGGTGACGGTCATCGATGGGTAGGTGGCGGCCCTTGCAGCCGGGCCAATTTGGCCTAGCGGAAGTTGCCCTTGGTCTCGGGAATCACGACAGCCCCGATCAAATAGATCACGAACACGCCGACGGCGAAGTAAGCCAGCGACATCGGGATCTCCGCAGGACTCCCGCTCACCAGCGAGACGAAGGTCGGCATCATGCCGCCCAGCGCGAAGCCGATGTTCCAGGACAGGCCGGTACCGCTCGCTCGCAGCGCGGTCGGAAACCGCTCGTTCAGGAAGATCAGCACCGGCGCATAGCCGGCATTGCCGATGAAGGCAATCGCGAGCGCATAAAGCGTGATCTGCGTCGCGTCCTTGGTCCCCGCGAGATTGAGATAGCACAGCGGCAAGAGAACCGCCGCGAGGACACCGATCATCAGGAACGTCTTCTTGCGTCCGATACGGTCGCTCAGCGCGCCCACCAGCACCGCGGCGAAGAACGCCGACACGCTCGCGCCCATCAGGATCAGCGACGAGGTCTGGTTCGGGACCGCGTTGATCACCTTCAGGAAGCTCGGCAGATAGCCTGACGACAGGTAGTAGCCGGCGCCGCCACCAAACGTGATCAGCAGGTTGACCAGCAGCACGCCGCGATACTCGCCGGAGAACACGTCCTTGACCGGTGCCTTCGACACCTTCGCCTGCTTGTTGCCTTGCTGGCGCTTGAGCTCCTTGAAGTATGGCGACTCTTCGAGGTTGCGGAAGATGAACCAGCCGAGCAACGAGCTCAGCAGCCCCGAGAAGAACATGAAGCGCCAGCCCCACACCGCAAAGGCGTCGCCGGGGAAGACCGAGGACGTGATCAGGAAGATGAAGGATGCCAGCAGCGCGCCGATGCCGGCACCGCCACCGCCGACCAGGCCCGACATCGCACCGCGCCAATGCGGCGGCACGGATTCGGTGCCGATCGTGTGGGTGGATGCAACGACGCCGCCGACGAAGATGCCCTGCACCAGGCGAAGCACCAGGAAGATGACCGGCGCGATCACACCGACTTGCGCGATGGTCGGCAACAGTCCGAACGCCGCCGTGCTGAGGCCGACGCCGATGATGGCAACCAGCATGGCCTGCTTGCGGCCGTGCACGTCGGCGAAATGGCCGAACACCGCCGAGCCGAGCGGCCGCATCAGCAGCGTCACGGCGAAAGAGCCGTAAACCGCGGCGAGCGACAGCGCGGCATTGCTCGACGGAAAGAACAGCGCGCCGACGACCGGCGCCACGTAGAGCAGAATGAACAAATCGAACAGATCGAGCGCCCATCCGAGCACCGAGGCGATAATCGCACTGACCATCTGCTTGTTATCCGCTGATGCCTCGGCACCGGCGACCGGCATATCCATCTCAGCCATGTTGTTTGACCTCCCCCGTTTTGAAACAAGCCGCGGCTCGCGCCATTGCGAACCGCGGCAATCTTCGTGCGCGTCTCAGCGGCCGGTGAATTTCGGCGGACGCTTGGCATTGAAGGCCTCGACGCCCTCCTTGAAGTCGTCCGACTGGCGCAGGCGGCTGTAGCAATGACCTTCGAGCTCGATGGCGATCGCCAGCGTCGAATCCTCGGTGTCGTTGAGCAGCTTCTTGGCAGTGCGCTGGGCCAGCGGCGAGAAGGTGCGGAGCTCGTCGACGAGCCGGTCGGTCGCCTTCTCGAGCTCGGCATCCGGCACGCATTCGGTAGCGATGCCCCACTCATAGGCCTGCTTGGCCGAGATGCGCTTGGAGCGCATCACGATGTCCTTGGTGCGCGTGATGCCGACCATCTTCTGCAGACGGGCCGAGCCGCCGGAGCCGGGAATCTGGCCCAGCTTCTGCTCCGGCAACGCGTATTGCGTGGTCTCCGAGGCGATGCGGAAATCGCAGGCCAGCGACAGCTCGAAGCCGACGCCGAAGCAATAGCCGCGATTGGCGACGATCACGGGCTTTGCGCAGCGCGCGGGGGCTGCGATGTTCCAGGCGAGCTTGGAGACGTGCTCCGGGCTCGCCTCCATGAAGCCGCCGATATTGCCGCCACTGGAGAAATGCTCGCCCTCGCCGCGCACGACGATGACGCGCACGCGCGGATCCTCGTCCAGCGTCTCGAAGGTCAGGCGCAGCTGATCGCGCTGCGGCATCGCCACGACATTGTAGGGCGGCCGTCCCAAAACGATGTCGGCGCGCTCATGCGCCTCGTCGATCTCGACCTTGAACCCGTCGAGTTTGGCGAGCCGGGGATCGGCGAATGTATAGGGTGACGGCATTTGCTCTTCCTTCTGTTGATGACTGATGATCAGGCCGCGTCCGATGGCGGCAGGCGTTCGGCCTCGTATTCTCCGGCGACGAGCAGTCGCCGCAGCAGCTTGCCGACCGGCGATTTGGGAATCGCGTCGACGAAGACGTAGCGGCGTGGCCGCTTGAAATTCGCGAGGCCCGAGCTGCGGCAGAACTGCTCCAGCTCAACTTCCGACACCGCGCGGTTGCGCTTGACAAAGGCGGCGACGACCTTGCCCCATTTCTCATCAGTGACGCCGACCACCGCGACCTCGTCCACGGCGGGATGCAGCGACAGGCAGCTCTCGATCTCGACCGGCGAGACATTCTCGCCGCCGGTGATGATCATGTCGTCGACACGGCCGGTGACGAACAGATCGCCGTCGGGATCAATGAGGCCAGTGTCGCCGGTGAAGTACCAACCATCGCGCAAGGATTTCGCGTCCGCCTCGGGGCGGCGCCAATAGCCTTCGAACGCCTCGTCACCGGCAAGCGTGGCGATGATCTCGCCCTCCTCGCCGACTGCGGCGAGCTCGGCGACCGATTTCGCACCGATGCGTACGACCTTGACGTGCTGGTTCAGGCCCGCCTTGCCGGCCGAGCCGGGTTTTGCCGCCGCGTTCTGGTCGATCGTGAAGGTGTAGATCTCGGAGCTGCCGTAATGGTTGACGAACAACTCCGGCTTGAACGCGTCGTTCAGCTTCTTCAGCAGGCCATCGGTCATCGATGCGCCGGCGAAGCCGAGCTTGCGGACACTGGAGATGTCGGTCCTGGCAAAGGCCTCGTGATGGACGAGATCATGATAGAGCGTCGGCACCAGATAGAGGTTGCTGATCTCTTCCTTCTCGATAAGCGCCAGCGCCTGGCGGCTGTCATAGCGTGGCAGGCAGATGAAGCTGCCGCCGATCAGCGACATCGCCAGCAGCGAGCGGACGCCCATGGTATGATAGAGCGGCATCACGCCGAGCGTGCGCTCGCCGCGGCGATAGAGATTTTGCGCAACGTGGGCAATTGCGGCGGCGCGTTCGGCGCGGTGCCGGCGCGGCACGCCTTTCGGGCGCGAGGTCGTGCCTGAGGTGTAGAGCATGATCGACCAGGCATCGGCGCCGACGCGCGGCGCTGCGTCAGGCGCACTGCCCTTGATCAGGTCGGCAAAGCCGATCGCCTCGCCTGGTCCGGGATCGACGGACACGCGGAGCAGCTTGCCTGCCAGCGCCGACCCCTGCACCGCCTCCGCAGAGATGTCCTGAAAGACCAGCCCGCAGGCCTCGGCGTTCTCGATGCAGTAATCGAGCTCATCGGCCTTGGCGCGCCAGTTGATGGGCGTGATCACAAGGCCTGCGAACTGGCAGGCCCAGTGCAGCGTCGCGGCTTCCCAGCGGTTCTGCAGCAGCGTGACCACGTGATCGCCGGGCTTGAGGCCGAGACGGTCGAACGATGCCACCAGCGCGGAAATCTTGTCGTACCATTGCCTGTAGGTCAGGCGGAGATCACCGTCGACCAGGGCGATTGTCTGGGGATCGCGCGCGGCGCTGGCCATGAAGCTGCTGGCGAGATCAAGCATTCGAGGTCTCTTTTTTGGATGAAGTGAGCTCTGCGGCTGCTTCAAGCGCCGCCTGGATGATCGGGGTGTAGCCGGTGCAGCGGCAGATATGCCCGCTGAGGAGATCGCGGATCTCCGCCTCGGACGGAGTCGGATGCCTCGAGAGATAATGGTCGAGCGACATCAGGATGCCGGCGGTGCAGAACCCGCACTGGAGCGCGTGGTTGCGGCGAAACGCCTGCTGCAGCACGCCGAGCCGGTCGGCCGACGGCGCGAGCCCTTCGACAGTCTTCAGCTCGCAGCCGTCGACCTGTGCCGCCAGCGTCAAGCAGGACCGCGTCAGCATCCCGTCGACGACGACGGTGCAGGCGCCGCAGACGCCGTGCTCGCAGCCGACATGCGTGCCGGTCGCCCCCAGCTGATGGCGCAGGAAATCGGAGAGCAGCATGCGCGGCTCAGCCTCGTCCTCGACAGGCTTGCCGTTCAGCGAGAACCGCACGGCATGGCGCTGATCTGCCTTGAGCCGGGTCATTGCAGCACCTCGCCGATCAGGTCGCGGCCGATCATGCGCACGAGATCTCGACGGTAGCGCGCGGTGGCGTGGACATCGTCGCGGGCACCAAGCTCCCAGGCGAAGGCATTCAGCGCATCGTCGAGCGCGGTACCCTCGAGCTCCGGCCAGTCGCGCGCGATCGGCACGTCCGCGACGCCGCCGACGGCGAGCCGTACGCCGGCCTGCGTCTTCATCGCGGCGCAGGCGACGATCGCAAAATCGCCGTGACGGCGTGCGACCTCGCGGAAGGCGACGCGCGCTCCCTTGACGACAGGCAGCGAGATGCCCTCGATCAGCTCGTCCTCGGCGCGCGCCGTCAGCATCATGCCGGCGAAGAAGTCCTTGGCGGCAATGCGGCGGCGGCGTCTGGTGTTGCGCAAGAACACCTCGCCGCCGAGCGCGACCAGCGCCAGCGGCATCTCGGCGCTGGGATCGGCATGCGCGAGCGAGCCGCAGATCGTGCCGCGGCTGCGCGTCTGCATGTGCCCGACCCAGGGCAGCGCCAGCGACACCAGCGGCAGTGCCTCGGCGAGTTCGGGCCATGCGAGCAGATCGGCCTGGCGCGCGCCGGCGCCGATGATCACGGTATCTCCCTTCCGCTCGATCTGGCGGAGTTCCTCGAGGCGCATGATGTCGATCAGCAATTTTGGCTTGGCCAGGCGCATGTTGAGCATCGCCATCAGCGACTGCCCGCCGGCGAGAATGCGCGCATCACCGCCTTGTTGCGCCAGGCCCTCGAGAACCTCACCCACGCTCCCGGCACGGAGATAGTCGAACGTGGGCGGCTTCATCGACGCCCCCCGAACAGGCTGCCGAGCTTTGCCAGCAGCGCGAACAGCGAGAAGCCGGCTCCCTCGGCGCCACCGCCGCCGGCCTTCCGCGCCAGCGCGGTGAAGAACTGCCCGATGATCACGCGCGTCGCGCCATCGAGCAGGCGGCCGCCGATGCTCGCGACCTTGCCGCCGATGGCGGCGTCATAGCTGTAGGTGAGCGTGGTTCCGCCGTTGCCGTCGGGCGCGAGCATGATGCGTCCCTCGGCATTGCCGAAACCGAGCGCGCCGGTGGCGCGGCCGCGCAAGGTCGCCGTGCGCGGCGCATCGAGATCGAACAGCTCGACATCGGCGCGATAGCGTCCGGTGACGGGGCCGATGCCGAGCGTGACGTCGGCGCGGAAATGCGTCTCGGTGATCTTGTCGACGCGCTGGCAGCCGGGAATGACCGATTGCAGCGTCGCGGGATCGAGCAGCATGGCCCAGACCTGCTCGGGCGCGCCCTTCACCGCAGTCTGTCCCTCGCCGCGTAGCCGCCGGTCGCCCCCACGCACGGCCGCGGCGCTCGCGCCACCCGCGGGCGGCGGCGGCTCGGCGCCGCGCACGAGCTCCGCGAGCCGCGCCGGCACCAGCGGCAGGGTGATATCGGCGACGCCGAGCGCATCCGCGACCGCGTTCGCAAGGCACACCGGCGTCGACATGCAATTGCCTTCGCCCACACCCTTGGCGCCGAGCGGCGTGAACGGCGACGGTGTCTCCATGTGAAAAATCTCGGGCTCGGGCACCTCGGTCGTGGTCGGCAGCAGATAGTCGGCGAGCGTTCCCGTCAGAAAGCTGCCGTCCTCGGCATAGGCATATTCTTCAAGGAGCGCGGCGCCGAGCGCCTGGGCAAAACCGCCGCGGATCTGGCCGTTGACCATGCCCGGATGCAAAATGGTGCCGCAGTCATGCATCGTGACATAGCGGTCGATCCGCGTCCCCAGCGTGACCCGGTCGATCTCGACGCCGCAGAAATCGAAGATGAAGCCGTGGCAGAGCGAAGAGTTGATGCGGTCGTCCTCGTCGGGCGGCGTCAATTCCGGGGGCGTCCAGAACGCGGTCTCGCGGATGGTCTGGCCGGCCTCGTCAGGCAGCGAGCCCGGCGACCAATGGCTGAGCGCGGCCACGCGAGAGAACGCGATGCGGTTCTCTGGATTGCGTTTTGAGGCAACGAAGCCCTTTGCGAACACGATGTCCGCGGCTTCGACGTTGAGCTGGCTGGCGGCAATACGCGCGAGACGGCCGGCGACGCGCTCGGCAGCAATCTTCGCCGTGCCCGCCACCGCCGCGGCGAACCGGCTGGCGTAGTTGCCCGATGCGATCGACCAGGCGTCCTTGGCGGTGTCGATCTCGGTGTTGACGCGGATGTCCTTCGGCGCAAGCCCGAACACGTCGGCAACGACCTGCGACAACACGGTGCGATGGCCCTGCCCCTGCGGCACCGACGCCACGTGAACCGTGACGCTTCCGACCGGATCGAGGCCGACCGTCGCGGTCGCCTGCGCACCGTTCTTCGGACCGGCCTTGCGGCGCTCGGCCGCCGTCAACACGGTGGTGATGTAGCCCATGTTGGAGACGCTGGGCTCGACCACGGCGGTGAAGCCGATGCCGTAGAGGCGCCCCTGCGCCCGCGCCTCATCGCGCCTCGCTTTCAGTTCGGCAAGCCTGCCGTGCTCGACCGCGCGCGCGACGGCTTCCTGGTAATTGCCGGAATCGAGCAACGCACCGGTCGCGGTGCGATAGGGAAAGCTGCCTGCACCGATCAGATTGCGCTTGATGACATCGAGCGGATCAAGCCTGAGGCCGATCGCGATGCGTTGGACCAGTCGCTCCAGCGCGAAATAGACCTGCGGCCCGCCGAAGCCGCGGTTGAGGCCCGTCGGCGTCTTGTTGGTGACGACCACACGGTTGCGGATCTTGACATTGCGGATGTCGTAGGCGCCGGTCAGATTGCCGTGCATGCGATAGAGCGTCGCCGGCTCGGGCGCGCGCAGATGCGCGCCACAATCCTCGACCTGGTCCCAGTCCAGCGCGAGGATTTTTCCGTCGGCTGCGACCGCCGCCGACAGGGTCGTCGCGCGATTGGTCGCCGAGACCGACGCGGTGAGATGCTCGAGCCGGTCCTCGATCCACTTCACCGGCCGGCCGGTGATACGCGCCGCCGCCGCGATCAGCACGATGTAGGGAAACACTCCCTGCTTGACGCCGAAACTGCCGCCGGAATCCGGCGGCGTGCGCAGCCGCAGCCGGTTGCCCGGCACCTTTAGCGCACGCGCAATCACCGTGTGGATGCTGAACGGGCCCTGGAAATTGGCGAGCACCTCGAACGCATCCTCACCCGCATCATGCGAGGCGACGACGCCATAGGTCTCGATCGGTGTGCAGGAGTTGCGGGGATAGCGGATGTCGATGGAGAAGCGATGCGGCGCCTCCGCGAAGGCTTTCTCGGGATCGCCATAACGAAACGAGCGATCGCTGGCGAGATTGCCGGGAAAGCCGTCATGGAGCACCGGCGCGCCTGATACGATCGCGCCGAGCGGATCGACGACGGCGCCACGCGGGCGATATTCGACGTTGATCAGCTCCGCGGCATCCTCAGCACGCGCGCGATCAATCGCTACAACGATTGCCACCGGCTCGCCGACATAGCGCACGCGGTCCATCGCGATGGGCCAGCACTCGACCGGCGCCTTCACGCCGACGACCAGGCTCGTGGTCACGGCCTTGACGTCGGTGCCGGTCAGAACCGCCGCAACGCCCGGCAGGCTCTTTGCGGCATCAACATCGATCGAGAGAATATCGGCATGCGCGTGCGGCGAGCGCAGGATGGTCGCGTGCAACGTGCCGGGCGCAACGCCGAGATCGTCGATGAAGCGGCCGCGGCCGGCGAGCAGCGCGGCATCCTCGACGCGCTCGATCGAACGTCCGACCCACGGCTGATCGCCGCTTTCACGATTTGCGGATGTGACCGCCTGCAGCATATCCCGGCATACCTCCCGACGCGTTCTTTGACGCGACGGTGACAGATGTCAGGACTGGGGATGCGGGAGCCATACCGCCCGCTCTCACGACTTACCAAATCGTCTCATTTGCGCGCGTGCAGCGCAATATCAGCCGGCAAGACTCAGCCAGCAAGACGCGAGACGTTGCGAAACTCGCGCGGGCTGACGCCGGCGTGATCGCGGAAGAAGCGCGTGAAATGCGCCGGCTCCGGAAAGCCAAAGCGCTCGCTGAGCTCACCGAGCGGCGTGTCCTCGCGCATGACGGCCTCGAGCGCGCGCTCCATGCGGACGACGTTGAGATAGATTTTTGGCGAGACGCCGAGCGAGGTCTCGAACAGGCGGAAGAACTGCGCGCGCGACAGGCCCGCACCCTTCACGAACTGATCGACGTTGGAATGGGAATCCTGCACGCGCATCGCGTCCATGGCGCGGCGAATACGCCAGTCGCAGCTCACCGCGCTCATGCCGCGGATCGAGGTCGGAAAGCTGCGCCAGGGCGTGAAGCGCTCGATCACCGCGATCATCAGGTCGGACAGTGTCTGCTCGTGGGTGCGCACCGCATCCGGATTCGCCATCATTTCAGCGGCGAGATGCAGCGTCAGCTGGCGGATGCGCGGCGACACCTCGCCCGAGGGCCGCTCGAAAAAGCCGGGCGCGCCGCTCGCGGCCCAGCCTGGACGGAACTCCTTCAGCCATACCGGCTCGATATAGAGCGCCATGATCAGCGTGCGCGGGCGATTGGCGTCATGCACGTAAGCGTGCGGCTTCCAGCCGTCGACGAGCACGGCGGCAGTGTCCGTCAGCGGCGTGACCTGGTCGCCGACCAAAAACTGCGTGTCGGCGCCCTCGACCTTGAGCAGGACGTGGCAATGATGATGGGCGTGGCGGACCAGCGAACGATCCATGTCGAGCAGAGCGACCCTGCCGAAAGCGCCATGAGCGATGCGCAGGGCCGTCGACATCAGTTCCATCCTCCCGGCAGCATTGCGCTGCAAAATGATTGTTTCGTTGGCGCGGCATGATAGGCCGCACCAGCTTCATATTCCAACCGCGCACAAAGACGCAAGTCGCAGGCGGGCGATGCCCCGCTCATGCCCGCGCCTCCGCAAGCAGTTGCGCGACCGCCGCACCGGGGTCGGCCTGCAAGGCGGTTGCGAGATCGACGTCCTCCTCGCCCTTGACGCGGATGCGCTTGAAGGCGAGTTCGGGCGCGCTGACCGGAGCGGTCGCATCGAGCCCCATCTTGGCGCCGATGCCGTTGTCGGTGGTCGGATCGAGTTTCGAGCCGAGCGCGCCCGAGACGACCATGAGGTCGCGATCGGCCTGGAAGCGCGTCGCCACCGCCCATTCGATCTCGTCGGATGAGGAGATGTCGACGTCCTTGTCCACCACGACGACCTGCTTGATGTCGTAATGCGCGCCGAACGCGCACATCATGATGTTCTTGGGCTCGCCGTCATTGGCCTTGTCGATCTTGATCGCGAGATGATAACGGCAGGTGCCGCCGCGCGTCAGGCGAACGTCGATCACGCCAGGGAAGCTCCGCCGCAGATGCTGCAGCAGCGTCGCCTCGCGCGGCACGCCGCCGAGGATCAGATGCTCGAAGCCGCCGCCGACGATGGTGTGGAAGATCGGCGCCTTGCGATGCGTGATCGCATCGACCTCGATCACCTCGCGATTGGCGCGCGGGCCGTAATATTGGGGGAATTCGCCGAACGGCCCTTCCGGCTCTCGCACGCCCTGAAGGATTCGCCCCTCGATCACGATCTCCGCGTGCGCGGGAACACGGACCGAATTGGTCCGGCACTTCACGACATCGACGGGCGCACCTAACAGCGCGCCGGCGATCGCCATCTCGTCCTCGTCGAGCGCGGCAATCGCCTGCGAGGCCAGCATCAACGCCGGATGCGCGCCGATCACGATCGCGATCTCCAGCGCCTGGCCCAGTTCCTCGGCGAGGCGATAATAGGAGAAGGTGTGCCGCGGCAGCAGCAGCACGCCGATGCGGTTCTTGCCGGAGATCTGGCAGCGGTGGATCGAGACGTTCTGCACGCCCGTCTTGGGATTGCGCGCGATCAGGAGGCCGGCGGTGATGTAGGGACCGCTGTCGCGCTCATTATGCTTGGGCACCGGAAGCTGGCGCAGCAAGTCGACGTCCTCATGAACCACGTCCTGCACCGGGCCGCTCATGACCTCATGCGTCGGCAGCGGATGGCTTGCGGCGACCAGAAAGCGCGGCAGCAATTGGTCCTCGGTCACGCCGATGGACTCGGCAACCCAGTCCCGGCCGGCGAAGAGGTTGACGACAACAGGAATTGCGTGCCCATCGGGCCGCGGAAACAGCACGGCGCTGTCGCGCTCCAGCCGCTTGGCGACGGCCGCGAGTTCGTCGGCAAGTCCAATGCCCTCGCGCGCGATAGCGAGCTTGCCGCGCCCGGCGAGATAAGCGAGCCAGCTGCGCAGATCGGCTTGCGCCTTCGCAGCTGTTCCGGCCGGAGTTTCCATTTGCATGTGATGAGCTTCCTTGGCGTCTTCAGGTCAGGGCGCGATCTTGCGGAGCTGCGTGCGGCGCTTCAGCGCCTCGTCCTCACCCCAGCGGCGCACCACGCCGATATCGATGTCGAACAGATCCAGCACGCGGCCGACGGTGTGCTCGACCATGTCTTCGAGATTATCAGGCTTGGCGTAGAAGGCCGGCACCGGCGGCGCGATGATCGCGCCCATCTCCGACAGCGCCGTCATTGTCCTGAGATGTCCGGTGTGCAGCGGGGTCTCGCGCACCATCAGGACCAGGCGGCGGCGTTCCTTCAGCACGACGTCGGCCGCGCGGGTGAGCAGCGTCGTGGTGACGCCCGAGGCGATCTCCGACATCGAGCGCATCGAGCACGGCGCCACGATCATGCCGGCGGTACGGAACGAGCCGCTGGAGATCGCGGCGGCCATGTCGTCGATGGCGTGGCAGACATGGGCGAGTTCCCTCACCTCGGCAATTTTCAGATCGGTTTCATACGCAAAGGTCAGTTCGGCCGTCTTGGACATCACGAGGTGAGTCTCGACCCCGGCATTGCGCAGCAGCTGGAGCAGGCGCACGCCATAGGTGACGCCGGAGGCGCCGGAAATGCCGATGATCATCCGCTTGGGGCTGGCGTCCTGCATATCTTTGGTTTCGCTCCCGGGGCCGCGCCCCATGGCATCAAGACTAGGCAATCCAACCCATCATCACAAATAATGATTGATTATAACATTCATCATCTGAGATGATGGAGCGGAAGCAAGACTGGCACGCGAAGGACGGCTCCCGTGGAACTCCGGCAGATGCAATACTTCCTGTGCCTGGCTGAGGAAAAGAACGTCACTCGGGCGGCGCGCCAGCTCAATATCGTGCAGCCGGCGCTGAGCATGCAGATCGCCAAGCTCGAGGCCGAGCTCGGCCAAAAGCTGTTCGACCGCAGCGTTCAGGGCATGACGCTGACCAGCGCCGGCGAAGCGCTGGTGCGGCTGACGGCGCCGATCGTGCGCGATGCCGAATATGCACGGCAGGAGATGGCCCAGCTCGGCGGGCGCATTTCGGGCCGCGTCTCGGTCGGCCTCATCACCTCGGTGGCGCAGAGCACGATGGCGAGTTCGTCGGCGACCGTCGCCAGCCGCTATCCCGAGATCACGCTGTCGGCCTGCGAGGGTTACACCGAGACGCTGGTGGACTGGGTCAATACCGGCCAGCTCGATTTCGCGCTGATCAACGTGCCGCGCCGGAAGACGGCGCTCGCCGCGCACCGCATCATGGACGAGGAGATGGTGTTCGCCTGCCGCAAGGACAGCCCCCTCAGGCCGCCGGCAAAGCTGCGCTTCGACCACATCGCGAATGTCGACCTGGTGCTGCCGTCCAAGCGCCACGGCCTGCGGCTGATCCTCGACGAGCACGCCGCCGCCATCGGCATCGACCTGCGCCCGCGGCTCGAGCTCGACACGCTGCCCGCGCTCTGCGACGTCATTGCCACCACAGATTTCGCGACGGTCCTGCCGACGATCGCGCTCCGGCAATCGCTGGCGAGCGGCGCCATCCGGGCTCATCGTTTCGACGCGCAGCGGATCGTGCGCTCGATCGCCTGGGTGCATCACCCCAGGCGCGCCGTGTCGGTCGCGGCCAAGGCGGTGCTTGACGTCATCAGCCATGATCTCGCGCAGGCCGCAGCCGTTGCGAGCAAATTCGTGGAGCCGTCCTCCGGCAGCGCGAACGCGTCTCGCAAGGCGCGCAGGACGCTACGGCAGCGGCGCGGTTAGAACCCATCGAGGGTCCGGCCTGCTGCGTTGAAATTCGCCCTCGCGGACCGATATTGTCGATGTAACCGATCGCGCCTGTATCCGCATCCTCCCGCCATGCCCTTCTTCCAGCTCAACGACGACCATATCGTGCCCGATGATCTCGGGGACTTCGACCCTGAAACCGTGCCGCGTGCGCTCGCCGCTTTCGGCGGTCGCGTGCTCACGAAGGGCATGGAGCTGGCCATGCACGCGCATCGCAAGGACGAGTTGGTCCTGACCATGCGCGGCATCGTCAGGCTGGAGGCCGGCCACGGCGTCTGGATCGTGCCGCCGCGCTGCGCGGTGTGGATTCCAGGCACCGTCCCGCATAGCGTCAGCGTGGTCGGCGACGTCGAGATGTATTGCCTTTTCGTCGAGCCGGATGCGGCCCCGACATTGCCGCGGCAATGCTGCGCGCTGTCGATCTCGCCCTTGCTGGCCAATCTGCTGGTGCATGCGACCAACATGCCCGTGATGTATGACGTCGACGGTGCCGACGGCCGCATCGCCACGGTGCTGCTCGACCAGCTCGCAGCCGCGCCCGCCGAGGAGCTGCGCTTCCCGATGCCGGCCGATTCCAGGCTGCGCCGGATTGCGCGTGCGATGATGGAAAATCCGTCCGATCGCGCGACGATCGAGGATTGGGGCCGTCGCATCGCGGTGGCTCCGCGCACCCTCACCCGCATCCTGCAACGCGAGACCGGCATGAGCTTCGGCCGCTGGCGCCAGCAGCTCCACATCCTGATCGCGCTTCAGCGCCTCGACCAGGGGGCATCGGTCCAGGCGGTCGCCCTCGACCTCGGTTACGAGGGCGCCAGCGCCTTCGTCACCATGTTCCGCAAGGCACTGGGCAAGCCGCCGGCGCGCTATCTCGCCGAACGCCGCGCACACTGACCGGAAATCGCAATCGATTGTCCCGTTCGCGGAATGCGCACCAGGGGTGCGATCTCGTATCGAAGCTCCGAAGCGCAGTCTCGCGCATGCAAGGAGCCGACCACCATGGATTCACTCAGCACGGGCCGCGTCGCCGACGTCCTCCGGCGCCTTCATCGGGAGGCGGAGATCGCCGATGCGCCGCTGATGCAGGCCTTCGCGAACGAGGCGAGCAGCCGCGAAGAGATGATCGGCCAGGCCATCGCGGCCGAGAACCGCGACCTCAACGACGTCTATCGGAGATTTGCCGGCAACTTCCTCAGTGTCTCGCCGCGGTTCGGACGCTTCCTCTACATGTGCGCCCGCGCCTGCAAGGCGACACGCATCATCGAGTTCGGCTCATCGATGGGGATTTCCGCGATCTACATGGCAGCCGCGCTGCGCGACATGGGCGGCGGCCTCCTGATCGGCACTGATCTCGAACCCGGCAAGATCGAGCGGGCCCGCGCCAACGCCGCGGCCGCCGGGCTCGCCGGTCTCGTCGAGTTCCGGCTCGGCGATGCCCGCGAAACGCTCGCGTCCGGGGTCGGTGAGATCGACATGGTGATGCTCGACGGTGCCTTCACCCTCTATCTTCCCGTTCTGCAATTGCTGGAGCCGCAGCTGAAGCGTGGGGCGCTCATCGTCGGCGAGAACGCGTTCGAGGAAGCTTCCGGCTACATCGACTACGTCAGGGATCCCCAAAACGGCTACCTCTCGCTGTCGCTGCCGTTCGATCCCGGCCGCGGCAACGAGCTCACGATCAGGACCTGATCATCCAGGAGCCAGACCTGGGACAAGGCAAGATATTGAACGAACCAAGTCAGATGCCGCAAATCTCCGAGCCATCACTTGTCCCGCCAGGACGGGTCACGCGCATGCTGCTGCGATGGCTGATGCGTCCTGCGCGCGTCACCTCGGTCGAGACGCTCTCGCCACGCTTTCGGCTCATCGCGCTCGAAAGCGAAGCGCTGAAGGACGTGGTATGGACCGCCGGCCAGAAGGTCCAGGTCGCGATGGGCGCGGGCCTCAGCGCACGCACCTACACGCCGATGTCGTGGGACACCGCCCACGGCCGGACGCGTCTCCTCGCCTTCACGCACGGCGACGGCCCCGGCAGCCGCTGGGCGAGCGGCTTGCGCGACGGCGACACCTGCCAGTTCTTCGGCCCTCGCCGCTCGCTCGATCTTGCCGGCCTGATGCCGCCCGTCGTCTTGTTCGGCGATGAAACCTCGTTCGGCCTTGCCGCGGCGCTGCGCAGCAATCTACACGCCGGCGGGGCACTCCACATGTTCGAAGCGACCGAAATCGTCGAGGCACGGCACGTGCTGGAAGCAATCCATCTCAACGAAGCGCGATTGATCGCGCGTAATGCCGGCGATGCCCACCTTGCGACCGTCGAGGCGGAATTTTTGCGCCTTGCTGCAAATGGAGCGCAGTTCGTGCTGACCGGCAAGGCGTCCTCGATCCAACGCGTCAGCCGCACCCTGAAAGCGGCGGGCGTCGCATCGTCGCGGATCAAGGCCAAAGCCTATTGGGCACCCGGCAAGACCGGGCTGGATTAGGAGAGACCGCAAATCTGATCGATCTCGCGGCGCGCTCCGCTGCACCTCTCCCGCTTGCGGGGGAGGTCGGCGCGAAGCGCCGGGTGGGGGCTCTCTCCATACGGGGAGCGTCTCGATCGCGGATGCACCCCCACCCCAGCCCTCACCCGCAAGCGGGAGAGGGAGCACACCGTCTTCGCGGCAACCCCGGTCCCTCGCAGTACGCCACCTCACCGCACGGACATGATGTCGCGCCGCTGCAGAATGAGACGGGTTGGTAAGTTTTGAGACGAGCAGGCATGACGAATGCGGCGGCCTGCTCGCTACGCTCCAGGCACAGAAAGCGCAGCCTGGCTTCATCCCGACTCTCGGACGATCCCGGCGCTCGCATAAAGAGACAGTCGGGAGATTCAGTCCAAGATGGCACGGTCCGGTCACAGCAAGAGCACCGACAACACAGCGCGGCTCGCTGACAGTTTTCGTCCCGATCGCAGGTCGCTGCTCTCGCTCGGTGGTGGCGCCCTGCTCGCAGCCGCCGCCGGGCTGCATCCTGCGCAGGCGCAAGACTATCCCGCCCGCCCGGTGCAGGTGCTCGTGCCCTTTGCCGGCGGCAGTGCCAGCGACGTCATCACGCGCATCCTGCTCAACCGCATGTCGGCATCAACAGGACAGGCTTTTGTGGTCGACAATCGCCCCGGCGCCGGCGGCAATATCGGCACCGCGGCCGCAGCGCATGCGGCGCCCGACGGCTACACCTTGCTGATGAGCACCTCCGGCCCGCTGGCTGCGAACAAGGCGCTCTACAAGGACCTGCCTTACGACCCGCTGAAGGATCTCGCCCCGATCGGCCTGTTCGCGACGCTGCCAAACGTCATCGTGATCAATTCAAAGCTGCCGCCGAAATCGCTGGCGGAGCTGATCGACTACGCCAAGGCGCATCCGCGCGAGCTGAACTACGGCACGGTCGGCGTCGGCTCGTCGCAGCATCTGGCGGCGGCCTATTTCGAGCAGCTCACCGGCACCGAGCTCACCCACGTGCCCTACCGCAACATCGCCGCCTACACGCCCGATTTCATTGCGGGGCAAGTCCCGCTCGGCTTCCAGCTGCTGCCCAACGTCCTCGGCCTGATCAAGAGCGGCGACGCCCGCCCGCTCGCGGTGGCCAACGACAAGCGCATGACCGCGCTGCCGGACGTGCCGACTGCGGCCGAGGCCGGCCTGAAGAATTACGAGAGCGCCGCCTGGCTCGCGCTGCTCGCGCCCGCAAATACCGACAAGGTGGTCGTCGACAAGCTCTACAAGGCGATGGTCGAAGCCGTGAACGATCCGAAGGTCCGGGCGCTCTTCGTCGAACAGGGCGCCGAGCCGCTGCTGATGGATTCGCATGGACTGACGGACTTCATGACGTCAGAGACTACGAAATGGGCCGGGATCATCAAGAAGATCGGCATCGAGCCGATGTGATCAGTCACATCGCTTCGACGTGACTGATTAGACCAGGCTCGACTTGCCGCGGCTCAGCACCTCGCCGGCACCCTTGTCGCCGACGATCTTGCCGCCCTCGTAGACCACACGACCGCGCGCGATCGTCGTCACCGGCCAGCCGGTGACGTCAAAACCTTCCCACGGCGTGTAGTCCGAGCCGTGGTGCAGATCGGCCTGCTGGATCTTCCGGGTCAGCTTCGGGTCCCACAGCGCGATGTCGGCATCGAAGCCGACGCCGATCGAGCCCTTGCGCGGGTACAGGCCGTAGATGCGCGCATGGTTGGTCGCGGTCAGCTCGACGAATTTTTGCAAGGTGATCCGTCCCTTGGACACACCCTCGGAGAACAGGATCGGCAGCCGCGTCTCGACGCCGGGGATGCCATTCGGCACCCAGCGGAACGAGGTGCGCGCGTTCGGCGTCAGCTTGCCCTTGGGATCGTCGTAGCGGAACGGGCAGTGATCGGACGAGAAGGTCTGGAACACGCCGGTGGTGATTCCTTCCCAGATCGCCTGCTGGCTCTCGGCATCGCGTGGCGGCGGCGAGCAGACATATTTCGCGCCCGTGATGTCCATGTTCAGGCCCTTCATGTCGTCGGCCGTCAGCGTGATGTATTGCGGACAGGTCTCGGCATGAACGGGCAAGCCGCGCTGCTGGGCCCAGCGCACCTGCTCCATCGCCTCGCGCCCGGAGACGTGGACGATCATGATGGGAACGCCGATCACCTCGGCATGGCTGATCGCGCGATGCGTCGCCTCGCGCTCGACCGCCTGCGGCCGCGACGTGCCGTGATAATAGGGCGCGATGTGGCCTTCGCGCTCGAGCTTGCTGGTGAGGAAGCGGATGGCGTCGTAGCCCTCGCAATGAACCATCACCAGCGCCTCCTCGCGGCGCGCCACGTCGAACACCTCGAGCAATTGCTTGTCGCTGAGCACGAGGTCATCATAGGTCATGAACACCTTGAACGAGGTGTAGCCGTCCTTGACGAGGGCCGGCAGCTCCTGCCCGAGCACGATTGCGGTCGGGTCGGAGATGATGAGATGGAACGCGGTGTCGATGTAGCACTCGCCCTCGGCGAGCTTGCGGTAGTTCTCGACGCAGGTGCGCAGCGACGTCCCCTTTTCCTGGAGCGCAAAGGGCAGCACCATCGTGTTGCCGCCGGCCGCGGCCGCGCGTGTCGCCGAGGCGAAATCGTCGGCCATCACGACGTCGGGGCCGGAGGGCTGGGAGATATGGACATGGCTGTCGATGCCGCCCGGCAGCGCCAGCAGGCCGGTCGCGTCGATCTCGCGCGCCGCGCCCTCGATGCGGTCGGCGATGCTGACGATGCGGCCGTCGCGAATGCCGATGTCGGCGCGAAACTCGTCGCTGGCCGTCACGATGGTGCCGCCGCGGATGGCGAGATCGAGCTGCGTCACGGGACTCTCCGTTACCTGGTCATCGCTGATGTCTGGAAGATCCGGCCCCACGGCGCAAGAGCGGAGATGTCGCCACCGGCGAGCTCGAGGGTCCGCCACAGCGTGACCGCGACCGAATCCAGCACCGCGACGTTCAATTCCCGTTCGAGCGAGGCCGCAAGCGCCGCACCGTCGAGATTGGTGCAGAGGATGACGACGGCATCGGCGCCGTCGGCTACGACCGCGCGGATCATGTCCGCAATGGTTGCAGGCGCGACCTCGCCAAAGGAAAAATTGTCGCGCAGGCCGAGGTGCCGCTCGGCATGCGGGATAACACGCTCCTCGGCCCAGACGTCGGCAATCCGCCTCTGAACGTCACTGGTATAGGGCGACACCAGGCCGACGCGTTTGGCGCCGAGCGCGCGGGCGGCATCGATACAGGCGAGCGTGGATGTCGTCGCGGGCACGCCGGTGCGCGCCGTGATCGCCTCGCACAGGCTCCGGTCGCGGCTGACGCCGAGCCAGCTTGCGGAGGTGCCGTTCCAGGCGATGGCATCGACCTTGGCATCGGCCAGCAGGTCCGCCGCCGGCAGCATCACGGAGGCGTCGAACTGGTTCAGCGCGGCCGCATCAAGCGCGATCTCGGTGACGCGGAAGCGCGAGAAATGCGCGGTGACGCCGGTGGCCTCCGCCAGCATGGTGCTGGTGACGGGCTCGAGCACCGAATTCGAGGACGGCGTGATCATGCCGAGACGTTTGCGCATGGCCTTACCTTACGACGCCTGCGCGAGCCGCGTCGACTCCTCCCGGATCAGGGCCAGGACGTGGCGCTTGGCGTCGTTGAACTCGGGGCTGGTGATGTCGCGCGGGCGCGGCAGGTCGAAATCGACGGCCTCGCGGATCCGGCCCGGCCGCTTCGTCATCACCACGATCTTGTTGCCGAGCACCAGCGCCTCGTCGACGCTGTGGGTAACGAACACGATGGTGCAGCGGCGCTTCTGCCAGATCGCGACCAGCTCCTCCTGCATTTCCAGCTTGGTCTGGGCGTCCAGCGCCGCGAACGGCTCGTCCATCAGGATGACGCTTGGGTTCATCAGCAGCGCGCGGGCGATGCCGACGCGCTGGTTCATGCCGCCGGACATTTCGGAGGGATGATGGTGCTCGAAACCGCGCAGGCCGACGAGATCGATGAACTCCATGGCGCGGTCGTAGCGCTCGGCTTTCGCGACGCCCTTGAGTTTGAGGTGGAAGGCGATGTTGTCGATCGCGGTCAGCCACGGCATCAGGGTGGGCTGCTGGAACACCACGCCGCGGTCGGAGCCCGGCCGCTCCACCTGCTTGCCATCAACCAGCGTCCGTCCGGACGTCGCCTGCTCGAAGCCAGCGATGATGTTGAGAAGCGTCGACTTGCCGCAGCCGGACGGGCCGAGCAGGCAGACGAAATCATTGGCCTCGATGTCGAGATTGATGTTGTCCAGCGTCAAGAGATCACGGCCGCGCCGCTTGTCGGAAAACACCTTGACGATGTTGCGAAGCTCGATTGCCGCCATCAGCCCGCCCTGCCCTGCACGGTGGTTGTCTGCTGCCAGCGCAGCGTGCGCGCCATGATCGCCTTGAGGCCGAGGTCGGAGAGATAGCCGAGCAGCCCGATCGAGATCATCGCGGCGAGCACGATGTCGTAGCGCAGGAAGTAATAGGAATCCCACAAGACGTAGCCGAGGCCGCTCTTCACCGCGACCATCTCGGCGGTGACAGTCAGCATCCAGGCCGATCCGACCGCGATGCGCAGGCCGGCGAAGATCGAGGGCAGCGCCGCCGGCAGCACGATGTCGGTCAGCATTTGCCGCTGGTTCGCGCCCATCATCGCGCCGGCGCGGACAAGATTATGATCCACGGTCTTCACGCCATGGATGCTGTTCATCAGCACGGGAAAGAAGGCGCCGAGGAAGACCAGGAAGATCGCCGGCTTGTCGGCGATGCCGAACCAGATGATGGCGAGCGGAATCCAGGACACCGGCGGGATCGGCCGCAGCATCTGCAGCGTCGGCTCCAGCGTCTTCTCGAACAGCCGCGACCAGCCGATCGCGACGCCGGCGAGGATGCCGAGTAGGCTCGCCAATGCGAAGCCGCCGAAGACGCGCAAGGCGCTGGCGAGCGCGTCGCGCAGCCAGTGGCCGGAATAGGTCTGCGTGGTCTCGTCGAAGCCGAACACCCAATCGCCGAGCGCATGCAGCACGGCGCTCGGCGCCGGCAGCAGCGCCGGCGGCAGCATGCCGCTGCGCGCAAAGGCCTCCCAACCCGCGATCAGCAGCGCGGGCACAATCAGGCGTTCGATCCCATGGAATGCCCGCGTCAGCCGGAATGCCGGCCGCGGGGGAGCCGCGTCAGTAACCGAGGTCATTCTTGGCTTTTCCCGTGGCCTTCTCCAGGAACGAATAGTCCATGTTCTTCTCGGCTTCCGCGGAGACGTCCTTCGAGATGTATTTGAGGTCGCGCATCATGGCCGCGATCGCCAGCGTCTGGGAGCGATGGATCGCGGGATCGGGCGAGGCATTGTTCAGCGCCTCCGTCGCCACGCTCTTGTCGAGACCGGTGAGCTTGTTGATGACCTCGATCCACGGGCCCTTGTCGGCGATCAGCTTGTTGTCGAGTTCGACTACGGCGCTGACGATGCCCTGCACGCCGGCGCGCTGGCTGGCGATCACGTCGGAACGGGTGACGATGAGGTTGGTGAGATTGCCCGCGGCCTGATCATACGGCAGCACGAAATGCTTGCCGGCGCCGGCCAGGCGAATCTGCGAGGCGAACGGCTCGACCGAGCAGATCATGTCGACCTCGCCGCGCTGCAGCGCTGCGAGATGATCGGACGGGTTGGGGATGTTGATGAACTGGATGTCCTTGTTGGGATCGACGCCCTGCTTGAGGAACGCGCCGCGCATGTGGATGTCCTGCGCATTGCCGCGGGAGGCCGCGACCTTCAGCGGCTGGCCGTCGCTCTTCGCCTTCGTCACCGTCGCCTTGAACGCGGCCCAATCGTCGGGCGGCAGGTTCAGCTTGGCCGATGACAGGCATTCCGAGCCGCCATTGATCTGTCCCGAGACCGCGACGACGTCAAAGCCCTTGTCGAGCGCGGTGATGTAGTGGAGGTAGGTGACCTGCGCGACGTCGATGCTTTTCGACACCAACGCGGTGAGCACGTCATTGCCCGAGTTGAAGCCGGTGGCCTCGACCTCGACGCCCTTGGCCATCGAAGGGATCAGCGACATCGGCAGGCAGTGCGCGCATTTGGCATAGCCGAGCTTGATCTTCGGAGCTTCCGCCGAAGCGAGATCGCTTCCGCAAAGCAGCGCCGCCATCGCCACGAGACCCAGTCGCAAACCCGTCCGCATCGCTTACTCCGTGTTCGAAGGGCGCGAGATCTCGCGCGTCGCTCACGATCATCCGTCGCTCTTTGCCGCGGCGCAATCCGGTTTTTGCATGCTGCATACAATTTGCGCGGTATGCCATTGTTTTCAGCGAGATGCGTCGGTATTTTGGGCAAGCCAAAGGGCTGGAAACGACTAAGATCACGGTGAGAAACGAGGCACGCGTGCAGCCAAAACCGGAAGCGCCGAAGGGACGAAAGTCGCCCAAACTCAAGCGGATGGGCTTGCATGAGCGCGCTGCTGCGCGGATGCGGACGATGATCATTCGCGGCGAGCTGCCGCCGGGATCGCAGACGCAGGAGACCAAGCTGTCGAAGGAGCTCGGCGTGTCGCGCACGCCGCTGCGCGAGGCAATGAAGGTGCTCGCCGCCGAAGGCTTGATCGAGCTCCGCCCCAACCGCAGCCCGCGCATCGCCGACATCGCGATCGACGGCATCACCGAATTGTTCGAGGCCCTCGCCGGCATCGAGCGGCTGGCGGCAGAGCTTGCCGCGGAGCGCGCCACCGAGCGCGATCTTGCCCGCCTGCGCACGCTGCAGACCCGGATGGAAGGTCACCATCGCAACGGCAAGCTCGACGACTATTTCGCCATCAACGGCGAGATCCACAACACCATCGTCCGTATGGCCCGCAACACGCCGCTGCGCGAGGCGCACGAGACGCTGATCTCGCGCGCCGAACGCGCGCGTTATCTGGCGCTCGGCGCAGACAAGCGCTGGAGCAATTCGGTGAACGAGCATGCCGATATCCTCGCAGCTCTCGAAGCGCGCGACAGCGAAGCGGCCGGCCGCCTGCTCGGCGCCCATGTCCGCCAGACCGGCACCGCATTGCTCGAGACTCTCGCTCCCAAGCCCAAGTTGACGGCGGCCTGAACCATGAAGCTGCTGCTGCTCAACCCCAACACCAGCACTGAAGTCACCGACCTGATGACGGGCGTCGGGCAGCGCGCTGCCGCCTTCGGTACCGAGATCGTCCCCTGCACCGCCGCGCGCGGCGTGCCCTATATCTCGACGCGTACCGAAGCGCAGATCGGCGGCGCCATCGCGCTGGAGATGCTGGCCGAGCAGCACAAGAAGGTCGATGCCGCGATCATCGCCGCTTTCGGCGATCCCGGCCTGTTCGCCGCACGCGAGACCTTTGATATTCCCGTGGTCGGCATGGCGGAGGCGGCGATGCTGACCGCGTGCATGGCCGGGCGCCGCTTTGCCATCGTCACCTTCGCGCAGGCGCTCGGCCCCTGGTACGAGGAGTGCGTCCGCGACCATGGCTTGCGGGAACGCTGCGCCGGCGTCCGCATGCTCGACACGCCGTTCAAGGCAATTTCGGACGTGGGCACCGAGAAGGAAGACCTGCTCGTCGATCTCGCCCAGCGCGCGATCGTCGAGGACGAGGCCGATGTCCTGATCTTTGCCGGGGCGCCGCTGTCCGGCCTTGCCGCGCGCGTCGCCGATCGCATCCCCGTTCCCGTCGTCGATCAGGTCGTCGCCGCCGTGAAGCAGGCCGAAGCGCTGGTCGCGCTGCGCCTGCGCAAGGCGACGGCTGGCACGTTCCGCCGCCCGGCCGCAAAACCCACCATCGGCCTTGCCGGCGCGCTCGCCGCCCGGCTCGAGCATCGCGACAGCTAGGGGAGCTTTGGCTGGCGATGCGAAAATCCCAATTCGTTCTCGATCAAACGGCCGAAGGCAAACAAACGGGATTCGCACCCTGGCGGCGCGATGATCTGGATGCCGAAGGGCAGCTCGTTCTCCCCTCGCCGCGCCGGCAAGGTCAGGACGGGGAAACCGACCAGCGAGACGATGAAGGTGACGGCGAGATAGTCGATCGGTGTCTCCAGTGCCGTGCCGTCAATGGCCATGACATCGCTGATCTCGTTCGGCCAGGGCAACACGGACGCCGCC
Source organism: Bradyrhizobium sp. BR 10289 (assembly GCF_019455385.1). Taxonomy (GTDB): domain Bacteria; phylum Pseudomonadota; class Alphaproteobacteria; order Rhizobiales; family Xanthobacteraceae; genus Bradyrhizobium. The sequence goes on from NZ_JACOFR010000004.1 coordinate 211,021, forward strand.
GGCGCGACCAGGAAATCCGTGCGCGTGAACAGCTCGCGAAAGCTGCGATAGATCACGGTGCGGCGGCGCTCGGCGTTGAGATAGTCCTCGGCGGACAGCTTCGCGCCCGCCTCGATGTTCCAGATCACGGTGGGCGTAAGCTCATCGCGGCGCGTCCGGAGCAGTTCACCATAACTGTTTGCGATGTGCGCAGCGCGCAGCGTCCGAAACGTCTCGCTCGCGCCACCGCAGTCGGGCGAAGATGGCACCAGATCGCCAACACCCGCAAGCGCCTCGCACGCGCTGGCAAAACGCGCACGCACCTTGCGCGACACCGGCGCGACGCCGAAATCAGGCGTGACTGCAATCCGAGGACGTGCCGCAACCGGCCGATCGTCATTGATGATGCCAGCCGCGAGCGGATCCTTCGCGTCGCCTCCCCCGCAGACCGACAGCGCCAATTCGAGATCATCGACACTGCGAGCGAGAAAGCCGTGCGTGGCCAGCATGTCCCAGCCGAGCGGACGGCGCGGCGACGGGATGCGGCCGGGCGTCGGCCGGATCGAAGCCAAATCGCAAAAGCTGGCCGGCGTACGCACCGAGCCGCCAAAATCGGTGCCATGAGCCAACGGCACCATCCCGGCCGCGACCGCGACGGCGGAGCCGCCGGACGATCCGCCGGAGGTCAGCGCGGGATCGTACGGATTGCGCGTCGGCCCGCACAATTTGTTGGTGCAGACCGCACCGAAGCCGAATTCCGGTGTGTTGGTCTTGCCCAGGATGATCGCGCCGGCACGGCGCAGCCGCGCCACCACGAGATCGTCCTCGGCCGGAACGTGATCGCGAAACAGCGCCGAACCATAGGTGGTCGCAAGCCCCGCGGTGTCGGTGAGGTCCTTGATAGCGACCGGTACGCCGTGCAGCGGCCCCATCGGAGCGGGCGCGGCATCGCAGACCTCCGCGGCGCGGCGGGCGCCCTCGGCATCGACGGTCACGAACGCCGCCAATTGCACGTCGCGGTGCGCAATCCGTTCCAGATGTGCCTCGACGACCTCGCGCGAGGACAACTCGCCACAGGCAATGGCGCGCGCGAGGGTTGTGGCCGCAAGGTCGCAAACCGATGGATCCGGTATCATCGCGCCATCATGCCAAACCTCGCATCGAAAGGCGAGCGCGGCGGGCACGAGACTTGCTTTCTCCTCGGGGGTAACGGGAGGCAACACCATGGCTGAAGCGCAAGGCGGACGATCGCTCGTCGTCGACGCCGTCACCCACCGCTATCCGAGCGGCGCGCTCGCGGTCGAGAACATCAATCTCGACATCAAGGGCGGCGAGATCATCGCGCTGCTCGGGCCCTCCGGCTGCGGCAAGACCACGCTCTTGCGGATCATCGCCGGCTTCATCGCACAGTCGCAGGGGCGCATCATCATCGGCGACGACATCGTCGACGCACTGCCGCCGAACAAGCGCGCCGTCGGCATCGTGTTCCAGAACTACGCGCTGTTTCCGCATCTCTCCATCAGCGAGAACGTCGGCTACGGCCTCGCCGCCCGCGGCGTCGACAAGGCAACGCGCCAGCGCGAGGCCCAGCGCCTGCTGGAGCTGGTGCAACTGCCGACGATGTCGGAGCGGCTGCCGCGTCAGCTCTCGGGCGGTCAGCAGCAGCGCGTGGCGCTCGCCCGCGCGCTCGCGATCAAGCCGTCAATCCTGCTGCTCGACGAGCCGTTCGCCGCGCTCGACAAGAATCTGCGGCTCGACATGCAGATCGAGATCAAGCGGCTGCAGCGTGTCTCCGGCATCACCACGCTGATCGTGACGCACGACCAGGAAGAGGCGCTGTCGATGGCCGACCGTGTCGCCGTACTCAGCCACGGCAAGCTCGAGCAGTTCGGAACGCCCTCCGACATCTACGACCGGCCGCAGACGCTGTTCGTCAACACCTTTGTCGGCTCCAGCAACCGCATGCCCGGCGTCGTGATCTCCGCTGATCGCAGCGCGGCCAAAGTGCGGCTCGATGCCGGCGCCGAGATCATTGCACGGCCTGCGGCAGGTACGCTCACCGAAGGCGGCCGCGTCACCGTCTGTATCCGGCCCGAACATCTGCAATTCGTCGGCGACGAGAGCGGTTTTGCCGGCGTGGTCGGCATGTCGCTGCCGCTGGGTGCCACCGTCGTTCACGAGGTCACCACCGCCGACGGTTTTGGCGTCAAGGTCTCCCAGGCGCGCATCGGCGAGACCCGCGCGCTCGAAAGCGGCGCCGCGGTGCGCCTCGCCCCGCTTGCCCCGGCGCTCGCCAACGCTTTTCCTGCAACGCTTTAATTCCAGTTTTTGTCCAGAGGGAGTTCGACCATGATCATGAACCGCCGAAGCCTGATGACGACCGCACTGACACTCGGCGCCATGAAGGCGTTTCCGGGGCTCAGCTACGCCCAGGCCCGTCCGCTGGTGTTCGCGACCTTCACCGGCAGCTGGGAGGAAGCGCACAAAGCCGTGCTGGTGCCGGCGTTCCGGAAGGCCAACGCCGACGCTGCGATCGTGCTCGACCCCATGCTCTCGGTCGACCAGATCGCGAAGGTCAATGCCGCCAAAGCCAATCCGCCGATCGACGTCATGCTGCACGATCCCGGTCCCGCCCTCGTCGCGATCGGCCAGGACCTGGTCGAGCCCTATCCGGTCGAGAAGAGCGCCTATTACAAGGACCTGATCAGCGAGGCGCAGGAGCCGACGGGCCCGGCCCCGTTCTTCCAGGTCGTCGGCCTCACCTACAATCCTGAGGCCATCAAGACACCGCCGACCTCCTGGGCCGATCTGTGGAAGCCGGAGTTCAAGGGCCGCGTCGGCATCACCAATCTCAACTCGACGCTCGGCACCGGCTGGCTGGTCGAGATCGCGAAAATGCGCGGTGGCTCCGAAGCCAATGTCGATCCCGGCTTCAAGGCGCTGGAGGAGCTGAAGCCCAATCTTGCCGCCGTCGCCGCCAATCCCGGCGCGCTCGCCACCCTGTTCCAGCAGGGCCAGATCGACATCTCGCCCGGCAATTTCAACGCCATCCAGATCCTCAAAGCCCGAGGCGTGCCGGTCGAATTCGTGGCGCCGAAGGAAGGCGCGATCGCCTTCAAGACCACGATCCATATCGTCAAGAACTCGCCGAACCGCGAGCTCGCCTTCAAGCTGATCGAGGCGGCGCTGACGCCGGAGGTCCAGACCACGCTGATGAACCCGCCCTACCTGATCGTGCCGACCAATTCCAAGGTCACCATGGGCGGCGAGATCGCACGCGTGCTCGCCAAGGACACCGCCGAGCTGAAGCAGAAATTCGTGTTCCAGGACTGGAAGAAGATCAACGAGCAGCGCTCGGCCTGGATCGAGCGTTTCAACCGCGAGATCAAGATCTAGCACTTCGAGGGGCCTCGCGATGGGCGCAGCACCGGCATCACGCGACGTGACTTCCTACGGGATGGGATTGGCAGTGCCGCTGGCGCTGTTCTTCCTGGTCTTCTTCGTCGCGCCGCTGCTGCAACTGCTCTGGCTTTCGCTGCACAACGACACGGCCGGGCTCCATTGGGGGCTCGGCCAGTACCTGCATTTCCTCACCGATCCCTTCAGCCTCAGCGTGCTCGGCTCGACATTGCTCCTGGGTGCGGAGGTGACCGCCGTCTGCCTCGTGCTCGGCTTCCCCATCGCCTGGCTCTACCAGCGGGTCGGACCAAAGCTTCAGACCGTCATCATCCTGATCGTGCTGCTGCCGCTTTTGACCAGCGTCGTCGTGCGCACCTTCGCCTGGATCGTCATCCTCGGACGCCAGGGCATCATCAATGCGACGCTGCAATCGCTCGGGATGATCGACACGCCGCTGAAGCTACTCTACACCCAGTTCGGCGTGGTGATCGCGCTGGCGCAGGTGCAGATGCCCTTGATGACCCTGCCGCTGATCACCGCGCTCGGCCGCATCGATCCCAATCTCGACGATGCCTCCTGCTCGCTCGGCGCCGGAAGCTGGCGCACCTTCTTCCGCGTCGTGCTGCCGCTGTCGCTGCCCGGAATCATCGCCGGCTGCACGCTGACCTATGCCGCCGCCATCACCGCCTTCATCACGCAATCGCTGATCGGCGGCGGGCAGATGCTGTTCATGCCGATGTACCTCTACCAGCAGGCCTCGACCTTGCAGAACTGGCCGTTTGCATCGGCGATCTCGATCATCTTCCTGCTCGCCGTGCTCGCAGTCGTCTCCGTCTTCACCACGCTTGGCCGCCTCTCGCGCGGTTATGGAGGCGCCTGATGGCCGGCCGCAAGCGCACCCTGGAATCGTTCAGCTTCGAGCTCGTGATGACCGTGATCGCGGTGATCGCGCTTGTTATCATCATCGCGCCCTCGCTGGTGGTCTTGATCGTCTCCTTCACCAGCGGTTTTTCGCTGCGCTTCCCGCCGCCAGGCTATTCCCTGCGCTGGTACGCGGAGCTGTGGAATGCCTGGCAGCTGCACTTTGCCGCCAAGAACAGCCTGATCGTGGCCCTATGGGCGACCGGCCTCTCCGTCGTGCTCGGCGTCGCGGCGGCCCTGGCGATCGCGCGCTCGCCGACGCTGTCGGCGCGGCTGCTCGATTCACTCTTCATGTCGCCGCTCGTTCTGCCCGCACTGGCCTTCGGCCTTGCCGCCCTGATGCTGTTCTCGCTGGTCGGCCTGCCGGTCTCACCGCTGACGCTGGTGATCGGCCACACGGTCGTGTGCGTGCCCTATGTCGTCCGCAACACGGTCGCGGCGCTCGCCCAACTGGAGCCGACCCTGCTGGAGAGCTCGGCGGTGCTGGGCGCCAGCCGCCTCTACACCTTCCGGCGCATCGTGCTGCCGCTGATCCGGCCCGGCATCATCGCCGGCGCCTTCATCGCCTTCATGTCGTCGTTCGACAACGTGCCGGTCTCGCTGTTCCTGCGCGATGCCGCCACCGACATGCTGCCGATCCGGATGTGGCAGGACCTCGAGGGCAAGCTCGACGTCACCATCGCCGCGCTGTCCGGCGTGCTGATCATCGCAACCGTCGCGCTGGTTGCGGTGATGGAGCGCGTCACCGGCCTGTCGCGGCGGCTGACCAATTGAAGGCGGATGAGATTTGGTCGAACGATGCGAGCCAGGAATTCCGACACCTCTCCCGTAGGGAGAGGTCGGATCGCATCGAAAGATGCGATCCGGGTGAGGGGTTACGGTGTCACTGACTGCCGCGGCCCCTCACCCGGATTGCTCCGCAATCCGACCTCTCCCCGCTGGGGAGAGGTGCCCACTGGGCCGCCGATCGAACCAAACCCTTGACGCCCTACGCCCCCCGAAACAGCGCATAGCCCCAGCGCGTGAATTTCAGCGGCAGATGAAAATGCTCGTTGACATCTGTGATACGAAAGCGGAACGGGGTCACGGTCAGGAAGCCGTCGCGCTCGCCAAAGAACTCGCCGAGATGAAACAGCACCTCGTACTCGCCCGCCGTTACATCCGCGCCTTGCGCGACGGGATGATCGAGCATGCCGTTGGCGCCGAGCCGCCCGTCGGCGATACGCAGGGACTCCGGATCGATCCGCCAGATCTCGACGCGCAAGCCTTGTGCCGGCCGTCCGCTCGCCACATCGACCGCGTGGATGGAAATACCGCCTGCCACCATGTTCCTCCCGTGAGCGTGGCGCCATGTTAGACGCAAACGCGGCGGTCCGGCCAGCGCCCGCGCTGCTGCCGGCGCTGGCGGCGATGACCTCGCTTCAGGCCTTGGTCGCGCTCGCTTTGTTCGCGCCGGGCGTGGTGGCGCCGCGCGCCCATCTCGAGGTCTGGCAGCTCTCGGTGTTCTCCTGCGCGGTGTTCACGGTCGGCATCCCCGCCTCGTTCTGGGGCGGCGGCCTCATCGCGCGGCTCGGCTCGCTCAGGATCGCCAGCCTGTGCGCGGCGGCCATCGTCGTCGGCATGGCACTGGCCTCCTTCGGCTCGACCGCGGCCCTGCTCGCCGCAGGGCTTTGCCTCGGGCTCGCCCAGGGACCGGAGACGCCCGCGAGCGCGGCGCTGCTGGCGCGGCTCGTCACGCCTGAGCGGCGTACCTTCGTGTTCTCGGTGCGCCAGACCGGCAACCAGATCGGCGCGGTGCTGGGGTCGCTGGCGCTGCCCGCGATCGCGATCGCGTTTGGACCGGCCTGGTGCTATGCCGCCGTCGGCGCCTGTGCGCTGCTGGGGATCGCACTGTTCGAATGGTTGCGCCCCGCCTATGCCGGCAAGGTCGCTCCGCCGCCAAAACTCGATCTGCGCGCGCGACTGGCGCTGATGACCGCGGACCGGCAGATCGCGATGCTGGCGCTGGCCTCGACACCGTTCAGCGCCATGCAGGTCTCGCTCAACACCGTCTTCGTCACGCTCGGGACGCGCGAGCTCGGCCTCAGCCATATCGAAGCCGGCATGGCGCTCGCCTGCGCGCAAGGAGGCGGCCTCGTCGGCCGGCTCGGCTGGGGCTATGTCGCGATGCGCCTCGATGCCTCGCGCGCGGTGCTCATCGTCATCGGCCTCGGCATGGCCTTCTGCGCGGCGCTCCTGGGACTCGATGGCGCATCGCTCGGCCGCTCCACGCAGTTCGCTGTTGCCGGGCTGTTCGGCCTGACAGCGTCGGGCTGGAACGGCGTCTTCATCGCCGAGATCGCCCGCCTCGCCCCGCAGGACCGGATCGGCGAGACCACAGGTGCGGTGCTGACGGCATCCTATATGGGCCTGCTGGCCGCACCGGTGCTGGTGTCGATCCTCGATGGTGCCGCCGGCCTCGGCGCGGCGTTCTTCGCCCTGGCATGCCTTGCCCTCTGCGGCACATTGGCGCTGATCTGGGGAGGCCAGGACAAAAGGAGATGACAAACCCCGTCAATAGCGCGCGCGCGATTGCAGCCGACGTCACAGCCGGGCGGACCAGCGCGGTCGAGACCGCCAAGGCGGCGCTTGCGCGCATCGAGGCAGCCAAGACGCTGAACGCGGTCGTCACGATCGATCCTGCCCGCACACTGGCCGATGCCGCCGCGGTCGACGAACGCCTGCGCAGCGGCGAGACGATGTTGCTTGCCGGCGTCCCCATTATCGTCAAGGACAACATCTGGGCCGGCGGCTGGCGCATCACGCAGGGCTCGCGCCTGTTCGCCGATTTCATCGCGCCGCGCGATGCGATTGCGATCGAACGGCTGCGCAAGGCGGGCGCAGTCGTCGTCGGCATCGGCGCGACATCCGAGTTCGCCAGCAAGGGCGTCACCAACTCGCAACTGTATGGGCCCACACACCATCCGCTCGATCCCACGCTGACGCCCGGCGGCTCATCGGGCGGCCCCGCGGTCGCCGTCGCCGCCGGGCTCGTGCCGCTCGCGATCGGCACCGATGCCGGCGGCTCCAGTCGCAGGCCTCCGGCCCATGTCGGCGTCGCCGGCTTCAAACCGTCCTATGGCGCAATCCCCTATGGACCCGGTTTCGCCGAGCCGTTCTTCGGCCTCTCCGTCATCGCGCCGATCGCGGCCGATGTCGCCGATATCGCGCTGGCGTTCGAAGCCATGGCCGGTGCCGATCCGCGCGATCCCGATTCCGCCGTCATTGCGCAAGAGGCCGGCGACATCGCGGACTTGCACATCGCGTTCTCGCCGCGCCTCGGGCTCGACGTCGCCGTCGACGATGTCGTCGCGAACGGGCTCGCCTCCGCCGTGCAGCGGCTTGCCGCCGCGGGCCTGCCGATCGCCCACCGCGATCCCGTCTGGCCGGCGGGCGCGACCGAAGACGCCATCATGCCGCTCCAGCATGCCGGCCTCGCCGCGCTCTACGGAGACACTTTCCGCAAGGACCCTGCTGTCTTCGACCCCGACATCGCCAGGCAGATCGAACGGGGCCTCGCCTGGTCGGGCGCCGATGTGGCGGGCGCCCTGGTGGCAAGCACTGCGATCGCCAATGCCTTCGCTTCCTTCTTCACCGAAACCGACCTGCTGCTGACCCCGACGGTCCCCTGCGTCGCCTGGCCCTTGACCCAGCTCGGTCCCGACATGATCGGCGGCCGCGCCGCGAGTCCGCGCGCGCACGCGGTGTTCACGCCCTTCGTCAATCACGCGCGCCTGCCGGCGATCTCGATTCCCTGCGGGCGTGATGGACGCGGCCTTCCCTTCGGCCTCCAGATCATCGCCCGGCGCGGCCAGGATCGCACCCTGCTACGCGCGGCCCGGGCGATCGAAATGGCGATTTCGGAATAGTAGCAGTATGCCCCTGTTTTGCCCGACGTGTCAAGTCGCGCCATTTTTTGTGTAAGCCGTTGATTCCGTTATCCCGGCTACTGTGCATGGGGTTGTTTTCAAACTTTTTGTTCGATCGGGCCGGCGAAAGACAGCCTCAACCGCCGCCAGCCGATCACGATGCCGGTGACCGAGAACACCAGCCCGAGCATGCAGAGACCCACGATCAGCACAGCGCGCCAACGCGGATGCGCAACCAGGATCGGAAAGTCCAGCGTGTGCAGCGCGCCATAGGCCCAGCGATAAGCCCGCCGCGAAGCATCGAGCCGCTGCACCACGCTGCCATCCGCTCCATCGACATCGAACCAGAGATCGCCGCAACGGGAACGATAGACAGGCGCCCCCGGGACGGCGGATGACGCGGGATAATCGTCATCGCCAGCAACGACGGACGTCGCGCCGCAGCCGGGCGCAAGGCGCGTCACCTGACGCTCGACCTCCTGCGCGCTAAGTACGGCGGTGTCTCGTTCATCCGGCCCGACCAGAACCTGCTTGTCGAGACCTATGCGTTCGCGTCGATAGACTTTGCCGTTGAAGCCGATCCATTCGACTTCACGGGCCGAGGACGATACCGGCCTCTGATCGATCGAGGCCGCCCTCGTCCAGTCCGGCAAGGAGTTCGTCACCGCCGCCTCGGCCGCGGTCAGCTGCCCGCGCGAAAACAGCCGGCCGTGATCCATCGAGAGCCAGCCGCTGAAAATCCAGGTCAGCACGAACGTCGTCGCGATGAGACCGATGATGTGATGCAGCGCGTGCCAGCCGCGGTAGGGCGACGAGATCGTCCGCCCGCGGAGCCTCAGCCTGGTCATCCCGAGCGCCGCACCCAGCACCGCCGCGATCAGAGCCAGCAACGACAGCGTCCAGACCACGCCGTCCCACAGCGCCCAATTGCTCCTGAGAACCGTCGGGTAGATCCAGTGCAAAATGCTGCCGGCGAGATTCCACGTACGTTCGCTCCGCGTCGTGTCGAGCACGACTTCGCCGGTGTGCGACGAGACATAGACCTCCGTTCCAGCGGCATCGCCGAGCGCGACGCGAAACAACGGCCGGTGGCGGTCAAAGCCGTTCGGCACGCTCCACTGATCGTAGTCCGCGTGTGCGACGACAGCCGCATGCGCGGCATCGAGCCCGCGCTGCTGCGCATGACCCCGCGCGATGGCAAGCGCGACCTCGGGCGACGAAACGGGTGCTCCCTGCCCGTCCAAGGCGCTGACAGCCTGGAGCCGCGTCGGTCCCGACATGACGTACACCGGTCCATCGCTCCGCTGGATCAGGCGCACGCGCGTTGCATCCGCGATGCCGCTTGCCGCCACCGCATCGGCAACCGCGATCCCACCCTGTCCGTCCTGCAGCGGCACCAGCCCTGCAAATCGCTCCGCCTCCGTCAACGACGGAAACGGAACGAAGTGCATCACGATCCCGCTCGCGAACCACATCGCGAACAGCAGGCAGAACGCGATCCCGAGCCAGCGATGCGAGAGGACGAACGCGCCCATCATGTGGTCAGCGTCCTACCATTTGAACGCGGCCGAGAGCTCGTAGGTGCGGGGCGCGCCGAGCAGGATCTGGTCGGGATAGAACGGATCGGCCCAGATCGCGTAGCGCTTGTCGGCGATGTTGCGCACGCGAAACGTCAGCCGCGCTTGCTCGACCGCATTGAACACCGTCTTGGGGATGTCGACGAAGGCATAGACGTCGGCGACGGTGTATGCCTTCATGGTCACGACGTTGGCGTCGGTATTGTAGCGATCGCCGACATGGCGGCCGGTGATGCCGAGCTCGACCGGCCACGGCGTGAAGAACCGGTAGGCCGCGCCGGCATTGGCGACGATCCGCGGCACGTTCGGCGGCGTGTTGCCGGAGAACGAGCCGCCGACAAAATCGAAGTCGGCATAGCGCGCATCGACATAGGCGATGTTGCCCCACAGCCGCAGCGGCTCGATCGGCCGCACCGACGCCGCAAGCTCGACGCCCTTCGACCCCTGCCGCCCCGCGATGTTGAGCTGCATGCCGCCGGCGGCAGCATAGACGTTCTTGCGCAGGATGTCGTAGGCGGAGAACGACCACTCCGCCCGGTTGTCCCAGAACAGGTGCTTGACGCCGGTCTCATAGGTGCGCGCGGTCGTCAGGTCGAGCGGCTGGGTCGGCCCGAGCAGGAAGATGTTGTTGGCCGAGACGTCGACGCCGGTCGCATACTGGCTGAAGAAGGTCAGGCCGGGCACCGCTTCCCAAGTGTAGCCGATACGGCCGGTCACGGGTGCCCAATCTTTCGTGTACGGAAAGCCCGTCTTCTCCAGCCCGTTCTTATCAGTCGAGTTACGATCGAGCCCGATATGCTCGACGCGCAGGCCACCGATCAGCGCGAAGGTCCTCGTCAGCTTCAGCCGGTCCTCGAACGAGAGTGCTTCATTGTCGATGCGCGCGGTCTGCTGCTGTGTCGTGAGCAGGCCGTAAGTGCCCCGTATGGGATCGACCAGCGACACGGAATCGCCGGGGAAGTTGGCGGCGCCCGGCCTGACGAAATCGAGATAGCTCGACGACAGCGTCGTCACCATCCGGTTGTCGAAGCCTGCGATGTTCGTGTCCCAGATCAGGTCGGTGATGTTGCCGACGAGCCGCTGGCTATGCGCGACATAGAAGCGCTCGCGATCGACCAGGTTCGTTCCCGCGTTGAACGCCTCGACCTCGTTGTTGAACCAGCTCCGTTCCGCGCCATAGCCATAAGCCTGGCTCTTGAGCGTCAAGTCGGGCGCGAGCTTCAGCTCGAAGCCGCCGCGCAGCCAGACTTCCTGGGCGACATTGCGATTGTCGAGAACGTTGTAATTGGTATTGAAGGAGCGGTCGTCGATGGTGACCGCGCCGAGATTGGTGCCGTTGTAGTTCGAGACGTAATTGCCGGAGACGATGCCGCTCGTCGCATGCGAGCCGCTGAAGGCGACCGGCACCAGCGGCGCGCCCCAATAGGCCTTGCCGCGATCCTCGCGGTACTCGATCGCGCCCCAGACCTTGAGGCTCTCGGAGATGCGGTAGTTGAGCTGGCCCGACACATCGAGCGTCTTGGTGTTGGTGTCGTCCACAAAACCGTTGAGCGAGGAGCGGCTGACGTCGAAGCGATAGTCGAGCCCCTGCACGTTAGTGCTGCCGCCGGAGCCGTAATGCGTCCGGAACGAATTCAGCGAGTCATACGAGAAATCCGCCTCGTTCCGGATCGCCCCCGTGTGCGGCTGCTTGGTGACGAAGTTGATGGCGCCGCCGGCGGCGCCCTCACCCGACATCAGCGAGGCCGGGCCTTTCAGGATTTCGACGGCCTCCAGATTGGCAGTGTCCATGATCCGCGAGGTCATGTTCTGCGGGCCGATCTTGATGCCGTTGTAGAGCGTGTTGATCTGGCTGTTGGTGAAGCCGCGCATCGAGAAGCCCGCCGGCTCCCCCGGTGCGTCGCCGGAGGTGACGCCGACCGCGCCCTGCGCAACTTCGGACACGGTGCGATAGCCCTGCTCGCGCATGGTCTCGGCCGAGATCACCTCGACGGTTGCCGGCGTCTCCCGCACCGTCAAGCCGAGCCGCGAGGCGCTTTCCGCGACCGCATTGCTGTTGAGCGGCGTCTGCGCGTATCCCTGCCCTGCTGCGCCCGGGCCCGCCGGCTTTGGCGCCGCCGCTGCACCAGCAGACCTGCGCGATGACGCGCGGCGCACGCTCTGGCCTTCCCGGCCGGCGGGCTTGGCCTGCTTGCGGGATTGAGCGGGCGAGACCTCGACCCGCGGGAGAGGTTCTTGGGTTTGCTGCGCCAATGCAGCAGGCAGATCGAGCGCGGCAAGGGACGTGAGCGCGGCGGATGCGAGCAGGAATCCGCGCGAGCGTGCAATACGAATGGACAACACGGGTTTAGACCTCGGTATGACGTCAGTGGCACGTCACAGCGAACGAGGTCTCATCCCGGGCTTGTCAGCCCTGCATGAAGCCGAATGTCTGTACTCCCCGACCGACATCTTCGCGTGTGATCACGGCTGACGGCAGGTCTCCTGGCTCGCGGGTCGTTACCTTGCATCGCCTTCCCGGGACCGAGATACCCAGTGGCTCGTGATACAAGATTCACCGCTTACAGTTGCGGGGGCAGCCACGGCATTGGGGACAATTTCCCCGCACCGCATTCCCTTTTCATCCCCTCTCGGGGAAACCGTCGAAGCCATCTAGGATTACGATCAAGACAGAGTCAATGTGCAAGCTGCGGCGTTATTGCCACAGCGACCAACTTCCTTGGAGACAAGCATGGAAGGCGAGACCTTCCTCTGGCTGGTACGGCACGCGCCCGTCGACGGGGTCAAAGGAACGATCCACGCCGCCGATGCACCGGCCGATCTCGGCGATCGCACACAGCTGGACGCGCTGCGGCAGCGTCTGCCGCAGGATGCCGCGAGCTATGCGAGCCCGGCACGGCGCACGGTCGAGACCGCGCGGGCGCTGGGACTCGCCCCCAAACTGGTGCCCGAGTTCAGCGAGCAGGAATTTGGCGACTGGACCGGCCGCAGGCATGACCAGCTCGCAGCAACCGGCGGCGATCCCTACGCGCAGTTCTGGAACGATCCGGCGCGCGGAAAGCCACCGGGCGGTGAAAGCTTCGAGGATCAGGTCGCGCGCGTCCGGCGGGGGCTCTCGCAGATCGATGCGGGCGCATCGACGCTCGTGGTGCATTCCGGCACGATCCGCGCAGTGCTCTGCGTTGCGCTGGACCTCACGCCACAAGCGGCTTTGCGCTTTGTGATCGATCCGCTGTCGCTGACCCGGATCGACCGGCTCGCCACCGGCTGGCGCGTCGTCTGCGTCAATCAGCGGATCAGCTAGGTCTGTCAGGCACGTTCGCCTGCGCAAACGTCGCCATGTCGTTGTGGAGGCTGCACGCGAGCCGCACCAGCGGCAGCGCGATCGCCGCACCCGATCCTTCGCCGAGCCTGAGATCGAGGCTGATCAGCGGCTGCACGTTCAGCGCGCGCAGCACCAGCCGGTGCCCCTGCTCTGCCGATTGGTGCGACGGCAGCAGGAATGGCTGGCACGACGGATTGAGACGCACGGCCGCCAGTGCCGCGACCGAGACAATGAAACCATCGATCAACACCGGAATGCGGCGCTGCGCCGCAGCGATGATCGCGCCGCAGATCGCCGCGATCTCCAGCCCGCCGACGACGCACAGGATCTTTTCGGCCGAAGCACCGGCAATGCCGTGACGGGCGATTGCGGCATCGATCACGCGCGCCTTGTGCGCGCGGCCCGCCGCATCCATGCCGGTGCCGCTTCCTGTGATCTCCTCGGCGCTGATGCCGAGCAGGCTCGCTGCGATCGCTGCTGACGTCGTGGTGTTGCCGATGCCCATCTCGCCGAAGATCAGGAGATCGGGCCTGCCCGCCTCCGCACGCGCGACCGCGCGCTGGCCGGCCTCGAAAGCGGCCGCCAGTTCCGTCGGCGTGAGCGCCGCCTCGACACTGAAGTCACGCGTCCCGTTGCGCGGCTTGTCGGTGACGATGCCCGGCATCGCCTCCTGCGCCAGCGTGCCGGCATCGACGACCTCAAGGCTGGAGCCGAGCTCGCGCGCCAGCACGGAGATCGCGGCGCCGCCGGAGGCAAAGTTCGCCATCATCGCGATGGTCACCGCTTGCGGATAGGCCGAGACCTCCTGCGCGACGATGCCGTGGTCGCCGGCGAAGACGATGATCGGCACGCACGCCGCGCGCGGCTGCCCGGTTGCCTGCAGGCCGGCGAGTTCGATCGCGAGCTGCTCAAGCCGGCCAAGCGCTCCCGTCGGCTTCGTCAGCTGCGCCTGACGCGCGATCGCCGCCTCGCGATGGACGGCAGAAACTTCGGGGCATTTTTCGGTGACCCATTCGGGGAGCATGCTGCCTCGCTTACGGCCTGCGCTTGAGAATGTAACTGTCCATGATCCAGCCATGCCGCTCGCGCGCCTCTTGCCGCAGCGCGACGATGCGCCGGCCCACCTCCGTGAGCGCGCCGGACAAGATGACCTGATCGGGCATGCCGAGATAGGCGCCCCACCAGATGTGAAGGCCAGCAGGATCAAGCGATCGGAACGCGGTGCCGCCGTCGAGCATCACCACGACGGTGTCGACACCTTGCGGCCAGCCGCCTTCGCGCAAGCGACGGCCGGTCGTGACGAGAAAGGGCGCGCCGATGTCATTGAGCGGCAGCGCATGCGCCGCGCACAGCGCCTGGATCGAGGTGATGCCGGGGATGACTTCAATCTTCGGCAAGGGATCGAGCCGCCGCGCGATGCGTAGCGAGGAGTCATAGAGCGAGGGATCACCCCAGATCAGCAGCGCGACCTTGCCGTCACGGCCCAAATGATTTGCAATCGTCTGCGACCAGGTCGCAGCGACCGCATCGTGCCAGTCGTCCACGCCCTTGTGGTAGTCAGCTTCGCCGGCATCACGGACAGGAAGATCGAACTCGGCGATGCGCGTCCTGTCGCTCTCGAGCACATCCGCGCAGATCATCCGCCTGAGATCGGCGAGATCGGATTTCGCGCTGCCCTTGCGCGGGATCAAGACGAGATCGGCCGCGTTGATCGCCGCAATCGCAGCGCGCGTGAGCTGCGCAGGATCGCCGCAACCGATGCCTATCAGGGAGAGCGTGAGCATTGAGCGTGGGGGCGGCCAGCGCGGCCGCCCCTGGTCTCTCAAGCCGCGTTGTGCAGGCGCGGCGTGACGAGGCCGGGCGCGGTGACGCCGCGCAGCGACTTCGCCAGTGCCAGCACCGCGAGATCGGCCAATGGCTCGATCACGATGACCAGCGCGTAGGCCGCAGCGAAGGACGCGATGTTGGCGAGGTTGCTCATCGCAAAGCCGGAGCCATAAAGCGCCCAGAACGCCACCCAGGCAATCACGCCAGCTTGGTAGGTCGTCGACAGCGCCAGCGCCTGGCGATACTTCAAATCGACATAGGCGGTGTCGCGCGAAATGATCCTCGCCGCGATCGCCTGGATGGCGAACAGCGGCACCAGCAGCGTGGTGACGTTCATACCATATTGCGGGATGTCGGCAGGCTCGAAGAACACGCCCTGGAGCAGCAGGCCAAATGCCAGGCCGAGAGCCGCGGGCGCCGCGCCGAACAGCAGGAACAGGGTCGAGCCGAGGATGAAGTGCACCTCGGAGACGCCGACCGGGAAGTGCGGCAGGATCTCGAAGAAGGTGAAGACGATTGCGGTGGTCGCGAGCGTGCGCAGGGCGAGCGAGCCGATGCCCTGCTCGCGCACGGTCTCGACCGCGAGCTTCAAGGCAACACCGCCTGCGGCGATGCCGGTTGCGTAACTCAAGACAAGCTTGGCGCCCGTGACGATTCCGGGTTCGATATGCATGGTTCAGTTCCTTCCTGCCGTCACACCCGACGGCGTTGGTCTCAAAACATGCACGGCCGGTCTCCTGGCTCGCGGTTCACTGGGGTTCTCCGGCCTTCCCGGACCTTGCGGCCCAGTGGCTGATCGGAGCCCCTCACCGCTTACAGTCGCGGGGGCGGCTGGGGTTTTGGGCGCCGCAACTGGGTCCGCCCATCCCCATTCCCGATTATGCTCCGGCGCTTTGCGCCGCGTCGAGCACCATGCCCCTCCTGTGTGCCTCTTTCGCCAGCCGGGCGCAAGGGCCGAACGGCGGCCGCTGCGATCATGACGGATAATCTCCCGCCAACGCCCCGAACAGAATCACGGCGGCAGTCGAGGCCGCGCCGCCACGCGCAAGCTGCTCGGCGAGCTCGGCAATCGTGGTGCGGATCAGCCGCTCATCCGCCCGCCCAAGGGATTCGGCATAGAGCGCCGGCGTGCTTGGCGCGAGGCCGTGCTCGGTCAATTTTGCGGCAAGCGCCGGAAAGGTGCGCCGGCCCATGTAGACCACGGTCGTCGCCTCGGCGTCGGCCAGCGCCGCCCAATTCAGGTTCGGCGGCAATTCGCCGGTGACGTCGGCGCCAGTCACGAACTGCACCCGGCGCGAGGTGTGACGCCGGGTCAAGGGAATGCCGGCCTGGGCGGCGGCGACGCAGGCCGAGGTGACGCCCGGAATGATCTCGTAGCCGATGCCGGCTTCGCGCACCGTCTCCAGCTCCTCCTCGAGCCGGCCGAAGATACCGGCATCGCCCGATTTCAACCGCACGACGCGGACGCCGGTCGCGGCGTAGTCGACCAGCAGGCGATTGACATGGTGCTGCTTGGTCGAGGGCCGCCCGGCCCGCTTGCCCACTGCAACGAGATTGGCGCCGGGACGGGCCAGATCGAGGATCGCGCCTGACGCAAGATCGTCATAGAGCACGACGTCGGCCTCGCGCAGCCGCGCCGCGCCCTTGAGCGTGAGAAGCTCGGGATCGCCGGGGCCGGCGGAGATGAAGGACACAAAACCGCTCACCGGTCCTCCGCAATCAGATGGAAGAACGTCCCCGTGACGCGGCCCCGGCGCGAGCCGGTTTCGGCGATGACCGCACCGCTTGCGTCATGCACGACCGCGAGCGGCGTATCGGGCTGGGTGAGGATCGTCGAATAGTGGAATTCGTGGCCGCGCAGGCGTGCGCCCGCCTGAAACCCCGGCATCGCGGCAGCGAGCGCGGCGAGACGATAACCGAGATGCATGCGGCGTTTTGCAAAGCTCGTCTCCAGGCCGAGCAGACCCGTCATCTCATGCCGGGCACCTTCGGCATCGGTCAAAGCATTGCCCAGCACCATATACCCACCGCATTCGCCGTGCACGGGCCGGGTCTCGGCAAAGGCACGCAGGCCGTTGCGAAAATGCGCATTGGCCGCGATCCTGCCGGCATGAAGCTCGGGATAGCCGCCGGGAAGCCAGCACACATCGGCGCTCGTATCAGGACCCTCATCGGCTAGCGGCGAGAATGTCGAGATCTCCGCGCCGGCTGCGCGCCAGGCTTCCAGCATGTGCGGATAGACGAAGGAGAAGGCTGCATCGCGGGCCAGCGCAATGCGTTGCCCGGGCGGCGTCACGTTCAGCCCGTTCGCGGCAGGTTGCGGCGACCAGCGGGCGGCCGAGCGCAGCACCGCATCGAGATCGACATGCTCGATGACGAAGCGCGCGGCCTCGTCGATCAGTTTTCCGATCTCCGCCTGCTCCTCGGCCTGCACCAGGCCAAGATGCCGCTTCGGCAGGCTGATCTCGGCATGGCGCGGCAGCGCGCCGAACACGACGATGCCGGCATCGTTCAACGCGCGCCGCACGAGTTCTTGGTGGCGCGGGCTGGCGACGCGGTTGAGCACAACGCCGGCAAGACGCACGCCGTGGCGGTAGTCGCGCAGGCCTGCGGCGATCGCAGCTGCCGTCTGCGCCTGTCCGGAGGGATCGATCACGAGCACCACCGGCCAGCCCAGCATTTCCGCAATGTCGGCGGTGGCGCCGGTGCCGGAGACGCCGCGCGCGGCGACGCCATCGAACAGGCCCATCGAGCCCTCCGCGAGCACGATATCGGCATCAGTGCCGCGGCTGACGAGATGCGCGATGGTCCCACGGTCCATTGCCCAGCTATCGACGTTGACGGAGGCGCGTCCCGTCGCGGCGGCGTGAAAGGCAGGATCGATATAGTCCGGACCGCTCTTGAAACACTGGACGTTCAGTCCGCGCTGGCGCCAGGCGCGCGCGAGCGCCAGCGTCAGCGTGGTCTTGCCGACCCCGGAGGCCGGTGCGGAGATGACGAGGCCCGCCGCCATCACGACGCCTCGGGAAAGCGCGGCTCGGCGCCGACGGGGCGATAGCGGCGGTCGTAATCGGCAGCGTAGAGACGGCTCTCGTCGAAATCCGCAGGGCCGAGCGTCTTGCCAACCAGGATCAGCGCGGTGCGCTCCATCTCGCTGCCGAAGGCTGCATCGAGTGTTGCCAGCGTCGCCCGGACAATGCGTTGGTCGGGCCAGCTTGCGCGCCAGACGATCGCGACCGGGCAGTCCGCGCCATAATGCGGCGTCAGCTCGGCAACGACCTTGTCGAGCAGATGGATGGACAGATGGATCGCGAGCACCGCGCCGGTCGCGGCAAACGCGGCGAGCTTTTCGCCTTCGGGCATCGCGCTGGCCCGGCCGGGCGTGCGCGTCAGCACAACTGTCTGGGCAAGACCGGGCAACGTCAGCTCAGCTTCCAGCACCGCCGCGGCAGCCGAGAACGAGGGAACGCCCGGCGTAACCGAATAGGGAATCCCGAGCGCGCGCAGACGGCGAAGCTGCTCGCCCATCGCCGACCAGATCGAGAGATCGCCGGAATGCAGCCGCGCCACGTCCTTGCCCACAGCATGCGCGGCAGACATCTCCGCGATGATCTCGTCGAGCGACAGCGGCGCGGTGTTGACGATCCGTGCACCGGGCGGGCAATGCGCCAGCACGCCCTCCGGCACCAGCGAACCGGCATAGAGGCAGACCGGACAGGCCGCAATCAGATCGCGGCCGCGCAACGTGAGCAAATCAGGCGCGCCCGGCCCTGCGCCGATAAAGTGCACCGTCATCCGCCGTCTCCTTCCGCGATCGCCGCGGTCGCGGTACGATCCTGCGAGACCGCACGCACCGCAATCAGGCGCGCGCGAGGACCGGCCGCCGCGAGCGCTGCGGCCTCGGCGACCGATCCCGTCGCGAATTTTTCCATGACGAGCTTCGACTGCGTCGGCGTGTCGATGCTAGAGAGCACATCGGCCGGAATAGCCTTGATCGGCACGCCGCATTCGTGCGCGAGCTGTCTCAGCGCTTCGGCATCGGCCTTGTCGCTGACGGTCGCCACCGCTGCAAGTCCTTCAGGCCCCCCGGCCGCGAGCAGCGCCTCGCGCAGCGACGCCAGCGTGACATCCGTCTTGAATCCGAGCCCGGCGACCTTCATCGGACCGCACTCCATTGCACCACCGGCCGCGCCGCCTCCCAGGAGCGGTAGCGACCGAGCGGCGCGGCCTGCGCAATTTCAACCCGCATCAGTTCGCCGCCATGGCGCCGGTGCAATTCGCCGAGCAGTGCTTCCGTCTCCAGCGTGACTGAATGTGCGACGAGCCGCGCGCCCGGCGCGAGCCGCGACCAGATCGCATCAAACATCGCGCTATCGAGTCCGCCGCCGATGAAGACCGCATCAGGCGCGTCCAGCGCCACGAGAGCCTCGGGCGCGGTGCCCGCGATGACGCTGATCCGATGCGATAGTCCGAATGCAGCGGCATTGCTGCGGATGTTCGCGACGCGGTCCTCGCGCGCCTCGATCGCGGTTGCCGTCCCGCCACACAGCGCCCATTCGACCGATATCGAACCCGAACCGGCGCCGATATCCCACAAGCGTTCACCCGGACACGGCGCCAGCGCCGACAACGCGAGCGCGCGCACCGGCCGCTTGGTGATCTGGCCGTCGTGAGCGAAGAGATCGTCCGAGAGGCCGCAGCTTCGGGGAATGCCGTGCTCGCCCTTCACCTCGACGGCGACCGCGATCAGGTTCCCAGCGAGATCACCCGCAAAGCTGTCAGCGCGATGCTCGGCGACGCTTTCGTGCGGGCCGGCAAGCGCAGCCAACGTCCAGAAAGCCGAAGCGCCCCAACCACGCTCGCACAGCCATTTCGCGAGATCCCCCGCTGCCTTCCCATCACGCACAAGGCAAACGATTCGCGCACCATTCGCCAGATACGGCACAAGACGTTCGAATGGCGTTGCGTGCAAGCCAAGGCAGATTACGCTTTCGAGGCGCCAGCCGAGCCGCGCTGCGGCGAGCGAGAAGGTCGACGGGGCCGAATGCGCGATCCATTCGCCAGGCTCCAGCTTCTCCGCCAGGCTCGCACCTGCGCCGTGCCAGAACGGATCGCCGGAGGCGAGCACAGCGGTCGGCCTGCCCCGACAGCTCAGCACGATCTCTGCATTGAAAGGCACCGGCCACGGACGACCGCGACTGCCCACGTCGGCAAGCGCGAGATGGCGCTCGCCGCCGAAGACTGTTTCCGCCCTGGCAAGCGCCTTTCGACTTGCCTCGGACAGCCCCGCAAGGCCATCCTCGCCGATACCGATGATGGTCAGCCAGGGATCAGACATGACACGCGCGCTCATTCTGGGCGGAACTGCCGATGCGAGCCTGCTCGCGGCGGACATCGCGCGCGCCGGCGTCGACGCCGTGTATTCCTATGGCGGCCGCACCCGCGCGCCTGCTGACCAACCGCTGCCGACCCGCATCGGCGGCTTTGGCGGCGTGAGCGGGCTTGCGGACTATATCCGCAGCGAAGGCATCACGCATGTGATCGACGCGACGCATCCCTTCGCGGCCGAGATGAGCCGGAATGCGATCGAGGCTTGCGCCGAAACCGGGACGCTGTTGATTGCGCTGGAGCGCGCGCCCTGGACGAAAGCCGCCGGCGACAAATGGATTGAGGTCGCCGACGTCAGTGCCGCGGTCGCCGTACTGCCCGCGGCGCCGGCAGATGTGTTCCTTGCCATCGGCCGCCAGCACATCGCGCCGTTCGCGAGCAAGCCGCAGCACGCCTATACGCTGCGTTTCGTCGACCCACCGCAAGCACCGCTGCCTTTCGCCGCTGACGTCATTGTCTCGCGCGGGCCGTTCACGCTCGACGGCGAGCTCGAGATGCTGCGCGTGCGCGGCATCGGATGGATCGTCGCGCGCAATTCCGGCGGCGACGGTGCGCGCGCCAAGATCGACGCCGCGCGGATGCTCGGTCTGCCTGTGATCATGATCTCGCGACCGGCATTGCCCGAACGCAAGCGGGTCGAGAGCGTTGCCGAGGTGATGCAATGGCTGGGTCACTCGGCGCGCCTTGGTGCATAGACCCAGCGGCCGACGCGGCGGGTCTGCGAATTGCCGACGATGACCAGCGTCCGCATGTCCGCCATCTCGGACGTCGCCTCGTTCAACGTGACGGTCTCGATCTTCTCCTCGGCCGTGCTGACCGCGCGTGCAAATATCAAGAGGCGATCGCCGCAGCCGGCCTCCTTCAACGTTGCTAGCGCGCGGCCAAAGCCTTCCGGCCGGCTTGCCGAACGCGGATTATACATCGCGATCGAAAAATCCGCTTCAGCGGCAAGCCGCAAGCGCTTCTCGATTACCGCCCATGGCTTGAGATTGTCGGAAAGGTTGATCGCACAGAAATCATGACCGAGCGGCGCGCCTGCGCGCGCGCTGGCTGCGAGCATCGCGGTGATGCCCGGCAGCACGCGGATCGGAAGTGCCTGCCATTGCGGCGCCTGTTCGAGCGCCTCGAACACGGCCGAGGCCATGGCAAAGACGCCGGGATCGCCGGAAGAAACGACGACGACCTGCCCGCCATCGGCCGCGAGCCGCAAAGCCTCGCTCGCTCGCGCGAGCTCTTCGCGGTTGTCCGACGGATGCAGCGTGAGCCCTGCTCGCGGCGGCACGCGCGCGACATAGGGCGCGTAACCCAGAATGTCGGTCGCGGACGCGAGCGCGGCCGAGACCTCGGGCGTCACCATTGCCTCGCTGCCGGGGCCAAGGCCCACAATCGTCAGCGAGCCCGTCATTCGGCAGCGTCCAGATGCCGGCCCTTGCCGTGCACGAGCACGATTGCGAAGTAAGGACAATCGGCGGCATCGACCTCCGCGAGCCGCACCACACGCTCGCCGGGCATGGTGCCGCGCTCGACCAGCCAGGCATCGTCCAGCCGACCCGCGGCGGCAAGGGCGCGGCGCACTTTTGCGAGGTTGCGGCCAGTCTTCATGATGACCAGCGCATCGGAATCGCGCATGTGGCGTTCGAGCTCGGGCTCGGCCAGCGTCCCCATCAGGACCGTCGTCACGTCGTCGCCGAGCGCAATCGGCTGGCCGACGCCGTTCCAGCAGCCGACCATGCCGGGTATGCCGGCGATCACCTCGATCTCGACGCGGCCCTGCAGGCGCGCGTGCAGATGCATGAAGGAGCCGTAGAAATAGGGATCGCCTTCGCAGAGCACGACGACGTCGACGGCGCGCGACAGCCGTGCCAGGCGCTCGGCCCATTCGTCGTAGAAGCCGGCGAGCAGTTGCACATATTCCGCGCTGTCGAAGGCGATCTCCGTGGTGACCGGATATTCCATCGGGTATTCGGTCACGTCGGCGGGCAGCATGCCTTCAACAATGCGGCGCGCCTGGCCAGGCCGGCCCTTCTTGCGAAAATAAGCGACGTGCTTGGCGCCGCGCACGGTGCGGTCGGCGCGCACGCTCATCATATCGGGGTTGCCGGGGCCGAGACCGCAGCAGATGATGCGTCCCATCGCTATTCGCTCCGGCTCGCCAGCGCGTTCACCGCGGCTACGGTGATGGCTGAGCCGCCAAGGCGGCCTTCGACCGTCAGTGCCGGCACAGGCGGATTGGCCATCAGCGCGGCCTTGGACTCGGCAGCGCCGACAAAGCCGACGGGACAGCCGATGATCGCCGCGGGCCGCGGGCAATCACGATCCTCCAGCATGTTGAGCAGATGAAACAGCGCGGTCGGCGCGTTGCCTATTGCGACGATCGCGCCATCGAGATGCGGACGCCACAACTCCAGCGCGGCGGCCGAGCGCGTGTTGCGCATGGACTGCGCCAGCGCAGGAACGGCCTCATCACCGAGCGTGCAAATCACCGCATTGGCCGCGGGCAATCTCGCGCGCGTAATTCCTTCCGAGACCATGCGGGCGTCGCACAGGATCGGCGCGCCCTTCTGCAACGCCGCGCGCGCAGCGATCGCCATGCCTGGTGTGAAACGGATATGCGCTTCCAGGCCGACCATGCCGGCGGCATGGATCATCCGCACCACAATTTGCTCCTCATCGGGCGTGAAGCGGGCAAGATCGGCTTCGGCGCGGATGGTTGCGAAGGACTGCCGGTAGATCGCCGCGCCGTCGGTTTCGTAAGTATGCGGCATCAGTGCCCTCCCATCAGAATGGAGGGATTTTCGACGATGTCGTCGCGACTGAGGCTACGCAGGATCGGCGCATCGCGGGTCGATCCGCCGCGCACGAGATCGAATCCCTTAGCCGTCGCAACCAGCGTGATCGCGGCCGCGCCGGAATGGGCGCAGCCCTTGGCGCAGCCCGAGACGTGCAGCCGCGCGGCCCCGCCGATGTTCGGCGCCAGCGCCGCCGCCAGCCCGCGTGTATCGGCATGGGCCTCACGGCAACGCGGCGCGCCGCTACAGGCGATGACGCGCAGCGCCGGATCGTAAGCCTCGGTGATCAAGCCGGGCGCGGACGGCATCGTCCGTTTGCCCTCGCTCAACACCATGCGCCACGGCGTCAGGCGCAGTGCATGTCCGCAGCCGGCGAACTGGTTGAGCATGGCATGCGGCATCTGCCCGAAGGCGACACCGACCATCGCTCCCTGCGGATAAAGGCCGGGGCGCGACGAAGCCATGATCGGCGCCGGCTCGGCTTCGCCGCGCAGCGCCTCGGGCAAGATTGCGCCGGCAGCAAGATAGGCTGCCATGCGCCCTCGCCCGCCCTTCGCGCCTCCGGAGCTCGCAAACCAATCGGCAAGCGCGAGTGCTGTTGCCGTCACCTCGCCGCGCGCGACTGGACGACCGAACTTCGCGCCATCGGCCCGCACCAGCAGTCCGCCGGCGCGATCGCGCTCGATCCGCACATCCGCGGAATCGCCGGCCAGCACGCGCGACGTGCCGTCATCGATCGCAAAGCCGAACTTCGTCGGAAGCGCCAGCGTGCACGTTTCGAGCGCCTCTTCAAGCTCGGCGGCCAGAGCCTGAGTCTCGTCGCCGTCACGCCAGAACGGCGTGACGAGGATGTTGCGCCGGGATTCGGTCTCGGCATCGGGATCAAGCAACGCCAACTGCGAAAGGCCGTCGAGCAGCAAGCGGTGGCTGGTCTCGCTAACGCCCCTGATCTGGAGATTGGCGCGGCTGGTCACGTCGATCAGGCCATTGCCATGGCGCTCCGCGAGGTGCGCCAGTCCCGAGATCTGTGCCGCGTCGAGCCGCCCGCCGAACGGGCGCACGCGAACTACGAGCCCGTCGCCCGATTGCATCGGCCGCAGCGCGCCGGGGCACCAGCCCTTGACTACCGATGCGCTCATGACGCCTCCCGCAGCGCGGCTGCGATCGAATTGCGGCGCGTGAGCCAGAGCGAGGCCTCGTGCAGGCGTGTGAAGCAAACCTCCATCGCGGCGAGCGCGGCCGGATTTTCGCGGGCCATGAAGGCGCGGATATCATCATTGCCGAGCGTCGCATCATAGTAGAGGTCGAACAGATGCGGCGGCACGGCCCCGGCCAGATGCGCGAACGCCGCCATGTGCTCGAGCGTCGCGGTGATCTCGGCCGCGCCACGAAAACCGTGGCGCATCATGCCGCCGATCCAGGCCGGATTGGCGGCACGGGCACGGACGACACGCGAAATCTCTTCCGTCAACGTGCGCGCATGCGGCTCGTCGGGGCGCGTTGCGTCCAGATGATAGAGCGATGGCGCTGTTCCGCCGAGATGCGCGGCGGCGGCCGCAACGCCGGCTTCATGCGCAGCATAATCGGCGGCGAGCAGCAGATCGGTTTCCGGCAAATCCTGGATATGCACGAAAGCATCAGCAGACGCGAGCCGCTGTTCGAGACCGGCGCGATCCGGCTTGATCTCACCATCGGCGGAGAAAGCCCAGGACGAGGCCGACAGCCAGGCTTCGCCGGCAGCATCGCGCGTCGCGGGCGTGAAGGCATCGGGAATCGCCGAGAGGCCGACGCCGTATTGTCCGGGGCGCGGCGCGAACACGCGGGATGTGCGATGGCGATAGGGATTTTCCTCGCCCTCCTCCGCGCGACCCGCGAGCGCCTTGGAGGCGGCTTCGAACAACTGCGCAAGGCCGGAGAAGACATCGCGGAACAGGCCGGATACGCGCAGCGTGACGTCGATGCGGGGACGACCGAGCTCTGCCGGCGCGATGATGTCGTAGCCTATGACGCGGCCGGACGCGTAATCCCAGCGCGGCGCAAGACCGGCCAGATGCAGCGCCATCGCAAATTCCTCGCCGGCGGTGCGCATCGTCGCCGAGCCCCAGAGATCGACGACGAGGCCCTTCGGCCAGTCGCCATGATCCTGCAAATGACGGCGCAGCAGCTCTTCGGCGAGTTTGATCCCGTGCGCATGCGCCGACGGCGTCGGCACCGCGCGCGGATCGACGGTGAAGAGATTGCGGCCGGTCGGCAGCACGTCCTGGCGCCCGCGATAGGGCGAACCGGATGGGCCCGGCGCGACGCCTCGGCCCTCAAGCGCAGCCCGCAACGCGTCGCGCTCGGCATCACCACAGTCGCCGCGGCCGAACACGTGCAGGCCGTCGCCGAACTGGCTCTCCTTGAGGTCGCAGACGAAGCGGTCGATGCGCGGGATGGCTTCGGCGGGTGCGGCGGAGGCATCGAGGCCGAGATCGTCTTCGAGGCCGGCGGCGCGTGCCTCGTCGCGGATCGCGGCGATCAGGCGCTGGCGGCGTGCGGGATCAAGACCGTCGGCCGTCGAATATTCGTCGAGCAGGCATTCGAGGCGGCGCAATCCTTCCGGAACCGTGGATGTCTCCAGCGGCGGCGGCAGATGGCCGATGGTGACGGCGCTAATACGCCGCTTGGCCTGCGCGGCCTCGCCGGGATCGTTGACGATGAAGGGATAGATGACGGGAAGATCACCGATCAGCGCTTCCGGCCAGCAGGCTGACGACAGCGCCACGGATTTTCCGGGCAGCCACTCCAGCGTGCCATGCGCGCCCATGTGCACGACAGCGTCGATGCCGTGCTCGCGAAGCCAGAGATAGAACGCGACATAGGCATGGC
This sequence comes from Bradyrhizobium sp. BR 10289, assembly GCF_019455385.1. GTDB lineage: Bacteria > Pseudomonadota > Alphaproteobacteria > Rhizobiales > Xanthobacteraceae > Bradyrhizobium. The sequence goes on from NZ_JACOFR010000004.1 coordinate 237,002, forward strand.
GCGGCGTGCGGGTGAGATCGTGATAATCGGCATCGCGCGTGGACGCGTCGCCGCGCTCGGGCTGCACCGCGATGATCGATCGGCCGGATTGGATCGCAGCGAAATGGAACACACCATCGCGGCAGCTCGGATCGTTCTCCGGCAGGCCCCAGGCTTGCGCGAGCTCATCCTGGAGCACTTGCGGAAGGCGTGAGAGAGCCGCGCGGTACTCTGCAACGCTCCAGGTCAATCGCCGCTTGAGCAGCGTCCCGCCGAGCGCGTGCACCGGCGCGACATCGAAGCCGGCTTCCCCCAGATCGGACACCAGGCTCTCGACCGACGCCAGCGCATCGAGACCGACCGCGTGCGCGATCTGGTGCGGGCGGCCGGGATAATTCGAGAGCACGACCGCCAGCCGCTTCTCGGCAGCCGGCTTCTCCGCGAGACGCCGCCATGCCGCGAAGCGCGCAGCAACAGCTCTCACGCGATCCTTATCGGGCCGATGCGCGAGATGCGAGAACTGCAGATCGGGATCGCGCTCCGCGGCCGACTTGAAGCTCACGACGCCGGTGAACACGCGGCCGTCGACCTCGGGCAGCACCACATGCATCGCCAGGTCGCCCGGCGACAGGCCGCGCAGCGACTCCGCCCAATCTTCGCGGCGCGCGGTCGAGAGCGCGACCTGCAATACCGGGCACGATGCGGCATCGAATGGCGTGGTGCCGTCGTCGCCTATCGCCGAGAACGCCGTCGCATTTACGATCGCGGCCGGAGGACTTTTGGCAAGCTGCTCCCGCAGCCAATCAGCGACGCCTGGAGCCTTCAGCGAGGTGACGAACGCGCCACAGGCATCAAAACCCTCCTCGCGTAGTGCGGCGATCAGGGCATCGACCGGCCCGGTGTCCGCGGCGGTGAGATAGGAGCGATAGAACGTCACGAGTGCGCGCGGTTTCCCCTCGCAGGCCTGCGGCGCCGCGACAACGCCGCGCGCAGGATCATAAAAGCCCATCTCGGGCACGGTCATCTCACCGATGACTGGCCCGGCATAAAGACCGGAGGCGAGCGCGAGCTGCGCGATCGCAGCCTGGGCCGCAACCGGACCGCCCGTATCGCAAAGCACCTTTAGCCGGCGCAACGTCGAGACTGGCAAGGTCGAGTACGCATCGAGCCGCGTATCATCGCGGCCGTCGGCCGGCAACACAGCCAGCACGATGTTGCGATCCTTGGCGAGCTGCTGAAGTGTCGCGAGGCCATAGGGCCAGTAGGATTCACCGCCGATCAACCGCACCAGAATGCCGCGCGCCTGCGAGAGCGTGCGCTCGATATAGGTGTCGACCGACAGCGGATGACGCAGCTCCGCAAGATTGGCGAGCCGCAACGACGGCAGGCTGTTGCGCCCGCGCCGCCAGCCGGCTGCGAAGGCGGCAAGGTCGGAATCCGAGTACGAGAGCACCACGAGATCGGCCGGGTCCTGGCCGATGTCTCTTGGCGTCGCGGTCTCCTCGAGACCGCGGCTCTCGCGGAAGACGACGTGCATCAGACTCCCAATCCCGCCTTGATCGCGGCTTCATCAATATCGCCGTGCTCGCCGATCACCACGAGCTTTGATTGCCGGCTGCCCGCACCCCAGGGCTTGTCGAACTGGTGGCGCACGCGCTCGCCGACGGCCTGAAGCAGCAGCCGCATCGGCTTGCCCGCGACTGCGATGTAGCCCTTGGCACGCAGCACGTTCTGCTCGCGCGCCAGCTTCTGCACCGATGCGACCAGCGCATCGACATCGGTCACTTCAGGGAGATCGATCACGAAGGAATTGAAATCATCATGCTCGTGCTCCTCCTCGCCATCATGATGCGAGGGCCGCGCGGCGAGATCGTTCTCGGCGGCGGCGCCGAGGCCGAGGATGACGCGCGCGTCGATCGCACCGTCCGTGACGGGCAGCATCGGCACGCGGCGCGGCATCTCGGCGGTGATCGCGGCTTTGGCCGCTTCCACCCCAGCCGTGCCTGCAAGATCGGCCTTGGTCAGCAGCACGATATCCGCGCAGGCGATCTGGTCCTCGAACACTTCCGACAGTGGCGTCTCGTGATCGAGATTCTGGTCCGCCGCGCGCTGCGCTTCGACAGCAATCGGGTCCGGCGCAAAACGACCGGCGGCGACAGCCTCGGCGTCGGCGAGCGCGATCACGCCATCGACGGTGATGCGCGAGCGAATCTCCGGCCAGTCGAACGCCTTCAGCAGCGGCTTCGGCAAAGCCAGGCCCGAGGTCTCGATCAGGATGTGATCCGGCCGCACCGGGCGCGCCAGCAATTGCTCCATGGTCGGAATGAAATCGTCGGCCACGGTGCAGCAGATGCAGCCATTGGCGAGCTCGACGATGTTCTCTTCCGGACAGTTTGCATCCGCACAGGATTTCAGGATCTCGCCGTCGACGCCCTCGCTGCCGAACTCGTTGACGAGCACGGCGAGCTTCTTGCCATTCGGATTGCTCAGCAGATGCTGGATCAGCGTCGTCTTGCCGGAACCGAGAAAGCCGGTGACCACCGTAACCGGGACTTTTGCGAGCGAGTTCATTCAGCGGCCTCCGGCAGCACGACAATTGGGGGAATACGGGCAAGCGACTGCTTGCGGAAGATTTCGGGACGGCTACGCCAGGGCACGAGCCCGTCGGGTGCCGCCGCATAGGCTGCGGCGCCCGCGATGACGTCTTGGGCGTTCGCGTCCGAGAGGCGGCCATAGACATAGGACCAGCGGCCGGGCGCGCTGAGCGCGACCGAGCAGCCTTGGCTGCATGCAGAGAGGCATTCGACGGGAACCACATTGACGCCCTCGGGCACACCGGCCTCGAGGATCGCGCCATGCAGCCGCTTGCCGGGCGTCGCTTCGCCCTCGCCGGGCGTCTCGCCGGCGCGGCAGGTGATGCAGACGTGAAGTGTGACGGTCATCGCCTCTTCCAGATTAAACAGCGGGAGGCGAAGAGGCGCACGGACCCTGACTTGAGAGGCCGTTTCCCCGTCGCGGAACACCCCGTCCGCCGGTCCAAAACTCGTCCGCGCTGGCAGGTCTCCCGGCTTGCGGAGCAGGGTTTTGGCCCTTCGATCCTCGCCTTCCCGATCCCCTCAGGGATCAGTGGCTTCGGGCATCTCTCCGGTCACGGTCGCGGGGGCGGCTGCAGTTTGGACCCTAATCTTACCGATTCGGACCCTATCGCATTCCCTCTTCGCCTGTCATAGGACAGGAACCAACGCCGGGCCACCATTTGCCCCCGGCCGCCTCTTGTCAAGCCGAAGGACCGGGACCGATGGCACCTGAACCGGAACCCCAAACAGCCGAGGACACCGACGCCCGGCACGCCCACAAAATGGCGAAGAAGAAGGCCGCCCGCGACAAGATCATGGCGACCAAGAGCGGCGAAAAAGGCCTCGTCATCGTCCACACCGGCGCCGGCAAGGGCAAGTCGTCCTCGGCCTTCGGCATGATCGTCCGCTGCGTCGCCCACGGCTTCCCCTGCGCGGTCGTGCAGTTCATCAAGGGCGCCTGGGACACCGGCGAGCGGCGCCTGCTCACCGGCCATTTCGGCGAGCTCTGCCAGTTCCACGCCATGGGCGAAGGCTTCACCTGGGAGACCCAGGACCGCGCCCGCGACATCTCCGCCGCGCGCGCCGGCTGGGAGAAGGCCAAGGAGCTGATCCTCGATGAGAGGCTTCGCATGGTGGTGCTCGACGAGATCAACATCGCCCTGCGCTACGACTATCTCGACATCGCCGAGGTCGTCGACTTCCTGACGACATCGAAGCCGCCAATGACGCATGTCGTCCTCACCGGCCGCAACGCCAAGGACGAGTTGATCGAGATCGCCGATCTCGTCACCGAGATGACGCTGGTGAAGCATCCGTTCCGTTCCGGCATCAAGGCGCAGGCCGGCGTCGAGTTCTGACATCGATGGCACGCGCGCTGATGATCCAGGGAGCCGGCTCGGACGTGGGCAAATCGCTCATCGTTACCGGCCTTGCGCGCGCCTTCACGCGGCGGGGCCTGCGCGTGCTCCCCTTCAAGCCGCAGAACATGTCGAACAATGCGGCCGTCACCGTCGATGGCGGCGAGATTGGACGCGCCCAGGCCTTGCAGGCCCTCGCGGCCGGCGTCGAGCCGCACACCGATATGAACCCGGTGCTGCTCAAGCCCGAGACCGATGTCGGCGCGCAGGTCGTTGTTCACGGCAAGCGCATCGCAACCGCCCGCGCGCGCGAATACGCCGCCATGAAGCCGTCATTGATGGGCGCCGTGCTGGAGAGCTTTGAGCGGCTGAAGGCGCGCGCCGATCTGGTGCTGGTCGAAGGCGCCGGCAGTCCGGCCGAGGTCAACTTGCGCAAGGCGGACATCGCCAATATGGGCTTTGCCCGCAAGGCCGACGTGCCGGTCGTGCTGGTCGGCGACATCGACCGCGGCGGCGTCATCGCACAGCTGGTCGGCATCAAGACGGTGATCGATCCCGACGATGCCGCGATGATCCAGGGTTTTGTCATCAACAAGTTCCGTGGCGATCCCACGCTGTTCGACGACGGCTACAGACTAATTGAGCAAAAGACCGCGTGGCGCGGCCTCGGCGTGCTACCCTGGTTTGCGCGCGCTGGCGAGCTGCCGGCCGAGGATGCGCTGGGCCTGAGCGATGCACGCAAGCCGGGCCAATGCAAGATCGCCTGCCTTGCGCTATCGCGGATCGCCAATTTCGACGATCTCGATCCGCTGAAACTCGAGCCGGGTGTCGATCTCGTGATGGTGCGTCCGGGCGAAGCGATTCCCGGCGACGTCCGCCTCGTTATCATCCCCGGCTCGAAATCGACGCGAGGCGATCTCGCTTTCCTGCGCGCGCAGGGCTGGGACATCGACCTGCTCGCGCACCATCGACGCGGCGGCCATGTGCTCGGCCTCTGCGGCGGCTACCAGATGCTCGGGCGTAGCGTCGCCGATCCTGAAGGCATCGAAGGCCCCGCGGGCGACACACCGGGGCTCGGACTGCTGGATGTGGAAACCGTGATGAGCCCGCAGAAGACGCTGACGCGTGTGGCGGCAGTGCATGCGGCGACGAAGCAGCCGATCGAGGCGTACGAAATCCATATCGGCCACACCGACGGGCCTGATCGCGCGCGTCCGTTCGCAATGCTGAACGGCGAGCCGGAAGGCGCGATCTCTGGCAACAACAGCGTGCAAGGCAGTTATCTGCACGGCCTGTTCACGTCGGATGATTTCCGCAGGGCGTTTTTGGCAAGGCTCGACATTCCCGCCGGCAACGAGCCATATCACGCGCGGGTCGAGAGTGCGCTCGACGCACTCGCCGATCACATCGAAAAGCATCTCGACGTCGACGGCATGCTCGCCCTAGCGCGCTAGAACGTCGGCAACGCGCGTCCACTCGGCTTCGCTGCCCGGAAGCCCAAGGCGCAGCCATGTCGGCTTTTGCGCGAACGCGCGCGACCAGATGTGGCTGCGCGCGAGCTTGTCCTGCGCGGCCAGCGCGTCAGGCGTTTCATAGAGCCGAAACAGCGATGCACCGCCGACGAGCCGCCACCCCTGCGCATGCACCATCTCGTCGAGACGTCCACAGTCGCGCGCAAGGCGCGCGGATGTGGCCTCGGCCCAGGCGTCGTCGCGCAAAGCGCGGCAGCCGATGGCAATGGCCGCGCCCGAGACCGGCCATGGTCCCGAAACCGACGCAAGCTTCGCGATGTCAGCCGCATGGCCGAGCGCAAAGCCTAACCGCAGGCCGGCAAGCCCGTAAAACTTTCCGAACGAGCGCAGGATCAGCAGTCCCGGACGATCCGCCTCCGGCGCGAGAGATAGCTGTGGAACCGGATCGGCAAAACTCTCGTCAATGACGAGACGGCCGACTCGCGGCAGCAGGGCGAGCAAGTCGTTTGGCGCAAGACACCGGCCATCGGGATTGTTGGGATTGACGACAATGGCGAGATCCGCACCGGCGAGCGCGTCGAGTTCGCGGACCTCATCAACATCCCAGCCCGCGGCCGACAGGACGCCCGCATATTCATTGTAGGTCGGTGCAAGGATGCGCGCGCGCCCTCGCGGGGCAAGTTGCGGCAACAGTTGGATCGCGGCTTGCGCACCGCCGAGCGCAGCGACTGGCGCGCTCGTGCGGTAGGCGTGCCGCGCCGCCTGATGCAAGGACTCGATCTCGGCCCGCGATGGCAGCGCGGTCCAGGCACGCGCGCCCACTTCACCCACGGGATAGGAACGCCGGTTAATCCCGGTCGACAGATCAATCCAGTCCTCAGCGCGTCCGCCAAAACGCCGCTGGGCCAGATCGAGATTTCCACCGTGCTCGCGCATGCCCCGTTCTTTCACGCGAAGGCCAGGATCGCAAGCATGCCTGCCAGCAGCAGCATCGCGCGGCGGTAGACCGTCAGTCCCTCACCGATATCGGCGGCAAGCGGATCGCGCGCGCCTTCGTTGAGCCAGGGCTCGTCGGTCGCTCTGCCGTGATAGATGCGAGGGCCGCTGAGCCGCACGCCGAGCGCACCAGCCATCGCCGCTTCCGGCCAGCCGGCATTAGGCGAACGGTGACGGCGCGCATCGCGCGTCATGCACGACAGCGCCTCGGATCGCCGCGGCGCCAGCAGTACGAAGAGAAAACCGGTCAGGCGCGCGGGAATAAAGTTGGCGACATCGTCGATGCGCGCCGCCGCCCAGCCGAACGCGTCGTACCGCTCGCTGCGATGGCCGATCATGGAATCCAGCGTGTTGATCGCCTTGTAACCCAAGATGCCGGGCAACCCGAACAGCGCGCCCCAGAACACCGGCGCGACGATGCCGTCGGAGGCGTTTTCAGCGAGGCTTTCGATCGCCGCACGCGCGATGCCGGCCTCATCGAGTGCAGCCGGATCGCGGCCGACGATGCGCGAGACCGCGGCGCGTGCGCCAGCAATGTCGCCGGCCCGCAGCGGATTGGCGACCGCCGCGACATGGTCATGCAGCGAACGCAGCGCGACTAACGGCCAAGCCAGCACACCCATCAGCACGATCTGCACCCAGCCCGACGGAAGCAGCGATTGAAGCACCCAGCCGATCACAACCGACATCACGATCACGAGCAGTGCACCGCCGACGCCGGCAGCACGGCGAAGCGCCGGCGGATCGGATCGGCGATTCCAGACGGCATCGATGGCACCGATCAGCCGGCCCAGCCAGGTCACGGGATGGCCGATCCGCGCGAACAGCCATGACGGCCAGCCCAGGAGGGCATCCACCGCCATCGCCACCACCATCGCGCCCGCAAAGCCCAAATCCGTCTCCTGTCCCGCCCCTGTTGCGCAAAGCAAGGGGCGAGCGCAAGCCCCTGCCTGGCTGATTTCGGCTTTGTCTTTGGCCGCGTTTGGTGATTAGTCAGGCCCACGGGAGACCTTTTATGGCCATCATCTTGATCACGGGCGGAGCCCGGTCGGGCAAGAGCGCCCACGCGGAAAAGCGCGCACTCGGCTTTCCGGGCCAGCCCATCTACATCGCGACGGCCGAGGCGCTCGACACCGAAATGGAGATTCGCATCGCAAAGCATCGTAGGAAGCGCAAGGCCGTCGACTGGATCGAGCGGGAGGTCCCACTCAATCTCCTGCAGGCGCTGATCGACACCGATGGTGGCGGCCCAAGGCTGGTGGACTGCCTGACCTTGTGGCTCTCCAACATGATGCATGCGGGGCGTGACTGGGAGTTCGAGGTCACGAAGCTCGTAGCCTTCATGGGCGGCCAGAAGAGCCCCGTCGTTTTCGTCACCAACGAGGTCGGCCTCGGCATCGTGCCCGACAACGCGCTGGCGCGCAGCTATCGGGACGCTGCCGGCATCATGAATCAGTTCATCGCGGCCGTTGCCGACGAGGTCGAGTTCATTGTCGCCGGCCTGCCTATGAAACTTAAATAGGCTGAAATGATTCCGCGCGCCGAGTTTCTCAAGGACATCCTCGCCGATCTCAGGATGGCGGCATCGTTCGTGACGATCCTCCCTGTGGCCTCGTCCAAGCCCGCAGCCGACGGCGCCGTCGCGCGTGCGACCTGGGCGCTTCCCGTCGCCGGACTGCTGGTCGGCCTCGCCGGCGCGTTCGTCTACAAGGCTGCCACCCGGTTGGGATTGCCACCGAACTTGGCCGCCCTGCTCACGCTGGCGACGACCGCCCTCATCACCGGCGCGCTGCACGAGGACGGGCTTGCCGATACCGCGGACGGTCTCGGCGGCGGCCGCACGCGCGAGCGCAGGCTCGAGATCATGCGCGACAGCCGGATCGGCACATACGGCGTCTGCGCGCTGATCCTCTCGTTCGGCCTGCGCTGGAGCGCGCTCGCGGCGATCGCCAGTCCCTTCGCCGTCACGCTCGCGCTGTGCGCCGCGCATACGGCTGCTCGCGCGGGGGTGCCCGCCTTCATGTCGCTGGTTCCGCCGGCGCGGCCGGATGGTCTTTCGGCGAGCGCGGGCGTGCCGCCGGGCCGCAGCGTCGCCATCGCCTTCGCTCTCGGTACGCTGGTACTTGCACTCACGCTCGGGCCGGGCAAGGCGCTGGCTAGCCTGATCCTGCTCTCTCTCGCCGGCCTGACGCTGGCGCGGCTGGCGATCCGCCGGATCGGTGGACAGACCGGCGACGTTCTCGGCACGTTCGAGCAACTCGGCGAGATCCTGATCCTGCTTGTCGCCGCGGCCTTCCAGGTGGGACATTGAGCCCGATGGTCGAGTTCGACGACACCTTCCGCCGGCAATTGCGCGAGCTGTTCGTGTGGCGCCGCGACGTACGCCGCTTCCGCAGCACCCCGCTGCCGGACGGTGCGATCGACCGTCTGATCGAGACCGCCTGCCTGTCGCCTTCGGTCGGCCTGAGCCAGCCCTGGCGCTTCGTCACCGTCGACGACACCGCGCGGCGTGTCGCGGTGATCGACGATTTCAAGGCGTGCAACGCCGATGCGCTGAATTGCTACTCCGGCGAACGCGCCGCGCGCTATGCGACACTCAAACTGTCGGGCCTCGAACAGGCGCCCGGCCACCTCGCCGTGTTCGCCGACAAGGCCAGCGACATCGGCCATGGGCTCGGCCGCGCCACCATGCCGGAGACGACGGAATATTCGGTGGTCGCCGCGATCACCGCGATGTGGCTCGCCGCGCGCGCCGAAGGCATTGGCCTCGGCTGGGTGTCGATCCTGAACCCTGCGCGGATGCACGCCATTCTCGAGGTGCCTGACAGCTGGAAGTTCATCGCCTATCTCTGCATCGGATACCCGGAGGCCGAGTGCGACCAGCCGGAGCTGGAGCAGGCGAAGTGGGAGCGCCGGCGCGATGCGGGCGAGTTCACGCTGCGGCGTTAGTCGGGCAGCCTCTCAAGCCCGTCAGTCGGACAACTGGCGTTGATCTCTCCTCCGTCATTGCGAGCGAAGCGAAGCAATCCAGAATCCCCTGCAGAAAGACTCTGGATTGCGTCGTCGCAAGGGCTCCTCGCAATGACATGGCGAGGGCGATGCTTACTCGACGACGGTGCCTTGCAGCACGGCCTTCCCGGTCAAGACCGTGAGATTATGACCAAGGTTCGAAACAGTGACTCTTTAGCGGCGTAGGAATACGGTATCGAACTGCCGAATGCTGCGAATGCACATTCATATGCGTCGTTTTTCATCAGTTGTGGTCATTAGGCTTTCGCGTTATGCACGTGGTCCGGGACAATTTTCGCGAAACATTTCATGTCTGAGCGGACCGCTCCTGCCCGCGTTGTGCCGGCGGTCGCCCGCCGCGATTTCCTGCGGCTCGCGGGCGCAACCGCTGCGGGATTTTTTGCGTTAGGGGCAGTGTCGGATCGCGTGCGCATTGTCGCCTCGCTGACGGCATTGTCACTCGACGACGAACTGACCAGACGGAGCATGACCGAAGCTGCGACGACGCGACTTGGCGGTCTCATCGCAGGCCTCAGGCAACGCGGCTGGGTCGAAGGGGTCAATTTCCGCCTGGAGCTGCGCTCGAGCTTCGGCGGACCCGACAAGTTGAAGAGCGCCATCCAGGAGATCATCGATCTCAAGCCCGACGTCATCCTGACCGGCTCGACGGGTGAAACCGCAGCGGTCCTGGCGGTCACCAAGACGATCCCGATCGTGTTTGCCACCTCCAACGATCCCGTCGGCTACGGCTTCGTCCAGAGCCTCGCACATCCCGGCGGCAACGTCACCGGCTTCACCAGCAGCACGCCCGAGATGGGCGCCAAATGGCTTCAGCTCATCAAGGAAGCCGTGCCTGACATCGCGCGCGTGGGCGTGCTGTTCAATCCGGCGACCACGCCGCGCGCCGGACGCTACTATCTCGACTCGCTGGAGCAGGAGGCCGTGACCTCCCGGGTCGAGGTCGTCCTCGTCCCCGTCGGCAAGCCGGCGGAGATCGAGGGCGCGATCAGCCGCTTTGCCGAGCCGCCCAAGGCCGCGATGATCTCGCTGGTCGACAGCTTCCTGGTGGTGAACCGCCAGGCGATCATCGCGGCCACGGCAAAATATCGTGTCCCGATGATCTATCCGTTCCACTACTTCATGGACGCCGGTGGGCTGATGAGCTACGGGCCGACGCTCGAAGTGCGCTCCGCCGACTATGTCGATCTCATCCTGCGCGGCACCAAGGCCGGTGATCTGCCGGTGCAGTCGCCGCGAAAATACGAGCTGCTGATCAACCGCACGGTCGCCCGCACGCTCGGGCTGACCATCCCCTTCACGCTGCTGGCGCGCGCCGACGAGATCCGCGAGTGAACGATCAGGTCGACCAGGGCTATTTGCGGACGCCTCCCGGACGGCTGTTCCGCAAATATCTCTACTCGATCGTCGCCCTCGCCTTTGCCGCGCTCGCCATCAACACCGGCTTCGACGTCTGGTTCTCCTATCGCGAGCAGAAGCAGCTGCTCGCGGCAACCCAACGCGAGCAGGCCGCATCCGCGGCGATCCAGATCGGCCAGTTCATCGGCCAGATCGAGAACCAGATCAGATGGCTCTCGCGCCTGCCTCCGGAGCTGTCGACCAACGAGGACGACCGCCTCAACGCGATCCGCTTGTTGCGCCTCTCGCCCGCGATCGCGGAGATCGCCGAGGTCGATGCCCAGGGCCGCGAGCAGGTGCGCGTATCGCGCCGCATCGCGGACCGGATCGGCAGCAAGGCTGACCTCTCGGGCTCGCCCGCCTTTCGCGGCGCCAATGACAGCCGCGCCTATTACGGCCCGGTCTATTTCTTCGGTGACACCGAGCCGTTCATGACGCTGGCCGCGCGCGGCAACGGCCCTGCGCCGAATGTGTTGATCGCCGAGGTCAATCTGCGCTTCATCTGGGACCTCGTCGCCGGCATCAGGGTCGGCAACACGGGCAAGGCCTATGTGGTCGACCGCATGGGCGTGCTGATCGCGCATCCCGATTTGTGGCCCGCGCTGCAACGCAGCGATCTCTCCGCGCATGCGGACGTGCGCGCCGCGCTCGACGGCGTCGGGCCGCCCTCCGGCGGCCTTGTCAAGGAGGACCTGTCCGGTCAGCGCGTGCTGTCGACCTATGCGACGGTGCCCTCGCTCGGCTGGCTGGTGTTCGTCGAGCTTCCGCTCAGCGAGGCTTATGCGCCGATCTATGCCTCGATCGGCCGCTCGACCTTTCTGCTGGTCATCCTGCTTGCCGGCGCGATTCTGGTGTCTCTCTTCCTCAGCCGGCGCATGACGGTGCCGATTCAGATGCTGACGCAAGGAGCGAAGCGGATCGGCAGCGGCGATCTCGGCCTGCGGCTCGCGATCAAGACCGGCGACGAGTTGGAAGCGCTCGGCGACCAGTTCAACCGGATGGCCGCGCATTTGCGCGACTCCTACGCGACGCTCGAACGCAAGGTTGTCGAGCGTACCTCCGAGCTCGAGAAGGCCCGTGACCACGCCCTCGCCGAGCATGACGCCGCCGAACGCGCGCGTAGCATCGCCGTGCAGGCCAACGAGACCAAATCGCGCTTCCTTGCCGTCGTCAGCCACGAGCTGCGCACGCCGCTGAACGGCGTCATGGGCGTGCTGCAATTGCTCGACGACGGCAACCTCAGCGACGCCCAGCGCCGACACCTCGCCACGGCCGCAGCCTCAGGCGAAACGCTGATCGCGCTGGTCGACGCCATCCTGGAATATGCGCGACTGGAGGCCAGCACCGAAGCGCTGGAGACGAGGGACTTCCGCCTTGACCGGCTGATCGAGACCGCCGCCGACCTGATGCGTCCGCAGGCCTTTGGCAAGGGCCTGACATTCGACCTCGCCTGCGAGGCGACGGCTGGCACCTCCGTGCACGGCGATCCCGTCCGGCTCAACCGTATCCTGCTCAACCTGATCGGCAACGCGATCAAGTTTACCCCGCGCGGCGGCATCGGCCTGACCGCGTCCGCCGAGCTATTCGACGATCACGTCCTGCTGCATATCACCATTCGCGACACCGGCATCGGCATCGCGCCCGACATGCATGAGCGCATCTTCGAGGACTTTGTGCAGGCTGACGACAGCATCGCGCGGCGGTTCGGCGGCACCGGCCTTGGCCTTGCCATCGCGCGGCGACTGACACGCCTGATGCACGGTGAGCTGACGGTGGCGAGCACACCGGGCGCGGGCAGCACGTTCACGCTTGAAGTGCCGCTTGGCCGGGGGCAGAGCGGTCTCGCGCAAGCCGCGATCGCGCCGCCATCGCGGCGGCTCGGCGTGCTGCTTGTCGACGACGATCCCGTCAATCGCGAGGTCGGCGAAGCTATTTTGAACCGGCTCGGCCACCGCCCCACCCTTGCCGGAAACGGCGCCTCTGCCGTCGCACTCGCCCGCGATCACGCCTTCGACGTCATCCTGATGGATCTCCACATGCCCGACATGGACGGCGTCGAAGCGGCCTCGCGCATCAGCAAGCTCGATCTGCCGAAGATGCCGCGCATCATCGCCGTGACCGCCGACGTGTCCGCCAGCGCCCGCGAGCGACTGGCCCGCGCCGGCATCGCCAAGATCGTCAGCAAGCCGATCCTCATCGGCGCCCTGCGCGAGGCGATCGAAGGCGCTCCGGACGAGCCGGCTGCAGCCCAACTTGCCGCGGGCGCGTTGATCGACCGGCATTTCCTCGACGAGCAGAAGGACCTGCTGGGCCCACCGCAGATAGCAAAGCTGCATCATCTGCTCCAGGAGACCAGCGACAGGCTGATCGCGGACATCGCGAACGCCGCGGCGATCGGCGATCACAAGCAGCTCGTGCGATCCGCGCACCAGCTCGGCAGCGCGGCGAGCGCACTCGGCCTCGTCCGGCTGTTTGAGCGCTGTCGCGAGGTCGAGGTGGCGGCAGCCTCGACGTCCACATCCGAGTGCCAAAGTGCCGCGCGCGACCTCGCCGCGCTCCAAAAGGCCTCGATGAGCGCGCTGGACGACCTGCTATCGCCTCTCGAGCAGCGCTCGGTCAATTAGCCGCTACCGATTCGTGCAAGCATGGCTACTCCTCTCGCCCAAACCGCTCGACCAGAAAGTCGATGAACAGCCGCACCTTCACCGAAAGGTGGCGCGTCGGCGGATAGACTGCATAGAGTGCGAGCGGCGGTGCGGAATAATCGTCTAGCACCGTCCGCAGCGCGCCTTTCTTCAAGGCTTCAGCCGCGATGAACTCCGGCAGCAGCGCCAGCCCCCTGCCCTTGATCGCGACGTCGCGCAGCACCTCGGCATTGTTGACGCAGAGCGACCAGGCCGGCTGGATCCAGTGGTCGCCGTCAGAGCCGGTGAGCTTCCACTGATTGCCGGTGAGAAGGAAGCCGTAGGTGAGCGACGTATGCCCGCGCAAATCTTGCGGATGCTTTGGCACGCCGTGACGCGCGAGGTAATCAGGCGAAGCGCAGATCGTGCGCGGCACCGGCATGATTTTCCGCGCGATCAAGCTCGACGATTCCAGCTCCGCGATCCGCAGCGTCACGTCAAAACCGTCCTGGACGGGATCGAGCAGATCGTCGCTGAGCACGATCTGGAGCTGAAGCTCCGGATATGCATTCATGAAATCGGCGAGCACCGGCCCGAGCCGCATCGTGCCGAACGACATCGGCGCGTTGACCCGCAACAGGCCCCGCGGCGCGGACTGGGCCTGCGTCACCGCCTGATCGGCGGCCTCGATCTCGGAGAGGATGACAACCGCGCGCTCGAAATAACGCTGGCCGTTCTCGGTCGGGCTTGCGTGGCGGGTGGTCCGGTTCAGCAGCTGGACGCCGAGGCTCTCCTCGAGGTCGGCGATGTATTTGCTGATCGCCGAGCGCGACAGCCGCAGCTGCCGCCCCGCCTCGGCAAAGCTGCCGCTTTCGACCACCTTCACGAAGGCCCGGAGGCTGGCGACCTTATCCAAGGCCCGGCCCGCCCGATTGTTTCCAAATCGTAGACATAGCCGTCATATTTACATGGATTGTATCCAATCCAAAGCGGAATGATATTTCCGGCCAGAGCAAGACCGCTCCCCGATTTCCAGGAGGACGACAATGTCTGGACTGCACCATGTCACCGCGATCGCCGGCGACCCCATCCGCAATTTCGGCTTCTACACCCGTGATCTCGGACTGCGCTTCGTCAAGAAGACGGTCAATTTCGACGATCCCGGCACCTATCACTTCTACTACGGCGACGAGACCGGCCGCCCCGGCACTATCCTGACCTTCTTCCCGTGGGCCGGCGTGTCCCCCGGCCGCCGCGGCGTCGGCGAGACCCATCAGACTGCCTTCCGCGTGCCGCAACGCTCGCTCGGCTATTGGACGCAGCGCTTCATCGAGAAGGGCATCGCCTATGAGGCGCTCGAGAAGCGCTTTGGCGAATCCGTACTGCCGTTCACCGATCCTGACGGCATGGCACTCGCGCTGATCGGCATTCCCGGCGCCGAGAACGAGCCCGGCTGGAGCAATGGCGACGTGCCGGCCGAGCATGCGATCCGCGGCTTCCACGGCGCGACCTTGCTGCTCGACAGCGCGGCGAAGACGGCCGCCGTGCTCACCGACGTGTTCGGCTTCAAGGAGACCGGCCGCGAAGGTTCGGTGATCCGCTTCAAGGCGTCGGGCGATACAGAAGGCAGCGTCGTCGACATTTACGAGGCCAAGGGTTTTCTGCGCGGACATCAGGGCGGCGGCTCGGTGCATCACATAGCTTTCCGCGCGGCCGATGACGCCGAGCAGGGCGTAATGGCACAGAAGCTCGTCAGCAATCATGGCCTGCGCCCGACCGAGCAGCGGGATCGCAACTACTTCCGCTCGATCTACTTCCGCGAGCCGGGCGGCGTGTTGTTCGAGATCGCGACCGACATCCCCGGCTTCGCCGTCGACGAGCCCGTCGCGACGCTGGGGCGTGACCTGAAGCTGCCAAGCTTCCTCGAACCGCACCGCAAGCAGATCGAGGACGTGCTGCCGAACCTGGAAGAGACCGCATCATGACCGACTTCATCCATCGTTTCGAGCCCGCGACCAGCGCGGGCTCGCCCCCACTGCTGCTGCTGCACGGCACCGGCGGCGACGAGAACGACCTGCTCGGGCTGGGCAAGATGATCTCGCCGGGCTCTGCCCTGCTCTCGCCACGCGGCCGCGTGCTCGAGCACGGCATGCCGCGCTTCTTCCGCCGTCTTGCGGAAGGCGTGTTCGACGAGGACGACGTACGCAAGCGCGCGCTCGAACTCGGCGACTTCATCGCGGATGCGCGCAAGCGCTACGGCGTCGCCGCCCCGGTCGCGGTCGGCTTTTCCAACGGCGCCAACATCGCTGCCGCGCTGTTGCTGCTGAAACCGGATGTGCTGGCAGGCGCGATCCTGCTGCGCGCGATGGTGCCGTTGTCGGATCCGCCCAGGGCTGATCTTGTAAAGCCGACGCTCGCGGGCAAGCCGGTGTTGTTGCTGTCCGGACAGGCTGATCCAATCGTGCCGGCAAGCAATTCGGCGCGGCTCGCAGCACTGCTCTCCGAAGCTGGCGCGCTGGTCGAGCACAAGATCCTGCCGGCGGGCCATCAATTGTCGCAAGCCGACGTGACGCTCGCCCGCAAATGGATTGGTGCCATCGCCGCCGAAGCGGCCTGATCCCAAGGCGCGGCGCACCGCCTGCAGGCGCGCCGCGTCCACACATCAACAAGCGACCTTCCGCCGCAGCTGCGCAATCGGGCACCACCCTGCCGGAAATTTCCGCTTGCCCGTTCCGGCGTCAGGCCTAAAATTTGGGACAAGGTTCCGAAATTTGGAACTCACGTGGACCTGCCTGAATGAGCGCCCTTACCAACGCGATCGAGATTCTCCGCTGCTTCTCCAGCGGGCGGCCGGATTTGTCGTTTGCGGACGTGATGGCTTTGACGGGCAAGCCGAAGAGCTCGACCTCGCGGCTTCTGCGCTCGCTGCGCGATTGCGGCCTGCTCGAGCAGGACCCGCATACCCGCCGCTACCGGCCAGGCCTGCTCACCTTCGAGCTCGGCCGGCTGCACCGCGCCCATGACGATCTCATCAGCACGGCCGAGCGCGAATTGCGCGAGGTCTGCGCCCGCACCGGCCATACCGGCTACATCGCCGTGCTCGACGGTTTCGAGCAGGTCGTGCTGAGAATCGTGCCGGGCTCGAATCCGCTTCGCGTCGTCAATCCGCCTGGACAACGCACGCCGGCGCTCGCGACCTCGAACGGCCGCGCCATGCTGGCCCGCCTTTCCGACGAGGACATCCGCGCGCGGGTGCCCGTGACCTATCCAAAGCTGCCGCGCAACTCGCCGCAAAACTTCAAGCAGCTGATGCTGCGTCTGAATGAGATTCGCGACACCGGCCTGTCGGAAGCAGCCGACGAATCGATCGAAGGCGTGGGTTCGCAGGGCTTTGCGCTGAAGAGCGGCGAGACCGGCGAGATGGTCGGGATCGCGGTGTCCTATTCGGTGCAGGCCACCACCGCCGCCGAGCGCGCCAATGTCCGCCGCGAGCTGGCCGCGATGGCCACGAAATTGCGACGACTGACCGGCGATCCGCTCGATCAGGACGCCGCGCGCATCCGGACGGGGACGCGATGAGCACGGCGGCTAGCCAGCGTCCCAACGGCCTTGCGCTCTTCATCCTGCCGAGCGCGCTGTTGTTCGCCCTGTTCTTCTTCCTGCCGATCGGGTTGATGGCGGTGATGAGCGTGCTGACCGGCAATCCCGTGGTGATGCCGAAGGTCGCCTTCACCATGCGTCACTACGTCCGTATGATCGACGATCCGTTTTATCTCGAGGTGATCTGGACCACGATCCGGATCGGGCTCGTGACCACGCTGGTCGCGCTCGCCATCGGCTATCCGCTGGCGCACTGGATGGCGCGCATCAAGAGCCGAACCGGACACGCGTTGCTGCTGATGGCGGTGCTGGCGCCGATGCTGACAGGCATCGTGGTGCGCACCTTCGCCTGGATGACGCTGCTATCCGACAAGGGCGTGGTCAACCAGACGCTGATGTCGCTCGGCCTCATCTCCCAGCCGCTGAAGCTGATGTACACCGAGACCGGCATCGTGGTCGGCCTCGTCCACATCTACGTTCCCTTCATGGTGCTGACGCTGACAGGCGTGATCGGCCGCATCGACGAGCGGCTGGAGCAGGCTGCGGAAAATCTCGGCGCCAGCCCCTTCCGCGCGTTCATCGAGGTAACGCTGCCGCTCAGCCTGCCCGGCATCCTCGCCGGCTCGCTGCTCGTGTTCGCGCTCGCGATCAGCGCCTATGTCACGCCGATCCTGCTCGGCGGCTTCCAGATTATGACGCTGCCGATTTTGATCTATCAGCAGATCTCCGCGAACTTCAACGTCGGCTTCGCCGCCGCGCTCGGCATCGTGCTGCTGATCATCTCGCTCATACTCGTCATCGCCTATAACCGCGCGCTTGGCCTCGTCTCAGGCCAACGTGAATTGCAGTGAGGCCGGCGATGCAGACGACGGCCTCCTCCTCGCTCCCCGCGGCACAACAGACGGCGTCTGTGCGTATACCGAGGCCCACCCGGCCTTACGGCCGCACCCTCTATCTCGCCGCCAACATCGCCATCCTGGTGTTTCTGCTGGCGCCGATCGCGATCGTCGTCGTGTTCGCGCTGAACCCGACGCCGTTCATCCAGTTTCCGCCGGTCGGCGTGTCGCTACGCTGGTTCGAGAAGTTCTTTGCCTCGCGCGACTTCATGCATGCGCTGTGGTTCAGCCTCGAGGTCGCGGTTCTCACCACCTTGTCCGCGACGATCCTCGGCGCCTCCGCCGCGCTGGCATTGGCGCGCGGCAACCTGCCGGGCACGCGGCTGATCGTCGCGACCATGCTCTCGCCGCTGATGCTGCCCGCGATCCTGACTGGCCTTGCTCTGTTCCAGACCTATGTATTGCTCGACGTGGGACGGCCGACCTGGGGCCTCGTCGCCGGCCACACGCTGGTGACGCTGCCTTATGTCGTGCGCACCACACTCGCCGTGCTGCACAATTTCGACACGCGCCTGGAGGAGGCGGCGCAGAATCTCGGCGCTAGCCCCTTGCGCATCTTCTTCGAGGTGACGCTGCCGCTGATCAAGCCGGGCGTGCTGGCGGGGGCGATCTTCGCCTTCATCGTCTCGTTCGACCAGTTTCCGGTGTCGCTGTTCCTTGTCTCTCCCGGCAACGAAACGCTGCCGGTCACCTTGTTCAATTATCTCAAGTTCGATCTGGACGGCACCATCGGCGCCGCCTCCGTCGTCTCGATCGTGCTCGCCTTTGTCGTCGTCATCGGGCTCGACCGCACAGTCGGCCTGCGCTCCTACGTCAAATTGTAACGCACACCCGAAGGATTCGAGACATGATGAAAGCTATGGGACCGCTCAGCCGCCGCCGCTTTCTGACCGCGAGCGCCTCGCTCGGCATCGGCACGATTGCCGCGCCCTATGTCGCGCGCGCCGACGATCCGACATTGCGCATCACCGGTTGGGGCGGCAAGTGGGGCGACATCATGAAGGCCGAGATCGGTCCCGCCTTCGAGAGCGAGTTCAAGTGCAAGCTCCAGACCGACTCCGCCTTCCCTTACTTGCCAAAGCTGCAGGCGAGTTCGCGCTCGGCGCCGATCTACGACGTGCTGCACACCAATTCCAATGAGCAATGGGCCGCCGCCGAGATGGGTCTGGTCGAACCGAAGATCGATCCAAAACTCGTGCCGAACCTCGCCGACGTCTATCCCTACGCCATTAGCGACAAGATCGTCGGCGTTTCGATCTTCACCAGCGCCATTGGCCTCGGCATGCGTACCGACAAGGGCTATGGCGGCGTCACCTCCTGGAAGGAGCTGTGGGACGCGAAGTACAACGGCGTCCGCGGCGGCTATGTCATCCCGGTCAACAGCCTCGGCCAGGCCTTCCTGATGATGTGCGGCACGCTGTTCGGCAAGGGCCAGACTGATCTCGATGCGGCTTATGCGGCACTTGAGAAGCTGAAGCCGATCAAGATCGTCGACTTCACCGGCGCGATGGAGAAGATGCTGCTGTCAGGCGAAGTCGGCCTTTGCGTCATCCACGATTCCGGCATCTACCGCTATGACGGCCAGAACCAGCCGACCGATTTCGTATCGCCGAGCGAAGGCGTGCTGTCGCTGGAGCAGGTTTTGACCATCACGCCCGGCAGCAAGATGAAGGAGCTCGCCAACGCCTATGTCAACTACATGCTCCGCCCCGAGGTGCAGAAGCGCCTCGCCGAGACCGTGTGGTACTCACCGGCCAACAAGAAGGTCAAGCTCGACGCCAAGTACGACGCCAAGCTGCTCACCACGCCGGAGAAGGTCTCGAAGCTGATCCAGGTCGACTGGAAGTGGTACAACGAGCGCAAGGACGAGATCGACCAGCGCGTCAACCGGATCTTCCGCGCATGAGCGCATCGATCGAAATCGCCGGCGTCAGCAAGGTCTATGACGGTGGCGTCCGCGCGGTGGACGCGGTCGCGATGGACATCAGGCAGGGCGAGTTCTTCTCCCTGCTCGGCCCGTCCGGCTGCGGCAAGACCACCACGCTGCGCATGATCGCCGGCTTCGAGACGCCGAGTGCGGGCGCGATCCGCGTCGACGGTTCGGACATAACTCATGTGCCCGCGCACAAGCGCGACATGGGGATGGTGTTCCAGAACTACGCGCTATTCCCGCATCGCACCGTCGCCGAGAACGTCGCCTTTGGCCTGCGCATGCGCGGGCTCGACAAGGTGACCATCGCGGCGAAGGTGAAAGCGGCGCTCGCCATGGTCGAACTGTCAGGCATGGAAGAGCGCCGCCCGGCCCAGCTCTCCGGCGGTCAGCAGCAGCGCGTCGCGCTGGCGCGCGCCATCGTCATCGCCCCGCGCGTCCTGCTCTGCGACGAGCCGCTCGGAGCGCTCGACAAGAAGCTGCGTCAGCAGATGCAGTTCGAGCTCAAGCAGCTCCAGAAGAGGCTCGGCCTCACCCTCGTCTTCGTCACCCACGATCAGGAAGAGGCGCTGGCGATGTCCGACCGCATCGCCGTCATGAACGGCGGCCGCGTCGAGCAGGTCGGCACGCCGACGGAGATCTACAACCAGCCCACCACGCGCTTCGTCGCTGACTTCATCGGCGACACCAACATTTTGCGCGGCGAGCGCGCCGGCCCCAACCTCGATGTCGGCAAGGGCCTGATGCTCGCGCTGCCGCCCTCGGAGATGCAGGGCACCGGCATTCTCTCCATCGCACTGCGCCCCGAGAAGATCCGTCTGTCGCCGCGCGGTGATGCCCCCATCGCGGCTGGCAGCTCCGCGCATGGCATCGTCGAGAACACCAATTTCCTCGGCGGCGCCGTGCTCTACCGCGTCACGCTCGAAGGCGGCCATCGCGTTCTCGTGCAACAGCCCAATGCGGGCACGAGCCGCCTGTTCGTTCCCGGCGATAGCGCCACCCTCGAGTGGACGCCGGCCGATCTCGTCGTCTTGAAGGACTAACCGCATGAACATGCCATTGAAGCACCAGCGCATCGGGGTGGTCGTGATCGGCCAGAGCCCGCGCCCGAGCGTCGCTGCCGAAATCGCCGCCGTGCTGACACCCGGCGTCCAGATCGAGCTGCGCGGCGCGCTCGACGGCATGAGCCGCGCCGAAATTGACGCCATCCCGCCGATGGACGGCTACGACACGCTGTTCACGCTGCTGCCGAACGGTGACGGCGTCACCATCAGCAAGAAGGAGGTCGAACGGCGCGCCAGCCAGCAGATCACCCGCTTCAAGCACGAGGGCGTCGGCGTGACGCTGATGGCCTGCACCGGCAAATTCCCCAACCTCGCGGCCGACGGCCTCGTCATCCTGCCCTCGGCGATCCTGCATAATCTCGTCGAGGCGGTGCTGCCGAAGGGACGGCTCGGCGTGTTCTCGCCGCTACCCGAACAGACCGCACTGATCGACAAGAAGTGGCAGCGCGGCGGCGTCGAGGTGGTCGGCATCACGCTACGTCCCGGCTCGGACGAGGCCGCGGTGGATGAGGCCGCACGCACGATGGCGGACCTCGAACCCGATCTCGTTGTGATGGACTGCATCAGCTACACCAGCGCCAACAAGGCGCGCGTGCGCACCGCCTATCCCGGCCCCGTCATCCTCGGCATCGCCGCCGCCGCCCGCATCGTCGAGGAGCTGGTGTCGTGAGCAAAGCGGAATTGAAGACGATCAGCCTCGATGAGATCGAGGCGCTCGCGGTCGGCGCCTGGATCCTCGGCACCGGCGGCGGCGGCAGCCCCTATCTCGGCCTGCTCAACCTGCGCCGGCTGTATGCCGAAGGCACCCGCGTGCAATTGATGTCGCCGCTCGACCTCGACGACGAAGATTGGGTCGCGGTGGTCTCCAACATGGGCGCGCCGCTGGTCGGACAGGAGCGCCTCGCCGACAGCCGCAACATCGCGCGCGCGGTGCGGATGCAGGAAGAGATCAACAACATCAAGTTCCGCGCCGTGATGTCGGTCGAAATCGGCGGCGGCAACGGCGTGCAGGCTCTGATGGCGGCTGCGCATCTCGGCATTCCCGTGGTCGACGCCGACTGCATGGGCCGCGCCTTCCCCGAAGCGCAGATGACCTCGGTCGCGATCGGTGACCTCCGTCCCTATCCCTGCACCCTCTACGATCCCCGCGGCATCGAAGCGGTCGTGACGAAAGTGCCGACCTGGAAATGGATGGAGCGGGCGAGCCGCAAGATCTGCGTCGAGATGGGCTCGATCGCCTCCACCAGCAAGGCGCCGCGCACCGGGCGCGAGGTCAAGGACTGGGGCATCCACTTTACCACCACCAAGGCGATCCGGATTGGCCGCGCCGTGCAGGAAGCGAACCGACGCCACGAGGATCCGATCGCGGCGCTGCTCGAAACCGAAGGCGGCAAGAAGCTGTTCACCGGCAAGATCGTCGACGTCGCCCGCCGCACCACCGAGGGATTCTTGCGCGGCACCGCGATGGTCGACGGCAGCGATGCCGATCGCGGCACCAAGCTGAAGCTCTCGTTCCAGAACGAATGGATCGTGGCTTGGCGCGGCGAGGAGGCGATCGCGACCTCCCCCGATCTGATCTGCGTGCTCGACAGCGTCAACGGCCACGGCATCGGCACCGAGACCATCCGCTACGGCCAGCGCGTCACCGTCGTCGCCTTGCCCGCCCCGGCGGTGCTGACCAGCCCGCGAGGCCTCGAATTCGTCGGCCCGCGCGCCTTCGGCTATGACCTCGACTTCTGTTCCCTCTTCTCGCCTGCTGCGGCCGGAGCTTAAGATCCCATGAAGCGTATTGGCATCGATGTCGGCGGCACCAACACGGACGCCGTGCTGATCGTCGACGAGAAGGTCGTCCATTCCGTCAAGCGTCCGACCACGGCCGACGTCACCTCGGGCATCCTCGACGCGCTCAAGGCGCTCCGCGCCGAGCCCTCGGCCGCGGTGAAGGTCGACGCGGTCGTGATCGGCACCACGCATTTCATCAACGCGGTGGTGCAGCGCCGCCACGTGCAGAAGATCGGCGCGATCCGCATCGGCATGCCCGCCAGCGCCTCGCTGCCGCCGTTCTGCGACTGGCCGGCGGATCTCGCGAGCCTCGTCGATGGCGAGATCTTCATGCTGGAGGGCGGCCACGACTACGATGGCCGTCCGTTCATGCCGCTCGACACCGCCGGCCTCAAGAACGCCGCGCGAAAGATCAAGGACGCAGGCCTGCGTTCGGTCGCGGTGTGCTCGAGCTTCTCTCCGCTCGATCCCTCCTGCGAGACGACAGCGCGTGAAATCCTCGCGGAGATTTGCCCTGATGTCGCGGTGACGCTGTCGCACGACCTCGGCCGCATCGGACTTCTGGAGCGGGAGAATGCCGCGCTGCTCAACGCGTCCCTGCACGACCTCGCCGTCACCACCGTCGCGGCCTTCCGCAAGGCGATCGCCGACAGCGGCATCGACGCGCCGCTGTTCCTGACCCAGAACGACGGCACGGTGATGCAGGCCGAAATCGCCACCGCCTTTCCGGTGATGAGCTTCGCCTCCGGCGCGACCAACTCGATGCGCGGCGCCGCGCATCTGTCCGGCCTCGACGACGCCATGGTCGTCGACGTCGGCGGCACCACCAGCGACATCGGCCAGCTTCGTCACGGCTTTCCGCGCGAGGCCAATGCCGTGGTCGAGGTCGGCGGCGTGCGCACGCTGTTCCGGATGCCCGACCTGCTCTCGATCGGACTCGGCGGCGGCAGCCATGTCGACGAGGACCCGGTCCGCGTCGGCCCGCTCAGCGTCGGCTATCGCCTGACGTCGGATGCCCTGGTGTTCGGCGGCTCGCGGCTCACGGCGACCGACATCGCAGTTGCGGCGGGCCTCATCGACATTGGTGACCGCTCGCGGGTCGCGAACTTGCCGAAGCGGCTGATCGATGCCGCGCTGCGCGATGCCTGGCGCAAGCTTGAGGAGGACATCGACCGCATGAAGACCGAAGCCGGCGACGTGCCGCTGCTCGCGGTCGGCGGCGGCGCCTTCCTGGTGCCGGATCGACTGCCCGGCATTTCGGAAATCGTGCGGGTGCCGCATGGCGACTGCGCCAATGCGGTGGGGGCCGCGATCGCGCAGGTCAGTGGCGAAGCCGACCAGGTGTTCCGCGATCTCAGCCGCGAGGACGCAATCGCAGCCGCACGCGACATCGCTGCGGACCGTGCGGTGCAGGCAGGTGCCGCGCGCGACAGCCTCAAGACCGTCGATGTCGAGGACATGCCGATCGCCTATCTGCCCGGCAATGCGCTACGTGTGAGGGTACGGGTGGCGGGGGCAATCGCGGATCCGGATCTGCCGGCGGCGGCGTAGAGGGCGCGTTGCCGCCGTTTTATTTGCGCGGGAGACGCCAGGCCGTTCAGGGCTTCTTCCGCAGCGCCTCGATCGCAAGTCGAACCATCTCGACCGGATTTCTGGCGCCGATCTTGCGGATGATGTTGGCCCGATAACTTTCGACTGTCCGCGGGCTCAGCTCGAGGCGAGCGGCTATATCCGCGGTCGATTGTCCCCCGATTAGCTCTGTAAGAACGTCCTGCTCGCGCATGGTCAGCGGGGGACATCCGGGGAAGTGAAAGATCGAACGCGTTGTCCCGTTATTCCGGGTGTGGACCGCAGCGCTGATGCGCGACGCGAGTTCGCTGCCGCGGAAAGGCTTCTCGATGAAATCGAAGGCACCCTGCTTGATCGCAGCGACCGCGGTCGCGATATCGCTTTGGCCCGAGATCATCACGATCGGTGCCTGACACGCCCTGCTCCGAAGCTCCCTCAGGACATCCAGTCCGGTGACGCCTGGCAGAACGAGATCGATGAGAATGCAGCTCGGAGTCTTCTCCAGGCAAGCGCCCACGAAGGCTAGCGGATCGCTGGAGCACTCGACATCAAACCCGGCCCGAGACAGGACGGATGATATAGTCTGACAAATTCCCGGCTCGTCATCGAGCACCAGGACCAGTCCGGGCGCGCTGGCGTGAGCGGCATCCGTAGAATTACGTCTCGCGCGATCCATATGCCTCGTGTCAAAGGACGATCAGCGCATCGCATGCGCGGCGGTCGTAGGGGGCCGTTGCGAAGCAGCCTAGTCGGAGAAGACAGCGCGCGCTCGGCCGGGCGGGCCCAATCGCTCGGCTGACAAGGAATAGGGAGGAGATCGATGGAGCTCGCATTCTCCACCGCGGCCGTGCATCCACGGGACCGCTTCGACTACTGGCAATTTGCCACCCGCGAGCGGGTCGCCGATCATGATTCGTGGACACCGTCGCGCGACAGCTTCGAGGCCGAGCTGTCGGTCGGCCGCGTGGGCTCGCTGGGTCTCGTGAGCTCGCGCAACTCTCCGCTCGAGGTGGCCTGCACGGCTCGGCATGCCGATCACGCGAACCCCAACGAGATCCTGGTTTTCTGTTCCCTTACGGGCCGGGTCCTGCTGGAGCAACGGGATCGGCGTGTGTCCATGGAGACTGGCTCCCTG
The DNA here is from genome assembly GCF_019455385.1 of Bradyrhizobium sp. BR 10289. Taxonomy (GTDB): domain Bacteria; phylum Pseudomonadota; class Alphaproteobacteria; order Rhizobiales; family Xanthobacteraceae; genus Bradyrhizobium. The sequence goes on from NZ_JACOFR010000004.1 coordinate 262,408, forward strand.
CTTTGCGTCGATCCCCGGCGTGCCCACACCATGCACTTCCTAGATGAGCCATCCGTCCTGATCATCAAGGTTCCGCGCGCGGAACTGGAAGGACGCCTTGGCAGAAACCTCGACATCGCGGCCAGCCACATCACGCCATCCTGTCCTCAGGACCACCTGACCCTGTTGTTCGCGGCGAAACTGGGGATGCTGAGCGGCACAATCGAAAGCTCCAGCGCAGAGATGATCGCGACGCACGCGGTCGACCTGATTTCGCTGTCGCTTGGCAACGTCACCAATCGGACAGCGCATATTTCGCCCAACAAATCACAACTGATCTGGCGCATCCATCGCGCCATCGAAGCAAGACTGCACAGCGCCGGTCTTGATCCGGAGCGGATCGCCGAGGCTGTCGGAATCAGCGTTCGTCAAGCCAACAAGCTCCTCGCAGAACAGGGCAGCTCGCTCATGCGGTTGGTGCAGAGTAAACGGCTAGCTCGATGCCGGCAGGCGCTCGAAGATCCGAGCCTCGCCCACCGCTCCGTCAGCGAAATCGCGCTCGGCTGGGGCTTCTCAGACCTGACGCACTTCAGCCGCTGCTTCAAGCGAGCCTACGGGATGCTGCCCAGCGACCTTCGCCGACGCAGGGAGCGAGGCTGATGCGACGGCATGGGATGCGGCTACGGCTTGCTGAGCGAGGCATCGCCTGATGTCCACAAGCTGCTGCTCCAGCAGCATCAGTTCGTCGACGGCGGCCTTCAGCTCGCACTGAAGCGCGCGGAAACGGATGCGGTAGCCGTGCCGTTTGGAACCGTTCAACGAGGCGATGATCTCCTCCAAGTTTTCGAAGCAGTGTGCGTATGCCACCGCTTTTTGCCGGGTTTCTTCGCTCTGCGCGATGAGATCGGCCGCGATGCTACGATACTGGGCAAGAGATTCACTGAAGTGCAGGGTTGTCACGTTGAGCATCTTCGACCATGGATGCTTGAGCGAGAGGGATTGCGCCCGACGTTGATCGGGCGCGACCGAGTGCATGATCAGGCGGCGCGGACGGTTGAAAGGAACCGTTGCACCTGCGCCTTCAGCCTGTTGCTGTCCGCCGACAGCGATTGCGCGGAGGACAGCACCTGGCTCGAGGCTCCGCCCGTCTCGGTGGCGCCGCGCTGCACCTCGACGATGTTGGAGGAGACCTGCTGCGTACCCTGGGAGGCCTGCTGGACGTTGCGGGCAATTTCCTGAGTCGCCGCGCCCTGTTCCTCGACTGCGGCGGCAATCGTCGAGGATATCTCGGAAAGACGCTCGATCGTGCCGCTGATGCCCTTGATTGCACTGACCGACTCCTGGGTCGCGGCCTGGATGCCGGTGATCTGCTGGCCGATCTCGCCGGTTGCGCGCGCAGTCTGCTCGGCCAATGCCTTGACCTCGGAAGCGACCACGGCGAATCCTCGTCCGGCATCACCCGCACGCGCCGCCTCGATCGTCGCGTTCAGCGCCAGCAGGTTGGTCTGGCCGGCGATGGTGTTGATCAGCTCTACGACGTCTCCGATCCGCGTCGAGGCGCGCGCCAGTTCGCCGACCTGGTCCATGGTGCTCTTGGCCTGACCGACCGCTTCGCTGGCCATCCGCGCCGATTCCTGAACCTGCCGTCCGATCTCGTTCACCGACGTCGAAAGTTCTTCCGTTGCACTCGCGACCGACTGCACGTTGGCGGAGGCTTGCTCGGAAGCGGCGGCAACCGTCGTGGTGACTTCCTGGGCTCGGGTCGCAGAGCCGGTCAGCGTGTTGGCGGACGCTTCAAGCTCGGTCGAGGCAGAGGCCACCGCATCGACGATCTCGCCGACCGCGTGCTCGAACTCGTTGGCCAGCTTTTCCATCTCCTGCTTGCGGCGTCTTGCTTCGGCCTGCTCGCTCGCCTTCTGCTCGTCCTCCATCTGGCGGACGCGCAAGCCGTTTTCCTTGAACACGAGCAGCGCCTTCGCCATGTCTCCGATCTCGTCATTCCGCGCCGTATAGACGATGTCGGTCTCGAGCTTCCCGTCGGCAATCGTCCGCATCGTGCCGTTCAGCCGCTGCAGCGGCGTCGTCACGCGGACCAGGACGAAGAACGCGGCTATCACTCCGATAACGAGCGCGATTGCGGCGAGCGAGAACGTGACGATCTTGGCAAACGAATAGGTGCTTCGGGAATCGTTTACAGCCTGCGCTGCGCCTTTCTCGTTGAATTCGACATCCGCATCGATTGCAGCCTGAGCCTCGTTGAACGCGGCATTGGCCGGCCCATTGAACTCACTAACCGCTTTGGCTGGATCTGTCGCGGCGATCCTCAGGACACGTTCTTGCTCGACCTTGTACAGCTTCCACTTCTCCTGAAAAGCGCTCCAAAGTGCCTTCTCCTCGGCAGACACCATCGTCGGCTCATAGAGCTTGGCGGCCTTGTCGAGGTTCACGTGGAACTGGGCCAGCTGTGATTCCGCCGCGCGACGCTCGGACGGGTCCGCCGTCATGACGAGGCGAGCACCTACGACCCGAACACGGGTTGCCCAGAACTTGACGTCCCCCAGCGCCTTGGTAGCGGGCAGCCAGTTGGTGGCAAGGTCTTCAGCGTTTGCGTTGATCGCTGCGGCGCGGGATAGAGCCATCCAGGCTTGTCCCGTCAGCAAGACAATAAGCAGAGCGACAATTCCAAGAAGAGTGGCTTTGACAGTGAGGCGCATGTTTGCTCCGGCAAGCAAAAGGTTTAATAAAACACGCGGGCATCGTTGTTCGAGTTGGTTGACGAAAGCTAACCGGCGACCATCGTGTAAGTACGGGGCGAAGCTAACAAATGTTAGCCTGACAGCCATCAAACCGCTATTTCTGATTTTCCGAACCTGCTATCATGCTCCTGTTTTGCCCGACGGGTCCTCGCCGCCCGGCGTCCGGCGCAATCCCCGAGGAGCGCTGGCAAGCCATTGAATTGATTGACCCCGCCTACTGTGCATGGGGTTGTTTTCGAATTTTGTTGGAGACAGCCGCAAAAAAGAGGCCTCTCCAAGGGAGAGGCCTCCGCGTTGCGACCGGACTGAAATGGCCGCCGCCTACTCCCAATACCAGGTCGAGAAATCGTTCTCGTACTGCGGCACGTCCTTCCAGACGCCCTTCAGCTTCTTGGCCGTGATGGTGATCAGCTGGGGCTGGTAGAGGTAGGCGGAGACGGCGTCGGTGGCGAGCATGCGCTGGGCGTCGCCGAGGAGCTTCGCGCGGGCGGCTTCGTCCGGCGTCGAGACGATCTGCTTGTAAAGCGCGTTGTAGGCCTCGTTGTTGTAGCCGAGATAGTAGTCGGGCTCGGTGAGCTTGACGAGGTCGAACGGCTCGACATGGCTGACGATGGTGAGGTCGAAATTATGCGGACCGTTGCCGGCGAACACCTGCGACAGCCATTGCGCCCATTCGACGTTCTCGATCTTGGCGATGATGCCGACCTTGGCGAGCTGGGCTGCGACGATCTCGCCGCCCTGCCGCGCATAGGACGGCGGCGGCAGCTTCAGCGACAGCTCGAGCGGGGTGGTGACGCCGGCCTCGCTAAGCAGCTTCTTGGCCTTCTCCGGATCGTAAGGGTTGATGCCGGTGGTGTCGACATAGCCGAGTGAACCCGGCACGTAGAAGCTGCCGATCGGCGTGCCAAAGCCGTCGACGGCGCCGTCGATCATGGCCTTGCGGTCAATCGCGGCGATGATGGCGCGGCGGACGCGGACGTCGTCCAGCGGCTTCTTGCGGTGGTTGAATGCGACGATGGTTTTGGCCTTGGAGCCGCCGACCAGCACCGCAAAGCGCGGATCGGACCTGAACTGGGGCAAGGCGCGCGCCGCGGCGACGCGCGGGAATGCATCGACATCGCCCGACAGCAGCGCCGCCACCTGAGCGGCGGGATCGGAGATGAAGCGGATCGTCACCTTCGAGAGCTTGATCGCGCCGGCGTTGCGGTAGTCGGCCCACTTGTTCAGGGTGATCGAGGAGCCCTTGGCCCAGGCGCCCAGCTGATAGGGCCCGGTGCCGACCGGTTGCGTGACGTTGGTGGCCGCGCTCTTCGGCTCGACGATCGAGCCGCTCGCCTGCCCGAGCAGGAACGGCAGGTTGGGCTCGGAATTCTTCAGGGTGATCACGACCGTGTCGGCGTCCGGCGTGGCAACGGACTCGAAGCTCTGGAACAGGCTCTTGTCCTTATTGGTGCTGGTGGGCACCGCGTTGCGCTCGAACGAGAATTTGACGGCGGCGGAATCGAACGCTTCGCCGTTCTGGAATTTGACGCCCTTGCGCAGCTTGAAGGTGTAGGTCTTGAGGTCAGGCGAAGCGGTCCAGCTCTCCGCCAGCAGCGGCGACGTGCTGCCATCCTCGTTGATCTTGGTCAGAGTCTCGTAGATGTTGTAGAGCGTGACCTCGGCGATCGCGGCCGCGGCGGCATTGGTGGGATCGAGCCCCGGCGGCTCCAGCGCCATCGCCATGACGACGCTGTCCTTCTTGCTCTGCGCCAGAACCGGCAGCGGCGCTGCGGCGAGCGCGGCGGCCAATGCGATGATCGATAATTTCTTGAACATGCCCAACTCTCCGGCCCTCTGTCTTTCCAGATTACGCCTGTCCTGCTTCGGACACTAACCTTCCATGGCCGCCGGCGGCAACGCCATCACGGCTTCCGCCTTGTGGCAGGCGGCGAGGTGCCCCTCGCCCACCCTGCGTAGCTCAGGCAGCGCCTCCCGACAATGCTGGTCGGCCAGCGCGCAGCGCGCGATATAGGGACAGCCGGCGGACGTCGCCGACTGCGAGGCGATGGCCTGGGCTCCGCGCCGGCGCCGGCCACCTGCGCGTGCCCGCGGCACGGCATCCAGCAGCGCCCGCGTATAGGGATGGGCGCAACGCTCGAACAGATCCTCGGGCCGCCCCTGCTCGACGATCCGGCCGAGATACATCACCGCGACCTCGTCGCAGAGATAGTCGACGACGGCGAGGTCGTGGCTGATCAGGACGTAGCTGAGGCCGAACTGCTCCTGGAGGTCCTGCATCAGGTTCAGCACCTGCGCCTGCACGGAAACGTCGAGCGCGGAGACCGGCTCGTCGGCGACGATGAGCTTCGGCTGGGTGATCAGCGCGCGCGCGATGGCGATGCGCTGGCGCTGGCCGCCGGAGAATTCGTGCGGATATTTGTCCATATCGGCATCGCGCAAGCCGACCTGGCGCAGTACCGTCGCGACACGATCGCGGAATGTGGTGCGGTCGGCGCCGTCAAGCACGGTCAGAGGCTCGGCAACGATGCGCGCGATGGTCTGGCGCGGATCGAGCGACCCGTAAGGGTCCTGGAACACCATCTGGAAATCGCGGCGGGCACGGCGGAGTTCATCGCCGGAAATCTGATTGAGATCGCGGCCGAGCAGAGCGACCTGCCCCGAGGTCGGCCGCTCCAGCGCCATCACCACGCGCGCGAAGGTGGACTTGCCGGAGCCGGACTCGCCGACGATGCCGAGGCTCTTGCCGGCCTGAACCTGCACGCTGACACCATTGAGCGCGCGCACCTGGCCCGGTGGGCGGAACAGGCTCTCGCGCGGCAGCGTGTAACGCTGCTCGAGATCCTTGACGTCAAGAAGGGGCGCGGTGCTCATGCGGGCAGCGCTCGGACATTGGCGGCCATCGAGACATCGGTGCGCACGCAGCGCACGACGTGGCCGTGGCCGACCTCGACCATTGGCGGCAGCGCGGCGCGGCACTTGTCCAGGACCAGCGGACAGCGCTCGCCAAAGGCGCAGCCGGGCGGCAGATCGGCGAGCTCCGGCACGGTGCCCGCAATCGTCGTCAGCCGCGTCCCCTTGCGCGCGCCGAGCTTCGGGCGGGCGCGGAAGAGCCCTTGCGTGTACGGATGGCCCATGCGGCGGAACACCTCGTCGGTCGGCCCGCTCTCGACGACGGTGCCGCCATACATCACCATCATGCGCTGCACGTTCTCGGCGATGACGCCGAGATCGTGCGAGATCAGGATCATCGACATGCCTCGCTCCTCGACGAGATCGGCGATGAGGTCGAGGATCTGGCCCTGGATGGTGACGTCGAGCGCGGTGGTCGGCTCGTCCGCGATCAGAAGATCCGGCTCGCAGGCGAGCGCCATCGCGATGGTGATGCGCTGGCGCTGGCCGCCGGAGAACTGGTGCGGATAGGCATCGACGCGCCTGGCGGGGTCCGGCAGCCCGACGCGGTCGAGCAAGGCGATCGCTTCCCGGCGCGCCTGCGCCGCGGAATATTTCTTGTGACGCCGCAAGGGTTCTGCGACCTGATGACCGATCGTGTGCATCGGATTGAGCGCGGTCATCGGCTCCTGAAAAATCATGCTGATGCGGTTGCCGCGCAGGCGGCAATAGTCCGCATCAGGCAGGCCGGCGAGCTCGCTGCCATCGAGCTTGACGCTGCCGGTGACGACGGCGCTGTCCGGCAACAGGCCCATCAGCGACATCGCGGTGACCGACTTGCCGCAGCCGGACTCGCCGACGAGGCCGAGGGTCTCTCCGCGCCTGAGCGCGAAACTGACGCCACGCACGGCCTGCGCCGGCCCGCGGCTGGTGTTGAGGCGGACGCCAAGATTGCTGACGTCGATCAGCGGAGTGACTTTGGGATCAGCCATCGTCATCGCTCCCGCGCCAGCCGGGGATCGAGCAGATCGCGAAGACCGTCGCCGAGCAGATTGAGGCCGAGCACGGCGACCGCGATTGCCGCCCCCGGATAGACCGCGAGCATCGGCGACTGGAACAGCAGCGTCTGCGCATCGTTCAGCATGCGGCCCCAGGACGGCTGCGGCGGCTGTGTGCCGAGGCCGAGATAGGACAGCGCGGCTTCCGCGAGGATCGCGAGGGCGAACTGGATCGTCACCTGCACGATCAGGATCGACAGGATGTTCGGCAAGACGTGCTCAATGGTGATGCGGAATTTGCCCTTGCCCGCGGCGCGGGCGGCCAGCACGAATTCGCGCGCCCAGATCGCATTGGCCGAGCCGCGCGTCAGGCGAGTCAGCGTCGGGATCTGGAAGATGCCGATCGCGATGATCGAGGTCACCATGCCCGGCCCGACGACGGCCGCCAGCATGATCGCCGAGAGCACCGCCGGAAAGGCGAAGGTGAAGTCGGAGAAGCGCATGATGATCTCTTCGGTCCAGCCGCGTTTGGCCGAGGCGATCAGGCCGAGACAGACGCCGCAGGTGAGACCGATGCTGACCGCGATGATGCCGACAAGGATGGTGGAACGGGCGCCGGCGAGCAGCAGCGAGACGGTGTCGCGACCGAACGCATCGGTGCCGAGCCAGTGCTCCGCCGAGGGCGACCGGAGCTTTGAGGCGATGTCGATCTCGTAGGGCGAATACGGCGTCCAGACCAGCGACAACAGCGCCGAGGCGAGAACAAGCAGGCTCAACGAGCCGCCCAAGACAAAACTGCGATGGCGCAGCGCGCGGCCCCAGAAGGTCTTTGCCGGCAGGCGTCGCGTTGCGGCAGGTGCATCAATCGAATGGGTCGAGGGCGCGCTCACAGGTCATGCACCTTGATGCGGGGGTCGATATAGGCGTAGAGCACGTCGACGATGAAATTGACGATAACGACCATGGCCGCGAGCAGCATCACGCAATTGCGCACCACGATCAGGTCGCGGTTGGCGATCGACTGGAAGATCAGGCGGCCGAGGCCCGGCAGGTAGAACACGTTCTCGATCACGATGGTGCCAGCGAGCAGGTTGGCGAATTGCAGGCCCATCACCGTCATTACGGGGATCATGGCGTTGCGCAGCACATGGCTCCACAGCACCTCGCGCTTGCCGAGCCCTTTCGCGCGGGCGGTGCGGACGAAGTCTTCCCGCAGCACTTCGAGCACCGCCGATCGGGTGACGCGGGCGAGGATCGCGGCCTGCACCACCGCCAGCGAGATCGACGGCAGCAGCAGCGATTTGACTCCCGACCAGATGCCATCCTCCCAGCCGGCGAAGCCGCCGGCCGAGAGCCATTGCAGCCGCACCGCAAACAGGAGGACGAGCAGGATCGCGAACCAGAAGTTCGGCAGCGCGATGCCGATTTGCGTCAGCGACATCACGCCGACATCGCCGAGCTTGTTGTGATTGGCGGCGGTGTAGATGCCGGCCGAGAGCGCCAGCGTCACCGTGATCAGCATCGACATGATCGCGAGCGGAATGGTCAGCACCAGCCGCTCCGCGATCAGGCTGGCGACCGGCGTGCCGTAGACGTAGGAGTTGCCGAGATCCCCGACCAGAAGGCCCTTGATCCATTGCAGATAGCGAACCGCCAGCGGCTGGTCGAGCCCGAGCTTGACCGTGAGGGCGCGGACCGCGTCGGCCGACGCATCGGCGCCCATCAGCATCTGCGCGGCATTGCCCGGCAGCGCGTCCAGCACCAGGAAAATGATCAGCGATGCGCCGATCAGCGTCGCCAGCAGGGTCACCAGACGTCGGAGGAGAAATACGCTCATGCGCGCTCGGGGTCAGGGCTCATCGGCCGCACGAACACCATGTCCGGACAGCCGACGCAAGGGCTTTGCGAGAGCACAGGCGCTCCATCACCGTCACCCCCGCGCAACGGCGAAGCCGTTGTCGCTGGAGGTGGCCGCTTCTTCAGCGGCCCTCGAAGGGCGACGGCCCGGCTGCCAGCTCGGCCGTTCATCCTTCGAGGCTCCCGGCACGATGCTTTGCATCGCGCCACTCGCACCTCAGGATGACGGGACCGGCAGCGGAATGGCCCATAGACCGCCATCAGCTTGGCCAGCGGGAGAGATGGTCGCTCGCGGCCTCGAACAGCGCGCTGACACGGAGCAAGTCGGCGTCGCTTCGGAAGCGGCCGACCAGCTGGAGGCCGATCGGCAGGCCATCGCGGCTGAAGCCTGCGGGAAGGCTGATGGCGGGATGGCCGGTCATGTTGAACGGCATGGTCCAGGGAAACCAGTGCGGCCGGACGCTGTCGAAATGCTTGCCGTCGATCTCGATGGTGCCGAACAGGTCCTGCTTGATCGGCAGTGCGGTGCGCGTCAGGGTCGGCATCGCCAGGACGTCGCCACGCGCAAGCAGGGATTGCACGCGGCGGAACAGCGCGGTGCGCGCGAACATCGCCTCCTGATAATCGACGCCGCTGACTTTGGTCGCGAGCGCGATCTGCCTAAGGAAGGCTTCGCTCAGTTCGTCTCCATGCTCGACCGCGAGCTTGGCAAAGCGCGTGCGCCAGACGGTGTGGTTGATGGCGCGCCACATCGGCTCGATGTCAAAGCCTTCGCCCGAAAACTCCTCGAGCTCGGCGCCGAGGCCCGCGAGCCGGTCAAGGCTCGCCTTGAAGCAGGCTTCGACTTCGGCGGAGACCGGACGGCCCGGCGGCGTCAGGCAGTACAGGATGCGTCGCCCGCGCAGATCGCCGAGCGGGTTGGCGGTGCCGATGAAATCGGGCACGGGCACGCCGATCGACCAGGGATCGACGGGATCCTCGCCGGCCATGGCTTGCATCATCAGCGCGGTGTCGGCGACGGTGCGCGTCATCGGCGTGACATAGGTCTGGTTGCCGAACACATCCTGCGCCTGGCTGTGCGGGATGACTCCGTTGCTCTGCTTCAGGCCGACCACGCCGTTGCAGGCGGCGGGAATGCGCGTCGAGCCGCCGCCGTCGGTTGCGATCGCCAGCGGCGCGATGCCGCTTGCCACTGCCACCGCCGCGCCGCCGCTGGAGCCGCCGGAGGAGCGGCAGGCGTCCCACGCATTGCGGGTGCGTCCGAACAGCGGCGAATCGGTCAGGCACTTGCTGCCGAATTCCGGCGTCGTCGTCTTGCCGATCAGGATCGCACCTGCACTGCGCAGCCGCGCGACCGCGACGGCGTCCTCGGTCGGGACGTTGTCCTTGTAGGGAACGGCGCCGAAGGTGGTTGTCACGCCCTTGGTGTTGACGATGTCCTTGACGGTGACGGGGATGCCGTGGAGCAGACCGAGCGGCTCGCCGGCCATCACCTTGCGCTCGGCGGCGCGCGCGGCGGCAAGCGCCTCATCGCCGCAGATGGTGATGAAGCAGTTGAGCTCGCTCTGGAGCGCCTCGGCGCGGGCGAGCACGGCGCGGGTGAGCTCGACGGGCGAAATCCTCCTTGCGGCGATGAGGCCGCGCAGCTCGGTCGCGGACAGGAGACAGGGATCACCGTTCATCGTCACATCGCTCCGAAACGGGCCGTCGTTGGCCCGAAGACATTGACAGCGAGAATGACAGTTTTGTTAACTCGCCGTCCAATACGTTTTTGGTCGCCAACCCATACATTTTCGGTATGCCAATGGATCTTCGCCGGCTCCGCTATTTCGTCGCCGTCGCCGAGGCGCGCAGCATCGGCAAGGCCGCCGAGCGATTGCGGATGGCACAGCCGCCCCTCTCGGTGCAGATCCGCAAGCTCGAGGCCGAGATCGGCGCGCCGCTGTTCCGGCGCGGCACCCGCGGCATGGATCTGACCGAAGCCGGCCAGGCGCTGCTGGCGCGCGCCAGCGAAGCACTGGCGCTGGCCGCCGACGGCGCCGAAGCAGCGCGCGCCGTCGCGGCGGGAAAGCGCGGGCGGCTGTCGGTCGGCTACATGTTCGTGCTGGCCAATGCGATGCTGCCGCGGCTGATCCCCGAGCTGCGCCGATCCATTCCCGGCGTCGATCTCGATTTCGCCGAGCTCAGCGCCTCGACGCGTGAGGCGCGGCTGCTCGACCGCAGCGTCACGGTGGCGCTATGCATGCCGGCGATCAACCATCCCGAGATCCAGGTGGCACGGATCGGCACGCAGCCCTTCATGCTGGTCGTCCCAAGCCGCTCGCCGCTGGCGCGCCTGAGCAAGGTGCCGATGGCTCGTCTCCAGGGCCGTCCGCTGATCGCGCTCCCACCGCCGGAGCGAGACCCCGCCTCCTCCGCGGTCTCGGCGCTGCTGCGGCGGCATCAGGTCGTAATGCCGATCGCGGGTCGGGTGGAGACGGTGCATTCGGCGATGAGCCTGGTTCTCGCCGGCGAGGGTTTTGCGATCCTGCCCGCCTGCGCCCAGCTCGGCGCGCCGCGCGGCATCGTGTTCAGGCCGCTGCGCGATGCGAGCGATTCCATCGACATCGCGGTGTGCTGGCGGCGGGATTCGCAGAGTCCGCTGATCAAGACTTTTCTCAAATGCGCCGAGAAGGCCGTCGCGCGGCTGTGAGGCCCGCTACAAGCTCCATGTGATCTCGTGGCTCCAGGGCGGATCGGCGCCCGGGCGGGTGCAGGTGAGGCCGGCGCAATTGGCGGCGAAGGTGAGCGCGCGACGCAGTTCGTCGGTGCCGATGTCCTTCAGCCTGTCGCGCGCGAGACGGCCCAGCTTGTGCAGGGCGAACAGCAGCGCGGCCTGAAAGCTGTCGCCTGCGCCGATGGTGTCGGCGACCGCGATGCTCGGGGCCTGCACCTCGATCTGCCCTGCCCCCGCGTGCCAGGCGATCGCGCCGTTGTTGCCGCGGGTAATGACGACAATGCTGGTGCCCTGCGCCAGCAACGCGCTCGCGCGCTGCTGATAAGGTTCCTCGCCGAAGAGATAGGCAAAATCGACGTCGGACATCTTGATGAGATCGGCGCTCGCGGCGAACCCGGCCATGCGCGAGAGATAAGCGGGTTTGTGTTTGACGAGGTTGGGCCGGCAGTTCGGATCGAAGGAGATGGTCGAGGACGCCCGCGCATCCGCAATCAGCGCCGTGGTCTCGGCGGCGCCCTGGTCATTGACCAGCGTGGTCGAACCGACATGGACCGCTTCGACCGTGTTGAAGGGAATCGTCCCGCGCCGGTAGGTCCAGCTCCGCGTCGCGGTCTCGGCATCATAAAAGGCATAGTGCGATTCACCCGCGACGATGCGGACGAAGGCGAGCGTGGTCTGGTGATCGCTGCGGGTGGCGAGATCGAGCGCGACATTCGAGGCCGCGGCGTGATCGGCGATCATGCGTCCGAACAGGTCGTTCGAGATCCCGCCGACAAAGCCCGAGGGCGCACCGAGCCGTGCGATTCCGATCGCGACGTTGAGGCAGGAGCCGCCGACGGCGGGCATCACCGCCTCGCGCCCATCCGCGGTTCGCGTCGGGACGAAATCGATCAGCGCATCGCCGCTGGCAATCAGCATCCGTTTTCAACCCTTGGGACCATCGCGCATCGCGACACGGCTGCCGCGATCGACCTCGCGCAGCAGCTTGTAGACATCGCGCTTGCGCTTGTGAAACGCGGCCATGTCGGGCGCGGTCGGCTCGCTCTTGCGGCCCAGTGCCGACATCTTTGCCATGGTCTCGCCGATCGAGCCATAGGCGCCGCCGGCGACCGCCCCGAGCATGGCGGCGCCGAGCAACACCGGCTCCCTGGTCTGCGGCAGCGCGACCGTGAGGCCGGTGGTGTCGGCCATGATCTGCCGCACCAGCGGACTGCGGCTGGCGCCACCGCCCATGATCATGATGCCGGCGCGGACGCCATGCGCGGCAAAGGCCTCGATCACCTCGGCAAGGCCGTAGGCGAGCCCGCAGAGGCCGGCGACGAACAGGCGTTCCATGGATGCGGTATCGGTGTCGAGATCGAGACCGGCGATCACGGCGCGCGTATCAGGGTCGGCATAGGGCGAGCGGTTGCCGATGAATTCGGGCAGCACGTGGACGTCACGCGCGAGCAGCGCGGCGCGGCTGGCATCGCCGGCGCGAGTGATGATGCGGCGTTCGAGGAACTCGATGAGATCGACACCCTGGCTCTTCGCCGCCGCACTCGCCTGGCTGTAGCCGGGATGCGACTTGAGGAGATGGTCGATCGCCGCGCCCGCGGCCGACTGGCCGCCTTCGTTGAGCCAGAACTCCGGCACCATGCCGGAATAATAAGGGCCCCACACGCCGGGCACGAAGCACGGCTCCCTGGTCGTCGCCATGATGCAGGCCGACGTTCCCATGATGTAGGCGAGACGATCGCTGACGTCGGCTGAACCACCCGCTCCATCGCGGCCGCCGATCGCGCCAATGCCGCCGGCATGCGCGTCGATCAGCGAGGCGCCCACCGGCGTGCCGGGCGACAGGCCAAGCTCGGCGGCGGCCATGCGGGCGAGACCTTCGCCGAGCCGCGTGCCGGGCGCGACGATCTCGGTGCCGATGCGGGCGTAGCTTTCGTTGACGAAATCCGACAGGCCGATACGCTTGAAGAACGGCGCACTCCAGCCGCCGCCGTCATGGGCGAGATAGTTCCATTTGCAGGTGACCGTGCAGGTCGATCGCTGCAGCGAGCCGGTGGCGCGCCAGGTCAGATAGTCTGCCAGATCGAAAAAATGACCGGCCGCATCGAAGCTCGCACGCAGATGGCGCTTCAGCCACAGCAGTTTCGGCATCTCCATCTCGGGCGAGATCGAGCCGCCGACATAGCGCAGCACGGCATCCTCGGTCTCGTTGATCAGCCGCGCCTCGGCGATGGCGCGGTGGTCCATCCAGACGATGACGTTGCGCTGCTTATCGCCGGAAGCACTGACGGTGAGCGGCTCGCCTTGCTTGTCGAGCACGACCAGGGAACAGGTCGCGTCAAAACCGATGCCGCCGACGCTGTCGGGCGCGATCGCGGCCTGCGCCATGGCGGCCCGCACCGATGTGACGCAGGCGTTCCAGATGTCGTCCGACGACTGCTCGACGATATCGCCGGCCTCGTGCCAGATTTGAATCGGATGTCTGGCGGTCGCGAGCAAGGTGCCCGTCTCGTCAAACACCCCTGCCCGCGTGCTCGTGGTCCCCACATCGACGCCGATATACGCTCGCGGCATTGTCGCTCCCGGAAGCTCTCGTCAGTTTTGACGGCAAGCCTACCAGCAAGTGTAGCCGCCATCCACCAGCACGATGCTGCCGGTCATCAGGCTCGCGGCGTCCGAGGCGAGGAACAGGACGACCGAGGCGATCTCCTCGACCTGCCCCATCCGCGCCATCGGGGTTCCACCGATCCAGGCGTCGTACATCTTGGGATTACTCTTCACGAAAGCGTTGAGCGGTGTCTCGATATAGGTCGGCGCCACCGCGTTGACGCGGATGCCGCGCGCACCCCATTCGGCGGCCAGCGACTTGGTGAGGTGATGCACGCCGGCCTTCGAGGCATTGTAGAAGCACTGCTCCTGCGGCTTGTTGACGATGAAGCCGGACATCGAGCCGACATTGACGATGGCGCCGCTTTTGGCCTTGAGCATGTGCTTGCCGAATTCGCGGCAGCACCAGAAGGTTCCGTTGAGGTTGACGTCGATGACGTTGAGCCAGTGCTCGTCGGTGACGGTCTCCGCCGGCGTCTCGCTGCGGGCGATGCCGGCATTGTTGACGAGGATGTCGACCTTGCCGTGGCGGGTGACGAGGTCGCTCGCGACCTCCGCCACGCGCTTGGTGTCGGTGACGTCCATGACCGCGGTCTCGATGTCGTAGCCCTTGGCTTTCAGCTCGCCCTTGGCGCTGCCCGCGACCTTGCTGTCGCGGTCGCCGATGATGACTTTTGCGCCGGCTTCGGCCAGTGCCTCGGCGCAGCCAAGGCCGATGCCCTGCCCGCCGCCGGTGATGAACGCGGTCTTGCCGTTCAGCTTGAATTTTTCCAGGTACATGGTCGTATTCCCGTTGTCTTGAAGCTTTTCTTGCCGTTTCTTGTTAGTTCCGAAGCGCGTTGCCGTTTCCGTCGAAGCGGTGGATCCGCGCGGGGTCCGGCAACAGCGACACGCGGTCGCCGGCATGCAGGCTGAGCTCGCCGATGTAGCGCGCGGTCAGCATCCCGAGCGGCCCGGCATCGACATAAAGGAAGGTGTCGCTGCCGAGATGCTCGGCGACCGCGATCGTGCCCTGCCAGCCAGCGGTGCCGTCGCGCTCGATCTTGAGATGCTCCGGCCGGACGCCGATCGTGGCCGCACCATGCTGCAAGGCGGGCTCGCCGGAGACGAAGTTCATCTTGGGCGAGCCGATGAAGCCGGCGACGAAGAGATTATTCGGCCGTTCGTAGAGCTCCAGCGGCGAGCCGTATTGCTCGATCTTGCCAGCATTGAGCACGACGATCTTGTCGGCCATGGTCATGGCCTCGACCTGATCATGGGTGACATAGATCGCGGTGGTGCCGAGCTGTTTTTGCAGCCGCGTCACCTCGATGCGCATCTGCACGCGCAGCGCGGCGTCGAGATTGGACAGCGGCTCGTCGAACAGAAACCCCTTGGGCTCACGCACGATGGCGCGGCCGATCGCGACGCGCTGGCGCTGGCCGCCCGAGAGCTCGCGCGGCTTGCGGTCGAGATACGGCGTGAGATTCAGCGTCGCGGCGGCCGCCTCGACCTTACGGGCGATTTCGTCCTTGGGAAGCCCCGCCATCTTCAGGCCGAAGCCGATATTGCCGCGCACGCTCATATGCGGATAGAGCGCGTAGGACTGGAACACCATCGACAAGCCGCGCTTCGCCGGCGGGGTGTCCACGACGTTCTTGCCGTCGATCAAGATGCTGCCGCCGGTGACGTCCTCGAGGCCCGCGATCAGCCGCAGCAACGTCGTCTTGCCGCAGCCGGAGGGACCGACGAACACCACGAAGGAGCCGTCGGTGATGTCTAGATCGGCGCCCTTGATGATGTGCACGGGGCCGAAGGATTTCTGTACGCCCTGCAGTGTGATCTGACCCATGGCCGCCTCTCTTATTTCACCGCGCCGAAGGTGAGCCCGCGCACGAGCTGCTTCTGGCTGAACCAACCGAGGACGAGAATGGGCGCGATCGCCAGCGTCGAGGCCGCCGACAGTTTTGCCCAGAACAGCCCTTCCGGACTGGAATAGGACGCGATGAACGTGGTCAGTGGCGCGGCGTTCGAGGTCGACAGGTTCAGCGTCCAGAACGCCTCGTTCCAGGCCAGGATCAGATTGAGCAGCAGCGTCGAGGCGAGCCCCGGGATCGCCATCGGCGTCAGCACATAGACCAGCTCGCGGCCAATGGTGGCGCCGTCCATGCGTGCGGCTTCGAGGATGTCGCGCGGGATCTCCTTGAAATAGGTGAAGAGCATCCAGATCACGATCGGCAAGTTCCCGAGGCAGAGGATGAAGACGAGGCCGATGCGGGAATCGAGCAGACCGAAGCTCTTGTAGATCAGATAGATCGGCACCAGCACGCCGACCGGCGGCATCATCTTTGTCGAGAGCATCCAGAGCAGGATGTCCTTGGTGCGCTTGGTCGGCGAGAACGCCATCGACCAGGCCGCGGGGATCGCGATCAAAAGCGCAATCAGCGTCGAGCCGCCGGCGATGATGATCGAGTTCATCGCATGGAGGACATAATCGCTGCGCTCCTGCACCGTCGCGTAGTTCTCCGTCGTCCAGTGGAAGAACAGGAAGGACGGCGGGATGGCAAACGCCTCGAGCTCGGTCTTGAAGCTCGCCAGCACCATCCACAGGATCGGGAAGAAGATCAGGAAGCCGAACAGCCACGCCCCGATCGTCGAGACCACCACCCGCTGCGTCGTTGATTTGCGCGCCATGATCTCAGGCTTCCAGGTTGCGGCCGACGATGCGGACGAGGAAGAAGGCGACGATATTGGCGATCACCACCGCGACGAGCCCGCCCGCCGAGGCGCTGCCGACATCGAACTGGATCAGCGCCTGCGAATAGATCAGGAACGCGATGTTGGTGGTCTGAAGACCCGGTCCGCCGCCTGTGGTGACGAAGATCTCCGCGAACACCGTGAGCAGGAAGATGGTCTCGATCAGGATCACCACGGTGATGGGACGCGCCAGATGCGGCAGCGTGATGTAGATGAAGGTCGAGACGGCGCTGGCACCGTCCATTTCGGCGGCTTCCTTCTGCTCCTCGTCGAGGGATTGCAGCGCGGTGAGCAGGATCAGGGTCGCGAACGGAAGCCATTGCCAGGCCACGATCAGGATCACCGACAACAGCGGCACGTTGTTGAACCAGTCGACCGGCGTCAGCCCGACCAGTTTTGCGAGCCAGGCGAACAGCCCGGACACCGGGTGCATCAGCAAATTCTTCCAGACCAGCGCGCTCACTGTGGGCATCACGAAGAACGGCGCGATCACCATCAGCCGCACGAAGTTGCGCCCGACCACGGGCTGGTCGAGCAGCAACGCCAGGGGAATGCCGAGCAGGATCGTCAGCGCCAGCACCGAGCCGACCAGCACCAGCGTGTTCTGGAGCGAGGCGAGGAAGGCGGGATCGGTCAGGAAGTAGCGGAAGTTCTCCAGCCCGACGAATGACTCGGAGCCGGGATCCAGCAGGCTGTAATGCAGGGTCGAGAAGTAGAGCGTCAGCGCGAGCGGAACGATCATCCAGATGAACAGCAGCCCGACGGCCGGCGTCAGGAGCGCGCGCGCAAGAAACTGCGTCTGCCGGGTTGCCATTCTTGGCGCTCCGCTTGGAGGAAAGAAGCGGCCATCCATCCGGGGCTGGGCTGGTGGATGGCCGCGAGTTGGAGCTCAGGGAGAGCTCGGGTTCACTTGATGTAGCCGGCGCGCTTCATCTCGCGCTCGGTGACCGATTGCGCTGCGGTGAGCGCGGCATCGACCGTCGTCGATCCCGCGAGCGCGGCCGAGAACTGCTGGCCGACTTGCGTGCCGATCCCCTGGAATTCAGGGATCGCGGCGTACTGCACGCCAACGTAAGGCACCGGCTTCACCGTCGGCTTGTTCGGATCGGCCGCATCGATCGAGGCCAGCGTCAATTTTGCGAACGGCGCGACCTTCAGGTATTCGTCGTTCTGGTACAGCGATGTGCGCGTGCCGGGCGGCACGTTGGCCCAGCCATCCTTGGACGCCACGAGCTTGGTGTAGTCCTTGCTGGTCGCCCAGGCGATGAACTTTTCCGCGGCCTCGGTCTTCTTCGAGCCGGCCGGGATCGCGAGATTCCAGGCCCACAGCCAGTTGGCGTTCTTGCCGAGCCCGGTGTTGGGCGCGAGCGCAAAGCCGACCTTGTCGGCGACCTTGGAGTCCTTGGGGTTGGTGACGAAGGACGCCGCAACCGTCGCATCGATCCACATCGCGCATTTGCCGGCATTGAACAGCGCGAGGTTCTCATTGAAGCCGTTCGAGCTCGCGCCGGGAGGACCGGCGTCCTTCATCAGGTTGACGTAAGTCGTGAGCGTCGCCTTCCATTCCGGCGTGTTGAACTGCGGCTCCCACTTCTCGTCGAACCAGCGCGCGCCGTAGGAATTGGCCATCGCCGAGAGGAACGCCATGTTCTCGCCCCAGCCGGCCTTGCCGCGCAGGCAAATGCCGTAGGTGCCGGCGTTCTTGTCGGTGAGCTTCCTGGCGGCGTCGATCACGAAGTCCCAGGTCGGCTTTTCCGGCATCTTCAGGCCGGCCTTCTCGAACAGGTCGGTGCGGTACATCACCATCGAGCTCTCGCCGTAGAACGGCGCGGCGTAGAGCTTGCCGTCGGCGGAGACGGCGTCCTTGATCTTGGGCAAGAGGTCGGCGACGTCGTAATCGGCGCCGAGATTGGCGAGCGGAACCAGCCAGCCCTTCTTGGCCCAGATCGGCACCTCATAGGTGCCGATGGTGAGCACGTCGAACTGGCCGCCCTTGGTGGCGATGTCGGTGGTGACGCGCTGGCGCAGCACGTTCTCCTCCAGCGTCACCCATTTCACCGAGATATCGGGGTTCTTCTTGGTGAATTCGCCGGTGAGCCCCTGCATGCGGATCATGTCGCCATTGTTGACGGTGGCGATGGTCAGGGTGGTTTCGGCCATCGCGGGGACGGCCAGCAGAACAGACGCGCCGCAGACGGCGCCGAAGATGTGTTTCACGGGTGACCTCCCTAAGCTCGCGCTTTTGAGCATATGCCCACGCGTTGGGCGTATGTTCATGTGAGAGGCGACGCTTGTCAAGAAGGCGGAAGGACGTTTGCGCAACTTATGAGTGCTGCGGTGCGAAGGGATGGTGGGAATTGTCAAAGGAGGTGTCATGCCCGGGCTTGTCCCGGGCATCCACGTTCTTGGGTGCCGTACGAAAGACGTGGATGGCCGGGTCAAGCCCGGCCATGACGATGTGGCAACAGAGGAGCCCCTACCGCGCCAGGATCGCCCTTGCCGTCGTCTCGTCCGTGATCAGCCCGTTGATCAACCCGCCGTTCAGCGCTGCCGATATCGCGGGGACCTTGGCCGCGCCGACCGCAGCCCCGATGGTCGTGGTCTTCGCGGGCACTTCCGGGGGGATGCTGGTCAGGCGCTTGTTGGTGCCGGCCTTGAGCAGGCGGCCCTTGGAATCGTAAGCCCAGCCGGTGATCTCGCCGATGGCGCCCTGCCGCATCATCTCGAACAGTTCGTCGCGGGTGACGAAGCCGTCGACGTGCACCTGCGCCTTCTGGTCCATCTGGCCGATGCCGACGAGGCGCAAATCGGCCTTTGCTGCGACCGCCTTGACCTTGGCGATCGGCTCGATCCGCACCATCCTGTTGCGCTCGTCCTCCGACGACATCAGGAACGGCAGCGGCATCGGATAGTGCCGCGCGCCGGTGCGGTCGGCGAGCCGGCCGACGGTGTCGTAGAAGCTTGCCGAGCCGTCGGCAGAGATGTTGCCGACCAGCGAGACGATCTGGTGATTGGGCCGGTCGATCGGCGTGACGCGCTCGACCGCAGCGCGCACCGCCCGCCCCGTGCCCAGCGCGACGATGACAGGCGTCTCGGAGCGCAGTGTCGCATCGAGCAGATTGGCGCAACGCTCCGCGATGCCCGCGGTGGCCTGCGGCGCCGCGGGATCGGCCGGAACCACCTCGCAATGAACGAGATCGAACCGCTGCTTCAGCTGCGCGGCCAATTCCATGCAGGCGGCGATGGGATGCTCGAGGCGGAAGGTGATGAGCCGCTCGGCGAGGCACAGCGACACCAACCGCTGCGCCGAGGCGCGCGAAACCTGGAGCATCTTTGCGATCTCGTCCTGGGTATGACCGGCAATGAAATAGAGCCAGCCGGCCCGCGCGGCATCATCGAGTCTCGACTTTTCGTTCTCGCCAGCCAAGGCGTCAGGCCTCCGTCCACAAATCGCCCATACGCGCGAAGACCCGATCGGCTCCGGCAGCCGACAATATAGCGTGGCCGTCGCGCCAGCGATAATGGCTGCCGCCGACAAATCCCCAGACGGTCATGCCGGCGGCCTTGGCCGCCTGCACACCGCTGACGCTATCCTCCACCACCAGCGTGCGTGCGGGATCCGCCTGCATCTTGGCCGCCGCGTAGAGAAAGAGATCAGGGGCCGGCTTGCCACGCTCGACCATTTGCGCGGTGTAGATCCGGTCGCCGAAATGCGGCGCGAGGCCGGTGACATCAAGCGACAGCGCGACGCGGTCGAGATCGCTCGACGATGCTACGCAACAAGGCATGCTCAGGTCGGACAAGACGGTGTCGACATCCGGAATCGGACGGAGCGCCTCCCGGAAAGCGGTGAGCACCCGCGATTTCAGCCGGACCGGAAAATCGTCCGGCACCGTTTGGCCGAACTCGCGATAGTGCTGGATGACCGCGCTCACGCTGCGCCCGAGAAACAGTTCGAGCGCTTGATCAAGCGTCAGCGATATGCCGAATTCCGACAATTCGTCGGACAGGCACCGGCAGCTCAGCAACTCGCTGTCGACGAGCACGCCGTCACAGTCGAAGATGATGAGATCGGGCCAGCCGGGATCCATCCCGACATTCGACCATATACTCAACGGCTGGGCAATAGCTCACGAGAAACGGCCGCAACACCCGTCATTGCGAGCGCCGCGCCGCAATCCAGACTGTCTCCGTGGAGGGATTCCGGATTGCTTCGCGGCGCTCGCAATGACGGGGGAAAGACCGTAGCCCTAAGAGAGCCCATAGCAACGGCGGTAGGATTCGAGCTGGCGCTCGGGTGTAAAACCGCCGAAATCTCCGGCGCTACGGCACTTCTCCAAGTCAGCCAGAAGCATTTCGCTTCGGAAGTATTGCTTTCGCGTAAAAACGTCCCGGTGGCGTCGAGGCCTGCGCCGCAGGCGAGCTGAATGCGATATAGCTCGCCGCGTCGAAAGACGACCTCTTAGATCTGTAGATGAGCAGAGCGTCGCTCGGGATGCCGTCCAAGAAGAGCTGGATGCACAGGAGCCTGAGCGGCTCGTTGCTCTCGCGATTGCGATCCTCGATTGCAGCTTTGATCAGCCGGCGGATTTCCGGCAGATCGGCAGCTACAGGCGTGAGGCCAAAGCGAGCGAGAAGGTCATCTTCGTTCGTGGTGATCCACGGATGTTGGGCTACTCCGGCGAGGGTCCGTTCGTCATTTCCCGAGCTGGCGCCGCTCGGAGATCACGACCTGATTGCCCACCGCGTAAACGAAGCAATTGCCGTCCTTGAAATTGCGTCCGGGGTCTGCGTTGCAGGCCGCCAACGCGGCATCCTGAGCATCGCGAGGGCTCGGCTTGCCAGTCGAGACAAACAGCGTTCCCCATGGATGAATGGCGATCGCCTTCGGCGCAGTCACGCCAAAGTAGCCCTGAACATCGGCGCGGGCTCGCACCGCAGGACGAATGATCGGTATCTTCGCCAAGTCGAATTCGCCATCATAATGCACGCGCGGCATATCCCTAGTCTTGAGCTCACCCTCGGCGGCGATATCGCCATTGAGAGCGAGCAGCCCGCAGGGCTTACCGTAGCGCAACTGGCACCCCTCCAGCGTTCGATCGCTCGCAGCATCAAGATCCTCATGCCTGCTGGATCGCCACGCGCCGCCGCTTACCGGTTCTATCGCCTGCCCCTTGTTCGGCTCGCTCTCGACATAGTCGTGAACCACGCCCTCCCGCACTCTCTCCGACATGCGCGGCGAGATCGTCGCAATAATGAGGTTCATCGCCTTTTCAAATTGAGATTTTCTCTCGGCGGTTGTCGGTCCGGCAATCGCCGGGCTCGCCAACAGCGAGGCGCATATGAGAAATTGCGCGAACGTTTTCATTCTGGAAATCCCCCACCCCAGTAAATTGTAGCCACTCGCCGCTACAATTGAAAGCGCGAGAATTCAGGATTGCCTCCGCCTTCGCCAAAGGCTTAGGTGGACAAGTCGCTGCGCTCGCAATGACGGAGAAAGGCCGTAGCCTGACCGCACCGGTGCCGTAGGGTGGGCAAAGCGAAGCGTGCCCACGATCCGTATCCATCGCGCAAGATCGTGGGCACGGCGCGTTGCGCCTTTGCCCACCCTACGGCACTGCCGATGTGGCTAGCGCCGCTGATTGTACACATCGATGCACACCGCACCCAGCAGCACCAGGCCCTTGATGACCTGCTGGTAGTCGATGCCGATGCCGAGGATGGACATGCCGTTGTTCATCACGCCCATGATCATGGCGCCGACCACGGCGCCGCCGACGCGCCCCACCCCACCATAGGCCGAGGCGCCGCCGATGAAGCAGGCCGCGATGACATCGAGCTCGAAGCCGAGACCGGCCTTCGGCGTTGCGGTGTTGAGGCGCGCGGCGAAGACGAGGCCGGCGAGCGCCGCGAGCACGCCCATGTTGACAAAGGTGAGGAAGGTCAGCCGCTCGGTCTTGATGCCTGACAGGCTCGCCGCCTTGACGTTGCCGCCGACGGCATAGATCTGCCGGCCGATCACGGTGCGGCGGGTGACGAAACCGTAGAGCGCGATCAACGCGCCCATGATCACCAGCACGTTGGGCAGGCCGCGATAGTTCGCGATCAGATAGGTGAAATAGAGCACGGCGCAGGCGAGCAGGATGCTCTTGCCGAGGAAGAACGCATAGGGCTCGACCTCGATGCCGTGCGACAGCTCGCGCGACCGCCCTCTGGCGCTGGCATAGACGAGACCCAGCGCGAGCAACGCGCCGATCAGCATGGAGGTCGGATGCAGCGTGCCGGCCTCGGGCAGCAGCTCCGGAATGAAGCCGGAGGACAGCTTCTGGAAGGTCGCCGGGAACGGCCCGAGCGACTGGCCCTGCAACACCGCGAGCGCAAGGCCCTTGAACACCAGCATGCCGGCCAGCGTGACGATGAAGGACGGGATCTTGAAATAGGCCACCCAATAGCCCTGCGCCGCGCCGATGGCCGCGCCGACCGCGAGGCAGATGATGAAGGCGAGCGTGTAGTCGACCTTCCAGGTCACCATCAGCAGTGCTGCGACAGCGCCGACGAAGCCCGCGACCGAGCCGACCGAGAGGTCGATATGCCCGGTGACGATCACCAGCAGCATGCCCAGCGCCATGATGACGATGTAGCTGTTCTGCAGCACCAGATTGGTGAGGTTGAGCGGCTGCAGCAGCGTGCCGCCGGTCATGACCTGGAAGAACAGCATGATCGCGATCAGCGACATCAGCATGCCGTAATTGCGCAGATTGTTCTTGATGAAGCTGCCGTGCCGCCGTTCCTCGGGCAGCGATACCGTCTTGTCGGTCATGGCTGCGTTCCTCCCATCTCCGCGGCCTCAGGCACGCTGTTTCCATTGCTTCGTTCGTTGCGCATGATGGCGCGCATGATCTTCTCCTGCGTCGCGTCCGCGCCGTTGAACTCGCCGACGAAGGCGCCGTCGTTCATGACGCAGATGCGGTCGCAGATGCCGAGCAGCTCGGGCATCTCCGAGGAGATCACCACGACGCCACGCCCGGCTTCCGCGAGCTCGTTGATGATACAGTAAATCTCGTATTTGGCACCGACGTCGATGCCCCGTGTCGGCTCGTCCAGGATCAAGACCTTGGGATCGGTCATCAGCCATTTCGACAGCACCACCTTCTGCTGGTTGCCGCCGGAGAGCTGGCCGGTCTCCTGATAGACGTCGGAACAGCGGATCCGCATGCGGTTGCGGTAGTCGCTGGCGACCTTCAGCTCGGCGATGTCGTCAATCACCCGGCGGGGCGCGACCTGATCGAGGCTCGCCAGCGTGATGTTCTTGCGGACATCGTCGGCGAGGATCAGGCCGAGCTGCTTGCGGTCCTCGGTGACATAGGCAAGGCCGGCGTCGATCGCGGCCGCAACGCTCGGCAGAATGATCTCATGGCCCTCGAGGCGGATATGGCCGCTGATATTGGTGCCCCAGGAGCGGCCGAATAGGCTCATGGCGAACTCGGTGCGGCCGGCGCCCATCAGCCCGGCGATGCCGACGACCTCGCCGCGCCTGACGCTGAAATTGACGTTCTTGATCACCTGCCGCTCGGGATGGATGGGGTGATAGACCGACCAGTTCGCGACGTCGAGCACGGGCTCGCCGACCGTCACGCTGCGCTCCGGGAAACGGTGCGCCATGTCGCGGTTGACCATGCTGCGGATGATGCGGTCTTCCTGGATCGGCTCGGCGTGGCAATCGATGCTGTCGACGGTGCGGCCGTCGCGCAGCACGGTGATGTGGTCGGCGACCTTGGCGACCTCGTTGAGCTTGTGCGAGATCAGGATTGAGCCGATCCCCTGCGCGCGAAAGGCCATCAGGCGCTCGAGCAGCGCGGCGCTGTCGGCCTCGTTGAGGCTCGCGGTCGGCTCGTCCAGGATCAGCATGCGGACACGCTTGGAGAGCGCCTTGGCGATCTCGACGAGCTGCTGCTTGCCGACGCCGAGGTCCGTGATCAGGGTGTCAGGCGATTCCTTGAGGCCGACCTGCGCGAGCAGCTCGCGGGTGCGGCGGTAGACTTCATCGCGGTCGATGACGCCAAGTCTTGACGGCGGATGCGACAGAAAAATGTTTTCGGCGATCGACATCAGCGGGATCAGCGCAAGTTCCTGATGGATGATGATGATGCCGAGCGCCTCGGAATCGTTGATGTCGCGGAAACGCCGCTCCTCGCCCTCGAAGACGATGGTGCCCTCATAGCTGCCGGCGGGATAGACGCCGCTGAGCACCTTCATCAAGGTAGATTTTCCGGCGCCGTTCTCGCCGACGAGCGCGTGGATCTGGCCGGCGTGAACCGAGAAGTTGACGTCGCGCAGCGCCTGGACGCCGGCAAAGCTCTTGCTGACGTTGCGCATTTCAAGCATGGCGGTCATGGCGTTGGTGTCCCTTGGTCGCTGACTTCACCTCACCCCGCTTGCGGGGAGAGGTCGATCGCGAAGCGATCGGGTGAGGGGGAGTCTCCGCGAGGGCCGCTGCCCGTTTTGAGAGAGCCCCTCACCCCGCCCTCTCCCCGCAAGCGCGGGGCGAGGGGGACGAGAGAGTCTTACTGGAACTGCGACTTCTTGTAGTAGCCGCTGTCGACCAGAACCTTCTCCCAATTGTCCTTGTAGACCACGACCGGCTTCAGCAGATAGGACGGCACGATCTTGACGCCGTTCTCGTAGGTCTTGGTGTCGTTGACCGTGACCTGCTTGCCCGCGAGCGCGGCGTCGACCATGTCGGCGGTCACCTTGGCGAGATCGCGGGTGTCCTTGAAGATGGTCGAGTACTGATCGCCACGGAGCATCGCCTTGATCGAGGGCACCTCGGCATCCTGCCCTGAGATAACAGGCATCGGCTGGTCGGCGCTGCCGTAGCCGACGCCCTTCAGCGAGGAGATGATGCCGATCGAGAGACCATCATAAGGCGACAGCACGGCATTGAGCTTCTTGTTGCCGTAATAGGCGCTGAGCAGGTTGTCCATGCGGGCCTGGGCAGTGGCGCCGTCCCAGCGCAGCGTCGCGACCTTGTCCATGCCCATCTGGCCGGAGACGACGACGAGCTTGCCGCTGTCGATATAAGGCTTCAGCACGCTCATCGCGCCGTTGTAGAAGAAGTAGGCGTTGTTGTCGTCAGGCGAGCCGCCGAACAGCTCGATGTTGAACGGGCCCTTGCCGTCCTTGAGGCCGAGCCCCTGCACGATCGATTCCGCCTGGAGCACGCCGACCTGGAAATTATCGAAGGTGGCGTAGTAGTCTACGTTGGGCGTGCCGCGGATCAGACGGTCATAAGCGATCACGGTGATGCCTTTGGCCTTGGCCTGCTTGAGCACATCGGACAGCGTGGTGCCGTCGATCGCGGCGATCACCAGCGCCTTGGCGCCCTTGGTCACCATGTTCTCGACCTGCGAAAGCTGGTTCGGGATGTCGTCTTCGGCATATTGCAGATCGGTGTTGTAGCCGCGCTCCTTCAGCACCTTCACCATGTTGTTGCCGTCGTCGATCCAGCGCGCCGAGGATTTGGTCGGCATGGCGATGCCGACGGTCGCCTTCTCCTGCGCGGAAGCCGGCGCGCCCACGATCAGCGCAGCGGCGCTTGCCAGGGCGAGTGCGAGGAATGTCGTCTTCAGTTTCAGCATGCTTCACTCCCTTTGGGTGTCAGACTGTTTTTGGTGTCGTCGAGAACTTCGGTGGGCTTCTTGGGATCTCCTATGCGAGCTTGACGTCGGGCTCCGCGCGACCGCGCGCGGAGGCCTCGAGCAGAAAGGTGCAGCCGGCTTGCGGATCGGCGGCGCGTGCCGCTGCGTCCATATCCTGCCAGGCCGAGGTGACGAGCAGGCGCGACAGCCCGGGGCCGACAAAAGCGGGGCAGCTCGCCTGCCTGGCCGGCACGCCGAGCGAGCGCAGCCGCTCGCCTTGCGGCGAGTAGACATCGATACGGCTGGCGCCCCAGCAGGCGTTCCAGATGTTCCCGTCTGCATCGCAGACCGAGCCGTCGAGGCCGCCGACGCCGCTGTGACGCAGCAGCACCTCCGGCTCGCCGCGCGGCAGGCCGGTGGCGGGGTTGAGCGGCACCGCATAGAGCACCGCGCGCGCGGTGTCGGTGAAATAGCCGATGGCGCCATCAGGCGAGAAGCAGATCGAATTGGGAATGCTGATACCGGGAAACAGCGTCGAGATCTTGCCGCGGTGGAACGCGTAGATCGCTCCTGCCCCGCGCTCGGCCTTCTTGCCCATGGTGCCGATCCAGAACGTGCCGGATTGATGCACGCGGCTATCGTTGGAGCGCGTCGCAGGATTGTCGGCTTCGAGCGGACAGAGCAACGTCATCGCCCCGTCGGCGAGTGTGCGGATGTAAAGACCATCCTCCGCCACGATCAACTGCCGCTCGGCATCGATGCGCCCGAGCGCGCTGGCCATCCGGCCGAGTGCGTGGACACGGATTCTGCCGCTGCCCAGATGTGCCTCGAACAGTTGTTCCTCACGAATGTCGAACCACCAGGCGGTATCGGTGGTCACATCATAGGTCGGCCCTTCTCCGAGATGACAGGGGTGGTCCGAAAGAACGGACGTCGCAACTTGCTCCGTCATGGCGCCCTCGTTGCAAAGCGATAGACGGTGTGATGCCGATAGACGTTGCCGGGATCGAGGCGCGGGCTCGGGAAATCCGGCCGGTTCGGCGCATCGGGCCAGATGTGCGGCTCCAGGCACATCGCGTCCGACTGCCGGATCAGCTTGCCGCCCTTGCCCGACATGGTGCCGTCGAGATAGTTGCCGGAATAGACCTGGATGCCGGGCTGATCGGTGAACAGCTCCATCACGCGCCCCGCGCGCGGCGCCTCCAGCCGCGCGGCGAACGCAAGCTTGCCACCGCGGCCGAGGCAATAGGTGTGGTCGTAGCCTTTGCCGTTGCGCAATTGCTCGTGGCTCTCGCGGATCCGCGCCCCGACCGCCCGGGCATCACGGAAGTCGAACGGGGTGCCGGCGACGCTGCGCGGCGGCTCCGGCAGCGGAATGGACGTGGGATCGACCCCGAGGAAATGCTCGGCCGCGACCGTCAGCCTGTGGTCGAGGATGGGCGTGCCTGATGTGGCGCCTTCCAGATTGAAGAAGCTGTGGTTGGTGAGGTTGACGATGGTCGGCCGGTCGGTCCGCGCTTCCATCTGCAGCGACAGCTCGGCCGGGCCGGTGACACGATAGGTCAGGCGCACGTCGAGCTTGCCGGGATAGTTCTCCTCGCCATGCGGGCTCGTATAAGTGAGCGTCACCGCGGGCTCGGTACTGTCGTCGATCTCGGCAATGTCCCAAAGCTTGCGGTCGAAACCGTCGAGGCCACCGTGCAGCGCATTCGGACCGTTGTTGACGGGAAGCTGAAACGCCTGCCCGTCGAGCGAGAACTGTCCCCTGGCGATGCGGTTGGCGTAACGACCGACGGTGGCGCCCAAGAACTTGCGTTCGGCGAGATAGCCGGCAAAGGCATCGTGGCCGAGCACGACATCGTCGTAGTTTCCCTTGGCGTCCGGCGCGATGAGCGCCTGGATCACGGCGCCGTGGGTGATGATGCGGGCCTCGAAGCCGCCCTCGCCGCGCAGCACGATGCGATCGACGTTGCGGCCGTCCGGCAGCGTTCCGAAAACGTCTTTTGTTATTTTTGAGCCGGCCATGTTCAATCCACGAAGGGTTCGACCAGAGTGCGCTTGCCGAGCAGGAAGGCGTCGGCAACGAGGCGCAACGGTGCCAGGTCGACATCGCTGGCGCCGGTTGCGGCGAGCTCGACGAAGCGCCGATACAGCTCGCGATATTCCTCATCGGGCGCCTCGGCAACAATTTTGCCGTCGACCGCCATGATCCGGCCGCCGCGAGACAACGTCATCTGCCCCTCGTCGGTTTCCGCGATGATATCCCAGCTCTGCGGCCCGGTCTGGCGGAAATCGAACTCGGCGGTGATGGGCAGGCCGCCGATGTCAGTCAGCGACAGATTGGCGGCGATTGGCGCCTGGCAATTGGCGGGAAAGGCCAGCTCGGCCGCAGTGACGAACACGGGCTCCGGCAGGATGCGGGTCAGGATCGACAGCGCATTGATGCCGGGATCGAACACGCCAAGCCCGCCCGGCTCCCAGATCCAGGCCTGCCCCGGATGCCAGACGCGGACGTCTTCCTTCCAGGTGATGTGCACCGACTTGATCCGGCGCGTGGCAAGCCATGCGCGGGCCGGCTCGACTGCCGGCGCGTAGCGCGAATGCCAGGTCGCGAACAGCGTACGCCCAGCCTCCGCCGCCATCGCGATCAGCGGGTCCAGCTCGGCAACGCCGGTTCCGGGCGGCTTCTCCAGCATGACATGCTTGCCGGCTTTGAGCGCCGCGACGGCCTGGGCGCGCCGCACCTGCGGCGGGGTGCAGAGCGAGACGCCGTCGATCGGCGGTCCCTTCTCCAGCAGTTCCTCGATGGTGGCGAAGTGCGGCAGCTCCGGCAGCGAGGCGTTGCGGCTGGCGACGGCCGCGAGCCTTGCGCCCGGCACGGTGGCAATCGCTCCGACATGCTGATCCCTTGCGATCTTGCCGAAGCCGACGATGGCGATGCGAAGTTCGGTCACGCTTCTTCTCCGGTATCGGCAGACGGCAGCGGATCCGCGGGCGCGGTCTCGATCACCGTGCCCTCGTGGCGGCGCATGCCGTTATGAATGACATAGACCATCGCCTCGGACGCGGCGTCCGCATCGCCTTCCGCGATGGCATCGACGATCTTCTGGTGCCACAGCAGCACGGTATCGCGGTCTTCAGGCTCGACCGGGGCGCTGAGCAGGAACGAGGCGCGTAGCGCGGCCTCGATGACGTGACCGATCGAGCGCATGAACAGATTGCCGGAGGCGCGTGCTACCGCAACGTGAAGCGCAAGATCGGCATCGGCAAAACCGACCGAGTCCGAGGCCTCACGTCGCAGCCGCTCCATGCTGCGGCGAAGCTCGGCGACGTCTTGGTCCGACCGCTGCGCCGCCGCGAGCATGGCCGCGCGCGGCTCTACCGCGAGACGGATCTCGGCGAGATCGTTGAGGAAGCGCTTGTCGATGCCGGCATCGAGATGCCAGGCCAGTACATCCGCGTCGAACATGTTCCAGGCGGCGCGCTCGCGCACGACGGTGCCGACGCGGGCCTTGGTGCTCAGAAGCCCCTTGGCGACCAGCGTCTTCACACTCTCGCGCAGCACCGGCCGCGACACGCCGAACATGGCGATCATCTCGGCATCGCCCGGCAGCCGCGTGCCTTCCGCATAGCGGCCGGCGATGATGTCGACGCCGATCGAACGGGCGACCTCCGCATGGTTTGAATGGGCCCGCCGGGTCGGAATGACGACGATCCGCGAGGTCATGATGCGACTCCCGCGCTTTTCGTCACCGGCCGGCGCGCCAGCGCGACCAGTCCCTGCTGAAGTGCGATGAAGGCGAACAGCAGCACGCCGGTCGCGATCTTGGTCCACCAGCTCGACAGCGTGCCGTCGAAATTGATGTAGGTCTGGATCATGCCCTGGATCAGCACGCCGAGGAAGGTGCCGATCACCGAGCCTTGCCCGCCGGTGAGCAGCGTGCCGCCGATCACGACGGCGGCAATGCTGTCGAGCTCGACGCCGACGGCGGAGAGCGAATAACCGGCGCTGGTGTAGAACGAGAACACGATGCCGGCGATCCCCGCGAGCAGGCTCGACAGCATGTAGATCTTGATCGTCATCTTGCCGACGGCGACGCCCATCAGGCTTGCCGTGGTGCGGCTGCCGCCGAGCGCATAGACGTTGGCGCCGAACCGGGTGAGATGCAACAGCAAGGCCCCGCCGATGACGATGACGAGCATGATGATCGCGATCGCCGTCAGCCGTCCGCCGCCGGGCATGCGCAACGCGAAGTCGGAGACGGTTGAGTAAATCGGCGCGGTGATCGGCACAGATTCCGTCGAGAGCAGGAAGCTCGCGCCGCGCGCCAGGAACATGCCGGCCAGCGTCACGATGAAGGGCGGCAGGTCGAAGACGTGGATGACAGCGCCCATCGCCGCGCCGAAGGCTGCGGAGAGCACGAGGATGGCGAGGAAGGCAGCCAGCGGCGGCACGCCCCAGCGCTCGATGACGAGCGCGACGAAGACGGTGGTGAAGCCGATCACCGAGCCGACGGACAGATCGATGCCGCCGGAGATGATGACGAAGGTCATGCCGACCGCGACGATGCCGAGGAAGGCGTTGTCGGTGAGGAGATTGCCGACCACGCGGGTGGAGGCGATGTTGGGGAACTGCACGGCACAGGCCGCGAAGCCCAGGACGAGCACGATCGCCGTGATCAGGACGGGCGGCAGGCCTTTCATGGTTTCGTCCCCCGCAGCCGCGCCATGACACCGGCAAAGCCCGACAGCTTCGGCGATTGCAGCAGCAGCACCGCCAGCACGACCACCGCCTTGACCAGCAGGTTGAACTCCGGCGGATAGCCGGACAGCAAAATGCCGGTGTTCATGGTCTGGATGATCAGCGCACCCAGCACCGCAAGCACGAGGCTGAAACGCCCGCCGAACAGCGAAGTGCCGCCGATCACGACGGCGAGGATCGCGTCGAGCTCGAGCCATAGGCCGGCATTGTTGGCATCCGCGCCCATGATGTCGGCGGCCGCGATCACGCCTGCGAGCGCGGCGCAGACGCCGCACCAGACATAGACCGCCAAAATCATCGCGCGGGTGCCGACGCCGGCGAGCTCGCTTGCCCGCGCATTACCGCCGGTCGCCTCGATCAGGAGCCCGAGCGCGGAGCCGCGCACCACCGCGCCGGTGAGGATCAGCATGCCCAAAGCAATCACCACCGGCACCGGCAGGCCGAGCACCGAGCCATTGCCGAGCCAGACGAGGTCGGGCGATGAGAACGTCACGATCCGGCCCTCGGTGATGAGCTGGGCGATGCCGCGCCCGGCGACCATCAGGATCAACGTGGCCACGATGGGCTGCATGCCGAGCACGGCGACGAGAAAGCCGTTCCACAGTCCGCAGACGAGGCCGGCGCCGAGCGCAGCGGCCAGCACCACAGGCAAGCCATGGCTGTCGGCGAGGCTCGCCGCGATCGCGCCGCAGATGGCCATGACCGCGCCGACCGACAAATCGATGCCACGCGTCGCGATCACCAGCACCATGCCGAGCGAGAGCAGCGCCACCGGGGTGCCGCGATTGAGCACGTCGATCAGGCTGCCGAACAGCCGGCCGTCCTGGAGACGGAGATCGAAGAATTGCGGCGATACCACGCGATCGACCGCGAGGATGACGATCAGCGCCAGGATCTGGGCAAGGCCGCGGCGCGGCAACAGCGCGGTCATGTGTGGGCCTCGAGCGCAACAGCGACGCTATCGGCGGCAATGGCGGCGAGAATGTTGCCGACGTCGATCGCCTCGCCCGCGAGCTCCTCGACATGGGCGCGGTCGCGCAGCACCACGACGCGATCGGAATAGGTCACGATCTCGTCGAGCTCGGAGGAGATCACGAGCAGAGAAAGCCCGTCGTCGCAGAGCTCGCGGATCAGGCGGATGATCTCGGCATGCGCGCCGACATCGATGCCGCGGGTGGGTTCATCCAGAACGAGGAGCCGCGGCGAGGTCGCGAGCCAGCGCGCGAGCAGCACCTTTTGCTGGTTGCCGCCGGAGAGCAGGCCCACCGGGCGCTCGGGATCGGGCGGGCGAATGTCGAGCATCCTGATGTAGCGGCGCCCGATCTCGTCCTGCTCGCGGCGCGACAACGGACGATGCAGGCCGCGTTTGGCCTGGAGCGCGAGCACGATGTTCTCGCGCACGGTCAGCTCGGCGACGATGCCGTCGGTCTTGCGCTCCTCCGGGCAATAGCCGAAGCCGTGCCGCACGCCGTCGCGCGGCGACTGCAGCCGCACGGCTGCGCCCTCCACCTTCGCTTGCCCGCGATCGGCCCGCTCGGCGCCGAACACCAGCCGCGCCGTCTCGGTGCGGCCCGAGCCGAGCAGCCCGGCGAGGCCCACGACCTCGCCGTGACGCAGTTCGAGATTGAACGGGGCGACATAGCTGGCCTTGCCGTAGTTCTCGAAGCTCGCGCAGACCTCGCGCGGCGGTCGTTCGCTCGCCGCCGCCCGTGCGCTGGTGGTTTCCGCCAGCTCGCGGCCGAGCATCATCCGGATCAGTTCGATCCGCGGCAGCGAGGCGATCTCGCGCTCGCCGACCAGGCGGCCGTTGCGCAGCACCGTGATGCGGTCGGAGATCTCGTAGACCTGGTCGAGGAAATGGCTGACGAAGACAATGCCGATGCCGCGCTTCGCGAGCTGGCGCATGATGCGGAAGAGGATCTCGACCTCGTGGCGGTCGAGGCTCGCGGTCGGCTCGTCCAGGATCAGCACGCGCGCGGAAAGATCGACGGCGCGGGCGATGGCAGTGACATGCTGGATGGCCACCGAATAATCGCCAAGAGGAGCTGCGACGTCGATGTCGAGGCCGAAATCCGCGAGCAGCGCCTTGGCGCGGCGGCGCATCTCGCCTTCGCGCACGATGCCGAACCGCATCGGCTGGCGGTCGAGAAACAGGTTCTGCGCCACCGAGAGGTTCGGCAGCAGATTGACTTCCTGGTAGACCGTCGCGATGCCGGCCGAAAGCGCGGCCTTGGCCGAGCGCGGCGCGACGTCCTCGCCGCCGAGCCTGACGATGCCGGCATCGCGCGGGAAGACCCCGGTGACGACCTTGATCAGCGTGGATTTGCCGGCGCCATTCTCGCCGAGCAGTGCATGAATCTCGCCGGCGCGCAGCGTGAAGTCGACGTCCTGCAACGCGCGCACCGCACCGAAGCTCTTGCTGATCCCGCGCACCTCCAATAGCGGCGAAGCAGGATCAAGGCCGTTCCCCATGGCAAATTTACTCCCACCGGTGCCCGCTTGTGATGCGGACACCCAGCCTATTCGGTCGCACGGCGGATTCGAAGCGCGCCGCCGGATGATTTATCGCAGCGGCGCTTACCGCCTCAGTAGCCGAGGCCCTTCTTGCTGTCGTATTCCTTCTGCGGATTGTCGGCGGCGGTGAGCAGCCTGGATTCGGTCTGGATCCATTTCGGCGGCACGGTGCCCTTCTCCTTGAACGCCGCGACGACATCGAAGGCCGGGCCCGCCATGTTCGGCGTCAGCTCGACCGTCGCATTGGCCTCGCCCGCGACCATCGCCTTGAAGATGTCGGGGACCGCGTCGATCGAGACGGTGAGGATGTCCTTGCCCGGCTTGAGACCGGCCTCCTTCATCGCCTGGATGGCGCCGACCATCATGTCGTCGTTGTGCGCGTAGACGGCGCAGATATTCTTGCCGCCGCCTTCGGCCTTGATGAAGCTCTCCATGACTTCCTTGCCCTTGGCGCGGGTGAAGTCGCCGGTCTGGCTGCGTACCACCTTTAGATTGGCATGCTTGGCAATCGCGGTGTCAAAACCCTTCTTGCGGTTGGCGGCAACGCTGGCGCCGACGGTGCCCTGCAATTCGACGATGTTGCAGGTCTTGTCGCCAACGGTCTTGGCCAGCCAGTCGCCGGCGACCGCGCCTTCGTGCACGCTGTCCGAGGTGACGGCGGTGAGATAGAGGTCCTTGCCCGACGGATCGATGTCGCGGTCGAGCAGCACGACCGGGATCTTGGCTTCCTTGGCTTCCTTCAGCACGGCGTCCCAACCGGTCGAGACGACGGGCGCGAGGAAGATCGCATCGACGTTCTGCGCGATGAAGGAGCGGATCGCCTTGATCTGGTTCTCCTGCTTCTGCTGCGCATCGGCGATCTTGAGATTGACCTTGCGCTTGGCGGCCTCCTGCTTCGAGACCGAGGTCTCGGCCGCGCGCCAGCCGGATTCCGATCCGATCTGCGAGAAGCCGATGGTGAGCTCGGCGGCCTTGGCCGGCAGCGCAAGCAGCAACGCAGCCGTGGCGCTGGCCGCAAGGAGGGCTTTAGCTTTAGGGGTCATCAGGCGTGTCTCCCAAGAGTGATCTTGTGTTTATCTCGGGCGCCGGTCGGTAGCATGGCACCCGCAGACGCCCTTTCCGGGCGGCGACGGGCACTATTTCACGGAAGATCGGTTCCGACTAGTCATATTATTTGACTATTTGTGGGGAGCCGCTGGTTTGTAGGTTGAGCGGTTCTATGACACGCCAAGCGCGATTTTGTTCCGAAGATGCAACGAGGAGATGATGGAAAATTTGGAGGCCGGAAGTCGAGAACAGTGACCGTCATCCTGAGGTGCGAGTGGCGCGATGCAAAAGCATCGCGCCGGGAGCCTCGAAGGATGAGCGGCCCCGATGCAGCCGGGCCGTCGCCCGTCGAGGCTCGCCGAAGAGGCGAGCACCTCAGGGTGACGGGGTGAGATAAGTGCTCGCGGCTCAATCGCAATGACGGTATGGAGGGAGTTGTCCGTCGGTCGAGCAGACCGACTCGCGGTGTGTCCCCCCTCACCCGGAATGTGCTTCGCACATTCCGGCCTCTCCCTGCACACGGGGAGAGGCGAAGAAGCCAGCGCTAGATCAGCTTCCGCTGCGCGAGGTTCTTCATCAGCGCGCCGATGCCGAAGGTCCACGGCTCGCACTCGTCGCTGGTGCGCATGCGGTTGACGAGCTTGCCGAGCTGGGGCGCCGAGATAGTGACGATGTCGTCGCGCTTATGCGTAAAACCCTGGCCCGGCGCGTCGCGATCCTTCACCGGCGCGAACATCGTGCCGAGGAAGAGGACAAAACCATCGGGGTATTGATGCACCTTGCCGATGGTCTGCGCGACGAGGTCGGTCGGATCGCGGCTGATCTTGCTGATCGAGGAATGGCCGTCGAGGACAAAACCGTCCGTGCCGGTCACATTCAGGCTGATGTCGAGTTTTCGCGCGTCATCGAGTGTGAAGCTATCGTCGAACAGGCGGAGCAACGGGCCGATCGCGCACGAGGCGTTGTTGTCCTTGGCCTTCGACAGCAGCAGCGCCGAGCGGCCCTCGAAGTCGCGCAGGTTCACGTCGTTGCCGAGCGCACCGCCGACGATCTTGCCGCGGCTCGAGACGAACAGCACGAGCTCCGGCTCCGGGTTATTCCAGGTCGATTTCGGATGCAGGCCGGCATCCATGCCGGTACCCACCGAGGACATGGTCGGGGCCTTGGTGAAGACCTCGGCGTCCGGGCCGATACCGACTTCGAGATACTGGCTCCAGGCGTTCTGATCGATCAGCACCTGCTTCAGGTGCATCGCCTGGTCCGAACCCGGCTTGAGTTTTGACAAATCGTCGCCGATCAGCCGCGTGACCTCTTTGCGGATCGCTTCGGCCGAGGCCGGATTGCCCTTGGCCCGCTCCTCGATCACGCGCTCCAGCATCGAGATCGCGAAGGTGACGCCGGCGGCCTTCAGGGTCTGGAGGTCGACCGGCGCGAGCAGCCACGGCTTCTTCGGGTCGCGTGTATCGGGAGCCGTGTTGGCGACGATCGCGTCGAGATCGCCGATGCGCTCGCCCTTGACCGCGGCAAGCGCCTTGGCCGGATTGTCCTCTTCACAGAGCGCGCTGACGGTCGGGAATGTTGCAGTGACGTCGAACACACCATCGGCGCGCACGGCGGCGACGGCCGGACCGCTCGCCTGCGGCAGCCAGACGCGGCCGACCAGCGTCCCCTTGGTTCCGTCCACGGGGAGAAGGTCTTTAACGGACAGTGTCGTCATGGTCGGCGTCCTCGCTGTTTCTTGGCGAAGACCAATAAACGTCTGGCTCTGGAAGTCCAGAGCGGCAGGATGCCCCTCTGCTATGCCCCTGCGCGCGCCTTGCGGGCTGCGATCTGCTGGAGCGCCCAGCGCGCATTCTTGCGCACATCGGGGTCGGCATCGTCGGCGATGACGGCCAGGAACGCCTCGCCGTCGGGATGGGCGATCTCGCCCAATGCAGCCGCCGCCTCCTTCCGCAAATTGGCCTGGTCGTGGTTGATGCAATGGCCGATCGGGCGCACCGCGCGTTCGATCTTCATCTTGCCGAGACTGCGGATCGCCTTCAGCCGCACCTGCCAGAATTCGTCCGTAAGCGCGCCGACAAGCTGGTCGGCGGCGAGCGAGCCGTTAACGTTGAGGCCGAGCGTCTCCGCCGCCATCTCGCGCACCATCCAGTCGGCATCCTTCAGCGCGCGCGTGATCGTCTCGGCCGCCGGCTTCATCTGCGAAAACGCCAGCGCGCTCACGGCGGCCCGGCGGACATGAGCGTCGGGATCGTTGATCAGCGCGGTCAGCGCGGGAATGGATTCCTCCAGCTTGAGGAAACCGATCACGCCGATCGCCTGCACGCGCACGGCGGCATCCGGATCCTGGAGTGCCTCCAGCGCCGGCTTCAGCGTATCCTTGCAGCGCAGCTCCTTCAGTGAACGCAGCGCGCCCATGCGGACGAAGGCGTGGGCATGCCCGACCAGCGGCAGGATGATTTCGGCGCAGGCGGGATCCTTGAACTCGGCCATGCTGTCGGCCGCGGCCGCCGCCACGATCCGCTCGGGATCGACCAGCAGCTTGACCAGCGCGCTCGCCGCCTCCGGCCCGTCGAACTCGCCAAGCGCCATCGCGACCTGCTGGCGTACGCCGGCGTCGGGATCGGCAACCATGTTGGCGAGATGGCCGACCGCCGCGGGATCGCCGGAATGACCGAGCGCGATGATGGCGACGCGGCGCTCGGCGGGATCGGCGGCCTGAAGCCGCTCGTCGGCATCTTCGAGATCGTCGTAGGATTCGAACGGGCTCGACATGATCACCTCAACAGATAGGGAATGTTGACGGTGACGGCGCCAGTCGGGCAATCGGCCTCGCAGGGCATGCAGTACCAGCACTCGTCATAGGCCATGTAGGCCTTGTTGGTCATGTCGCTGATGCGGAGCACGTCGAGCGGACAGACGTCGACGCAGACGGTGCAGCCCTTGTCGGCGATGCATTTGGCGTCGTCGACGACCACCGGAACCGAAGTCTGATAGGACGCGAGAGGCATGCGATGTCTCCTGTTGTTCTGTTGCGGCGGATCAGGCGGTCGCGCGGATGCGCTGCTTGTCGTAGAGATCCTTCTCGTCGTCGGCGATCGGGACGACGTAGGGCTCGACCGCGCGCTTCTCGCTGGTCATTTTGCCGTTCTGCTTGGACAGCAGCGTGTGGCAGAACCAGTTCTCGTTGTCCTTCTCCGGGAAATCCGTGCGCCAGTGATAGAGGCCCCAGCGGCTCTCCTCGCGGTAGAGCGAGGCATGCACGGCCATGTCGGCACAGTCCATGATCGACTGCACTTCGAGCGCACGCAGCAGCTCGTGCGCGTTGCGCGCGATCATGTGCTCCTGCATGTCCTGCCGCGTCTCGGCGAGCCGGCGCATGCCGAGCTCGTATTTGCGCGTGACCTTTGGCGGCTGAAGATAATCGTTGACGAGACGGCGGGTCTTGTACTCGACCTGGTTCGGTGGAATGCCGTCCTCGCGCCTGGTCGGCGCCAGCACGCGGTCGCGTTCCGTCGCGACATCGGCCGCGTCGAATTCCGCAAAGTCGTGATTGTCGGCGAACTCCATCGCATCGATGCCGGCGACCGAGCCGTTGGTGAAGGCGCCCAGCATGTAATTATGCGGCACGCTCGCCATGTCGCCGGCGGCGTAGAGGCCGGGCACGGTAGTGCGGGCATTGTCGTCGACGAACACGCCGGAAGCGCTGTGGCCGGAGCAGAAGCCGATCTCGGAGATGTGCATCTCGATCGACTCGTTGCGGTAGTCGACGCCGCGCCCCTGCTGGAACAGGCCGCGCGTGGGACGCTCGACCTTGTGCAGGGTGGACTCGATCTCCGAGATGGTGTCGGGATGGAGATGCTTGAGCTGGAGGAACACCGGGCCCTTGCCGGACAGCAATTCGTTATAGAATTCCAGCATCATCTGGCCGGACCAGTAGTCGCATTCGATGAAGCGCGAGCCTTCGTTGTTGGCCGTGAAGGCGCCGAAGGGACCTGCAACATAGGCGCAGGCCGGGCCATTATAGTCCTTGATCAGCGGATTGATCTGATAGCATTCGAGGTTCGCGAGGGCGGCGCCGGCGTGATAGGCCATGGCGTAACCGTCGCCGGAATTGGCGGCGTTCTCGTAGGTGCCGAACATGTAACCGGAGGTCGGCAAGCCCAGACGGCCGGCGGCACCCATGCAGAGGATGACGGCCTTGGCCTTGATCACCAGGATCTCGGCAGTGCGCGTGTTGACGCTGATCGCGCCCGCGATGCGGCCGTCCGATGATTTGAGCAGTCGCGTCGCCATATAGCGGTTCGAGATCAGGATGCGGGCGCGGCGGAGCTGGCGGTACAGCGCCTTTTTCACGGTCTCGCCGTTCGGCATCGGCAGAACGTAAGTGCCGATGTGGTGCACCTTCTTGACGGCATAGTCGCCGTTCTCGTTCTTCAGGAAGCGGATGCCGAAGCTGTCGAGC
Source organism: Bradyrhizobium sp. BR 10289 (assembly GCF_019455385.1). Taxonomy (GTDB): domain Bacteria; phylum Pseudomonadota; class Alphaproteobacteria; order Rhizobiales; family Xanthobacteraceae; genus Bradyrhizobium. The sequence goes on from NZ_JACOFR010000004.1 coordinate 301,372, forward strand.
TCCTCGATGATCTTGTAGCAGTTCTGGGCGTATTTATAGACCGCCTTCTGGTCGACGATGCCGTCGTTCGCAATGGTGATTTCCTTGGTGTACTGCTCCGGCGTCGCATAGCCGGGGATGACGGCGTTGTTGAGCCCGTCCATGCCCATCGAAATCGCGCCGGAGCGCTTGACGTTGGCCTTTTCGAGCAGAACGACATTGGCCTTCGGGTTCTTCAGCTTCGCCTTCAGCGCCGCCATCGGGCCGGCCGTGCCGCCGCCGATCACCAGCACATCGCAGGAAACCTCCGAAAGTCCGTCGACGATCTGATCTAGTGCCATCGCTTGCTCCTGGTTCGCCGGTCCCCGGCGCCTTTGCATCAGATTTGTTCAGGTGGCCGTCCCGGCGATAGCAATTAGTTGTCGCCCCGGCCCGATTTGCCTCAGCGCTCGACGAAAGCCTTCTCGATGACGAAATGGCCGGGCTGGCTGTGGTTGCCCTCGACAAGGCCGCGTGCGGAAAACATCGCGGGAAGCTCCTCGAGCATCGCCGGGCTGCCGCACAGCATGATGCGGTCGGTCTCGATGTCGAGGCCGGACTGCCCGATGTCGTCGAACAGCTGGTTGGAGGCGATCAGATCGGTGATGCGGCCGCGATTACGGAACGGCTCGCGGGTCACGGTCGGATAGTAAACGAGCTTGTCGAGGATCAGCGGGCCGAAGAATTCGTGGCTGCGCAGGCCTTCGACGAGATGCTCGCCATAGGCGAGTTCCGAAACCTGACGACAGCCATGGGCGAGCACGATAGTCTCGTAATTCTCGTAGACGTCAGGGTCCTTGATCAGGCTGGCGAAGGGCGCAAGGCCGGTGCCGGTTGAGAGCAGCAGCAGGCGTTTTCCCGGAACGAGATTGCCGGTGATCAGCGTCCCCGTCGCCTTGCGGCCGACCAGGATGATGTCGCCTTCCCGGATCTTCTGCAGACGCGAGGTCAGCGGGCCGTCCTGCACCTTGATCGAGAAGAATTCGAGCGCCTCCTCGTGATTGGCGCTGGCCATGCTGTAGGCCCGCATCAACGGCTTACCTTCCACTTCCAGGCCGATCATCGCGAACTGGCCGTTCTGGAAGCGGAAGCCGGGATCGCGCGTCGCGGTGAAGCTGAACAGGCTGTCGGTCCAATGCCGCACCGACAAAACCGTTTCCTTCTGAAATGCGCTCATGGTCTCTCCTGCGTGATCGCGCACAGGTTCTCGGAGAGCGCAGAGTCCGGCAATTCGGAAGTGAAATTCCCGGTCGATTAGTTTCACATTTCGCGGGGAGTGATCGAACAGGAGGCACGCGGTCCTGCCGGTCCTGGCAATTAGTTGCTATTCGCGCGTGCTCGCGCGCGCGTAGAACGAAGTTGGAGGTTCGTCATGACCGTGACTTTGGTGGCACCGACCGTCGCCGATTACGAGACAAGCGCCGATCTCGCAGCGCTGCTCGTCCGCACCACGCAGGACGACGCCTTGAGCGTGCCCGCCGAAACGCTCCGCCTCTCCTGCAAATGCGCCCACTGCACCCGTGCCCGCTTCGACGGACGATTTCCGGACGCGTTTCCGGGCATTGCAATCACCGAGATCGGCGATCTCGGCTATGGGCTGAACATCTCGTTTTCGGATGGGCACAATCGCGGGATTTATCCGAAGACGTATTTGCTGAGTTTGGCTGCCGCGGACAACCCTGCGTCCTGAGCGTTCGATTTCGCAACCAGCGTCATGGCCGGGCTTGTCCCGGCCATCCACGATCTTTCTGCCGCACCAAGAACGTGGATGCCCGGGACAAGCCCGGACATGACGGCAGAGGTACCTCGCACCCCATCTGGCACGGACATTGCTCCTCTTTAGAACGATTTGAACGTTCCGGAGGCAGATGATGTTGCAGGCGGCCAATGTGGTGCGCGGGGCTGTTCCACCGGGAGTCCGGCCTGCGGGCGGTTCTTCGCTGCTGCTGACCGAGAACCAGCAATGGATCGGCGGGCCGCCGCCGCTGATGGACAAGCTCTCACCGCGCGAGCGCGAGCTGGTGCTGAAGCAGGGCCGGCGAAAAGTGCTCAATCGCGGCCAGACACTGTTCAGCCAGGGCGGCAAGCATGACGGCATCTGGCTGATCGAGAGCGGCCGCATCCGCGTGTTCTACACCTCGCCGCAGGGACGCGAGATCACGCTGGCCTATTGGCATGTCGGCAATTTCGTCGGCGGCCCCGAAGTGTTCGAAGGTACCGTGCACCAATGGTCCGGTGTCGCATCCAGCAATTGCAGTGTCGTGCACCTTCCCGGAAAGGAACTGCGCCTCCTTGCCGCAGAGATCCCCAACCTCGCGATCGGCCTGATCGAAGGTCTCACCTTCAAGGGCAAATGCTATTCGGCGCTGGCGCAAATGCTCGGAACGCGCTCGATCACGCAGCGCCTTGCGCACCTGCTGCTGCACCTCGTCGAGCTCTACGGCGTCGAGGACGCCGACGGCCGCGTGATTGCGGCGGCCTTCACCCATGCCGATATCGCCCACATGGTCGGCGCCACAAGGCAATGGGTCACGATCAGCCTGAAGCGGATGCAGGAGAAGGGAATCGTCGTCACCAAGAGGTCGCAGATCGTGGTGTGCCGGACCGACGTGCTGGAGGAGATGCGCGGCCACGCGTCTGACTAAGAAAGTTGCGGGTAAGGCCCGTGCACAGGCAAGCGGCTTTATAGTGCAGGACTGCCCAAGGAGTATGCAATCAGCTTTTCCCGGCAACTAATCGACTGCGGCGCTCATTCCGGATTTGCCCTGCCGAAGCCCTCCACCAATCATGGCAACCACAGCACATCCAACCGAATGAGGATGAGAATGGTCCGCCATCTTCCCACGCTCTCGATCGCGATGTCCCTGACATCGCTTCTCATCGCGCAGCCGGCCTCGGCGGAAACCGTCACGCTCGGCATCGGAACGCAGGACACCACGACCAACACGGTGACCGCCGGCGTCGTCATCCGCCAGCTCAAGCTCCTCGAAAAATACCTGCCGAAGGACGGCAAATACGCCAATATCAAGTTCGAGATGGAGTGGCAGAACTTTACGTCCGGCCCGCCCGTCACCAATGCGATGATGGCGAACAAGCTGCAGATCGGCATGATGGGCGACTATCCGCTGATCGTGAACGGCTTCACCTTCGACAGCAATCCGGAGAGCAAGAGCCGGCTGATCGGCATCGCCGCCTACAGCCTGTCCGGCTCGGGCAACGGCCTCGTCGTCCACAAGGACTCGCCCTATTACGACCTCGCCGATCTCAAGGGCAAGCTGGTCAGCGTCCCCTTCGGCTCCGCCGCGCACGGCATGGTGCTGAAGGCAATGCAGGACCGCGGCTATGCGGCCGATTTCTTCCAGCTCGTCAGCCAGAGCCCGGAGGTCGGCTCGACCAACCTGCAGGAAAAGAAGATCGACGCACATGCCGACTTCGTCCCCTTCGCCGAGCTGCTGCCGTTCCGCGGCTTTGCGCGAAAGATCTTCGATGGCGTCGAGACCAACCTGCCGACCTTCCACGGCATCGTCGTCCGCACCGACTTCGCAGAGAAATATCCTGAAGTCATCGTTGCCTATTTCAAGGCGCTGATCGCCGCCAACCAGTGGCTGCGCGACGATCCCAAGCTTGCCGCCGAGAAGATCCAGGAATGGACCGGCATCAACAAGGAAGTGGTCTACATCTTCCTCGGCCCCGGCGGCAACATGACCACCGATCCCACGATCAAGCCCGCGCTGATCGATGCGGCCGCGACCGACGTCAAGGTGTTGCAAAATCTCGGCCGCATGAAGGAGTTCGATCCCAAGAAGTGGGTCGACGACAGTTATCTCCGCAAGGCCTATGCCGAGATGAAGCTCGATTATGACGCGCAGCTCGCGAGCACTAGGAATTACGAGATCACAGGCGAAGATTCCTTCTGCAAGAAGCCGATCGCCGATCCCCGCAAGGCCGGCGAGGTCTGGGTCGACAATGCCGGCATCATGCCGTTCTCGTCGGCCGCCTGCACCCTCGGCGCCTATGCCGATTTCAAGGCCAAGGGCAAGAAGATCAACGTCGCCTACGTCTTCGACACCACGCGCGGCATCAAGCTGTTCGCCGACCAGGCCTTCTTCGCGGTCGGCAATGGTGAGGTCGCCCCTTTCCTGCTCAAGAAGGACGCCGAAGCCTATGCCGCCAAGATCAGCGGCAAGGTGTTCGGCTTCGACGACGCGGTGAAGGCGGCGGTCGGAGGCAAGACGTGAGCAGCCCCGCCCTCGTCAGACATCCCGAGGACAGCATGCCGGCCATCGCAGAGGCGGCCCCCGTGCCCGCCGTCACCCCGCCTGCAACACCGCCCTCCTTCGGCACGCTCGCGCTGCGCTGGTACAAGCTCAATCGCGGGCCCTTGCGCGCCACCGCGATCGGCATCGTCTCGCTGCTCGCCTTCCTGCTGGTCTGGCACCTGCTCACGACCTATCGCGTCGTGTTCTTCGTGCGCTTCACCAACGTGCCCTCGCCACTCGCCGTCTATGCCAGCTTCACCAAGGCAATCCACGATCCCAAATTTTTCATGCACGTCCTCTTGAGCTGCCGGCGCATCTTCATCGGCTTCTCGCTGGCCGCCATCGTCGGCGTGCCGCTCGGGCTGATCATGGGCCGCTTCAAGCTGGTGCACGAGATCATCTTCCCCGTGGCCGAAGTGCTGCGGCCGATCCCCGCGATCGCCTGGGTGCCGATGGCGATCATGCTGTGGCCCACCAACGAACAGAGCATCGTCTTCATCACCTTCCTCGGCTCGTTCTTCCCGATCCTGGTCAACACGCTGCACGGCATGTCGCTGGTCGATCCCGTGCTGGTGCGCGCCGCGCAGTGTCTCGGCGCACGCGAGCGCTCGATCTTCCGGGAGGTCTATTTCCCGGCCTCGCTGCCGCACATCTTCACCGGCCTTACGGTGGGCATGGGCGTCGCCTGGGTCTCGCTGATCGCCGCAGAGATGATCTCGGGCCAGTACGGCATCGGCTACTTCACCTGGGAAGCCTATTCGCTGGTCCAGTATGCCGACATCGCGCTCGGCATGATTGCGATCGGCGTCCTTGGTCTCGGATCGAGCCTGCTGATCCGCGGCGCGGGTGGGTTGGTAATGCCGTGGAGGTCGATGAGATGAGCGCGATTCTGGCGAGCGAGCCCAAGGGCCATATCGAGGTCAGGAACTTCTCGCTCAGCTATGACAGCATCGAAGGGCCGGTCCAAGCTGTCACCGACACGCAGATCCATGTAAAGCCCGGCGAGTTCGTCTCGATCGTCGGTCCCTCGGGCTGCGGAAAGTCGACACTGCTGAACGCCGTCGCCGGCTTCCTCAAGCCCACCACGGGCGTGGTCACGGTCGATGGCGAGCGCGTCAACGGCCCCAGTGCCGAGCGCGGCATGGTGTTCCAGCAATATTCGCTGTTTCCCTGGAAGACCGTGCGCGAGAATGTCGAGTTCGGTCTGAAGATGCGCGGCATGCCGCGCTCGCAGCGCGAAAGCGCCGCGCGCACGCTGCTCGGGCTTGCCGGGCTCGAGGCGTTCGAGAAGCATTATCCCGAAAAGCTCTCCGGCGGCATGAAGCAGCGCGTCGGCATCGTCCGCGCGCTCGCGACGGGGCCAAAAGTGCTGCTGCTCGACGAGCCGTTCGGTGCGCTCGACGCCCAGACCCGCGTCATCATGCAGCAGATCCTCACCAACATGTGGCAGCGGCTGAAAATTTCGGTGCTGTTCGTCACCCACGACATTGATGAAGCGATCTTCCTGTCCGACCGCGTCTACTGCATGACCGCCCGTCCCGGCTCGATCAAGGCGGAGATCCCGATCCCGCTGGAGCGGCCGCGGCAGCAATCGATGATGATGTCGTCGGAGTTCCTGGCGCTGCGCCGCGGGCTGATGTCGCTGATCCGCGAGGAGAGCCTGAAGGCGATGGGCGGCGAGATCAACGACATGGGCATGCAGGGGCTCAACATCGAGCTGCACGGGCATTCGCTGGCGGACGTGATCTGATCTAGTTCAAGCTGCCTGCCGCGGAGACGGTCTCATAGGGCGGGTAGAGGCGCCCTTGCGCCGTGCCCACCACCTGTCTCTATATCGCGAGAATGCGTGGGCACGCTTCGCTTTGCCCACCCTACGGGAGCTTCGCGTCCCTTACTTGAACCAGTGCACCAGCGCGATGCTGATGCCGAGCAGCAGCAACAGCGACAGTGTCACCGCCGCCGTCACGCGGCCGCCGACGTTCGCCAGCACCTTCACGTCGACGCCCAACCCGAGCGCGGCCATCGACACCACCGTCAGAAAGCTGGTGATCTTCGTCACGGGTCCAACCACCGTGCCGGGCACGACCTCCAGCGAGCGCAGCGTCGCCAGCGCGAGGAAGCCGAGGATGAACCAGGGGACCAGGCGGAAGAAGCCTACATTGGTTTTCTTGGCGCCAGTCTGCCAGCGCGAGGCGATCAGCGAGAGGCCGACGACGACGGGCCCGAGCATCAGGACGCGCATCAGTTTCACCAGCGTGCCGATCTGCGTCGAGATCAGGCCCGCCGGCACCGTCGCCGCGAGCACCTGCGGCACCGCATAGACGGTGAGGCCGGCGAGGATGCCGTATTGCGTGGCGGACAGTTGCAGCAGCGGGATCAGCAGCGGCAGGCCGAGCACCATCATCACGCCCAAAATCGCGGTGAAGGAGATCGAGGATGCGATCTCGTCGCTGCTTGCGCCGATGATCGGCGCCACCGCCGCGATCGCGGAATTGCCGCAGATGGAATTGCCGCAGGCGATCAGGATCGAGAGGCGCGTCGAGAGCCCGAGCAGGCGGCTGAGGCCGAAGCTGGCGGTGAGCGCGACCACGACGATTGCGGCGATCGAGGCCAGCAGTGCAATGCCCGAGGCGGCGATGGCGGCAAAGCTGATCGAGGCCCCCAGCAGCATCACCGCGACTTCGAGCAGCTGCTTGGCGCTGAAGGCGATGCCGGCCTGCCAGCGCGGCGCGGGTTTCCAGAAGCTGCGCAGCGCCATCCCGAGCAGGATGGCCATGACCAGCGCCTCGACATAGGGGTGCTCGAAAACGCCGAGCTCCAGGTGCTCGAGCAGGGCCGAGACGCCGGCGACGGCGATGCAGAGGACAATGCCGGGAATCAGCGCGAAGACGCGGCTAACGGCCGTGGTCGGCTTGGCGCCGGCCGGGCTGGATGCTTGATTCTGCGACACAAATCTCTCCCAGAGGAGAAAGATTTATACGCAGCGATGTCCGATTGGGGAACAAGTTTTCGGCATATCAGGGCCGAGAGAAATTCTCTCCTCAGCCCGGAATAAGCTGGATCAGAAGATCAGGCTCTTGGCCAGCGAGGCGACGCGGCTGAAGCCGTCGTAGGTGCCCGGCTCGAAGAACGCGGCACGGGCGAGCACGATTCCTGCCACCAGCGACCAGAACACCGTGGTGCCGGCCCGCAGCAGGAGCTTCGAGGCACGCGACTTCGGCTGGCTGTACTTTGCGGACACCAGCTGCTCGCCGAAGGGTTCGAATCCAGTGCGTTCCATGGCCGTCAATCCATCAAATCGTGATGGGAATGTCGTCGTTTCGGCCCAAAACGGCAATGGAAGCGATTGGCGTTTTTGCTCCCCCGCAGGGAAACTCCTTCCGCAGGACGCCCCCGGGGCAATAGTTTTCTTCTTTCGGCCTATTCGGCCACCGGTGGACCGACCTTGAGGGGCAGATAATGGCGTCGTTGGGCCTCAGCGCGCCGATTCCCGCGGCATAGCCGATGTGGCCCTTGTCGAAGAAAGCTACGCCGCCAGGCCGTTCCCCACGGGCGCAAACTCCAGCCCGAGGCTCTCCGCCACCGCCTTGTTGGTGACGCGGCCGCGATGGACGTTGAGGCCGTTGCGCAAATGCGGATTCTCCAGCACGGCCGCAAAGCCCCTGCTCGCGAGCATCAGGCCGAACGGAAGCGTTGCGTTGTTCAGCGCCTGGCTCGACGTCACCGGCACCGCCCCGGGCATGTTGGCGACGCAATAATGGACGATGCCGTCGACCTCGTAAGTGGGCTCTGCATGCGTGGTCGGATGCGAGGTCTCGAAGCAGCCGCCCTGGTCGATGGCGACGTCGACCAGCACGGCGCCCGGCCGCATCGATTTGAGCATGGTGCGCGTCACGAGCTTTGGCGCGCTGGCGCCCGGCACCAGCACCGCGCCGATCACGACGTCGGCGGAAAAGACTTCCTCTTCGACGGACTCGATGGTCGAGAAGCGGGTGCGGACGCGTCCAGCAAAGAGATCGTCGAGCTCGCGCAAGCGCGGGATCGAGCGGTCGATCACGGTGACTTCGGCGCCAAGCCCCGCAGCCATGCGCGCGGCCTGCGTTCCCACCACGCCGCCGCCGAGCACGACGACCCGCGCCGGCTGCACGCCGGGGACGCCGCCGAGCAACAACCCGCGACCGCCGGCCGATCGCTTGAGCGCGGCGCCGGCTGCCTCGATGGCGAGGCGGCCGGCGACTTCGCTCATCGGCGCGAGCAGGGGGAGGTGGCCAGCCGCGTCGGTGACGGTTTCATAGGCGATCGCCGTACAGCCGGACGCGAGCAGGCCCTTGGCTTGTTCGGGGTCCGGCGCAAGATGCAGGTAAGTAAACAGGATCTGGCTTTCGCGAAGCTGGGCCCACTCGCCCTTTTGCGGCTCCTTCACCTTCACGATGATATCGGACTTCGTAAAGATGTCGCGCGCGCTCTCTACGATGGAGGCCCCTGCCCGCCGGTACACCTCATCGGACGCGCCGATGCCGCTGCCGGCGCCGGTCTCGACCGTCACCTGGTGCCCGGCCGCGACATATTCGCGGACCGCGCCCGGGGTGAGCCCGACGCGATATTCCTGCACCTTGATCTCCTTGGGCACACCGACACGCATTGTCCGCTCCTTCGCATTGATTCCGCTGCCGATCGTAGCGAGGCCGCCGGTTTGGTTTCGTGCAAATATCCGCTAGTTTCCCCATGCGGACGCCGGTTTCCGGCGTGCAAATGCCATTTCACGCTGGAAACAAAACATTGGCCCTCGACCGGAAAGATCTCGCCATCCTCGCGGAACTCACCACCAATGCGCGCGCCAGCCACACCGAGCTTGCCAACAAGGTGGGGCTATCCAGCACCGCGCTGGCCCGGCGGCAGAAGACGCTGGAGGACGACGGCTACATCCAGGCTTATCAGGCCGCGCTCGACCTCAAGCAATTCGGCCTCACCACGACAGTGCTGGTGCGCATTGCCCTGGAGAGCCAGAGCGAGGAGGCGCTGAAAGCGTTCGAGGCGGAGGTGGTGAAATGCCCTTCCGTCGTGCGCTGCTTCCTGATGTCGGGGACCGACGACTACATCCTGATCGTGCTCGCCCGCGACATCCAGGATTTCGAGCGCATCCACCGCACCGAGCTGTCGCGCCTGCCGCGCGTCGCGCGGGTGCAATCGAGTTTTGCCTTGCGCGAGGTCGTCAACCGCGCGGTGCCGACCGTGGTGTTCGGCGAGACCAAGCGCTGATTGCGTTCTGGCCAGAATAATCGACTTTGGAACCAAGCCGACAGCCGCCCGTTGGGCGCAGTTGGTCAGCAGAGGTGCCGCGCCCCCGCGTCAGCACGCTCGTTTGTCAGCTCGGTCTCCGTCGCAGGGAACAGAAACATGGTCGATGTCGCACATCAGATCGCGGAACGCGTTCCGATTAATCTCGTCGTGAATGGCGTCAGGCACACGCTCGACATCGTGCCCTGGACCACAGTTCTGGACGCCTTGCGGGACCGTCTCGGGCTGACCGGCACCAAGAAAGGCTGCGATCATGGCCAGTGCGGCGCTTGCACCGTGCTTGTCGACGGCCGGCGGGTCAATTCCTGCCTGACGCTTGCGGTCATGAAGGATGGCGCGGAAATCACCACCATTGAAGGCCTGGCCAGAGATGGCGCCCTACACCCGCTCCAACAGGCCTTCATCGACCACGACGCTTTCCAGTGCGGTTATTGTACCCCGGGACAGATTTGCTCGGCAGCGGGCCTTCTGGCCGAAGGGCGAGCCAAGGATGCCGACGAGATCCGGGAGCTGATGAGCGGAAATCTCTGCCGCTGCGGCGCCTATCCGAACATCGTCGCCGCCATCCGGCAGGCCATGGGCCAGTCATGAACAACTTTCAGTATTCGCGCGCCACCGACCTCGACCATGCCATCGGCCTGCTTGCCATCGATCCCGATGCCAAGCTGATTGCGGGCGGCACCAATCTGATTGACTTGATGAAAGAGAATGTCGAACGGCCCTCGCGGCTGATCGACATTTCCCGCCTGCCGCTTGACAAGATTGAAGAGACCGCCGACGGCGGTCTGCGCATCGGCGCCTTGGTGCCGAATTCGGACCTTGCCTACCATCCGCATGTCGAGCAGCGCTATCCCCTGCTCGCTAGCGCCATTTTGGCCGGCGCCTCCGCACAATTGCGCAACATGGCCTCGGTCGGCGGCAATCTGATGCAAAGGACACGTTGCGCCTATTTCTACGACACGACGACGCCTTGCAACAAGCGAACTCCCGGCAGCGGCTGCTCGGCGATCGATGGCCTCAACCGCAACCACGCGATCCTCGGCACGAGCCCGTCTTGCATCGCGACCAATCCGTCCGACATGAGCGTGGCGCTGGCCGCTCTCGGTGCGCTCGTGAACATTGCAGGGCCCACAGGCGAGCGCCGCGTCGCGCTGACGGATTTCCACCGATTGCCGGGCGAGACGCCTCATATCGATACCAATCTCGGCGCCGGCGAGATCATCACCACGATCGAGCTGCCGCCGCGCGGCTTTTCCCGCAACTACAGTTATCTGAAAGTGCGCGACCGACTGTCATATGCTTTCGCTCTGGTCTCCGTTGCGGCTGCGCTCGAGCTCGAGGGCAACGCCATCGGCGAGGCTCGGGTCGCGCTCGGCGGCGTGGCTCACAAGCCTTGGCGCAGCCTTGAAGCCGAAGCGGCGTTGCGCGGCCAAGCGGCAACGGCGGATCATTTTTCACACGCTGCGGATCTGCTGTTGCAGGGCGCGAAAGCCCATGGACACAACGGCTTCAAGATCGAGCTCGCGCGGCGCGCCATCGTGCGGACGCTGATCCAGGCCGCGAGCACAACGCCGCAATCGCAGGCTCACAAGAAGATCGCGTGAGGGCCCCATGAACGCCTATGTCGGAACGCCAACGTCCCGCGTCGACGGCCGAGCCAAGGTCACCGGGACCGCCAAATATGCCGGCGAATTCCCGGCCGACAGGCTCGTCCATGGCTTTGTCGTCGAAGCCACCATTCCCTGCGGGCGCATTGCCCGCCTCGATCCCACCGAGGCCCTCAAGGTGAAGGGCGTGCTCGACGTGCTCACGCACGCGAACCGCCCGCCGCTCGCCGACAAGGATGAGGCCTGGAAGGACGAGGTCGCGCCCGAGGACGGCTCGCCCTTCCGTCCGCTTTACGACGACCGCGTCAAGTTCAATGGCCAGCCGATCGCGTTGGTCGTTGCGGAGGACTGGGAAACCGCAAAATTCGCGGCAACGCTTGTGGATGTCGAATACGAGCAGCAGGCGTTTGCCACGGATCTCGAAGCCGAACGCGGCAGCGCGACTGAGCTGGACAAACCACACGAGCCACGCGGCGACGCCGCGAGAGCTCTTGACGGAGCCGCAGTGCGCCACGAAGCGGACTACGTTATTCCGACAGAGCATCACAATCCCATGGAGCTCTTCGCGACGACGGCGGTCTGGGACCACGACGGCCGGCTCACCGTCTACGACAAGACGCAAGGCGTTCAGAACGTCCACAAGTTCCTGTGCGCTGTGTTCGATAAAAAGGCTGAGGACATCCGCGTGGTTTCGCCCTATGTCGGCGGCGCCTTCGGCTCCGGGCTGCGGCCGCAATACCAGGTCGTGCTGGCGACGCTTGCTGCGCTGGCGCTGAAGCGTTCCGTTCGCGTCGTGCTGACGCGGCAGCAGACATATGGGCTCGGCTATCGGCCGATGACTATCGAGCGTGTCGCGCTCGGGGCACAGACAGACGGTATGCTCGATGCCGTCACCCACGAGGCCATTGCGATCACGTCGCGTTACGAGGATTTTGCGCGCAACGACACCGGTTGGGCCGAACAACTCTACAAGAGCGCCAACAGCCGCTACTCGCACAAGCTCGTGCACCTCGACGTCTCCACCCCCTGCGACATGCGGGCCCCCGGAGCAGCTTCCGGCGTCTGCGCCCTCGAATCCGCCATGGACGAGCTGGCCATCGCACTCAAGCTGGACCCGGTCGAGCTGCGGTTGAAGTGCTACTCGGACCGGGACCAAAGCGAGGACTTGCCCTACACCAGCAAGCAGCTCCGCGAATGCTATGCAAGCGGTGCGGACGCCTTCGGCTGGAGCAAGCGCAATCCCGCGCCGCGCTCGATGCACGACGGCAAGGAACTGGTCGGCTGGGGCATGGCCACGGGCGTCTGGGAGGCGCTCCAGATGCCGGTCGCGGCCCGCATCGTACTGACCTCCAACGGTCATGCGGAGGTGTCTTGTGCCGCATCCGACATCGGCACCGGCACCTATACTATCGTGGCACAGGTGGCTGCCGACGCGCTCGGTCTGCCGATCGAGAACATCAGCGTCAGGCTTGCCGACTCGACCCTGCCGCAAGCACCGGTGGAAGGAGGCTCCTGGATGGCGGCCTCGAGCGCGCACGCGGTGCTGGGCGCAGCAGAGGACATTCGCAGCGAACTCGCGGACCTCGCAAAATCGATGCCCAACTCGCCGTTCACCGGCGTCGATGCCGCGGATCTGGCCCTGATCGATGGCGCCATCGTCGACGACCGCGAGCGCGCCCGCTCTGTCCCGATCGCGGATGTGATGCGCCACGCAGGCGTAGGGCGAATCGAGAAGGAGAAGCTCAACAAGTTCGACGAGGACAAGTCGCACGCCCGCAACACGCATTCGGCCGTCTTCGCCGAAGTCAAGGTCGACGAGGAGCTCGGCGTCATCCGCGTCACGCGCGTGGTCAGCGCTATTGCGGCAGGAAAGATCCTCAACACCAAAACGGGCCGCAGCCAGATCATGGGCGGCGTGGTGTGGGGGATCGGAATGGCCCTGCACGAGGAGACGGTGATGGATCACCGCTTCGGCCGGATCATGAATCCCAACATCGCAGAGTACCATATACCCGTGAATGCCGACATTCATGACATCGACGTCATCTTCGTCGATGAACCGGACGATCGCATCAACCGGCTTGGGGTCAAGGGCATCGGCGAAATCGGCGTCGTGGGCGTGCCAGCGGCCATCGCGAACGCTATCTATCATGCCACGGGCAAGCGGATCCGCCGGTTTCCGATCACGCTGGACAAGCTTCTCGACTGAGCACGCGATCTGAGCGCATGCAGGGGCGTTCATCGTCATAGAACTGTCATCGAATGTGCCGAGAGCTGTAGCTCCTGCATATTCGGGACAGCCAATGGACTATTTCAAGCGCTTCAACTTCCTGTTCGCCGCCCCTGTGTTCGATGCCGACGACCTCGAGGGCGTTCGCTTCAACCAGATCATCGAGGAGATCCAGCGCTCCGGCTTCGAGGTGGTCCGGGCCCGCAAGCTGGAAGATGCCGAGATGGCGGTGCAGACCGACGCTGCGATCGGCTGCATGGTGGTGGACTGGGGCAAGAAGGGCCTGGAGGGCAAGACCTCCGCGCTGATCAACCTGATGCGGCGCCGGGGCCTCGACTTCCCGATCATCCTGCTGATCCGGCGCAAGCGCTTCGAGGACCTCCCCGTCGAGGTGCTCGACTTCATCGACGGCTATGTCTTCCTCTCCGAAGAGACCCCGCCCTTCATCGCCAAGAATTTGATCAGCCGGCTCAAGCAATATGCCGAGACGCTGAAGACGCCGTTCTTCGGCGCCCTCGTCGATTACGCCGAGGAAGGCAACCAGCTCTGGACCTGTCCGGGCCACAATGGCGGCGTGTTCTACAATCGCAGCCCGATCGGCCGGGTGTTCGTCGAGCATCTCGGCGAATCCGTGTTCCGTGACGACCTCGACAATTCCGTGCTCGACCTCGGCGACCTCCTCACCCACGAAGGCCCGGCGCTGAAGGCGCAGAAGGAAGCCGCGCAGATTTTCGGCGCTGAAAAAACCTATTTCGTCCTCAACGGCACCTCGACCTCGAACAAGGTCGCGCTCGGCGCGCTCGTCACCGACGGCGACCTCGTGCTGTTCGACCGCAACAACCACAAGGCCGCCCATCACGGCGCGCTGATGATCAACGGCGGCATCCCGATCTACGTGCCGACCGTCCGCAATGCCTGGGGCCTGATCGGCCCGATGCGCTGGGATGTGCTCGACGAAAAGACGCTGCGCGAGGCGATCCGTAACCATCCGCTGGTGAAAGACCGTGACGCCTGGCGCAAGGAACGCCCGTTCCGCGTCGCCGTGGTCGAGCAATGCACCTATGACGGCTCGATCCACAGCGCCGAGATGATTTTGAAGCGCATCGGCCATCTCTGCGACTACATCCTGTTCGACGAGGCCTGGGCCGGCTTCATGAAATTCCACCCGCTCTATGCCGGCCGCTTCGCCATGGGCCTCACCAGCCTTCCCCCGGAAGCACCTGGCATCATCGCGACGCAGTCGACCCACAAGCAGCTCGCGAGCTTCTCGCAGGCTTCGCAGATCCACATCAAGGACCGCCACATCCGCGGCCAGAAGCGCCGCGTCGAGCACCGCCGCTTCAACGAGAGCTTCATGCAGCACGCCTCGACCTCGCCGTTCTATCCGCTGTTCGCCTCGCTCGACGTCGGCGCGCAGATGATGAAGGGCCGCTCCGGCGAAGTGCTGTGGGACGACACGATCCGGCTCGGCATCGAGCTGCGCAAGAAGGTCCGCGCGATGCGCCGGGAGTTCGAGGAGAAGGAGCAGAACGCCGATCGTCGATGGTTCTTCGAGCCGTTCGTGCCCGATCGCGTCGCGATCCCCGACGTCAGTCGTCCCGGCGGCGCGCACAACGTTGCCTGGGAGACGCTGTCCACCGACGAGCTCGCGACCAATCCCGCCCTGTGGCAGCTCTCGCCGGATACCAATTGGCACGGCTTTCCCGATCTTGCGGAAGGCTTTGCCATGACCGATCCGAACAAGCTGACGCTGCTCACCCCCGGCTTCAATCGCGCCACCGGCGCTTATGCCGAGCACGGCATTCCCGCCCCGGTCGTCGCCCAATATCTGCGCGAGAACCGCATCGTCCCCGAGAAGAATGACCTCAATTCGCTGCTGTTCCTGCTCACTCCCGGTGTGGAGGCGAGCAAGGCCGGCACGCTGATCTCCGGCCTCGTCGCGTTCAAGCGCCTGCACGACGACAATGCGCTGCTGGCGGACGCGATCCCGGAATTCCACCAGCGGCGGCAGGCGCGCTATGCCGGGGCGCGGCTGCGCGACCTCTGCGGCGAAATGCATCGGTTCTTCCGCGACGCCGACGTCAGCGCGCTCCAGGCGCGGCAGTTCATGCCCGAGCACATGCCCGAGATCGCAATGTCGCCGCGCGATGCCGCGCGCTATTTGTTCAAGAACGACGTCGATTACCTCCCGATCGAGGCGATCGCCGGCCGCATCGCCACCACGCCGTTCGTGGTCTATCCGCCCGGCATCGCCACCATCGTGCCCGGCGAGCGGCTGACGGAACGGGCCAAGCCCATGATCGATTACCTCAAGATGTTCGAGACTTGCTTCAACATCTTTCCGGGCTTCGACGTCGAAATCCAGGGCGTCTACAAGGAGACCGATGCGAAGGGGCGCATCGGGCTCTATACCTACGTCGTTGCCGAGTAGGTGCCGATGAACGAATCTGCGATTGCACGGGCCGATGACGAGCCGGTTCTTATCCGCCCCTCACGCGAGAGCGACGTCGAGGCGATGCTGGCGATCTATCGCCATCACGTCCGCAACGGCGTGCCGCGCGATGTCGAGGGAACCGGCGCGCCGGAGCCGGATGATTTTCGCGACCGGCGCAAGAATTTGAAGCAGACCCGCCTGCCGCATCTGGTCGCAACCTGGCGCGGCGAGGTCGTCGGCTACGCCTATGCGGTTCTGTTCCGCAAGCGTCCGGCCTATCGCTATACGGCCAAGCATTCGATCTACGTCCACCACGAGCATCTCGGCCGGGGCGTCGGACGGCTCCTGCTGGGCGCCATGGTCGATGCCTGCGCTGCGGCGGGCTTCCGCCAGCTGATCGGCTATATCGATGCCGACAACGCGCCTTCGCTGGCGCTGCACGAAAAATTCGGCTTCGCGCGCGCCGGCCTTTTGTGTGGCGTCGCCTATCGCCACGGGCGATGGTCGGACACCGTCATGGTGCAACGTTCGCTCGGCGCCGGCGTGACCGCCCCGCCGCCCGTCGCCGCGCCCGGCCGTTAAGCCTCAGGACGGAAAATCGGCCGGCTTCACGTGGATGCGGTCGGCGTGCAGCGACCAGTGATGCAGCGCCTGGTCCTCGCAGAATTTTGCTTTCGCCCGCTCCGTGGCTTCGATCTCGTCGGCGGCATCCACCTCGAGCGTACCCTGGCACACCTCGCACTGCCGGCCATACTCGCCAAGCACGTCCTTCATGAACCTGACGACATAAGTAGACATGGGACCTCCCTGCTGCCCCGGCAGCACTCTAGGCCCATTTTGCCGGAAAGCGGGAGGGGGATTTTGACGCGGATCAAGGGCAACTCACGCCGAGCGCGATTGCAAAACTATACAAAATATTGTATAGACGAGCCATGAAGCCGATCGAGTTTCGAGGCACTGCACTGGACGATCTGCGCGAATTTCCCGGTACGGCGCGGCGGCAGGCTGGTTTTGAGCTCGACCTGGTTCAGCGCGGGCGTCAGCCCGACGATTGGAAGCCGGTGAGCGGCATTGGCCAGGGCGTACAGGAGATACGGATTCGCGATGAATCCGGAGCGTTCAGGGTCGTGTATGTAGCGAAGTTCGAACGTGCGATCTACGTGCTACACTGTTTTCAGAAGAAGACCCAAAAAACAAGCAAAGCGGATCTAGACATCGCGCGACTGCGTTTTCGAGACTTGCTGAGGGAACTGAACCGATGACAAAGAGACGCTTCACCAGCGTTTGGGACGCAATCGAGGATACGCCGGCTGAGGCCGCGAACATGAAGCTCCGCTCCGAGCTGATGCTGGCGCTACGCGACCACATCGCCGGAATGAAGCTCAATCAGTCGGAGGCCGCGAAGCTGTTTGGTGTCACCCAGCCCCGCGTCTCCGACCTGATGCGCGGAAAGATCGAGCTGTTCGGGATCGATACCCTGGTCAATATGGCAGTCGCCGCTGGACTCAAGGTCGAAGTTCGGGTTTCAGAAGCGGCTTAGGGCATGTGCCCCTGAACCAGAGCTAGAGGCTGCGAGGCCTCTACCCATGAGGATTTTGCCTTGCACTTTGTCTCCGATACCGACGTCACCAAAGTTCTGACCTTTCCGATCCTCATTGCCGCGCTGGAAGAGGCGCACCGCCGGCCGAAGATGGAGGTGCTCGACGCCTTCCTGGGCGGCGAAGGGGCGCAATATGTCATCCGCAGCGCGGTCGATCGCGGCCGCTACATGGCGAGCAAGATGTTCACCAGCTTTCCGGCCAACCTGGCCGAAGGCAAGATGCCGGCGGTGCAGGCCGTCTGCGTGCTGTTCGACGGCACCAATGGCAAGCCGCTGGCGGCGATGGACGGGACCGAGATCACGCATTGGCGCACCGCGGCCGATTCCGCGCTGGGCACGAAGCTGCTCGCCCCGCTCCATCCCGAGACGTTGCTGTGCGTCGGTGCCGGCGAGATGTCGGAATGGCTGATCCGGGGGCATCGCACCGTGCGGCCGTCGCTGCAACGGGTCCTGATCTGGAATCGGAGCGCGGACCGGGCGGATGACCTCGCGAAGCGACTGGCGAAGGACGGCATCAGGGCGGAGACGATCGCAGATCTCGACGCGGCGACGCGCGAGGCGGACGTGATCACCGCCTGCACCCGCGCGCATCAACCGCTGATCAAGGGCCGCAATTTGCGACCTGGCACGCATCTGGACCTGGTCGGCGGCTACACGCCACAAACCCGCGAGGCGGATGACGAGGCCGCGAAGATGTCGCGAGTGTTCGTCGACATGCGGGAATCAGCCTTCCACGGCGTAGGTGACATCCTGCAACCGATCGCGAACGGCGCGATCAGCGAGAAAGACGTGCTCGGCGACCACTATGATCTCGCCAGCGGTCGCGTGCAGGGGCGCACGTCACCCTCGGACATCACGTTCTTCAAGAACGCGGGCGGCGGCCATCTCGACCTCATGACCTGCGAGGCCGTGTTCAGGCAGCTCGGCACAAGGCTGGGTTAGCCGCCCTTCTCCAGTGCGGCCATCACGTCTTGATGTCGAGGAGTGTGTCTTGCGTTTCGGCGTAGGCTTGAATGACCTTCGCATTGGCAATGAAGCTGTACTTTGCGGTCGCCAGCTCAGCGAATTCGCTGACGAGATCGACATTCGGCGCAGCGACCAGGCCATCCTGGTTTGCGAAGGGAGCGCTCGGGTCGGACTGCGCGGTGTAGCTCGGCGACACCGCCGAGACGGTCGCAAACGTACCTCCAGGCGTCGAGGCGCTCGATTGGGAGACCTGATCGACGCGCAGTGGCACGTAAGCGGCGGGAAATGTCGGAGCGATGCCCGAATTGGTCGATCCGGCTGATGCCGGCAGCGGGCCGGTCGTCTGGGCGTTGGCGATGTTGCTCGCGGCCACGCTCACGCGCAGGCTGGCCGCGGACAATCCGGATGTCGCAATCGAAAGTATGCTCATGTCCCCTGATTTACAGGACAAGTCATACCCGTTCCCTCGCGCCATCACTAAAATACGCCGGATTCCGTTTGCAGCCTCGTAACCAACGACCGGCGTGCGACCGAACTCGGCGCGCCCTACCCCGGGGTCACACCAAAGGCCTGCTTGAAGCGCTCGGCATAGCGCGGCCAGACTTCGGGATTGATGATGCGCGGCGGGCGCTTGCCGTCGAGCGCATCCAGCACCTGCTCGGCGGCGAGACGGCCCATGTTCCGGCGGGCCTCGATGGTGACGCCGGCGGTGTGCGGGCTCGCCAGCACGTTGTCGAACTTCAGCAGCGGATGCTCGGGCGGCGGCGGCTCCTTGGACCAGACGTCGAGGCCGGCACCGGCAATGCGCTTGTCGCGCAGCGCCTGGAGCAGCGCGTCCTCGTCGTGGATGAAGCCGCGCGCGGTGGTGATGAAATAGGCGTGCGGCTGCATCAGCGCGAACTCGCGCGTGCTGATCATGTTGCGGCTGTTCTTGTCGAGCGGGCAGGAAATCGAGACGAAATCGGCACGGCGCAACAGCTCGTCGAGCTCGACCTTCTCGCCGCCCCGCTCGGCCATTACCTCGGCAGTGAGGTAGGGATCGTAGGCCAGCACCTTCATGCCGAACAGGCCCTTGCAGAGCGCTGCAATGCGACGGCCGACATTGCCGAGGCCGATGATGCCGACGGTCTTGTGCTCGATCTCGTTGCCGATGAGCTCGTTGCGGTTGACGTTGGAATCCCGGCGCAGCTTGCGATCGGACTGGATGATGCGCTTGGACAGCGTCAGCATCATCGCCAGCGCATGCTCGGCGACGGAATGGGCATTGCCGCCGGACTGGTTGACGACCAGCACGCCCGCCTCCGTGCAGGCGTCGACATCGACGGGGTCGAAGCCCGCGCCATTGCTGGAAACCAGCAGCAGGTTCGGTGTACGCTTCAGGAGCGCAGCGTCGACATGGAAATGCGGCGCCAGCTCGTCGCGGGCCGCACCGATCTGGTAGACGTGGGCGGCACTCAGGATCGGCGCGTAGAAATCTTCGGAGCTCTCGTTCTCGATGCGGTCGAGCCGGACGTCGGGCCGCGCCTTCAGGATGTCGATATAGATCGGATTGGCCAGATATTTGACATAGAAGACGCGCTTGCTGTTCACGGACATCAGGACCCTTCCGGCTCTCTCGCGGAGACCCGCAAGGCGCCAGCGCGATCCGCGCTCCGTCCATGCGTCCCTCCCGCTTTCTCGTTGTCGCCGCTTATGGCATGGCGATGCCGGCCACGGCAGGCCGTCTGGCGCAGATCACGGTGCCGGCCCGGACATGTTGACAATCCCGCGGCCTGCGTCAAGTTCGTCAGATCGCCGCGACGGCCAGAACCAAGAAGCATGCGCGGCGCGAGGGAGAACGCAATGGCGATTGCGGAGCAGCAGGCCCAGGCGGCACAGGGGTCCAGCGAAACAAGCTGGCACAGCATCGTCCTGCAGACCCTGAAGCGGAACGAGATCAGCCTGATCCCTTACGTGCCCGACCGCGTGCTGACGCCGCTGATCAAGAATCTGCACGCAGATCCCTTCTTCACCACCTTTGCCACCGCCCGCGAGGAGGAGGCCGTCGGCATCGTCTCCGGTGCATGGATGGGCGGAAGGCGCGGCGCGGTGCTGATGCAGACCTCGGGCTTTGCCACGCTCGCCAACGTGCTGGCCTCGCTCGCCGTGCCCTATCAGATCCCGCTGATCATGTTCGTCTCCGAGCGTGGCACGCTCGGCGAGTTCAATTACGGCCAGTCGCTGGTCTGCCGCACCATGCGCCCGGTGCTGGACTCGCTGGCGCTGGAGCACCACACCATCACACGGCTCGACGAGCTCGAATTCATCGCCGATCGCTCGGTCAAGCAGGCCGTGACCACGCAGGCGCCGGTGGCGCTGATCCTCAACCCGCTGCTGACCGGCGGCAAGACCTTCGACAAGTGAGATCAGCCATGACCACGCGCAATACCAAGGTGATGAACCGCTTCGACGTGACCACGCGCCTGATCGCAAAGCTCAAGCACGAGGAAGCCGTAGTCGGCGGCATCGGCAACACCAATTTCGACCTCTGGGCCGCCGGCCATCGCCCGCAGAACTTCTACATGCTGGGCAGCATGGGTCTCGCCTTCCCGATCGCGCTCGGCGTGGCGCTGGCGCAACCGGACCGGCGCGTCTTTGCGCTCGAAGGCGATGGCTCACTGCTGATGCAGCTCGGCGCGCTCTCGACCATTGCGAGCTTGAAGCCGAAGAACCTGATCATGATCGTGATGGACAACGGCATCTACCAGATCACCGGTTCGCAGCCGACCCCGGCAGCACACGTCGCCGACATCGTCGGCATCGCCGCCGCTTCGGGGCTCGCCAGGAGTTCCTGGGCCGCGGACGAAGAGGATTTCGAGCGGCTGGTCGACGAGGCGATGGCCGCCGCCGAGCCCAGCCTGATCGCAGTTCGGATCGACGACAAGCCGGGCGTCGGCACCACCCGCAGGGATCCCGTACAGATCCGGGAACGCTTCATGCACGGTCTTGGCGTGCGCGAGCCGCTTTAACGTTTCGTCATTAACTACACGGCGATCTGATCCTCCCGCCGCAACGGGCTGTCGCGATTCTGTGCTATCGGGACCGGATGTCGATTTTTGTTCGTTGTTTTGCCTGGCTGCTCGCCGCCGCCGTCACCTTCGCGACCCTGGGGCCGCCGGGCCTGCGGCCCCATTCCGACCTCGGACAGGACGGCGAGCACGCGGTTGCCTTCGTCCTGGTTGGCCTCGCCTTCGGCCTCGCTTACCGGCAGCGGCGCCTCGCGGTGACGGCCATCGCGGTGGTCCTGATCGGCGTGCTCGAGCTGATGCAGTTCTGGGCGCCGGGCCGGCATGCGCGGCTGGAGGATTTTCTGGTCGATGCCGCCACCGCCTGCGCCGGCTTTGCGCTCGCGGCCATCGCCGACTGGGCCGTGACGCGGCTTCGCGCCAGCTTCGCCGTTACAAGCGAAGGCCCCGCGGAGTAACGCTCCGCAGGGCCGGTCTCTCTCAAGTCGAGGCTTGCGCCGATCAGTCGATGATCTTGACGACGCGGCGGGTGCGCGGCTCGACGATCACGCGGCGGTCGTTGACGACCGCATAGCGATATTCGGTGTAGTTCGGCACGGGACGCAGTACCACGGTCGGCGGCAGCGGTTCGCCGACCACGACGCGCTCGTGGACCACGACGGAATCATCGCGCGGGATTCCGCCGAGCACCGCATTCGGAATTTCCAATCCAGCGCCGACCGCCGCACCGACGGTGCCGCCGACCATCGCGCCGATCGGGCCGCCAATGTCGCCGCCCGCGCGCGCGCCGTCCCGGGCGCCCTGCTCGGTCGTCGACTGGGCAAAGGCTGCGCTCGACGCCAGCAGCGAGGCGGCAGCCAACGTAATCGCAAGACGGGTCTTCATGTCTACACTCTCCAGTGTTTGTTGATGCGCCTTCAACCGCGAGACCGGAGCATTGTTCCAGTTCCGCTGCGGCGAAAATGCACCCACACCCGGAAGAGTGTTACCGCGTAACAATTCAGGTCGCTGCGATCTGGTGGCCCGCCATGAGTTCCAGCGCACGGAGCATCGCCGAATGATCCCAGGCCTTGCCGCCATGCGCGGCACAGGACGAGAACAATTGCTGCGCCACCGCCGTGCTCGGCAATGAGAGGCCGAGCGCACGCGCGCCTTCGAGCGCGAGGTTGAGATCCTTCTGGTGCAGCTCGATGCGGAACCCGGATCGAAATTGCGCTTCACCATGCGCTCGCCATGCACTTCGAGAATCCGCGAGGAGGCAAATCCGCCCATCAGGGCTTTCCGCACCAAGGCGGGATTCGCCCCGGCCTTGGACGCGAACAGCAGTGCTTCGCTCACCGCCTCGATCGTCAGCGCGACGATGATCTGGTTGGCGACCTTGGTGGTCTGGCCGTCGCCGTTGGCGCCGACATGCGTGACGTTCTTGCCCATCCTGTCGAAGACCGGCTTCATGGTGCCGAAGGCGCGCTCGGGACCGCCGACCATGATGGTGAGGCTCGCAGCTTTCGCACCGACTTCGCCGCCCGACACCGGCGCGTCGAGATAATCCGCGCCGAGCGCTTCGATCTTCCTGGCGAATTCCTTCGTCGCCAGCGGCGAGATCGAGCTCATGTCGACGACGATCTTGCCCTTGGAGATGCCGCTCGCAACGCCGTCCTTGCCGAACAGGACGGCCTCCACATGCGGCGTATCCGGCACCATGATGATGACGGCATCCGCCTCCTCCGCGACCTCCCTGGCCGATTTGCAGGAGATGCCGCCGGCAGAGATCAATTCGGGCGCGACCGGTGCGACGTCATGCAGGAGCACGCGATGGCCTGCGGCAAGGAGATGGCCGGCCATCGGCCGTCCCATAGTGCCAAGTCCGATGAAGCCGATGTCGATCATGTCTTTGATTTCCTCAAGTCTCAAACGTCTGCGCGGCGTGCCAGGACAGGCCTTCCAGCGTCGTGGTGCGCGGCTTGTATTCGCAGCCGATCCAACCGCGATAACCGATCGCGTCGAGATGGCGGAACAAGAAGGGATAGTTGATCTCGCCCGTGCCCGGCTCGTTGCGGCCGGGATTGTCGGCCAGCTGGATGTGGGCGATCTCTGGCAGATATTCCTGCATGGTGCGGGCGAGATCGCCCTCCATGATCTGCATGTGATAGATGTCGTACTGGATGAACAGATTGTTCGATCGGACCTCGGAGATCAGCTGCACCGCCTGCTCGGTGCCGTTGAGGTAGAAGCCGGGAATGTCGAGCGTGTTGATCGGCTCGACCAGCAGCTTGATGTTTTCGCGCGCCAGCGTCGAGGCGGCAAAGCGCAAATTGCCGACCAGCGTCTCTTGCAACTCGCGCGGATCGGCATCGACAGGCGCGATGCCGACGAGGCAGTTGAGCTGGTCGCAATCGAGCGCCTTGGCATAATCGATGGCACGGAACACGCCGTCGCGAAATTCAGCGGTGCGATCGGGCAGGATCGCAATGCCGCGCTCGCCGCCGGCCCAGTTGCCGGCGGGCAGATTGTGCAGCACCTGGGTCAGCCCATGGGATTCGAGCTGCTCGCGGAGCTGCGCCTTGTCGAAGTCGTAGGGGAAGAGATATTCGACCCCGGCAAAGCCCGCCGATTTCGCCGCGGCAAAGCGGTCGATGAACGGCATCTCGTTGAAGAGCATGGTGAGGTTGGCGGCGAATTTCGGCATGGTGCGCTCCCCTATTCCGCCGGCTGAAGCACGCCGGGCTTCTTGACCCCGACCTCGTCGAGAGGAAGATCCAGCACCTCCTCGAACTCGACGATGTTGTCGATCTCGGTCCCCATCGCGATGTTGGTGACGCGCTCGAGGATGAACTCGACCACCACGGGGACGCGATGCCTGGCCATCAATTCGCGCGCGGTGGCGAACGCGGCCTGCGTGTCCTTGGGATCAGTGACGCGGATCGCCTTGCAGCCGAGGCCTTCGGCGACCGCGACATGATCGACACCGTAGACGCCGATCTCGGGCGCGTTGATGTTCTCGAAGGAGAGCTGGACGTGATAGTCCATCTCAAAACCGCGCTGGGCCTGGCGGATCAGGCCGAGATAGGAATTGTTCACGACGACGTGGATGTAGGGCAGATTGAACTGCGCGCCGACCGCGAGCTCCTCGATCAGGAACTGGAAGTCGTAGTCGCCGGAGAGCGCGACGATCTCGCGATCCGGACACGCCGCGCGCACCCCGAGCGCAGCAGGCAATGTCCAGCCGAGCGGGCCCGCCTGCCCGGCATTGATCCAGTTGCGCGGCTTGTAGACGCCGAGGAACTGGGCGCCCGCGATCTGCGACAGACCGATCACCGTGACATAGGTGGTGTCGCGGCCGAATGCCTTGTTCATCTCCTCATAGACGCGCTGCGGCTTGATCGGGACGTTGTCGAAATGGCTCTTGCGCAGCATGGTCTTCTTGCGGTCGCGGCAGGAAGCTGGCCACGCCTGGCGTTCGCGGAGCCTGCCGGAACGTCGCCACTCCCTGGCAACGCCAACGAAGAGCTCGAGCGCGGCCTTGGCGTCCGAGACGATGCCGAGATCGGGGTTGAACACGCGGCCGATCTGGGTCGGCTCGATATCGACATGCACGAAGGTGCGGCCCTTCGTGTAGGTCTCGACCGAACCGGTGTGGCGGTTGGCCCAGCGGTTGCCGATGCCGAGCACGAAATCGGATTCCAGCAGCGTGGCGTTGCCGTAGCGGTGGCTGGTCTGGAGCCCGACCATGCCGGCCATCAGCACGTGATCGTCGGGAATGGCGCCCCACCCCATCAGCGTCGGGACGACAGGCACGTTGGCGATCTCGGCGAACTCGACCAGCAGGTCCGAAGCATCGGCGTTGATGATGCCGCCGCCGGCAACGATCAGCGGACGCTCGGCGGCGTTGAGCATCTCCAGGGCCTTCTCGACCTGCCTGCGCGTCGCGGTAGGCTTGTAGACCGGCAGCGGTTCATAGATCTCGTCGTCGAACTCGATCTCGGCGAGCTGCACGTCGAGCGGCAGATCGATCAGCACCGGGCCCGGCCGGCCCGAGCGCATCACATGAAAGGCCTGGCTGAATACGCGCGGCACCAGCGCCGGCTCGCGCACCGTCACCGCCCATTTGGTCACGGGTTTTGCGATCGACTCGATGTCGACGGCCTGGAAGTCCTCCTTGTAGAGCCGCGCGCGTGGCGCCTGGCCGGTGATGCAGAGGATCGGAATCGAATCGGCGATCGCCGAATAGAGCCCGGTGATCATGTCGGTGCCGGCCGGACCCGAGGTGCCGATGCAGACGCCGATATTGCCGGCCTTGGCCCGCGTATAGCCCTCGGCCATGTGCGAGGCGCCCTCGACATGGCGCGCCAGGATATGGCGGATCGAGCCGCGCTTCTTCAGCGCCGAGTAAAGCGGATTGATCGCGGCCCCGGGAACGCCGAAGGCAGTCGAGACGCCTTCCTTCTCCAGGATACGCACGGCCGCATCGACAGCTCGCATCTTCGCCATATCGGACCTCGCTTGGTTAGTCAGCGAGCGAGATCATCAGGCGTGCAGAATCCGATCTCAACGAGATCGATTTTATTTTCCACGATGCGGCAGCCGTGGAAAAATCGTGGATGTCTCAAGCGGTTAAGCCGAGACATCGATGAAAGCGGATCACTCGAACAGCGGTGCCAGCTCCATTTGCGGGACCAGTACGAGACCCTTGTCGGTGATGCGAATTTCCGGAATGACCGATAGCGGAATCAGATTGAAGCCCATGTAGGGGATGGTGCAGCCGGCCTCGGCCCATTCCTTCTTGAGCACCTTGACCTCTTCGGCCACTTCCGTGACGCGCTTGTCGGACAAGAGGCCCGCGATCGGCAGCGGCACCAGCGCCCTCACCTGGCCGTCGGCGACGACGCAGACGGCCCCCTGATGCTCCTTGACGGCCGCGATCGCCACCTGCATATCGCCCTCGTTGGTTCCGGCGACGATGAGATTGTGGCTATCGTGCCCGACGCTGGAGGCGACCGCGCCGCGCTTCAGGCCAAAATCCTTCAGCAGGCCATAGGCGACATTGCCGGCCGACTTACCGTGGCGCTCGACCACCGTGACAAAGCACAGACCGTAGCGTTCAAACAACGAGGGCCAGTCCTTGGCCGGCTCGATCTTGACCTTCTCGTGGACCAGCGTGATTCCCGGCAGCGCGGTCTTGATCGCGTTGACGGTGCAGGCCTTTGCCGGCAGCTCCGGCGTCAGCTTCATCTTCTCCGGCAGTTTGACGGTTGCGTAGGCCGCCTTCGGGTATTGATAGCGCTGCGACAGCGCCTGATCGAGTTTTGGCGTGATCTTGCGGTTCTCGACCATCAGCTCGCCGCCGTACCAGGTCGATTGCGGCTTGAGGTTATCGTCCATCAGCACGAGATCGGCGCGGCGACCGCCGCCGAGGCCGCCGATATCGCCTTCCATGCCGAAGCGCGTGGCGCCGTGCAGCGAGCCCATCGACCAGGCCTGCTCCGGCGACATCCCCGCCTTCACGGCTTCGCGCACCACCCAGTCGAGGCCGAATAGCAGAAGATCGTCGGCGTCACGGTCGTCGGTGCACACCGCCGTGCGCTTGTGCGAGGCCCCGAGCTCGGTGATCGTCCGGATCGCCTGCGGCAGCGAATGCCAGGGCGTCGTCGGTGGACCGCCGCGCAGGAAAATCCAGACGCCGGCCTCGAGCAGGTCGTCGGCGATGTCACGGTCGATCGCCTCATGGGTGTCGGTGACGCCACTGGCCGCATAGGCGGCGACGAATTCACGGCCGTAGATGTGGCCGGACACCGGCCGCCCCCGCTTCAACGCGGCCGCGATGATCGCGTGGCTGCGCTCGTCCCCCATCGTGACAGGCACGAAGTCCATCTTCTCGCCGAGCGCCACGGCCTCCGGCCAGCGATCGAACAGGCCGGCAATCTTGTCGGGTGTGAGGTCGCCCCCGGCCGTCTCGAGTTCGGCAGAGGTCGCCGGCACCGTGCTCGGCACGGTCAAAAAGATCGAGAGCGGCGCCTCGCGCGCATCCTCCAGCATCGCCTCGACGCCGGCGACGTCCATGACGTTGCCGATCTCGTGACTGTCGCAGAAGATGGTGGTGGTGCCGTTGAGCAGCGCGGCCTCGGCATAGGCGCAGGCCGTCACCATCGAGGATTCGATGTGGATGTGCGGATCGACCAGGCCCGGCGCGATGATGCCGCCGGCTGCATCGTAAGTCGCGACGCCGGTCCAGGCTTTGCTGGCCGTTCCAGCCGGCTTGACCGCGGCGATACGGCCGCCTGAGATCCAGACCTCGCGGCCGGGATGGATCCGCTCCGAATAGGTCGAGAGCACCCGCGCACCGGTGATGACGAGATCAGGCGCGACGCGCGCCGAGGCGACGTCGGCGAGGCGCCGCGTCATGCTGTGCAGCGGCGCGACGGAGAAACGGGTGAGTTTGGTCATCGGAGCTCTCGCATGGATGGACAGCCCAGCGATGGTTGCCTCCGGCGGCGGCAGGGGCAACTCAAATAATGCGGCACCCGTGCTTACGCATTGGGCAAAGGCCCGCGGCCGTTTCAGGCCGGGGCGAGCTTGGACCCGTGCGCAGGAGAATGTCGCCGCGATCAGCTCTTGGCTTCCTCGACCTTTCGCCGCGAACGACGTTTCGGCGCCGACGCAGCGACCGTCACGGGCTTGACACGTATGCGCACCGACCCCTTTGACAGGTCGAGGTCGAAGGCATTGGTCTTGCGCACGAGATCGATCAACTTGCGGGAGCCGTAGGTCCGCGGATCGAAATCGGGCGCCAGATTGGTCACCTGCTGGCCGATGACGCCAAGCTCGACCCAGCCATCTTCGCTTTCCGACTGGGTGATGACGTTCTTGATGATTGATGTCGCGGCTTCCGGCGGCTGCAGCGAGCGCGGTGCGGACGCGGCATCTCGATTGTTGAGCACGGCTCCGCGCAAATTCTCGGTGTAGACGAACTTTCGGCAGGCTTGCCGAAAACTCTCCGGCGTTTTCTGCTCGCCGAACCCGAACACGTCGATGCCGTGCTCGCGGATCCGCGCGGCAAGCCGAGTGAAGTCGCTGTCCGACGACACGAGGCAGAAGCCGTCGAAGCGGCTGCTGTGCAGCAGGTCCATCGCGTCGATCACGAGGGTGATGTCGGACGCGTTCTTGCCGGTGGTGTAGGCGAACTGTTGCTGTGGGATGATGGCGTGCTTCGCCAAAATGTCGGCCCACCCCTTCGACCGCGCATTGGAGAAGTCGCCGTAGATGCGGCGGACGCTGGCCTCGCCGATCTTAGCAATCTCCTCGAACAGCCCATCTGCGATTTTCGCCGACGTATTGTCAGCGTCGATCAGGACGGCGAGACGGGGCGAGCGAATTTCCGACGGCATCGTGTTCTCCCAACGAGATCGACGGGAGACTAGCAGATATTCGCGCGAGAGATCGCTAATCCTCGTTCGCCTTGAACCGCCCGAGCCCCTTCAGCACGAAGGGCGCCAGCAGCGCAACGAGCGCGATACCGAGCAGGGTCGCGGAGATCGGGCTCTGCAGCAGCGTCACGGGGTCGCCGAGGCTGATCGCGAGCGCGCGGCGCAACTGGCTCTCGGCGATCGGGCCGAGGATCAGGCCGACGACGACCGGCGCGATCGGAAAATCGAACCGGCGCATCAGGAAACCGAGCACGCCGAAGCCGGCCAGCATCGACAATTCGACCACCGACGGCTTTGCCGCGATGGTGCCCATGGTGGCGAAGACGAGGATGCCGGCATAGAGCCAGGGCTGCGGGATCGCGAGCAGCCGCACCCACAGGCCGACCAGCGGCAGGTTGAGCACGAGCAGCATGCAATTGGCGATGAAGAGACTTGCGATCAGGCCCCAGACGAGGTCGGGCCGTTCGGCGAACAGCAGCGGCCCCGGGTTGAGGCCGTATTGCTGGAAACCCGCCAGCATCATCGCGGCCGTCGCCGAGGTGGGCAGCCCCAGCGTCAGGAGCGGCACCAGCGTGCCGGCGGCGGAGGCGTTGTTGGCGGCTTCCGGTCCCGCGACGCCTTCGATCGCGCCCTTGCCGAACTCTTCGGGATGTTTTGTCAGCCGCTTCTCGGTCGAATAAGACAGGAAGGTCGGGATCTCCGCGCCGCCCGCGGGCAGCGCGCCGATCGGGAAGCCGAACATCGTGCCGCGCAGCCACGGCTTCCACGAGCGCTTCCAGTCTTCCTTGGTCATCCACAGCGAGCCGCGCACCGGCTCGAGCTTTTCCTCGGTGTGGTGGCGGCGCGATGCGACGTAGAGCGCCTCGCCCACTGCGAACAGGCCGACCGCCAGCGTCGTCACCTCGACGCCGTCTAGCAATTCAGGCACACCGAACGCGAGCCGCGCCTGTCCAGTCAGCTTGTCGATGCCGACGAGGCCCAGCGTCAGGCCGATGAACAGGCTGGTCAGGCCGCGGATCGGGGAATCGCCGAAGGTCGCGGACACCGTGACGAAGGCGACGCACATCAGCGCGAAATAATCCTCAGGGCCGAAGCGCACGGCGAAATCGACCAGCCACGGCGCAAGGAAAGCCAAGCCAATCGTGGCGATGGTGCCGGCGACGAAGGAGCCGATCGCGGAGGTCGCGAGCGCCGGCCCGCCACGGCCGGCCTTGGCCATCTTGTTGCCCTCGAGCGCCGTCGCCATCGAGGCACTCTCGCCGGGCGTGTTGATCAGGATCGCTGTGGTCGATCCGCCATACATGCCGCCGTAGTAGATGCCGGCAAACATGATGAGCGAGCCGCCGGGGTCGAGCTTGTAGGTGACAGGCAGCAGCAGCGCGACCGTCAGCGCCGGGCCGATACCGGGCAGCACGCCAACCGCAGTGCCCAGGAACACGCCGATCAGCGCATAGAGCAGGTTCATCGGCTGGACGGCGACCGCCATGCCGTGGGCCAGCGCCGCAAAAGTGTCCATCACAGCAGTCGCTCCAGAGGGCCGGCCGGAAGGCTCAGCGTCAACAGGCGGTCGAACGCGAGATAGATGAGGCTGGACATCACGAGAGCGATGATGCTGTCGACGACAATGGCGCGGCGCCCGAACGCCGCCGACGTCGTCACGAACAGCGCCGCGGTCGCCAGGATGAAGCCGCCGCCGAAGCCGATGATGGCGATCAGCAGCGCCAAGCCGATGAGTATCAGAAGCACCGGGAGGGGATCGGCGCTCTCGCGCGCCGGCAGATTGCCGCGCAGCGCGTCGATGAAATTGCCGATCGCCAGCAGCGCGAGGCCGGTAGCGACCACCACCGGCATCGCCTCCGGGCCCATGCCGTACATCGACGTGGATTGCAGGCCGCGCGCATCCCAGACCAGCACCGCGGCAAGACCTGCAAGCAATGCCGCGATGACGATGCCGGCGCGATCAACGCGCCGCTGTGGCTGGGCTGGATCGCGTGAGGTCATGACTTGACGAGGCCGACCGATTTCAAGACGTCGGTGACGCGCACGGTTTCCTTCTTCAGGAAGTCGGCGAAGGCGTCGCCGCCTAGGTAGGCATCCTCCCAGCCCTTCTGCTTGAGGATCTCCTTCCAGGCGTCCGACTTCACCATCTTCTCGACGGCGTCGCTGAGCGTCTTCTTCTGCTCCGGCGTGATGCCGGGAGGCGCGACCACCGAGCGCCAGTTGGCGATCACGAGGTCGATGCCCTGCTCTTTGAAGGTCGGGATGTCGCTGCCGGCGATACGCTTCTCCGAGGTCACGCCGATCGCGCGCAGCTTGCCGGACTTGATCTGCCCTTCATATTCGCTGAGGCCCGAGATGCCCGCGGTGACCTTGCCGCCGAGAATCGCGGCGAGCGACTCGCCGCCGCCGGAGAACGGGATGTAGTTGATCTTCTTCGCATCGGCGCCAACCGCTCCGGCGAACAACGCCGCCATCACATGGTCGACGCCCCCGGCCGAGCCGCCGGCAAACGTCACCTTGGCGATGTCGGCCTTCACCGCGGCGGCGAGATCCTGCGCGGACTTGATCGGCGAATTCGCAGGCACGACGATCACCTGGATTTCCTCGGTGAGGCGTGCGATCGGCGTCACCTGCTCGAGCGTGACAGGCGACTTGTTCATGGCGAGCGCACCGACCATGACGAAGCCGTTGACCATCAGCTGGTTGCCGTCGCCCTTGGCGCCGTTGACGAACTGCGCAATGCCCACGCTGCCGCCCGCGCCGGGAACGTTGACGACCTGCACGCTGCGCGCGACGCCGGTGGCAACCAATGCCTGCTGCATCGAGCGCGCGGTCTGGTCCCAGCCGCCGCCCGGGGCCGCGGGCGCCATCAGCTTGAGCTCGAGCTGCTGGGCGAAGGCGGGCGTCGCCGCAGCGAGGGTCAACGCAACGGCTGCGCCGAAAAGGCGCGCGGGAAACTGAAACATGAGGGCATTCTCCAGGCTCATGCGGACTTTGCTGATCAGCTGCCGCATTGTGTCGTTTGGCCGCATATCAGCCAAAACGGCCGACGCTGTCCAGCGACGGGCCCGGTTCTTTGTCAGCCGGACTTCGGCATCACGCCGCCGAGCGCGAGCGTCAGCTCAGCGGCGACATCGCGCACAATTTGCCCGATTTCCGGCAATCTCTCGTCGGTCAGGCGGCTGGTCATGCCCGAGACGGAGATCGCTGCGAGCGGCTCGGTGCAGTCGTTGTACACGACTGCGGCAATACAGCGCAGGCCCATGCAGGCCTCCTCGTCGTCGAGGGCAAAACCCTGCTTCCGGATCTTTTCGAGCTCCTTGAACAGGTCGCTCGGCCGCACGATCGATTTCTCGGTGAGGCGCGGCATGCCATGATGGCGGATGACGGCCCCGACCTCCTCGTCCGAATAGGTCGCGAGCACCGCCTTGCCGACGCCCGAGGTCACCATGGCGACGCGGCCGCCGACCTGGGTCAGCGAACGCATGATCTCGCGACTCTCCATCCGGGTCAGCACGATGATGAATTCGTCGTCCACCACGGCGAGGTTGGCGGTCTCGCGGGTGAGATCGCGCAGCTTGCGCAAATATGGAACGGCCTGCGTGGAGAAATTGCGCCGCCGCGCGAAGCTCGCGCCGACGGTAAAGCTGCGCACGCCGACATGCCATTTGGATTCGGCGCGGTCGAATTGCACGAAGCGGCGGCTTTCCAGCGTCGCCAATAGGCGGTGCACGGTGGAGGCCGACAGGCCGGTGCGAACGGCGAGATCGCTGAGGCGATAGCCTTCGTCGTCTTCGGCCAGCGTTTCCAGGATCGACAGCGCACGATCGACCGACTGCACGCCGCCGTCGCGCGCGTCGTGGTCGGCCTCCGATGGCGATCGGGGCTCAAGCGGTTTACGCCGGATCACGTTCTTGCTCATCGCGACCTGACCGTTCTCCCTCGCCCCGCTTGCGGGGCCGCGACGAGCTTCGCTCGCGCTGAGAGGGTCGGGGTGAGGGGGAGCTTCCACAAGGACGGTGAGAGACGGACTCGCAGAGAGTCCCCCTCACCCGGAATTTGCTGCGCAAATCCCGGCCTCTCCCCGCAAGCGGGGAGAGGCGAAGACCGTCAGAGCAACCCTGCCCCGCGCGCCCATTTGTACTTGGCGCCGAGCACTTCGACCGGAAGCTCGGTCGAATAGGCATAGGCCGGGATGCCGTTCTGGTAGAGATATTCGGCGGCTTCCTCGACCTCGACGTCGCCGGCGAGCGAGGCGACGATCGGCTTCACAAAACCCTTGGCCTCCATCTCCTTCTTCACCTCGACCATGTTGCGGGCGAACACCATCGGCGGCGTCACGATGGTGTGCCAGTAGCCGAGGATCAGCGAATGGATGCGCTCGTCCGACAGGCCGAGCTTCACCGTGTTGACGTAGGTGATCGGGGGCTCGCCGCCGGTGATATCCACAGGATTTCCAGCAGCTCCAAACGGCGGAATGAACTTGCGGAAGGCCGCGTCTAGATCCGGCGGCATCGACATCAGCGACAGGCCGTTGTCGACGCAGCTATCCGACAGCAGCACGCCCGAGCCGCCCGCACCGGTGATGATCAGCACGTTCTCGCCCTTCGGCGTCGGCAGCACCGGCACGCCGCGGGCGAATTCGAGCAGCTGCCGCAGGCTGCGGGCGCGGATCACGCCCGACTGCGCCAGCACGTCCTCGTAGATCTTGTCGTTACCGGCGAGCGCGCCGGTGTGCGACGAGGCCGCCTTGGCGCCGGCCGAAGTGCGGCCGGCCTTGAGCACGACGACCGGCTTCTTCTTGGAGACGCGCTTGGCGGCTTCCGCAAAGGCGCGGCCGTCCTTGAGGTCTTCGCAGTGCTGCGCGATCAGATTGGTGTTCGGGTCCTGCTCGAAGAAGGCGAGCAGATCGTCTTCGTCGATATCCGACTTGTTGCCGAGGCCCACGATCGCCGACACGCCCATCTTCGCCGAGCGCGAGAAGCCGATGATGGCCATGCCGATGCCGCCCGACTGCGACGACAGCGCGGCGTGGCCCTTGACGTCGTAAGCCGTGCAGAAGGTCGCGCAGAGATTGGCCGGGGTATAATAGAAGCCGTAGATGTTCGGCCCCATCAGGCGGATGTCGTACTTCTTGCCGACCTCGACGATCTCGGCCTGCAGTTCCGGCGCGCCGGCCTCCGCGAAGCCCGACGGGATCAGCACCGC
Organism: Bradyrhizobium sp. BR 10289; assembly: GCF_019455385.1. Lineage (GTDB taxonomy): Bacteria > Pseudomonadota > Alphaproteobacteria > Rhizobiales > Xanthobacteraceae > Bradyrhizobium. The sequence goes on from NZ_JACOFR010000004.1 coordinate 335,418, forward strand.
GCCCGGGATCTTCTTCTCACCGCACTCGGTCAGCGCCGCCGCGACGAACTTGGCGGGGATCGCAAACACTGCGGTGTCGATCACCCCTGGCACGTCCTTGACGCTCTTATACGCCTTGTAGCCGAGGATCTCGGCGGCCTTTGGATGGATCGGATAGATGTCGCCTTTGTAGCCGCCATTGATGAGGTTCTTCATCACGGAGTTGCCGATCTTGCCGTCCTCGGCGGAGGCGCCGACCACGGCGACCGCCTTCGGCTGCATGATGCGGTTCATGGCCGCAACGATCTCTTCGGTCGGGCGCGGCTTGGGCTTCGGCTTGTAGGCGAAGTCGACGACGATACGGACGTCGGCGGCGATTGCGCTCTTCGCCGTCGCGAAGACCGGGTTGAGGTCGAGCTCGACGATTTCAGGGAAGTCGGTGACGAGTTGCGAGACCTTGACGATGACATCGGCCAGCGCCGTGCGGTTAACCGCCTCGCCGCCGCGAACGCCCTTCAGAATCTCATGCGCCTGGATGCCGTCGAGCATCGAGAGCGCGTCTTCCTTCGTCGCCGGCGCGAGGCGGAAGGTGATGTCCTTCAAGACTTCAACCAGCACGCCGCCGAGGCCGAAGGCGACGAGCTTGCCGAACGAGCCGTCGGTGATCGAGCCGACGATGACCTCGGTGCCGCCGGCCAGCATCTGCTGCACCTGCACGCCCTCGATCTTGGCGTCGGCCTTGTACTTCCTGGCGTTGGAGAGAATGGTCTCGTAGGCCTTCTCGGCATCCTCGGCCGTCTTGAGGCCAACGATGACGCCGCCGGCTTCAGTCTTGTGGAGAATGTCCGGCGAGACGATCTTCATCACAACGGGGAAGCCCATCGAAGAGGCCATCTTGCCGGCTTCGCCCGCCGACTTCGCCACCCCTTCCTTCGGCACCGGAATGCCGTAGGCGTCGCAGACCAGCTTGCCTTCCGGCGCCGTCAGGCTGGTGCGCTTATCCGCCTTGACCTGGTCAAGGACTTTGCGGACTGCGTCTTTGGAATTGGACATGTGGCTTCTCCCTTGACCTGGTTCGTTCTTTGCAAAGCGCGCGTGTTGCGGCTGCCCGTGATGCTTGCCATTCGCCGCGCTCTGTTCCATGCGGCGGAACGGAGTGGCATAAAGCCTGAAATTACTCCGCCCGCTTGGATCAAAAATGGCTGGCGATGGCATTTGGTATGCCAGAAGCCAACTTGTCAAGCTACCGCGTGCCTTGGAAGGCCGCAAAAAATAGGCAGCTTGACATTCTGGCATGTGGTATGCCAAAAACTTTCCCGTTAATATTCCTGTAAAAGACGACTCCCACTGGAGGAGATTCGTCGTGTCACTGCGGAAACCAACCAAGGCGTTGCCGAACATGGCCGAGGCAGATATCGCAATCGTTCGTATTGCCCCGGAGTCTAGCTTCAAGAACAAGGCGTATGACGCCTTGAAGGAAGCCATCCTCAAGATGGACATCTATTCGACGCCCGAGCCGGTGATGCTCGACGAGCGCGCATTGTCCGAACGTCTGGGTGTCAGCCGCACGCCGATCCGCGAAGCCATCGCGATGCTCGAGCAGGACGGTTTCGTGAAGACGGTTCCGCGCCGCGGCATCATGGTGGTGCGCCGAACCAAGAGCGAGATCGTCGACATGATCCGCGCCTGGGCGGCGCTGGAGAGCATGGCCGCGCGCCTGATCACCACCACAGCACGCAAGAAGGACATCACGGCGCTGCGCGACTATTTCAAGGATTTCGGCAAGGACCGCCTGCCCGAGGATCACGTCGAGGAATATTCGCGCGCCAACATCGCCTTCCACCAGGCGCTGATCTCGCTGTCGGAATCGCCGGTGCTGGTCGATCTCACCAACGATTTGTTGCTGCACGTGCGCGGCTACCGCCAGCTGACGATCGGACGCAAGGACCGCACCGCGACGTCGCTGCCCGAGCATCTCGGCATGATCGAGGCGCTGGAAGCGCGCGACACCGAGCTCGCCGAGAAGCGCGCCCGCGACCACACCCTTGGCCTTGCCGCTTACGTCGAAGCGCACGGCCAGGAACTTTTCACGTAACTGTTCACCTAGCAACGTTCACCAGAAGGGCGAGACATTCGCCCCGTTATCTTGAGACCAGGGAGACAAGGCCCATGCTGAACACCGCGACCAAGTCCGAGGCACCGGGCACCGAGCAGGAACTGACGGATGGCTTCCATCTCGTCATCGACGCGCTCAAGCTGAACGGCATCAACACCATCTATAATGTGCCGGGCATCCCGATCACGGATTTGGGCCGCATGGCGCAGGCCGCCGGCATCCGCGTGATCTCCTTCCGCCACGAGCAGAACGCCGGCTATGCCGCGGGCATCGCCGGCTATCTCACCAAGAAGCCCGGCGTCTGCCTCACGGTCTCCGCGCCCGGCTTCCTCAACGGTCTCACCGCGCTCGCCCACGCCACCACCAACTGCTACCCGATGATCCTGGTCTCGGGCTCCTCCGAGCGCGAGATCGTCGACCTCCAGCAGGGCGATTACGAAGAGATGGACCAGCTCGCGATCGCCAAGCCGCTGTGCAAGGCGGCCTATCGCGTGCTGCACGCCCAGGACATCGGTATCGGCTTTGCCCGCGCCATCCGCGCCGCGGTCTCGGGCCGTCCGGGCGGCGTCTATCTCGACTTGCCGGCAAAGCTGTTCGGCCAGGTCATGGCCGCCGAGGCCGGCCGGAAATCGCTGGTCAAGGTGATCGACGCTGCGCCTGCGCAGATCCCCTCGCCCGCATCTGTGAAGCGCGCGCTCGACGTGCTCAAGAGCGCAAAACGTCCGCTCATCATCCTCGGCAAGGGCGCGGCCTACGCGCAGGCCGACGAGGAGATCAAGACGTTCGTCGAGAAGAGCGGCGTGCCGTTCCTCCCCATGAGCATGGCCAAGGGCCTCTTGCCCGACACGCATCCGCAGTGCGCCGGCGCTGCCCGCTCGACGGTGCTGAAGGATTCCGACGTCGTCATGCTGATCGGCGCGCGGCTGAACTGGCTGCTGTCGCACGGCAAGGGCAAGAGCTGGGGCGAGACGCCGAAGAAGTTCATCCAGGTCGACATCGAGCCGAAGGAGATGGACTCCAACGTCGAGATCGTCGCGCCCGTGGTCGGCGACATCGGCTCGGTCGTCTCCGCCTTCAACCAGGCGATCGGTGCGGGTTGGACCGCGCCGGCCGACTGGACCAAAGCCGTGTCCACCAAGCGCGAAGAGAACGTCGCCAAGATGGCGCCGAAGCTGATGAACAACAAATCGCCGATGGACTATCACGGCGCGCTTGGCGTCTTGAAGAACGTGATCAAGGAGTATCCCGAGGCGATCCTCGTCAACGAGGGCGCCAACACGCTCGACCTCGCCCGCGGCGTCATCGACATGTACCGCCCACGCAAGCGTCTCGACGTCGGCACCTGGGGCGTGATGGGCATCGGCATGGGCCAGGCGATCGCGGCTGCGCTCGAGACCGGCCATCCCGTGCTCGCAGTGGAAGGCGACTCGGCGTTCGGCTTCTCCGGCATGGAGGTCGAGACCATCTGCCGCTACAACCTTCCGATCTGCGTCGTCATCTTCAACAATGACGGCATCTATCGCGGCACCGACGTCAACGGCGCCAACGACGATCCGGCGACCACCGTGTTCGTGAAGGGCGCGCGCTACGACAAGATGATGGAGGCTTTCGGCGGCGTCGGCGTGAATGCGACCTCGCCGGATGAGCTGAAGCGCGCCGTGAACGAGGCAATGGCGTCGCGCAAGCCGACGCTGATCAACGCGGTGATCGATCCGGCGGCGGGCTCGGAGAGCGGCCGCATCGGCAACCTCAATCCGCAGAGCGTTCTGCAGAAGAAGAAGTAAGTCCACCCCTCAACCCTTATTCCCTGCCGGGTGCAGGGGCAGACACAGAGTACGGAGCAAACACGATGACCAAAGCGCTCGAGGGCGTTCGCATTCTCGACTTCACCCACGTCCAGTCCGGACCGACCTGCACGCAGCTGCTGGCCTGGTTCGGCGCCGACGTGATCAAGGTGGAACGCCCGGGCGTGGGTGACATCACCCGCGGCCAGCTGCAGGACATCCCGAACGTGGACAGCCTGTATTTCACCATGCTGAACCACAACAAGCGTTCGATCACGCTCGACACCAAGAATCCCAAGGGCAAGGAAGTCCTCACCGAGCTGATCAAGAAGTGCGACGTGCTGGTGGAAAACTTCGGTCCGGGCGTGCTCGACCGCATGGGCTTCCCCTGGGAGAAGATCCAGTCGATCAACCCGAAGATGATCGTCGCTTCGATCAAGGGCTTCGGCCCCGGCCCCTACGAAGACTGCAAGGTCTATGAGAACGTCGCGCAGTGCACCGGCGGCGCCGCCTCCACCACCGGCTTCCGCGACGGCCTGCCGCTCGTCACCGGCGCGCAGATCGGCGACAGCGGCACCGGCCTGCACCTGGCGCTCGGCATCGTCACCGCGCTCTATCAGCGCACCCACACCGGCAAGGGCCAGCGCGTCACCGCGGCGATGCAGGATGGCGTGCTCAACCTCTGCCGTGTCAAGCTGCGCGACCAGCAGCGCCTCGCCCACGGCCCGCTCAAGGAATACAGCCAGTTCGGCGAAGGCGTTCCGTTCGGCGATGCCGTGCCGCGCGCCGGCAACGATTCCGGCGGCGGCCAGCCGGGCCGCATCCTGAAGTGCAAGGGCTGGGAGACCGACCCCAACGCCTACATCTACTTCATCACCCAGGCCCCGGTCTGGGAGAAGATCTGCGACGTGATCGGCGAGCCCACCTGGAAGACCGATCCGAACTATGCGAAGCCCGCCGCCCGCCTGCCGCGCCTGAACGAGATCTTCGCCCGCATCGAGCAGTGGACGATGACCAAGACCAAGTTCGAAGCGATGGAGATCCTCAACAAGGACGACATCCCCTGCGGCCCGATCCTGTCGATGAAGGAGATCGCCGAGGACCAGTCGCTGCGCGCCACCGGCACCGTCGTCGAGGTCGACCACCCCACCCGCGGCAAGTACATCTCGGTCGGCAACCCAATCAAGCTGTCGGACAGCCCGGCCGAGGTGACCCGCTCGCCGCTGCTCGGCGAGCACACCGACGAGATCCTGCGCAGCGTGCTCGGCTTCTCGGACCACCAGGTCGCCGACATCCACAAGTCCGGCGCACTCGATCCGCCGCAGAAGCAGGCGGCCGAGTAAGCGGGCTGATCAGAGAATGACGAAAGGGCCGCCCTCGGGCGGCCCTTTTTGTTTGGCGGCGGCCGGGCGTTTGTCGGCTCAAACCAAAACTGAAAACAACCCCATGCACAGTAGCGATCCTCTTGGTCCGAAACGGGGTTTCGCATTTTTCGAAATTTTCCTTGACCCGTCGGGCAAAACAGGGGTATGGTGTCATCATCGGACGAAGCGAAGGTCCCGTTCCCCTACACGACGCGGCTGCCGCTGCCGGCGGGCTTTTCGTCTCCACAGAGCAACCGCTTCCGAATTAAGTCCGGCCGCAAGGAACGGACGTAGTTCCGTCCCGTTGTTCACATACCGGCACGCCGTGAAATCGCAGGCCGCCATCCGACGACAGTACATCGTCCACCACCGGCTCGCGAGCGGAAGCGTCCGGTCCGGCGCGGTTCGAGATCGCGCCCGCCCATCCACATCGAGGTCGACATGACGAGAAATCATCCCGAGTCCCGGGCCCTGCGGGAGGCCAACCGGGCGTTCAAACCGGTCGAAACGAAGAAGCCGATGACCGACCACGCGAAGGCCCAACAGTCCCTTCACGAAAATCGCGAGCGCCTGAAAGCCGAACGACTGGCCCGAGAAGCCCAGCAGGGACATCGTCCCAGATAAGGCGATGCCGGTGCCCGTTATTATTCCGACATCGGGGACAGAACACACTCTCCGTGGACGAAGAAGGACCGGGCCGCGCACGGATAGATGAACCGCGTAAATCGATGTCCGCTTGCCCCCCAATGGCGGCGAAAGCGGACGTCGTCGGACTTCCGAGAAGGGCAACAGGGAGACCTCACGTCCAGCAAACGAAGTTTGACTTGCCGCGGTCGCGACGAACCGACGATAGTGATCGATTAGGAACTTCGTTCGGCGAAGAAGCGAGTATCGTAATTCATCTCACCTATGAAGCTAGTCCCGGTGCTCTCGCGGACGACAATTGTAACAGCTTTCCAAACGTCACGACGTCTAGCACCTCCGGCTTGCTTAGAAAGTCTTCCGTAGTTCCACGCGGCGCAGTTGGAGGCAAAATCACCAAGGCTAGCTGTTCGTTGCGAAATCGTCTGGGGCAGCACAAAGCCAAGAATGATGGCAAGGACCGCGGAGCCAAGGAGCGGGAGCCAAGAACCGAACCAGAGGGAAAATGCAACGCCACACGCCGTGATAAGCGCCAAAGCAGTAATGGTCGCTGGGTGAAGCTCAAGGGCGGGAAGATCCGTCTCTCGTGAGAGGATATCATGTAGGCTCTTAGCCCTGTGCGCGCGAAAAATGGTTCTCAGGTCAGTTTTGGGCGTCAAGCGTTGCACGTAGCCCAAGCGGCGCAGCGCAGCCCGCAAGCGAAAGAATGCGAGAGCGGTGGGGCAACGGAGGTGTCGCGCCTCGGATATGTTCAGCTTAGATGAGACTATGTCGAAGAGCTGCCCGACCGTTTCACAACGGAGCGCTTCCGCGTCAGAAATTTTGACACTGAACGCTTCCTCTACGGCGTAAAGCACGTCAACGTCGTCGCCATCTCCGACCAAGTTGAGGCAATTGGCAGCTTTGGTCATCGGAAGTGTCCAAGCCTACTACTATGCAACCGGGTAACGATCTGAGGCTACTGCCACAAACCCGTTCCGGCAAGACACCGGCTTAGGTCGAGCCATCAGCTCGCCCCTTGATCGGGAGTTTCTTAGGCTGAACGACGGCTGTGGGTCAATCGCGACGGTTTGGCCAAGTTTCAGCTACGTCTGGTCTCGCGCTGACAGCCGACAGATCATCGGCCGTGCCATGCGGCAGCCATGGGCCACAAGCAGACGAAGAAAGAGGCTGATGTTGTTGTTTAGGCGGGGTCCGCTATCGCTCTGGCCAAAGACCACTGGCTAAGAGTTTGCAGACAAAAACGCCGCCACAAGGTCGAGTGGGATGGTGAGCAAAGCGGTTGGAAGTGAAGCCAGATATCCCTCACCGCAATTTCCGCCCGAACCACCGCCATGGCAGGTAATTGTTGGAAAAAGTGCGATGAGCGCAAACAGGCCGATCGCAGTGACGACTGTGAATGCCGCGATGATCGTGCCGGCGATAAGCCGTTTGAGAAGCAGCAATAAGTCTGGCAGACTTGGTCGCGTAAGCTTGATTAGTAAAGCTCGTCTCACTTCTTCAGTCTGCGACTTTCGCCACGCCAAAGTTACGATGACGACGAACGCGAGTAGGGGCGAGACGAGCCCGATGACGCTGACGATGGACGCAATGGTTAAGTGCATCTTCCTATGCTACCACTGTCAGCTTCAACCGGTTGTAAACTTCAGCAAAATGTAACCTGGCGTAGCGGGAGGCGCCAAGACCGCTATGGGTCATGACCACCCCCGGTATGCTGGCCGACTGCTTCCGGTCCACCGCTATGAGCCGACTGCCCGGTACACTGCCCTGACTTCGCATTCGGGCCAGTTCCGGACATACCACCAACATGTGCCACCATTCCGCTCAGTTGAACTGAAGGCCGAGCAAAGATGGACATTGCCAAGAAGGTGATCGCGAAGCTCCCCCTTGACGAGCTGTGGGACGAGAAAGAAGTTCTGACCGCGCGCCGTGTCTCTGACGGGCTGAACGCATCGGAAATCATTGAGATGATGCAAGCAGGAGCGACTTTCGTCGTTGCTGATCTTGAACTACGGCCCCGCTGGATAGACCCGGCGCAACGCTTCGAGTTCTGGAAAACGGAAGTGAAGTCACGGCTTGCAGAGCCTGACAAACCGGCCTTCCTTGACCGCTTCCCCGACGAGTACTGCTACTTCGCTTCCAAATGGCAACTCGCTGATGGGCTTCCTCTGATTGTCCTTGAACGGCACCATTGACAGGGACGGCAGGTAGCCACGTCCGCTTTGGGCCAATAGCGGGCGTCGGCCGGGGCCACTCCGATGATCAGCTACGGGCCAGAAGCGGACATCGGCCCTCCGTCGGGTTTGCTAGGCGGGGTAGCGCCACCTCAGAGCGCGGCGGACGACGATCAGCGCCAAAACATTCACTGCGAGGCCAACCCAAAGAACCGTTGGCACTGACCATGCGATGCACCTGGGGATCAGGTAAATGACCTGCCCGATCAGACCGGCAAGCAATGCAACTCTGGTCCAGCCCAATAGCGTTCGTGGTATCCAATCATCGGACTGGTCGATCAGATTTGCCGCGATCCATCCTGACAGGAATTCCATGCTTTGCCATAACATCTGGTCGTTCGCAGGCATTTAAGAACTCGGATCAATATTGATCAAGTCCGCTTCGGGTCCAAGGCAGACCTCGGCAGCTCTACGATGCATTCCGCTCAGCTCCCGGAAGCGGACGGCGGGAGACGAAGAGCGAAAGTCAGCTCACGGGCCGGAAGCGGACGTGGGCGAGCCCGCCTCCTACGACACCCAGCACTACGGTCGACGAACCTCGAAGCAGGTCTTTGCCCTCGTTGAGAGGCCAGCACCTTCGTAGAAGCGCGGGGTTGGCTCACGCGTCGAGGCCGACCGCCAGCTATTGGTTCAGGCGGCGTAAGAGGATGGCGGCGTGCGGCTGACTTGCACCCAAGTCCACATCACGTTCGCCACTGATCTGCAGCGCGTTCAGTCACGTCGCTCCCCATGAAGCGAGTTGAAGGCGCACGCTGCTCTTTCGTGAATGACGGCACCGGCGGAGTCCTGAGCTTGGTGGTCGAGGATACCGAAGCGACTTTGACGATGGCTTTCCCGGTTGCGTCTGACGCAGCGCAAGCCACCGGCATTTGACGGTTGCATGCCTTGACGACGCGCCCTCATTTCAAGTGGAACTCGCAAGGCCGCTTGCCGGGCCGCCAGGCGCAGTTTAGATTATCGCCCATTGCAGGTTCCCGGTCCCATGGTGTGACGGTGGATACTTTTGCTTCGTTTATTCAGTATCGTTCGCGCCTGCTGTAGCTCCACAGCATGACTTGTCCCCCTTCCGCGACATGCGCGCCAACCACCTTTCGGAGCTTTTGGCACGGACGGCAGCTTGGTCCTTATCAGTTGATGGGACTCAAGAGCTTTGTGAAGCTTGGCCATCGCGTCGAACTGTTCACTTACGATTTTTCCAAGCTGGACGTCCCAGATTGGATCGTGCGAAGAGACGCCTCCGAAATCTGGCCTTCCGATCGCGTACTGACCTACAAGAAGGATATCGGAGCAGGAAGCTTTGCCCTGCACTCGAATCTTTTTCGCTACGCTCTCTTATACAAGATGGGCGGCTGGTGGACCGACCTGGACGTCATTCTGCTGCGCGACACCATTCCGCAGACTGACTTCTTCTTCACGATGGAAACAGCCGACCCGACACGGGCGACGTTTTCCGTCATCAAGTTTCCGGCCGGGCATCCCGCCATGAGCGAGGCGCGCGATCAATGCATCAGCGCGGGCGAAAGGCCCTTCTACGGCGAAACAGGCGCGGATCTCTTCAGCCGGGTGGTCCAGAAGTACGAGCTGACCGATTTTGCCCATCCGATGCAGAGCGCATATCCGATTTCAGCCCTCGATGTTTCACGCTTGTTCGACCCCGGGGAACGCGAGCCTCTCCAGCAGCAATGTGCCAACTCCTGCTTCCTGCACCTGTTCAATGAGACCTGGCGCAGGGCGGGTATTCCAAATGAACTCGGCCCGCCTGTGGGGTCGTTGGTCGAGCGCTTGCTTCTCGATCACGGGCTGCCCATCCGCGAGCCGCGCATGGACCTTGCAGATCTGAAGCGGTGGACCGCGTACCTGAACCTGCATGAAGAGTATCAGGCGGGGCTGAGAGCCTATCGCCTGGCTCATGAAGCACTCCAGCAGAAAGTTCTCGAATTGGAAGCATCGGCGGAATCGAGGGCCTTGGACGCGCAGTCGGTGAAAGTGAGTCCGCTTCGCCGCGTTCTTCGCCTGATAGCCCGGACAGAGGGGCGGTAGAATGCCTCATTATGACATAGAAGCCGACTGGCACCTGCTCGACACATGCAACTATCGTTGCGACTATTGCTTCTTCGGCGCTGACGTTCTCGGCTCCAAGTTGAAAAGCTATGCCACGGCCGAGGCGTGGTCCTCGGCATTCGACCGAACGGGCAAGACGTGGCTTCTTCATTTGACCGGCGGGGAGCCCTCCATCTACCCGAATTTCGTCGAGCTGTGTTCGGCCCTGGCCAAGCGCCATCTTTTGTCGATCAACACGAATCTGACCAATGCCTCCATCGTGCGGTTTGCACGAGACGTGAATCCCGCGCGCGTGAGCTTCATCAATGCGGGCTTCCATCCGGAAGAGCGAGATCGGAGAGGTGAAACCACGCGGTTCATCGAACATGCCGATCTACTTCGGAAGCATGGATTTCGGATCTTCTGTTCAGTCGTCGCAACCCCGCTCGCGCTGACGACGTTCGATGAAGCTGTCGAGCGGCTCTCGAGAGCCCGGCTCTATCCGGTGCCCAAGCTCTTTCGGGGCAATTTTGCCGGCAAGTCGTACCCGCTCGCCTATACCGAGCGTGAAAGAACCATGTTCCGCAGCTATGCCCAGCGTGCCCGCGATTTCTATCACGGAGAAGGCGATGTCTGGGGGGAGCCGCCGAGTATCGACGTGTTCAACGATGATCGATATCTCACGGGACTGCCGACCTACGGCGGTCGCCTTTGCAGCGCTGGCGAGCGCTTCGTTCAGATCCATCCGAATGGTGACGTCTTCCGCTGCGGCGGGACGGGTCTGCAAGGCAACCTACTTCAGGGCACGACCGTGTTCCAAAGCGGAGCAAGCGTCTGCCAAACCGAACATTGTTACTATTTTTGCGAGAAATATTCGCAAGCTGAAACGGCGCCGACTGGATTTCAGACGAAACGATCGTCTGTCACGAACCTATTCGCGCGAAGAATGAGTGATTGGGGATTCAAGCGATCGCCTTGAGCATTCGGCTGGAGCATCGAAAGCACGACGACGCCGTCCAATCATCATCCCTGCGCGCGCCGACATGACGCCGCAGTGTTGCACCTTATCTCGCGGGAGGCCTCATTCTCGCCTCCCAAGCTCGATGCTCACCGCTCTCCAAGCTGCTCGCGAAAATACTTCACCACCGCCGCGTTGAACTCGCGGTGAAAGGCAATCCTGTCGAACCCCGGCACATCTGTGCAGATGCGTGGGATCGCCGCCGCAAGCTCGGCCGAGCACGGCGCGAGGAAAGCGAAATGCCCGGCCTGCACGACGTGAATCTCAGGCTTGCCTGGCAGCCCCTGCGCGACGCGCTCGGTGCCTGAACCGTCACCCACACCCGGGCCGCCGAACTGCGAGCGCCAGAATTGGAACGGCACTTTGACCACGGCGAGATTCTCCCGCGTCAGGGTGCCCGGGGCGGGATCGACGATGACGGCGGTGCGGATGCGCGGATCGTGGATCGGCTCAGGCGGAGCTTCGCCATTGTGCAACTCGGCGCAGGCGCCGGTCGTCTCCTTACAGAAGCTGGCGATCCTCGCGAAGTCAGGCCTGGTGCCCATCAAGACGAAGCCGGTCGCACCTCCCAGCGAGAAGCCGAAGAAGCCGACCCTGGCGGGATCGACCACCGCCCTATCCTTCCAGTCCTTCAGCATGAAGTCGAGCAGACGCACGATGTCCGCCGGACGCGATCCCCACAGCGAAAGTGTATCGCGCCGCGACGAGTCGTTGCCGTTGTCCCCGGGATGATTGATGGCGGCGACGATGAAGCCGGCATCGGCCAGCGCCTCCTCGGTGTCGTGGTTCGCGCCGAACCACCCGCCTCTTCCGTGCGAGAAGATCACCAGCGGCAGCCTTGCCCCCGTGACGGGACAATCCTTCGCGCCCTTGAGGTCGAAATCGGCGCCGACTGAAAGGCTGCCAAGCGCCACATGCGTCGGCTCCGTCGCGCACGGATACCAGATCGCGCCTGACAGCGCCGGACCGGAGTCGAGAAGCTGGATGCCCGCAGCCTCTGCAGGCGAAACGAGACCGCTGAGAATGACGGCGAAAGCCCACAACGTGCTGCGCAACGGAAGTTCCCCCGATTTCGCGCGGGAGTTGAGCGGGCAACGGTAGCGGAATTGTGGCTGCCGTCGCGCATGGACACCTTGCCGCCTGCGCCGGCGTTGAGGCAAAGTGCCCGAAAAAAGGGAGGTCGGGATGCCATTGCTTGGCAAGGCCGCGGTCGCGATGTGGTGGAGCGTCCGCGCCGAGCAGCGCGCGGAGTTCGGCGACTGGCACTCGCACGAGCATTTTCCGGAGCGGATGAGCATTGCCGGCTTCCGCCGCGGGTCGCGCTGGGCCAGCACCGAGAACGCGGAAGGGTTCTTCGTGCTCTACGAGCTCGCGCAATATGACGTTCTCACGTCGAAGGGATATCTCGATCGGCTCAATGCCCCGACGCCGTGGTCGACGAAGATGATGCCGCACCATCTCGGCATGGTCCGCAGCCAGTGCCGGATCGTCGCGAGCTTTGGCGGTGGCGTTGCGACCTCGCTCGCCACCATCAGGCTGTCGCCGCAGGCCGGCCGCGATACGGAATTGCAGGCACACCTCGCAGCCACTCTTGAAGCACTGGCGCAGAAACCGGGCCTGACGGGCGCACATCTCCTTCTGACCGATACGCCGCGGACCAGCGCTCCGACGACCGAACAGCAAATCCGCGGCAAGGACGGCGCCGCGGACTGGATCGTGCTGCTGTCAGGTTACGATGCGGACGTTATGGAGGCTGTGATCGCCAGCCCGCTCTCATCGGGGGCGCTTGGCGCGCTGGGTGCGCGGGACCATCCGACGATCGGCCGCTACAGGCTGGCGTTCACGATGACGCCGCAGGATGTCGCGGCGGTTTAGAACCCTGCCGGTTCCGCAAAAAATCCGGCGAGCCCTGTCGGATCGACGTCGCCGCGCTCGTCCTTGGACCATGAATGGGCAACAGCCGTTCGAGTCCAGCCCATCACAAAGAGGAAGAAACACCATGCCCGGCACTGTCCGCCTGCACCGCGTTCTCGCCACCAGTCCGTTGAAAGTCTACCGCGCCTTCGTCGAGGCCGACGCGCTTGCAAAGTGGCTGCCGCCGAACGGTTTTACCTGCACCGTGCACCACCTCGAACCGAAGGTCGGCGGCACGTTCAAAATGTCGTTCCGGAATTTCACGACAGGCAACGGCCACTCGTTCGGCGGCGAATATCTCGAGCTCGTTCCGGGTGAGCGGCTGCGTTACACCGACAAGTTCGACGATCCCAATCTGCCGGGCACGATCGAGGTGAGCGTGACGCTGAAGAAGGTTTTGGTCGGCACCGAGGTCGACATCACGCAGTCGGGTCTCCCCGAAGCCATTCCCGTCGAGGCCTGCTATCTCGGCTGGCAGGAATCGCTGCGGAATCTGGCGAGGCTGGTGGAGCCGGAGATCAATCAGTAGCAGCGACAGTATCGTAGGGTGGGCAAAGCGTAGCGTGCCCACGTCTTCTTCTTCGTAACAACTGAGAGATGGTGGGCACGGCGCTTTGCGCCTTTGCCCACCCTACGGCACTGTTCGATTGGATGCGCAGAACGATCGCTACTTGCCCTTCGCCCCGATCCCGCCGCCTGCGGTCCACTTGTCCGGGTCGGGACTGTGCCCGATCAGCGCCAAACCGTAGGCGATCGACTCGAACTGGTCGCCCGACATCAGCCGCTCGTTGCCGAAACGATCGGCGAACAGCTTTCGCACGGCGGGCACGAAGGAGGTGCCGCCGGTCAGAAACACCTTCTCGACCTCGCGTGCGGTGATGCCGGATTCGTTCAGCACCTTGTCCACGGTGGCGCCGAGCCGGGCGATGTCGTCGGCAATCCAGGATTCGAAATTCTTCCGCGTGATGGCCGCGCCGATGTCGACGCCGCCGCCCCTGAAGCGGAAGTCGACCTCGTCATGGCCCGACAGCGCGACCTTGGCGTCGGACACCGCGCGGTACAGCGAAAAGCCGAGGTCGAGATCGACGATGGTGATGAAATCCTCGAGCAGTTTTGGCTTCAGCGCGGTCTTCGCGAGCTCGCGGAGCTCGCGCAGGTCGCCGTTGCTCTTCATCATCGCGAGCTGATGCCAGCGCGCCAGGTTGGTGTAATGGCCACTGGGGACCGGCAGAACCTTGTCGAAGGAGCGGAAGCTCGAGCCCTTGCCGAGCCTGGGCGAGACGACATGGTCGACGATGCGGTAATCGAACGTGTCGCCGGCAATGCCGATGCCGGCATGGCCGAGCGGCTCGGCGCGCAGCGTGCCGCCGGCGCGTGAAAAGCGCATCACGGAGAAGTCGCTGGTGCCGCCGCCGAAATCCGCGACCAAGACGGTGGCATCGCGCTCCAGCCTTCGGGCGAAGGAGAACGCCGCGCCGACGGGCTCGTAGACATAGCGCGCATGGCCGGCGCCCAGGCGCTCGAACGCGGCGCGGTAGCGCTGCATCGCCAGCTCTTCGTCGGGATTGCCGCCGGCAAAGCGCACGGGACGGCCGACCGTGATGTTGGAGGTCTCGAAGCCGAATTTCTCGCCGCCATGACGCGCCAGCGTACGCAGGAAGGCCGCCAAAATGTCCTCGAACTTGAAGCGCTGCCGGAACACCTGCGTGGTGTTGAAGCTGCTGCTGGCCGCGAAGGTCTTGAACGACTGGAGGAAGCGGTAGACGTGGCGTCCCTCGAGGAAGGTCTCGATCGCCCACGGGCCTCCCTCGGCTTGGGCGCCGGCGCCCGGCCGATCCTCCCAGAAGCACAGGGCCGAGACATAGACGCTGTGGCGCTGGCCGCCATGGTCGAAGCGAATGGCCTCGACCCGGCGGTCGTCCGCCGCGATGGCGACGACCGTGTTGCTGGTCCCAAAATCGATGCCGATCGAGACGGCGGGCGAGGCGCTCGACATGAACCACTCTGACAGTTGATTGGAAAAGGGGGCGAACCACTAACGGCTTTGGGCCGCCCTGCCAAGGCCGATTGTGCTCTGCGATAGCCAAACCGCGCGGATTCGACGGCTTCGGGGGCAGTTTATGCCCGGAATGGCCGCTTTAACGGATCATTATGTTGCAATGCGAAGAATTGCATGCTGCTATGCAATGGCATGCATGGACATTGGCATGTGGTATACATAAAACAACCTTCGAAATGAGACAGCAACACTGACCGTCTCAAGAAAGGGAATTCCGATGTCCAAGACCGCTGCCGTCGCCCTCGCCCCCTCCGCCTCGCTGTTCGCCCGCTTCATGGCTGCGGTCGACCGCTTCCTGATGGCGAGCGCCGAGATCTCCAACCACAACGGCGACCTGCCGCGCTTCGGCCTGTAAACAGATCCCGGCCGGATCGGCGCGCCGGTTTCAAAATCGCCGACATGCTACTTTTGATGAATGGCCCCGCAGGACGGGGCCATTTCTATTTGTGCTGTCCGATTCACAAGCCCGGCGAAGTCTGCGGCATTTGCGCACGGTGACCGGACCAGCGCTTGAACCTTGGCATAATGAATACAAGAATGCCGCTCCAGCGCTCGCAGAAAAATTAGAGGCGCCACGGGAGGCTTTATGACGGACATGGTGCAGGCAACGGCCCCTACAGCCGCACGCGTCAGCGACACGTATCGCTGGGCGCAATTGGCGATCGGTGTAGCGGCCATGGTGATGATCGCCAACTACCAATACGGCTGGACGTTCTTCGTCCCTGACATCCAGAAAAAGTTCGGCTGGGATCGTGCCTCGATCCAATGGGCCTTTACTCTCTTTGTCCTGTTCGAGACCTGGCTGGTGCCGGTCGAAGGCTGGTTCGTCGACAAATACGGTCCGCGCATCGTCGTGCTGGTCGGCGGCGTGCTCTGCGCCATCGGCTGGGTGATCAACGCGCAGGCGACCACGCTCAACGGCTACTATCTCGGCATGATCATCGCGGGCATCGGCGCCGGCGGCGTCTATGGCACCTGCGTCGGCAACGCGCTGAAATGGTTTCCCGACAAGCGCGGTCTGGCCGCCGGCATCACGGCGGCGGGCTTCGGTGCGGGCTCGGCTCTCACCGTCGCGCCGATCCAGGCCATGATCAAGGACAGCGGTTTCCAGACCACCTTCCTCTATTTCGGCCTCGGACAGGGCATCATCATCTGCCTCCTCGCTTTCTTCCTGCTCGCGCCGAAGCCGGGCCAGGTGCCGAACGTGGTGGCGAACGCCAACCTGCTGCAGACCCGCCGCAACTATCAGCCGACCGAAGTGCTGCGCCAGCCCATCTTCTGGCTGATGTACTTCATGTTCGTGATCGTCGGCGCCGGCGGGTTGATGGTGACGGCGAACCTGAAGCCGATCGCGGCCGACTGGAAGGTCGACAACGTGCCGGTGACGCTGATGGCGATGACGATGACCGCGGTGACGTTCGCGGCGACCATCGACCGCGTGCTCAACGGCCTGACGCGTCCGTTCTTCGGCTGGATCTCCGACATGATCGGCCGCGAGAACACCATGTTCATCGCCTTCGGCATGGAAGGCGTCGGCATCTGGCTGCTCTACCTCTGGGGCCACGATCCGCTCTGGTTCGTGCTGCTGTCGGGCTTCGTGTTCTTCGCCTGGGGCGAGATCTACTCGCTGTTCCCCTCGACCTGCACCGACACGTTCGGCGCCAAGTTCGCGACCACCAATGCGGGCCTGCTCTACACCGCAAAGGGCACCGCTGCGCTGCTGGTGCCGATCGCCAACTACATGCAGCAATCGTCCGGCACCTGGGACAGCGTGTTCATCATCGCGGCCGGCGCCAACATCCTGGCCTCGGCGCTGGCGATCGCGGTACTGAAACCCTGGCGCAAGGTGGTGGTCGCGAAATCCACAGTCTGACGCGCTTCACCACAGATCGCTCGAGCAGGACGCCCGGCCTCACGGCCGGGCGTTTTTCGTCTTGCGCGAATTTGTCCTGCTTCACGAAATCCGAAGGGAGCCGTGCATTTTGTTGATCGGGAGCCCAAGATAGGACTTGCTTTCTGGAATATGGTATACCAAGCTGCCGCCCACGCTTGCGACGATAAGCCACAATATTTGCGACATCGGGTCATCTTGCAGCCGATGTCGACCAGACAAGCGTCTTGGGAGGTTGTTGATGATGTCCAACACGGATGGCGCCGTGACCGCTGCGCCGCTTCGCACAGGTTTCCGTTGGCTCCAGCTCGTGATGGGCATCGTCTGCATGGCGATGATCGCCAACCTGCAATACGGCTGGACGCTGTTCGTCGATCCGATCGATCACGCGCACCATTGGGGCCGCGCCGCGATCCAGCTCGCTTTCACCATCTTCGTCGTCACCGAGACCTGGCTGGTGCCGGTCGAGGCCTGGTTCGTCGACAAATACGGCCCGCGCATCGTCATCATGTTCGGCGGCGTGATGATCGCACTGTCCTGGGTGCTCAACTCCTACGCGGACTCGCTTCCCCTGCTCTACACCGCCGCCGTCATCGGCGGCATGGGCGCGGGTGCGGTGTACGGCACTTGCGTCGGCAACGCGCTCAAATGGTTTCCCGATCGCCGCGGGCTTGCGGCCGGCGCGACCGCCGCGGGCTTCGGCGCGGGCGCAGCCCTCACCATCGTGCCGATCGCGACCATGATCGCGACGAGCGGCTACCAGCACGCCTTCCTCACCTTCGGCATCGGCCAGGGTGTGATCGTGTTTGTACTCGCCTTCTTCATCCAGCCGCCGCGGCTCTCGATCCCGCCGAAGAAGAAGCAGCTCAATCTGCCGCAAACCAAGATCGACTTCACCCCGCCGCAGGTGCTGCGCACCCCTATTTTCTGGGTGATGTATCTCGTGTTCGTGATGGTTGCTTCCGGCGGGCTGATGACCGCGGCGCAGATCGCCCCGATCGCGCACGACTTCAAGATCGCCGACACGCCGGTGACGCTCGCCGGCTTCCAGATGGCGGCGCTGACCTTCGCAATCTCGCTCGACCGCATCTTCGACGGCTTTGGACGGCCCTTCTTCGGCTGGGTCTCCGACACGATCGGCCGCGAGCACACCATGTTCATCGCCTTCGGCACCGCCGCGGTGATGCTGCTGACGCTGTCGGCCTATGGGCATGTCCCGCTGGTGTTCGTGCTGGCGACCGCGGTGTATTTCGGCGTGTTCGGCGAGATCTATTCGCTGTTCCCCGCGACCTGCGGCGACACCTTCGGCTCGAAATTCGCGACCACCAACAACGGCATGCTCTACACCGCCAAGGGCACCGCGTCCCTGCTCGTCCCGCTCGCCAGCGTGATCTCGACCGCCTATGGCTGGAAGGCCGTGTTCGTGGTGGCGGTGGCGCTGAACGCGACCGCGGCGCTGATGGCGCTGTTCGTGATCAAGCCGCTGCGGCGTTCCTTCATCCTGGGCAAGGAAGCCGAGAGCGCGAGCACCGCAACGGCCAACGCAAAGACCGAGACGGCGTAGCACGCCGCACTCATTGCACGGCTTTACGAAGGGGCGCAGCGATGCGCCCCTTTTTTTGGCCGCGACGACAAACGTCAGCATTGCTGCCGCAAGAATTTTCGGATCAGCCAAATCCAGTGCTTGACGATTGGCATTATGTATACCACACTTCACCCGTCATTCACGCGAGGGAGGTTGCAATGCTGGTCGGAGACATTCTGCGCAAGAAGACACCGCGCGTTGTCACGGTGCGAATGAACGAAACGGTGGGTATCGCCGCCAAGCTGATGCGCGCCAACAATATCAGCGCGCTGGTGGTCAAGGACGTGGTCCGCTCCGAAGGCAACACCGCGGTCGGCATGTTTACCGAGCGTGACGTGGTGCGCGCGGTCGCCGAGCACGGCGCGGGCGCCATCAACGTGAAGGTCTCGCAGCTCGTCTCGGTGCAGCAGCTCGTCTCCTGCACCTCCTCCGACACGATCGAGCAGGTGCGGCACCTGATGAATGTGAACCACGTCCGGCACCTGCCGGTGATCGACAATTACAGCCTCGTCTCGGTGATCAGCATGCGCGACATCGCTGCCGCCGTCGACGAAGCGCTCAACGGCGCGCCGCAAGCGGCGGCGTAAAGCGCCTCACGTCCCCTGCGACGACCGGCCCCGGCTCGAACCTGTTCGCGCCGGACCGGATCTTTCGTCCCAAAATCCGGTCTCTGCTCGCGAGGATTTCATGAAGATCTGCATCTACGGCGCCGGCGCGATCGGCGGATATCTCGGGGTCCAGCTCGCGCGCGCTGGCGCCGACGTCAGCCTCGTCGCACGCGGCGCGCATCTGGCCGCGATGCGCGAGAAGGGCCTGACGCTGCTCGCGGGCGACGAGAGGCACATCGTGCATCCGCGCTGCACCGACGATCCCGCCGAGCTCGGCGTGCAGGACTATGTCATCGTCACGCTGAAGGCGCATTCGATCACCGGCGTGATCGAGAAGATGCAGCCGCTGCTGGGCCCCCACACCCGCATCGTCACCGCCGTCAACGGCATCCCCTATTGGTATTTCTACAAGCATGGCGGCCAATATGAGAATTCGACGCTGGAGAGCATCGATCCCGGCGGACGGCAATGGCGCGAGATCGGCCCCGAGCGCGCCATCGGCTGCATCGTCTATCCCGCCACCGAGATCGAGGCGCCCGGCGTGATCCGCCACGTCTATGGCAACAATTTCCCGCTCGGCGAGCCCTCGGGCGAGATCACGAGCGACGTACAGCGCCTCGCCGACCTCTTCGTCGCGGCCGGGCTGAAGGCGCCGGTGCTCGACCGCATCCGCGATGAGATCTGGCTGAAGCTGTGGGGCAATGTCTGCTTCAATCCGATCAGCGCGCTGACCCATGCAACCCTCGACGTGATCTGCACCGATCCCGCCACCCGCGCGCTGTCGCGCGCGATCATGGTGGAGACGCAAGCCATCGCCGAAACCTTCGGCGTCAAATTCCGCGTCGATGTCGAGCGCCGCATCGAGGGCGCCCGCAAGGTCGGCGCGCACAAGACCTCGATGCTGCAGGATCTCGAGCGCGGCCGGCCGATGGAGATCGATCCGCTCGTCACCGTGGTGCAGGAGATGGGCCGCCTCACCGGCATTCCTACGCCCGCGCTCGATTCGGTGCTGGCCATGGTGACCCAGCGCGCCCGCATCGCAGGCCTGTATGACGGCATCTCGGCGCCGTCGGATCCGCGCGCACTGGCGGTGGCGTGATGACCGAAATGACCAAATGGCTCCGCTTCCGGCATCATGGCGCGACCGGCTTCGGCACGCTGACAGCGTCGGGCATCAGCGTGCATGACGGCGAAATGTTCGGCCGCAATGCGGCGACCGGCAAGACCCTGGCGCTTTCGGAGGTCGAGCTGCTGGCGCCCTGCGCGCCCAGCAAGATCGTCGCGCTCTGGAATAATTTCCACGCGCTCGCCGCCAAGCTCAACCAGCCCGAGCCTCCGGAGCCGCTCTATCTGCTGAAAGCCACCACCAGCATCACGGCACCGGGCGCCGTGATCCGCCGCCCCTCTTATTACGACGGCAAGACCACCTATGAGGGCGAGCTCGGCATCGTCATCGGCAAGACCTGCGCCCGCGTCTCGCCTGATGAAGCGGACAGCTTCATCTTCGGCTACACCTGCGTCAACGACATCACCGCCAACGACATCCTCACCAGCGATCCGACCTTCCCGCAATGGGCGCGGGCCAAGGGCATCGACGATTACGGCCCGTTCGGCCCGGTCATCGCGACCGGCCTCGATCCGGCCAAGCTGGTTGTGCGCACCATCCTCAACGGCGCCGAGCGGCAGAACTATCCGATCTCGGACATGATCTTTTCGGCGCAGCAGCTGGTCAGCAAAATCTCCCACGACATGACGCTGCTGCCCGGCGACCTGATCGCGGTCGGCACTTCAGTGGGCGTCGGCGTGATGAAGGAGCCGGTGAATACGGTGACCGTCGCGATCGACGGCATCGGTGAGCTCACTAACGAATTTCGGCTATAGTGCTCGCTGTCATTCCGGGGCGCCCGCAGCGCGAAACCGGAATCCATTCCTCGACCGAATCTGCCGCCCGATGGATTCCGGGCTCGGCGCTTTGCGCCGCCCCTGAATGACAGCGAGAACTTGGCCGCCGCCCCGGGAAAACCCGGCACCTCCCGCGCCGCTGCGCCGATCGGGCCGACGCAATCAATCGTGGATCACGCTGCCGGAAGCGGCTCACAGGCCCCTGCACCCCTTGCGCTTGGTTCCGCACTTCGCAATCATGGCGAAAATGTGTGCCGGCGTGAGGAATTCACGATGTGGCTGCTCTTCCTGGTTGCCTGGTTCGGCCTATTGGCGGTCATCGCGGTCTTCGCCCAGCAGGCGTTCGGTTACGATGTCGGTCACCTGCCCGTCTGGTTCGCGGGCCTGCCTATGCCGCAGCGGATCACCGCCGGCGCGCTCCTCGCCGTATCACTGGCGCTGGTCGGCGCAACCGCATGGC
The DNA here is from genome assembly GCF_019455385.1 of Bradyrhizobium sp. BR 10289. GTDB lineage: Bacteria > Pseudomonadota > Alphaproteobacteria > Rhizobiales > Xanthobacteraceae > Bradyrhizobium. Next base: position 357,014 of record NZ_JACOFR010000004.1, read on the forward strand.
GCCTGTCGCGGCAGGACCGGCGCCTGAACACGCTGCGCGACCGCCTCAAAAAGACCCGCGAGGACGTCGTCGTCGCCCACGCCCTGCAGAACCACCTCGATGCCACCGTCCAGCATTTGATCGAGAGCGACCCCAGGGAAGCCGTCTCCGCTCTGCACGACAAGCTTGGCGAGACCGAGCAGCGCGCGCTGCTGCAGCAGGGCCGAAATGAATCCACCGACATGCACGACCAGCTCGCCGAAATCCGCCGCCGCCAGCAGAGCGTGCGCGAGATGGTCGGCAAGGTCGCCGACCAGCGCCGCGCGGTCGAGCCCATCTTCACCGAGATCCGCGACCGCCAGAACCAGCTCGAGCGGTCGCTGCACGACCTCGAAACCGACGACCGCAAGAACAACCTCGCCGACCGTCTCAAGACGATCGCGGGTGACATCTCGACACTGCTGTCGCGGGTGAACGCGGTCCAGACGACGTTTGCGACGCTCAACCAGTACAAGGAAGACCTGGCGAAATCGCATGCCGAGCTGGAGCCGCTGCGCTCGGCCGATGCCGGCATCAACGCCCTGATCGGCGAGCTCGGCCTCAGCCATGACCGCCTCGCCAAGAGCATCGACGAACTCGACACCGGCGGCGAGGCGCCGCTCGGTGCCCGTGTCGAGACGCTGTCGAAGAACAAGCTCGAGATCGAGCAGCGCCTCGCCCGCATCGATGACAGCTTCAACATCCTCAAAGCCATCAGGCTCGACTTCGAGGAGCTCGGCCAGCGCCAGGCTCTGCTCGAACGCGCGATCGCGGAGATCGAGACCGATCCCGACGGCAAGACCCTCGCCGAGCGCCAGAACGCGCTGAACGATTTCGTGCTGCAGTCGCGCCAGCGCCTCGGCGCGCTGCAGGAGACGCTGACGACCCTGAACGCCTTCAAGGCGGAGCTGTCGAAATCGCAGGCCGACCTCGTCCCGCTCAGGGCTCCCGTGTTCGGCATCGAAGCCATGATCGCGGAGGTCAGCACCACCCGCGATCTCCTCGCCAAAACCGTCGGCGAGATCGAGGCGAACGCGGGCGTCACGCTGGCCTCGCGCGTCGAGGCGCTGACCAGGAGCAAGCGCGAGGTGGAAGACCGCCTCGCCAGGATCTTCGACAATTTCAACGCACTCGATGCCTTGCGCAAGGACATCGGCGGCATCTTCTCGACGATCCGGAATAGTCTGAACCGGATCGGGTGAAGGCCGCGGGCTCCGCCACCCGAAACATCCGGACACATCACATCTGCGCGCGGTCCGATCAATGCCGCCAACATGTCGCGAGGGTGCCGCAACTTGGTCGCATTCGGCCGCCCATTTGGGAGGCGTGTCTGGGGGCACGGCATGGCCGTGCTTGGACCTAACCTTCTAGGGGTATGAACGTGAAGAAGATTGTATTTGTTCTGGGTGCCACGCTTGCTCTGGTGACGGCTGCGAACGCTGCGGATCTGCCGCGCCGCCAGCCCGTGCCGGTCTATTCCGAGCAGGCTCCGATCGGCAAGATGCCGATTGGCAAGAGCCCGGTTGGCAAGGCCCCGATCGGCAAGGCGCCCGGCCCGGTCGCGGCGCGCTACTGAGACGCAGAGTCTCGCGACGGCAGCCGACAGTCGAGGGGGCACAGCGTGACCAACAGACCTGACCGAACCTGCATTCTCGCAGGGCTTGCACTTGCGGCCATGTTCGCGTGCACGATCCCCTCGGCTTCTGGCTATGAGGCGAACAAGCGCCTGGCCGACGCCAACGCGCTTGCCACGACCGACACCGCATCACGATCGGCACCGCAGTCGCGGCGCACCGTCGCGCGCGCGGAGAAAGGTCCGTACTATGTCGACTTCCGCGCCCGCACGGCGGCGAGTTGGGGCCATGCCTTCGTCTGGTACGGCAAGACCAGCGAGAAGGCGGTCGAGGTCGCGGGCCTGACGCCGGCCGGCGATACGCTCGCTTACGTACTGGGTCACATCACCTTCGTGCCATCCGAGACCGGCGCGAGCTACGGCGATCTCGATCCTGAGTATCTCACCGCGAGCTATCGCGTGTACCTCAACGAAGCCGACGCCAAGCGCGTGTTCGCCTATATCAAGAAATTGCAGGCGAACTCGCCGGTCTGGAATGCCGAGACCGCCAACTGCACCGGCTTCATCGGCGACATCGCCGAGTTCATGGGCCTCGAGGTCCCCAACCGCTGGCAGCGCCCGGAAAACTTCGTCAACCGCCTCAAGGAAATGAACGGCGGCAAGCAGATGGTGCGGCTGTCGGCGGAGTAGGCGTTCGCTCCATCCTCGGTGTCATTGCCCGCGAAAGCGGGCAATCCAGTATTCCAGAGGCAGCGCCGTAATTCAGAGAAGCCGCGGCGTACTGGATACCCCGCTTTCGCGGGGTATGACGACGGCGTTTGAGGAAAGACCTTGGCCCATCGGGCAGCGGCGCACACCAATTATCCGCCCCGCGGAATCCCCTCGCTCCCCGCATGATCGCCCCGCCTGCACCGCACGGCGGCACAATAGACATTTCCCAGCCCCGGCGGCATCCTCCGCCCCATCAACCGACAACAGAGCCTGCGGGCCGCCCGGGGGGAAACATCATGCTGCAGACACGGTTCACAAAACTCGTCGGCGTCGAGCACCCGATCGTCCAGGGCGGCATGCAATGGGTCGGGCGGGCGGAGTTGGTCGCGGCCGTTGCCAATGCCGGCGCGCTCGGCTTCATCACGGCGCTGACCCAGCCGACACCCGAAGACCTGACCAAGGAGATCGCGCGCTGCCGCGACCTCACCGACAAGCCGTTTGGCGTCAACCTCACCATCCTGCCCGCGATCAAGCCGCCGCCTTATGCCGAGTACCGCGCCGCCATCATCGAGGCCGGCATCAAGGTGGTCGAGACCGCCGGCAATAAGCCGCAGGAGCATGTCGACGAGTTTAGGAAGCACGGCGTCAAGGTCGTGCACAAATGCACCAGCGTCCGCCATGCGCTGTCGGCCGAGCGGATGGGGGTCGACGCCATCTCGATCGACGGTTTCGAATGCGCCGGCCACCCCGGCGAGGACGACACGCCCGGCCTGATCCTGATCCCGGCGGCCGCCAACAAGGTCAAGATTCCCATGATCGCCTCCGGCGGCTTTGCCGATGCGCGCGGCTTGGTGGCGGCGCTGGCGCTCGGCGCCGAGGGTATCAACATGGGCACCCGCTTCATGGCGACCAAGGAGAGCCCGATCCACCAGCTGATCAAGGAGAAGATCGTCGCCAATGACGAGCGCGAGACCGAGCTGATCTTCCGCACCATGCGCAACACCTCGCGCGTGGCCAAGAACGAGATCTCGACCAGGGTCGTCGCCATGGAGAAGGAAGGCGCCAAGTTCGAGGACATCCGCGAGCTCGTTGCCGGCGCCCGTGGCAAGATGGTCTATGCCACAGGCAATTCGGACGAGGGCATCTGGTCGGCCGGCCAGGTGCAGGGCCTGATCCAGGACATCCCGAGCTGCGGCGAGCTCATCTCCCGCATCGTACGCGAGGCCGAGGCGATCATCCGCAGCCGGCTGGAAGGAATGATCGTTCAGCCGCAACGTGAAGCGGCGGAATAGTCACCGCAAGAAGCGAGAGCAACAAATGAAGGCTTACGTCTACGGTCCTGGCGGCGCTCGGATTTCCGACGTCGCTCAACCAAAACCAAAAGGCACACAGGTGCTGGTTCGCGTGCGCGCATGCGGACTCAATCGCGCTGACACCGGCATGCGCAAGGGCCACGCGCATGGCGCAGCCGGCGGCGTCGGCACGGTGCTCGGCATGGAATGGGCCGGCGAAGTCGCCGAGCTCGGGCCGGACGCGACGGGCGTCAAGGTTGGCGATCGCATCATGGGATCGGGCGGCGCGGCGTTCGCGGAATATACGCTGGCCGACCATGGGCGGCTGTTTCGCGCGCCTTCGAACATGAATTTCGAGGAGGCCGCCACCTTGCCCGTCGCACTCGCGACCATGCACAATGCGGTCGTCACCGTCGGCGGCGTGCAGCCGGGCCAGAGCGTGCTGATCCAGGGCGCCAGCTCCGGCGTCGGCCTGATGGCGATGCAGATCGCAAAGCTCAAGGGCGCCAGGCTGGTGATCGGCTCGTCGACCGATGCGTATCGGCGCGGCCGGCTCAAGGAATACGGCGCCGACCTCGCGGTCGATTCCTCCGATCCCAAATGGGTGGATGAGGTGCTGAAGGCGACGAACGGCGAAGGCGTCGACCTCATCGTCGACCAGGTCTCAGGCAAGGTTGCCAACCAGAACCTCGCGGCCACCAAGATCCTCGGCCGCATCGTCAATGTCGGCCGGCTCGGCGGCACCCATGCCGACTTCAACTTTGACCTCCATGCCGCGCGCCGCATCTCCTATATCGGCGTCACCTTCCGCACCCGCAGCATCGAGGAGGTCCGCGAGATTTTTGAGGAGGTCCGCAAGGACATCTGGGGCGCCGTGGAGTCGCGAAAACTGCAACTACCGATCGACAAGGTGTTTGCGTTCGACGACATCGACAAGGCGTTCGAGCACATGGAGGCGAACAAGCACCTGGGGAAGATCGTGGTGACGCTGTAGGGGACCAAAGCGACGGTCCCGTAGGGTGGGCAAAGCGAAGCGTGCCCACGATCTGTATTCATCGCGCAGGAACGTGGGCACGGCGCTAACGCGCCTTTGCCCACCCTACGGCACTGAGCGCGTGGCGCCTTCAATTCGGAAGCATTCGCAATAGCTTCTTCAACTCACTTGCGACGACTTCTGTGGATCGCCGCTTGATGTTCACCGGTGGCCTGCTACACCCCGGCCATGAGCGCACAGCACAGCAAAACCTCGGTCGCGGCCATTTCGATCTTCGCCAGCGGCGGCATGGCGGCGGCCAAGTTTGTGGTCGGGATCGCGATCGGCTCACTCGCGCTGATCTCGGAAGCCCTGCACTCCTCGATCGACCTGGTGGCGACCATCATCACCTGGGCGGTGGTGCGGGTGTCCGACAAGCCGGCCGACGACGAGCACCATTACGGCCACGGCAAGCTGGAGAGCATCTCCGCGCTCGGCGTCACCGCCCTGCTCTACGTGCTGGCCGGTGGCATCCTGGTCGAATCCTACAGCCGGCTGCGCGAGGGAACCGCGCCGCCGACCATCTCGGCCGTACCGTTCGTGGTGCTGGTGACCGACATCGCCGTGAATTTCTGGCGCGCCCGCGCCTTGCACAAGGCTGCCAAGGAAACGCGGAGCCAGGCGCTCGCCGCCGATGCGCTGCATTTCGCCTCCGACGTGATGGGCTCCTTCGCCGTGATCATCGGCCTGATCCTGGCCGCCCTCGGCTTCTGGTGGGGCGACGCCGCCGCAGCCGCGGCGGTCGCCGTCATGATCGCACTGCTCGGCCTGCGCATGGCCGGCTCGACCGTGCAGACACTGGTCGACCGCGCCCCGGAAGGCGCCCAGGACAAGGCCACCGCCGCGATCCGCAGCGTCCCCGGCGTGATCGATGTCGAGCGCCTGCGCGTGCGCATGGTCGGGGCGACCACCTTCATCGACGCCATCGTCAAGGTACCCAGGACCTATCCGATCGACCGCGTCGAGGGCATCAAGCGCAACGCGGAAAGCGCCGTCAGCAAGTCGTTCGGCGATGCCGACCTCTCCTTCACCGCGGTCCCCGTCGCCCGCGACAACGAGACCGTGCGCGACCGCATCATGGTGATCTCCCGCAATTCGGGCCTCGCGATCCACCACGTCACCGTGCACGATCTCGGGGGCAAGCTAACCGTCAGCATCGATCTCGAGGTCGACGCCGACATGCGGCTCGACGCCGCCCATGACGTCGCCAACACGCTGGAGCGCAATATCCGGGAGGAATTCGGCGAGGATGTCGAGGTCGACGTCCATATCGAGCCTCTGGAACCGGAACTGCCGTTCGGCGTCGACGCCGCGCCGGAGAGGGTGCAAACCATCGCGGCCGCGCTGACCGACTATGCCGCCGGCGGCGAGATCCACGACATCCACAATGTCCGTGTCCGCAACACCGATGCCGGCGAGATCGTCAATTTCCATTGCCGCGCCACGCCGTCGATGAGCGTGATCAAGGTGCACGAGCATGTCGATGCGATCGAGCGCCGATTGCGCCGCGCGTTCCCGAGCGTGAAACGCGTCATCAGCCACGCCGAACCGCCGCGCGCGTGACAGGGAACGTGCGAGCGATCACACGTTCTCGTTTCGGACTCATTGTGCACGGCGATTTACGGGCGCCGAGCTTGCGAACTCTCCGTTGGATAAGAATAATTTCGCGTTAACGTTTCGTTGACTCTCGACAGCCTGCGCAAAGTGGATTCAAATCGGTGTGATTCGAAAGCGATGTGGGGCTGCTTTCGAAACTACTCGTAAGCTGGTTTTCAGGGGGCCGAAGGCATGTCGCGTGCAGACGCCGCGAACGCGTGCGTCCAATCCGATTCGATCAAGGGATTGGCGCAATCGATCGCGAAACCTGCCTATCATCGGCTCCTGATCGCGGAGCCGGCGTTGCGCCGCGCCGTGCCGACGCTCATCATCGCGTTCCTGATCACGATCTGCCTCGGCGCCTTCGTGCAGGTCGTCGATCAGACGCGCCAGAAGCGCCTCGTGATCCGGCACGACATCTCGGCGCTGGCCGATCTGCTCGCCGAGCGCATCGACCGCCTGACCTCGATGCGGCAGGAGCGGCTCAGGAACATCGAAAACCTGCCGACGCTGCTGCCCGACCTGCTCCCGTCCTGGGGCACGGCCAACGGCCGCCACGTCATCGTCACCTCGGCCGGTGTCGACCGCCGCATCCTCGCCCGCATCCCGATCGACAACGATCCTGCCGGCAACGACCGCCTGCTCGATGCCATCACCACGGCGCAGCTGCTGGCCGCGCCGCCGCGCGACAACAACATCTCCGACATGACCTTGCCGAACGGCAACGCCGCGATGGCGACCTCGCGGCAGATCAAGTCACTGCCCGGCTTCGTCACGGTGATCCAGGAGCGCAACGAGCCGATCTGGGGCTCGGACGCCGCGCTCTCGGTGACGCTGTCGGCGACCACGGGCTTCGTCGTCCTGATCCTCGGCTTCGCCTTCCACTGGCAGTCGACCCGCGCCCGCGAGGGCGACCTCATCAACGACGCCGTGCGCGGCCGGATCGACACCGCGCTGAACCGCGGCCGCTGCGGCCTGTGGGACTGGGACCTGTCGCGCGGGCGCATTTTCTGGTCGCAGTCGATGTTCTCGATGCTCGGCCTCGACGGCCGCAACGAGCTCCTCACTTTCGGCGAGGTCAACGCGCTGGTGAAGTCCGACGACATCGACCTGTTCGAGATCGCCGACCGGCTGATCTCCGAGAAGATCGACCACATCGACCAGACCTTCCGGATGCAGCATGTCGACGGCCACTGGATCTGGCTGCGCGTCCGCTGCGAGAAGACGCGCGGGGCGACCGATTCCAGCGTGCACCTGATCGGCATCGCCGTCGACATCACCGAGCAGAAGAGCCTCGCCGAGCGCAGCGTCGAAGCCGACCTTCGCCTGCGCGACGCGATCGAGACCATCCCGGAAGCCTTCGTGCTGTGGGACGCCAGCGACCGCCTCGTGCTCTGCAACTCGCACTTCCAGCGCCTGCACAAGCTGCCCGACAGCGCCGTCATTCCCGGCACGTCCTACGAGACCGTTCTGGAAGTCGGTCGCATGCCGGAGGTGCGCACCCGCCACAACGAGACCGGCGTTCAAGGCCCGGGCGCCCGCACCTTCGAGGCGCAGCTCGACGACGGTAGCTGGCTGCACATCAGCGAGCGCCGCACCAAGGACGGCGGCTACGTCTCGGTCGGCACCGACATCACCCGCATCAAGGAGCACGAGCAGAAGCTGGTCGACAACGATCTGCGCCTGCGCGCCACGGTCATCGACCTCAAGCGCTCGCAGGCCGCGCTGGAGCGCCAGACCAACGAGCTCGCCGATCTCGCCGAAAAGTACCAGCGCGAGAAGACCCGTGCCGAGGAAGCCAACCAGACCAAGTCGAAATTCCTCGCCAATATGAGCCACGAGCTGCGCACGCCGCTCAACGCCATCATCGGCTTCTCCGAGATCATGGGCTCGGGCATGTTCGGGGAGCTCGGAAGCGAGAAGTACCAGGAATATTGCCAGGACATCCTGACCAGCGGGCACTACCTCCTCGAAGTCATCAACGACATCCTCGACATGTCCAAGATCGAGGCCGGCCGCATGAAGCTCGACATGGAGGAGCTCGACCTCGCGCGGACGCTGGCGGAATCCCTGCGGGTCGTCTCAGGCCGCGCCGAGGACAAGCACCTGACCCTCGACGCCGACATCGAGACATCGATCTCCGTCGTCGCCGACCGCCGCGCCACCAAGCAGATCATCGTCAACCTGCTCTCCAATGCGGTGAAGTTCACGCCCGACGGCGGCCGCATCGTGGTGCGCAGCCGGCAGCTCGAGGACAGGGTCGTGCTGATGATCGCCGACACCGGCATCGGCATCGCCCCGCATTCGCTGTCACGGCTCGGCCGCCCGTTCGAGCAGGTCGAGAGCCAGCTCACCAAGACCTATCACGGCTCGGGCCTCGGCCTTGCCATCGCCCGCTCGCTGGCCCAGCTCCACGGCGGCTCGATGAAGCTGCGCTCGAAGATCGACGTCGGCACCGTCGTCCGCGTCACCCTGCCGCGCGACGCGATCAAGGCGGCGGCGGGGATCTCGGCGGCGGCGTAGAGCTTCGTTCGAAAACGCTTCGGTCCTTACGACTGCAGCGACGGCGCGACTTCCCGCGCGACGTTGACCAGCGCCGCGATCAGCGGCGTCATGGGATCGCGCTGCGGGATCACCAGGCCGATGCTGTAATTGACATCGGGATCGGTGATCGGGATCGAGCGCACCGTGTCGGAGAGGCCGAGGGTCTCGGCGAGCTTGGCCGGCATCACGCTCGCCCAGCGGCCGGTCTTCACATGCGTGAACAGTACCAGCAGCGAGTTCGAGGTCAGGGTCGGCGTCGCCTCCGCGCCGACCGAGCGCAGCGCGCGATCGATGATGCGGCGATTCTGCATGTCGGGCGTCAGCAGGCACAGCGGCACCTGCCCGACCTCCTTCCACGTCACCGTGTCGCGGTCGCCGAACATCGCATCCGGCGCGGTGAGCAGGCGATAGCTCTCGTTGTAGAGCGGAATGGTGCGCACCTTGCCGATCGGCTCGTTCTCGATATAGGTCAGCCCCGCATCGACCTCCAGATTTTCGAGCAGCCCCAGCACCTCCGATGACGTCGTCGACTGGATGCGGAAGCGCACCTCGGGATGCCTCGCGCGGAACGGCGTCGTCAGCTGGGCGACCATGCCAAGCACGGTCGGGATCGCCGCGATGCGGATCTCGCCGGAGAGCTGGTGCTTCAGCCCGTTGATCTCATCGCGCATGGCGCGCGCGTCGCCCACGATCCGCCGCGCCCAATCCAGCGCCCGCTCGCCCTCCGGCGTAAAACCCTGAAAGCGCGATCCGCGCTGGACCAGCATCACGCCGAGGATCTCCTCGAGCTGCTTCAGCCCGGTCGACATGGTCGGTTGCGTCACGCCGCAGACCTCGGCCGCGCGTCCGAAATGCCGCTCCTTCGCCAGCGCCAGCAGCAGTTCAAGCTTGTCGATCAAGCGGTCGTCCCCTCGAATTCTCTTCTGGCATGCAAGCTAGCACGGCAGGTCGTTACCAACACGGAAAAACCGGCAAGCAGAACGGCCTCGATTGCGATTTCATATCGATCCATCGGCTTCGTCAATCGATCAGAATCCGCAATCGCAGCATGAGACAGCTTTATTGATCTTCGAATGATTCCAAATAGTTTGGCGCCAGGGACGCTCTGGTTGAGAACAAAGAATGACAGCGGTTTTTGAGCCTTCGTACGAACCTTCATACGAGTCTTGGGACGAGACGCGCGGCGCCGAGATCATCGCCGAACATGCCAGCCAGGAGGGCGCGACGCTGGTCATCCTGCATGCTCTTCAGGAGGCGTTTGGTTACGTGCCGGAGGCCGCCATTCCCATGGTGGCGCAGGCGCTCAACCTGTCGCGCGCCGAGGTGCACGGCGTCTTCACCTTCTACCATGATTTCCGCCACAAGCCGGCGGGCCGCCACGTGCTGAAGCTATGCCGCGCCGAGGCCTGCCAGGCCGCCGGCGGCGATGCGCTGGCTGCGCGGGCCGAAGCGAAGCTCGGTATTTCGCTCGGCAACACGACAGCGGATGATCGCGTCACGCTGGAGCCGATCTACTGCCTCGGCCTGTGCGCGACCGCGCCGTCCGCGATGTTGGATGGCCGCCTCATCGGCCGGCTCGACGAGAAGCGCATCGACGCGCTGGTCGCGGAGGCGCAGCGATGAACATGCGGATCTTCGTCTCGCGCGACGCAGGTGCGGTGGCCGTGGGCGCCGACGAGGTTGCATTGGCGCTGGAGGCGGCCGCGGCCACGCGCGGCATCAAGGTCGAGATCGTCAGGACCGGCTCGCGCGGCATGTACTGGCTGGAGCCGCTGGTCGAGGTCGCAACGCCGCAGGGCCGAATCGCCTTCGGCCCCGTCACCGAAACCGACGTGCCCTCCCTGCTCGACGCGCTCGCCAGCAACACGCCGCATCTGCTGCGCGTCGGCGCCACCGACGAGATCCCCTGGCTGAAGCGCCAGACCCGCGTCACCTTCGCCCGCTGCGGCGTGATCGACCCGCGCTCGCTCGACGACTACCGCGCCCATGGCGGCTACAAGGGTTTTGAGCGCGCACTCTCGCTCGGCCCGGACGCGATTTTGGCGGAAGTCACCGCATCAGGCCTCCGCGGCCGCGGCGGCGCGGGCTTTCCGACCGGCATCAAGTGGAAGACCGTCGCGCAGACCAAGGCCGACCGCAAGTTCATCGTCTGCAATGCCGACGAAGGCGACAGCGGCACGTTCGCCGACCGAATGATCATGGAAGGCGATCCCTTCCTGGTGATCGAAGGCATGACGATATCAGGCATCACCGTCGGCGCCACCAAGGGCTACATCTACATCCGCAGCGAATATCCGCATGCGGTCGAAGCGATGAATGCCGCGATCAAGGCCGCGCGGCGCGGCGGTTATCTCGGCGACAAGATCGGCGGCTCGGCCTATAGCTTCGACATGGAAGTGCGCGTCGGCGCCGGCGCTTATGTCTGCGGCGAGGAGACCTCGCTGCTGGAAAGCCTCGAAGGCCGCCGCGGCCTCGTGCGCGCCAAGCCCCCGCTTCCCGCGCATCACGGCTTGTTCGGCAAGCCGACCGTCATCAACAACGTGCTGTCATTCGCCGCCATCCCCTTCATCCTCGCCGAAGGCGCCAAGGCCTATGCGGATTTCGGCACGGGCCGTTCGCGCGGCACGATGCCGATCCAGCTTGCGGGCAACATCCGCCATGGCGGGCTGTTCGAGACCGCGTTCGGCGTGACGCTGGGCGAACTCGTCGACGATATCGGCGGCGGCACTTTTACCGGCCGGCCGGTTCGTGCGGTGCAAGTCGGCGGCCCGCTCGGCGCCTACTTCCCCCGTGCCCTGTTCGACACGCCGTTCGACTACGAGGCGTTCGCGGCGCGCGACGGCCTGATCGGCCATGGCGGCATCGTCGTGTTCGACGACAGCGTCGACATGCGCAGGCAGGCGCGGTTCGCGATGGAGTTCTGCGCCATCGAGTCCTGCGGCAAGTGCACGCCTTGCCGCATCGGCTCGACCCGCGGCGTCGAGACCATCGAGAAGATCATCCGCGGCGAACGCGTGGCCGAAAACCTCGCGCTCGTCGAAGACCTCTGCAACACCATGAAATTTGGCTCGCTCTGCGCACTTGGCGGCTTCACGCCCTACCCCGTGCTCAGCGCATTGAAGCACTTCCGGGAGGACTTTGTTCCCGCCCCGACGACGCTTCAGGCCGCGGAATAGGAGAACGACGATGTCACTGATCGAAGAAATCGACTACGGCACGCCGCGCTCCAAATCGACCACGATGGTCACGCTGACCATCGACGGCAACGAGGTCACGGTGCCCGAGGGTACCTCGATCATGCGCGCCGCGATGGATGCGGGTCATCAGATCCCGAAACTCTGCGCGACCGACATGGTCGATGCGTTCGGCTCCTGCCGGCTCTGCGTCGTCGAGATCGAGGGCCGCGCCGGCACGCCGGCCTCCTGCACCACGCCGGTCATGAACGGCCTCGTGGTCCACACCCAGAGCGAACGGCTGAAGCGGCTGCGCAAGGGCGTGATGGAGCTCTACATCTCCGACCATCCGCTCGACTGCCTCACCTGCGGCGCCAATGGCGACTGCGAGTTGCAGGACATGGCCGGTGCTGTGGGCTTGCGCGAAGTTCGCTACGGCTATGAGGGCGAGAACCACGTGTTTGCGAAATCCAACGGCGAGGTCAACGCCGCCTGGATGCCGAAGGACGAGTCCAACCCGTACTTCACCTATGATCCCTCCAAATGCATCGTCTGCTCGCGCTGCGTCCGCGCCTGCGAGGAAGTGCAAGGCACATTTGCGCTGACGATCTCCGGTCGCGGTTTTGACAGCCGCGTCTCGCCGGGCATGAGCGAGAGCTTCCTCGGCTCCGAATGCGTCTCCTGCGGCGCCTGCGTGCAGGCCTGTCCGACCGCGACGCTGACGGAGAAGTCGGTGATCGAAATCGGCCAGCCCGAGCATTCGGTCGTGACCACCTGCGCCTATTGCGGTGTCGGCTGCGCCTTCAAGGCGGAGATGCGCGGCGAGGAAGTCGTGCGCATGGTGCCGTACAAGGACGGCAAGGCCAATCGCGGCCATTCCTGCGTCAAGGGCCGCTTCGCCTGGGGTTACACCAATCACAAGGAACGGATCCTGAAGCCGATGATCCGTGAGCGGATCGAGGATCCCTGGAGAGAGGTGTCCTGGGACGAGGCGTTCTCGTTCGCCGCGGCGAAGATGCGCGGCATCCAGCAGAAGTACGGGCGCGATGCCATCGGCGGCATCACCTCATCCCGCTGCACCAACGAAGAAACCTATCTGGTGCAGAAGCTGATCCGTGCCGGCTTCGGCAACAACAATGTCGATACCTGCGCCCGCGTCTGCCATTCGCCGACCGGCTATGGCCTGTCGCAGACGTTTGGTACCTCGGCCGGCACCCAGGATTTCGACTCGGTCGAACACACCGACGTCGCCGTGATCATCGGCGCCAACCCCGCCTCCGCCCACCCGGTGTTCGCCTCCCGCCTGAAGAAGCGGCTGCGCCAGGGCGCAAAGCTGATCGTGATCGATCCGCGCCGCACCGAGATGGTGGAATCGCCGCATGTGAAGGCGCTGCATCTGCCCTTGATGCCCGGCACCAACGTCGCCGTCGTCACCGCGCTGGCGCATGTCATCGTCACCGAGGGCCTCGTCAACGAAGCCTTCGTGCGCGAGCGCTGCGACTGGAGCGAGTTCGAGGAATGGGCGGCTTTCGTCGCGCAGGCGAAGCACAGCCCGGAAGCGACCGCCATCCTCACCGGCGTCGATCCGAAGCTGTTGCGCGAAGCCGCCCGCATCTACGCCACCGGCGGCAACGGCGCGATCTATTACGGGCTCGGCGTCACCGAGCACAGCCAGGGCTCGACCACGGTGATCGCGATCGCGAACCTCGCGATGGCGACCGGCAATGTCGGCCGTCCCGGCGTCGGCGTGAACCCGCTGCGCGGCCAGAACAACGTTCAAGGCTCCTGCGACATGGGCTCGTTCCCGCACGAGCTGCCGGGCTATCGCCACATCTCCGGCGATGCCGTGCGCGACCAGTTCGAGGCGCTCTGGAACGTCAAGCTCAACCCGGAGCCGGGCCTGCGCATTCCCAACATGTTCGACGCCGCGATCGAAGGCACGTTCATGGGCCTCTACGTGCAGGGTGAGGACATCCTGCAGTCCGATCCCAACACCAAGCACGTGGTGGCGGCGCTGTCGGCGATGGAATGCGTCATCGTCCACGACCTCTTCCTGAACGAAACAGCGAACTACGCTCACGTCTTCCTGCCCGGCTCGAGCTTCCTCGAGAAGGACGGCACCTTCACCAACGCCGAACGCCGCATTCAGCGCGTCCGCAAGGTGATATCGCCGAAAAACGGCATGGCCGACTGGGAGGTCACCATCGGCCTTGCCAAGGCGATGGGCTTCGAGATGAACTACAGCCACCCTTCCGAGATCATGGACGAGATCGCGGCGCTGACGCCGACCTTCGCCGGCGTCTCCTACGCCAAGCTCGACGAGCTCGGCTCGGTGCAGTGGCCCTGCAACGAGAAGGCGCCGGAGGGCACGCCGGTGATGCATATCGACGGCTTCGTCCGCGGCAAGGGCAAGTTCATCGTCACCGAATATGTCGCGACCGACGAGCGCACCGGGCCTCGCTTCCCGCTGCTGCTCACCACGGGCCGCATCCTCAGCCAGTACAATGTCGGCGCGCAGACGCGCCGCACCGACAACGTGGTCTGGCATGCCGAGGATCGCCTCGAGATCCATCCGCACGACGCCGAGCAGCGCGGCGTGCGCGACGGCGACTGGGTGCGGCTGGCAAGCCGCGCCGGCGAGACCACCCTGCGCGCGGAGATCACCGATCGGGTGTCGCCGGGTGTCGTCTACACCACTTTCCATCATCCGGACACGCAGGCCAACGTGATCACGACCGACTATTCGGACTGGGCCACCAACTGCCCCGAATACAAGGTCACGGCGGTGCAGATCTCGCCGTCGAACGGCCCCTCCGACTGGCAGAAGGCCTATGACGAGCAGGCGCGGCACTCCCGCCGCATCGTGCCGGCCGAGGCTGCGGAGTAGCGGCATGCACGTGCCGGTCCATGCCATCGACCGCGAGATCTGGCGCGACGGCGCAGCCTCCGAGGGCGCGCGGCTGATTCCCGAGGAGACGCCGCTCGCGCTGACCTATAATGGCGGCACCTATGCCGTCATGATGGGAACGCCGCAGAACCTCGAGGATTTCGCCGTCGGCTTCAGCCTGGACGAAGGCATCATCAAAACCGTCGACGACATCAAGTCGCTCGATGTGGTGCGCCTCGATGACGGCATCGAGCTGCGCATGTGGCTGGCCCCCGAAGACGCCGCGCGCATCAGCGAGCGCCGCCGCCACATCGCGGGCCCGACCGGCTGCGGCATCTGCGGCATCGACTCCATCGCGGAGGCGGTGCGGCCCGCGGCCGTCGTACCGCAGGGACAATCGTTCACGCCGCAGCAGATCATGACGGCAATGCAGGCGATCGCACCGCTGCAATCGATCAACATGCAGACCCGCGCGGTCCACGCCGCAGCCTTCTGGTCGCCGTCGAATGGCATCCTGGCCCTGCGCGAGGATGTCGGCCGCCACAATGCGCTCGACAAGCTCGCTGGCGCGCTGGCGCGCAGCCGCACCGATGCCAGCGCCGGCATGGTGCTGCTGACCAGCCGGGTCTCGGTCGAGATGGTGCAGAAGACCGCCGCCATCGGCGCACCTGTGATGGTCGCGGTCTCCGCCCCCACCGCGCTCGCGGTGCGCACCGCGGAGGCGGCCGGCATCACGCTGATCGCGATCGCCCGCAGCGACGGGTTTGAAGTGTTCACGCGACCGGGCCGCGTTGCGGCCCGTCGTGCCCAGGAGATCATCGATGTCGTCGCCTGACCGCCTCGTCTACATGGCCAACCAGATCGGCCTGTTCTTCCGCAGCCAGGGCCGCGACAAGGCCGTGCCTGGAATCGCCGACCACATCAGGAAGTTCTGGGACCCCCGGATGAAGCGCGCGATCTTCGCCCATCTCGACGCGGGCGGTGCTGGCCTCGAGCCGAACGTGCGCGAGGCGATCGCCTCGCTGAAGCAGACTATTTCCCTTCCAGCAGCGCCTTGAAAACGCGCCGCACCTCGCCTTGCGTCTCCTTCACGCGTGCCTCCAGCGACGAGAAATCCGGCGCGTCGCCGGCGCGCGCCATGACGCGCAACAGATCGGTGCCGGCGGTCTCGGGCTTGAAGCGGTCGCTGACGCAGAGCCGCAGGATCTGCGTCAGATCGTGATAGAGCCGCGCTGCGGCGCGCAGGATCTCGGTTTCCGGCTGCGCGAGCACCCCGAGCCGGCATGCGTTCTCCAGCACCTGGAGCGTGCTGACGTCGAGAATGTCGGGCTTGGCATGGGCGTGCACGAGCTGGAGATATTGCGCGATGAAGTCGATGTCGATCATCCCGCCGGCGGCGTATTTGAGATCCCAGGTGTCGGTCTCGCCCTTCTCCTGCGCGATCGCGCCGCGCATGTCGGCGACGTCGTTGGCGATGATGACGGGATCGCGGCGGCGGGTCAGCACGTCGCGAATGACGCGCTCGATCTGATCGCGGAATTCAGCCGACGATGACACCACGCGTGCGCGCGTCAGCGCCATGTGTTCCCAGGTCCAGGCCTCATTGGCCTGATAGTCCGAGAAGGAGGCCAGGCTCGAGGCGACGGGGCCGGCGCGCCCCGACGGACGCAGCCGCATGTCGATCTCGTAGAGCACGCCGTAATTGGTGCGCGTCGTGAAGGCGCTGATCAGGCGCTGGGTGAAGCGGGCGAAATAATGTGCGCCGTGCAGCGACTTCGCTCCATCCGAGTCTGGATTGTCCCCGTCGAAATCGTAGAGCAGGATCAGGTCGAGATCGGATGACGCGGTCATCTCGCGGCTGCCGAGCCGGCCCATCGCGATGATTGCGGTCTCCTGCCCCTTGATGCGGCCATGCTGGGCGGCAAAGCGATCGGCGACGAGGCCATGCACGGTGTGGACGATGCCTTCCGCGACGTCGGCAAAGGCCGTGCTCGCCTGCTGCGCCGAGACCGTGCCGGAGAGAATACGCGTGCCGATCAGAAACAGGCTCTCCTGCCCGAACAGGCGCAGGCGATCGAGGAATTCCTCGTAGGAGGCCGCGTCCTGCACCGTCGCCGCAAGTCTTGCCGACAATTCCTGCCTGTCAGGCATCGCGCCGAAGAAGCGCGGATCGATCAGGCCGTCCATCAGCTGCGGCTGCCGCGCCAGCATCTCGCCTAACCGGGGCGCCGCGCCCAGCACCAGCGCCACCAGCGCGACGAGATCGCGGTTCTGGCCGAGCAGCGTGATCAGCCGGCCGCCGCGCTGGAGCGCGCCGAGGAAATGATCGAACGACACCACCGCGCGGTCCGGCTCCTCGGCATGCGCAAGGCCGTCGATCAGGGCCGGCACAAATTCGATGAAGGCGCTGCGCGTCGCCTCATTGCGGAACACGCGATAATCGCCTGTGATCCAGTCGCGCACGGTCTGTGCGACCGCGGCGGGCTTCTTGAAGCCGAGCGTCGCCAGATGCTGCAGCAGGCGCGGATCGTCGGGACCCGCACCGTAATCGAGCGCGGGCAGTTTCGCGGTGCCGGTGGGATCGTCGCCCTCGAACAGCTTTTCGTAATGGCCCTGCACAATCTCGAGCTGGCGCAGCAGGTCGCGCGCGAAGGCTTCGCGATCGGGATAGCCGAAGAAGCGGGCGAAGCGCTCGACCGCGTCCTTGTCATCAGGCAGTGCATGGGTCTGCTCGTCCGCGACCATCTGGAGGCGATGCTCGACCCGGCGCAGGAATTCATAGGCGACGGTCAGCTCGTCGCGCGCCGCGGAGGTGATCCAGTTGCTGCTGGCGAGCACACCCAGCGCAGCGAGCGTTGGCCGCACCCGCAATTCCGGATGGCGGCCGCCGGCGATCAGCTGCTGGGTCTGCGCAAAGAACTCGATCTCGCGGATGCCGCCGCGGCCGACCTTGACGTTGTGGCCCTCGACCGCGACCTCGCTCTGGCCGCGATAGGTCTGCATCTGCCGCTTCATGTCATGGACGTCGGCAAGCGCGGCGAAATCGAGATGCTTGCGCCAGACGAACGGCGCGATCTCGGCCAGCAGCGCCTCGCCCGCCCTCGCATCGCCGGCGCAGGCGCGCGCCTTGATCATCGCGGCACGCTCCCAGGTGCGCCCTTCCCGCTCGTAATAATGCAAAGCAGCGACGCGAGAGATCGCAACCTGGGTCGAGGACGGATCGGGACGCAACCGCAGATCGACGCGGAAGACGTAGCCGTCATAGGTGCGCTGCTGGAGGATGCGCGCCATGCCCTGCGTGACGCGGACGAAGAACGGCTGCGGCTCGATGTCGGGTGCCAGCGTCGTGTTGTCGGGATCGAAGAACACGATGAGGTCGATGTCGCTGGAATAGTTCAGCTCGCCCGCCCCCATCTTGCCCATCGCGAGCACGATCAGCCCACAGCCCTCTTCCGGTGCCTCCGGATTGGGCGGCAGGATCTTGCCGCGTGCGGCTTCCTGCCGCAGCAGGAACTGGAGCGCCGCCTGCACCGAGAAGACCGCGACGTCGGTCAGCGCCGCCGTCACCCGCATCACCGGCCAGACCCCGCCGATGTCGCACAGCGCGATCAGCAGCGCCGCCTCCGCCTTCATCCGGCGAAGCAGCCGCATCACCTCCGCCTCGTCGCCCGCCGCCAGCACTGCGTCCCTCGCCTCGGCGATCAGCGCCGCAAGATGCAGATCCGGATCGCATTCGAGCAAGCGGATCAGACGCGGCGCATCGGCACGCACCAGATCGAACAGATAGGGCGAGAATTCCGCGATTCCGTCGACGATAGTCCGGGCGAAGGGCTGAACCAGCAACGCTTCCAAACGGGCCGATTGAGCCGGCTCGAGTTCGGCCAGCCAATTGTCAAAGCGTCGTTCGTCGGTGGTGGAAGCGGCAATATGGGGAGCCTCCGCAAAGCGCGCGGCCAGGCTCTCACCAGTCTTGTCCGCGTTTCCCGGCGCGGAGGGGTTCATGCCACCTTCTGTGGCACATCCGGTATTGGCGGAGCAACCCTGTCGCCTGCGCGCGCCGGCAGCACCAGCGTGGCGACGAGGCCGGGATGGGCATCACCCAGCCGCAATTCCCCGCCATGGAGCGTCGCAACGGCGGAGGCGAGGCTGAGGCCGAGGCCGGAGCCCGGCAGCGTGCGGCTGGCCTCGAGCCGCACGAACCGCTCGACGGCATGTTTGCGATCGGCCTCGGGGATGCCGGGGCCGCGATCGGTGACGCTGAGCAGCACCTGGTCGCCCTCGCGCCTCGCCTCGATCGTGATCTGCCTGCCGTCCATGCTCACCACGGTCCCACCGGTCTGCGTCACCGGCTTGCCGTATTTGATGGCGTTCTCGACCAGATTGGCGAGCGCCTGGCTGATCAATTCGCGGTTGGCGTGGATCGGCGTCGGATCGGCCTTCACCTTGAGCGTCATGCCGTCGTCCTCGGCCAGCGGCTCGTAGAGCTCGTGGATGCCATTGGCAACATCGGCGGCGTCGAAATCGTCCATGTTGCCGCGCGCCTGCCCGGACTCCGCGCGCGCGATCATCAAGAGCGCATTGAAGGTGCGGATCAGGCCGTCGGATTCCTCGATGGTCCGCTCCAGCGCGGCGCGGTAATCGGCCTCGCCGCCCGATTTCGCCAACGCCTCCTCGGCGCGGTTGCGCAGGCGCGTCAGCGGCGTCTTGAGATCGTGGGCGATGTTGTCGGAGACCTCCTTCAACCCCGCCATCAGTGCCTCGATGCGCTCCAGCATGGCGTTGAGGTTTTCCGCGAGGCGGTCGAGTTCGTCGCCGCTGCGCCCGACCGGCAGGCGCCCGCTGAGGTCGCCGGCCATGATGCGCTGCGTGGTGCCGGTCATGGCGTCGATACGCGTCAGGACACGGCGCGCCACGAAGATGCCGCCGCCGAGGCCAAGCACCACGACGATCAGGACCGACCATTGCGCCGCCTTGGCGACGATGCCGAACAGGCGCCGCCGCTCGTCGAGATCGCGGCCGATCAGAAGCCGAAAGCCGTTCTCCAGTTCGGTGACACGCACCAACGCGCGGTGGTCGCGCTCGTTGGCATCCTCGATCCGCCGGTAGGCCGTCTCCGACCAGCCGCGCGTCGCCATCACGCCCGGCGCCAGCGAGCCGACATTGCCGGCAACCGCCTGGCCCGTCGGCGTGGTCACGAGGTAAAGGTTGGCGCCCGGCCGCAGCGCGCGATATTCGATCGCGCGCACCAAGCGATACATGCCGCCGCGCCCGTAGATCTCGTTGATCTCCGAGGTCTCGGAGTTGACCGTTTGCGTGATCTCCTCGGTGATCAGCCGCCGCGTGTTCCAGGCGAAATAGCCGAGCAGCGAGGCCGCGAAGATCGCAAACAGGAACAGGTAGACCAGCGTCAGCCGGAATGCCGTGGTGCGGACGAGTTTACCGAATGCCGTCACGGATCATGTAGGTCCCAGGTGAAATGGCAAGATGAGACCACAAATTTCTCTTGCGATTTCAATGAATTATAACACGACAACCGCATTGCCGTCGCGGATCAAAATATAGTCGCGCGGGGCTCAACTCTCTACTTAAATCTACGCAATCTCCGAAGGCGAGGCGCGCAGCCCATGGCTGCGACCACCGCACGGATGCCTCCCGTGCAATCCGCGACGCGCGGCGATGCCTGTGTGGTCATCGCCGGCGCCAATGTTCATGCTGGCGAAGTCGCACTCGACGTCACCCGCGGCATCTTCGAGGTGATGGGCGCCCTCGGCCACGATCGCCAACGGTTACGACCGCCTCTGGCGCAACGCCGAACCTCAAGCGCCGGCGCGTAGCGGGCGCAGGCCGAAGGTGCAGGCAGCCGAGAGCAGCGCCATGGCGGCCATGTAGGCGGCGACCCAGGCGGGCGAACCGGCTTCGGCCAGCAGAGCGGTTGCGATCAGCGGCGACAGGCCGCCGCCGAGGATCGGACCGAGCTGCTGCACCAGCGACAGGCCGCTGTAGCGAATGCGCGCCGGGAACAGCTCCGAGAAATAGGCGCCCTGCGCGCCATAGACCGAGCCATGGCCGAGCGCGAGACCAAGCGCGATCGCGAGCCAGATCATGCCGGTATGGCCGGTGTTGAGCATCTGGAAGAAGACGAGCGCGAGGACGACCTGGAACAGCATGCCGCCGACATAGACGGCGCGGCGCCCGATGCGGTCCGACAGCGCGCCGAACACCGGGAGCGTGATGCATTCCAGCGCGCAGCCGACCAGAACGCCATTCAGGATGGTCTGGCTCGGAAGTCCCAGTTTGGTCTTGCAATAGGTGATCGCGAACACCGCATAGATGTTGAACAGCCCGCTCTCGGCGATCTTGGCGCCGATGCCGAACAGGATGTTGCCGGCATGGTTGCGCACCGCCTCGACGACGGGGACGCTGGCGGTGCCCTCCTCGTTCAGCACGCGCTTGAACGCGGGCGTCTCGGAGATGCGGAAGCGGATGAAGATTCCGATCGCGACGAGCACGATCGAGAACAGGAACGGAATCCGCCAGCCCCAGGCCAGGAAGTCGCCCTCGCTCATCGAGGTCGAGAGAACGCCGAGCAGCGCGATCGGGATCAGGAAGCCGCCGGGCACGCCGATATGGACCAGCGAGGAGAAGAAGCCGCGGCGCTGGGCCGGCGCATGCTCGACCGTCATCACCATGCCGCCACCATACTCGCCGCCGATGCCGATGCCTTGAAGCAGGCGCAGGCCGATCAGGCAGACCGGCGCGGCCACGCCAACCTGCTCATAGGTCGGCATCAGTCCGATCAGGAATGTTCCCAGCCCCATGATCAGGATGGTGAGGAGTAGCGCCGTCTTGCGGCCGACCCGATCGCCGAAATGGCCGAACAGCACGCCGCCGAGCGGGCGCGCGCAATAGCCGACGAAAAAGGTGGCGAAGGCGAGCAGCGAGCCGACCAGCGGATCGGTGCTCGGAAAGAAGATCTTGTTGAACACGAGCGCAGTCGCGGTCGCGTAGAGTGTGAAGTCGTAATACTCGATCATGTTGCCGATGGCGCTTGCCACCGCAACCTTGCGGATGTCGCTGGACTGCCGCGCCTTGACCGCTGCGCCCGACTGATCCGCGGCCCTGTCGGCCCCGATCGACCCTACCAACTCGCTCATGACGTCACCTCCGGCTTCGGCAAGGCAGCGCCTTGCTCGGGCTTTTTGTCCGTATTGCGGACATCATGAGCAGCGTCTCATTCCACATGTCAAGGAGATTTTTCGCCAATGCAGGCCGCGCGCCGCAACTTTCTGTGCCATAAATTTCGCTCGTGACGACCTCGACTTGACGCCGCGCGATCATTCGTCATATTCCTGTGTTCACATTCCGGACAATTAAGGAGGAAAACGTGCCAGCAAAGATCACCGGGATCATTCCGCCCCTCACCACGCCGTTCGACCAGAACGGGGACATCGACGAGAAGGCGTTTCGCCGTCAGGTGAAATTCCTGCTCGACAAGGGCGTGCATGGCGTCTGCGTCGGCGGCAGCACCGGCGAGGGTCACACGCTCACCGCCGACGAATTCCGCCGCCTGATCGAGGCCTGCGCGGAAGAGCTGAATGGCAAGATCCCGCTCGTCGCCGGCATCATCGCCAATTCGACCCGCGAGGCCATCGCCCGCGCCCGCGCCATCGAGCATGTCAACGTCGCCGCGCTCCAGATCACGCCCGTGCACTATCTGTTCAAGCCGGACGAGGATGCGACCGTCGGCCACTTCAAGACGCTGTCGGAGTCGGTGAAGCAGCCGGTCATCATCTACAACGTCGTGCCCTGGAACTATCTCAGCCCCGCGCTGCTTCTGCGCATCATGAACGAGCTGCCGGGCGTGATCGGCGTCAAGCAGAGCGCGGGCGACCTCAAGCTGATGGCCGACCTGCTGCTCGATGTGCCCGCCGGCAAGGTGGTGCTGACCGCGGTCGATGCGCTGCTCTACCCGTCCTTCGCGCTCGGCGCGCACGGCACCATCGCAGCCAATCCCGCCGCCGTGCCCGGCGCCTGCGTCGCGCTATGGAATGCGGTCCAGCGTGGCGACCACGCCACTGCGCTCGAGATCCACAAGCGCCTGCTGCGGTTCTGGAACACCATCGTCGGCGATAACCTGCCGGCCTGCGTGAAGCACGCCCTCACCCTGCAGGGCTCGCCGAGCGGCCTGCCGCGGCAGCCGATGCCGGCGCCGACCAGCCGACAGAAGGAGGCGATCGCCGCCGCGCTCAAGCCGCTGATGGAGATCGAAGGCGGCGTGAGGCTCGTTGCGGCCGAGTAAGCATTCGAGAACGGGCGCGGCCGCATTGCCGCCGCGCCCGATTCCGTCTAAGTCGGATATGGTCCGCGTCCTGAATATTGCATCGTGGTGCCGCCCGAAAGGTCCGACATGACTAGCGTCGATAGCAGTCGACAGAGCGTGAAGTCGCTCTTCAAGATGCTCGAGGTCTTGGAGGCATTTTCCTCCACCGATCCCGAGCTCAGCGTGGTCGAGATCGCCCGCCGCACCGGTCTGCCCCGCACCACCGTTCATCGGATCGTCGACAGCCTGCGCAGCGTCGGGTTCCTGGAACAGGAGGCGAGCCGCGACCGCTACCGCCTTGGGATAAAACTGTTCGAGCTCGGCGGTAGCGCCCTCACCAACCTGCCGCTCTATCGCGAGGCGCCGCCTTTCGTCGATACGCTCGCCAAACTCAGCGGTGAGGACGTGCACCTGTGCATCTTCGATGGTGCGCAGATGGTCTTCGTCAACCGCCGCAACCAGATCGCGCGGCCCCACAACACCGTCATCACGATGGAGGCCTCGCCCTGTCACTCGACCGGCGTCGGCAAGGCCGCGCTCGCCTTCCAGAGCGAAGCGGTGATCGAGCGCGTCATCCGCGCCGGCCTCGCCCGCTTCACGCCGAACACCATCGTCGAGCCGAAGCGCCTGAAGGCGGAACTGGCCGCGATCAGGACACGCGGATATTCGATCGACGACTGCGAGCACGAACCGGAGTTGCGGTGCGTGGGCGCGCCCATCCGCAACAGCACCGGTCGCGTCTTCGCGGCGATCAGTGTGAGCGGCCCGACTCGCCGCGTCACGCCTGAACGGGTGCCCGAGCTCGCACGCGCCGTGATGACCCACGCAGAACTTCTATCGATCCGACTGGGTTATCAGCCTGAGCCGCAAGGCCGGACGGCTGCCCCTCTGCCGGAGCGCAACACGACCAAAAGGCGTCGACGGACGATGGCGGGCGCGGCGCACGACGAACGGTCTGTTTGACGGGTTCACGGCTGCAGGCGCCGATCGCGCGCTCTCTTTCCAAGCGCACCAGGTCGGAATTACACCGCTTGATGAACCGTTTTGGTTCGGTCCTCGTGCCCCGAAACGCGCCTGTCACGGCTCGCGTGCTTCGGGAGGAAATGCCACGACATCGTCGGACCCCACGGTCAGTCCGACATCGGCACCGGCCGGACAGGACGACAAGGCCGCGATCCCCGGCGCGCGCAGCAGGACCGGCGCGCGCGCAACGCCGGTGATGTCGATGTAGAGATCAATGTGATCGCCCTGGAACACCTGTGTCGTCACTGTTCCGCAGAGCGATCCCGGCGTGCGTCCCGACGTCACGGCCAGATGCTCCGGCCGAATGAAGACGTCCACATCGTCACCGATGGCAAGCTTCGCGAGCGGCGCCGCTGGAACCTCCAGGCGCATGTCGCCGACGGAGACGGTCGCGACCTCTCCGCGCCGCTCGACGAGACGTCCGGCGAGGACATTCACATTCCCGACGAAGGATGCCACGAAGCGATCCGCGGGACGGCGGTAGACATCACCGGGCGCGGCGATCTGACGTATCCGCCCCGCCGACATCACCGCAATACGGTCAGACATCGACAGCGCCTCGCCCTGGTCGTGGGTCACGAAGATCGTGGTGACGCCGAGCTCGCGCTGGATCTGCTTCAGCTCGACCTGCATCGAGCCGCGCAGATTCTTGTCGAGCGCCGAGAACGGTTCATCGAGCAGGAGCACCTTCGGCTTGATGACGAGCGCGCGCGCCAGTGCGACGCGCTGCTGCTGGCCGCCCGAAAGCTGCCGCGGCTTGCGGTCACCGAATCCGTCCAGCCTCACCAGCGCCAGCGCCTCGTCGACCCGGCGCGCAATCTGCTTCCTGTCGATGCCGCGGGTCTTCAGACCGTAGGCGATATTGTTGGCGACGCTCATATGCGGAAACAGCGCATAATTCTGGAAGACGATGCCGATCTCGCGCTGGTGGGCCGGCGTTTCGGTGACGAGCGTGCCTTCGATGAAGATCTCGCCACCATCGGCTTCGAGAAAGCCGGCGACGAGATTGAGCAGCGTGGTCTTTCCACAGCCGGACGGGCCGAGCAGGGTCATGAACTCACCCGGCTGGATCTTGAGCCAGGCTTCGTGAAGGGCGACGGAGTTGCCGAAGCGCTTGGTCACGCCGTCGAGTTGGACCGCGGGCTGGCCTTGCCGGCCTGCCTCGCTGCCCGCGGTCGCGCCCATCCGATCAGTGTGCATCAACATTGAGAATCTTCCCGAGGCCGAGGAAGGCATTGGCGAGGCTCAGCAGCAATGCCGTGACGGCGATATATATTACAGACAGCGCAGCCAGCGTCGGATCGGCGAACTCGCGCACATAATTATACATCGCGACCGGCAGCGTTTGCGTCGCCTGGCTGCTGACGAACAGCGTGGCCGTGAACTCGTTGAACGACAGGATCGCGGCAAACAGCCAGCCGCTGAGCAGTCCCGGCAGCAGCAACGGGATCGTCACGGTCAGCAGAATGCGGCCAGGTCGTGCACCGAGGCTGGAGGCAGCGAGTTCGAGCCGGCCGTCGAGATTTTCCAGTGAGATGAAGGTGCTGCGCATCACGAATGGCAGCACCAGCAGCACGTGGGTCAGGATCACAAGCGGAAAGCCGCGCCCCGCGCCCGCCTGCGATGCCAGGATCAGCACGCCGAGGCCAATGGTGTAGTGCGGGATGATCAGCGGCGACAGCAGGATGCCCTCGAGGAGCGACTTCAGGACGAAATTGTAGCGATGGATCGCGATGGCGAAGGCCGCGCCGACGACCAAGGCAATGCTCGACGCCCACAACGTCACCGTGAGGCCGTTCCAGAAGCCCCGGCCGAAGTCACTGTATGAGAAGGCCCGCCAGAACCAGCGTAGCGACCATGCCTGCGGCGGAAACGCCAGAATGGCACGGTCGTTGAACGCGGTAATGGCCACGACGATGCCCGGCAGCAGCACGAACAGAAGGATCGCAGCGACGAGGATGCGCCCCGACCATCTCAGCGCCATGTTGGCCGGCGACCGCTTCATGTGGCGCTCGCGAGCCGCTCCAGCGGCCGGGTCGCCTGCTTCAGCAATGCGATGACGGCCAAAGACAGCGCAAGACCAATGATCGACAGGCTCGCCGCAAAGGGGAAATTGAACGACGAGAAGCCGAGCTGATAGATCAGGGTCGATACCGTGCTGACCCGCCCGCCGCCGATCAGTTGCGGCGTCGCGAAGGCGCTGAATGTCCAGGCAAACGCAGTCGAGAAGCCGGCGACAATACCCGGCATCGACAGCGGCAGGGTGATTGTCAGAAAGACGCGGATCGGTCCGGCGCCGAGGCTCTCCGCCGCTTTCTCGCAATTCCGATCGATATGCGACAGACCCGCGGCCAGCATGATGACCATGATCGGCATCGTCACATGGACCAGCGCTGCGATCACGCCGCCAGCGGTGAACATCATCTGGACAGGCCGCTCGACGAAACCAAGCTTCACCAGCAGAGTGTTTAGGAAGCCGTTGTTCCCGAGCACGATCATCCAGGAATAGGTCCGCACCACCTCCCCCAGAAACAGCGGCGTCACCGCCGCGA
Organism: Bradyrhizobium sp. BR 10289; assembly: GCF_019455385.1. GTDB lineage: Bacteria > Pseudomonadota > Alphaproteobacteria > Rhizobiales > Xanthobacteraceae > Bradyrhizobium. The sequence continues at coordinate 383,736 of NZ_JACOFR010000004.1, forward strand.
TCAGGATGAAGGAGCGCACAGCCGAACTTCTCGTGCGGACGAGCGCATAAGCGAGCGGATAAGCCAGGATCAGCGTGGAGGCCGCGGTCTCAAAGCAGAGCAGGATCGTATTCCAGAACGCGAGCGCATAAAGCGGCCGGAGCATGGCCGCAAAATTCTGCAATGTGAACCCGCCCACGTCCAGCGAGCCCGGAATGTAGACCCTCAAGCTGAACTGGAACACGGCCGCCATCGCCGCCGTCAGCCCCAGCGCGACGAGCCCGGCCGGCGACACGAACCATCCCAGAAACGGGCGCTTGATCATGACCACTCCTCGGCGAACTCCGCGCTGGGAACGCCGGCCCGGCCGCAGCCGGGCCGCACCTTTCGCTCAGGGAGCCATCATGTTCTCGGCGAACCATTTGCGCCACTCGGCCGTCTTTTCGGCACGCAGCTTGTGATCGATGATGAGGGTCTGTTTTGCCCATTGGTCGGGCGTCGTGAACACGCCGGGGAGCGCAGCCACTTCGGGCCGGAGCTTCGCATTATCGACCACGGGGCTGCCCTTCTTGAGATCGGCAATCTGTGCCTGCACCGCCGGATCGAGCGCAATGTTCAGGAACTTGTAGGCCAGATCAGCCTTGGCCGTGCCCTTGGTGATACCCATGGTGTCGACACCAAGCACCGCACCCTCCTTGGGAATGACGAGCTTGATCGGGACTCCCTGGTCGCGCATGTAATAGGCATTCATCGACAGCACGACCTGGACCGGCGTTTCTCCGGTCGCGAACATCTGCTGGCTGTTGGCGTCATTGGTGTAGAAGGCCTTGTAGTTCGGCTTCAGCGCCTTCAGCTTGTCCTTTCCGGCCTCCCAATGCGCGGCATCGGCGCCGGACAGTTTCGCGGCGACAGCGATGACATGGCTGGGATCGAAATCGGGCGACGAGATCATACCCTTCAGCGCCGGATTCCAGAGCCCTTCCCAGCTGTCGAAGCTGACACCCTTCGGCAGCTGGTCCGGCAGATAGCCGATCGTATAGACATAGGCCCAGGCGCCAATGTGGTACGGGCTGATCCTGGCCTGCTCCACCAGATGCGCCGCATTGGGGATCTTGGCGAGGTCGAGCTTCTCGAACAGATTGTCGTTTGCATAGAGCCAGCCGACATGGGCCGTCGTGAAGGTCACATCACTCTCGGGCTTGCCGGCCGCCAGCTTGGCCTGGTTGAGCCGGTCCATCGTGCCACCGGTGACGTACTCAACCTTGACGCCGGTCTCCGCCGTGAACTTCTTCGCGATCGACTCGTCGATCAGATCGCGAAAGCTGCCGCCCCAGGTGCTGACCACGAGCTTCTCTTCAGCAGAGGCCGCGGACGGTGCGCCACCGACGATCAGCACCGACGACAGCGCCATCGCGAAGTGCTTCAGGACACGTTTCATCTCCAACCCTCACAACAATGTTTGACGCAGATCAAAAAGCAAAGGGCGTGCCAGATCAGCCAGCAACTCTTTGAAAACACTTGCGAAAGGCACGAGCAAAGGTGCCGATTTCCCGCACGGGAGATCGGCACCTTGTCTGATAGAAAGCTGACGGTCGATCAGCCCTGACGCGGTTCAATCATCGAAGTTTCAGCGATCACATCGATCTTCGTCTGCTTGCGAGATCCGGAAGGATCAGGACTTTCACAACGAGAGTGACGTTCATGCCTGTTCGAGAGGCAGTCTGACATAGGTCGCGGCAGCAGCTACCCGCACAGCTTGCAAGCTCACGGGGCCATTCCATCGATGCGGTCCGACAAGCCAGCCGACTTCTTCACGAAATCGAGCGGGCCGGAGAAATCGAAGTTGTTGTAGACCGCGGCCAGATGATTGAAGTGCGGCGCCTGGGCGAATTGCACGAAGGTCAGGCGATGACCGGCATAATCCGAGTTGAGGAGATCGCGCGCAAAGGCAAGCAGCTTGCGGCGATCGTCGGCCTGCCATTGATCGTTCAAGGAGTAGAACTTGTTCAGCCACTCTCCACTGCCCTTGGCATCGAACGCATTCGCATTGGGCGTGATGCAGATCTGTCCGCCGCACAATTCGCGTGCGATGTGCATCATTGCCGGCAGCTGCGAGCAGGCAAAGACGCGTCCCGCGTAGAGCATGGACTGCTGCGGCATCAGCAGCCCGCCCGAGCTCTTCTCTGCCATGGCGATCGACGCCGTGAGATGCGCGTTGATGCCCTCGCGGTAGCAGACGAGATCGGCAAGCTTCTCGCGAACCGACTGGAGCTTGTCGAGACCGGTCTGCTTCGCGTTCCACATCGCCGCCCCGATCATCATGTCGGCGACGTAGAGCAGCCGCAGCACGTAGGGGAATGCCGAATAGCGATGCAGCGTCGAGCGCACGAACTGGGCGGCGCGCGTGTGGCGATAGAAAAAGACGTCTTCCCACGGGATCAGGACATCGTCGAACACGACCAGCGCCTCCACCTCGTCGAAGCGGTTGGCGAGCGGATAGTCGTTCGGATTGCTGCGGCCGGCGAAACCGCTGCGACAGATGTGCTTGACGCCGGGCGCCCCCATCTTGACGATGCAGCCGACCGCATAGTCCGACAGCTTCTCGGTCGACCATGCGCCGACCGTGGGCTTCAGATAGGCCTGGTCGGCATAGGGAGCCGCGGTCTCGTATTTCGCGCCACGGATGATGATGCCGGCGTCGGTCTCGCGCGTGACATGGACCATCATGTCGGGGTCCTGCTGCTGCGGCGGCAGCGAACGATCGCCCTTCGGATCGGTGTTGGCGGAGACGTGAAAGACGTCCTTTTCGACCACGGCGCGGATATGACGGTCGATATTCGGTGCGAAGCGGGGATCGATCTCGGCCAAGACGTCGCGACCATCGGTCAGCGACCACATCTCTCCAATGGTCTCGTCGCCGACGCGCGTCACGACGCCGGAGATGTCCTTCATGAAGTGATCGAGCGCCTTGATCTTGTCGTGCCAGTCCTTCTGCACCGTCGGAGGCTTGTAGAAGATCGAGTGGCGCTCGTTACTCTCGACATAGGTGAGATCGCTGCTGTAACGCTCCTCATGCGCCATGTCGTACATGCGCGCCTTGACGTCGATGATCGGCTTCAACGCAGGATGCGTGGTGACGTCCTTGACACGCTCACCGTCGATCCAGACTTCGCGGCCATCGCGAATGCCCTGCTTGTACTCTTCGCCCGTGCGGATCATCGATCGGCTCCTGTTGCACCGGACGAAAAGGTGCAGGAGCAGCCAGCATAAGGAAAATATAATTATCTTTGGAGATGCATAGGAAAACACGATGAGGTTCGCCCGCGCCCTCGGGGAGGTGTCGAAACGGCCGCCACAGGGAACGCGACTGAAGGATGCACGTGGCGAGATCGAGGCGGAACTCGGCATTCAGGTCTTCGTGCGACATCTGGCAAGAGGCGCCACGCTGTCGCCGGCCGGACAGCGTCTCGTCCCCGGTGCTCGATTGTTACTCAATCACGCGCGTGCTTTTGCGCAAAGTGCACAGCCTCTCGGCAATACGCTGCCTGCGGCCGTGCAGAGCCTCGCCCGATTGAACCCGCGGCGCGTTTGCGATCGGTGCCCTGTTCGAGCCGGGAATCAATAACCCCGCCTGGGGTCGACGCGACTTAGCAGCGGCTCGCCGGTCCGGGAACGGCGGACATTCTCGCCGATCTGCCGGGCGGCGGAGGCCGGGAGCGCGATGGATGCCAGATGCGGCGTGATCAGCACATTGTCCATGGTCCAGAGCGGGCTTTCCGACGGCAGCGGTTCGGTGGCGAACACGTCGAGCGTCGCCTCGGCAATATGGCCGGTTCGTAGCGCCTCGACCAGTGCAGGCTCATCGACAATGCTGCCGCGTGACACGTTGACGAAGCAAGCCCCCGGCTTGATCTGTGCGAGCCTGCCGGCATCCAGAAGCCCCCGGGTTGCCGCGGTCTGCGGCAGCATGCAGACGACGATGTCGCTTTTCCTCAACACCGCCTCCAGCGCATTTGGGCCCGCCGAGGTCTCGATCCCGTCAACCGCCTTCGGCGAATTCGCCCAGCCGCGCACCCGAAAGCCCTGTCGGGCGCATTCCATCGCGGCTGTCAGTCCGAGTTCGCCAAGACCGAGCACGCCGACGTCGATCGTCTCGGGATCGCGCGGATGGACGTAGTGCCAGCGCCGCTCGCGCTGCGCCCGTTCGAAGGCGGGAATGTTGCGCGCATGCCGCAGCACCGCGAACAGCACATAGCCGGCCATCATGCGGGCCATCTTCGGATCGGACAGGCGGGTGATCGGCACATCAGGCAGGTCGGCGCGCCCGACCAGCGCATCGACGCCGGCACCGAGATTGACGACGAGGCCGAGATTGGGAAAGCGCGCGAAGAAGCCGTGCGGCGGCTTCCAGACCAGCGCGTGCCGGACACGGCCGACCTCGTCGATATCATCGGCCTGGCGCAGTTCGACGTCCTCGGCCGCGAGTGCCGCGCGCCACGCGTTGAAATCATCATGGGCGCTGTAGAACACCATCAATTCGGATGTCATCGCGCCGACTGCTCCGCGATCAACCGCGCGACAGCCGTCAATGCAAGCTCGTAGCCAAGCGCGCCGAGGCCGGCAACAACACCCGTCGCGGCGCGCGACACATAGGAATGATGCCGGAACGGCTCGCGCTTCCAGATGTTGCTCATATGCGCCTCGATGATCGGCCCCTCGAAGGCAAGCAGCGCATCGAGAATCGCAACCGACGTATAGGTGAGCCCGGCAGCGTTGATGACGACGCCCGCGGCCTTCTCCCGTGCCTCCTGGATCCAGTCGACGAGAACGCCTTCATGGTTCGACTGACGAAAATCGAGCGCGAGCCCAAGCGTGGCCGCATGATCCTCGCATCGCTTCTTGATCGAGACGAAGCTCTCGCGACCATAGGTTCCGCTGCGATCGAGGCCATAGAGATTAGCGTTCGGGCCATTGAGGAAATAGATCGTCGGTTTCGTCATGGATGCCTTACACCTCCGTCCAGCACGGTCGGCACTCACCGCGGCAGTGCGATGCAGAACGCGTACCAGTCGAAACGCGCACGGCCGCACGAACACTAGCCAGCCGCGTCATCTGGACGAAAATTGAAAAAACCGATGGGCTTCGACGGATTTCGATATGCCCTGCCACACGTCGGGCAACGCAACGTGAGCCGTTCAGTCCGGCATGCCCTTTTCGGGCCGGTTCTCTTCGCCTTCGACCAGTCCGCGGAAGGTGCGGCGTTCCATGACGGGCGCGACCATACCGGGGATATAGGCGTCGGAGACGAAGCGGCGGCAATGCTGCTCGAACATCTCGACCAGTCTGGATTTTCGTCCCTGGGAGAGGGTCAGCACGCCCATGACCATCGGCCTGTGATCGCCGGACAGCCGAACCCGGGACACGCGCCGGCCGTCCAACGCAATCTCGCAGCGCGGCCGAACGTTCGCCAGCGTGTAGCCGTAGCCGTTGGCGACCATGGTCCGGATCACGTCCTGATGCGTGGAACGGGACACGATGTTCGGCTCGAGGCCTTCCTTCATGAACATGCTGAGGAAGTATTCGCGGCTGATCGGCAGATCCAGCAGGATCAGCGGCTCTCTCGCAAGCTCCTGCAAACTCACGGCAGAATGGCGTGCCAGCGGGCCGGCTTCACTGACCACGACATGCGGCGGCAGGCTCGCCAGCGGCAGAAACTCGAACTCGTCGGGAATCAAGAGGTCGTAAGTGATGGCGACGTCGAGCTCGGCGCGCAGCAGGCGCTCCAGCAGCTGCTCGTGGTCGGCGACCGTCTGGATGATGCGCGATTCCGGATAGGTCGACGTGAACGAGTGCGACAGCTCCGGCATGACCATCGGCGCCAGCGTGACCAGGCTTCCCAGAGACAATTGCCCCCGAATCCGCTCGCCGACCTCGGATGCGACCGAATAGACCTGCTCGGCCTGCTCGATCAGCCGCTTCGCCTCCACGAGCAGCACGCGCCCCGCCGATGTGAGCGACAAGCCCTGGGCGTGGCGGCGCACGAAAAGCTGGGTCCCGAGTTCCTCCTCCAGATGCGCGATCGCCGTCGAGATCGAGGGCTGTGAGATGTTTACCCGCTCCGACGCCAGAGTGATGCTTCCGGTCTCCGCTGTGGCGATGAAATATTCGATCTGGCGTAGCGTATATCTCATCAGCTTCTGTTCGCCCCCTGCATCGGACTCCACGGAGCCGACTTATAGCATGGGCGCGCGCCCGATCAGGCCCTGTCGTCGCCGGCGACGCCGAAACCGGGCGCAACGGACGGGTTTCTGGCCCGATCGATATAGGCGTCGACCTGGGGCTGGTAGACCTCCCAGAGCTTGCCGAGTTCCTCGATCGGACCATCGCTCCAATCGACCCGGAGATCCACGATCGGCCAGGATACGTCGCGCACCACATGGAGGCCGGCGGAATGAACCGGTCCGGCTTCTCCCCCCTGGGCGAGCCCGGCCCTCAGCGCCGCCAGCAGCCGCTCGACAAACGGCTCGCCTGCGCTGCCCTGATAGGCCGAAACCATGGCTGCCGGCACCTCGGCATTGGCGAGCATGTTGCCCGCGGCAATCGCGCCGTCGCCACCATGGGTGGCGTGAATGCCGAGCGTATTGGCGCCTGAATAGGACGTGCTGCGTCCCTGCGAATCGACCACCACGAGTTGCCGGTAGGCGATGAACGGCGTCGAGGCCACCAGCGCGTCGCGGACCTCGGTTGCACTCAGACCACGCGCCAGCAGATCGAGACCGATCTGACCCAGCGCGGGATCGGTGATGTTCTGGCTCGCGACCGCACCGACCTTCGCGCGCAGATGGACGCAGCGGGCCGCAACGGCCGGAGACGAGGACGAGATCACCATGCCGAACATCCCGGTGTCCGGGCATCGTGCCGTCAGGGAGAAGGTCATGCAGCCCTCACCTGCCGTCTGGGATGACGGCCGTCACGTCGACCTCGACCAGCCATTCCGGCCGCGCCAGCGCCGACACGACGATCCCGGTCGAGACCGGGAAGACCCCTTTGAGGTACTCTCCGATCTTGCGATAGACCGCTTCGCGATAGCGGGGATCGGTGATGTAGATCGTGATCTTGCAGATGTCGCCGAGTTCTGCGCCCGCCTCCCCCAGCAACGTCTTGACGTTCGTCATCGCCTGCTCGGTCTGGCCGGCGGCATCGCCGATGGCGACATTGACCGCGGTGTCGAGATCCTGGCCGACCTGGCCGCGCACGAACACCATGCTGCCCTTGGCGACCACGACCTGGCACAGATCGTTGTCGAGCTTCTGCTCGGGATATGTGTCCTTGGTGTTGAACTTGCGGATGCGTTTATGGGTCATCGACTGATCCTGATGTCGGAGTAAAACGATTACGAGGCTTGAGAAGCCGGGATGGGATGGGCGCGGCCGTAGACGCGATCGGCATAGATCAAGGCCCGCCCCGAGCCCACCGTCACCGCGCCGACCGCGCCGACGAAGATGTGGTGGGTGCCGACGCGCTCGGACGACATGACACGGCAGTCGAATGCCACCACGGATTCAGCCAGCCGCGGCGCTCCGGTCTCACTCGGAAGCCATTGCCCATATGCAAACTTATCATCGCCGCCAAACTTGCTGCGGCCACCAAAATGATCGGCGATATCGGCCTGGTCGTCGCGCAGGATATTGATGCAGAACACGCCATTGTCGACAATCGCGGCCGCTGTCTTGCTCTGATGATGGATGCAGACCAAAACGGTGGGAGTGCTGCCGTCGGCCGAGACCGACGACATCGCCGAGACCGTGACGCCGGCACGCCCCGCCGGCCCATCCGTTGTCACGACGTTGACGCAAAATGCGGCCCGGCTCATGCCGTCGAGGAACTGCGTCCGAATGTCCATTGCCGTCGGTTGCACGCTTATGGCTGACATGTCATGCCCTCTCGCTATTCGGCCGCATCGCGGATCTGTCCAAACCATTGGTTGACGGCACGATCCCCGGTCTGAGCACCCTTCTCTTTCATGACCCTCTCCGAGAGTCCTGCGGATCTGCGCACGAAATCGAGCGGACCGTCCCAATCGAAATTTCGATAGACCGCGGCAAGGTGCGCGAACGGCGCCGACTGCGCGAACAGCTGGAAGGTCAGCCGATGGCCCGCATAGTCCGAGTTGAGCAGGTCGCGCGCAAAGGACAGTAGCCGGCGCCGGTCATCGGCGATCCAATGCTCATTGACGGTGTAGAACTTCTCCAGCCACGGCCCGGTCTCGGCATCCTCGAATGCCGCCTTGTCCGGCGTCACGCAGACCTGGCCGCCGCACAGTTCGCGCGCAACGTGCATCATCTCGTGCAGCTGCGAGCAAGCCAGCACGCGCCCGGTATAGAGCAGCGACTGGTTGGGCATCATCAGGCCGCCCGGGCTGCGCTCGGGCAAAGCGATTGCCGCCGTCAGATGCGCGTTGATCCCCTCGCGATAGATCGCGAGATTGGAGAGCTTTTCCTGCACGGCTTGCCGTTTCTCGAGCCCGGTCTGGCGAACGTTGAACAGCGCCGCGCCGATCAGCATGTCGGCCAATTTCAGATTCCGCTGCACGAAGGCAAAGGCCGAGTAGCGATGCAGCGTGGCCCGGATGTAGGCCGCCGCCTTCGTATGCCGATAGAACAGCACATTGTCCCAAGGTATCAGGACGTCGTCGAAGATCACCAGCGTATCGACCTCGTCGAACCGGTTCGACAACGGGTAGTCTTCGGCCGGGGCGCGGCCCGCAAAGCCGGTGCGGCAGATGAATTTGAGGCTTGGGGCATTGAGATCGCAGATGAACCCAACCGCGTAATCGGAATAGGCGTCATCGCCCCAATTCGCGATGGTCGGCTTGGTGAACGCCTGATTGGCGTAGGCCGCGGCTGTCTCGTATTTGGCGCCACGCACCACGATCCCGGCGTCGGTCTCCTTCACGACATGCAGCAACATGTCGGGATCCTGGTCCTGCGGGGCCTTGGAGCGGTCCCCCTTGGGGTCCGTATTTGCCGAGACGTGGAACGGATCGGAGTGCAGCACCTTCAGAATGTGGTTGCGAATGTTTTTGGAGAATTGCGGATCGACGTCGTTGAGCACGTCCTGCCCGTCGAACAGCGACCACATTTCGCCGACCGTCTCGTCGCCGACGCGGGTGATGATGCCGCCGACATCCTCGAGAACCGTATCGGTCGCGCGACGCTTGTCCCACCAATCCTGCTGACTGAGCGGCAACTTGTTGTTGATCGCATTGACCTCGCCGTCCTCGCGGTAGGTCATCAGATGCCGCGTCGCCGGGTCATGCTGAAGGTTGTAGATCCGTGCCCTGAGGTCAACCAGCGGCTTGAACGCCGGATGGACGGTGACGTCCTTGATCTTCTCGCCGTTCATATAGACCGCGCGGCCGTCGCGAATGGAGGCTTTGTATTCTTCGCCCGTGCGTATCATGCCCGCTCCTGTCTCGATCTCTCAGCGGCATTCCGAGACCTGCCGGAACACCGCTCTCCGGCAACCGTCAATGCGCGTAGGACGGGTCCTCGGCATCCAGGATGCACTTCATCTCCTCGAAATGCGCGATCGAGAAATCCGTAATCTGCTCCCAATCCTGCGCCGTGCTTTCAGCGACGGCGTCGGGGAGCACTTTCAACGGTTGCCCCGTCGCGTAGGCCTGGACCAGGATCTGGCAGGCACGCTCGAGCGTGTAGATGTCGTCGAAGGCTTCGCCGACCGTATTGGCGATCACGAGCACGCCGTGGTTTCCCATCATCAACCGCGACTTGTTGCCAAGCAGCGCGGCAAGGCGCGCGCCTTCCTGCTCACTGTCGGCCATGCCGCCATAGCGGTCGTCGATGGCAAGGCGATTGAAATAGCGCGCGGTATTCTGATCGATCGGCTTGATCTGGGGATCCATCAGCGATGCGATCGTGGTCGCGAAAGGCGGATGGAGATGCATCACGACCCGTGCCTGGGGCAGTTGCCTGTGCATCTGGCCATGGATGGCCCAGGCCGTCGGATCGACGTCCGGCCGTCCCTCGACGCCTCGCTCGTCATCAAGGTCGAACAGAACCAGGTCGCTGGCCTTGATGCGCGAAAAGTGCCGCCACTTCGGATTCATCAGGAAGCGACGTCCGTCGGCGGAGATCGCGGCACTGAAATGGTTGGCGACGGCCTCGTGCATGCCAAGCCTCGCGATGCTGCGGAACGCGGCGGCGAGATCAACACGAAGCTGCTGCTCGTCCGGCAAGGTGGCGGAATTCGTCATCTATGGCTCCTCCGAGACGCGAGGTCAGGCCGGGAGACTTATGGATTCCGTTGCAGGCGTAAAATAAGAAAATCGTCGCCGCTGATTACCGGAAAGCTATAGCGGTCGATCGCCAACGCCGAAGGCGAGAAGATCAAGGGTTGATCACTGTTCGCCCAATAATTCCGCAACCGCATCGATTAGGCCTCGTCTAAGCAAAGGGCCCGGTTTTCGTAATTTACACGTTGCGGATCCCGACGGCTTACTTTGTCCGAGTTGACCTGACAGGATCTGTAATGGACGCGATCCGTGCCGCTCCACCCCTTCGAAGCCGCCGTAGCGACGTGTTTCGTATGTTGTGGCGATCGTCGCGCAATGCACAGGATACGGCCTCCAGGCTCGCCCCATCGGACCAGACGTCCGCATCGGCACCGGCCGCATCGACCGTCAAGCTGCATGTGCGCGGCATCTCGAAGGCTTACGGCGAGGCAACGGTGCTCGGACCGATCGAGCTGAAGGTCGTCGCCGGCGAGCTGCTCGCGGTTCTCGGTCCATCGGGGTCCGGCAAGACGACGCTCCTCCAGATCATCTGCGGTCTGGTCGAGCCCTCGGGCGGCCAGCTGATCATCGATGGCCGCGACGAGACCGACAATTCCGCTGACAAGCGCGACATCGGCGTGGTGTTTCAGAACTACGCACTGTTCCCTCACCTCACTGTCCGTGAAAACGTCGCGTTCCCGCTGCAGATGCGGCGCGTTCCCGCGGCTGAAATCAAGAGCCGGGCGGACGCCACACTCGCGATGGTCGGGCTGTCGGACTTCGCCAACCGCTTTCCCCGCGAACTGTCCGGCGGCCAGCAGCAGCGCGTCGCGCTGGCGCGCTGCTTCGTCTATCGGCCGTCGCTGATCCTGATGGATGAGTCACTGTCCGCCCTCGACAAGAAGCTCAGGGAGGACATGCGGATCGAGATCAAGCGACTGCACCGCGAGACCGGTGCAACCATCATCTTCGTGACGCACGATCAGGAAGAAGCCCTCGCACTGGCTGACCGCATATGCCTGATGAACGAGGGCCGAATCGAGCAGCTCGGTACGCCCCAGGACATCTACGAACGGCCGGCCAACACGTTCGTCGCCGATTTCATCGGCGCGTCCAATCTGATCCATGGCAGCATTGCTGCCAACGGACGCCTCGAGACACGCGATGGCATCCTGCCGCTGCCCGACGGTTGCGATATGCAGCCCGGCCGACCGGCTGCGCTGGTGGTGCGCCCGGAAAAGCTCGTTCTCTGCGGCGGTGACGACGCGCTGTTGAGCGGTCGTGTTCAGGAAAGCATCTATGCGGGTTCGGAGACGCGGCTTCTGGTCCGCCTCGCCAGCGGCACCGCGATCACCGTGCGTCGTACGGCCGGCCTGCCGCCGGTCGAAATCGACGAGAACGTCTTTATCCGGTGGGAGCGCAACCAGGCCAGGGTCCTCGACAGCAGTCCATCAATATCGGGCGCATGACGCCACGCCATTACATCACGCCGTTCCGACATCAGTCAGTGCATCACGGGGAGAACAACAATGTCCGCCACCACGCGCATCTCACGACGAAAGCTTCTGAAGGCCGCAGGCGTCGCCGCCACCGGCGTCGCACTGCCCGCGGTCTGGTCCGGACGGGCCAGTGCGGCCGAGCAGATCACCGTCGCTGACGTCGGCGGCGCCCCGGGCGCGGCACTGCGCACCGCCTTCTATGATCCATTCGAGAAGGCCACCGGCATCCGCGTCGAAGGCGTTGCCCACGAATCCGACCCGGTCACGCAGTTCAAGGTCATCGTCGACACGAACAGCAAGCTCTGGGACGTCTGCATGGTGACCCCCGACGACGTGCTGCGCCTGACCCAGGAGAAGAACTACCTCGAGCCGCTCGAAATCACCAAGGGGCCGGATGATGAACTGATTCCGGGCGCTCTGATGCCGAACTGGTTCGGCTTCTCGGCCTACGGCATCGTGATGGCCTACCGCACCGACGTTTACAAGAAGGAGGCCCCGACGGGCTGGGCCGATTTCTGGAACACGACCAAGTTTCCGGGGCGCCGCGGCCTCTATCGCAATCCCAAGGGGGTGCTGGAATCGGCGCTGCTCGCCGATGGGGTGGACCCGAAGAATCTCTATCCCCTCGACGTCGACCGCGCCTTCAAGATGATGGACAAGATCCGCTCCGAGGTCGCGGTGTGGTGGACCGCGGGCGCTCAGAACACCCAGATCCTGCAGAACGGCGAAGTCGACATGGCCGACACCTGGTCAGCGCGCGCCTTTGCCGCAATCGATTCCGGCGCTCCGGTCAACATCGTCTGGAAAGGCCTCTACTCCATCGACGGCTGGTCGATTCCGCTGGGAACGACGAAGCTGAAGCAAGCCCGTGAATTCGTGAAATTCTCCATGCAACCCGAGCGCCAGGCCGCCTATTCCAGCATCGTCGCCAACGGTCCGAGCAACCTCAAGGCCTACAAGTTCATCACGCCCGAACGCGCCAAGGTGCTTCCGACTCTCCCTGACAATCTCGCCGGGCTCACCGTGCGCGACTATGCCTATTGGGGCAAGAACTACGCGGCAGTCTCCGAGCGCTTCCAGGAATGGCTGCTGATGGGCGGCAAGAAATAATCTCTGCGGCGGCACGAAAACATGGAGGGATGGTCATGAGCAAGAAGAAGCAGATGGTGATCGGTGCGCTGGTGCATGCCAACGGATCGCATGCGGCGTCCTGGTTGATGGACGAGGCGCGGCCGCACGCTTCGACCGATATCGACTACTACCGCGAGATGGCGCAACTCGCCGAACGCGGCAAGTTCGACTTCTTCTTCATCGCGGACACGCCGGCCGCGCGCACCGAGAATCTGAGAGCCTGGAGCCGGTCGCCGCTGTTCATGAACGTCCTGGAGCCGATCACGCTGCTTTCGGCCATCGCGGGGGCGACGACCCGTATCGGCCTCGGGGCGACCGCATCAACCAGCTTCTACGAACCGTATAATATCGCCAGGCTGTTCTCCTCACTGGATCACATCTCGCATGGCCGCGCCGCCTGGAACGTGGTGACGTCCGCCAACGATTATGCGGCGCGCAATTTTGGTCTCGAACGACTCCCCCCGCACGCCGACCGCTACACCAAGGCGAAGGAGTTTCTCGAAGTCGTCGAGGCGCTCTGGGACACCTGGGAAGACGGCGCCTTCGTCTACGACAAGGAGACGTGCCAGAGCTTCCTGCCCGAGAAGCAGCATCTGGTCGATCACAAGGGCAAGTACTTCACCGTGCATGGCGCGCTCAACATCGAACGCTCGCCGCAGGGCCGCCCGGTCATCATCCAGGCCGGCGCGTCCGACACCGGTCGCGACTTCGCGGCCGAACATGCCGAAGTGGTGTTCGGATCGAGCGGCAATCTCGATGCCGCCAAAGCCTTCTACAGCGATCTCAAGACGCGGATGGCCAAGTTCGGCCGTCGGCCCGACGATCTGAAGATCGCCTCGGGAATTTCAGTCGTGATCGGCGACACCGAGCAGGAAGCCCGCGACAAGCTCGATCGCTGGCAGGACCTCGTCCATCCCGATGTCGGCATCTTGCGCCTCGGACAGGATCTCGAAACCGACCTGTCGGATCTCCCGCTCGACGAACCGGTGCCGGTCAGCCGGATTCCCGCGACATCAAACCTCCACAAGGCTTATTTCGACGAGATCGCAGGCTTGATCCGCCAGGGCCTGACGTTGCGCGAGATCGCGCGCCGCTTCAATCGCGCCAAGGCAACGTTCTGCGGCACCGCGACCCAGGTGGCCGATCACATGGAGGCCTGGATCGAGGCGGGTGCCTGCGACGGGTTCATGATCTCTTTCGTAGCGCTGCCGAGCACGATGACAGACTTCGTCGAGAAGGTGGTCCCGGAGCTGCAGCGACGCGGACGGTTCCGCCACGACTATGAAGGACGAACCCTCCGTGAGCACCTCGGCCTGGCACGGCCTGAGAACCGCCACACCGCATTGGCGTCCACGCGGACTGCCAAGCGCGCATAGGCCGAGATGACCGCGCTCCGACGGATCGAACGAGAGCACTGAGTGATGGCCGATATTGCGTCTCTCGGAGTTGTCGAGCATCCGCGCACCAAGGCGCGCAAACGCAAGCTCGATCCGCTGTGGCTGGCGCTGCCCGGCCTCGGCTTCCTGGGCTTGTTTCTGGTCTGGCCGACCGCACAGATGTTGTCCGTCAGCGTGATGGACAAGGTCACCGGCGCGCTGACTTTCGCTCCGTTCCTGCGAATCTGGAACGGCGGCCCCTATCTCACCGTGCTGTCGACGACATTCCAGGTCGCGCTCTGGACCACTGTGCTCTGCCTGGTGCTTGGCTATCCCCTCGCCTATTGGCTGTCGCAGAAGCCGGCCCACCAGCAGCGCATCGCCGCCTTGTTCGTATTGCTGCCGTTCTGGACCAGCGCGCTGATCAAGAACTTTTCCTGGCTGGTGCTGCTCGGGCGCAACGGGATCGTGGCGAAAACCATGGCCGCGATCGGCCTGAAGGGCGGAGATCAATTGCTGTTCGGACGCACCACCGTCATCTTCGCGATGGTGCACACGCTGCTGCCGCTCGCGGTCATCACGATGTTGCCGGTCATGAACCAGATCGACCGCCGCCTGACGATGGCGGCATCGACACTTGGCGCGAACGGCGCGCGCGCGTTCTGGCAGGTGTTCTTCCAACCCTCGATCCGCGGGGTCGCTTCGGCGGGCCTCCTCGTTCTTGTCGCCTCGCTCGGCTTCTTCATCACGCCGGCGCTTGTCGGCGGCGCCAGGGAAACGATGATCGGGCAGCTCATCATCCTGCAGATCAATGAGCTGCAGAACTGGCAGCTCGGCAGCGCACTCGCCGCGATCCTTCTGATCTCGACCATCGCGATCTGTTTCATCTACGATCGGATCTTCGACCTGTCGGCCGTGACGACGGGCCAAGGAAGACCAACGAAGACCAACGGCCCGATACGCCGGGCCGGACTTGCCATGGTCAACGCCGCCGGCCTGATCTGCGGCATGATCGAGGAGATCTGGAAACGCAACATCCGCGGTCTGCGCGGGGGCGTCCTGCTTTCGATCTACGCCTGGGTCATGATCGCTTTGCTGCTGGCGCCGATCATCGCCTTTGTCCCAATGGCCTTCACCGGCTCGACTTTTCTGTCGTTTCCGCCGCCGAGTTGGAGTGGGCGCTGGTTCGAGCAGTTCTTTGCCTCCCCGCTCTGGCTCGGCGCGATGACCCGTTCATTCGGAATCGGATTCGCGACGGCGGCCATCACGCTGCTGATCGCGTCGATGGCGGCCTACGGGGTCGCCAGGACGCGCAGCCGGCTGGGCGGCATCGCGTTCCTCCTCTGCCTCTCACCGATGATGGTCCCGTCCATCGTGATCGCGATCGCGCTGTTCTATCTATTCGCGCGGATGGGGTTGGTGGCAAGCAACGTTGGCATCACCATCGGCCACACGGTTATCGCCATGCCCGTGGTGTTCATGGTCATGCTGGCGACCTTCAAGGGGTATGACTGGAAGCTCGATGCGGCGGCCTCGACGCTCGGCGCCGGACGGCTGCGCACGTTCTGGCGCATCACCTTGCCGCTGGTGGCTGGCGGCCTTGCCGTCGGCTTCGTGACCGGCTTTCTGCAATCGTTCGAGGAACTGACGGTCGCGCTGTTCGTCGGTGGTGGCATCAAGACGACCCTGCCGAAGCAGATGTGGGATGGGATTCTGCTGCAGGTCAGCCCGGTCATCGCCGCAGCGTCCGTCGTCGTGCTCCTGGTCGTGATCGTCATGTTTGCGATCATCGAGATCGTTCAGGCGCGCCGCTCGCCCGCGTCCGGTCCCGCCGCTACCAGGGATTCGTGAGGCGTGCGCGTCGTGCGAGGGGACTGCACGCAGCGGTCCAGAATCCACGGATCAAAGAGCGCAAATTGAACGCCGATTGATACTTTGCTTTCATTTGAAGCTGCAACGATACGTCACGGACGGAGCACGGCAGCGCCAACGAGCTTACCCTCCCTCAAGCGAGCGAGCGCTTCGTTGGCCTCGGTCAGCGGGAATACCGTCGTGTGTGTTCGAATACCGGCCTTGGCGGCGGCTGCGAGGAAATCGGTTCCGTCGCGCCGCGTCAGATTTGCCACCGACATGATCTGCCGTTCTCCCCAGAGACTATCGTATGGGAATGCGGGAATGTCAGACATATGGATGCCGGCGCAGACGACACGGCCGCCCTTCCGCACCGCGCGCAGGGCAATCGGTACCAATGCGCCAACAGGTGCATAGATGATTGCGGCGTCGAGCTCGATCGGCGGCCTGTCCTCGGAAGCGCCGGCCCAATCCACGCCGAGCGAAAGCGCAAGCTGCTGCGCATCCCGATCGCCGGCACGCGTAAAGGCATAGACGGCCCGGCCTTGTTTTCGAGCAAGCTGCGCCACGATATGACCTGCCGCGCCAAAGCCATAGATGCCCAATGCTTTGTCCTCGCCAGCCATGACCAGCGATCTCCAGCCGATCAGACCGGCGCAGAGCAGCGGGGCGATGGATGCGTCATCGCCGTCCTCACCAAGTGGAAAGCAATACCTGGCATCGGCGACCAGATGGCTGGCAAAACCACCATCGCGCGTGTAGCCGGTGAACTTGGCGCGATCGCAGAGATTTTCCTTCCCGATGCGGCAGTAGAGGCACTCTCCGCAGGTGTAACCAAGCCAGGGTACGCCGACACGCATGCCTGGGACCAGATCCTTGACATCCTCGCCCAGCGCATCGACGCGGCCGACGATCTCATGGCCCGGAACGATCGGATAGGGAATGTCGGGCAGCTCACCGTCAACGACGTGCAGATCGGTTCGACAAACTCCGCAGGCACTGACCTTGATGCGAACCTCGCCTCGTCCAGGAACGGGATCCGCTCGCTCCTGAAATGAAAGCGGCTTGCCGCGCGCAGTCAGGATCATTGCATGCATTGATCGCTGCCTCGTTTAGCCCTTCTTGTCTTTCGTCGAGGCGAACGGCGACACCATTGAACTCCGGTCCCGCGGCCGGGCAAAGCTTCACGTATCTTATCTGATCCCGTCTCGGATCATGTACCCGGCGCCGCGGATCGTGTGCAGCAGCGGGCGCTCAAAACCCTTGTCGATCTTGGAGCGCAGCCGCGAAATGTGCACGTCGATCACGTTGGTCTGCGGATCGAAATGATAGTCCCACACGTTCTCCAGCAGCATGGTGCGCGTCACCACCTGGCCGGCATGCTTCATGAGGTATTCGAGCAAACGAAATTCGCGCGGCTGCAGCGTCAGCTCGTCCTTGCCGCGGGCGACGCGGTGGGAGAGCCGGTCGAGCTCGAGATCGCCGACGCGGTAGAGCGTGTCCTCGGCGGGGCCGCCGCGGCGGCGCGACAGCACCTCGACGCGGGCGAGCAGCTCGGCGAAGGAATAGGGTTTTGGCAGATAGTCGTCGCCGCCGGCGCGCAGGCCCTTGATGCGGTCGTCGACCTGGCCGAGCGCCGAGAGAATCAGCACCGGCGTCGTATCGTCCTTGGCGCGTAGCGCGCCGATCAGCGACAGGCCGTCGCGCTTGGGCAGCATGCGGTCGACCACCAGCACGTCGTACTCGCCGTTCTCGGCCATGGCGAGGCCCTCCTCGCCGTCGGCGGCGTGGTCGGCGATGTGTCCGACCTCGCGAAACGCCTTCACGAGGTAGTCGGCGGATTCACGGTCGTCTTCAATGATGAGGAGGCGCATCGTGCGTTCGGCGGCGGTCAAGGAGGTCAACCTTCTCTAAACATGGCGCGAGCGGCAATCGCATGCAAGCCAAGCGAACGGGAGGTAGGTAGCCAAAAAGGGCGGGCGGTGAAGCTGGGGGGACCTCACCGCCCTAGGCCTTCCGACGGAGGGGGGGCGTAATTCCACCGGAAGGTAGACTGGGGAAGCGAACGTTACGCTGCTCCCCCGAAGGGCGCCGGCGGCGGGGGCGACTGATGCCGCGGGCACCCCTCATCTCGAAAGCTCCTCGCGCTCAGCCCTTGGCGAGGGGGATGGCGACGAAGCGCGACTGGCCGCCGCTCTTCACGCGCATCAGGACGCTGTTCTTGTTGTCGGTCCGCGCCGCGGTGATGGCGTCGCGGACGTCGCCGGCGGTGGCCACGGTCTTGCCGCCGACCTCGAGGATCACGTCACCTTCCTTGAAGCCGCGTTCGGCCGCGGCGCTCTTCGGATCGACTTCGGTGACGACGACGCCGTCCTTGCCGGCGCCGGCGACGGTATTGGCGGGCGCCACGGTCATGCCGAGCTTCGGCACATCGGTGCCCTTGCTCGCGCCCTTGCCGCTGTCGTTATCGATGTCAGCCTTGGCCTCGACCGTGTTCGGCAGCTGGCCGAGGGTCATGGTGACGACCTTGTCCTGGCCCTTGTGCAGCACGTTGAGCTTGACGGACGCGCCGGGCGCCATGCCGCCGATGGTGCGGGCAAGCTCGCGGGCGTCCTTGACGGGTTCGCCGTTGACCGACGTGATCACGTCGCCGGACTCGATGCCGGCCTTGGCCGCCGGACCGTCCTTCTGCGGCTCCGCCACCAGCGCGCCTTCGGCCTTCTTCATGCCGAGGCTGTCGGCGATGTCGGATGTCACGGGCTGGATCTGCACGCCGATCCAGCCGCGGCTGACCGAGCCCTTGTCCTTGAGCTGGGCCACGACGCTCTTCACGGTGCTCGCAGGAATCGAGAACGCGATGCCGACGCTGCCGCCGGAGGGCGAGTAGATCGCCGTGTTGACGCCCATCACCTCGCCGTTGGTGTCGAACGCCGGACCGCCGGAATTGCCCTTGTTCACGGGCGCGTCGATCTGGATGAAATCGTCATAGGGGCCATTGCCGATGTCGCGGCCGCTGGCCGAGACGATGCCGGCGGTCACGGTGCCGCCGAGGCCGAAGGGGTTGCCGACAGCGAGCACCCAGTCGCCGATCCGCGGCTTGCTGTCCGCGAGCTTGGCAAACGGGAAGTTCGAGCCGCCCTCGACCTTGATCAAGGCGAGGTCGGTGCGCTGGTCGGTGCCGATCACCTTGGCGGTGTAGGTCTTGCCGTCGTCGGTGGTGACCTCGACCTTGTCGGCGCCGTCGACCACGTGGTTGTTGGTCACGGCAAAGCCGTCAGCCGAGATGAAGAAACCGGAGCCCTGGCCCTGCACGACGCGGCCACGACCACCACCCTTCAAACCGGGGAAACCATCCGGACCGCCGAAGCGGCGGAAGAAGCGCTCCATCGGCGAGCCGGGCTGGAACGGCGACTGCGCATCGTCGCCGTCATCGTTGCTCGCGGTCTTTTCCTTGATGTTGACCTTCACCGAGATCACCGACGGTTTGACGCGCTCGACAATGTCGGCAAAACCGATCGGACGCTCGACCTTCTTGACCTCGTTGTTGACCTGCGCGTGCGCCGGGCTGGAGAACAGATCGGCGGGCGAGGTCGACGGGCTGAAGCCATGGACGGCAATGCCGAGACCTGCGACGACCGACGCCATCAGCGCGATCCTGCGGGCCGAGAAAATCGACCGGCGCGGCTGCCGGTAGGACGGAAGGTTCGAGAGGTCGATACGGTCGCTCATGCAGGGGATCTCCAGGGGGCCTTGAATTCCTTTTTGGTGCCGGATGCCAGCACCCTACGGACCTGAAGATGGGGGCTCGCGCCTTACCGTGCGCTGGCGGCGGGGTTAAACTTTTGTAATGAAGGGCGAGGAGCGGTGCGGCGGTTTATCGCAGGCCAAAAGGCGTGGTCTCGCAGGAACTTAATCGAGTTCCTGCGACCGGCAAGGACCGTGCTTGTTAATGGCGTTTAGCTGGCTCGGACGCTGACGATGAACTCGTCGACTTCACGCTTCAGGGTCTCTGCCTGCCGCGACAGATCGACCGCGGAATCCCGCGCCTCGGCCGCCATGCGCCCGGTCTCGGCTGAGGTCGAGGTGATCTGGACGATGTGATTGGAGACGTCGAGCGTTCCGTGGGCGGCGTCCTGCGCGCTGCTTGTGATCTCCTGCGTCGCGTTGCGCTGTTGGGCGGTGTCGACCTCGATGCCCGACATGATCGAGGAGATCTCCGACAGCGTCTTCGAGATGCCGTCGATCGCCTCGCGCGTCTCTGCCGTGATGCCCTGGATGCTGGCGACGTGCGCGGTGATTTCCTCGGTCGCCTTGCTGGTCTGGTGCGCGAGGCTCTTCACCTCGGAGGCGACCACGGCAAAACCCTTGCCGGCCTCCCCCGCCCTTGCCGCCTCGATGGTGGCGTTGAGCGCGAGCAGATTGGTCTGCGAGGCGATCGCCTGCACCAGCTGCACGACCTCGCCGATCTTGTCGGCGGCATCCGACAGCGTGTGGATGGTGTCGCGGCTCCTCTCGGCTTGGGACGCGGCGCCCTCGGCGCGCTGGGTCGCATCGGTGACCCGACGGCTGATCGTGCCGATCGAGTTCGTCATCTCCTCGGCCGAGCCCGCGACCGTCTGCACGCTGGCGCTGGCCTGGCTTGCCGCGCTGGCAACCGCCTTGGCCTTGGTGCTGGTGTCGTTGGCGGTGCGCGAGAGGGTTTCCGCATTGCTCTTCAAATGCACGGCCGATGACGCCACGCTGTCAACGACGCCGGCCACGAGATCGTTGAAGCGTTTGATCCGCTCATCGAGGAATTTCGACCGCTCGGCCTGGTGCTGCGCCTCATGCAATTGCTGCTCGGTGAGCCGGCGCCGCTCGATGCCGCTGGTCTTGAACACTTCCAATGCAGCCGCAAGCAGGCCGATCTCGTTGCTGCCGCCCAGGCCGGGCACGGGCGTTTCGAATTTCTGGTCGGCGACCTCGCGCATCGCATGCACGATGGCCGCCAGCGGATTGAGGATGCCGTTGCGCACGGCGAAGAAAGTGGCGAGACAGATCGCGACGGCGACCACTGCGATCACGCCGCAGGCGATCAGGAAATAAGAGAAGGCCGTCTGGGCCTGCTGGTAGATCAGCATCGCATGGTCACGCGCGGAGCCGCTCAGCGCCGAAAAATCCGACGACAGGCTGGTGATCTCGTTGTTGAGATAGAGCACCGCGACAAATCCGGTGCCGCCGCCGATGCCCAGCAGGAACAATAATGCAGCGACGACGGCGCCGACCAGGAAGCGGATCGTCAGATTGCTGTTCGCGAACATCTCGGGGACTCAAGGTCTGGAATCGAATCTCGCGACAAGCTTCCAGACAAAGGTCAACAGAGCATGAAGTAAGCGGACCCGGCCAGCCTAAGTATCATTACTGAGGTCAGGACGACTTGACTTAAGTCAGGACGACTTGGCTTCGTCCGACATGAGAGCCGCAAGCCGCGCCTCTTCCTCGGGCGTGAGCGGCGGAGCCGGTACGTCTGCACCGCTTCGCGCCCGACGCCGGATCTGCAGCCACAGCGCAACGCCGCCGCCGATCAGCAGCAGCGGCGCGAGCAGCCACAACGCCATGGTCTGCCGCTCGAAGCGCGGCTTGAGCAGCACGAACTCGCCGTAGCGCGCGACGAGGAAGTCCAGCACCTGCGAATTGCTGTCGCCGGCCGAGATGCGCTCGCGCACCAGCAGACGCAGGTCGCGCGCGAGCGGCGCATCGGAATCGTCGATCGACTGGTTCTGGCAGACCATGCAGCGCAGCTCGCGCGACAGCTCGCGCGCACGGGCTTCCTTTGCGGGATCCGACATGATCTCGTCGGGCTGCACGGCGTGCGCTGCCGGCACGGCCAGCAGCACGAGTGCGACGATCGCGGCCATCATCCGGCGCATCAGATCACTCCGCCGGCTGCAGGCGCTGTCTGGCCCGCGCCGGCTTCGGCGCGCCGACGCGCAGGCGGCGGTCGGACAGTGACAACACGCCGCCGAACGCCATCAGCACGGGGCCCCACCAGATCATGAGCACCAGCGGCTTGTGATAGATGCGCACGGCGATCGCCCCTTCCGCAGTGGCATCGCCAAGCGAGATATAGAGCTGACTTGCGCCGCGCGTCAGCAGCGCGGCCTCCGTGGTCGAGGAGCCGCGCGTGGTAAAGCTGCGCTTGGACGGCGACATGACGCTGATCGTCTCGCCATCGCGGCTGACGTTGAACTCGGCGATCATCTCGCGGAAGTTCGGCCCCTGGCGCGAAAACAGGCCGTCGAGCTTGAGATCGTAGCCGGCGACATGGGCAACGTCGTTCTGCTTCATGGTCGCGATGTATTCGCTGTTCCAGGTGGTCTCGCAGACGATGCCGATCAGCGCGACGCCGAGGCCGGCATGCGCGAACGCCGTGCCCCAGGCCGAGCGCGGCAAGCCGCGGGCGCGGTGCATGGCCGTCGCGAACGGCAGACGGATGAGGCCGGTCCGCTCGACGATGTCGGTGATGCTGCCTGCGATGACGAAGATGCCGAGCCCGATCGCGAGCGGCGCCAGCGTCGCGCCGCCGCTGGTCCAGCCCCAGACGATGGCCACCGCAACGAGCCCGGCGACACCGGCGGCGAGCAGCCGCTGGGTGACGCCGAGCAGATCACCGCGCTTCCACGCCAGCATCGGCCCGAACGGCACTGCGATCAGCAGCAGCGCGAACAGCGGCACGAAGGTCAGGTTGTAGAAGGGCGCACCGACCGACATCTTGAAATCGGCCATCACCTCCATCGCCAGCGGATAGAGCGTGCCGAACAGCACGACCGCGCAGGCGACGGTGAGCAGGAGATTGTTCAGCACCAGCGCGCCCTCGCGCGAGATCGGCGCGAACAGGCCGCCCTGCTTCAGCGAGGTCGCGCGTCCCGCGAAAAGCGACAGGCTGCCGCCGATGAACAGGCAGAGGATCAGGAGGATGAACACGCCGCGGGTCGGATCAGTGGCGAAGGCATGCACCGAGGTGATGACGCCGGAGCGCACCAGGAAGGTGCCGAGCAGCGATAGCGAGAAGGTCAGGATCGACAGAAGAATGGTCCAGACCTTGAGCGCATTGCGCTTCTCCATCACCAGCGCCGAATGCAACAGCGCGGTGCCGGCGAGCCACGGCATCAGCGAGGCGTTCTCGACCGGATCCCAGAACCACCAGCCGCCCCAACCGAGCTCGTAATAGGCCCAGTACGAGCCCATCGCGATGCCCAGCGTCAGGAAGATCCAGGCGACCAGCGTCCACGGCCGCACCCAGCGCGCCCAGGCCGCGTCGATACGGCCTTCCATCAGCGCCGCGATGGCGAAGGAGAACGAGATCGAGAAGCCGACATAGCCGAGATAGAGCATCGGCGGGTGCACGGCGAGGCCGATGTCCTGCAGCACCGGATTGAGATCGCGTCCCTCGATCGGCGGATTGACGATGCGCAGGAACGGGTTCGAGGTGATCAGGATGAAGAGATAGAAGGCACTGGCGATCCAGGCCTGCACGGCGAGCACATGCGCGCGCAGCGACAGCGGCAGATTGTTGCCGAATGCCGCGACGAGGCCGCCGAACAGCGCCAGGATCGACACCCACAGCAGCATCGAGCCTTCATGGTTTCCCCATACGCCGGTGATCTTGTAGAGCAGCGGCTTCATCGAGTGGGAATTCTCGTAGACGTTGGCGACGGAGAAGTCCGAGTTCACATGCAACGTCACGAGCGCAACGAACGAGGCACCGACGAACAGCAGTTGCGCCAGAGCGGTCGAGCGCGCGACGTTCATCAGCGCGGCGTCGCGCAGGCGCGCGCCGATCAGCGGCACGATGGACTGGATCAGCGCCAGCGCGAGCGCCAGCACCAGTGCGTAATGTCCTGATTCCGCGATCACCGCACCGCTCCCTGCGGGTTGCCCTGCGCCGTCGTCGCCGCAGGTTTTGCACCACCAGAGGCTTGCGCGCCGTAATCGTCCTTCCAGTGGCCCTGCTTCTTCAGGGCATCGGCGACATCCTTGGGCATGTAGGTCTCGTCGTGCTTGGCGAGCACGGTGTCGGCCTTGAACACGCCGTTGGCATCGAGCGCGCCTTCGGCGACGACGCCCTGCCCCTCACGGAACAGGTCGGGCAGGATGCCCTTGTAGGCGACCGGCAGCTTGGCGCCGCCGTCGGCAACTTCAAACGTCACCGCGAGGTTGTCGCCGCGCTGGAGCGAGCCCGGCTGCACCAGGCCGCCCAGACGAAAGCGCTTGCCGGGCGCGACGTGCTTCTCAGCAACCATCGTTGGCGTCGAGAAGAACACGATGGAGTCGCGCAGCGCGTTGAGCACCAACGCCGCCGCAAGCGCGAGCACGGCGAGCGAGCCGCCGATGATGGTCATACGTCGCTGCTTGCGCGTCATGGCGTATCCGTTCCTTGCCCGTCTCTTCGCATCATCCATCGAGCCCGAGCGTCTTGAGGCCTTCGTTGAGCTGCTTCAGCCGCGCGGCATCGTTGGCCACGGCCTGTCGGGCATCGCCGGACGCGCCGACCGCCTTGTCGCGATCACCCATCACGAGATAGGCGCGCACGAGGCGCAACCAACCCTCGACGTCGTCACCGTTCTGCTTGAGGCGCGTGGCGAGACGCTCGACCATGCCGCGCACCATCGCGTTGCGATCGCCCTCGTTCATGTCCTTCGAGGCGGCGATCGTCTCATCGGACAATGCCGGCATTGTCACGCCGCCGCCACCGACCCGCGCCAGCGAGGATTGCACCAGCGGACGCCATGGCGCATCCGCCGGCGCTTTGGCCAGCAGCGCGCGCCAGATGTTGGCGGCATCGTCCTTGCGGCCGTCCTGCTCGGCGGCAAGGCCGAGGAAGTAGTTCGCCTTGGGATCGTCGGCATTGAGCGCATGCGCGCGCTCGAATTCAGTCTTGGCCTCGGCGGTCACGACGCCGCTGGCGGCAGCCGCGATGGCCTCGCCGAGATCGGACCTGCGCTCGGCGCTCTCGCCATTGTAGGTGATCGAATTGCGATAGGCGCGCACCGCATCGTCGAAGCGGCCGAGCCGTTCCAGCACGGGCGCAAGCACGTTCCAGCCGCGCCCATCGGTCGGATTTTTTTCCAGATGTTGCTCGACCTGCACGACGAGGTTTTCCAGCGACTGCGCCATGCCGGAGCCCGCGCCGCGCTCGCGCTGCGCCAGCGGAAAATCGCGCAGCAGGGGCGAGCCGAGCGGCATGTAGACGCCGATCGCGACCAGCGGCAGCCCGACCAGCGCCACCACGGCCGCCGCGCGGCGCCATTTGAGGCTCGACTTCGGCTCGGATGCGGGCTCGCTGCCGGCCGCGGCGAGCAGCCTGCGGCTGATCTCGACACGCGCGGCCTCGGCTTCAGGTTGCGCGATCAGCCCTGCGGCGAGATCACGCTCGATCTCGGCGAGCTGGTCCTTGTAGACCACAACCTCGCTGCCTTGTTCCTGCATGCGCGCGCCGCGGCCGAGCGGCCAGAGCACGGCGAAAATCGCCGCGACCGTCATCAGCGCGAACACGAACCATAGCGTCATCTGGCAAGCTTCCGGCAGCGCGCGAGCCGCGCCCATAGCTGGCTTTACACCACGGCCGGACGATGCGGCAATTGAGAATTGTCAATTCGGCGCGAGCGCACACAGGCCCGAAATGATGAAAATCCAACGGCTTAGCCGATTTCGAAGTCGGTACTTTGTGCGGCGTCCTCGCCGTGCCCGTTGAAGGCCTTCAGGAAGTACGTTCCCGGCGCGATGGCATCAGGCAATCTGATGCGGAGCGCTCCGACCGGAACAGGCGATGCAACCCTGGTGACAGTCTCGGGCAGTTGCCGACCGCTCGCTTTCTCGACCAACACCACCTTCGCGCCGGTCATCAGCCGTTGATATTTGGCGATAATGACACGGTTCTCGATTTCGATGGAACTGATAACGGGTTTCATGCGCCTGCAGATAGAAATTCCAAGAGCTTGCACGCGACCGTAGGGCTCGCGCCCGGCAGCGTCAACCTCAAATTGTGATCACAAAAATATGCGATTGAATCAGCCAGCGCGCGACGATTTGCGCTCGCCGGTCGCTGCGTTCTCCGCGGCGCGGCTCATCAACGAGGCATAATCATCGCCGAACAGCACCTGACAGAAGCGAATCGCGGCCTGCACCTGCTGCTGGCGATAGGTGCGGACCTTGTGATCGGCCGCGCGCAGCGACTGCACCAGCTGCTCGGTCGAGCGTTCGACATACTGCTGGAGGTCGGAATAGGTGCGCAGCGTGACCTCGTTGATCGCAAGCTCGCTGGCGTAATTGCGGCAGATCGCCACGAAATCGATCAATGCCGCGGCTTCCTCGACCTCGGTGCTGTCGATCCGCGCACCCGGCGGAATCTCCTTCTCGGGCCGTTGGCGCAGGATGCGGCGGACGCGGCCGGGGACACTGTCGATCTCGGATTGCAGCGCGTTGGAGATGTCGGCGCGGATCGAGGTCAGCTGCTTGCCCCAGACGGAATCGTTGCGCAGGTCGAGTTCCGTGCGCAGGCCGCGGACGCCGTCATGCAGCGCCTTGAGATTGTCGGCGACGGTGTCGAAATGGCCGCGCTTGATGTCCGTGCGCAGGATGGCGGCGAGGCAGGACAGATCGTGCAGGGCCATGGTGACCGCGACGCCGTAAGGCGTGGCGGCAACGCGGATCTCGTCGTCGGAGGCGGCAATCTTGATGGCGAGGCGGATGATCTGCCACGGCGCGGTCATCCGCTGCACGACCATCGACAGAGCGAAGGGCAGCATTTGCGGCGTCTGGAGCACGGGGATGTTGAGCGCAGACGTCACCGAGGCGATCTGGGGGTCGCCGAAAGCGCGCAGGAAGCGCGGCAGCTTCTCGTTCAGGGTGGCGATCGCCTCGCGGACGGAGAGCACGGCTCCAACCGAATAGAGGTCCTCGATCACGCTGGGCGGGCCGACGCGGGCGAGCGCGCGCGATTTGTCGCCGCCGCCGGGCCCGGTCAGCGCGAAGATCGCATCCGCAGCCACGGCCTGGAGCTTTTGCGCGAGGGCCTCGACCTGGCCTGCACTGTCGGCCGGCATGCGCGCCAGCGCCGTCTCGAATTCACTGATCTTGTCCGGGGCACCGTCACGGCCGAGCCATTGCCAGATCGGCTGGAGCGAGGAGCGGCGGATCTGCCCAACCCGGAGCGGGGCGCCCGCCTCGACCAAGAACGGTTCCAGCACCTGGAACAGCAATCGCGACAGGTCATCGGTGCGCGGTGGAGGGGCTTCGTCGGCTTCGGTCTTGCGGACGATCTTGCGCAGCTGCTCGAGCACGAGGGTCGCCACAGCCGTGTCCTGACCGCGCTCGAGCGCGCGCTCGAACTCCCGCATCAGCAGTGCCTGCGACTGCGGCGGGAGCTGCGCGAGATATTCCCTCAGCCGCTCGATCGATGTCTGGCTCATGCGCCCGGGTTATGCACGGTGAAGTGGCGGACATAGGATGTGTCCGGCGCGATCATAGGTGGCCGCGCCTTAAGAAGCCGTTGAGGACGTTGGCCGCAATACCCCCGTTTTGCTCCGGATCGGCGCCCAGCGGAGCAGATAACCCCTTGGGAACAGGGGATTATATTCCGGGAAGCACCAGCTCGGCCCGCAGGCCCCCGATCGGCGCGCCACTGAGCGAGAGGCTGCCGCCATAGAGCGCGGCAAGGTCGGTGACGATGGACAGGCCCAGCCCCGAGCCGGGTTTGGACTCATCCAGCCGCTGACCGCGGCGGGAGACCTGAGCGCGCTCCGCCTCGGACAGGCCGCGGCCGTCATCGTCCACGACGATCCGTAAGCGCGGGCCGGCCCCCGCCTGCTGCGGCGGCTCGACCAAAACCTCGATAAAGACACGGGAGGCCGCCCATTTGCAGGCATTGTCGACGAGATTGCCGACCATCTCCTCCAGATCCTGCCGCTCGCCGCGGAATTTCGCCGACGGATCGGCCTTGGCCTCGACCATGATGCCGCGGTCGCGGTGGATCTTCTCCATGGTCCGCCGCAGCGCCTCGATCGGGGGCGCGACGTCCGTGACAGTCGCAACGACCGACACGCGGGCGGCGATGCGCGCGCGCTCGAGGTGGTGGGCGACCTGATCGCGCATCACGTCGGCCTGCTCCATCACCTTCTCCGCGAACGGATCGGCTGCATGCGCGCTGGCCTCGTTCACGATCACCGAGAGCGGCGTCTTGATCGCATGGGCAAGATTGCCGACATGGGTGCGCGCGCGCTCGACGATCTCGCGATTGGCGTCGATCAGCGCGTTGGTCTCGCGCGCCAAAGGTGCGATCTC
This sequence comes from Bradyrhizobium sp. BR 10289, assembly GCF_019455385.1. Lineage (GTDB taxonomy): Bacteria > Pseudomonadota > Alphaproteobacteria > Rhizobiales > Xanthobacteraceae > Bradyrhizobium. The sequence continues at coordinate 412,187 of NZ_JACOFR010000004.1, forward strand.
GACCGGGAATTCGCCCTCGAGCCGTTCCGCCCGCCCTGATCGGATATCAGCGATGGATTCCGAGATGCGCTTGAGCGGCGCAAGGCCGAAGCGGACCTGGAACACGGTGGTCAAAAGCAGCACGATGCCGAGCGCGGTGAAGGTACCGCCGAGATAGTAATCGAAGCTGCGCGTCTCGTCGAAAATCTCGGTGTCGTCGCCGGCGACGCTGACCAGGAACTTGCCGTCGGCGCCGAGATCGACGGGACGCTCGACCATCCGCAGATTCTGCCCTTCCGGCCCGTCGACATAGGCGAGCCGAATGCCGGCGGCGGTGAGCTCGGCGCCCTGCTCCTCCAGCTTCGGCAGCTTCTTGTCCCAGAGCGAGCGCGAGGAGCGCACCTCCGGCTTCTCGGTATCGGTGCGCGTGATCTGCCAGTACCAGCCGGACAGCGGCAGCTCGAACAGGGGCTCGCCGAGCGACTGGAACTGACGGTCCGGCGGCTCGTCGGGGGTCGCGACCTCGGCGATGAGCGTGCGCAGATAGAGGTTGAGCCGGCGGTCGAAGGCGCGCTCGGTGGCGTTCTTGTAGACCGAGGACAGCACCACGCCGGTGATGGCCAGGATCACCACGAGCCACGCCGTCGCCGAGAGGAACAGTCGGTTGGCGAGCGAGCTGGCGGGCATCGAAATGATTCCGGAGACTCGGGGCGGCATGGCGTCGGCGGTCATGACGCGACCAAGGCCCCTGTCCGGCCGCTCGTCAAGCCCGGATCCGTCAAGCCCCTGCTGGCGGCGGGGTCAGAAGATAGCCGAGGCCACGGACGGTCTGGATGATGTCGACATCCAGCTTCTTGCGGATACGGCCGACGAACACCTCGATGGTGTTGGAGTCGCGGTCGAAGTCCTGGTCGTAGAGATGCTCGACCAGCTCGGTGCGCGAGACGACGCGGCCGGAATGGTGCATCAAATAGGCCAGAAGCCGATATTCGTGCGAGGTCATCTTGACCGGATTGCCTGACACGCTGACCCGGCCGGTGCGGGTGTCGAGCGTGACGGGGCCGCAGGAGAGCTCGCTCTGGGCATGGCCGGTCGAGCGGCGCAGCAGCGCGCGGATGCGCGCCAGCACCTCCTCCAGATGGAACGGTTTTGCGACGTAATCGTCGGCGCCGGCATCGAAGCCCTGCACCTTGTCGCTCCAGCGGTCGCGCGCCGTGAGGATCAGCACCGGCATGGTGCGGCCGTTGCGGCGCCAGGCTTCCAGCACCGAGATGCCGTCCTTCTTGGGCAGGCCGATATCGAGCACGACGGCGTCGTAGGGCTCGTTGTCGCCGAGATAGTGTCCTTCCTCACCGTCGAAGGCGCGGTCGACGACGTAGCCGGCGTCGGTCAGCGCCTTGGTGAGCTGGCGATTGAGATCGGGGTCGTCCTCAACAACGAGCAGGCGCACGCTTCTCTCCAGAAATAGGCCTTATGAACACCGCACCAGATGAGCAATTCCGGCGTGAACTGAATATGAACGCGGGGAACTGCCGGCGTTACTTTTTGGTCATATACGATTTGTTCGTCGCGAACGCGACTGCGCCCGCCAGGCCATCGGACGAGCCGGCGGCATGGCGGGCGCAATGTGCCGCGCAAGGCGGCGAGGCGGAAGGTCCGCCCTTCCCGTTTTGGTTTGCTTGGGTCGGCCGTCAGGTCCGGAAGAACACGAACCAGATGACGGCGAGGATCAGGACCGCAAGGCCGGTCGAGACGGCGAGCAGCGCCGCCACGGACGGGCCGGGTTCGCCCTGGCGCGCCTCGGTTGCAGTTTCGACGACCTGATGCTGGTCTCGCGTGGTTGCCATGGGGACCTCAATCTGTGGCTGTCGCCTTCGACGGGCCGCGACATCCTCGCGACCTTGTGTCCTGAGCCAACGCCGGATCCGATTTGATGTTCCGGCTTTCGGGGCTGGATCAGCCCAAACTGCGGGGGTCAGCGACTGGTTAACGCAGTTGCAAGATTCCAACCGAACCTGTGTATGATTCGGTGTTCCCCGATGGTATCCTCATAAGTCGGTCCCTGTTGCGTTTGGAGTAGCCCATGGCCCCCCGCGCCAATTGGAAGGGTTTTCTGCGTCTGTCGCTCGTGACCTGTCCGGTCGCGCTGTATCCGGCCACTTCGGATACCGAGAAGGTCTCGTTCAACCAGATCAACCGCAAGACCGGCCACCGGATCAAGTATCTCAAGGTCGACGCCGAGACCGGTGACGAGGTGACCTCCGAGGACATCGTCAAGGGCTACAAGGTCGACGCCGACACCTATATCGAGGTCACCAAGGACGAGCTCGACGACATCGCGCTCGACTCCACCCACACGATCGAGATCGACGAGTTCGTGCCGAAGGCCGACATCGACAGCCGCTATCTGATCCGCCCCTATTATCTCGTGCCCGACGGCAAGGTCGGCCACGACGCCTATGCGGTGATCCGCGAGACCATCCGCAGCATGGACAAGGTCGCCATCGGCCGCGTGGTCCTGACCAACCGCGAGCACATCATTGCGCTGGAGCCGCTCGAGAGCGGCCTGATGGGCACGCTGCTGCGCTATCCCTACGAAGTCCGCAGCGAGCAGGAGTACTTCGACGACATCCAGGACGTGAAGCTGACCAAGGACATGCTCGACCTTGCCAAGCACATCGTCGAGAAGAAGTCCGGCGCGTTCGAGCCCGAGCTGTTCGAGGATCATTACGAGACCGCGCTGATCGACCTCATCAACAAAAAGCGCTCGGGCGCGCCGATCGCGGCCAAGGCGACACCCAAGAGCGGCGGCAACGTCATCAACCTGATGGACGCGCTGAAGAAGAGCATCGCGAACGAGAAGGACGCTACGCCTGCGGCGAAGGTCGCTCCTGCGAAGGGCAAGAAGCCGAAGAAGCGCGTCGAGGGCCAGCGCGAGATGCTGCTGCCGATCTCCGGCAAGGCCGGCAAGGAAGTTGCCGCGAAGGCCGCGCCCGCACCGAAGAAGGCCGCCGACAAGCCGGTGCGCACGACCGCGCGAACGAAGAAGGCCGGCTAGCAGCGCACCGTTCGATCGCGCAATGATCTCTTCCCTCGCCGGTCGACCGGACTGACATGCCTTGGTCGGCGGCATTCGACGATCCCATCTCCCTGCCCGGCGGGCGCAAACTGCGGACGCTGCAACAGGCCGCCGATCACATCGTGCAGTTGCCCGAGGATGCGCAGCATGTGGGCCATTGGCAGACCGCGATCGAGACCCTGATCAACGCGGCCGAGACCGGCGGCGGCTGGATGATGTTCGCCCGCATCGCGATGCTGCGCGCGCTCAACGCGGACGCTCGCCGCAAGTAGCCTCAACAATCCGTTAAGCGACACACCTGTTGTCGGGGGCTGTCTATCACCGGCGCGGCGCCACGTCGTCCGACGTGACCGAGGACCAGCACCTCGCCGACAGCGCGCTCGGTGGCCGCACGTGGTGAGCTATCTGGTCGGCCGCCTCGCCGACATGCTGGAACGCGCCGGCAAGACTGCACCGGGACGCACGAGCAAGTCCTGACGAGGACAACGTCGAATCCGGCAGAATTGGGTGACGAAACCTTAAGTCAACGAATGGCAACATATAAGGCCTGAGGTCGGGTCCGCCCCACCTGCATCTTGGCGCGTGCACGCGCCCGAAGAGTTAGTGAATCAATTTACCATTCCGAAGACGGCACCAGCCTGCGTTGGACGAATGAACAGGAGTTGACGATGGCTTTGCTCAGGTCCTTCTTCGCCGATGAAAGTGCAGCCACCGCTATCGAGTATTGCCTGATCGCCGCCGGCATCGCGCTTGCGATCGTCACGATCGTCAACAACACCGGCAGCGCCCTCCTCAATAACAAGTTCAACTCGATCGACGCGGCCACGAAATAGGCGACGGTCCGAGGCGCCGGTCTGCCGGCGTCGCCTCCACAAACGCGTCATTTCGAGCGGGCGGCGCTTTGCCCCGCCCCGTTGGCTCCATCCGCGCGACGGTGCTATCAATCGCTGAGCCACAGTTGCTCAAGGAATGCGGATGAGAAGCACGACGCTATTGGCGCTCAGTCTCATGGTCGTCAGCGCTTGGCCGCCGGGCGCGCGCGGACAGACGGCGCCACCGGTTTCGATCGCTCCGCCCAATGCCTCTTCACCGCATGCGGGCGCAAAGACGTCCAGAAATCCGCCGGCAGCGGCCGGCAGAGAGACTTCGACGCCTCTGATGGGCGTGACGGCGCCGGCGCCGAATTCCGCCGCCGACTACGACGGCTTCAGCGCCGTCGACGACAGCGATACCCCAAGTCAGGTGACGCCGCCCGCGAGGTCACACGCCACCAAGGGCGCCAGCACCAATCCGGATACGAAGGGCACCGCGGCCCAGCAGTTGATCGATCAGGAAGACGAGGCGTTGAAGCGAAGGCTGTCGATCTGCCGGAACTGCAAGTAGGACATCGGCCGCCGGGACCTCTCATGCCTTCATGCCTTGCGGCTGGTCCATCGCTCCTGCGGTGCATCCGCCCATGTGGTGCCGAGGCCAAGCATCGTGATCCAGGTCTCAGCCAGCCTGCCATCCGCGATGCGGTAGGCTTGCATGCCGGCACGGCTGCGCGTCTCGCCGGTCGTGGAATCAGGCCAGGCAAATGCAAAGCGGAACCAGGCGCGATCGGCCGTTAAGGAGTGGTCGTAGACCACGACGCGGATTCCGGGGCGGTCTTGGTGAACTGACCGCAGTTCGCTGGTGTATTCGTCGCGGGTCACAGTCCGGTCGCCCCTTTCGTCGTGACGGACGTAATGCGAGCCAACGCAGTCGGCGATCAGGTCATATTGAGCTTCGTGCCAGACCCGTTCCCAGCGATCGAAAAGATCGCGCACGCTGTCAGTCATGTCACCTCCGAACATTTTCCCGGGAATCCCGCGCTACGTTGCAAAACTCCTGCCGAAACCCGAACCTGGACCAGGCGATCGCGCATCGCGGCGTCCTGCATGCCTGCCCCGCCGTTGACGCGCCGGGCCGTACTTTACGGTTTCCCGTTTTCCTGATCCTCTCTCCCCCAACCAGCCGGGACCAACCGGACTGCCCAGGGAGAGAGACGCCATGAAGCTCGGCACTGCGATTGCGGAAATCATGCGACGCGAGGGGATCGAGATCCTCTGCGGCTATCCCGTCAACCATCTGATCGAGCATGCGGCGAAGGCCGAGATCCGCCCCGTGATGGTGCGGCAGGAGCGCGTCGGCGTGCACATGGCGGATGCGATCTCGCGGGTGACGTCGGGGCGCACGATCGGCGCGTTCTGCATGCAGCACGGCCCCGGTGCGGAGAACGCCATGGGCGGCGTCGCGCAATGTTTTGGCGAATCCGTGCCCGTGCTGGTGCTGCCGATGGGCTATCAGCGCCGGCTTGCGCATATCGAGCCGAACTTCAATTCCAGCGAGGCGATGAAGCCGTTCTCGAAATCGTCCGAGCCGATCATTCTGGCGACCGAGGTCACCAACATCTTCCGCCGCGCCTTCACGAAGCTGAAGAACGGCCGCGGCGGGCCCGTGATCGTCGAGATCCCCGCCGACATGTGGAACGAGGAGGTGCCGGAGCCGCTGAACTACACGCCGGTGCTACGCACGCGCTACGGCGCCGATCCCGTTCATGTGAAGGAGGCCGCCACCCTGCTGGTGAATGCAAAACGGCCGGTGATCTATGCCGGCCAAGGTGTTCATTACGCGCAGGCCTGGCCGCAATTGAAGATGCTCGCCGAGCGGCTCGCCATTCCCGTCACCACCAGCCTCGGTGGCAAATCGTCGTTTCCGGAGACCCATCCGCTCTCGCTCGGCTCGGGCGGCCTCGCGGTGCCGCGCGCCGTCCCGAAATTCCTCGGCGAGGCTGACGTCATCCTCGGCATCGGCTGCTCCTTCACCGAGACCAGCTTCGGCATTGCGATGCCCAAGGGCAAGACCATCATCCATTCGACGCTCGATCCGAACCATCTCAACAAGGATGTCGAAGCCAGGATCGGCCTCGTCGGCGATGCCGGTCTCGTGCTCGATGCGTTGCTGGAGGAGATCGGCAAGACGGTGACGAGGGATCGCGACGCATCGGCGGTCGCGGCCGAGATCGCCGCTTCGCACAAGGAGTGGCTGGCGAAGTGGATGCCGAAGCTCACCAGCAACGATGCGCCGCTCAGCCCCTATCGCGTGCTGTGGGATCTCCAGCACACCGTCGACATCGAGAACACCATCATCACCCATGATGCCGGCAGCCCGCGCGACCAGCTCTCGCCGTTCTGGAAAGCGGTGACGCCCCTCTCCTATCTCGGCTGGGGCAAGACGACGCAACTCGGCTACGGCCTCGGCCTTGCGATGGGCGCCAAGCTGGCAAAGCCCGACAAGCTCTGCATCAATGTCTGGGGCGATGCGGCCATTGGCTTCACCGGCATGGATTTCGAGACCGCGGTGCGCGAGCGCATCCCGATCATGTCGATCCTGCTCAACAATTTCTCGATGGCGATCGAGCTCAAGGTGATGCCGATCTCGACCGAAAAATATCGCTCGACTGACATCTCCGGCGACTATGCCGCGATGGCGCGGGCTTTCGGCGGCTACGGCGAGCGCGTGACGAAGCCTGAGGACATCATCCCAGCGATCAAGCGCGGCATCCAGAAGACGAAGGAAGGCACTCCGGTGCTGCTGGAGTTCATCACCAGCAAGGAAACCGAGGTGTCGCGGCCGGGGACGTGAGGCGGCGGCAAGGCCGCCGGTGCTGGCTCCGGCTGCTGAAGATGTGATAATCCGGCCGGGTGCCGCGCCCGTCGCAGCGCCAAGCCGGATGACGAATGACCGACCCTTCCAACGATGCCGCCGAGGATCTCGCAGCCGAGAACGCGCGGCTGCGCAATGCGCTCGCGATTGCGCGTGATCGCGAGACCGCGAGTGCGGAGATCCTGCGCACCATCGCGGCCTCCCCCTCCGACGCGAGGCCGGTATTCGCAGCGATCGCGTCCAGCTCGAAGCGTTTGCTCGGCGGCTTCTCGGCCACCGTGCTTCAGTTCATCGGCGACGAGCTGCACCTCGTGGCGTTCACGCCGACCAGCCCCGAAGCCGACGAAGGGCTGAAGGCCTCGTTCCCGCGCCGGATCGAGGATTTTCCGACCTTTGAGTTGGTGCGCGGCGGCGAGACGATCCAGTTTCCCGACAGCGAGGCGGACGAGGTTCCGGAGCTGAACCGCGAGCTCGCGCGGCTTCGCGGCTTTCGCAGCGTGCTGTTCATGCCGCTGATGAGCCGCGGCACCGCGGTTGGCATGATCAGCGTCACGCGAACCGTGACAGGCGCATTTGCGCCCGACCTCGTGCAATTGCTCCAGACCTTTGCCGACCAAGCCGTGGTCGCAATCGAGAACGCGCGGCTGTTCAACGAGACGCGCGAGGCGCTGGAGCGCCAGACGGCCACCGCCGACATCCTGAAAGTGATGGCGGCCTCGCCCTCCGACATGCAGCCGGTGTTCGACGCCATCGCCGCCAACGCCAATCGCCTGATCGGCGGTTTCTCCACCGCCGTGCTGCGTTATGTCGACGGCGCCGCGCACCTTGCGGCCTTCACTCCGGGTGATCCCGAAGGCGATCGCGTGCTGCAGGCCTCGTTCCCGGTGCCGTTCGCGCAGTTCCCCGCCTACCAGCTCGTGGCCCATGGCGAATCGGCACAGGTGCCCGACACCGAGCTCGAGCCGGCGGCACGCGACATCGCGCGCGCCCGCGGCTTCCGCAGCATGCTGTTCACGCCGCTGATGAGCGAGGGCGAGGCCAAGGGCGTCATCATCGCCACGCGGCGGACGACGGGCAGCTTCACCGAGCATCACGTGCGGCTGCTGCAAACTTTCGCCGACCAGGCGGTGATCGCGGTCAAGAATGTCAGCCTGTTCAATGCCACCAGGGAAGCGCTGGAGCGGCAGACCGCGACCGCCGATATCCTCAAGGTGATCGCGGCCTCGCCGGCCGACGTCACGCCGGTGTTCCAGGCGATCTCCGACAGCGCCAAGGCGCTGGTCGGCGGACATTCCTCCACCGTCACCCGCGTCATCAACGGCATGCTGCATCTGGCCGCCTTCACCACCGACAACGAAGCCGGCAACGCAGAGCTGCTCAGCTCGTTTCCGGCACCGCTGGCGGCGTCTGGCATTCACAGCCGGGTCGCGACCAGCGGCGAATACGCCTTTCGCAGCGACATGCAAAGCGAGCCCGATCTCACCGACGCGATGCGCGAGCTGGCGCGAACGCGCGGCTATCGCAGCATTCTCGTGATCCCGATGCTGCGCGACGGTGTTGCGATCGGCACCATCGGCGTGACCCGGCCCGAGGCCGGCCCGTTCCCGGACAAGGCGATCAGCCTGCTGAAGACCTTTGCCGACCAGGCCGTGATCGCGATCGAGAACACGCGCCTGTTCAACGAGGTGCAGGACCGCACGCGGGAGCTCGCCAAATCGCTCGACGATCTGCGCGCCGCGCAGGACCGGCTGATCCAGACCGAGAAGCTGGCTTCGCTCGGCCAGCTCACCGCCGGCATCGCCCACGAGATCAAGAACCCGCTCAACTTCGTCAACAATTTTGCTTCACTTTCCGCCGAGCTGATGGACGAACTGAACGAGGTGCTCGCACCCGTCCCGCTCACGGATGATGTCCGCAAGGACGTGGATGAGCTGACGGAGCTCTTGAAGGACAATCTCGGCAAGGTCGTGCAGCACGGTCGGCGTGCCGATTCCATCGTCAAGAACATGCTGCTGCATTCGCGCGAGGGCGGCGGCGAACATCGGGAGAGCGACATCAACGCGCTCGTCGAGGAGAGCCTCAACCTCGCCTATCACGGCGTGCGCGCCGAGACGCCACAATTCGACGTGACGGTAAAGCGCGAGTTCGATCCTTCTGCAGGCACCGCCGAAGTGTTTCCGCAGGAGATCACGCGCGTGCTGCTGAACCTGCTGTCGAACGGGTTTTATGCCGTGACGAAGCGGAAAGCGGACCATAGCGCCGGCGACTACGCGCCGATGGTGACCGCCACGACGCGCGACCGCGGCGACAGTGTCGAGATCCGCATCCGCGACAACGGCACCGGCATTCCGCACGAGGTGAAGGCGAAGATGTTCAATCCGTTCTTCACCACCAAGCCGGCCGGCGAAGGCACCGGCCTCGGGCTCTCGATGAGCCATGATATCGTGGTCAAGCAGCACGGCGGCAGAATCGACGTTGCGACGGAGCCCGGCGCGTTCACGGAGTTCACGATCCGGCTGCCGCGGAAGAGCAGCTTCGTGGATCGGGGCAACTGAGCCCTACTCCGCCATCTCGACATGTTTGGCGATGGTCGGACCGGCCAGCGGCCGCTCCTCCATCATGATCAGGCACAGCGCGGCGGTGGTCATCAGCGCAGTCGCAGCACCGAAGACGTAGCGGAATGCGTGCCGCATGTCTTCAGCGGGGATCGCGGGAATGCTGCCCGCGGCGTGATGCTCGCCTGCGAGCGGAATGTCGGCACCGAGCGCGATCAGCAGGATCGCCGCGAAGGCCGCGACCGTGAACGAGGACATCAGCGAACGGAAGAAGTTCATGGCGCCGGTGATGGTGCCGACCTGCGGCCGCGCCACCGAATTCTGCAGCGAAACCACGCAGACCGGGAATGTGGTGCCAAGGCCGAGCGCGAACGCGGCCATCAGCGTCAACAGGCCCCAGAGCGGTAAGGTCGTCACCGTGAGACCGAGCGCGCAGATCGCGGCCCAGGACGTGCCGACGATGGCGACCCGCTTGTAGTGCTTGGCCCGCGCCATGGTGCGGCCGGCGATCGCCGCGCCGCAGGTCGAGACCGCCGCGAGCGGGATCAGCGCAAGGCCGGCTTCGCTGGCACTGAGATGGTAGACCGACTCGTAATAGAGCGGCAGCTGCACGGTGAGGCCCGTGATCGCACCGAGGCCGCAACCGCCGGCGGTCAGCGCGAACGGCGCCACCGATCCCGTCAGCAGCGGCAGCGGCAGGAAGGGCTCGTCGGCGCGACGCGCGTGCCAGACGAAGGTCAGCGCAAGCGCGACGGCGCCACCGATCATCGCCAGCACGGTCGGCGAGAGCCAGGGATAACGCGTGCCGCCCCAGGTCAGCACCAGCATGAAGACGACCGCGGACGCCATCAGCAGGACACCGCCGAGCCAGTCGACCTTGCGCTTGCGATGGAACACCGGGATCTTCTTCATCTTCGGCAGCAGCATCGCGATCGCCGCGGCCGCGAGCGGCAGGTTGATCCAGAAGATCATCGACCAGTGCAGATGCTCGGCGAAGACGCCGCCGATGACGGGCCCCAGAATGCCGCCGACCATCCAGACGCTGGAGAAATAGGCTTGATACTGTCCGCGCTCACGCGGTGAGACGACGTCGGAGATCACGGTCTGCACGACCGGCATGATGCCGCCGCCGCCGAGCCCCTGAAGGCCGCGCGCGAGAATCAGCATCGGCATGTTCGGCGCGATCGCGCACAGCACCGAGCCAGCGACGAACAGGCTGAGCGAGATGATGATCATGACCTTGCGGCCGTAGATGTCGCTGAGCGTGCCGAACACCGGCGCAACCGCAGTCGAGGCCAGCAGATAGGCGGTGATGACCCAGGACAGGTTCGAGACATCCTGGAACTGGCGCCCGATGGTCGGCAGCGCGGTTGCCACGATGGTCTGGTCGAGCGCCGCCAAAAACATCGTCAGCATCAGGCTGATGACGATGGTGCGGACCTCATCCGAGGTCAGCGGCACCGGCGGCGCGATGGACGGTGCGTCATCGACGCTGATGACCTCGCCTGGAAGTCGGGACAGCTCTTCGGCGATGTCGTCGGGCAATGCCTGGATGTCGGCAGAACTGCTCTGCCGGTCGAATTTGTTCATCTCGATCGGGCGCATGATGCGGCGCAAACGCCGCGAAGGATTCGTTCTATGCAGCCAATGTAGAGAGGAATGTTCTTCTCAGGCAGGCACCGGGGCGCATGGGTGCATCCCGCCCCCGGGTCATCGCGATGACGTGATGTGACGTCGCGGGCGGATCAGTCCTTCGGGCGTCGCTTCAGGCGGGCCCGTTTGGGCAGCAGGGCCGGCCATTGCACGATGTGGTCCTCGAGCTCCTCGTCCGGGATCTCCTCCTCGCTGCCCTCGACCCGGCCGCGCACGGAAACGCCGGCGTCATGCACGGTGTTGGGATCGCCGGACACCAGCGGATGCCACCAATAGAGGTCGCGGCCCTCCGCGACCAGCTTGTAGCCGCAGCTCGGCGGCAGCCAGTTCAGGGTGCGGACATTGGCGGCGGTCAGGCGGACACAGTCCGGAACCTTGTCGGAGCGATTCGGGTAGTCCTTGCAGGCGCAACTGGTCCCATCGAGCAGCTTGCAGCCGACATGGGTGAAATAGATCTGGCCGGTATCCTCGTCCTCGAGCTTGTTCAGGCAGCAGCGGCCGCAGCCGTCGCACAGGCTTTCCCATTCGCGCTCCGACATCTCTTCCAACGTCTTGGTTTTCCAGAAGAATCCTTCCTGGCCTGAAGGTCGTTTGGGAGCTGGGGTCATTCGTCTCAACAAGGTTCGAAGGAGCTACGGCGACGCCATCTAGGGCGTCCACCCGTCATGCCGCAAGCGACGGTCCGACAAGGCCCGTAATGAACCGGGGTTCAATTAGTCCTGTTGTTCAAAATCGCGAGCCTGACCATTGGTTTATAGGCCCTCCTCGGCTAGAAGGAACGTGGAGTCCCCAACGGACGCGAACCGGGCGCCTTGGGTTTGCCGCAACATTCCCGCAAGACGTCCCGATGCCGCCCCGGCCGGGTGCTTGAACGCTGTCGAAGCGAGCCTCAAGGGTTCTAGGTGGTCGAGAACACACCATCCAATTGGAAGAGCCGCGTCCGGAATTTCTTTCTGGACCTCGACGCGCGCATCGACTCCTCGCTGTTCTCCTCAGCCAAGGGCATTCGCGAGCTCTACGAGCGCTATTCGACCTTCATGGACCGCTTCTATGTCGGGCGGTGGAAGCGCTGGGTGTTCATCGAGCCGCTGTCGGAGGCCGCAACGCTCGGGCTCGGCGGCCTGGTCTTGATGCTGACGCTCGCCATCCCCGCCTTCCGCGAGACTGCGGACGAGGACTGGCTGAAGAAGTCCGATCTCGCCGTGAGCTTCCTCGACCGCTACGGCAATCCGATCGGCAGCCGCGGCATCAAGCACAATGACTCCATCCCGCTGGAGGATTTTCCCGACGTCCTGATCAAGGCGACGCTGGCGACCGAAGACCGCCGCTTCTACGAGCATTTCGGCATCGACATCGCCGGCACCGCGCGCGCGCTCGTCACCAACGCGCAGGCCGGCGGCGTCCGCCAGGGCGGCTCCTCGATCACGCAGCAGCTCGCGAAAAACCTGTTCCTGAGCAACGAGCGCACCATCGAGCGCAAGGTCAACGAGGCCTTCCTCGCGGTCTGGCTGGAATGGCGCCTGACGAAGAACGAGATCCTGAAGCTCTATCTCGACCGCGCCTACATGGGCGGCGGCACCTTCGGCGTCGACGGCGCCGCGCATTTCTACTTCAACAAGTCGGCGCGCGACGTGACGCTGGCGGAAGCGGCGATGCTGGCCGGCCTGTTCAAGGCGCCGACGAAGTACGCCCCCCACATCAACCTGCCCGCCGCGCGTGCCCGCGCCAACGTCGTGCTCGACAATCTCGTCGATGCCGGCTTCATGACCGAGGGCCAGGTGTTCGGCGCCCGCCGCAACCCCGCCTTCGCCGTCGACCGCCGCGACGAGGCCTCCCCGAACTACTATCTCGACTATGCCTTCGACGAGATGCGGAAGCTGGTCGACACCTTCCCGAAGTCCTACACCGAGCGCGTGTTCGTCGTGCGCCTCGCCATCGACACCAATGTGCAGAAGGCGGCGGAAGACGCCATCGAGAACCAGTTGCGCCAGTTCGGCCGCGACTATCACGCGACCCAGGCGGCGACCGTCGTGTCCGATCTCGACGGCGGCATCCGCGCCATGGTCGGCGGCCGCGACTATGGCGCGAGCCAGTTCAACCGCGCGACCGACGCCTATCGCCAGCCGGGTTCGTCGTTCAAGCCTTACGTCTACACCACCGCCCTTCTCAACGGCTTCACGCCGAACTCGATCGTGGTCGACGGCCCGGTCTGCATCGGCAATTGGTGCCCGCAGAACTATGGCCATTCCTATTCCGGCGCGGTGACGCTGACGCAGGCGATCACGCGCTCGATCAACGTCGTGCCGGTGAAGCTGTCGATCGCGATCGGCCAGAAGGAGCAGCCGAAGGCGCCGAACCCCGCCAAGATCGGCCGCGCCAAGATCGTCGAGGTCGCGCGCCGCTTCGGCCTCAAGGCGCCGCTGCCCGACACGCCCTCGCTGCCGATCGGCTCGGACGAAGTCACCGTGCTCGAGCATGCGGTGGCCTATGCGACCTTCCCGAACCGCGGCAAATCAGTGACGCCGCATTCGGTGCTGGAGGTGCGCACCGGCGCCGGCGACCTGGTCTGGCGCTGGGACCGCGACGGTCCGAAGCCGCGGCAGGCCATTCCCGCCAACATCGCCGCCGACATGGCCGGCATGATGAGCCACGTCGTCAGCGAAGGCACCGCGCGCCGCGCCGCGCTCGACGGCATTCCGACCGCGGGCAAGACCGGCACGACCAATGCGTATCGCGACGCCTGGTTCGTCGGCTACACCGGCAATTTCACCTGCGCGGTGTGGTACGGCAATGACGACTATTCGCCGACCAACCGCATGACCGGCGGCTCGCTGCCGGCGCAGACTTGGCACGACATCATGGTCGCCGCACATCAAGGCGTCGAGATCCGCGAGATCCCCGGCATCGGCATGGGCCAGAAGCTGCCGCCGCAGCCGCGGGACGCGAATGCGCAAGCCAATGCGGCGCCGAAGGTGCTGGAGACCAAGCCCGGTCCGCCGCCGGTGCTGACCAAGCGCGGCGCCGACATTCTGGTGCGGGTCGAGAAGCTGCTCGATGATGCCGCCAGGACCGCGACCAAGGCGACGGCCGACGACACCAGGCCTGCGAAGCCGTCCTCGGCGTCGAGCGCGCTCGCCTTCCCGCAGAACTATGCGGAAGAGAATGCGAACGCATCCGCCCCGCGCAAGAACTAATCGAAGCCCGTGCGCCTGATCCTGATCACATTGACGGCCCTTCTGCTCGCGACCGTGGTCGGCCTGGGGGCGACCTGGATGACGACGACGCGCGGCACCGAGATCGGCGCGCTGACCATCGGCGCCTGGACCGCGCGGCCGCGCACCGGCACCGCCGACGTCGATCCCTATTCGCGCGCCACGATCGTGCGCAACGGCGAGCTGCCGATCGGCACCGGCGACGGCGTCGCCTTTACCGCAACCACCGACGACAAGAAGAAGGCGCTCGACGGCCGCTGCGACGTGGTCGTCTCCGGCGTGACGCCGCCGGCGCGGTTCTGGACGCTGACGCTGTACGACCGCAAGGGCCACCTCGTCGCCAACACGCTTGCCCGCTACGGCTTCACCAGCCAGGAGATCGTGCGGTCATCTGACGGCACATTCGAGATCCGCATCGCCTCGCGCTCGAGGGCTGGCAACTGGCTGCCGACCGGCGGCATCGAGCGCTATGCGCTGATGCTGCGGCTCTACGACACCCCTGTCGGCGTTGCCACGCGCACCCAGCGTGATGCGCCGATGCCCAGCATCTCGACGGTGGGCTGCTCATGATCCGCCTGGCATTCACCATCGTCGCGGGCGTGGTGCTGGGCCTCGTGGTCCATCTCGTCAGCGTGCTGGCACTGCCGCGGATCGCGACGCAGGACGCCTATTCGCGGCTGACGCCGATGACCAGGCTCAACGGCGTGACGCAGCTTCCGCTCGCCGATCCGCAGACCTCACCGATGCCGTTCATGGACCCGGCCTTTGCGCTGGCGATCTGCCGCTACGACCTCTCGGACGGACCGATCAAGCTCACCGTGCCGGTGAGCCAGGCCTACACCTCGGTGTCGTTCTACACCCGCAACGAGATCGCCTATTACGCCATCAACGACCGCTCCGCCGGCAAGAAGGTCATCGAGCTCGACCTGATGACCGAAGCGCAGCACAACGACCTGCCCGAGGACGAGGAGGTCACCGCGGCCGACCGCCTGATCATCGACTCCCCGAGCACGACCGGCCTGATCGTGATGAAGGCCCTTGCCGCCGAGCCCGGCCTGATGCCGCAGGCGCAGGCGAGCTTGCAAGCCGCGAGCTGTGGACCGCAGACCGATGCGCCGGCGAAGGCCGAGGCCCCGCGCGGCCGGCGCTGACGCGCGGTCGTTTCGAAGCCCTCAAGAGAAAAGTTCGAAAACAACCCCATGCACAGTAGGGGGCCGTTGAAATCGTTGCGCAACTTTTACGCCCACCTCGATCGCGTCTGGACGACACGGTCGGGGCACCCCTGCCGGCAGGGAAATTGCAAATTACGGATTTTCGGAAACACCCCTTGACCGTCGGGCAAAACACTGGTACAGTGTCATCATCGAGAGTTGTCAGACCCGCGTGGAGAAACCGCTGCGGGTTTTTTGACGCCCGCTGCGGACGTTGAACCTCATGCCTGCAAGACCACCGCGCCACCAGCGATGGCTACTTAGACCGTGGCAGAGGCAAGTCGCGCGGTCCTGTGCTGTCTCGCCTCAATATCCGGCTGGAGCGGAAAGACTTCATCGACACGAACCTCTTCCGTCACCACGTTGAAGCGCGCAAGCTTAGTCGGGCCGAACATCGTCGAGATGGCGACGTCGGCGGCATCACGTCCGCGGGCGATCACGATCCGGCCGATACGGGGTTGATTGTGCCGGGCATCGAAACTGTACCAGCGCCCGCCGAGATAGGCTTCGAACCAGGCGCTGAAATCCATCGGCGCCGGATCGGCGGGAACGCCGATGTCGCCGAGATAGCCGGTGCAATAACGCGCGGGAATATTCAAGCAGCGGCAAAGCGACACGGCCAGGTGGGCAAAGTCGCGGCAGACGCCGCGCCGTTCTTCCATCGCCTCGGCCGCCGTCCGATCGCTTCGGGCGAACTGATAACCAAATTCGATGCGATCATGGACATAGTCGCAGATCGCCTGCACGCGCTGCCAGCCGCCCTTGATCTGTCCGAAGGTTGCCCAGGCGAAATCGGACAGCTTCTGTGTATCGCAATAGCGGCTGCCGATCAGGTACATCAAGGCATCATCCGGCAGGTCGTTGAGCGCGACCTGCTTGGCGGCTGGAGCAAGCTCATCGGGGCGTCCGCTGTCCGCTATGACGAAGTCATTGCGGATTTCGATAACTCCGGCCGGCGCGACCAGACGGGTGCAGACGTTGCCGAACACGTCAACGTAGTCCTTCGCCGGGACGTCCGGCGTGATGCGGATGACGTGGTCGGTCACAAGATCGGCCTTGCGCGACGGATGAACGCTCAGCATCAGCACCATCGGCACCTCTTGCGAGCATTCGAATGCAATGTCGTAACCAGCCCGGATCTTCACCGCCGCCTCCTTGTGGTCTCCATTGACCGTGGGCGGGAAAAGCGTCTTTCATGAGGTTTGTTCCCGCCAGAGGCTGCGGCGGCTGCTGAAATGACAGGCAGACGCCGTCGGCCCGTGTTGTGGAACCTGATCGGGGATGGCAACTTGTGACGTGGGCACCACAATGATCATCTTCAGCGTCCACCACAGCACGACCTATCGCTACCGCCGACCGGTGCAGCTGGGGCAGCATCAAATGCTGTTTCGCCCGCGCGACAGTTTTGATCAGCGATTGCTCGACTGCACTCTCGTCGTCCGGCCTGAACCGAGCGAGATCCGGTGGATACACGACGTGTTCGGCAACTGCCTGACACTGGTCGATTTCGCGGCATCCGCCGACATCCTGAAGTTTGAGACAACAATACGTCTCGCACACACACCGGAAAATGCGCCGGACTTCCGGATCGAGGATTACGCCAAGGAGCACCCTTTCACGTATCACGCCGACGAGTTGCCGGACCTCGAGCCCTACTTGCGCCGCCATTATCCGGACGATCCCAGCGTCCCCGCCTGGCTGACCAAGTTTGTCGTTCCAGGCGCCTCCCGGCCGACGGGCCACCTGCTCATGACCCTGAACGAGGCCATCGCCGAGGGCTTCTCCTACCAGCGGCGCCTGATGCGCGGGACGCAGACCCCTGCCGAAACGCTCGCCCTGCAGCGGGGCACTTGCCGCGACTTCGCATTGCTCATGATGGAGGCGGCGCGCGCGTTGGGCTTCGCCGCGCGCTTCATGACAGGCTACGTCTACGTCCCGGACCGCGACGGCACGGTACGCCTCGGCGGTGGCTCGACGCATGCGTGGTGTTCGATCTACGTGCCGGGCTCCGGCTGGGTCGAATTCGATCCCACCAACGGCATCGTGGGAAACCGCGACCTGATCAGGGTCGGGGTCGCACGGACCCCGACGCAAGCCGTGCCGCTGTCAGGTAGCTACTGGGGCGATGCCGACGATCAGCTCGGCATGGAGGTTACCGTCAACGTCCAAACGGAGGCGGAGCCGGGGAGCGGCGCCCCGGTGCCATCCGCGCCCACAGCAACGCGAACGGACCCAGCGCGATCCCCGCAGCAAGGACGATGAAGACCAGCAGCCAGCCGCTTGCGCTCTGCGGCCCGCCGGCCGCGTCGAGCGCGGCGCCCGTCCCCCAGGCGCCAAGCGCCGACAGGCCGAAGCCGACCGTCGAATGCAGAGCCAGCGTCGCGCCGCGATGTTCGGAGACAGCCGCCGCCGACATGCCCCGCCGTGAGCGCACCTGAATCGGCCGGGACCGTCAGGCCATAGAAGAGCAGCAACAGCGCGAGCACCCACGCCGGCGCCGTCGCGTTGAGGCCAATGGCAAGCGCGACCCAGGCCGAGGCGATCATCACGACAGTAATCGCCCGGTGGCGGCCGAATTTCAGCGCGGCCTCGTTGCCGAGAATGCTCGCCGGCATCGAGATCACCGCGAAGCAGAAGCTGAGCACGACCGGGCTCAACCACGACGGCGCGCCCTGATGCGCGATGACGAAGGTCCAGAAGCCGACCAGCCAGGTGCGGATGCCGTAAAGCTCGAAGCAATGCGCGCCGTAGCCAAGGATATATCCGAGCGCCTCCCGGTTGGCGAAGACAGGCGCAAAGTCGAGCAATCGCCCCGCCTTCGGTGCGGGCCGCCGCGGCTGCATCAGAAGGCATGCGACGACCATCGCGATCGGCCCGAAACCGGTGACGAGGAATGCGCTTCGCCATCCCCATGTGTCGGCGATGATTTGTGCAACCAGGAACGAGAGGCCGACGCCGACCGAGAAGCTCGACGTGTAAAGCGTGACGGCGCGCGAGGTGTCGCCGGCAGGGAGCCGGTCCGTCAGCGCCTTCAGGCCGGGCATATAGGCCCCGGCAAATCCGAGTCCCGCGACGCACCAGATCGCGGTCGCCGACCAGAATCCTTGCGCGAAGATGCCGAATGCCATGGTCGCAAGGCCGCTGACGATCGAACCCCAGAGCAGGACGAGCCGCGCATCGATCCGGTCGGTCAATGTCGTCAGCACCGGCACCGCGAGCATGTAGCCGAACGCATAGCCGCTCGCCATCAACCCGCCTTCGGCGGCCGAGAGGCCCCACGCTGGCATCAGGTGCTGCGCCAGATTTGCAGACAGCGTCACATGCGGCAGCAGATTGCCGAGCTGGCCGATGCACATCACCGCAATGAGGGACCTTCCGTCCAGCTTACGAATTTTGCTCTCCCGCCTGGAGGGACGTCGATGTTGCCTGCTCTGCGCGAAGCAGCAAGAGTGCGAGGAAGGCCGAGAGCGAAACCAGCGCACTGATCCACAGCGCATTGCTGCCGATGTGCTCCACCATCAGCCCCAGCGCGAGCGGCGCGGCGGCCCCCGTAACCCTGGACGGCAGCGAGATCATGCCGACACGCCGGCCGAATCCGGTCGGTCCGAACAGCGCCAGCGGGAGCGTCCCGCGGGCAATGGTGATGATACCGTTGCCCGCTCCATACAGCACCGTGAAGGTCGATGCGAGCATCGGTCCGCCCAACACCAGCGCAACGACACCGATCGGATTCATCAGCATGGCCAGTCTCGCCGAAAGCAACGGATGAAACCGGGCGAGCCATCCGGCTTCCAGAAGGCGCGCGCCGACCTGCGCCGGTCCGACCAAGGCTCCCGCGAGCAAGGCCTGCGCCGGCGTCGCGCCGAACGCAACGAGCATGGTCGGCAGAATGGCCGAGATGCCTGAACTGACGAAGCTTGCCGCCGCAAACATGTAGGCCAGCAGCACCATCGCGAAGCTCTCGCTCTGGCTTCCGGATGGTCGGCTCGCGCCCGCGCTCGGCCGGGAGTGCGGGTCCAACGGGACAGCGCGCGGCAGCGAAAGATTGAGCGGCAATGCAAGGACGATATGGATCGCCGCCCACGCCTGACATGCAGCTCGCCAGCCATATTCCGAAGCAAGCCATGTCGTGAGCGGCCAGCCGAGCGTGCTGGCAAAGCCGGCGATCAGGGTGATACCGGTGATGGTTCGCCGTGCATTGGTGCCGTAGATGCGAGCGAGCGTGGCGAAAGCCGCCTCGTAGAGACCCATGCCCATGCCGATGCCGAGCAACACCCAGGCAGCGATCAGCACCGCCACGCCATGGGCGACGGAAAGCAAGAGCAAGCCTGCGACGAAGACGAGGTTCGAGATGGCGAGCAGACTGCGCCCGCCGAACGTATCGATGGCATGCCCGACGCGCGGGCCAAGCAGCCCCGAGATGACGAGCGCGCCGGACAACGCCCCGAAAACGTAGGTCGGCGCAAGGCCGAGATCGCGGGCAATCGGTGCGGCCAGGATGGCAGGCAGATAGTAACTCGACGCCCACGCGACGGTCTGCGCCGAGCCAAGTGCGACGACGACACCAAGCGGACCCGCAGCCTGGCCCGCGGCAATCCGCGTCATGAGCAACCGCACCCTGAGCGACCTGCCGTCTTGGCGGCCTCATCCGCGGCGCAGCAGGCCGAGAGCTCCTGCTTCGCGGGGCCGCCGCAACATCCCTCTGCGGATCCGGTTTCGACGCCGCCTCGTGTGCACACGCCGGTTTCGGGCAATACGAGCTCGACGCGTGCTGCCGCCTCCTTGTCGCCCGCGATGTCGGCGACGATCGAGCGAACCTGCTCGTAGCCGGTCATCATCAGGAAGGTCGGCGCACGGCCATAGGACTTCATGCCGGCCAGATAAAAGCCGGGCTCGTCATGCGCGAGCTCGCGTGCGCCGTGGGGACGTACGGTCCCGCAGCTGTGCTCGTTGGGATCGATCAGCGGCGCAAGTGCGGCGGGCGCCTCGATGGCCGGATCGAGCCGCAGACGCAGCTCGGACAGGAACGACAGGTCGGGACGGAAGCCGGTCGACACGACCAGCTCATCCGCAACCACACTCCGCGCACCGCAACAGGCGCCGGCCGAAATCATGAGACGCCCCTCGGTAACCGACAGATGCGTGACACCAAATCCGCTCTCGACCCTGACCTTCCCGGCCGCGACGAGGGCGGCGAAGGTGGAGCCCAGCTCGCCGCGCGCAGCGAGCTTGTCGTTGCGGCCGCCGCCAAAAGCCGTTGCGGGATCGCTACCGCGCAACAGCCAGATCGCCTGCGTGCCGGGCGCCTCGTCCGCGAGTTGCACGAGATCGATCAGCGTGCCGACGGCGGAATGGCCGGCACCGAGCACGGCAACGGTCTTGCCGGCATATCTGGCGCGATCGGCGCCCCGCACATCCGGCATGCCATAGGCAATGCGGTCGGCGCACTCGCGTTCACCGATTGCGGGCAAGCCGTTGCTGCCGGCGGGATTGGGCGAGAACCAGGTGCCTGAAACGTCGACGACGGCATCGGCACGCAACATCTCGGGGCCTTTGCCATTCTGATAGCGAATTTCGAAGGGCGCCTGCTCCCGCCCCCTGGTCTTCGCCTTGTCGAAGCCGGCCCGGCTGATGGCCGTGACGCGGCTGGATGTCCGGATCACCTCGCGGAGCGGCGTGCGCGTTGCCAGAGGATCGAGATAGCGATCGATCAATTCGCCGCCGGTCGGATAGGACTGAGGATCCGGCGAATTCCATCCCGTCGGCGCAAGCAGGCGCGCTGCCGCCTTGTCGACGTTGTACTCCCACGGAGAGAAGAGCTGGACATGCCGCCACTGACGAACCGCGTGCGCAGCTTCGGGACCGGCCTCGAGAACGACCGGCGACATGCCGCGCTCCAGCACATGCGCGGCCGCGGCGAGGCCGACCGGCCCTGCCCCGATGATGGCGACCCTCCTGGTAGTCATTCTACTTCTCCTATACTTCTAGAACTATCGAATAATAGTGGACGACAAACTCACGCGGCCGTCTGCGCGGCCTTGCATCCGACTTCGTCCGCACAGCACTCCGCCGCGAGAAAATCGACCAGCCCCCGCATCGCATCGAAGTTCGCGTGGCAGATCAGGGTGGTGGATTCCCGGACCTGACTGACGAGCCCGACCGCAACCAGGGTCTTGATGTGATGCGACAGCGTCGAGGCCGGTATCTTCAGCTTGTCCTGCAGGCGTCCCACAGGCATGCCCGGGTGCCCGGCCCGAACCAAAGCCCGGTAAATCTGGAGACGGGTCTGGTTACCCAAGGCTTCCAAACGTGCTGCTGCATCGGCGATCTTCATGCCGGCAAAGCTGCGCCCTTTTGCGCCGGATGTCAAACCATATTTCTGGAATATTCGAAATAAGAAGCCCGAAATCCCGGAAATTGACGCCCTGCCGGTAATTCCATATATCTGGATATATGGAATCAGAAGAAGCCGTCCTGGCTCTTGCCGCGCTGTCCCAATCGACTCGTCTGGAGGCCTTCCGGGCACTAGTCAGACACGAGCCCAACGGCCTTGCCGCCGGCGACCTCGCCCGCCTGCTCGAGGTGCCCCAGAACACCCTCTCGGCGCATCTGACGATCCTGAGCCGCGCGCGCCTGGTATCCTCCGAGCGGCACAGCCGCTCGATCGTCTACCGCGCCAACCTCGGCGAATTTCGAGATGTAGCCGTTTTCCTGCTTCGCGATTGCTGCGGCGGCCGGCCGGAGGTGTGCGAGCCCGTCGTCGAGACCCTGCAATCCTGCTGCGCACCCAAACGGAAGGAGCGAGCGCGCTGATGCAGACATACGACCTTTCGCGGCGCCTTGCGGCCGAAGCACTCGGCACCGGTATTCTCGTTGCGACGGTGGTCGGCTCCGGGATCATGGCGGAGACGCTGACGAAGGATGTCGCCCTTGCGCTTCTCTGCAACACGCTGCCAACCGGGGCGATCCTGGTCGTGCTGATCACTGTGCTCGGTCCAATCTCCGGTGCACACTTCAATCCCGCGGCCACGCTGGTGTTCACCGGCAAGCGCGAGTTGCCCGTGAACGAAGCCGTGCTTTATGTGGTCGCGCAGATCGCCGGCGGCATCGCGGGAACGATGGCGGCACATCTGATGTTCGGACTACCCCTGCTCGACCTCTCGACCAAGATTCGAACGGGAGGGCCGCAATGGTTTGCAGAAGCTGTCGCGGCATTCGGACTGGTCGCGACGATTTTGGCCGGTGTTCGTTTTCAGCGAACCGCCGTCCCGTGGCTAGTGGGCCTCTACATCACGGCGGCCTACTGGTTCACGGCCTCGACATCGTTTGCCAATCCGGCCGTGGCGATCGCGCGATCGGTGACCAACACATTCTCGGGCATTCGCCCCATCGACCTGCCCGGCTTCATCCTTGCAGAGCTCTGCGGAGCATTCGCCGGCATGTTGTTGATGAATTGGCTGCTCGGACATTCCAATGCGCGCGGCCCTGTCCCTATGGCGGAGACGACCCGATGAGCGTCACGATCTACCACAACCCCGACTGCGGCACCTCGCGCAATACGCTGGCGATGATCCGGCAGAGCGGCGTCGAGCCTGTTGTCATCGAGTATTTGAAAACGCCGCCGTCCCGCGAAACGCTCAAGCGATTGATCGCGGAGATGGGAATAACCGTCCGCGCGCTGCTGCGCGAGAAGGGAACGCCCTACAAGGAGCTCGGCCTCGCCGATCCCAAATGGTCCGATGACGAGCTGGTGGACCAGATGCTTGCGCATCCCATCCTGATCAACCGCCCGATCGTGGTGACGCCAAAGGGCACACGATTGTGCCGGCCCTCGGAAGCCGTCATCGACCTCCTGGACAACCCTGTCGGCCGGTTCGTGAAGGAGGATGGCGAGGTGGTCGAGGCCCCGGCACCCGGACCTCGCCTTCCCTAGCCAGAGATGGAGATGGCGGGAAGCCCGCACGCGGCCATCCTTCGTGACGCCCGCCTCCGGCGGGCCCTCAGGATGAGGACGGAGTATGTCGCCACAATCTTAAACAGGCAAAGCTGTTGCTTAGCCTCATCCTGAGGAGACCGCGCAGCGGTCGTCTCGAAGGACGAGGCGCTCGCTCAGGACCCGCCAAGCCCAGATGCGATTCCCCTGCGTCGGTCAGGCACCGCGATCGTCGTGCGAGGGCGGCGCCTCGCCCCTCAGAACTCGAGCCTGTCGCGGATGGCCTCGATGCCGGCTCGCGCGCACGCTTCGTCAGCGTCGCCGCCAGGCGCTCCGGAGACGCCGATCGCTCCAACCAGAGAGCCGCCTGCTTCGACGGTCAGCCCGCCTCCGATGATGACTGCCCCGGGAAGATTGCGAATGCCCGCCTGCATCATGCCCGGCTGGCTGATTGCGTTCAGCTCGCTCGTGCTGGTCTTGAACGAGGCGGCTGTCCAGGCCTTGCCGGATGCCGTCGACGGCGTATGGGCGCCCGCAAAGCGATCGCGCAACATCACCTGCGTGACGCCGGAGCGATCGACGATTGCGACGGCAACCTGGTAGCCACGGCTGCGGCAGCTATCCAACGCAGCGCGCGCGAGATCGAGCGCCAGCTCCGGCGTGAGCGATTTGGAAATCACAAGAGTTTCGTCCGCCCGCATTGGGCTCATGGACGCAATCAGCAGGGTGGTCGCAACCGACAGACATCGAACATTCATGGCTAGCTCCGGCAAAGGTGGACATGCGCCTATTTGATCTCACCATATGCCGGATCGTCGAGCAGGGTCACGCTATCCGCCCTGGTCCACAGGCCGATCATGCCCGCGGGGGTCGGCCTCGCAATCAGCCCTTCGTGCTTGCCGTCTTGTCGAGCGCGGCACGCAGGCCTTCGGCGAGCTTGATCGCATCGTCGTTGGCCCAGAAGTGCATGAAGAAGATCCGTGGCTGCTCGTCCAGCATGTGGCTATGCAGCGCCGTCACCTCGATGCCGTGGGTCCGGAGCGCCAGGATGACCGGATTCACTTCGTCGCCGGTCAGCACGAAGTCGCCCGTGATGGCCGCCTTTCCTGCACCGGTGGGCTGGAAATTGATGCCGGTCGCGACGCCCATGGCCCCGACGGGCGTGAGCGCCATGCCCTCTTGCGTGATCGGGTCGCGACGCTTCACGTTGAACTGGTAGACGCCACCATTGGCCTGCCCCTTGACGCCGATGATCTGGTCGAGCTTCGCAGTATCGAGGTCGACGGCGGGCGGCGGGCCGGCTGGCGCTGCGACGGTCAGCGGGGTCTTGCTTTCGGCGAGCGCATCATGGATCGCCGAGGCCAGCTTGACGGGGTCGCCGTGCCCCGCGACATGCATGTAGAACGTCGCCGGGCTGGCGCGCAGCAGGTGATTGTGCACGGCGGTGATCTCGAGACCGCTTGCGATCATCTTCGCCATCACGGGATTGATCTCGGTCTCGAGCAGGACGAGGTCGCCCATGACCATGGCGCCGCCATGTCCCGGCTTGAAGGCGACCCAGCCACCGAGCGCCAGCGCCGGCTTGATCGTCACGCCATCAAGCGTCACCGAGAGATCACTCCGCGGAAAGCCATAGCGGCGAACATCGTCCGAAACCATGGGCTTTCGGCCAAGCGTCTCGTCAACCTTCTGCCAGTCGGCCTCCTGGGCCCGTGCGGGAACGAGAAGCTCAAAGTGGAATGCGGCGAGGCAGGCGCCGATGCCGGCCAGGGCTCTGGTGATTGTTCTCATCGCGCTCCTCCTAGTTCCGCTCCTTGACCTGACCGCTACTGTCGACGACGAGCCGCACCTCCTTGCCGTTCTTCATCGCCTTTGCGGTGATGCCTTCGGCGGTCGACTTGATGTCGCTGACCTGCGCGTAGCCTGCGGCCTGGATCCGGGCGACGAGCTCTTCCTGGGTCAGGGCATGGACGGGCGATAGTCCTGCAAGTGCAACCAGCAGGACGGCGCATGATAGCGAGGACTGACGCCGCCGCCGGTCAGGACCAATTGTCGGATGGGATGTGTGTGATGTGGACATGCTGCGCCCTCGATGAACAGGACGCGATTCTTGGGCATGTCGCCTCGCGGGGAGATCGCACATCCCCGATGGCGCCAAATAGAAGCCTCAGGGGCTGAGCTGTCAATCCGCGTGCGACCGAGAACGCGGGTGAAAACGTCGATGGCTGGTCAAAAAGATTTCAACGATCGGATGGAACGAATTCGATTTTGCGGGCGACGCGCGTCTTCGCGGCTGAGCCCGCGGAAGCATGGCCACAGGGAAATCGTGTCCCTGCGCGATTGCCGGAATTCCCATGATGAATGAATGATGACTTTTTCCCACATCCGTTAACGGTTCCGGCCTGCGCCGGACATGCTTCGAAGTTTGTTAAAATTTGCTGGGTACCTCTTCCAGGCACCGGTCATCTGGGGGACGATATGGCGAAGCGGGCGAAACGCAGAAAGGCAGAGACGTTCGCGCTTCCCATGGCCGGACGAGTGGCCGTCGGCGTCACAGCCGCTGCCGCGCTTTTGGGATACGGCTGGCTGTCTCGGCCGGCGAGCGTTCAACCCGCGCGCAAGCCCTCGGCGCCTCAAGCTCAGGCATCGTCGACGCCGGTATATGTCGCAGCTCCCGAGCGCGCATCCGCGCCGGTTCCGGCTCCGGCTCAACCGCCGGCGCCCGCGCCGAAGTTCGATCCGCCGAAAGCCGCCGACGCGCCCGGAAAGTTCGTTCGACAGGTCGTCGACTACGCCAGCCACCAGACGCCGGGCACCGTCATCATCGATACCGACAACACGTTTCTCTATCTCGTTCTGAATTCCTCGCAGGTGATGCGCTACGGCATCGGTGTCGGCCGCGAGGGTTTCACATGGTCCGGCGAACAGACCGTCGCGCGCAAGACGGAATGGCCGGATTGGCGTCCGCCGACGGAGATGCTGGTGCGTCAGCCCTATCTGCCGCGCTTCATGGCCGGCGGACCCGGCAATCCGCTTGGCGCGCGCGCGATGTATCTCGGCGAGACCGAATATCGCATTCACGGCACCAACAAGCCCGACACGATCGGCAAGCGCGTGTCGTCCGGCTGCATCCGGCTGACCAATGACGACGTCGTGGACCTCTATGAGCGGGTGAAGGTCGGCGCGAAAGTGATCGTGCTTCCGTCAACCGCCGCCCATCGGCCGTCTCCGGGTGCAACGCCCGACGCCTCACGGTCGCCGGACCAGGCATCGCCGACGAACGGACCCTCGACACCCAACGCACAGATGCCGTCGCCCGGACCGAAGGTCGCAGAGGCCCACTAACTCGCTTCTCTGTCATGCGCGCTTTGCGCGGCCTTTGACACGTCGGGCAAAACGGCTAAACAAAGCCATCATCGAAAGTCTGGCCCGCCCGCACGGATCTTGACGGCTCGCCGGCCGACTCCGGACAGGAGACACAGGCAAAATGGTGGACGAGACGAAGGTTCGGGCCGGGCAGTGCCATTGCGGCGCGGTGCGCTTCGAGGTGACGCTCAGCGACGGCTTCAATGCGATCCGCCGCTGCACCTGCTCCTACTGCCGGATGCGCGGCGCCGTCGTCACCATGGCGGAGATGGGCGGGATCAAGTTCCTGAAGGGCGAGGATGCGCTGACGAGCTACCGCTTCCATACCGGATCGGCGCAGCATTTCTTCTGTTCGACCTGCGGAATCTACACGCATCACCAGCGGCGATCCGACACCAGCCTCTATGCCGTCAACGTGGCCTGCCTCGACGGGGTGAGCCCGTTCGACTTCGCTGAAGTGCCCGTCATGGACGGCATCAATCACACCAGCGACACCGGCAAGCCGACGCGGCGCGCCGGCACGCTCCGCTTCATCCCGGCCGACGAGAGCTCTTCGACATGACCGCTCTTGCTTGACTTCGTTCCGCTATGCGCCCATCGCAAGCTGCTCGAACGCGATTGCTCATCAGGCCCGGAACATCGGTGACTATGCGCCATCGCAGGTCGATTCAATCGCGCAACGGGCGGTTACAGCTTCTACCTTAAGCTGAGGCGGCCCGTCGCAACGGGTTGATCCATGGCAAAAGGCCGACGGCGCGCGGTCAGTGCGCGCCGCAGCGGCAGCTCTCGTAATCGGCGGGATCGTGGCTGTTGACGATCCTGACGCGGTCGCCGTGATCGCGCTTCAGTGCGCGCAGCCGCGCCTGGTTGGCGATCCGCATCTTGCGGTCCATGTCGCCCTTGCGCTGGAAATAGCCCAGCAGCAAGGGCACGCGCGGCGAGGCGTCGAGCTGGGCGTGATGGAAATAGCTGTCGCCGGCGTGCAGCAGCCATCTTTCGCCCGATCGCACGGCGATGCCGCAATGGCCGAGCGTGTGGCCGGCAAGCGGGATCATCAGGATATCCGCCTCCTTGTCGCCGAGGGCGCGCACGCCCTTGAAGCCGAACCAGTCCTCGCCGGCTTCGCCGTAGAATTGCCAGCGCGGACCGTGGTTCCACTGTCCCGCGACGTAGCGCCCTTGCGGTGGCGCCGGCTTGCGCAGCACCGCCATGTCGTGTTCGGCGCGGTGGACGTGGATCGCAGCATCAGGGAAATCAGCCACGCCGCCGGCGTGATCGCGGTCGAGATGAGTCAACAGTACATGGCGGACGTCGGCCGGCGAATAGCCGAGCGCCTTCACCTGCTGCACGGCCGTCTCGGCGGGGGCGAGTTTTGGTGCGGTCTGGCGTACCCATCGACGCCCGAGCCGGTCGGGCGTCGCGATGTCACCAAGGCCGATGCCGGTGTCGACCAGCGCGAGCCCGTCATGGGTCTCGATCAGCAGGCAATGGCAGACCAGCCGGGCGCGCTGGAACAGGCCGCCGGTGCCGTTCACCAGGCGGCGGCCCATCGGGCACATCGTGCCGGTGTTGAGGTGGTGAATTTTCATCGTGCGTTCCTGGCTGTCGTGACGGACGCGTTCTTGCCACCGGAATATCCATAGGCAAAATACTGACTCTTGATGTTATCTCTAGGCTGAACCTATGGATATCCGCGAACTGCGCTATTTCGCCGCCGTGTACCGCGAACGCAATCTCACCGCGGCGGCGCGCGCGTGCTTCGTGTCGCAGCCGTCGATCTCGACCGCAATCACCCATCTGGAAGCCGAGCTCGGCACCACGTTGTTCATTCGGCACAAGAAGGGCGTCGCCCCGACCGCCTCGGCCGAACAGTTTCACGCCCTCGCCCGCCGCATCATCGACGAGACCGATGCCGCCCGCAGCCTGTTCAGGAAGCCTGCGGCCAGGGCCAATGTCACGCTCGGCCTGATGCGCACGCTCGACGTGCCCCGGACCATCGCGTTGCTCAAGCCGCTGACGGCACGCAGCGACGTCGCGCTCCGCCTTGTCGGCAGCGACGAGCGCGCCGATGCGCGGATCATCTCGAAGAGCATGCTGCGGGCCGACGAGCATTTCGTGCCACTGTGGAGCGAGCGCTACGTCGCCGCGCTGCCGCCATCGCATCCGCTGACATTGAAGGACAAGCTTCGCACCGCCGATCTCGCCGGCGTCGCCCTGATCGACCGCTGCCATTGCGAGCAGAGCGAATTCTTCGGCCGTGCATCGCAGCGCCGCCAGACCGCGGCGATCGCGCAATCAGAAGACTGGGCGATGGCGCTGGTCGCAGCCGGCGTCGGCATCGCCATCGTCCCGGAGGGCGTGGCGCGCAGCAATCCCGATGTCGCCGTGCGGGAGATCGAGGTCAAGGTCAAACGCGAGGTCGGGTTCGCCTATCGCGCGTCCGTGCCGCTGGCGGATCCGCTGAAGGATTTCGTCGGCAAGCTTCAGAAGCAGCGGCGCAAGCCTGCGAGGCAAGAGCCTCGGACTCGCAAAAAGTCCTAGCCCTTGGAAACCACCGCGCGGCCGTAAGGCGGTTGCGCCTGGACCGGCGGATTGGCGGTCTGGGCGGCGAGCTCGCCGATCAGGCGGTCGGCGTCGGCGGCCATGCCGTCGGGGGCCTGGATCACCAGGCGCTCCAGCGCCCAGCGATAGGACGAGACGCGCTGCTCCAGGCATTGCTGCACCCATTGGATGATCAGCGAGTTCTCCTGCATGCGCGCCACCGCGTCGTCTCGCTCCTTCTGCGAGAGGCCGGAGACGCGCGACATGCTGGCATTGCGCTTCCGGTCGAGATCGATGACGCGGATCGCGGAGGCGAAGAACGGCTCGAAACGCGTAGTGTCGTTGCGCACGTCCTCGATCAGTTGCGCGTAGCGCGAGGAGTGCGAACGGTGCGGCTCGTCGATCAGCGTGCGGCCATACATGGTACGGTCGAACACGACCTTCTGCTGCCAGGGCGACGGCAACGCCTTGTAGTCGCCGAACACGCTCTTCCATGCAGGGCGCGACAGCGGCGGTTCGATCATGGGATAGGCGAGGTCACGCAGCTGGCGCTCCTCGTCGGTGAGCTGGAATTGCGACGGCTTCAGGCCGAGGCTGCCGGTGGCCTCACCGCCGAGCCAGCGATGCATGTCGTCGCTGCGCATATCAGCACGGGTGCGGCCGAAATCGCCGCCGCTACAGGCGGCAAGGCTCGCGCCCACAATTGCGAGCAGGATGGCCGTACCGAAAGGCCGGAGATGGCGGATGATGTCCGGCATTGCAGAACCTGACGTCAGCGACGACGACGGCGGCGCCCCTGCGCTGTGCCCGCTTCAGGCCCGCGATCGCCGCTGGTTTCGTCGCTCCCGCGCTCGATGCGGATGACCGGGAGGATCAGGATCTTCCCCATGTCCGCACGCGGTGTGACGTCCCCCGACGAGCCTACCCGGCGACCGGCCGGAAATTCGATGATGGTCCCCATGTCAGCTCTCTCAATTGCCGCGCGATGAAATACGCCCCTGCAACATGTGGGTCATTAAGATCAGTTCATGGTTAACGGGGTGTAAACGCGCTCCCTGGACCGTAACCGCACGGACCGCGCGCCCGTGTCCCGCTGCGGCACGGGAATCCCTCGAATTGACGGGTTCGCTTCACGCCTCGTTTTCCTTAACGAGCCTTTAAAGGAACCTGCGCTAGGCTCGGCCCAAGTCTCTTTTGTCGAGTCGCGTACGCCTCCATGACCAAGTCGCTGTTTCCCGGATTCGACGGGCTGATGACCCTGTCCCGTCGCGAAGGCGTCGATGTTCGCCCGACGCTGCTGCGCGTGCTGACCGACCTCTATGTCCAGACCCGCATCCACAGCGACGACGAGCAGCGGCAATTCGTCGAGCTCGCCACGCGATTGATCGACCAGGTCGACGATGCGACGCGCGCCTCCGTCAAGGCAAAGCTTGCGATCTATCCGCAGACCCCCGTCCCGGTGCTGCAGAAGCTCGGGCTGGTCGCGGCGCAGGAAGGCCGCAGGGTCCCCCTCGCGCGCGAAATCGCGACTGCGCCGGCGGCGCCCTCGCCCGCCCGCGCGCCGACCGAGGCCGAGCAGCGCATGGCCGCGAACATGGCGATGCAGCCGAAGGACGCCGCCGAGATCCACGACATGTTCTTCCGCGCCGATGCGAGCGAGCGCGCGCTGATCCTGCACAATCTGGCGCAGACGCCGCTGAAGGCGGCGCCGCGAATTCCGACCGCGCGCGCCAAGCGCGCCATCCAGATCCTGGAGATGGCGGCGATTGCGGGCGATGCCGAGAACTTCGCTTACGAGCTCGGCGACAGCCTGATCCTGCCCTCGCGCGTCGCAGCGCAGATCGTCGACGATGAAGGCGGCGAAGCGCTCGCGGTCGCCGCGCGCGCGCTCGACATGCCGAGCCCGAACTTCCAGCGCATCCTGCTGTTCTTCAAGCCCGCGATCGGCAATTCCGTGAACAGCGTGTACCGGTTGTCGCGGCTCTACGACCGCCTCAGCGACCGCTCCGCGCTGGTGATGCTGGCGGCTTGGCGCGGCTCGACGCTCGCGGTCACGCGGGCGAAGTATCAGCCCGCGCTGCACGATGGCGAGCGGCAGCGCGCGCGGGCCGGCGCAAGCCAGACGCGCCCGGGCGTGCAGCCGGGATCGGCGCCTGGGGTGCGCACGGGGACTGGCGGATCGTCGGAGCGGTAGTCTTAGCCTTCGTAGGCAGTGACACGGGGTGTCAGGCACACGACGCACCCCCCACGTCATTGAGGAGCAAAGCGCGGCAGCCTGTGGTCTCGTGCCCCGGACGCAGCGCAGCGCTTCTTAGCGATGCGCTGCAGAGCCGGGGCCCATGCTGCAGCGCGTACCGCGGCCTATGGTCCCGGCTCTGCGCCGCAACGCCAAGAGCGTTGCAGCGCGTCCGGGACACGAGCGCGGCGGGCGCCGATGCTACGTCTTCGCCAGTTCCAGAAAATGCCGCCCGGCGCGATCCTCGGTCTCGACGATCCAGGCATCGGGATCGAAGCGGAGCTCCTTGGTCAGGCGTTCCTCGACTGCGGCTTCGGGTTGCGGCTGCGGCGCAATCGGCACGAAGAACCGGTCGACCGGGCGGCCGTCGTCGTAAGACGTCTGCGGCGCCGGCACGTAGAGCATCGCATTGCCGTCGAGCAGCGACACCTTGACGAACACCGCACCCGCCTCCTCGGCGCCGCGACGGCGCACTGCGCCGAACACGCCCTCGGTCTGGCAGCGGCGCAAGTAAGCGGAGACCCAGATGTTTGATTTCAAACGCATCAACTAACCCGCGGCAGAACTGCGCTTGCGCTTCACCACTTTGACCAGCGCTTCGTCAATCCGGCTCTGCCACCCCGGGCCATCAGCCTTGAAATAATCCACCACGGAAGGGCTCAGCCGCAGGGTCACCTGTCGCTTTGTGGGCGCTTTATTGGGTCCACGGCCCTTGCGCATACCCGGGAAGACCTCATCGAAAGTCTTGGCCTTGGCGAAGTCATCCTTGGTCCACTCCGGATTGTCGCTCACCGCACGCAGGTCCAGTGCGGTGTAGCGCTTTTTAGCGGCGGTTCGCTTCATAGAGCTCCCTCTCCTTCTTGCTGGCAGGGCGCATGCTGACAACGCTGATGCCCTCGGTTCCCCGAGTCGCGAAGATGACCGAGATGACGCCACGAATATTGATGCCAATCGCGCGCCAGCGGTTGCGATACGAGGCCAACACCAGAGCGTTATCGAAGAACTTCTCGTTGAGATCAGCGAAATCCATCCCGTGCTTGTCGAGATTGGCTCGGCGCTTTGGCTCGTCCCAAACGATTTTCACAAGGTTATTTTGTAACTACAAAATGACCTTCAGTCAATTGCAATCGGCCCAGCCGCGGAACGGCAGCGAGGGTCGTCGAGGATTATGGTGTGCGGAACCCTGACGCTTATTCGACGGGATGGCCGATCGCGGCGGCGAGTTCGCGCAGCAGGCGGTCGGAGACCTGGCCGGTGACCTGCATCTTGTGCTCGCGCTCGAATTTCTGGATCGCGGACTGGGTCTCGGCGCCCATCGCGCCCGTGATCTTCAGATTGCCATAGCCGTATTCGGACAGCGCGCGCTGCACGCCGGCGATGCGCCTGGCAGCCGGGCTCTGCTGCACCGGAATCGGCGCCGGCGGACGGGCGACGGCGACCGCAGACGATTGCGGTGTCGTGGCCTTGATCACCAGATTGGTCATGGGATCGCCCGAGCGCGGCGTCGAAGACGTCGTGTCAGCCGGCTTCTCGGGCGCCTTCTCGGCGGCTCTTTCGGCGGGTTTGGGCTCGACGCGAAACTCGGTCGCCTTCGGCTCGAGCGGCGAGGTATCGGCGCCGACGGGGCGCGGGCGCGGCATCGGATTGGACAGCGGCACCGAGGACGGCGCAGGAAGATTGATCACGGTGCCGAACATCGGCGCCGGATGCCGGCCGGTCTGCAGGAACAGCGCGTTGGCGACGATCGCTGTGACCGCGGCGACGGCGACGAGGCCTGCGAGCGTATCCTTGGGGCTGTGCAGCAGCACACGCATCACGAGGTTGCGCTCGGTCTCGACGTCGATGACCGCAGCCTTGGTACCAGCCTTGGCGCCACTCTTGGCGCGGCGGCGCGGAGCAACTTCGTCGTCGGCAGACTTCTTAGGCACTTTTCTTCACCGGAGCAGGTTGGTCGTGAGTTTGGTCATGACGCTCGTCGTAAGATTCCTGGCGCAGAACCGGCGTCAAGGTCGCGATCTTGTTCTCGGCAGGCATCCCGTCGGCAGGCTTGGCTTGCGGCGACGTGTAGACGAGCGGCAGCTTGACGGTGACGGCGGTGCCCTCACCGAGCCTGCTTTGTACCGTCAATTCGCCGAGATGCAACGCCACGAGGCTCTTCACGATCGAGAGGCCTAGGCCCGTGCCTTCGTGACGGCGCTGATAGGTCTTGCCGGCCTGGAAGAACGGTGCGCCGATGCGCTTGAGATCGTCGGGCGCAATCCCGACGCCGGTGTCGCTGATGCGCAGCGTGAGCTGCGATCCCGTCGCCGCGGCTGATACCGAAACCTGGCCGCCGCGCTCGGTGAACTTGATGGCGTTGGCGACGAGGTTGAGCACGATCTGCTTGAAGGCCCTGGGATCGCCGGTCATCACAGGCAGATCCTGCGGCGCATCGGTGATGAGATCGATGCCATTTTCCCGCGCCTTCAGCGCCAGGAGATTGCAGCAATGCGTCAGCGACGCCCGCGGCGCGAACGGCTCCGACGCAATCTCGAAATTGCCCGATTCCATCTTCGACATGTCGAGGATGCCGTTGACAACCGAGAGCAGATGCTGGCCGGAATCGTTGATGAGCTGGGCGTATTCCTTGCGCTGGCTGGCTGCCAGCATCAGGGTCTGCTCCTGCGCGATCATCTCGGAGAAGCCGATGATGGCATTGAGCGGCGTGCGCAGTTCGTGGCTCATGGTGGCGAGGAAGCGCGTCTTGGCGGCATCGGCGGCTTCTGCCGCGCTGCGCGCCTGATCGAGCGCCAGTTCGGACAATTTGCGATCGGTGATGTCGCGCATCACGCCGACGACCTCGGCCTCGCGCGTGGCATCATTGTCGGGATTCTCGCGGCCGGAATCCCGGTCGAGCGGCCGGCAGCGCATCTCGACCCAGATGAATTCGACCTGGTTACGTTCCGAGCCGACAGGCTCGCGCCGCAGCCGGAACTCGACGCTGCGCACGTCGCCGCGTGCGGCATCGGACAAGGCGGTGAGATAGGCCGGGCGATCGGCGACATGGACGCGGTCGAACAGGCCGTGACCATGCAACTGCGTCACCGACAGGCCGAGCATGGCTTCGGCGGCCGGCGAGATGAACTGCACCGCGCCGTTGCGCTGATGGCGGGAAATGACATCGCTCATGTTGCGCGCGAGCAGGCGATAACGCTCCTCCTCGCGGGACAGCAGCGCAACGCTGGTGCGCGCGAGCGATTCCGCGCCGAAGGCAAGGCCCGCGGCATAAAGGATGGCCGACGCGACGCCGAACGCCATCAGCACGCTACGCCCGGCCGCGCCCGGCTGTTCCACCGGCAGCCAGCCGAATTGGCTGATCAGGATCAGCATGCCGGCGCAGGACAGCGCGAGCAGCGAGGCAAAGGCCGCAACGCGGCGCGAAGCTGACAGCGCAGCTTCGAGGGGGACCACGACCAGCCAGACTGCGGCGAATGATTCGATGCCGCCCGTCGTGACCGCAACCGCCATGATCAGGCCGGCGAGCGCCAGCGACGACAGCACATGCGCACCCTCGTAGCGGCCGGTGCGCGACAGGAACCAGGACAGCATGATCGGCGCGATCAGCCAGGCGAAGGCGGCGACCTCGACCGCGCTCGGCGCGCCTCGCATGGCGAGATAAACGGGGAATGCGGCGAACGCTGCCAGGCTGCCCAGAAGCCGCGGCGCCATGAAGGCACGATGGCGCGCTCGCGTCAGCGCGTCGTAACGCGCGGAGGGATGCAGCAGCGCATCGAGACAATCGCGGATGATACTCAAAACTGTCACGGGTCTCGCGCTTCGGCTCACTCGTCTTTAGAAGACGCGCCGGAACGCCTCCTTATCGTTGAGCCACCGTGTCAGAGCGACCTTAAACGAGTGCTAAGGCGATGCCGCGCGCGGCCGGACACCGTGTCATCCCTGAGCTTTTTAGACGATTTGACGACGTCTTCAGCGAGGATGGTGAACACAGGGTTTCATCGTCCGTCGCATGGTTTCGAATTGGTGGACATGCGCCCCCCGGAACACCACGGGGACCCCGCATCAAGGGAAAATTTACGAGGCCGCAGCCTCGGAAGAATTTTGCGTCAATTTTCCACGAATTAAGCGGAAGGCAATCACTTGCGATTTATCGAGAGTTGCTAGGTCCGAACGTCTCGCGGAAATCGCCGCGGCCGGATCTAACGTACAGGTCGATCAGATGCGCTTTCTGCTCCGCATCACATTCTGGCTCGGGCTGGTGCTGGTGCTCCTGCCCAGGGACAAGACGCCCGAATCGGAGAGGCTGCCGCAGATCGGTGCTGCCGATGCGGTGCAGGCTGCGACCGCGGCCGTCTCCGACATGACCCAGTTCTGCAAGCGCCAGCCGGCGGCCTGCGAGGTCGGCGGACAGGCCGCGACCATCATCGGCCAGCGCGCCCAGGACGGCGCGAAGAAGATCTATCAGATCATCAACGACAAGAAAGAGCAGTTCGAGAAGACCGATAAGAACGAGAAGAACGACAAGAAGGCGCCTGACCACACCGGCTCGATCGCAATGGCCGGCGAAGGCGACAGCACTGCGAGCGAGACGCCGCGCGACACCCTGACCGAGGACGACCTCGCGCTGGAATGGCGCGGCCCCGCGCCAGCGAATTAGGACGAACGTTCCGGCACGAGCTTTGGGTTCACCTCTCCCGAAGGGAGAGGTCGGATCGCCGCGAAGCTGCGATCCGGGTGAGGGATTACAGTCTTACTGAATACCGCGGCCCCTCACCCGGATTGCTACGCAATCCGACCTCTCCCCGCGGGGGAGAGGTGAAGCAGACGACCGACTGCACGCAATCCAATCATCAATAAGCCCGCCAAAGCCTATCGATTTCGCGGCTCTTCGTCCCTATATTGGCCCGAACAGGAACTTTCGTGCCGATATGACTGATATTGACGAGATCAGGGACAATTTCGAGCTTCTGGACGAGTGGGACGACCGCTACCGGTACGTCATCGAACTCGGCCGTACCCTGGAACCAATGCCGGAGGCCGAGCACTCCGCCGAGAACAAGGTGAATGGCTGCGTCAGCCAGGTGTGGCTGCAGAAACTGGTCGACCGCGATGGCGGCGTACCGATCCTGAAATACCGCGGCGACAGCGACGCACATATCGTGCGCGGGCTGGTCGCGATCGTGCTCGCGCTCTATTCCGGCCGCACGCCGCAGGAGATCCTCGATACCGACGCGATCGCGGTGTTCAACGAGTTCGGCTTTCGCGATCATCTGTCGCCACAGCGCTCCAACGGATTGCGCTCGATGGTCGAGCGGATCAAGACCGATGCGAGAGAGGCGCTCGCGGAAGCGTCCTAGCTTCGTAGGGTGGGCAAAGGCGCAACGCGCCGTGCCCACGAGCTTTCTCCAATTACACTCGGAACGTGGGCACGCTTCGCTTTGCCCACCCTACGAGATCTCGAACTGGACTACTTCCCCTTCTTCCGCTGCTGCTGTCCGAGCCCCATCTGCTTGGCCAGTTGCGAGCGCGCCACCGCGTAGTTCGGCGCGACCATGGGATAGTCGGCCGGCAGGCCCCATTTCTCGCGATATTGCTCCGGCGTCATGTTGTACTGCGTGCGCAGATGGCGCTTCAGCGACTTGAAGCGCTTGCCGTCTTCGAGGCACACCAGATAATCCGGCGCGATCGACTTCTTGAGCGAGACCGCCGGCTTCGCCGGCTCGAGCGGCACGGCCTCGGCGCGGCCCGACGAGACGCGCACCAGCGCGCCGTGCACCTGGCTGATCAGGTTCGGAATCTCGGCAGCCGGCGTCGGGTTGTTGCCGACATAGGCCGACACGATGCTCGCGGTCAGCTCGATGAAATTCTTGGCCCCGGCATCCGACATGGCCCGACCTTTCCTTAAATCCTGCGCCTCACAGGACAGACGCCACCGAAGTATTCCGTGTCAACAAATACGTTCGGCCAAATACAGAGCAGACCAATATGAGCTGATGACTGAGGACGTGACAAGAATGGCGGCGCTTTACTTGAGCGCCCGCGGGCGTCAGCCGCCCCGCTGGTCGAGATGCGCCCGCAGCTCATCGATCGAGGCAAAGCGCATCATGCCTTCGGGCATCTGCGCTTCGATCGAGCCGTCGGAGTAAAGCGAATAGGCCATGCCGTCGACAATGCCGGATTTGAGCACGGTGACCGGCGCCTGCTCGACCTCCGGCTCCGGCTCGGGTGCGCGCGGCGGCGCGGGCGGAGCGGCCTCGGTGAAGGTCGATGGCGAGCGCGGCGGCGGGCGCCGCGCGGCGGCCGGCGGCTCCGGCGGACGCATCCGATCCGCCCGCGGCCAGGCGTCTTCGAAGCTCGCAGGCGGCGCGTCCGGAGAGGTGGGCTCTGCCTGCGGCGGCGATGGCGGACCTTCGGCGACCTTTGCCTCGGCACGTTCGCGTTCCTTTCGCGAACTCGAGGCGAACAGCAGATTGCGCCGGCGCGGCGCTTCGGGAGCTTCAGGAAGCGGCGGCGTTGCCGGCTCCGGCGCAGGCGGCGACTCGACGCGTGGCCGCTCGCGCAGCGGCGCTTCGCCTTGCCATGGCGGCGGCGCGGCGGTCGGTGGCGGGGCGATCGGCTCGGCCCGCATCGCCCCAGCAGGTGCAGGCTCGGGCGCAGTAGCGCCAGACGTCGCAAGGCCCGGCAGCACGGGCCTGACCCGCACTTCCGAGGGCGCACCGGCAAGCCGGCGGGCGATGGCCCTCAGCTCGAGCAGCACGAGATGCAGCCCGATCAGTAACATTCCGGAGCAGACGCCAATGGTGCCGGAGATTATGAGGGTGCTGCCGAGGCTGAATTCCCTGACGGAAAAGCCAAAAGCGACCGCAAGGAGGCCCGCCATGGCGGCGAGGATGCCCGCGATCAACAATGCCAAGGTCATCGAACCCACCCCAAGCCGCGTGTCCACACGCGACATCCTCTCACTCTACGCCACGATACCGTCATACTGTGTTCCTCGCCAACGACCAATTGTGGGCGGCGTTCCTAAAGGGAAGGAAATCAGGGACTTATTCACATTCCCTTCAGCTACGGATCGTTACTGCTAGTACGCTCCCGGTTGCAAGGATTTGCTGCGTCGCATCAGGAATTTAGCCATAATGCCCAATTACTTGGTAATGGAACTGCGCTATAGGGAGACCGGGGAAGTGGCCCACGCGCACCAGCTGGGCCAAGAGGGGATTCCGGGTCACCAATAGCCATGACATCCATCACGACTTCGGCGATCGACACGCCCCAGCGGCGCTCGGTCGAACGGACTTGCGACGATCTCGCCATGCTGGTGCTGGCTGCGGTCGCCGTCATCGCCGGCTTGACCTTCCGCGACTACGGGCTCGGCTGGGATGATTACACCCACGCTGAATATGCCGATTTGTTGCTGCGCATGTACGGTTCCGGTTTCCGGGACACCGCGGCGCTCTCCTTTGCCAACCTCTACATGTACGGCGGCGGCTTCGACATGGTCGCGGCCCTCCTGCACAAGGTCATTCCGCTCGAGCTGTTCGAGACGCGCCGGCTGGTCGGGGCGATCGTCGGCGCGATCGGGCTTGCGGTGACATGGCGGCTCGGCCGCCGCATCGGCGGACCGCTTGCCGGCCTTGCCGCATTGCTGCTGCTCGCGCTCTGCCCGATCTTCTACGGCCACATGTTCATGAACCCGAAGGATGCGCCCTTCGCGGTGGCGATGATCATCCTGATGCTCGGCCTCGTCCGGCTCGCGGAGGAGTATCCGCAGCCATCGCCGCGCACCGTCCTGATCGTCGGCCTCGGTGCCGGCCTTGCGCTCGGCACCCGCATTCTCGGCGGTCTTTCGCTGGTCTACGCCGTGGTCGGCTTCACTCCGCTGTTGCTGGAGGAGCTGCGCGCCGAACGCCCGCGCGAGGCGATCAGGCGCTTCGTCCATGTCGTCTATGTGCTGCTGCCCGGCCTCGTGTTCGGCTATCTGGTGATGGGCCTGATCTGGCCGTGGTCGATCATGGAGCCCGGCAATCCCTTCGAGGCGCTGACCTATTTCTCGCA
Organism: Bradyrhizobium sp. BR 10289; assembly: GCF_019455385.1. Classification (GTDB taxonomy): domain Bacteria; phylum Pseudomonadota; class Alphaproteobacteria; order Rhizobiales; family Xanthobacteraceae; genus Bradyrhizobium. Next base: position 451,691 of record NZ_JACOFR010000004.1, read on the forward strand.
CTTCTTCGAAAAGCCCTGGAAGGAAATGTTCGACGGCGCGATCGTGTCCGTGCCCGACATGCCCTGGTCCTATCTGCCGACGCTGTTCGCGCTTCAGCTGCCCGAAGTGATGCTGGTGCTGATGGGCGGCGCCGTGTTCAGCACCTTCGCCATGCTGCCGCGCCGCGAGGTTCCGGCACGCCGCAAGACCATCCTCCTGATGCTGACGCTGGCTGCGACCCTGCCGCTCGCGATCGCGATGGTGAAGCGCCCGGCGCTCTACAACGGCATCCGCCATTTCGTCTTCGTGATCCCACCGATGGCGGTGCTCGGCGGCGTCGCCTTCGCCTGGACCATGGAGCGGCTGCGCGCCAAGCACCGCACCTGGCAGCCGGTGGTGCTCGCGACCTTCTGCTTCGGCCTCGCGCTCTCGCTGGCCGAGATGATCCGCCTGCATCCCTATCAATACACCCACTTCAACCACATCGCCGGCACCGTGCGCGGCGCCGACGACCGTTTCATGCTGGACTATTGGGGCCTGGCGCTGAAGCAGGCCTCGGACGAGCTGCGCGAACAGCTGGTCGAGCGCCAGGAAGTTCCGCCGCGGGGTCGCAAATGGAAGGTCGCGGTGTGCGGTCCGCAGCGTCCGGCGCAGGTCGCGCTCGGGCCCGACTTCACCATCGGTTGGGATTCCAACGCCGCCGATTTCGCCATGACGCTCGGCGAGTTCTACTGCAAGGGCCTGACCGCGCCCGTGCTGGTCGAGATCAAGCGCGACGACGTGGTGTTCGCCCGCGTCTACGACATCCGCGGCAGCAGCATTTCCAGCCTGCTCTCGATCCCGGCGCCGTAAGATTATTCTCCTGCGGTTCTGAATTCCGGGACCATCTCGCATGCAGGCTACGCTGAACTGCCGCGCTTGATGTGCCTTGCTGCCGTTCCCGACCAAGTCTAGGCTCCTCCCCGCAACAACGATGTTTCGGAGAGACCAGCCATGTCGCCAGCGGAAGCCCGCCTGAAGGAAGTGCCGTCTGATATGACGGAGGCCGAGTGGCAGCAGCGGGTCAATCTCGCCGCCTGCTATCGCCTGGTCGCGCTGTACGGCTGGGACGATCTGGTCGACACCCACATCTCCGCCCGCGTGCCCGGCCCCGAGCATCACTTCCTGATCAACCCCTACGGGCTGATGTTCGACGAGATCACGGCCTCGAGCCTGGTCAAGGTCGACCTGCACGGCAACCAGCTCACCGAGAGCGAATACAGCATCAACCCCGCCGGCTTCACCATCCATTCGGCGATCCACGAGGTGCGCGAGGACGCCATCTGCGTGCTGCATCTCCACACCCTCGACGGCACCGCGGTGTCGAGCTCGGCCGAAGGCCTCTTGCCGCTGAACCAGACCGCGCAGCTCGTCACCCACGACCTTGCCTATCACGACTATGAAGGCATCGCGCTCGACCACGACGAGCGGCCGCGGCTGCAGAAGGACCTCGGTGACCACAACCACATGCTGCTGCGCAACCACGGCACGCTGACGGTCGGCCGCTCGGTCGCCTCCGCCTTCGAGCGCATGTACCACCTCGAGCGCGCCTGCTCGATGCAGGTCCGCACCCGCGCGCTGGGCACGCCGGTTTATCCGGTCGAGGAGATCGCGATCGAGAAGAACACCGAGCTGCTCGCCAACCGCGACCGCGCCGAGCTGCGCGCCACCAACCTCGTCTGGCCGCCGCTGCTGCGCAAGCTCGACCGCGAGCTGCCGGGCTACCGGTCTTGAGATTTTCACGAATTTGATGTAGGGTCGTCGCCAACTAACCTCTACGCCTTTTGGAATGAAACGCCGCCCAATTCCGGGCGGCGTTTTTGTTTGCCGTCATTGCGAGGAGCGAAGCGACGAAGCAATCCAGACTGCATCAGCGGAGAGATTCTGGATTGCTTCGCGGCGCTCGCAATTGTGCATGTTCACTAATTCGCTGAT
>NZ_JACOFR010000050.1 GCF_019455385.1 Bradyrhizobium sp. BR 10289
GATGGGCCAGAAGCAGACTCCGGCCGCGTCCCGAAGCGGACAAACAAGTAAATTTCCGCACGCTGCATCACCGACGATTTGCCGAACTTTCCGAGAAACGGCGCTTGCAGTAACCCCGCACGTGAAATGTGATGTAGACCTTCGAGATTGAACGTGCGGGTACGGCGAGGGAAGAGTTGTTCGGGCTGGGAAAGCTTATCGGTTTTTTTCTGGTTGTGACCTCGCTGGCCGCTGCAGGGGCCGCAACATCACTCCTTGTAGCTCATGGCGCCGAAGAGGTCGCCGGGGTCCAGCCGTATTGTATACAGGTCGCTGACGGGACTTCTGACTACCGGCCTGCCCGCTCCTGGCTCGCTCTGTCTATGTTGACAATGTGGGCCAAGCGCGAGGGTCCGCTTTACATGCAACACCACGCCATTCTCGTCGTAGGCGAGCCGGTCAATTCGCGCCTGTATCATTGGTCTTATCGCCACCTCGGCTTTGAACCGGGGGTGCTCAACGGGAAAATTGAGGGTCGGGGTCCGGCGATCTCGTGCGTGGCGGCGCGTGACTTCGTGGGTAAGCGGTTGGCGCTCTTCCCGGAGTCGTTCGACAGCGACTACATCAGCTATTCTGGAGGTGAGACATACCTCATACCAAAGGTTTGGCAGGCAAAGTGGGACGGTGGGACGCTGCGAACCTTGAGGCTTGCGACCACCGCTCCGGATTTCCAACCGCTCAATCGGCGCTGGAGCGATCTCACACTTGGGGAACTTGATAGCAACTGGGTCTTCATCGAATGGAACCCGGAATGGGTTCTGAACCTAATGAAGACAGCTCCCGGCGGCGATGTTGTCGAGCAAAGCACAGAATTTGGCCTCGCGAAAACCAAGACCATTACGCACGGCAAAGATGGCAAGGAATATGTCGGATATCGCTATCTTGCTTATGATGATGGTCACGACATCAACACCACGGTGATCGGTTGCGGCGTGCCATCCGACGCAGTGCCAAAATCCTGTCAGCATCGCTTTACCAACAAGGGGCGGCATTTTTACTTCCGCCATCGACCGGAAGACACAGGCGATTGGAGGGGCATGCAGAGGCGGATCATCGCGCTTATGGACGCGTTCGAGATGCATGACACCAAGTGATGCCGTGTCTGCT
>NZ_JACOFR010000051.1 GCF_019455385.1 Bradyrhizobium sp. BR 10289
GCGCGGTCGAGCATGTCGCAGATCGCGATCGCCGAGACGAGGCCGTCGTCATAGCCGCGACCATAGGGCTTGTTGAAGAAGAAATGGCCGGACTTCTCGAAGCCCGCGAGCGCGCCGGTCTCGTTGGTGCGGCGCTTCATGTAGGAATGGCCGGTCTTCCAATAGGCGGTCTTCGCGCCCTGCTTCTGCAGCACCGGATCGGTGATGAAGAGGCCGGTCGACTTCACGTCGACGATGAACTGCGCATCCTTGTGGATCGCCGACATATCGCGCGCCAGCATCACGCCGACCTTGTCGGCAAAGATCTCCTCGCCGGTGTTGTCGACGACGCCGCAGCGGTCGCCGTCACCGTCGAAGCCGAGGCCGACATCGGCCTTGTGCTGCAGCACCGCGTCGCGGATCGCGTGCAGCATCTCCATGTCCTCGGGGTTCGGATTGTATTTCGGGAAGGTGTGGTCGAGCTCGGTGTCGAGCGGGATCACCTCGCAGCCGATCGCCTCCAGCACCTGCGGCGCGAACGCGCCGGCGGTGCCGTTGCCGCAGGCCGCGACGACCTTGAGCTTGCGCTTGAGCTTCGGACGATTGGTGAGGTCGGCGATGTAACGCGCAGGATAGTTCTCGTGGAACTGGTAGGCGCCGCCGGCCTTGTTCTTGAACTCGGCGTCGAGGACGATCTGCTTCAGCCGCGTCATCTCGTCGGGACCGAAGGTCAGCGGCCGGTTGGCGCCCATCTTCACGCCGGTCCAGCCATTGTCGTTGTGCGAGGCCGTGACCATGGCAACGGCGGGCACGTCGAGATCGAACTGCGCGAAATAGGCCATCGGCGTCACCGCAAGGCCGATGTCGTGCACCTTGCAGCCCGCCGCCATCAGGCCGGAGATCAGCGCGTATTTGATCGAGGCCGAATAGCCGCGGAAGTCGTGACCGGTGACGATCTCCTGCTTGACGCCGAGCTCGGCGATCAGCGCGCCGAGGCCCATGCCCAGCGCCTGCACGCCCATCAGGTTGATTTCCTTCTGGAACAACCAGCGCGCGTCGTATTCGCGAAAACCGGTCGGCTTCACCATCGGCTCGGATTCGAAGGCGTAGGTGTTGGGCAGCAGGACGGATTTCGGCTTGGGAAACATTGAGACGGTCTCGTGA
>NZ_JACOFR010000052.1 GCF_019455385.1 Bradyrhizobium sp. BR 10289
TGTGCATGTTCACTAATTCGCTGATCGAATTCATCCTGTTGAGGGAGAATTCTGATGCGAGACAATACCTTTGATCGGACGATCGAGCGGAACTACGTTACGAAGTGGCGGTTCCTGATCGCAGAGTATGAGGAGGTCAAGGCCGGCCGCTCCGCGGCCTTCCGCCGGGTGGGCGACTTCTACAAGCATCACGGCACCTGCTCGCAGACCTTCCGGAAGTACTACAACCGCTATCTGCAGAGCGGTGCGGACGTAGACTTGTTGCCGCAGCGCCGTGGGCCGAAATGGCGTGAGCGGCGCGAACCGGAAGGGATCGAGGCGGAGATCATCGCCTGCCGGAAGCGAGGCATGAACCGATACGAGGTCCATGCCTCCTTGCGTGAGCGGCGGGAAACGGTACCGTCACCATCGACCATCTACCGGGTCTTCAAACGCAATCAGCTCAACCGCCGCACCCCGGCCATGCGTGAGGAGAAACGTCGCATTATCAAGGACAAGATCGGCGAACTCGGCCATGTCGACCTGCACCAGCTGTCCCGGGACATGTTCTTGGTGCCTCCGCCGAGCCCCGCCTTCATCGTCAGCTTGGTCGATAGCTGCTCGCGCCTGGCCTGGGCGGAGGTGCTGACCTCGAAAAAAGCTCTGCCGGTCATGTTCAAGACGCTGAAGATGATCAACACCCTCAACGTCACCTACGGGGTCCAATTTGCCGAGATCCTATCTGACAACGGGGCCGAGTTCGCTTCCCGCAACACCCCTGAAGAGCACCCCTTCGAGGCCATGCTGCTCGAGCTCGGCATCAAGCACCGCTACACCAAACCCTACCGGCCGCAAACCAACGGCAAGGTCGAGCGCTTCTGGCGGACCTTGGACGACGATGTTATCGAGGGCGCAACCTTCGACAACCTCGCTCACTTCGCCAACGAGCTCTTCGAATATATCGTCTACTACAACAACTTCAGGCCCCATCAGGCCCTCGGCGGTAAGTCCCCGAAGGATTTTGCAGCCGCCAAAGCCGAAACTTCTCGATCAGCGAATTAGTGAACATGCACA
>NZ_JACOFR010000053.1 GCF_019455385.1 Bradyrhizobium sp. BR 10289
CTCGACTACATCTTCGTCGCCCCCAATGTCCGCGGCGCCTTCTTCCTCGGCAAGGTGACGATCGTCCTCTACTGGTTCCTCGAGATCGCCTCCCTCAGCGCGCTGCGGATGGCCTATCGATATTTCCGCTACACGCGGGTGCGGCGTCATGCCCGCACCGAGGATGCGGCGCCGACGCTGCTGGTCGGCCGCGCCGCCGATGCCGAGGTGCTGCTCCGCGGCATCGAGAGCGGGGCGATCAAGCGGATCTGGCCGGTCGGCGTGCTATCGCCGTCGAACTCGGACCGCGGCCAGTCGATCCGCAATCTGCCGGTGCTCGGCGGCACCGACGATCTCGAGGACGTCGTCGCCGACTTCGCCAAGCGCAACAAGCCGATCGCGCGCCTGGTGATGACGCCGTCGGCGTTCGAGACGGAGGCCCATCCGGAGCAGATCCTGATGCGGGCACGCAAGCTCGGCGTCATCGTCAGCCGCATGCCGTCGCTGGAGAGCGGCGATGCGCCGCGCCTGACCGCGGTTGCGGTCGAGGATCTGCTGCTGCGGCCGAGCGAGAAGATCGACTATGCGCGGCTCGAAGCGCTGATCAGGGGCAAGGCCGTCATCGTCACAGGCGGCGGTGGCTCGATCGGTTCGGAGATCTGCGAGCGCGTCGTCGCCTTCGGCGCCGCGCGTCTGCTGATCGTGGAAAATTCAGAGCCGGCGCTCTACGCGGTCACCGAGACGCTGGCCGCGCACGGCGCGGCGGCCGCGATCGAGGGACGCATCGCCGACATCCGCGACCGCGAGCGCATCATGCGCCTGATGGCCGAGTTCAAGCCCGACATCGTGTTCCACGCCGCGGCGCTCAAGCACGTGCCGATCCTCGAGCGCGACTGGAGCGAGGGCGTCAAGACCAACATCTTCGGCTCGATCAACGTCGCCGACGCCGCGCACAGCGCCGGCGCCGAAGCCATGGTGATGATCTCGACCGACAAGGCGATCGAGCCGGTGTCGATGCTCGGCCTCACCAAGCGCTT
>NZ_JACOFR010000054.1 GCF_019455385.1 Bradyrhizobium sp. BR 10289
AGCACGGCGATGGTCTTGCCGCGCAAGCTACCGCCGAGCGCCTGGCTCACCTTGCGCGCCATCGCGCGCTTGCGATTCTCGTTCACGGCCAGCACGGATTCGACGATGCGCAGATTGACGTCGTAGTCCTGCGCGATCTTGATCAGCGCCTTGGTGTCCTTCGGAAAGCACGAGCCGCCGAAGCCCGGGCCGGCGTGCAGGAATTTGGTGCCGATGCGGTTGTCCAGGCCAATGCCACGCGCGACCTCCTGCACATTCGCGCCGACCTTTTCCGAGAGGTCCGCGATCTCGTTGATGAAGGTGATCTTGGTCGCGAGGAAGGCGTTGGCGGCGTATTTGATCATCTCGGCGGTGCGGCGCGCGGTGAACATCAGCGGCGCCTGGTTCAGCGACAGCGGACGGTAGATGTCGCCCATCACCTTGCGGCCGCGCTCGTCGGAGGTGCCGACCACGACGCGGTCGGGGAATTTGAAATCACGGATCGCCGCGCCCTCGCGCAGGAATTCGGGGTTGGAGGCGACGACGACGTCTGCGTTGGGATTGGCCTCGCGGATGATGCGCTCGACCTCGTCGCCGGTGCCCACGGGCACGGTCGACTTGGTCACCACGACGGTGAAGCCGGAGAGCGACTGCGCGATCTCCTTCGCGGCCGCGTAGACGTAGGAGAGATCAGCATGCCCATCGCCGCGGCGCGACGGCGTGCCGACCGCGATGAACACCGCGTCTGCCTCCGCAACCGGCTTGGACAGGTCGGTGGTGAAGTCGAGCCGCTTGGCCTTGACGTTGCTCGCGACCAGCTCGTCGAGGCCGGGCTCATAGATCGGGATCTCGCCGCGATGGAGTGCCGCGATCTTCCTCTCGTCCTTGTCGACGCAGGTGACGTCGTGACCGAAATCCGCAAAGCAGGCTCCGGACACCAGTCCCACATAGCCCGTTCCGATCATCGCGATTCGCATGAAAA
>NZ_JACOFR010000055.1 GCF_019455385.1 Bradyrhizobium sp. BR 10289
AAGATCGATTTCCAGGATCTCTATTACTACGCGGCGCCGAAGCCGAAGAAGACGGTGTCCTCGCTCGACGAGATCGATCCGGAGATCCTGAAGACCTACGAGAAGCTCGGCATTCCCTTGCGGGAAGTCGCCATGCTCGAGGGCGTCGAGCCCAAGGTAGGCGATGAAGACCCTTCGCGCCGCAAGATCGCGGTCGATGCGGTGTTCGATTCGGTCTCGGTTGCCACCACCTTCAAGGCGGAGCTGAAGAAGGCCGGCGTGATCTTCATGCCGATCTCGGAAGCGATCCGCGAGCATCCCGAACTGGTTCAGAAGTATCTCGGTTCGGTGGTTCCGACCTCGGACAATTTCTATGCGACGCTGAACTCGGCGGTGTTCTCCGACGGCTCGTTCGTCTACGTGCCGCCGGGCGTGCGCTGCCCGATGGAGCTGTCGACCTATTTCCGCATCAATGAGCGCAACACCGGCCAGTTCGAGCGCACGCTGATCATCGCCGACAAGGGTTCCTACGTCAGCTATCTCGAAGGCTGCACCGCGCCGCAGCGCGACGAGAACCAGCTGCACGCGGCCGTGGTCGAGCTCGTCGCGCTCGATGATGCCGAGATAAAATATTCGACGGTGCAGAACTGGTACCCCGGCAATTCGGAAGGCAAGGGCGGCATCTACAACTTCGTCACCAAGCGTGGCGACTGCCGCGGCGACCGTTCCAAGATCTCCTGGACCCAGGTCGAGACGGGATCTGCGATCACCTGGAAATATCCGAGCTGCATTCTCCGCGGCGA
>NZ_JACOFR010000056.1 GCF_019455385.1 Bradyrhizobium sp. BR 10289
CGTGCCGGCGCCGCCGCACATGATCAGGGGGATAATGCGTTTGTCCATCGTCATCGCAACCCTAAATAACTCCACATCGCAACCAACCTAAAGATCCTTTGGGCCGCCAGCATTAAAGAGCAAAGCTCACATTCGGGCTTGTCAATCCACGAACGTTTCCCTCATAGACTCCAACCGTGCGGCGGCAACTCTTCGATCGCACCCTCCCGGCCAGCTCCCGCCCCCTCAATGGCATACTCAGCTCTCTTACGAAGCAGGGTCGTGCAGAAAAATAGGTCGTGGAGCAGATTCGATGCCCTCCGCAAGGTGAGCGCAACAAAGACGATCGGAGATACTATTGAGCTGTCACGCTTGGGGAGACCGTCCGACACTCTCATAGGTGAATCCGGCGGCCGCCATGTCGGTGGGACTGAAGATGTTGCGGAGATCGACGACGACGGGCTGGGCCATGGTCGCTTTCAGCCGGTCGAGATCGAGGCCGCGGAACTGGGTCCACTCGGTGACAACGACGACCGCATCGGCCCCTTGCGCGCAGGAATAGGCGTCGTCGCAATAAATGATGTTGGGCAGCTCGCTCTTGGCCTGCTCCATGCCGACGGGATCGAAGGCCTTCACCTTGGCGCCCATGTCGATCAGGCCCGTCACCAGCGGGATCGAGGGCGCATCGCGCATGTCGTCGGTATCGGGCTTGAAGGTGAGGCCGAGCACGGCGATGGTCTTGCCGCGCAAGCTACCGCCGAGCGCCTGGCTCACCTTGC
>NZ_JACOFR010000057.1 GCF_019455385.1 Bradyrhizobium sp. BR 10289
AGAATGAGGTTGTCACACACCCATTCACAGGAGCCGTCCGTGAGCCAGATTATCCGCATTGGGATGGATACGTCTAAGCATATTTTTCAACTGCATGGAGTTGATGCATCCGAGCAGGTGGTGCTGCGCAAGCGGCTGACCCGCAAGGCGATGCTGGAGTTTTTCGTTAAGCTGCCGCCGACGGTAGTTGTGATTGAGGCCTGCGGAGCGGCTCACCACTGGGCACGGGAGCTCGGCAGGCTGGGACACACGGTCAAGCTGATTGCGCCGCAACTGGTGAAGCCCTACGTGCTGCGCAATAAGAACGACGGACGAGATGCGGAGGGGCTTTGCGAGGCGTCGAGCCGGCCGCGGATGCGTTATGTGCCTGTAAAGACGGCGGAGCAGCAGGCCGCACTGATGCTGCTTGGCGTCCGCGAGCAATTGGTCGGGCGTCGCACGCAACTCTCCAACACGATCCGCGGTCATGCGGCGGAGTTCGGTCTGACCGCACCCCAAGGGCTGGACAAGCTCGCTGCGTTCCTGACCGCGATCGAGCGGGACGAACGTGTGCCCGTGCTGGCCCGCGAGCTCTTCGTGATGCTTGCTCGGCAATACGACCAGGTGCAGACCGAGCTGAAGGTGATCGAGGCCAAGCTTGTGGCCTGGCACCGTGCCGATGTCACAAGCCGGCGCTTGGCGCAGGTCCCTGGGATCGGACCAGTTACGGCGGCCGCGCTGGTGATGAAGGCCCCTGATCC
>NZ_JACOFR010000058.1 GCF_019455385.1 Bradyrhizobium sp. BR 10289
GAGATGCCCGACATGAACGGGTTCGAGTTCGCCGAGACCATTCGCTCGGACAACAATCTCGGCTCGATGCCGATCATCGGCCTGTCCGCGCTGGTGTCGCCGGCGGCGATCGAGCGCGGCCGCCAGGCCGGCTTCCACGATTATGTCGCCAAGTTCGACCGTCCCGGTCTGATCGCGGCGCTGAAGGAACAGACCGCGGGCGCCGCCGGCGCCTCCGAGCTGAACCGGGCAGCGGCGTAAGCAGGACAGGGATCAGGAGATATCCAGATGACGACCAAGAAGACCCAGTCCAGCGAAGGCGCCATGGTCGAGTACGTCACCGCGATGATCGGCGGCCAGCTGTTCGGCCTGCCGATCTCCCGCGTCCAGGATGTGTTCATGCCCGAGCGCGTCACCCGTGTGCCGCTGTCCTCGCGCGAGATCGCGGGCGTGTTGAACCTGCGCGGCCGCATCGTCACCGTGGTCGACATGCGTGCCCGTCTCGGCCTGCCCCGCGCCGAGGACGGCAAGACCCCCATGGCGGTCGGCGTCGACCTGCGCGGTGAATCCTATGGCCTCCTGATCGACCAGATCGGCGAAGTGCTGCGCCTGCCCGAGGACGGCAAGGAGGACAACCCCGTCAACCTCGATCCCCGCATGGCCAAGCTCGCCGGCGGCGTCCACCGTCTCGACGGCCAGCTCATGGTCGTCCTCGACGTCGATCGCGTCCT
>NZ_JACOFR010000059.1 GCF_019455385.1 Bradyrhizobium sp. BR 10289
CGCCTCGACGCTGGCCGCATCGACCTTGCGGTATTCGTCGAGCAGGACGCTGGCCGGAAACATGAAGTTGCCGCTATTCCACAGATAGCCCGAATTGACGTAATCGGCCGCCTTCACCGCATCGGGCTTCTCGACGAAGCGCGCGACGGCATGCACTTGGCCGGAGATCACCTCGCCGGGGCTGATATAGCCGTATTCGGTCGCCGGCCGCTCCGGCTTGACGCCGAAGGTGACGATGCGTCCCGCGCTCGCGGCGGTGAGGCCTTCGCGGCAGGCGGCGACGAAGGCGGGATTGTCCTGCACCACGTGGTCGGCGGCGAGCGCGAGCACGATGGCTTCGCTCGAACGGTTCTGCGCGAACACCGCGCCGGCGGCGATCGCGGGACCGGAATCGCGCCGCATCGGCTCGAGCAGCACGTCGGCCTCGATGCCGATCTCGGCGAGCTGCTCCAGCACCATGAAGCGATAGGACGCATTGGTGATGACGATCGGACGATCGAACAGCGCGGCGTCCGAGACGCGCAGCAGCGTGTCCTGGAAGGTCGAGCGCGCGCCGAACAGCGGCAGGAACTGCTTCGGGCGCACCTCGCGCGAGGCCGGCCACAACCGCGTGCCGGCGCCGCCGCACATGATCAGGGGGATAATGCGTTTGTCCATCGTCATC
>NZ_JACOFR010000005.1 GCF_019455385.1 Bradyrhizobium sp. BR 10289
GGACGCAGCGCAGCGTCTCTTCGACGGTGCGCTGCAGAGCCGGGGCCCATCTCTCCACACCGCCCGTGCCGCCTTCTGGGTCCCGGCTCTGCGCCGCAGCGCTGCACGCTGCAGCGCGTCCGGGACACGCGCGGAGTGTTGAAGCAACTGCGCTCTACGCGCCCAACCTCACCGTCCCGCGGGCGCCGACATCGCACCATTCTCGTAACGCTGCCAGTCGGGCGTCGTCGGCTGCGACGGCCAGATCGCGGCGTTGGAATCGCGAACGGACTGGGACATCGGCGCGGGCTGGGCCTTGCGGGCGTGGTGGCGATCGTTCGCCGCGGCGGTCTGGATGGTGGCGGCGGTGATCAGCGTGGCGCTGAGAATGGCAAGAGTCTTTCGCATGGTTGTTTCTCCCGTGACGACGCTCCGGCTGTCAGACATGTTGTCGTCGTCGCAGCTGAGGTGGCGATGCGGCCTGCCGAATATCAGCAGCGCTGGCTTCACGATCGGCGGCGCCGCCTTCACGATGGGGCGAGCCAATTTTTTGGTCCCGGCTAAATATTCGGCAACCGCACCCGTGGCCCCGATGGACTTGCTCCCCGCAATCCGGTTCAATGGGGTCAATTGGTTTCAAGGCGACAAAGATGTCGAAATATCTGCTGGTTCTCCTCCTGATCGCCTCGCCGGCGGCTGCGCAGGTCAAGCTCACTCCGAAGAGCACGGCGGCGCATCCGGACCCCTGCGCCCCGATCGGACGGACCGCGGACGGCAAGCTGGTCTATTCCATGAAGTGCGAGACCCTGCCGCCCCCGCCCGCACCGCCGCCGCAGGCGGAACTGAAGGAGGCGCCGCCCTCGGCCGCGCCCGCCGCCGAGGCGGAGCCGGAGGTGCGACGGAGCGGCATTTTCGGCTGGTCCTACGATCGCAGGTGAGGGTCCGCGCCACTTGCGCGAAGCCCGGTGGAATGCTCTTTGCTTGAAAATTCCCCGTGGGGTACCCGCCCCCGATCCAGAGAGATGAGATGAGCAAACTCGTTATCCGCGCCGGCGACTACACCTTCGATGCACGCTTCGAGGAGCAGGCCGCGCCCAAGACCGTCGCCGCGTTCCGCAAGGCGATGCCATTCGAAAGCCACATCATCCATGTGCGCTGGAGCGGCGAGGCGGTGTGGATGCCGCTCGGCGACCTCGATTTCGGCGTCGGCTATGAGAACCACACCAGCTATCCCGCACCGGGCCAGATCATCCTCTATCCCGGCGGCATCAGCGAGACCGAGATTCTGATGGCGTATGGCGGCGTGAGCTTCGCCAGCAAGATGGGCCAGCTCGCCGGCAACCACTTCGTCACCGTGACCTCGGGCCTGGAGAATCTGGCGACCCTCGGCAAAAGCGTACTCTGGAAGGGTGCACTGCCGATCCGCTTCGAGGAAGTCTGAGTGATAGAGCCCCGCTACCCGCGCGATCTTCGCGGCTACGGCCGCAATCCGCCGCATCCACAATGGCCGGGCAACGCGCGGGTCGCGGTGCAGTTCGTCGTCAATTTCGAGGAAGGCGGCGAGAACAACATCCTGCACGGCGACCGCGCCTCGGAAGCGTTTTTGTCCGACGTGCTCGGCGCGCAGCCCTGGCCGGGCCAGCGCCACGCCAATATCGAATCCATGTTCGAATATGGCTCGCGCGCCGGCTTCTGGCGGCTGTGGCGGATGTTCGGTGAACGGAAATGGCCGACCACCGTGTTCGGTGTCGCCACGGCGCTGCAGCGCAATCCGGAGATCGTGGCGGCGATGAAGGAGTCCGGCTGGGACATCGCCAGCCACAGCCTGAAATGGATCGAGCACAAGGACATGACCGAGGCGCAGGAGCGCGCCGAGATCGCCGAGTCCATTCGCGTCCACACCGAGGCCACGGGATCGCGTCCACTCGGCTGGTACACCGGGCGCTCCTCGATCAACACCAACCGGCTGCTGATGGAGGAGGGCGGCTTCCTCTATCTCTGCGACTCCTATGCCGACGATCTGCCCTATTGGGTCAAGGGCGCCAACGGCAAGCAGCTCATCATTCCCTATACGCTGGACGCCAACGACATGCGGTTCATCAACCCGCAGGGTTTTGCCGAAGGCGAGCAGTTCTACACCTATCTGAAGGACGCTTTCGACGTGCTCTATGCCGAAGGCGAGACCGCGCCGAAGATGATGTCGGTCGGCCTGCACTGCCGTCTCGCCGGCCGGCCCGGCCGTGCGGCGGGGCTCATCCGCTTCCTCGATTACATCGGCAAGCACGAACGCGTCTGGGTGCCGACGCGATTGCAGATCGCGCAGCATTGGCACGACAAGCATGCGCATCTGGCGGCCGATGCGTTCGAGATCGGGTGAAGATATGACTTCGCAAATTTCGCTCGCCGCTCTCAACGCCGCCAGCAAGGCCGACTTCGTCGCGGCGCTCGCCAATGTCGTCGAATATTCGCCGTGGATCGCCGAGCAGATCGCGGCGCAGCGGCCGTTCGCCGGCATCAACCAGCTCCACGCCGCGTTGATGGCGGCGATCCAGGCCGCCGAGCCCGACGTGCAACTGGCGCTGATCCGCGCCCATCCCGATCTCGCCAACAAGACCCAGCGCGCGGCAGGGCTCACGGCAGAATCGACCGAGGAGCAGAACAGCGCGGGCCTCGACCGTCTCTCGGATGCCGAATACACGGCATTCGAACGCGTCAACAACGCCTATCGCGAAAAGTTCGGCTTCCCCTACATCGTCTGCGTGCGACGTCACACCAAGGATTCCGTGCTGCGGGACTTCGAGACGCGGTTGCGCAATATCGCCAAGACAGAGACCCGCCGCGCGATCGAGGAGATCGGCCGCATCTCGGCGTTGCGGCTCGATCAGCTCGTCACTGCCGACGACAAGCTGAAAGTGCACGGTCGTCTCTCGACGCATGTGCTCGATAATCACGCCGGCAAGCCCGCGCCCGGCATTCCGGTCGAGCTCGTCGAGCTTGCGAATCTCGGCGAGAGCCGCGTCATCGCGCGCACCGTGACGAATGCGGACGGTCGTACCGACCAGCCGTTGATCGGCGGGCGCCCGCTGCCGATCGGCCGCTACGAACTCCGCTTCAGCGTCGCCAAATATTACGCCGAGCGCAACGTGCCGCTGTCGGACCCGCCGTTCCTCGACGAGATCCCGCTGCGCTTTTCGATCAGCGAGCCGGAGAGCCATTACCACGTGCCGCTGCTGGTGACGCCGTGGAGCTATTCGACCTATCGCGGCAGTTAGACATGCTGCGCCGATGCGGAGGCTGACGCTGCATCGGCTTCCGCTGCGGCGCCACCGCTCAAGCCGTTGAAGAACGCGTTGAGCAGCACCGAGACGACCGCGCAGAGCAAAATGCCGGACTCCAGCAGCGGCTGGAGATCGTGCGGCAGATTCCGGAAGAAGCCGGGTGCTGCGAGCGGGATCAGGCCGAAGCCGATCGAGATCGCGACGATGAAGAGATTGTAGCGGTTGTTGCGGAAATCGACTGCGGTAAGGATGCGCGCGCCTGTTGCCGCGACCATGCCGAACATCACGAGGCCGGCGCCGCCGAGCACGACCAGCGGCACCGCCTCGACCAGCGCGGCGAGCTTCGGCAGCAGCCCGAGCACGAGCATGATGCAGCCGCCTGTTACGGTCACCCAGCGCGAGCGCACGCCGGTGACCGAGACGAGGCCGACATTCTGCGAGAACGAGGTGTAGGGAAACGTGTTGAAGATGCCGCCGAGCAGCGTGCCGACGCCGTCGGCCCGCAGGCCGCGACTGAGGGCTTCACGGTCGATCGACTTGCCGGTGATGTCGCCGAGCGCGAGGAACATGCCGAGAGACTCGATCATCACCACGATCATGACGATGCACATGGTGACGACAGGCACGAGATGGAATTGCGGCATGCCGAAGCGGAACGGGATCACGACAGCGCCCCAGGAGGCCGCCGCGACCTTGTCGAAATGCATCACGCCCAGGATGCTCGCCAGGACGGCACCGGCGATGATGCCGAGCAGCACCGAGACGTTGGCGAGGAAGCCGGTGCCCCATTTGATCAGGCCGAGGATGAAGAGCAGCACAAACAGCGAGATGCCGAGGCCCTGCAACTGCCCGTAGGCCGGATTGGGAAAGCTGCCGGGGACGCCGTCGACGACCTTGGTCAGCGTCGGCAGGCCGCCGCCGGCCCAGTTGATGCCGACCCGCATCAGCGAGATGCCGATGACGAGAATGATGGTACCGGTGACGACGGGCGGAAACAGGGGCAGCAGCCGGCTGACGAACGGCGCGACGATGATGCCGAAAATGCCGGCCGCGATAACGGAGCCGTAGATGCCGAGCAGGCCGATATCGGGCGCCGCCGCCATCGACAGCATCGGGCCGACCGACGCAAAGGTCACGCCCATCATCACGGGCAGGCGGATGCCGACACCGGGGAAGCCGAGACATTGCACCAGCGTCGCCAGCCCGCAGGCGAACAGATCGGCGCTGATCAGGAAGGCGACGTCCTCCGGCGGCAGCTTGAGCGCGCGTCCGATGATCAGAGGCACCGCGACCGCGCCGGCATACATCACCAGCACATGCTGGAGCCCGAGTGCGAGGAGGCGCGGAACCGGCAAAACCTCGTCGACGGGATGCACTTCGCTGGCCATCGATCAATCCTCAATGAAATGTGCTCAACCAAATTTATCGTGCAGGGCCGGAAACAGCCGGTCCGGCTTGAAAGGCGGCGCGGTGAAGCGGATGCCGGTGGCATTCGCGATGGCGTTGCCGAGCGCCGCGGCGACCGGATTGTACGGGCTCTCGCTCATCGACTTCGCGCCGAGCGGCCCGATCGTGTCGGATGTCTCGGCGAACAGCACCTCGGTGCGCGGAACGTCGGCGAAAGATGGCAAATGATAGTCGCGGAATTTCGGGTTGGTGACGCGCCCCTCCGCATCGATCACCATCTCCTCGTACAGCGCGGCACCCAGCGCCTGCGCGACGCCGCCTTCAACTTGGCCCCGGCACTGCATGGGATTGGCGACTACGCCGGCGTCCGCCGCCTGCACGCTCCGGAGAATCTTGAGCTCGCCGGTCGCCTTGTTCACGGCGACACGAAAGCCCTGGACGTTGAAGCCGACCGACCGCGGCGTTCCGCCGGAATTGCCGCTCGCCGCGAGCGGCAGGCCGCGTTCGCGGGCAAGCTTCGCCAGTTCGGCAAAGGACATCCGCCGGACGCCGCTGACGACGGCCTCGCCCTCGAGCGCGCAGGTCCTGATGTCGCAAAGCCAGGCGTCTGCCGCCGCGGCCTTCAGATCGGTCGCGAGCTGCATCGCTGCGGCATGCGTCGCCTTGCCGGCGACGAAGGTGCCGGCGCTGCCATAGGCGCCGGTGTCGTGGCCGCCATGGGCGGTGTCGGACTGGCGCAGGCGGATCCGGTCGACCGTCGTCGCCAGCGTCGTCGCGGCGATCTGCCGGTGCACGGTGCTGGTGCCGTTGCCAAACTCGGCGGTCCCGACGGTGAGATCGAAACCGCCGTCCTCGTTGAGGACGATCGTGGCGTCCGCGATGTGGCCGGCCGGCGGCACCGTGTCGATCATGGTCAGCGCGATGCCGTCGCCGATCAGCCATTCCGGCGACAGATCCGGCTGCGGGCCGTCCGCGTGCATCGCGCGCTCGACGAGGTCCAGGCACTGATCGAGCCCGTAGGAGCCATAGAGCACGTCGTGGAATTCGGACGGCGGCGGCGACAGCATGGGATCGCCGGGCTTGACGACGTTCAGCCTGCGCATGTCGTAGGGGCTGATGCCGAGCTGCCGGGCAAGCTCATCGATCGCCGCTTCGACCGCGATCTGCGTCTGCGGCAGTCCATAGCCACGAAACGCGCCTGCAGGTACCGTGTTGGTGTAGACGGCATAGCCGTCCACCCGCTTGTTCGGGCAATTGTAGACGCTGATGGACTCCCCCAGCGAATGGAACATCACCGGGCCGGCATGATTGCCGTAGGCGCCAGTGTTGGAGAGCACCTCGAGCTGAAGCGCGGTCAGCTTGCCGTCCGCATCGGCGCCGGCCTTGACGTGAACCCGCATCGGATGCCGCGTCGAGGTCGCGATGAACTGCTCTTCGCGCGTGAGCTCCAGCTTCACCGGGCGTCCGCTCCTGAGAGCGGCGAGCGCCAGGATGTCCTCGACGAACATCTCCTGCTTGCCGCCAAAGCCGCCGCCGACGCGCTCGCAGAACACGCGGACCTTGTCCATCGGAAGCTGGAAGATGTCCGACAGCGCGCGCCGCGTCAGGAAAGGCACCTGCGTCGAGGTGCGGACGTTGAGCACGCCTTCGGCATCCAGCCAGGCGAGGCCGCCGTGAGTTTCCAGGGCCGCATGCTGCACGCGATGACTGTGGAAGGTTGCCTCATAGGTGACGGCGGAGGTGGCGAGCGCGGTCGCGACATCGCCGTATTCGCCATGCGTCTCCGCGACGAGGTTGCGCTGCGCGTCGGCGACACGACTCTCCGTGGTGCGGTCGGGATGAATGATCGGCGCGCCCGGCGCCATCGCCTGCTCGGGATCGATCAGCGCAGGAAGGATCTCGTAGTCGACCTTGATGCGCCGGCAGGCCTCCTCGGCGGCCGCTTCGGTCTCGGCGACGACGGCGGCAACCTTTTGGCCGATGAAGCGAACGACGTCGTCGAGGACGCGGGTGTCCTCGGGGTCCATCCAGTCCTTCTCGTGCCGCGCGGTCGACATCAGCACCGAGGGCGCGTCCTCATGGGTCAGCACCGTATGCACGCCGGGAACACGAAGCGCGTCCGAGGTGTCGATCGCGACGATCCTCGCATGCGCATGCGGCGAGCGCAGCAGCTTGATGTGCAGCAGGCCGTCGATGACTGTGTCGAACGTATAGCGCGCCTGGCCGCGCACGACATCGGGACCCGCCGGGGCCGGCAGGCTGCGGCCGAAGGCGGCGCCGGCTTCGACGCTCGCCTCGACATTGTTTTTGCCGAGGATCGCATCCTCGATCGCGCGATAACCGGTGCAGCGGCAGATGTTGCCCTTCAATGCAACGCCGAGATCGGTGCGCTGCGCCTGGTTGAGCGAGGCGCAGGTCAGGATCATGCCGGCGGTGCAGAAGCCGCATTGAAAGCCTTGTGCATCGAGAAAGGCCTGCTGCATCGGATGTGCGCCGTGATCGCCGCCCAGGCCTTCGATCGTGGTGACGACGCGACCTTCGGCGCGGAAGGCGGGGATCAGGCAGCTATGC
This sequence comes from Bradyrhizobium sp. BR 10289, assembly GCF_019455385.1. Classification (GTDB taxonomy): domain Bacteria; phylum Pseudomonadota; class Alphaproteobacteria; order Rhizobiales; family Xanthobacteraceae; genus Bradyrhizobium. The sequence goes on from NZ_JACOFR010000005.1 coordinate 7,236, forward strand.
ACGGGCTCGCCGTCGAGCAGCACGGTGCAGGCGCCGCAATCGCCGGCATCACACCCCTTTTTCACGCCGAAATGGCCGAGCTCCCGCAGGAACGTGCGCAGGCACTGGCCGGCGCGCGGCTCCTGCGTAAACGGCGTGCCGTTGATCTCGAAGCTCATGACGGCGATGCCTCGCGTAGTTCGCGGCGGATCTCCTCGGCGAGCCGCAGCGTCATGTGCTTGCGCCAGAGCGGCTTGCCGTGGATGTCGGTGTGGTACAGCTCGTCCGTGATCTGCTGCGAGATCGCGTCAGCAAGCGCGCTCGCGTCCGGGGCCTTGGGAAACGACAGCCGGATGGGGCGCACGGTCGAAGCGGTCACGGTCAGCGCCAATGCGCCATTGCTATCGAGGCTGCCGATCAGGAGCGCCGCGGAGCGGCCGACCGGTGCCAGCGAGATCTGGCGAAACGCCGTGCGGCGCTTCAACGCTGCAAGCGGGATGTCGATCTGCCGCAGCAGGTCGCCTTGCGTCAGGCGGTTGCGCTGATTGCCGGTCACGAAGTCGATGACGGGAATCCTCTGCTCGCCGCCGCCGGCTTTCCAGATCGTGCAGACGCCATCGAGCGCGGAAGTGAGCGAGATCATCGGTCCCGCCGGCAGCGACATGCAGAGATTGCCGCCGACGGTCGCCGTCTTCCAGATCTTGAACGAGGCAAGAAAGGCGCGGCAGCACTGGCCGATCAGCGGCGCTGCGAGCCAGTCGGGCGGGCAGGCGAAGCCATCGAGCTGCGCGACGGTGCAGGTGGCGGCAATCGAGAGATGGTCATCCGTGATCGTCAGCGCCGGCCATTTCAGATCGGTAAGATCGATCAGCCGTGTTAGGTGCGCTTGCGGCTCCGAGAACAGCCAGGTGCCGCCTGCGAGCCAAGCATCACCTGACGTCCAAACGGGCAGGTCGGAGCGCGTTTGCGGACGGGCCACCGTGGTGATGGTATTCAAATCCATGGCTGCGCCGCGCTTGCACCGAGTGAATCGAACAGGGAGAAAGTCTTGCAAGACCAGCGCCAAGTGGCAACAACAACTCGCGGTGATGACGCAGCCGGACTGGCCTCCGCCTTGCAGGCCCGTCTTCGGCGAAGATGAGGAGAACCGTGATCATGAGCGACGCAAAGCCGATCTGGATCAGGGATCCCCTGGCCATCCTCGCCGACGGTGCCGAGCGCGGAGTCGTGGTGAAGGGCGGCCGGATCGTCGAGCTCGTACCGGCCGGCGGCACGCCCGCGACCGCGGATGTCGCGGCGTTCGATGCAGCAGAACATGTCGTGCTGCCGGGCCTGATCAACACGCACCATCATTTCTACCAGACACTGACGCGGGCGCTGCCGGCGGCGATGGACCGCGAGCTGTTTCCCTGGCTCCAGGCGCTCTATCCGGTATGGGCGAAGCTGACGCCGGAGCGGTTGCAACTCGGCGTCACGGTGGCGATGTCGGAGCTGCTGCTTTCGGGCTGCACCACGACGACGGACCATCACTATGTCTTTCCGGCCGGGCTCGAAGAGTCCGTCGATATCGAGGTCGACGTCGCCAAGCGGCTCGGTGTGCGTGTGCTGCTGACACGCGGCTCGATGAACCTGTCGCAACGCGACGGCGGACTGCCGCCGGATAGCGTCGTGCAGGACGAGGATACCATCCTCGCCGACAGTGCGCGCGTGGTGACCAAATATCATCAGCGCGGTGCGGATGCGATGGTGCAGATCGCGCTCGCGCCGTGCTCGCCGTTCTCGGTGACGACGTCGCTGATGCGGGCGACCGCCGACCTCGCCGACAAGCTCGACGTGCGCCTGCACACTCATCTTGCCGAGACCGAGGACGAGAACAAATTCTGTCAGCAGATGTATGGCTGCCGGCCGCTCGACTATCTCGAACAATGCGGCTGGCTCAACGCGCGGACCTGGCTCGCCCACGGCATATTTTTCAACGCCGACGAGATGAAGCGGCTGGGTAAGGCGAAGACGACCATCAGCCATTGTGCGTGCAGCAACCAGTTGCTGGCGTCCGGCTGCTGCCCGGTGTGCGATATGGAGGAGGCGGGTGTCGGGATCGGCATCGGTGTCGACGGCTCCGCTTCGAACGACGGATCGAACCTGATGCAGGAGGTGCGCGCCGCGTTCCTGCTGCAACGGGCGCGCTACGGCGTGACGAAGGTCAGTCACAAGGATGCGCTGCGCTGGGCCACCAAGGGCTCGGCGGCCTGCGTCGGCCGGCCGGAACTCGGCGAGATCGCCGTCGGCAAGGCGGCCGATCTCGCGCTGTTCAAGTTGGACGAATTGCGCTTTTCCGGCCATGGCGATCCCTTGGCCGCGTTGGTGCTGTGCGGGGCGCATCGGGCCGATCGGGTGATGGTGGCGGGGAAATGGGCCGTGATCGACGGGGCGATCCCGGGACTGGATGTCACTGACCTGATCCGCCGTCATAGTTCGGCGGCGCGGGCCATGCACGCGGGATAGACCGGGAAAGATAGAAAGAGGGGGCGACCACAAGTGCCGGGTGCTTCTGGCCACCCCCTCCGAACCTCCTCCGGGAGGAGCAGGTGATTTGGTCAATGCAAGAAGCGTGCTACTTGCCCGGCAGCTTGTCGTCGATGCCCTTCACGTAGAAATTCATCCCGAGAATCTGCCCGTCGGCGAGATTGGCGCCGCCCTTGCACTCGATCTCCTTGCCGTCCTGCCCAATGACCGGGCATTTGAACGGATGCAGCTTGCCCGCGGTGATCGCGGCCTGGGCATCCTCGGCGATTTTCTTCACGTCGTCCGGCATGTTGGTGTAGGGCGCCATGGCGAACATGTGGCTGTCGAGGCCGCCCCAGGTGTCCTCGGACTTCCAGGTTCCCGCGAGCTCGGCCTTGACGCGCTCGATGTAATAGGGGCCCCAGGTGTCGAGGATCGAGGTCAGCTGGGTCTTCGGGCCGAACTTGATCATCTCGGAATCCTGGCCGAAGGCGAGCTTGCCGCGTTCGCTGGCAATCTGCATCGGCGCCGGCGAGTCCGTGTGCTGCATGATCACGTCGGCGCCCTGGTCGATCAGCGCCTTGGCGGCGTCAGCTTCCTTGCCGGGGTCGAACCAGGTGTTGGCCCAGATGATCTTGACCTTGATGGTCGGGTTGATCGTCTGCGCCGCGAGGATCGTCGCGTTGATGCCGGAGACGACCTCGGGGATCGGGAACGAGCCGATATAGCCGAGCACGCCCGATTTCGACATCTTGGCCGCGATCAGGCCCTGGATGTAGCGGCCCTGATACCATTTGGACGAATAGGTCGACATGTTCTTGTCGCGCTTGTAGCCGGTGGCGTGCTCGAAATGCACGTTCGGATACTTCTTGGCGACCTTCAGCGTCGGATCCATGTAGCCGAACGACGTCGTGAAGATCAGCTTGTTGCCGGCGCGAACGAGCTGCTCGATGGCGCGCTCGGCGTCGGGGCCTTCGGGCACGTTTTCGAGGTAGGTGGTCTCGATCTTGTCGCCGAGCTCCTTGACGAGAGCCTGGCGGCCGAGATCGTGCTGGTAGGTCCAGCCGAGGTCACCGATCGGGCCGAGGTAAATGAAACCGACCTTCAGCTTATCGGCGGCGGAGGCTGCACTGACGCTTCCGGCAAGCAAGAGCCCGGCAGCCAGTGCAAGAACTGATTTCCTCATCATCAATCTCCAAACATCAGGGGAAAGCCACGATCCGCAACGTGTGCGCCCCATCGCGCACGCCGCGGAAATGAAACGCTAGCGGTCAGGCACGAACACGGTGCCGAGCGCGGCCGGCGCGGTCGAGCCGCCGGTACGCGCGCGGGAGAGCAGGACCAGCACGATGACGGTCGCGAGATAAGGCAGCGCCGACATGAATTGCGAGGGAATACCGACGCCCCACCCCTGCGCATGCAATTGCAGGATCGTCACTGCGCCGAACAGATAAGCGCCGACCACGAGGCGCCCGGGTCGCCAGGACGAGAACACCACCAGTGCCAGCGCGATCCAGCCGCGGCCCGCGGTCATGCCGGGGATGAAGAACGGCGTGTAAGCGAGCGGGAGGTAAGCACCGGCCAAGCCCGCACAGGCGCCGCCGAACATCACGGCGAAGGTGCGGATGCGCAGCACGGGGTAGCCGAGCGCATGCGCCGAGACGTGATTGTCGCCGCAGGCGCGCAGGATCAATCCCGCCCGCGTGCGGTACAGGAACCACCAGACGCCGATGATGAGCGCAATCGAGAAATAGACGAAGGCGTCCTCGCCGAACAGCACCCGTCCGATCAGCGGCATGTCGGTGAGACCGGGAATGTAGAGATGCACGGCCGGTGTGATGCGTTCGCCGACGAAGCCGGCGCCGATCAGACCGGAGAGACCGATGCCGAGAATGGTCAGCGCAAGGCCCGTCGCAACCTGGTTGACGGCGAGCCCGAGCGCCATCAGCGCGAACACCAGCGACATCAGCACGCCCGCGACGATGCCGAACAGCGCGCCGATGAAGATCGAGCCGGTCAGCCAGGCGCCGCCAAAGCCGCAGGCGGCGCCGACGATCATCATGCCCTCGACGCCCAGATTGAGCACGCCTGAGCGTTCGGTGACGAGCTCGCCGGTCGCGGCGAGCAGCAGCGGTGTCGAGGCGGCGAGGACCGCGAGGATGATGGCTTCAATGAGTTCCACTGGCCACCTGTCGGTTCGGAGAGACCAGCTTGAAGCGGTAGAGAATGAGGGAGTCGCAGGCGAGCACGTAGAACAGCAGAATGCCCTGAAACACCTTGGTGACATCCAACGGGATCTTCATCGCGATCTGCGCCTGCTCGCCGCCGATAAAGGTCAGTGCGAGAAAAAGGCCTGCAATTAATATTCCAAGCGGGTTCAGCCGGCCGAGGAAGGCGACGATGATGGCAGTAAAGCCGTAGCCGGGCGAGATGCCTGGCTGGAGATGCCCAACGGGTCCCGCGACCTCGATGATGCCGGCAAGGCCCGCCAGCGCGCCCGAGACGGCGAAGGTCAGGATGATCAGCTGGTTGGCGTTGAAGCCGCCGAACCGCGCCGCGCGGGGCGCAGCGCCAACGACGCGGATCTCAAAACCCTTGATGGTGCGTCCGAGCAGGATTGCTGCGGCCGCGACGACCAGCAGGGTGATGATCGAGCCGAGATGCAGCCGGCCGCCGTCGATCAGCAGCGGCACTGTCGCGACCGGATCGAATTCGGCCGTGGTCGGGAAATTGAAACCTTGCGGATCGCGCCAGGGACCGCGCACGAGATAGTCGAGGAAGAGGTCGGCGACATAGACCAGCATGAGGCTGGTCAGGATCTCGCTGGCGCCGAACTTCACCTTGCAGATCGCCGGGATCAACGCATAGAGGGCGCCTGCGGCGGCGGCGAGCACCAGCATCGCCGGCAGCACCCAGGCGCCGGCGTCGGTGCCTTGCGTCTTCACCGCGATCCAGCTTCCGGCGACGGCGCCGATCAGGAACTGGCCTTCGGCGCCGATGTTCCAGGCGTTCGCGAGGTAGCAGAGCGACAGGCCGATCGCGATCATCACCAGCGGCGTCGCCTTCACCGCGATTTCCTGGAGTGAATAGGCGTCGGTCAAAGGCGCGATGAAATAGGCATGCAGCGCGAGAAACGGATTCTTGCCGAGGATCGCGAACAGGATGGTCATGGTGACGATCGTGAGGCCAATCGCGATCAGCGGCGAGACCAGCGCGATCGTGTTGGAGCGCTCGGCGCGCTTCTCAAGCACCAACTGCATGCGCGGCCTCCTTCGGCTCGAGGCTGCTGCCGCCCATGAGAAGGCCGAGCTTTTCGCGCGTCGCATCAGCGGTGGCGAGCGGCGCCGAAAGGTGACCGTGGAACATCACGGCGATGCGGTCGGCGATCTCGGCGAGCTCGTCGAGATCCTGACTGGTCACCAGCACGGCGGCGCCGGCGCTTGCAAGATCAAGCAGCGCCTGGCGGATGACAGCGGCTGCGCCCGCATCGACGCCCCAGGTGGGCTGGCTCACCACCAGCACCGCAGGATTGCGCAGGATCTCGCGTCCGACGATGAATTTCTGCAAATTGCCGCCGGAAAGACTCGCGGCTTCAGGATCGCGCTTGGCCTTGCGGACGTCGAACGTCTCGGTGGCGCGATCGACGGTCTTCAGCGTGGCTGCGGTATCGATGAAGCCGTGATGGACCATGCCGCTGGCCGCGTGCCCGGTCAGCAGCGCATTCTCCGACAGCTTCATGCGGGGCGCGGTGCCGTGGCCGAGACGTTCCTCGGGAACGAAGGCTGCGCCGAGCTTGCGCCGCTGGGTGATCGAGAGGTGGCCGGCGGCAATGCCCTCGATCACGACCGTGCCGGGGTCCTTCGAGAGGCGCTCGCCGGAGAGTGCGGCGAACAGCTCGTCCTGGCCGTTGCCGGCGACGCCCGCGATGCCGAGGATCTCGCCCCCCTTGAGCTCGAATGAGATGTGCTCGAGCCGCACGCCATGCGCTTCGCTTGGCGCGAGCGAAAGGTCGTTGACGACGAGCCGCGGCACCGTGGTCTTCCGGCCCGCAGCCGCCTTCACTTCCTTGATCTCGCCGCCCACCATCATGCGCGCGAGCGAAGCCGCCGTCTCGAGCCGGGGATTGCAGGTATCGACTTTCTTGCCGCCGCGCAGAATGGTTGCGGTGTCGCAGAGCCGCTTCACCTCTTCCAGCTTGTGGCTGATATAGAGGATGGCGCGGCCTTCGGCCTTGAGGCGTTCCAGCACGATGAAGAGCTGGTCGGCCTCCTGCGGCGTGAGCACCGCAGTGGGCTCGTCCAGGATCAGGAATTTCGGGTCCTGCATCAGCGCGCGCACGATCTCGATGCGCTGACGCTCGCCGACCGACAATTGCCAGACCTCGCGCCTGGGATCGAGCGGCAGGCCGTAGGTCTTGGAGACCTGCTCCAGCCGTGCCGACATGTCCTTGAAGGACTCTCTTCCGTCGAGCCCGAGCGCGACGTTCTCGGCAACGGTGAGATTGTCGAACAGCGAGAAATGCTGGAACACCATGCCGATGCCGCGGCTGCGCGCTTCGGACGGGCCGGACAGCACGATGGGCTGGCCCTGCCAGCGGATCTCGCCCGCGCTGGGCTGGATCAGGCCGTAGATCGCCTTGACCAGCGTCGACTTGCCCGCGCCGTTCTCGCCCAGCAGGGCGTGGATTTCCTTCGGCCAGATATCGATGTCGATGGAATCGTTGGCGAGGAAATCCCCATAGCGCTTGGTGAGCCCGAGCGTCTGAAGCAGCGGGGATTCGCCGGAATGCAGGCCGTTAGGCGTCGAATCTAACATTCGCTGATGCGCTTGCATGGGATGAAGTGCCTCAATACTGGGCTAGTTTGAACCGCCGCGTAAGGTGTGAAAAAGCGTCATCCCTTGCTCAACGCTTCGGCAGGCGGCTGGTGTCGGCGAGTCGTGGCTTCTGCGGACGAGGAGCAGCTCAAATGGTTTTGAGGCGCCTCCGCGGCTCGTTTCCCGCGCGCAATGCCTGTTGCAAAATTGTGACGGTGCAATCCAAATCCGAACCTGCTGTGCAGGTCTGACGTGAAGTTGAGCAAAATCGCGTCAGCACGCGTATGCAATCTCGGGCTGACGCGACAGGCATCCATGACGATCTTGTCCGTGGTGTCGGATCGAGATGAAAGGTAAGCAGAATCAAACAGGAATATCTGGCAAACGCGGACATCACGTCGCCGTATGCGAGCGCTCGCGATAAGCAAAAACCCCCAAAATGCCGCGATGCAGCGTCGGCTGCTGCCAAAACATGCGCCATGCCTTGAAAAAAGTTGAGGCTTCTCACTCCGGGAGATCGGCGCAAGTGTCGCACCCAAGGGACGTTCATTTTTACGTGTCCAAACTTGGGGGTATCAGGATGTCGTTTCGTTTGAAGGCAATTGCAGCTGCGGCGCTGTCACTTGCGACGCTCGCCATAAGCGGTCGGGCTCAGGCTGCGGATCTGCCGGTCAAGGCTGCCAAGAAGGCGCCCGACCTCCCGTTCTTCCTGGTGATCGACAACCGGGTGACGTTCTCCTGGATGCCCAAAGGCACCGATCCCGGCGTGTGGAGTGTCCGTCCGGACGGGAGCATCAACGGCACCACCGCCAAGCAGGTCTACTCCTTTACCCACTTCGACCTCTGGGCCTATGGCACCAACTTTTTCACCATCTCGATGTACAAGTCGGACAGGAACGATCCTGCCAATCCCTGCACCGCGCCGGGCGTGACGATCACCGGCGGGGCCGCTGACTGCGCCGGCGCGACCGAGATCTACGGTCTGTTCCGCTCGACCTTCGGCTGGAACGAGATCTTCAACACCAAGGCCTTCACCATGGGGCCGCTGCACAACATCTCGTTCGAAGTGGGTATGGACGCCAACACCGAGAACAACTTCCTGGCGCCCGCCAAGCGTGACGTCGTTGCCGGTCTGCAGTTCGCCTTCGACCTTCCCTACAAGGGTTACATCAACGTCGCGCCGTTGATGTACTACGAGTTCCTGAACCACAATGCCTTCACGCAGTGCGGCCTGTTTGGACCGGGCGTGCCGGGGGTGACCTGTAACTCGGACGGCAATGTCAGCTACAAGCCGACCTGGGCCGTCGAAATCAACTACTACATGGACCTTGGCTTCCTTCCGCCGAACATGCAGTTCTGGTCGATCAGCGGTCGCGCCGGCTGGTATGGCGCCAAGGGCGACTCGAACGGCCTGCCTGCGCTCTCGGGTATCGGCCGCTTCTCCACAGCCTCAAAGGTCGAGCTGAACAGCGAACCGATCCGCCTGACCTTCGACGCTTCGAAGGCGGTCTGGGGTGACAAGTATTCGCACTTCGTCGACCTCTGGGTCGCCTACCGCTATTGGCAGAACAAGTTCGGCCTCGACCATAATGCGATGCCCGGCGTCTGCACGGTCGCTGCGACCGGGCAGAGCACCAAGAGCTGCACCGAGTCGACGGTGTACGGTGGCGTGACGGTGAAGTTCTGATCGGCTGATAATTTCCAGGGCTTGGATGGCGCCGCGCGGGAATGCGTGGCGCCATTTGCGTGTGCCGTGAGCAACGCTGTCGTTGATGGGCAAGGCGAAGCGTGCCTACGACTTTTACTGATGTTGGAAGCAGATGGTGGGCATGGCGCACGGGCGCCTTTGCCCACCCCAAGATACTGAATGCTGGATACCTATTTCGTCCACACGCCGTCGTGTAGCGCTTCGGCTTCGTCTTGCAGCAGCGGGCCCACGACCTCAGTCGGCCTCTGGCCGCTGGCAAAGACCTCGCGGCACGGCAGATCGAGCGTTGGGTTCTCCGGATGGTTCCCGGTGACGCCGCGCAGGCGGTGCTCGCTGAGGCCGTAGACGACGCGGCCGATGCCGGCCCAGTAGATGGCGCCGGCGCACATCGCACATGGTTCGGCGGAGGAATAGAGCGTGGCGCCAGCCAGCACATCGCGGCCGAGTGTGCGGCAGGCTTGCGTTGCCGCGAGGCGCTCGGCATGGGCGGTGCCGTCGTGATCCGGCATGTAGCCGTTCTCGCTCTCGATCAGCACCTTGCCGTCGGCGTCGACCACGATGCAGCCGAAGGGATGGTTGCCATGGGTGAGAGAGCGCCGGGCGACTGCGAAGGACAAGCGCAGAAAGTGCTCGTCGCGTTCGGCCGTGCCGCTCATTGCTGCCCCCAGGTCAGTGCCCCGCCATGTGCCGGCCGACCACAGTGAGGTCGGCGTCGCTGGTCCGCCCTTCATACACGAATTCGCCGTGGAACATCACCACCAGCCGGTCGGAGAGTTCGAGTAGCTCGTCGAGATCTTCGCTGACGAGGAGCACGGCTGCGCCGCGGTTGCGTGCAGCCATGATCTCGGCATGGATCTGCGCGACAGCCGCGAAGTCGAGGCCGAAGCATGGATTGGCCGCGATCAGCACTTCGACGTCGCCTGCGAGCTCGCGTGCGAGCACCGCGCGCTGGACGTTACCGCCCGACAGCGCCGAGATCGGCGTCTCCGGCGTGCGGGTCTTGATCTTGTACTGGCCGATCTTCTTCTTTGCGTCGTCGCGGAAGGCACCGCGATTGAGCCACCAGCCGCCGCTGGCAAACGGGGCGCGGTCGAACTCGCGGAAGGCGATGTTGTCGGCAACGCTCATGCCGCCGACGCAGGCGTTCTTCAGCGGCTCCTCCGGAAGGAGCGACATCCTGTGGCGGCGCATCTCCTCGCGGCTCGCGTGATAGGGATCGCCGGCAACCCGGACTTCGCCGCTCTCGGCCTCGCGCTGGCCCGCCAGCACCTCGACGAGCTGGCGCTGACCGTTGCCGGAGACGCCGGCAATGCCGACGATCTCGCCGGCGCAGACCGTCAGGGAGACATCACGCACGGCGACCGCGCCGGCATCGTCGAGCGCGCGGATCTTTTTCAGCTCGAGCCGGGCCTTGCCGGCTTCGCCGGTGCGTGGCGGCTGCACCGTCAGCTCCTCGGCGCCGATCATCGTGCGCGCCATCGCATCCGGTGTGAGCTCGGCGACCTTGCCGGCTCCCGCGAGCTTGCCGCGGCGCAGGATGGTCACCTCGTCGGCGAAGGCCATGACCTCGCGGAACTTGTGGGTGATCATCAGAATGGTCAGCTCGCCCTTCACGACCATGTCGCGGAGCATGCCGAGCACTTCGTCGGCCTCTGCCGGTGTCAGCACCGAGGTCGGCTCGTCCAGGATCAAGAAACGGCGTTTCAGATAGAGCTGCTTGAGGATCTCGCATTTCTGGCGTTCGCCGGCGGAGATGTCGGAGACTTTTGCCGAAAGCGGCACCTTGAAGGGCATCCGCGCCAGGAAGGCCTCGAGCTCCTTCATCTCCTTCGGCCAATTCACGACGGCCGGCACGTCGTCGCGGGCGAGCACGAGGTTTTCCGCCACCGTCATGGCCGGCACCAGCGTAAAGTGCTGGTAGACCATGCCGAGGCCGAGCGCATGGGCGTCCTTCGGGTTGGCGATGGCCTGCTCGCGGCCGCCGACGATGATGTCGCCTTCGGTCGCGTGGTAATAGCCCATGATGCATTTGACGAGGGTGGACTTGCCGGCGCCGTTCTCGCCCAGCAGCGCATGGAATGAGCCCGGGCGCACCTTCAGCTCGACATTATCAAGCGCCAGGAAGTCGCCGAAGCGCATCGTCATGGCGATGGCATCGACGCCGAATGCGCCTGAAGGCGGAGGCGTTTCGCCGATGATCACGTGATCGCTCCGATGAAGGCGTCAGAGGTCGAGACCGCGCCGAACACGCCGCCCTGCATCTTGATCATCTTCAGCGCGTGGTCGTGGTTGCTCTTGTCGGTCGCGCCGCAGCAATCGTGCAGCAGCACGCATTCGAAGCCGCGGTCATTGGCCTCGCGCATGGTGGTGTGGACGCAGACGTCGGTGGTGATGCCGGTGAGCACGATGTTCTCGATGCCGCGCACGCGCAGGATCAATTCGAGATCGGTGGCGCAGAATGAGCCCTTGCCGGGCTTGTCGATGATCGGCTCGCCCGGCAGCGGCGCCAGTTCCTCGATGATGTCCCAGCCGGGCTCGCCGCGCACCAGGATGCGGCCGCACGGGCCGGGATCGCCAATGCCGGCGCCGATCTGGCGCGAGCGCCAGCGCTTGTTGGCGGGAAGGTCGGAAAGGTCGGGACGGTGGCCCTCGCGCGTGTGGATGATGTGGAAGCCTTGCGCGCGCATCGCCGCGAGCAGCTTCCTGATCGGCTCGATCGGGGCTCGCGTCAGCGAGAGGTCATAGCCCATCTTGTCGACATAGCCGCCGACGCCGCAGAAATCGGTCTGCATGTCGATGATGATGAGCGCGGTGTTCTCGGGGCGGAGATCGCCGTTGTAAGGCCAGGCGTAGGGTTCGGACTTGATGTAGCGCTCGGGCATGGACGACCTCGTGCGGGTTTACCGTGTGATCGAAAGTTCGGCGGGCGCGCCGGTCAGCGTCCGCTTCGGCGAGCAGGTGATGATCATGATCGCCAGCGTCAGGATGTAGGGCGCGGCGTTGAAGAGGTGATAGCCGGAGGTGACGCCAACGGATTGAAGTGCCGGTCCCAGCGCCGCGGCGCCGCCGAAGGCGAGCGAGGCCCACAGGCAGAGCAGGGGATCCCAGCGCGCGAAGATCACGAGCGCGACCGCCGTGATGCCCTGCCCGGACGAGAGGCCCTCGTTCCAGCTGCCGGGATAGAACAGCGACAGGAACGAGCCGCCGATGCCGGCAAGAAAGCCGCCGACCATGGTGGCGCGCAGGCGGATCAGCAGCACCGAATGGCCCATCGCACGCGCGGCATCAGAGCTCTCGCCTGCGGTGCGGATGAGCAGGCCCCAGCGTGTGGTGCGGAAGGCCCAGTAGAGGATCGGGGCCAGCGCGACGCCGATCAGAAAGAGGACGTTGACACGCAAGGCGGCGCGCACTTGCGGGACGTCGCTCCACCAGCCGAAATCGATCGCAGGCAGGCGCGGGGCCGTCGGCTCGATCAACGGCTTGCCGAGATAGAAGGCGAGGCCGGTACCGAACAGCATCAGGGCGATGCCGACGGCAACGTCGTTGACGCGCGGGAGCGAGCAGATGCCGGCATGGAGCGCGCCGAGCAGCGCACCGGTGATGCCGGCGGCGAGCACGCCCAACCACGGCGATCCCGTGACATAGGAGATGCCATAGGCGCTCATCGCTCCCATCACCAGCGTGCCCTCGAGGCCGAGATTGATGCGGCCGGAGCGCTCGGTGATGCATTCCCCCAAGCTCACGAACAGGAATGGCGTCGAGACGCGAATGGCGCCGCCGAGGACGGCGAGCGGGACGGTCCAGAGTCCGATCGATCCGTCTGCCATCAGGATTTTCCTTTCAGGAAACCGATGCGGCCGTAGAGCGCATCGCTGGCGAGCACGAAGACGAAGATGATGCCTTGCAGCACCAGCACGGAGGCGTCGGGCAATCCGAGGCGGCGTTGCAAGAGGCCGCCGCTGGCGCTGATGCCGCCGAGCAGGATCGCGACGGGGATGATGGCGAGCGGATTCTGCCGTGCGAGGAAGGCGACGAGGATGCCGGTGAAGCCATAACCTGCCGCGAGATTGGCGTTGGTGCGCCCCTGCACGGCGGCGACCTCGACCATGCCGGCAAGACCCGCGGCGCCCCCGGCGAGGAAGCAGACGGTGAGGATTAGCTTGCTGACGCCGAGACCGACGATTTTTGCGGCGCGGATGTTGCCGCCAGCGACGCGCGCGGCAAAGCCGAACACGGTGTGATAGATCAGGATGTAAGACGCGATCGCTGCGATCAGTCCGAAGACGAGGCCCCAATGCACGTCGGTGCCGGGGATGGAACCGATCATGTTGGCGGCACCGATCTCGCGCGTGGACGGCTTGTTGAGGCTGGCGGGATCGCGCATCGCGCCTTCGACGAGATGATTGAGGATCGCAAGGCCGATATAGACGAGCAGCAGGCTCGAGATCGTCTCGTTGACGCCGCGATACTGCCGCAAGGCCCCCGAGAGCATGATCCACAAGCCGCCACCGACGACGCCGGCGATGACCATGGCGATCTGCACGACGAGCGGCGGCATGCCCTGGAGCGCGAGTGCGATGCTCGTCGCCGACAGCGCGCCGATCAGCAGCGCACCTTCGCCGCCGATGATGACCATGCCGAGCTGTGCGGGCAGCGCGGTGCAGAGCGCCGTGAGGATCAGGGGCGCCGCACGCGTCAGCGTGTTTTGCCAGGAGAACCAGGTGCCGAAGGCGCCCTGGTACATGTAGAAATAGAGGTCGAGCGGATTCTTGCCGAACAGCATGACGAAGATGCCGAACACCGCGAGCGCGCCGACGAGCGCCGCGCCCGGGATCAGGACATATTCGATCGTGCCGCCGTAGCGCTGGAGAAAGCCGGGATCGGCGGCCGGGGCAATCGCCCCGGCTGCTTCGGCAGAATCCGCTGCTTCCGATGTCACGAAGTCGCTCCGATCACGCCTTCGACGAGATAGTCCATCTTCTCGAGCTCAGGATCCTTCTGGCCACGATCGGTGCCGGCCGGGATGACGGTCTTGCCCTTGTTGTCCACGAGCCCGCCCTTGAAGATGGCAAACCCTTCCGCCGACAGGAACTTCGCCTTGGCCTCGTCGGCCGCCTTGCGTGCTTCGGCCGAGACGGCCTCGCCATAGGGCGAAGTCTTGACGATTTCCTCCTTCAGACCACCGCGATAGAAATTCGGGATGCCTTCACCCGTGGCGATCATCTTCACGAACTTCGGATAGAGCGCCTCCCAGTTCCACTCGGCACCGGTGAGATAGGCTTTTGGCGCGAGCGGCGATTGATTGACGTGATAGCCGCAGACGAACGCGCCGCGGCGCGCGGCGTTCTCGACCATGGTCTTGGGACCATCGACGTGACAGGTCAGCACGTCCACGCCCTGGTCGATCAGGCTGTTGGTCGCTTCAGCCTCCTTGACCGGCATCGACCAGTCACCCGTGAAGATCACCTGCGTCGTCGCCTTCGGATTGACGGACTTGGCGCCAAGTTCGAAGGCATTGATGTTACGCAGCACCTGCGGGATTGGCTTCGCTGCAACGAAGCCGAGCTTGCTGCTCTTCGAGGTCAGGCCGGCGACGACGCCGGAGATGTACTGGGCCTCGTCGATATAGCCGAAATAGCTGCCGGCGTTCTTCGGGTCCTTGTCGCTCCAGAGGCCGCCGCAATGCTCGAAGCGCAGCTTCGGGTACTTGTTGGCCATCTTGATCATGTGCGGATTGTAGTAGCCGAACGAGGTCGGGAAGAGCAGCGTGGCGCCGTCGAGATTGATCATGGACTCGATGGTCTTCTCGACCGCGTCGGTCTCCGGCACCTTCTCTTCCTCGACCACCTTTAGGCCGGGGATCTTCTTCAGCGCCGCCGCACCTTGGGCGTGCGCCTGGTTGTAGCCGTAGTCATCGCGCGAGCCGACATAGATGAAGCCGATGGTGGTGTCGGCGGCGAAGGCCGGGCGCACGCCCGCTGCCGCGCCCAGAGTGAGAGCCGCGCCGCCTTGCAACAAATGACGTCGTGAAATCCTGCCAAAATCCATTGCTCGCTCCCTTGGCGGGTGCCCCGCCTTAATCTCGCGGCCGCGCCGGTCTGGCGGAGCCAGGATAAGATGTCGCAAGCTTCATGCCAGAGGCTACGAAGCGTGCATTTCCAATTAAATGATTGATATACCTATTGTATTTTTACATTCGGATTCTTGGTCAGGAAATCAGCAGATTAATTTATGAGCTGTTTTTCATGATTGTATGCAGTTGAGTTAAGCAATTTTGGCGGACGCTGACATGTGCATGACCGACGCCGGACGGTCTGCCGGTAAGGCGCATTCATGCTAACCACGCGCTGGTTGGGATGATGCCGCTGCATGATTTTGCTGGCACCGAACTTGTATCGATTGTCGCCAGGGCCGCCGCCGCTGCGGCCCCTCGAAGATGGAAAGCTCGCCGAGATGGGTGCTGGTAACGCCGTTCACGATGCATCGCTCGGCCACGAGATCGTCCGGCGCATCAACGAGCTCGGGTCTATCTCGGAAGACCCCGAAAAGCTCACACGTATCTATCTGAGCAAGGAGTTGCGGACTGCCGCTGAGCTTATCCTCGGCTGGATGCGCGAGGCCGGCATGAGCGCGCATCTCGATGCCATCGGCAATGTCTGCGGCCGCTACGAGGGCGAGCGGCCGGGTGCACCCTGCCTGATGCTGGGTTCGCACTACGACACCGTGCGCGATGCCGGCAAATGGGACGGGCCGCTGGGGGTGATCACGGCGATCTCCTGCGTCGCCGATCTCAATCGCCGCGGCAAGCGCCTGTCGTTTGCGATTGAGGTGATCGGCTTTGCCGACGAGGAGGGCGTGCGTTTTGCGTCCACTCTGCTCGGCAGCCGCGCGGTGGCCGGCACTTTTGACGAGAGCGTCTTGAATACGCGAGATCGGGACGGCGTCTCGATGCGCGATGCGCTCGTGACGTTTGGCCTCGATCCCGACCATATCGGCGCGGCCGCGCGCGCCCGGCGCGAGCTGCTTGGCTATCTCGAATTGCACATCGAGCAGGGGCCGGTGTTGGAAGCGCAGAATCTCCCCGTCGGCGTCGTCACCGCCATTGCGGGCGCCACGCGGCTTGCCGCGCGGCTGACCGGCATGGCCGGTCACGCCGGCACCGTGCCGATGGCTCTGCGGCGCGATGCACTCGCGGGCGCTGCCGAATGCATCGGCGCCATCGAACAGTTCTGCCGCACCGACGAGGCCGGGCTGGTCGGCACCGTCGGCTACATTCAGGCACGGCCCGGCGCGACCAACGTCATTCCCGGCGAGGTGTCGTTCACCATCGACATGCGCGCGCCGACCGACATGCACCGCAAGCGCGCGGTCGCAGATGTCGTCAGGCAGATCGAAGCGATCGCAAAGCGCCGTCAACT
Organism: Bradyrhizobium sp. BR 10289; assembly: GCF_019455385.1. Taxonomy (GTDB): domain Bacteria; phylum Pseudomonadota; class Alphaproteobacteria; order Rhizobiales; family Xanthobacteraceae; genus Bradyrhizobium. Next base: position 23,661 of record NZ_JACOFR010000005.1, read on the forward strand.
GGCGCTCCAGCTCGACGTCACCCACGAGAACCGCACGGCGCCTTGCGCGCCCTGGCTGAAAGACCAGATCGCGCAGGCGATCGCCGCGGAAGGTTTGGCCGTCTTCGATCTGCCGAGCGGGGCGGGGCATGACGGCATGGCGATGATCGATATCGCCGATGTCGGCATGATCTTCGTCCGTTGCCGCGGCGGCATCAGCCATCATCCGGACGAGCATGTCGAGCTTGCGGACGTCGATGCCGGCGCGCGAGTGCTGCTGCGGGTGATCGAGAATTTCAAGCCGCGGGAGGGCCGCTGACCGCCGGGAGCCCGGAAGTCACCGGGTAGAGACACGAATCGGACAGGTGTAAACGGTAACCGGCACCACGTGACATCAATCGATTGACGCAGATGAACAGCGACATCTCCTTTCCCCCACACCGTGAGAACCGCTTCTATCAGGGCGCGGCTGCGACGTTCGTCGCCAATGCTCTTCAGGCGATCAATTTTCTCGGTGATCGGTTCATGAGGAAGTCGCCTCATTCGCTGTCGGCGATCGAGGATCTTTACCGGCATTCGATGGACAGTGCCTTTTCGGTGACCGAGGCTTTCCTCGTCACGGGCGCACCGCATGCCTCCGCCTACTACCCGCGCGATTTCGCCTGGTTCTATCCTGACGTGCTCGACCCCGAGACCATCATGGATGCGCAGGATGCGGTGCGCCGGGCGCGCCTGCTCGATAAAAGCGTCCGCCTGCTGCTCGAGGCCGTTCGCGCCGACGTCGTCACGACCACCATCGTCCCGGCGGGGCGCTGCCGGTATCTCGGCGTCAACTATTTCTCGCGGCCCTCGGATACGCTGCTCGGCATTCTCGCCGGCCTGCAGCAGATGCTTTCAGCCGAGGAACGGGCGTCGTCCTATCTGGCGATGTCGCAATGTGCGCATGCCGGCCGCCTGCTGCTGGCCGAATACGGCGGCGATCTGAAGCGCGCGATCCTGAAGCTCGCAAGCGAGCTGGAGCCGTTCGAGGCCGACGGCACCAGATATTTGCTGTGCGACGCGAGCGGCCCTCGCTCTGCGGCGACGGATACCCGTGCCGAGCGCCGGCGCTTTGTCACCAATGCTTGCGTCTACACGACGTTCGCGTGGAGCGTGCAGCTTGGCGTCGTCGACGAGAACGAGCTGAAGCGGCTGCTTGGGCGCGATCTCGCGCAATACAAGCGGGATCTGCTCTGCCTGTTCGGCAAGGACGGCTATATCAGGCATTCGCTGGATGGCTGGGCGGGATCTCCGGCGTCGTTGGTGGCGCTGGACTTCGTCAGCGTGCATCGCGGCTTCTGGAATATGAGCGATGCCGGCGAGCGCACGCTGTTCGCGGCGACGACGGACCTGATCATCGCGGAGCCGCGATTCCGCATCCCCAGCACATTTCATTTCCTGGTCTCCGCGGATAATCCGCGGAACAAGATGATCCACAAGATTGCGGCGCCGGCCTATCAGGGACGTTCCTCGTGGCCGACGTTCAACGTCGAGTTCGCGGATCGCATGCTGGACTTCGATGAAGCCTCGGGGAGCGATACCTATCGGGCCTGTGCGCAGGGAATCTTGAAGGACATCCGGACCGCGACCGAGGTCCATGGCGGATATCAGGAGCTGATATCGGAGCAGGGCCTCAAATATCGGACCTGGGCCTATAAGGGCGCGGTGGCGCATTCCTGGTTTCCGCGCTTCCTGTCCGTCTGGAGGAGGGCGTATGGAACGCCGCTCCTCCAGTGGAATGATTGATCCGCGGAAATTAGCCCGCCGTCACGTCGACCAGCTCGCCGCCTTCGAGAACCTTGGCGGCCTTGGCGCGGTCGAGGTCGCCTTCCCACGCGGCCACGACGACCGTGGCGACGCAATTGCCGACGAGGTTGCCGACCGCGCGGGCCATGCCGATGAACCAGTCCACCGACAGCACTAACACGAGGCCGATCGCGGGGATGCTCGGCACCGCATTAAGCGTTGCGGCTAGGATCACGATCGCCGAGCCCGGCACGCCGTGCGCGCCCTTTGAAGTGATCAGGGAGACGCCGAGCACCAGCAGAAGATCGCCGAAGGAGAGCGGCGTGTTGGTCGCCTGCGCGATGAACACGACGGCGAGCGTCAGATAGATCGAGAAGGCGTCGAGGTTGAAGGAATAGCCGGTCGGAATGACGAGGCCGACCACGGAATCCTTCACGCCCATCCGCTCCAGCTTCTTCATGATCTGCGGCAGCACCGCATCTGACGAGGCGGTCGCAAGCACGATGGTCAGCTCCTCGCGCAGATAGGCGAGGAATTTGAGGATATTGATGCCGGCGAGCGCCATCACGCTGCCGAGCACGCCCAGCACGAAGATGCCGACCGAGACGTAGAACAGCATCACCAGCGACACGAGCTGTTTCAGCGAGCCGACGCCGTATTTGCCGACGGTGTAGGCGACCGCGCCGAGCACACCGAGTGGCGCCACGCGAACGATGAGCCCCATGACACGGAACAGCACGGTGGAGGCCGCGTCGATCATGTTGGTGACGAGCGCACCCTTCTCGCCGCCGACGAGCGCGAGGCCGACGCCGAACAGCACGGCGAAGAACAGCACCTGGAGCACGTCATTGCGCGACAGCGCGTCAAACGAGGTAGTCGGAATCACGTTCATCAGGAAGGCGCCGATGCCGCCGCCGGCCAGCTTGTGGGCGTTGTCGGCATAGGTGTTGAGGGCCTTGGCATCCAAAGTCGAGGGATCGATATTCATGCCGTGACCGGGGCCGAACAGATAGGCGAGCAGCAGGCCGACCACGAGGGCAACGGTGGTCATCACCTCGAAATAGACCAGCGCCTTGACGCCGACCCGACCGACCTTCTTGAGGTCACCGGCGCCGGCAATGCCGTGCACGACAACGCAGAACACGATCGGCGCCACAATCATCGAGATCAGCTTCAGAAAGGCGTCGCTGAGAATCTTGAGCCCGATGGCGAAGTCCGGGACGACCATGCCCAAGATGACGCCAAGCACCAGCGCGGCGAGGACCTGGACGAACAGCGAGGTATAGAGCGGCTTGGTCTCGGCGGCCGGCGCCGCGGCAATGGTCGACATGAGAATACCCCCGTTTTTGACGTCTCGATGTCAAAAACGGAGCAACTCCCGTGCCAGAATGTCGCGGTTTCCGCTCGAAATGGTCTATTCCGCCGCCTTCGCCGTCTTGCCGAACATCCGTGTCGGCGCCGGGAAGCCGCAGGAGGTGCCGTCGGTGACCTTCACCTGATCCTCCCAGGGGAGGCGGTAGGTGCCCGCGACCATGTCCTGCATGAAAGTGTACGGGCAGTCCATCGCGCCGCCCTTCACCGCGACGTAGCCGCGGTGCCAGAGCTGGTAGATGTTGTTCTCGACGCCCCAGTTGATGCGGGCTTCGCGCACGAGATCGGGGCGGACTTCGGCGGTGATGATCTCGTCGGCGCGACCGGTGGTGCCGTGTGCCAGCACAGTCCCATCGAAATTGACGATCATGCCTTCGCCCATGGAATCGAACGAGCCGTCCGAGCCGCACATGCAGACATTCGCCGTGACCATCAGGTTCTGGAATGAATTGGCCTGGTTGGTGAAGCGCCAGGCGTCGCGGATCGGCGCGGTGTAGCCGGCGGTGCGGATCATGACCTCAGCGCCCTTGTAGGCGCATTCCCGCGCCATTTCCGGGAACATGCCGTCGTGGCAGATGATCAGCGCGATCTTGGCGCCTTTCGGTCCCTCGATCACGGGAATGCCGATATCACCGGGTTCCCACGGCTCGACCGGAATCCAGGGATGGAGTTTGCGATAATAGAGCTTGATCTCGCCGTGGTCGTCGATGATCAGGCCTGAGTTGTAGGGATTGCCGTGCGGGTTGAACTCCATGATGGAGAAGCAGCCCCAGATCCTGTTATCGATGCATGCCTTCTTGAACGCAGCGACCTCGGGCCCGTCGAGCCGGCACATGATCTCGGGATTGATGTCCATCGAGAGGCCGTGCAGCGAATATTCGGGGAACACCACCAGATCCATGGTGGAGAGATTGCGGCGGGCCTTGCCGACCATCCACACGATGCGCTCGGTCTGTCTGGCGAGATCGGCGCGGGTCACGACGCTCGGCAGCTGCAATTGGACCAGCCCGATGACCACGCCCTCGGGCGATTTGTTCAATCCGCCAAGCCCGTTCATGACCAGCTCCCTTACCTATCTGGCGCGGCGTCGTTGCGCGCTCGTTTCCGAACAGAGCAAATCCGATTTTGGCGATGGGCAAAAGTCTATTTTTCAGGCGCCAGGCGATCGGCGGGCTCGCGCATCGATATGATCGATCTCGTCAATGCGGTTTCTGTTCGGTCCATGTTCACGCCGGTGCTGGTGGCGCGGCGATGCCTGCGGTGCTGATCCTGTCGATCGCGCTGGAAGTGGCGCTCGGTCCCAGATTCCGGCGATGGTGTGGGGGCTCGGTATTGTGTTCATCGCTTACGCGATCGTGACCGCGCAGATTTTTTGACGCATGCGTCAGGCGGCGAGGTCCAGCAAACGGCATGATCCGCGCACCAGCGCCTTGCGTCCGATCGGTGTCATCGTTGGTACGCCGTCATTGACTACGACAAGGCCGAGCGCGACCAGGCTTTGGACGACATATGCCTTCGAGGAACGACTATTCGACATCGGATTGCGGAGCGCCTTCAGCGCTTCCCACTGGTCGGATGAAAGATCGAAGTCGAAATCGTTGCTCATGTTGCCTCAAGCGATCGTGCCGCGCGCCCCTGTTAGCGGCGCTGCATGAAGACCATGCGACGACAATGAGTCGGGAATTCGATGAGCTGTTTAGAACTTCTCTTCACGAATTGCCGCACTCGGTTGCGCCACAAGAGTTAAGATCGTTTGCGAACGGCTATCGTCCCGATCTCCGATCACTAATTGATGATCCGTGCTTGATGACGTGGAGCTGCTGCAGTGCACGGGAAGCATCGCTGTCCCATCATGCGTCGCAATATGCACAGAAATCTTGAGACGGGTCGTTCGGAAGTTTGTTACGCTGATTCGCGAGGGATGAACTTCACGCGGCAGGAGTGGAGTGCATGAACAGGCTGGTGGAAATTCGCAGTCAGGAATCTCTTTGCCGGGAACGTGCTGCGCTGGATTCCGAGCGCCGCGTCTTCTGGCTTGCGCAAGCCCAGGAATGGGAGCAGCGCGCACTCGATGAAATTGCCTATCATTTCCGGGAGTGCAACGTCGCGCAGGCGGAGCTTGCGCGAGGCTGACGTCCGGCGGCGTATCGAGACCTACTGATAAGTCGCCACGATGTCGGATACGGCGCGCTCGAGTTGCTGCGCGGTAGCACATTGGCGCACGACGCTGCAAAAGGTCGCATAGCGCGGCATCTCGGAATCGCCAAAGCCCCACGCCAGCCGTCCCTCGGGATTGAGCCAGACCAACCGCTTCGAGCGCTCGGAGATGCGGCGCAAGATGTCGGCGCGCGGATCGAGATTGTTGGTGCGGGCATCACCGAGCACGATCACCGTGGTCTGCGGCGTCAGCGTACTCATGAAGTCCTTCTCGAAATCGACCAGCGACGAGCCGTAGTCGGACGAGCCGAAGCCGACCTTGGACATGATCTCGGCCATTGCCTCTTCCGGCGATTTCTTCTCCAGGATCTCGCTGACCTCGATCGTGTGTGAGGAGAAGGCGAAGGAGCGGACGTCGTCGACGACCTCGTGCAGCGAGTGGATCAGGAGCAGGAAGAAATCCGATACCTGCGCGACCGAACCCGAAACGTCGCAGAGCGCCACGATTTTTGGCCGGTCGCGGTGCTTGCGCTTCCACGCGGTCAGGAAGGGTACGCCGCCCCAGGCGGCATTGCGGCGGAGCGTGCGGCGGACGTCGAGATGGCCGCGGCGCTGGCGCTTGCGCGGCTTGGAATAGCGCTCGCGCAATCGGCGCGCGATCTGGCGGATGAGGGCCCGCATCTCGGCGACCTGACGCCGCTCGATGCGGGCAAGCGGTGCGTTGCGCAGGATCTCGTTGCGTAGGTTTTCGGCCTCCTCGCGGGCATACAGTGCAAGGCCCTGCGAGACCGTGTCACGAACCATTTCGCGCAAGGCATCGAGGGCGGCGCGGAGGCGCTCGGCGAGTGCGGGATTGGTTGCGGTCAACTCGTCAAGCTCGTCGCGCAGGCGCTGCAGGCCCATGGCGTCCAGAATGCGGCTGGAGAAGATGCCGCGCTGGGTGGAATAGCGGATATCGGAGAGCGAAGCTGCACCGGAGGCACTCGCGATTGCGGCTGCGAGCGCATTGCGATCCTGCGACAGCAGCATCTGCGCCAACGGGCCCAATTCCTCGGGCGGTTGGCCTTCGCCTGCTTCGCTGGTCGAGCCGGATTGGGAAGACTGATCCGCGCTTTGCGAAGCGTCTTCGTTCCTGCCGGCTTCGGGCTCGTTCTCGCGTGGCTCGGGCTGACTGAAGAACAGGTCAAAACAATCGCCGAGCGCGAGCTTCTCGTCCTGAGACTTGGCAAGCGTCAGCAGAAGCGTATCGCGCAGGATGGTCCGGTTGGAAAAGCCGACCTGCGAAACAGCACGCATCGCATCGATGCTTTCGGCGGGCGAGACGTGGACGCCCACGCCGCGCGCTGCCCGAAAGAAACGATGGAGGTTCTCGCGCATCGGGCGTCAACCGAAGACGTTGGATCGTGCCGCCTTGGCAATGAAGGTCGTGATTTGTGGAGCCGCAGCCTCGATGTCAGCTTCGTATTTCAGGAGCACGTTGAGCGTGTCCTTGACGATGTCCGTATCGAGCTCGGCGGCCTGGAGCAGCACCAGCACGCGCGCCCAGTCGATGGTCTCGCTGACCGAGGGCAGCTTCTTCAGGTCCAGCGAGCGGATCTCGTGGATGAAGCCGACCATCTGCCGGCGCAGCGTCTGAGAGATGCCGGGCACACGGCTCTCGACGATACGCTCCTCGAGACGCTGCTCGGGGAAGCCGATGTGCAGATGCAGGCAGCGGCGCTTCAGGGCGTCGCCGAGGTCGCGTTCGCTGTTGGAGGTGAGGATCACAGTCGGCGGCGTGATCGCCGAAACGGTGCCGAGCTCGGGGATCGTGACCTGGAAGTCCGAGAGGATTTCCAGCAGCAGCGATTCGAATTCGGCGTCCGACTTGTCGATCTCGTCGATCAGCAGCACGCAGCCGCCGGGTTGCTCCAGCGCCTGAAGCAGGGGGCGTGGCTCGACGAATTCCTTGGAGAAGAACACGTCGCCGAAATCGTGGAGCTGGTCGAGCGCGGCATGCAATGTCTGTGCGCCGCCCAAGACTTCGCCGAGCTTGTCCTTCAGAATCTGGGTGTAGAGAAGTTGCTTGGCGTATTTCCACTCATAGAGTGCCTTGGCCTCGTCGAGGCCTTCGTAGCACTGCAAGCGGATCATCTTCTTGCCGCGCCAGGCGGCGATCGCCTTGGCAAGCTCGGTCTTGCCGACGCCCGCGGGGCCCTCGACCAGGATCGGCTTTTCGATCTGTTGTGACAAAAAGACGGCGGTCGCGATCTGCCGGCTCGCGATGTAGCCCTGCGCGGCAAGGCCGCTCTCCACTGCCTCGATCGCTGTCGAGGGCTTCTGTTCAGCCACGAATTGGCGCTCCCAAAGGTCTTGCTTGAGCCTTGTTCTGCCTGCGTTCCCAGCAAAGAACAAGCCTCGTTTGGGAGACATCTGACCCGCGTGAGGGGCGTTTTTTCCGCTGAACGCAAATAGTTAAGCGGTGCGCCGATCGCGCGATCAGTGCCGCAGCAGCTCCGGCTTCCGGATGGTCTGCCGGACTTCGGCGCCGCAATCGGCGCATTCATAGACGAAGTCGATCTTGGCAAGGCTCCAATGTGGCTCGACCTCGCGCACATACATCGGCAGGAATCCCATGCATGTCGGGCAAATCACAGGCGCGATTTCGATATCCTGATGATGCTGTACATAAGCTGGCATCTCGGCTCTCCTTCGCAGGCGACCACCAAACCCCGGGCAAAGGCTACTGCCGGTCGCGTCGCGGTTGTCATCAACTCTTTCGAACAGAGGCGGAACGGCGGGCGTTTGTCGTTCGCTGTGACATTCTTGTTACGTCTTCTATACTGTAACGGGCGGACCAAATGCCTATTTCTCTGGCCGATCCGCTTTCCACGGACCTTCACTGCAACGATAAGGGAGCAACGCCCATGACGCACGCCATTCGCTTTCACAAGACCGGCGGTCCTGAAGTCCTCGTCTGGGAGGAGGTCAATGTCGGCAAGCCTGGACCCGGCGAAGCGCGCATTCGCCACACCGCCGTCGGTCTCAACTTCGTCGATATCTACAATCGTTCGGGCGTGTATCCGGTGCAATTGCCGAGTGGTCTTGGGAGTGAGGGGGCGGGTGTTGTCGAGGAAGTCGGGCCCGGTGTCACCGATCTGAAGGCTGGAGATCGCGTCGCCTATGGTGCTTCGCCGCTCGGTGCCTATTCCGAGGCGCGGCTGATCCCCGCCGACCGTTTGTTGAAGCTGCCCGACGGTGTCGACGACAAGACCGCAGCGGCGATGATGCTGAAGGGGCTCACCACGCAGTATCTGATCCGGCAGACCTATCGCGTGAAGGCCGGCGATACCATCCTGCTCCATGCCGCCGCCGGGGGGGTCGGTCTGATCCTGAGCCAATGGGCAAAACATCTCGGCGCGACCGTCATCGGCACCGTCAGCAGCGACGAGAAGGCGCAGCTCGCCAAGGCGCATGGCTGCGATCACGTCATCATCTACACGCGCGAGGATTTCGTGAAGCGCGTGGACGAGATCACGGGCGGCAAGAAAGTGCCCGTGGTTTACGACTCCGTCGGCAAGGATACGTTTCTGAAATCACTGGACTGCCTCGCGCCGCTAGGAGTTGCCGCGCTGTTCGGTGCTTCCTCAGGTGCGGTTGAGCCGCTCAATCTTGGCCTGCTCGCGCAGAAGGGCTCGCTCTACGTCACTCGTCCGACGCTCTTCACCTACGCCGCAAAGCGGGATGCCCTGGTCGCGATGGCGAACGAGTTGTTCGACGTCGTCAAATCCGGCGCCGTCAAGATCGAAGTGCACCAGACCTATCCGCTGAAGGATGCGGCCAAGGCGCATGCCGATCTCGCCGCGCGCAAGACAACCGGATCGACCGTTCTCACGGTGTGATCGCGTGCTGGAGGGTGGCGCAGGTCGCTTGTTAAGCCTGCGTCACGTCCTCTCGTGCTTGCGCAGGTCGCGGGCGTGATCCAGGCGGAGCGCCTGGAGGTCGACGTCCTCAGGCGGGACATGGGGGAGGGCGGCTTCGGTCAGGATCGCCTCGGTGACATCCTCGACCGAATTCTCCGCGATCTCGTGGATGAATGAGATGTTCTGGTATTCGCCTGAAGCGATGCGCGAAACGACTTCGCGCCTGGTGATCTCGGGGTCCACGACTGCCTCGCGGCCGCGCCGCCCATAGTCGATCATCACGACGAAATACTGCATGAAACGATCCTGCCGCGCCCCACGGGGAGCGCGGCAGAGTATTTCCGAAAAACGGAATCAAGTCAAGCTGTATTTCCAAAAATCGGAAATCGGCCTCATTTGCCCTTCTTGCGGGGGCGGGCCGACTTGGCGCGCAGCCGCTCGAGCTGTCCCTTGGGCATCGACAGGCAGATCTCGCCGACCCATTCGAGCTTCACGCCGACGATCGGCTTGGCATTGAAGCTGGTCAGGTTGACGACGGAGGGTGACTTGCCCCGCTCGATGGTCTTTAGATAGCGCTCACCGGTCTTGAGCCGGACGACCGCCTCTTCGCCGTAGAAGCTCGACAACGGATGGCGCTGGTCCTTGTAGACCACGATCACGTCGCCGCTCTCGTATTTGGGCATCATCGAATCGCCCACGATCTCGAAGGCGATCGTTTCCTCCATGATCGGGAAGGGCAGTGCGATGTCGCCGAGGCCTTCCGGGGGAACCTGCTCATAGTCCGGCTCGATGACGGCGCCGGCGCCGACGCGGCCCATGATCGGCGCGAGATTGAGCTCGAGATATTCCATGATCGGAATGATTTCGGAGGCCTTCACCAAGCGCTCGCCGCCGAGGATCTCGGACACCGCGCCCGGCCGCACGCCCATCGCCGCCGCAAGGCCGCCTTTGCTCTTGCCTGTCTTCTCCAGGCCCCGCTCGATCATCGCAACGTCCAACATGGTGATTCCCTCGATTGCCCATCGACTGCAACCCTTTTAGTCCGAAATTCGGAATTAATGCAATTATGAATATCAGAAATATAGCTTGACACTTTCTTCGGAATACCGGAATGTGCATCTCGCTCCCCGATCGTGCGATCGGAAGGAGGCGCATCACAGGATAGCAGCATGGAACCGGGCCATTGGCCGTCGGAGCATTCCGACGTGCTTCGCGACTATTTTCTCAAAGGCATGTCTTATGCGGAAATCGGGCAGGAGATTAATGCAAGGTTCGGAACGGCTTATACGCGGAGCGCAATTGTCGGCCGGGTCAGGCGGCTTGGGCTCATTGCACCGCCGCGGATAACGAGCCCGTCGATCGCGCCATCATTGCCCGGTGAGGCAGTCCCGCCGTCGCGGGGGCGGTTGGCGTGCCTGGACGTGCCGCCGCGGTCCGCGATGAAGCCTGTCGCGCCGGTCGAGTTGCGCTGTGTCGGCGTCCAGCCACGTCTGGTGGCGCTGGATCAGCTCGATTGCGAGGACTGCCGTTATCCCTATGGCGGCGACAAGGACGGAGAGGAGATCACCTTCTGCGGTCATCCGCGCCAGCCGGGCTCGAGCTATTGCGCGCCGCATGCCCGCCTGACGCGGCGGTCCGGAGCTGCGCCTGGCCGCGTCGCCGGTCCCGTCGTGCTGCGGCTGGTCTCCGCCGCCTGAAGCGGCGGCTGCCGTTCAACTGTCAGCTTTGCAAGGAGTACCAGAGTGGCACGCGCCGGACGCAACAAATCCTACAAATTGACTGGCATTTATGACCGCCGCTCACGCGAGGCGCCGTTCAATGCCGAACTGGCGGAGGTCGAGGTCGACAATCCGCTTGCGCTCGATCCCGGCGAGAAGATCGTGGTCGTCCGGTCGGTTCGTGGCGACCCGCTCGGGCGGCTGCACGCGCATCACCAGATCGACGAGGCGCAATATCGCGGCGGACGCGCCTTCCAGAACGATTGGGAGCGGGCTGAGCGGGGCCCCCAGGCGGTCGATACGACGCGCGAATATGTTGACGGTGCAGGCACGCGCGAGCCTGTCACCGAGAGCCAGCGACAGGCAGTACTGCGGCTGAATCGCATCGAGCGCGAACTCGGCACTGATGGATCGGCGCTTGTGTACGACGTGCTGGTGCTGGGCCTGACCATGGATCAGATCGGGGAGCGCCGGGGCGTCCGGACGCAGCGCTGGACCGACTATTTCGCGCGGCGTTTCCGCGAATGCCTGGACCGGCTGGCGCTAATCTACGGCTTTGCGACGGAAACGGAGACAAAACGTGCAAGCCAGCGCAGATGATTGCGGCGCGCCTGCGGCCTCGCCGCGGGCGCGCCGGCTTGCTGCTCAGGGATGGGGTACGATCTGGTACGGCGTCGTGTAGGGCTCGACGCGAAGCGAGGCGTTGGCCAGGAGGCCGATCTTAGCGGTCGGCGCCTGCTGCAATTCGCCGTTGGGCCCGCGGTGCACGTTGTATTGCCAGACGGTGAGATCGCCCTTCTGCGCCAGCGCGTGTGCCACCGCGCTGGCATCGTTGCCGCCGAGCGCCTGAAGCTCGTCCGCCGACAAACCCACGACGATTTCGTCCTTGATGGTGACGATCTTGAACAGGTTCATCTTGGTCTCCTGCGCCCATGCGCCTTGTATCGAGAGGGTGAGAAGCGCAACCGCGGCGCCCTTGATGAGATCGCAGCGAGAAAGCATGCCGTCGTCCTTTGGTGCTGACGCGCGCCCGAATCGGTTTTAAGTCATCAGCCATGGCGCCCGTGATCTGCGTGGCCGTTTCGCAACCGCTTGGTCGTCCTATCCTGAACGTGGGTTCATGGACGGAAACATATCGGGCGCGATGAACCTTGATGCGAAGGGGCAAATCGACATTCATTTCGTCGACGATACAACCGCTGAGATCGGACTCAACAATTACGTGTATATCCTCAGGAAGCGCTAAGGCGGTGTCCGCTAACCTCTGTTCAGTTGGAAACAGGACGAAACGCCAAGCCGGTTGACAGCGATAGCGGCTGCGTGCGTGATGGATGCTGCTTCTTGACGCAGGCCGGTGACGGCGGTCCATATTCCTGTTATCCGGAATTGCCGTGCTGCGATGCAGACGAAGCATCGCTCAGCCGGTGGTTGGGCTTGCCGGAGGGGTTGTTCCTTGTCATAATTACAACCTGTTCGGTTGAGCCCGAACGCTTCGGATGTGTTGTCCGGAGTGCCAACCCGCCGGGGCCATCCGGCCGAGAGTTCGTCCGGGCCATGGGGTCCGGTTGTGGCGTTTGGCTCTCGCGTGGGACCTCGATGCCGGATCAGGAAGGCCGATGCTTGTCATAGGTGCGAGATGAAGAACCTCAATTTCGCGGCTGAACTGCACCTCAAGCTTGGCGCACCTGCGAGCGGCACTGTCGAGAGCCTGCGTCTGCTCCGCGCTTTTTTGAAGCTCGCGCCGCGACAGCGTTTTGAGGTCATCAAGCTCGTCGAAGACCTCGCGACCGAAGAAGCCCTTCCCGAACACCCCCTGTCCTGAGCCAGGCCGCGCGTCTGAGGCCGTTTCCTCCGTTTTCCTGCCCAAGCCGGACTGCCGGGGACGTTTCCCCCGGCGCTCGCCGCTGGAAGGCGGTCCGGCAAGTGTGGTATTCAGCTAAGAAAAAGGGAGGAGTGCGACCATGATCGAACCGAAGCTCGAAGTTCCGGCCGAATTGCGCGACCTGGCCGAGAAGACGATCGACCAGGCCGAAAAGGCATTCGGCATGTTTTTCGAAGCCGCCACCAAATCGATGACGTCGGTTCCCGGAGCGGGCAACGAAGTGTCGAAACAGGCTCTCGCCTTTACCGAGCAGAATATGAAGTCGGCGTTCGAGCATGCGCGCAAGCTCGTTCATGCCACCGACCTTCAGGAGGCGATGCGAATCCAATCCGACTTCCTGCGCAGTCAGTTCACCAGCGCTGGAGATCACATGCGTCAGATGACGGGCAGCTTCATGCAACCGGGTAAGGGCAAATCCTGATTTTTCAGGTCCTGATTTCCCAAGTCCTGATTTCCCAGGTGTATACAGCCTGCCCACAAATTGATCTTGCGCGGCATTAAGATCCGCTCTTCGATATGAATGCAGGTCCATGATGGGCCACCGAGTGTCCTCATTCGCCGTCCATCATCCTTTCTGCTGATCCCTGTCGGTCCTCCGGCAGGGATTTGCAGTTTATAGCAGAGGTCGTATTGGCCTGCGCTTTAGGGGCGCAGTGATCCGATATAGGCGGCGATGTCGCTGGCTTCGGTCCGGCTCAACGGAAAGTTCGGCATCTTCGGATGCGGGTCGAGCAGGAAGAAAGCGAGCCGCTCGGGACTGAAGTCCGGCCGGCGCGCAACCGACGCAAAGGAAGGGACATCGGCGCTGGCTTGGGCCTGGCCGCTCGCCACGACGTGGCAGCTTGCACACCAGCGCTTGGCAAGGTCGGCGCCGTGACTGGCATCGGCGGCGAAGGCGGATGACGAGCCGGGGCTCGATGCGACGGCAAGCATCAGGCACATTCGTCTCAAATGCTGGCGCATACGGCAACCCTCATGGATCTGCTTGCGACTGCGGCACTCACCCGCAGCACGATCCCGGAAATTGCGAGAGATCGATGCGGGCGATGATCGACCGCAGCAGCCTGCGGGCCGATCGATAGAGATGGCGCACAAACCCCGACGTCCTCGCCGCGGGGAGACCGAGGCTTCTCGTATCAAGGCTCCTCGTATCAGCGCTTTTCGTATCAAGGCTTGCGATGATGTGCGACACTGGCCTCTCCGGGATGGTGACGTCTTTCCTATCCTGGCCGGCGGTGAGCTGCCTTGATCTGTCGCAAAGCTTTTTTGCGGCTAGTAGTCACCAGGGTTCATGATCATCGGGCTCTTCGTGTCAGCCGGTGCGAGGGCGCTGCTGGCGCTGTCGCGCAGGAAGCGATCGAGCGTCGCCTGGATTTTTTCTTTGACTGCATCAGGACCTCGGTCGCTCATCTCGTTGTGCTGCGCACCGGTATGGACGATATCGATGCCGCGCGCCTTGGCCTCTTCCGGCGTCGGCAGCACACCCGGGTCGGTGACGAAATGCGGATCCTTGGAACGGAATGAAAGGACCTTCATGCTGTCGCTGAGAACGAACGGCACCCGCAGATTGTCGAGCGTGATGACTTTCGACACCAGCTCGGGGTGCTGCTGGGCGACATACATCGATACGTCGCCGCCGTTGGAATGCCCAACGAGCGTAATATGGTCGTAATCGACATTTTCCTGCCGCTTCTTCAGTTCGCCCAGCGTAAAGAGAATGTTGGCCTCGCAGCGGATATACACCTCGCGCCGGCCGACATATTGCTGGCCGACATGGGTCATCAGCGGCGGATCGCTCGGCAGGTCCTGCTGGATGCTGGCAACGAGATAACCGCGTGCCGCGAGCACGTTGGCGAGGAAGGAGTATTCGGTGGCCTTGACGGTGTTGCCGTTGCTGATGATGGCAAGCGGCAGCTTCCAGAGGCCGAGATTGGCCTTGGTTTCGTAGTCGCGCCGCACGGCGACCTCGACCGTGATCGGCCGCTGCCGCGAGGCGTCGAAGAGAGTCCATGTGTCGTGGCGGATCGCAAACCGGCTAACGACGAAATACTGGCCGATGCCGAGGGCACAGAGAAACGCCAGGACTGCAAACACCCTTTTCATAGTTACGTCCCAATCACTTTCGACTGAAAATGGTCATTGGCAGCCTCTGATCGAGCGATCGTGAGCAGGTTACGGGATTAAATTTAGGCAAGTCTGTGAGCAAGGCCGCAAAAGGGCAGCATGGCGGGATGCGCCGCGCGAAGGCCTCGCAGCTAGAGGCAGCCGCCTTTGCCGCGCTCGGGGCAGAGCCGGAACGCGCTCGACAGGGTGAACAGGAAGCGCGGACTGCGGCGCTCGTTGTCGGGCGCCCGGTAGCTCAAGGGGACTGCCACGCCGAGATCGGCTTGAAGGTCGTCCGGCAGGAAGAAGCGCACGCCGGCGCCCGCCGACGTCAGCGCCAAGCCGTCGCTGAGCCGATAACCGTCATTCCAGACCGCGCCGGCGTCGCCAAAAGCGTAGAGCTGATAGCCAGTCCAGTAGCGGAAATTGAGCTTCTGGTCGAAACGGACTTCGAGCGAGCCGGCAAGGCCGTTGTCGCCGCTGATTTCGGCTGCGCCATAGCCCCGGCCGAAGGCGGCACCGCCGAGATAGAATTGCTGCGAGGTGAACAGCGGCCGGGATGCCGTCTGGCTCGCCGCGGAGATCTTGAGCGACCAGGCGTCGTTGAGGGTCTGGTAGCGCGTGAACCAGAGGTTCAGCACCGAGAAGTTCGACGACGCACCATCGCGCGACAACAGATCGTCGTCGAACTGCGAGGCACCGAAGATGTTGAGCCCTTGGCGGTAGGTCAGCGTCGCGAAGTTGTTACCGCCGAAGCCATCCTGGAGCCGATAGTCAGCGGTGAAGCTCGCGGTTCTGATATGGTCGTTGTACCAGGGGCCGTAAAGGTCGTGCTCGGACACGTTGCTGAAGGTGCCTGCCAGCGTGAGCGTCAGCCCGGACGATTGCGACATGAAGGGCACGGCGCTTGCCCGCATCTCGAACGCCTCGGTCGTGGTGATGTCGCTGTCGAGGCGGCGGGCGTCGCCCGGCCGCACCGCGCTGTAGAGGACGGACGCACCCAGGCGCACGCCATCGACGCCGACGGGCGCGTCATAGGAGAGGCGCCCAAAGCCCAGCTCGCGCGGGTCATTGGCAATGGTCGACAAGTTGACCGCAAGCGTGTCGCCGGGCGTGAGGTAGGAGTTGAACGCGCCGGTCGCATAAGTCTGCCACGGGCCCACCGAGGACGATCCGAGATTGTCCAGACCGAATGATGAGAAGACGTGCCAGGTCTTCACATAGACGATGAGGCGGAAGCGGCCGGTCGCACCGCCAATCTCTTCCAGCGCGGTATCCGTGATCCGGACGCCCGGCCTGCCGTTGATGAGGAAAAGCTGGCGTTCGAGCGTTGCCAGGCGCGACGGCTGCTCGGCCAGAACCGGGCCGAGCATCGGCCTGATGCCGAACTGCTCGGCGCCGTCGCCTTTCAGCTCCGCTTGCACGATCGCGCCTTCGATCACCTGGATCCGGACGCGGCCGTCGGCGATGTCCTGCGGCGGCACGATCGCCCGGCTCAGATGGAAGCCGGCGGCGCGGTAGAGGTCGCTGATCGTGCCAGCGATCGTGGCGAGGTCGGCCTGCGAGACCTTCTTGCCAAGATAGGGGTAATAGGCTGCGGCGATGCGGTCGCCGCGGATGGCATGGGCGCCGGAGACATGGACGCCGCGCAGCACGAATTGGGGTCTGGTGTCACCGCCGGTGTTGGGCTGGCCAACCGTCGGCAATCTGACGGGGGGACGTCGCAGCGATTCCTGCTCGGTTTGGTTTTCAAAGTATTTCTCGGGCTGCCGGGGATCGAAGCCCGGCTGGTTCGCCTGCTGCGCGAATGCCTGCGAAACTCCTGTGAAAATCGGCGTGAGGAGGAGCAACGCGGTAAGGAGATGCCGCTTCTCAATGCGTGCAACGAGCCGATCCCCGTAGTTTGACGGAGAAGTCCCGATGATCTGGTAAGGTCTCGTTAGCCGCATGATTTTTAATAGTTTTTTATGGTCAATGATTGGTTAATGCGGCCGCTCGACTGGCTGGTTCACGCTAATTCTCTCTTGAGTGATTTCGGATAGCCCTCAGGGGTCGCAATAACGCGGACTGAGGATCGTCATGCTGGGCAGATTTGGAATGCGGTGCGCCTTGGTGGCGGCACTGATCCTGGGAACGGCCTGCGGCGCATCCGCCGCGGACGATGGTGTCTGGTCGGTCAGCAAATCCTCGGGCGAGGTCTGGCTGGCCGCGAGCGGCGCGCAGCAGGTCTCATTGGGCCAGGAGGGGACGTTGAACCCGGGCGATACCATTCGCACCGGGCGCAACGGACGAGTGCTGCTCGTCCGCGGCGAGGAAACGATCCTGATCTCGCCGAACTCCGTGGTGGGCTTGCCGGCCGAGAAGAAGGACGGACTCTCGACCACCATTGTCCAGCAGGCAGGTTCGATCCTGCTCGAGGTCGAGAAGCGCAACGTCAAGCATTTCGAGGTGGAGACGCCTTATCTCGCCGCCGTGGTCAAGGGAACGCAGTTCAGCGTGACCGTCGGTGCGGGCAGCACCAAGGTCGGCGTCTTCCGCGGCCAGGTCGAAGTCTCCGATTTCAAGACCGGGCAGATCGCCCAGGTCATGCCTGGACAATCGGCCACCGCTTTCGAGCACGGCAAGCCCGGCCTCAGCCTGGGCGGCGCCGGCACCTTCAATCCGATCGAGCAAGGCAAGCCGCGCGCCCCGACGATCGAGCGTGTCCCCGTGCCGAAATCGGGCCTGTCGGCCCCGCGTAATGCCGCGAACGGTCACGCGATCCATGCGCTCGGCGCGATCGATAAGGGGACCAAGGCAGCGGGTGCGCCGATGCAATCGCATCAGGCAAACGGAGGTCTCGCCCCCAAGGCCGGCGTGGTGCGCATCTCGAATTCGCTCGGCGAAGTCAAGTTGAACGTCCACAAGGTCACGAATGGTCTTGCCCACGGCGCGGTCGCGCCGGGTCGGGTCCGCAACGCCGCGAACCCAAGCACCGGCACGACTACGGTGTGGAGCGAGAGCCCGACAAGCACGACCACCACAGCCTCCAACAGCTCCGCCATAACGGCGGCCATCGCGAGCAGCAGCGCATCCGCTGCCGCGGCCACATCGACGTCGTCGAATGCAACGAAAGCGGCCACTGTTGCGACCGCCGCCGGTTCAACCAGTAATGTGTCCAGCGGCAGCTCGGGAAATGGCGGCAGCGGGACAGGCGCGACCGGCAATGGCAACAGCGGCACCGGCAACAACGGTACCGGCAACGGGAACAGCGGCAACGGCAATAGCGGCAACGGTAACAGCGGCAACGGGAATAACGGCAACAGCGGTAACGGCAACAATGGCAACAACGGCCACCACTATGGTTGGTACAGGCATCACTAGAACCGTGCCGTCGGCATAGGGGAGCACCTGGCGGCCAGGGTCGTCGGTGCGGGGGAGCAAGGTGAAACGTTATCGGCCGCATATTCTTGTCTTGATCGCGCTGGCGGTCGTGCTGTCCACGGGGTGGCATGGCGCGCTTCGCAATGCGCTCACCGATCTGCGGTTTGCCTGGCAATCGCGGGCGGCGACCGGCAATGTCGTCGTGGTCGCGATCGACGCACCGTCCATCGACCAGATCGGGGTGTGGCCCTGGCCTCGCCGGCTCCATGCGGACCTATTGCGCAGGCTCGAGGCCGCGGGTGCGCAGGATGTTGCCTTCGACGTGGATTTCAGCACGCCGTCAGATCCGGCTTCCGACGAGGCCTTCCTCGCGGCGCTTCGCGAGGTCGGCGGGTCGACGATCCTGCCGTCCTTCAAGCAGCCGACGCCGAATGGTAGCGCGGCTCACATCAACCGTCCCCTGAAGTCGTTCAGCAACCAGTCCTGGCCGGCCCTCGTCAATGTCGGGATCGAGTCCGACGGCCTGGTTCGCCGCTATCCCGTCGGTGAGAAGCTCGGTGATGACGTGATGCCATCGATGGCGGTCGTGCTGGCCGGGCAGGACACCAATCGGCGTCCGCCCTTCCTGATCGATTTCGGCATTCGTGCGGGCTCCATTCCAAGCGTCTCCTATGTCGACGTCCTGCGTGGCGATGCCGCGACCCTCGACAAGCTGAGAGACAAGAAGATCATCGTCGGGGCCACCGCGCTCGAGCTCGGTGACCGCTTCAGTGTTCCGAACGGCAAGATCGTCTCGGGTCCCGTTCTCCAGGCACTGGCGGCCGAATCGATCCTCCAGAACCGGATGCTGCATTGGACGTCCGATGTCGGCATGATGGTTGGCCTCGGTCTGCTCTGCCTGCTGATGATGTACGCGTGGCGCCGCTTTGCACCGGGCGTCCGCGTCGCGGTCCTGGTCGCGGCAGGCGTCGGGGCCGAGGCGATTGCCACGCTTGTTCAAGCCAGATGGCCCCTCATCATCGACACTTCGCTGTTTCATATCGCAATCATCGCCTATCTGACGGCGATCGCGCTCGACGAGATCGACTTCCGCAGCCTTCTGGGGCGCATTGCCGAGAGCCGTTTTCACCGCATCGCGATGTCACTTGGTGACGGCCTGGTCTGCACCGACGAGGAGCACCGCATCACGGTGTGGAATCCCGGCGCCAGCGCGATCTTCGGCTATATGCCGACCGAGATGATCGGACGGCCGTTCGAGGCCCTCTGCGCGGTGCCGGCGGATGGCGGCGCAAAGGCTTTTGCCATGCGCGATGCTGCGCGTCAGGCGCTGCTGATGCCCGGCGGGGCTGTCGTCGTCGAGTTCGAGGGACGCCGCAAGAACGGCGAGACGTTCCCCGTCGAAGCGAGTTTCTCGGGCTGGCAGGGAACGGAAGGCTTTCAGTACGGCGCGATCCTGCGCGACATCTCGGTTCGCAAGCGCGAGGCCGAGCGCGTCAGATATCTCGCCGAACACGACGCGCTCACCGGCCTTGCCAATCGCAACATGCTGCATGCCGGCCTGACCAGCCTGATCGCCGCGGCAGAGGGGCGCTCTTCCGACGTCGCCCTGCTCGTGCTCGGGCTCGACGGCTTCCAGCAGATCAACGACATGCTTGGACATTCAGCCGGCGACCTCGTCTTGCGGGCCGTCGCCGAACGTCTGAGCGCCGAGGTCAATGGCAAGGGGGTCGTCGCCCGCCTTAGCGGCGATGAATTCGCCATCGCGCTTGACTGTGCGGAGGCCGCCGGGCCGATTGCGGACTTTGCCGAACGGATCTCACGCGCGTTCGAAGCGCCGCTTGCAGCGGGCACACGCGAGCACCGCGTCAGGATCAGCATCGGTGTCGCCGTCTATCCCGACGGCGGACACAACGCCGACGAGCTTCTGAGCAACGGCCATCTCGCATTGAGCCGTGCGAAGACGACGCGGCGCGGTGGCCATTTGATCTTCGAGAGCGCGATCCGACAGGAGTTGGAGAACCGGCTGACGCTGGAGAACGAATTGGCGCTTGCTGTGGACCGCAGCGAGTTCGAGCTGTTCTACCAGCCCCAGGTCCGCCTGGTTGACGGCAGCCTGGTCGGGGCCGAAGCGCTGATCCGCTGGCGGCATCCGGTGCGCGGCTATGTCTCGCCTGGCGAGTTCATGCCGGTGGTCAACACCTCGGCACTATCAGAGCGGATCGGGAACTGGGTGATGGAGACGGCCTGCCGGCAGGCGCGTGCCTGGGAATTGTCGGGCAACCGCGTGCGCGTCGCGGTCAACCTCTCGCCCTCGCAGCTCCATTCCGGCGATCTCGCGCATTCGGTCGCGGCGCTGCTCGAAGCGACGGGGCTCACGCCGTCGCTGCTCGAGCTCGAGGTCACCGAAGACATCCTGCTGCACGACGAAAGCCGCGTGCTCGACATGTTCAAGCGAATCCAGCAACTCGGCGTCCGCGTCCTGTTCGACGATTTCGGCACTGGCTACGCGAGCCTTAGCTATCTGAAGAAGTTTCCGCTCGACGGGCTCAAGATCGATCGCTCGTTCGTGCTCGATCTGCTGGCCGACTCCGACGACGCGGCGATCGTCGGCTCGACCATCGGCCTCAGCAAGCAGCTCGGGCTCACGGTCGTGGCTGAAGGTATCGAGAACCGGGCCACGGCCGATTTCCTCGTCGGCATGGGATGCGAGGAAGGGCAGGGATATTTCTTCGGCCGTCCGATGCCGGCGGAAGCGTTCGACAGTCAGTTCCTGGCGGCCGATCATGTCGCCGTCAGCGCCGCTTAGACGGTCGCGTATTCAGCAGAACCACTAACGCCGGCGTGCCACCGCGACGCCGAACAGAAAGGCCACAAAGAGGCTGGCCAAGGGCGCCTCGCGCGTGATCGCGGCGACCGTCGCGAGCGGTCGGCCCGGCTTTCGAGCTTCCTCGACCACTGCAGTCAGGCGATCGACAGCAGCGTGCAGACCTCCCGCGACCTCGCCGATCGTGCGGCTTACGTCCGTCGCCGCGTCGATGGCGCGTTCGGCCATGCCGGGTTGAGGACCAGACTGCGGTATCTCCGTGCTCAAGCGCGCGACCTCCCGGCATGACGATGTGACGGAAGCCGGCACCTTTGGCTATCCGCGCGAGCGCTTGTTCTGAACAGCGGGTCTTGCGACCTTTGGCTATCCGCGACAGGCGCCGTTTTGAACGGCGGGTGCCGGCCTTGCGATGAAAATGCGGGCCACGGGATTTTGTTCCGGAGCCAAGGTGATTCGCCCGTGAAACGACGGGTGCGAATCTCTGTTAGGCTGCGGCAGCCTTTCTGATCCCAGGAGACCGCCGTGACCGATCGGACCCTGACAGATCGAGCCCGGCGCATCGCCTTGCTCGGTGCTCCCATCGACATGGGAGCCTCGCAGCGCGGCACCCTGATGGGCCCGGCGGCGCTGCGCACTGCCGGTCTTGCGACCCTTCTGGAGAGCCTCGACTTCGAGGTCATCGACTACGGCGACCTCTCCGTGGCCGAGGTTAGGGACCTCGCAGACAAACCGCCCGAGAAAGCCAATCACTACCGAGAAATCCAACGCTGGACGCGCGTGCTGAGCCGCAGGGGCTATGAGATCGCGGAAACCGGCGCGCTCCCGATCTTCCTGGGCGGCGATCACACGCTGTCGATGGGCTCGGTCAATGCGATGGCACACCATTGGCAGGAGCGCGGGCGTGAGCTGTTCGTGCTCTGGCTGGACGCGCATGCCGACTACAACACGCCGGAGACGACGATCACGGCGAACATGCACGGCATGTCGGCGGCGTTCCTGTGTGGCGAGCCCGGTCTCGACGGCCTGCTCGGCGATGACCCGCGTGCCTCGATCGATCCTGACAGGCTCGATCTGTTCGGCGCACGCTCGATAGACAAGCTCGAAAAGGAATTGATGCGCGCTCGCCGCATCAGGGTCGTCGACATGCGCCAGATCGACGAGTTCGGGGTCGCCGTGCTGATCCGGCGCGTCATCGAACGCGTCAAGGCCAGCAATGGCGTCCTGCATGTCAGCTTCGATGTGGATTTTCTCGATCCATGCGTGGCGCCGGGTGTCGGCACCACGGTGCCGGGCGGGGCAACTTACCGCGAGGCGCATTTGATCATGGAGCTGTTGCACGATTCCGGCGTGGTGGGATCGGTCGACATTGTCGAGCTCAATCCGTTTCTCGACGAGCGCGGCCGTACCGCGCGCACTGCCGTCGAGCTGATCGGCAGCCTGTTCGGGCAGCAGATCACCGATCGTCCGACGCCAAGCAATGCGATCGCGCCGGGCGAGTGAATCGGGCCGCCGGCGTTTGTGCGCTGCAAGGAAAGGAACTGCTCTTGCAGCCGGTGGATTTAGGTCAGGCCTGATCGAAATCGCCTGCTTTTGAAACAGCCGCGAATTGCAAATGCGGTTGTCTGACGGTTTCATGCGGGCTCAGCGCCAGCCGGGGACCCGCAATGAGCAGCACGAGACGTTCCGACGACGATCCCTTGAACGCCACACGCCGGCGTTTCCTGACAGGCAGCGCGACAGCGCTCGGAGGCGCAGTGCTCGGTACGGGCGCTGCTGCGGCGGAGACCGACAACCTTCCGCCCAACGTTCCCGAATGGATGAAGACGCCGGGCGAGCCGACGGGAGGCCAGCTTTATGGCGCGCCATCGCCGTTCGAAAAGGACGTCGTCAGGAACATCTCGAAGACGCTCAAGCAATACATCTCCGCCTCCAGTCGTTCACCCTTGCAAGACCTCGACGGCATCATCACGCCGAACGGGCTGTTCTACGAGCGGCATCATGGCGGCGTCCCGGCGATCGATCCGGCGCAGCACCGGCTGATTCTGCACGGTCTCGTCGAGCGCCCGCTGATCTTCACGATGGACGATCTGCGTCGCTTCCCGTCGCAGTCCCGCATCCACTTTCTCGAGTGCTCCGGCAATCCCGGCTACAGCAAGCCTTACGGCAAGACGGCATCCGACCTCGTGGGGCTGGTGAGCTGCGCGGAATGGACCGGCGTCAGCCTGAAGCTGGTGCTTCAGGAAGCCGGGTTAAGGCCCGATGCCAAATGGGTGGTCGCCGAAGGCGCGGATGCGGCAGCATTGACGCGAAGCATCCCGATCGAGAAATGTCTCGAGGACGCCATGCTGGTTTACAGCCAGAACGGCGAGCGGCTGCGTCCACAGCAGGGCTATCCGCTGCGACTGTTCCTGCCCGGCTTCGAAGGCAATATGAGCGTGAAATGGCTGCGGCGCCTGCACGTGACTGCGGAGCCCGCCTACTCGCGCGAGGAGACCTCGAAATACACCGATCTCCTGCCGGATGGCACCGCACGTGAGTTTTCCTTCTACATGGAAGCGAAGTCCATCATCACGCGTCCCTCGGGCGGCCAGCGCCTGAACGCGCCCGGCTTCCAGGAGATCACAGGCATCGCCTGGAGCGGGCATGGCAAGATCACGCGGGTCGAGGTGTCGGTCGATGACGGCAAGAGCTGGCAGGACGCGCAATTGCAGGAGCCGGTGCTGACGCGTGCTCTGACACGCTTCCGTTTGCCCTGGCGATGGGACGGCAAGCCAGCCGTGATCCAGAGCCGCGCCATCGATGAGACGGGTTACGTGCAACCGACATTGGCCGAACTGCTTGCGGTACGCGGCGAGAATTATTTCTACCACAACAACGCGATCTGGCCCTGGCGCATCGCTGAGAGCGGCGAGGTGACCAATGCGCTGGGGTGAGACCTGTGGCATCGCCGTTGCCATTGCTCTGTGTGCCTTCGCAAGCGGAGCACGGGCGCAGAGCACGTACGGCATCGGTCGGCCGGCGACGAGCGCCGAGATCGCAGGCTGGAATATCGATATCGGACGCGACGGCAGCAATCTGCCGGAGGGGAGCGGTTCGGTCAGCCATGGACGCGAGGTGTTCGCCCAGCAATGTGCCTCGTGTCACGGCGACAAGGGCGAGGGTGGTCTCGGCGACCGGCTCGCCGGCGGGCAGGGCACGATCGGAACGCCCAAACCGATCCGGACGGTTGGCAGCTACTGGCGCTATGCGCCGACATTGTTCGACTACATCCGTCGTGCCATGCCGCAGAACGCACCGCAATCACTCAGCGACGAAGAGGTCTACGCGGTGTCGGCCTATATTCTCAATCTGAACGGACTGCTCGGAGCGGACGCAACGCTCGATGCAAAATCGCTCGCGGCCATCAAGATGCCAAATCGCGACGGGTTCGTCGGGGATGCGCGACCCGACGTGAAGAAGTGAACGTATCGTGATGAGCAGGTTCCGCGCCATGGCTCGGAACTTGCTTCAACGAAACTGGAACTCGCGGGACGCATTTGAATTAACCCCGCGAGAGGAAAGATACGGATCCTTCGATGGCAACTGATCGCTTCGCAAACTCCATGTCCACAGCGCTTCGTCATCCTGGCGTGATTGCGCTGATCGTGGCCGGCTTGACGATTGCGGCGATGTTGATCGTCGACCATGGGCCGTGGAGTCGCGCCAAGACGCAGCCGGCCCATGTCGCGATGTACGCAACGACGGGCGAGGCGGCGCGTGCGGCCGGCGCCAAGGTGCTTCCGACCGAACCCAAATCGCCGGTCGAGCCGGAACGGTTGGGGCCGAAGACCTCCCCCACCGTGAACCCCGTTACGCCATAAGGGGTCTCAGCTTTTTCGGCCGTAGTTGAGGAGGCCGCCGCTCGTCTTCGACGGATGCGCGCGCAGCGCCTCCTCGTTCGGCTCGGTACCCCAGCCGGGCCGGTCGGGGATGACCAGATGGCCCTCCTGAATGTCCGGCTCGTATGTGAAGAGCTCGCGGTCCCAGGCAAGGCGATCGATGTCGATTTCCATGATGCGCAAGTTCGGAACGGCCGCACAGAAATGCGCGTTCATCATCGAGCATAGATGGCCGTAGAAATTGTGCGGGGCGACGTTGACCTCGAACGCTTCCGCGGCGGCCGCAATCTTCATGGACTGCCACACGCCGTTCCAGGGCGTGTCGATGATCGCGACATCCATGGCCTGCTGATGGAAATAGGGCAGGAATTCGCGCAAGCCCAAGAGTGTCTCGCAGGACGAGATCGGATGCGGGCTCTGCCGGCGGATATAGCCGAGCGCTTCCGGATTAAAACTGTCGATCTCGATCCAGAACATGTCGAGGTCCGCGATGGTGCGCAGGATCTTCAGATAGCCCTCGGTCTTGGCGTTGAAATTGCAGTCGAGCAGGATATCGACGTCGGGGCCCGCGCCATCGCGCATCGCTTCCAGATGCATCCGCAGGTCGCGCAGGATCTTGCGGTCGACGTTGATCTCGGGCGAGAAGGGCGAGCCGAATCCGGGCCGCCATCCGGTCGGCTTGCCGTCGTCATAGGAGAAGATGTTGGTCTTGAGCGCGGTGAATTTCTTCTCGCGTACCTCGCGGCCCATCGCCTTGACGCCGTCGAGGCTTTCGATCGGCGGCTTGTACCAGGAGGGATGATTGATCCGCCAGGTCGCGCAATGCGACCAGTAGACCCTGACGCGGTCGCGGATCTTTCCGCCGAGCAGTTCGTAGCAGGGCACGCCGAGGCACTTCGCCTTGGCATCGAGCAGCGCGTTCTCGATCGCGCCGAGCGCCTGGGCGACGACCCCGCCTGCGGCGGGGCGGGTGGCCGCGAACAGTTCGGCGTAGATGCGTTCATGCTGGAAGACGTTCTGCCCGATGACCCGGGCGGACAGCCGCTGGATCGCAGCGCCAACGCCGGGCGAGCCAAAGCCCTCGTCGAACTCGCTCCAGCCGGCAATGCCGTCCTCGGTGGTCAGCTTGACGAAATGGTAGTTTCTCCAGCCCGCGTCGCAGGCGAGGAGTTCGATGCTTGTTGCTTTTGACGAATGGGTCATGTCGCTCCCTGTTGCCCGGCCGGGCCTTGTTTTTCTTGTGGCGGGTCGCAAGCCCGGCTCCAGCCCCAATTGTTAGGCTAGCGATCGGTCGGCGT
The DNA here is from genome assembly GCF_019455385.1 of Bradyrhizobium sp. BR 10289. Classification (GTDB taxonomy): domain Bacteria; phylum Pseudomonadota; class Alphaproteobacteria; order Rhizobiales; family Xanthobacteraceae; genus Bradyrhizobium. The sequence goes on from NZ_JACOFR010000005.1 coordinate 49,921, forward strand.
GAAGCCTGCAGAGGCGCGACCGAAAGCTCGATCCGGCCCGGTTGCGCAAAAGCCCGTAGAATCCGGTGGGGATAGCCATGATCTTTCCCGGGATGGTCCCGAAAATGCGCCAAGCCCTGACTCATTTGGCCACAATCGGATCCGATCCAGAGGCCATGCAATTTCTAGCCATGATCTCGATTCTGGCGCTCCTCACGATGAGCGGGGCCGCCGTTTCCGACCGGTTTCTCACCGCCGATCAGCACGTCGCGCAAGGGGTGGAGTAGCGCGGCGGGCGAGGGCGCTTTGTCTTTGGGGAGACAGTGATGCTTTCGATAGATCAGTTCCTGCGGTTCATCAGCGTGCCGGCCGTGTTCGCGGCCTTCATCATCGCCTCGCAGATCTCGGCGGCGCTGTCCTCGCCCTAGTCACCCGAGCGCCGACGAGCCGAGCATCGCGAGGACCGCCAGCGCCATCAGGGCCGTGCCGCCCCAGCCCAGCCATATCAGCCAGGTCCGGGCCCTGAAGCGGCCCATCAGCGTGCGGCTCGAGACGATCATCATCATCATCGCCATGATCGGCACGGCGACGATGCCGTTGAGCACCGCGCTCCAGACGAGCATGTGGATGGAGTCGATGCCGGTAAATCCGAGCCCGAAGCCGATTGCGGTCGCGGCCGCGATGATGGTGTAGAAGCCGACGGCCTCGTCGGGCTTGGCCTCGAGCGTGGCGTGCCAGCCGAAAATTTCCGCAACGCCGTAAGCGGCCGAGCCCGCCAGCACCGGGATCGCCAGCAGGCCCGTGCCGATGATGCCGAGCGCGAACAGGGCGAAGGTGAAGTCGCCGGCGAGCGGGCGCAACGCCTCGGCGGCCTGCGTCGCCGAATTGATGTTGGTGACGCCGTTGGAATGCAGCACCGACGCGGTGGTCAGGATGATGAAGAAGGCGATGCCGTTGGAGAGCGCCATGCCGGCGAGGGTGTCGGTGCGGATGCGCGCGAGTTCCGGATCGCCGCCGCGCTTCAGATCGCGCAGTGGCTTGTCCTTCCTACCCTGGTTCATCTCCTCGACCTCTTGCGAGGCCTGCCAGAAGAACAGATAGGGGCTGATGGTGGTGCCGAGCACCGCGACGACCATCAGGAGATATTCGGCGCTGACATTGGGCTGCGGCCACACCGCCGCGAGCAGCGCCGTGCTCCAGGGGATTTTCACGGTGAAGGCGGTGGCGACATAAGCGAACAGCGCCAGGGTCAGGAATTTCAGCACCGGCGAATAGCGGCGATAGGGCAGGAACACCTGGAGCAGGGTGGAGCCGGCCGCGAAGATCAGCGCGTGCTCGTGGTTGAGGCCGCCGATCACGAGCGAGAGCGCCTCGGCCATCGCGGCGATGTCGGCCGCGATGTTGAACGTGTTCGCTGCGACCAGCATGGCGACCAGCGCCAGCACCGCCCAGCGCGGCGCGATCTGCATCACGTTGGCGGCCAGCCCCTTGCCGGTGACCCGGCCGATCCGTGCGCTGACGAGCTGGATGGCGATCATGAACGGCGTGGTCAGGAACACCGTCCAGAGCAGCCCGAAGCCAAATTGCGCGCCGGCCTGCGAATAGGTGGCGATCCCCGACGGATCGTCGTCGGCCGCCCCGGTGATGAGGCCGGGTCCCAGCCTCTGCAGCAGCGTCGGTGCGGATTTCGTCGGGGCAACGGCGCTGTCGCTTTTCATGAAGGGGCCTCGGCGGGAAAAGTCGGTAAGGAAATGCTGCGAGGGAACAAAGGTTCCCGTCCAGGATCGGCGCCGCAAATTCCGATTTCACGAAATAATGCTTGACCCGTCGGGCAAAACACCTGTATAAGGACATCATCGCAAGAACCATCAAAGCCCGTGCCGGGACCCCGCCGCGGGCTTTTCGTTTGCTCCGACCGAGACGGACAGCCCGCCGCTGGTCATGGCGCGATACCCTTGCTAAAGACACGCTGAGATTGTAGGGAGCGCCATGAGCCTTGCCCCGCCTCCCACCAAGGTCGAGCCGCTGAACGCAGAGCAGGCGGCACGGCTGGACCGCGACGGTTACCTCCTGCTGCGCGGCGCGGTCCCCGCGGCGTGGCGCGAGGCGTTGCGTGCTGCTTTCGACGCGGGTGTCGGGACCGGCGATCAATGGGCCGCACCGCGAGGGGCGGGCTGGCGTCACGCCCTCGTCGATCTCGACCCGACGGTGCAGCAGGCCTGCCGGGTCCCGCCGCTACTGGCCGCGGCCGCGCAGATGCTGGGTGCTCCGTTCTTTCTTGCCCAGGTCGAAGGCCGCGAGCCGCTCAAGGACGGCGGCCACCAGCCGCTGCATCGCGATGGCGCGGGCATGAAAGCCGTGGCCGCACTGGTCTTCCTCGATGCTTACGGGGCGGACAATGGCGCAACGCGCCTGATCCCGCGTCATCTCGATCCGGGAGCGCTTGATCAGGTCGCGGAGACGCTGTCCTCTATCATGGCGGGTGAGGCGGGAGACATCCTGGTGTTCGACGCCGATCTGCCGCATGGGGCGACCTGCAACAGATCCGGCGCGCGGCGGCGTTCGTTGCTGCTGAGCTTTGTGCCGGAGGACAGTCGCGCGACGATGGAGGCCTGCCGCGCCATTCGCAACGTGCGTATGGCGACGGACGAGATCTTCGTTCCCTGAGCGCGCCGTGACGGCTTCAGGCCGATGGCGACAGATGCAAATAGCGTCCATCGAACTGCGCCAGTTCCTGGAGCTTGTGCTCGTCGAAGATCTTGACCGTGCCGCGCTGCAGCTCCAGCACGCCGTCGATGCGCAGATCGCGCAGGATGCGGTTGGTGTGAACGCTGGTGACGCCCATGGCTTCGCCGAGCTGCTCCTGCGTCAGCGGAATCGCAAACGTGTTGTCGATGACGCGGCCGATCAGGCGAAGCCGCTCGCGCAGCTCGACGATCAGATGCGCGAGGCGATTGTAGGTCGAGCGCTGGCCGACATTGACGATCCATTCCCGGGAGATCGCGGCGTCCACCAGCGTGTCGCGCCAGAACATGTCGCCGACGCCCGGCCGCTCGCGGATGAGGTCCTTCAGCGCCCTGTGGCCGATGAAGGCGAGGGTGCAATCGGACAGGGCGACAAGGTCGTGATCCATCGCCGCGTAGTGCAGGTTTTGCAGGTTCGGCAGGTCGCCGGGAATGTGGATCGACAGGATCTGCCGCCTGCCGTCCGCGATCGTCTTGGCGCGCATGCAAAAGCCGTCGGCGATCAGGCAGCACTCGCTCGGCTGCTCGCCGTCGCGCAGCACGGTCTGGTTTTCGCGGTAGTGGCGCAAGGTGAACGGCAGCGCGGCCAAGGCCTGCAAATCCTGGTCAGACGCACCGGTCGTCGTTTTCAGTCGCTCGAACAGCGGCGGCCAGATTCTGTCGCTTGTCACGTCACTTGATCCCCCGCGCGCCAGAGCGCGCCGTGGGGGCAAAAAGCATGAAGCCGGCCTTGCTGTTGATAACAAAGGTTAAATTGGGCCGTCCCGGGATCGCAACATTGTGGACGATGCGTTTCCAGGGGCGGCGAATGCAACAAATATCAAGTTGGCCGAAGGGGCGCGCCGCGCCCGGCGCCTAACATTTATCAGTTTGCGTTCCCGACATGGGAACCAACCGGGGATGAGGCCGTTACGCTGCCGATTCGTGGCCTGTCACCACCCAGTCGTCGTGGCGAATGTCATGCCTCGATCGGGTGTCCCGAAACTGGAGACAGGCGATCACGACCATCCGCCGTCAGGGCGCGGACATCGAACGTGAGAAGGGCAGCCATGGCAGCCGACCTGATTTTCAAAGTTGCCATCGTCACGTTGTTTCTGTTTTCGGCGGTTCTGGCCTCGATGCTGTGGCTGAGGGTGTGAGCTGCGGGCGGCTGCGGCCGCAGGGATCGTCGTATCGGCCCGTTTGGGAACGGCAGCTCCATTGCCGCGTTTTCCCGTCACAAGCGCGAGGATCATCGGGATGGGCAGTCTGACGAAGCGCGAGCAGCCGGACCGCAGCAAGATCAACATGCACGAGGCCTTCGAGGTCAAATACTGGACCCACGCGCTCGGCGTGTCGAAGGAAGAGCTGCAAAAGGCCGTCGACAAGGTCGGCAACTCCGCCGCGGCCGTCCGCAAGGAGCTGTCGCTCTAGCGCGGCCCGGATGCCGCGTTTTATTTGATGCTGACGAACATGCCCCAGGCCGCGGCCAGCGCGCTGCCGGTGAAGACGACCACCGGGTTCTCGCAGAACACGCTGCCATATCTGCAGACGTCCGAACCGAACTGGCCGAGTTCGTGGTGGCCGGAGGAGTAGAACAGTCCCGACAGCACCAGCAATGCGGCGGCGACGTAGTACATCGAAGATCTCTCCGAAGCTTTCGACTTGAGCTTTCGACCTGCGCCCGTGCGGGCGACATGTGCCAGCTTGGCGCGAACAGATTTCATTCCGCCGAATCCCGCTCGTTGCATTTGAATCAAGTTTGCGCCGCCGGCTGAAACATCGCCATCGGCGAGCGCGCTTCGGTGATCCCGTTTGTCCAAAATCGAAAAACCGTTCGCGCAAAAGCCGTGGAACATCCGAAATACGCCTTGGTTAAAAACCGAAAGAGGTTCTTTCGATGAGTCACACCGTTCTGGTTGTTGACGACGACGCCGATGTGCGCGAGGTCGTCGCAAACATGCTGGAAGAGCTCGGGTGCGAGGTCGTCACCGCCGGCAGCGGCGCGGCCGCTTTGGATATGCTGGGCCGCGAGGAAAAAATCTCCACGCTGATCACCGACATCAACATGCCCGGCATGGACGGCCACGAACTCGCCGAGCGCGCGGCGCGGCTTCGTCCCGGGTTGAAGGTTCTTCAGCTCTCGGGCCGCGAACGGAGGCGGGACGGATTTCCGATGATCCGCAAGCCGTTCTCCATGGATGACCTCGCGGAGGTCATGCGGCGGACGACGGGCATTTGTTAGCGCAAGGCGATGCCGTTCGCGCGGCGCGCCCTCGGCCGGCGCGACGAAACACGCCTGAAACGATCCTGAAACCCGATTGTCCTGAACGGCTTGTGCGCTCGCCTCGACCAAACAAGCGAAAAGGAGATCATCATGATCCAGGTCGGTTCGAAGGAAGAAATCGCGTTTTTGCTCATGCTGTTCGGCACCCACACTCAGCCGGTCAAGCGGCCGAAGCCGAAGTCGCGCCAGGGCTGAGGCCACACCCATGCCCGGCTTGGCCGAATGCCAGAGCCTGCTCAGGCTGCTGATCGCACGGGGCGATCCGAAGGCCATCCCGCAGGCCAAGGGGGCCATCGATCAATATCTGAACACTGCGCCGGCCTGCCTGCGCGGGCGCGGACTGCGCGTACTCCAGCGCGACACGCTGGAGCAGCACGGCGCCGCGGTCGGCGTGCAGCGCTCGTTCGCCGAAACGGTCGACGCCTATCTCGCGCACAAGCTCGCGGAGGAGTGAGGCGTCTCACCGGGACGCCGCGCGCAATAGGAACGCTGCGCCGGATTGCTCCATTGTCATGCGTCGGCCCGCCGCCGGGCCGGCGGAGCGGCCCCGGCCACACTGCAGCCCCAAGCCCCCCAGCCGGGGCCGTTTTCCTTGAGCTCCAGTCCCGCAGATCTCTGGCATCGCTCTTGCTGCAAGACGTCTTAATCCCGGCCCGGCCGTTCGGGCTGACCCAGATTGAGGCGATCCCATGCAGTCACCGTCCCGTTTCGAAGCGACCGCGTCCCTGAAGCTCCACGCCCTGATTTCCGACCTGAACTGGCGGATCCAGATGCTCGAGGCCGACATTGCCGAGGAGGAACGCAATGCGGGAAATGCCGACCCTGCGAGCCCCACTTATCCCATGCTGGCCCTGACGCTGCGGGCGCGCCGGGACAATCTGCGCACCTCGATCGCTTTGCTGGAAGGACAGATCAAGCGGACGCCGGAATTGTCGCGGGCGGCGTAGCGCGAGCTTTGCGCGGCGCGAAAGCGGGGCCGTCGCCGAAGCCGTCAGGCCGCGGGCGGCTGCGGCCCCCTCAGCAAGCCGATCTTGCGCGCGAGCTGCCAGACCTCGACGTCGCCGCGCCGCGTCAACTGCTGTGCAAGGTCGAGGGCCGAGGTATCTGACGGCGCCTCGAAGGCGTCGGCGGATCGGAAGACGCCGTCCTCCCCGACAAGGTATGCGCGATATTGGCGGGTCATGTCGGTGCCCTCAGGCCGGGCGAATAGAGCCAGGCGTCGATCTGCATCGCCGTCTCGTTCTGCCGCGCCCGGCGCAGCAGCAAGTCGCGGCGGCGGCTCGGCGCCAGCGCGCGGGCCTCGTCGCGACATCGCGTCGCTTCCTCTGCAAGCCGTTCCTGGAGTGTCCTGATCTGCTTGAAACGACGCCGCTTCAACATGGCGTGCTCCCCTGTTCGAGAGGGGCGGGAGCGCTTCGATGCGTTCTCATCACCGATGGATGCCGGGGGCCTTGCGGTGATGGTTGAATGTACGCCGCATCAGCCGGAGATACCCCATCTTTTGTTAGGCCGGCGGACACATTTTCGCGTTGAGGATGCAACGCGGTTTGCGCCTTTTGAGCCGCTTACTCATTGTTCGGCCCGCCGGCCGATTCGAATGTCCACTTTTGAACCTTCGCGACCTGTGGTAGTTTACCGGGCATCACCGGCCAAGGCTCTGTCCGTAGGCGTCGGTGGCTGAGAGACCCATTGTGCTCCCGCCTGCATTGAGCAAGGGAGCACCGCCATGGCGGGCGACAACGCGCATATCCGGCGCGTCCACGACGAAGCATCCATGATTGCAGAGCAGACCGCGCGGATGCGCGAGATGACGGTGAAGGCTTTCGAGATCCTGAAGATGGCGACGCCCGATACGTTCCTGGGCCGCAAGACCCAGGAGCCGTTTCCCGTCGAGCCTAGCCGCGATCGGAATCCCTGACCGCGAGCGCGATCGCCGCGGCCGGCACGAGGCCGCCGCGCAGCGTCTGCACGCGACCGGCCCGCCGCAGGATCGCCGCGGCCTCGTCGGCGAGGCGGAAGCGCTCCCGCCGCAGCCGCGCCGCCTCCAGCAGCGCGGCATCGGCGCGCTCCAGCAGCGGGTCCGTCGCGGCGTGTGTCATCGGGAGAAAACGGCAACGGGGCCTTCCCGTTCCCGCGGCGTCGTGACGCCGCACAGGAACGAGGCCGCGCGTCCGCGCCTTGTCCGATGCAAGCAACCCGCGAAGGAGACCATCGATGGCGGATGAAGCGCTGATCCGGACCTATGCCTATCAGCTCTGGGAAAAGGCGGGGCGGCCGCAAGGCCGCGACCAGGAGTTCTGGGACGCCGCCAAAGCGGAGGTCGATGCCGAGAGCGAGATCCCCGATCCGTCTGCCGAGCAGCAGCCCAACAAGGACACCCTGCCGGGCTGATGCTGCGCGGGTCGTGCGCAGCGATCGTGCCGCGTGCGCGGCGTCGCGGACCGAATCTGCCGCGGAGAGCTTGCAACCCTCCCGGTCAATTCGCACCGATCCGGCTTCCGCGAATTCACGTCGATGTCAGGCAACCGCCGCGATGCGCGTGCGTTGCCTCCTCATACCCATCAGGAAAGATTGAAAAATGAAAGCGACAGCAATCATCTGCACGACCGTCGGCGCCCTCGCGGCGATCGGCATGGCGACCACGATGCCCGCGCAGGCCCGGCACTGGGGCCCGGGATGGGGCCCGGGTCTGGCGGGCGGCCTCATCGCCGGCGCCGCCATCGGCGCCGCGGCGTCGTCGGCCTACGCCTACGCGCCCGGCCCGGGCTATGCCACTGACGACGGCTACGCCTATGGCGGCTATGCGCCGGGCTATCACCGCTGGGGCCGCAACCGCGCCTACGAGACCTACGGCGTCTACGACGAATCCCAGCACGGCGGGCAGCCGTCTTCCGAGCGGCCGTATTGATCCGGCTGCTCGTGCGCGGCGGGTCAATTTCGGTTTTTCAAAATATCGCTTGACCCGTCGGGCAAAACAGGGCTAGAGTGGCATCGTTGAAGAAGCCCGCGCGGAGCGATCCGGCGCGGGTTTTCTCGTCCTGCGGCCCTTAGCGGAGTGCATCCATGAGCCCGTCCGGAGCCTTGATCGCCATCCTGCCGTGCAACGACCTCGATGCGTCCGAGCGATTCTACAATCGCCTGGGATTTGCGCGCCCGGACAGCGAACGGCCCGCGCGAGGGGAGGAGGACAGCTATCGCATGCTGTCGAACGGGCAGGGCGGCTATCTTCATTTGACCGACGCCGTCGAGGGCTGGCTGATCCCTGGCCGTAATCCCTTCGGGCTCTACCTTTACCTCGAGGACGTCGACGCTGCGGCACGTGAGTTTCAGCAGGTCCCCGAGGACAAGCCGTGGGGGATGTACGAGTTCGCGCTATCCGATCCCGACGAAACGTTGGTGCGGGTGGGATGGCCGACGCGGCTGCGGACGGGGCGATGATCGGCGCGCCGGCGCAGGCGCTCGTTCAAGCCTGCACCGGCGGCTCGCTTCGGTTTTCCTCAGGTTGGTCAGTAACAGAGCGGCATCCCTATAAAATCTATAGTCCTCCTTCGGCCGGACGATGCCTCAGAGTGCAAGTCTTGACGACCCGTCTTCATTCAACGTCGGCAATCCTACCATTTCCAATAATGTTCCTCGATCTTGGGCAGCCAACCAGATCAAGAATCCTTTGTCGACAACACTTAGGCGCAAGTTGCTTCGGTCATAGTCTAAAACGAAGGGCTTAATGTTCTTTTTGGCCTGGAGCGCGGGCACTGACTGCAATGCTTGCGTTAAATTCCCCGGATTTAGAGTGTTGCCTTGAGGGTGCTTGCTCTCAATTCGTGTCCTGATTTGGCGATAGGTAAGCCCGGTTGTTAGCTCGTCGATGGTCGATGTGAGCACCGGATAAAGTAGCCATTTGTACATCTCTAACTGCGTTTCGCCGAAGCCTGCAGCGAAGTTTGTGACGAAAGCTCCATACCGGGCGCTCTGCTCTTGGATGACCTCAGCCACGAGCTTCTGCGCATCAAGTGCCTCGGGAAAGTAGTAGGTTGCATCTTTTGTGGAATGCACATCGTGAAGCTTGCACGCTTTGTAGCAACATTCTTGCACGACGTAGACGCTGTTCAAGCTGTCGGTTATTAGCTGCGCTTTGAAGGCTGCTGGAAACTGAACATTTAGCAATTCTTCTCCACTTTTGATAACACGCTGCAAATCGACTGAAGACCACGCGTCCGCATCAACTGAGATCACCCGACCAGCCAGATCTCCATTGTATACGATCAGCCGGTTTTCTTCGCGCCATACTGCGACAATGATGAAAGTGATCTTGGAGGCCTCGTGAACCGTTTTTAGCGCAAACGCGAATTGTTCCTGGGTTTCTTGCGGAAGGTAGTGAAAATCTTCAAGTACAATCAATTTTTGAAATTCAATGCCCTTTAAGGCTCGTACTAAATCGTTTGGGTCGCTAGCATCCAATTCGATCGGCTCCGTGCGGACTTCTGATTTGCTACCCTTCTCGCCTTCACTTCCACCTTCGACTTCGGTGCCGATGCCGAAGATTTTGAACCCTCCCTTTGCCTTCACACTCAGCTTTGCTTTGCCCTCTACCGTTTTGGTATTCGATATTTCAACCTCACACCCAGCCGCTTTCAATATTGCTTCGCAAAGTTTCGCGATATCCCAATTGTTTTGGCATTGCACTACGATGTAGTCATCGTCGTGTAGGCAGTGACGACGAAGACAGGTTTTGCCTTGCTTGGAACTGCCGAAAATGATGATGTGCTTGTTGCGGGTAATGTTTTCTAACAGCTTGTCGTCGACGTGTTTCCGCTCGACATAGCTAATAGGAATGTCGCGGCTGACGCCGAACACATCGTCAGTCTGATGCTTTTCTAAAGCCATTCCCTTCGTCCCCCGCTAGCTAACACAGGCGTATTTATGAAGGGCGCAACTAATGCTTGTCAAATGTTTGAATTGGGAGCGGGGTCTTCTTTGTTGTTGCCCCGGCGGACGACCTTTAGTGCGTCATCGCGGAGCGGTGTTTGGAGCCGTTTTGCTTCATCCCAAGGCGCCCGAAGCCAGACGTCACGCTCTTCTTTCGTGGTAAGGACCACCGGCATCGCCTTCGGATGAATCGGCTCAACCACCGCATTCGGCGCCGTCGTAAGAAACCCATAGACCTGATGCGGCCCCGGCACCGGTTTTGACTTCGTCCCTCGATCACCATTGAACGTCGTCCAGATGCCAGCAAACGCAAACAGCGGCCGTGACTCCGCCAGCGCGAACCAGATCACGTCTTTTTTCTTCGTTTCCGGATTCGGCTCCGGCGCATATTCGGCGAAGCTGTTGGCGGGCACGAGGCAGCGGTGCTCCGGCTTCAGCCAGGCGCGCCAGTGCGGGGAGGAGGTGTTGCGAATGTTGGTCACGGGCGGGCCGCCGGTGCGGGGCGGGGGCGGCATGCCCCATCGCATCATCACCATCTCGCGTTCGCCGTCCTCGCCATTGCGAATGACGGGCGCCGGATAATCAGGAAACACGCCGGGCATTGGCGCGAGATTGCCTTCGTAGCGGCGGACGATGCGGAAGAGCTCGGCGATGGCGGCCTGGTTTGTCGTGATCGAATAGAGATTGCACATTGCAGTTCCTCAACGCTCGCCCGGCCACCAGGTTGAGGGCGGACTCCCAGTTGAAATCTTCGTCGGCCTGAGCGCGACGAGCGTACTTCGCTTGTAGGGATATCGTCGTATCTCGGAGCAGCTTTTGCACCGCATATAACGTTCCAGTTCGTGGACAGGCGTCGTCTTTGGACGCCTGACAATATCGAGCGCGACAGTCTGATTGGTATTGCACCCGTGACACCGGACCTCAAGGTAGAGGTAGCCGCCATTGATGGCGTCGCCGATCGTCGGCGACGGCTGCGCCGGACCCTTGTAGCCAAGCATGCGATAGTTCCAAGCTTCGCAGGCGAGCCGATCGGCCTCCTTGCGCGCTTGCTTGGCGCGTTCCGCCGACATCTTGATCTGAGTGCCGTAGAGATATTCGCGCGACTTCGTGGTCATGGAAGCATCAAAGCCAAACCGTTGCGGTTGGCAAATTATCGATCCGTAGTGGTGCCCAATGCGAATGCCATACTGGCTGTCGTAGGTGTGGAAAACTTTTCGGCGCACGCCAAAAGCTAATGTTGTGTCGGCTCCTCTTCGACAGGTTCACCGTGTTGGTGCTCCAGCGCCTCGCCAAGGTCGCGACAGTCAAACCGCTCCCCGCAAGTTGGGCAATCCATGAAGTGATCTTCCTCGCTCGTCGGCTGCCAGCCCACAGTACGGAATTTAAACCTCGTCACGAGCCTCTGCCTCTTTTGCCGCCGCATTTACCTTTGCTCGATCGCGTCGTTCTTCCGGTGCGAGCATAATCACCGCTTCGTGCAGCCATGAAGGTATTGTCATCGAGCTGTCGCGCGGCTTTTGCGCCCAGGCCCACCACTGATCAAACGCGTCCATCAGAGGTCCTCCCTCAAGCCCTTGAAAAACGGATGCCGCAATTTGCCCTCGGCGGACTTGGCGCGATACTCGATCTCCGCGAGCAGCTTCGGCTCCACCCAGATGCCCTTATGCGCAATGCGCTTGGCATAGGGTTGCGTCTTCCGAACGAGCGGCTTCAACTTTTTCTGGAGTTCGGCTGCCGACGTCTTGTCGAAGCCGTGATCAACCCTGCCGGCGTAGATCAGGTCATCGCCCTTGCGGCGTCCGAGATACATGCCATCCCATTTGCCTTCGTCGAGCACGAAGCCGGCAATGGTCAGCGTCTCGCGTTGCGCGCAGGTTGTCTTGACCCAGTAGTTGCCGCGCCCGCTTGTATAAGGGCTATTCCGTACCTTCGAGACAACGCCTTCAAGGCCGATCTTGCAGGCGTGGGTGAACATCTCTCGCCCGTCGATCTCGAAACTTTCGCTGAACTGCACATCGGTGCCGGAGACGATCTTCTTGAGCGCGGCCTTGCGCTCGATCAGCGGCAGCTTGCGAAGGTCGCGGCCGTCCAGATAGAGCAGGTCGAATGCAACGAGCACGATCTTTGAGGATGTGCCTTTTGTTTCGTTCTGAAGCACCGCGAAGTCGGTCGTACCATCAGCGGCAGGGACGACGACTTCGCCATCGATGATCGCCGAGCCCGCCTTGATGTGCCAGGCATCAGCGGCGACCTTCTTGAAGCGCTTGGTCCAGTCAAGGCCGCTGCGGGTGAAAACTTTGACGGACTCGTTGGCGAGGTGCACCTGCACGCGATAGCCGTCGAACTTGATTTCGTGAATCCATCTTTCCCCGGACGGCACCCTCTCGATCGAGGTTGCCATGGCCGGTTTGATAAAGCCGGGGAAGGGCGCCTTGACGCCGATCGCCACTGACTTCCGATGACGCTGCGACGCCACTGAACAACTCCACGCAACAAACACTTCGATTCGAATCTTTGCGGCGGGATTCGTTCCGCCGTCTCATGAGGTGCCGGAAGAGCAGAGGGAACCAATTGAATCCCATAGCGTTTCTCACATGCATGGAGGTGCAGCTATGGCGAAAGCGAAAAAGCAGACTGCTCGCGGTCGAAAGCAGGACCGCGCGCGCGTGGCGGGCGGGCAGAAGTACGAAGTCGCGTACGAAGCAAAGAAGACCGGCCGCTCGGCCTCGGCCGTGAAGAAGGCCGTCAAGAAGGTGGGCAGCAGCCGGAAGAAGGTCGAGCGCAAGCTGAGCCGCTGATACCTTGAGTTCGTGAGAGTGGTGGAAGCCGGCCGCGTGAGCGACCGGCTTTTTTGCGCCGTCTTCGCCAAGAATCTCCCCAGCTCAGGAACTGAGTCAGTCACGATGGCATTGGTGCCTGCCGGCTCGCCGCCGAGCTGGCGGAGCGGCCCCGGCCATACCCCCAGCCCCCCTGCAAGCCGGGGCCTGCTCTCGCCACTGCGTAGTTGTGGGAGTAGTGTATGCGTTCATCGCCCTCGATCATCCCGACCGACCGCCTCGACCGGGAGATTTATCTGGTGCTTGAGGACTTTGGCGCGCGCGCCGGCTGCGCCTGGCGCGAGACCGACGAACAGGACACCGACCGCGACACCATCATTCGCGATTTGCTCTCCGGCCAGTACACCTATCCCGTGCGGATCGTCGCCTTCAACGCCATCGAGGGCCACGCACGCGATGCGACCAGCGAGATCGCAGATGCGCTGGCGGAAGCGGCCGCCGATAATGCGGAGATCACTCCGGCACTACAGGCGTTCATCACCGCGAATGCGCAACAGCCTTTCTACTTTCAATTGGCACTCCCTCTGCGTGAATCTGCCTGAGCGATCTTGCATGAGTTTAACGACTGCAGGCCGACGGATCGCGCACCGCTGAGGGAGGAATGAACTCAAGCTTCTTGGTGTCTTTTGCTTCCAGCCAGTAAAATCGGCTCGCTGGATTGACGACGAGCGATCCCGAACTAAAGCTACGAATAATCGCGACGGGGGTACGCGACTGAGTGCCGTCCTCCTTCAAGCAAGCCAATGGAACTTGCACGCGTGCGTTGAGGATATCCTCCCCATCCTGACCGCCGAGGAAATGTGCAAACAATACTGCGCAAGCTACCATTGAAAGATAGAGACCGACTTTTCCCAAAGGCACATTCACTTCGAAGATTGGAGAAGAGACGAACATCAGAAGGACGACAACGATTGAATAAGCCGACACCCTACTGGGATCATCGCCGATCTCTGGATGGGTTTCTCGGAACCCAGGCACGAACATCATGGCGATGGCAAGAAACGACACGATCCCAAACCCCACCCACCCGAACCCGGAAATGCCACTCTTCCGTAACTTCTGCGCCCATTCAGGATACCCGGACATATCGCCCCAAAATGGAATGAGAAGTCGACCCGCGAAAATCGAGATAACAATCGGCCATAGCACCCGCCATTCCGACGCTCTATCCGCCACGGTTGTCGTCGAGATTACGTCAAAGCCGATCGCGTCGCCGTATCCCCATTCGTATGCATAGGCGGCTATCGCTGCGGTCGACACAGCAAACCCTGAGAAGACTGCCCACTCTTTTCCTGGAAAGATGCTGTCAAAAGCACCCGTGCTTTTTGCGGCAGAGTTGGTTTCAGCGGGTTCTGTCACATCAGCCCTCGCGACGCGGGGAGATAGCGTTTCAGAAAAACACAACTAAACTCTATGCGTGATTTGGCAGTTGGTCAAAGAGTTGCTTCTAGCGATCAGCAACCGATTGCGGCGCAGTGTTGAGCGGCAATCTCGGGCTGGCTTGGCGAGCATATTCGTTTTTTCGCAAAAAGTGCTTGACCCGTCGGGCAAAACAGTGCCATAGTGACATCATCGAAAGAGTTCGGTTCAGCCCGCGCGGAGCGATCCGCTAGCGGGTTTTTTCATTTTGGCGACGGAGTAGAACTGGCTTCCTTGGCGCCTTCCGCCGCCATTACCTGGAACGGGGATGCGGGATCGCGCGAGCAGCGGTGATACATCAGAAAGGCGTCGGGAACGTCGACGCGCCGGAGGCCGATCTCGGATTCCGAGACGATCCTGAACTTCGGATCCCCCGCGATCGGCGTGTGCGGAATGAACGCCGGGCTGCCGCAGCTGGTCACGACGCAAAACGTGACCGAGAACTGATCGTCCTCGTTGCGCCAGATCTTCAGGCCATAGCTCTTCGCGCAGTCGCGCTTCCAGACACCGGAGAAATCCGGGGCCTCTTCGGCGAGTGCCGGGCTGGAGATGACGAGCAGGGAGAGCAGAAGGGCGAAGGTTCGCATGGGAATTCCTCGGGCAGACGCGATGGCTCAGGCTTAAGGCCATTCGCGTCGTCCCGGCGTGATGGCCCGCACATGCCGGCGCCGCGAGCAGATGTTGCCGCGGTCGGTGGCGGCGACCGATCGACCGAAGAAAAATTCGCAAAAAACGAAATAGAGCTTGACCCGTCGGGCAAAACAGTGGCATAGTGGCATCATCGAAAAGTTCGTAACACCCGCGCGGAGAGATCCGCCGCGGGTTTTTTCTTACCCCATTTCCGGAATCGGACGGCGCCCCACCCATCGCGGCCACGCTCTTAGCTGATACGCGTTCAGGAAGCGCCGATCGGCGTGCCGCCGTCCGAACCATTCAACGCGTCCGTGCCGAATATTTCCGGCCCTGCGACTTTTTAATACAGAACGAATGACCTTGTTTGTTGAAGGAATTTCCAGATGGATGAACCTGTCTACAAACTCGTTTCCGAAGCCGCTCTCGCAAGAGCCGCAGCTCGTCGAACTTTGAAGCAGCGAACGATTACTGAAATCAAATCCCTGGCGCGGACTCATACTGGTCTTGCGGTCAAAACCCTCGTGCAGATCATGCGCGACACGAACGCGCCCGCCTATGCGCGTGTTACCGCTGCAAACGCGATTCTTGATCGCGGGTGGGGCAAGCCGTTCCAGCCGCTGGCGAGCGAGGAGGGCAAACCCCTGGAGCTCATTCACCGGATCGAACGGGTCATCGTGCATCCCGGCGACAATGTGGTGATGGAAGCTCACATCGAGGAGAGCGTGGAGCGTGCGTCGATCAGCGTTCTCGGTAGCCTCGGGGCGGCACGGAACTTCGAGGACTCACACGACGAGCTTTGGCTAGCCGCGCAAGAGCACGCATAAAAGTTCGCAAAAAGCGAAATAGCACTTGACCCGTCGGGCAAAACAGTGGCATAGTGGCATCATCGAAAAGTTCGTAACAACCCGCGCGGAGAGATCCGCTGCGGGTTTTTTCGTACCCCGTTTTCCCGAATCGGACGGCGGCCCACGCATTGCGGCCACGCACTCGCTTGTACGCGTTGAGGGAGCGCCGATCGGCGTGCCGCCGTCCGAACCATTGCTGGCCGTGCACGCGCGAACGTGCCGGCCTTGCGGCGCCGGGCCCTGTTCGCCCGCGCCGCTGCGGTCTCCGGGCTTGACGGAGATAGGGTTCGCGCCCGAAACGATCGCGCCTCAGTCGCGATCTGCCGCGCATTTTCTTTTTCGTGGAGAGACGATGACCGCCTATCTGATATCGCTCGCGGGTACGAGCCGGACAAGTTGATGGGATATTGCGTGGCGTTCTATTTCGCAAAGCTTCTCGTCTGGGACAAGGTCCTTGGCCTCGGCTCCACGGACGCGCTGGCGGGATTCGCGGCGATCACGGCCAATCTCGTCGTCTCGTTCTACTTCGCCAAGCGCGGTTTCGAGAATGTTGCAAGGATCATCAAGCGGTGAAGATGCCAGACGATGAAATCAGGGCGATCGTTGCAGAGACGCTGGCCGAGCAGCACAGGCTCCAGCAAGACAGCATCGATGCGATCGTCTTGAAGGCGGTGGCGTCAGTGCTGGCCTCTTTCGGAATCGAAGATGACGACCGGAAGGAGCTGCGGGCTGACTTCCAACATTTGCGCCGGTGGCGCAAGAGCGTGGAGCAAGCGCAAAGCTACACTTTCAAGGCCGTCATTACCGTCATCGCCACCGGCCTGATGGGCGCCGTTTGGCTGGGCGTCAAGGTCGTGCTGGGCAAGTGAGTCTTCACTGCGGCAACACCGTTGCGCTTGCTCTCTCGTCATTCCTCACCGCCGGACCGTCTCATGTACAGAATTCGCATCGTTGATCCGTCCGATGACGATATCGCGGACACCTTGGCCGAGCTGCATCAGCTGACGTTCTTCGATGCAGCGGCCATGCCGCGATTCGATCTGGGGGCGTGGTGGCTCGCCTATCACGGCGATGACGCGGTGGCGTTTGCCGGCGCTATGCCATCGACGCACGTCCGAAACGGCGGCTACTTCTCCAGAGTCGGGGTGTTGCAACGGCATTGGGGACGGGGACTTCAACGCAGGTTGATGCGCGCGGTCGAGGCGAGGGGACGGCGTGTCGGATGGGATAGTATCGTCTCGGATACGACCGACAATCCGGTGTCGGCCAATAATTTCATTCAGGCGGGCTATCGGCTTTACGATCCCGAGGTCCCCTGGGCTTGGGCGCATACGCTTTACTGGCGAAAGCAGCTTCGCTGAGCGAGGTTTCCCTCGGCGCGGAACGCAAGGGCCCGGCAGCCTGATGGCTGCTGGGCCCTTTTTGCGTATTGAGGCGATGCCGGCGAAGCACTTGCGAAGTCGGCGGCGCCGCGCTTTAAGTTCACTCTTGCAGGAAATTCGGCAACCATAAGCCGATGTAAGGGAGCGCTGTCCATGCCCACCAAGCCTCAATTGCCGGAACGTTCGCCGCGGGCGACGGGAGGGCCGACCGCGCTCGATGGTCTGCTGGTCGTCGACTTCACGCGGGTCGTCGCGGGACCGGCCTGCACGCAGACGCTTGCCGATTTTGGCGCGCATGTCATCAAGATCGAGAACCCGGACGGCGGCGACGACACGCGCGCTTATGAGCACGCTGAGATTGGCGGCGAGAGCGCCGCTTATCTCAGCTTGAATCGTAACAAGCATGGCATCGTGCTCGATCTCGCCGTGCCCGAAGCCCGCGGGGTCGCGTTGGATCTGATCCGCAAGGCGGATGTGGTCGTCGAGAATTTCTCCAGCGGCGTGATGAAGAAATTCGGCCTCGACTATGATGCTGTTGCGCCGCTCAATCCGCGGCTCGTCTATTGCTCGATCTCGGCTTACGGGCGCACCGGACCATTCGCCTCACGCCCCGGCTTCGATCCCATCACGCAGGCGGAGAGCGGCTTCATGTCGCTCAACGGCTTTGCTGACGGCCCCGCGGTTCGTACCGGCCCGCCCATCGTGGACATGGCGACCGGCATGTCGGCGTGCAACGCCATCCTGCTGGCGCTATTGGCGCGTGATCGGCTCGGCCGCGGACAGCATGTCGAGGTCGCCCTGTTCGATGTTGCCATGGGGATGACCGGTTTCTACGGCATGGCGTATCTGATCAATGGCGAGAACCCGGGCCGCTTCGGTAACTCTCCGAGCGGTACTCCCACCGTGGGCGTCTACGAGGCCTCCGATGGGCCGCTCTATATGGCCTGCGCCAACGAACGGCTCTATCGCCGGCTGGTGGTCGAGGTGCTCAACAGGCCCGATCTCATCACCGATCCGCAATTCGCGACGCGCAAGGCGCGCTCGGAGAACAAGGAGCTCTTGCGAGCCGCCATCGCGGAAGTCTTTGCCAGCGATACCCTCGAGAACTGGATGGCGAAGATGAAGCTGGCCAATGTCCCGGTCGGCTATCTCCGGACGGTTGAGGAGGGGTTCAATGCGCCGGAGGCTCGCGAGCGCCACCGCCTGAGCCGGATTCCCCATCGCACAGCGGAATGGGTGCCTAACATCGAGCCGCCGATCAGCATGAGCGTAACGGCAGCGGTGGATCCCGTAGCCGCCCCTCTGCTGGGCGAGCATACGGAATGCGTCTTGCGAGACACGCTCGGTTACGACGAGCGTCGTATTTCGGAGTTCGCAGAGAAAGGTGTCTTTGGATCCCGAACGCCTTCGACGCCGATGCGGGCCTGAGGGCGTAGAGGGTGGCCTGAGGGGCCGCCTCGGCTTGATTTGGCTGGGTTCCCGCCGCATAAAGAAGTGAACGCGAGGGACTTGAATGTCACCTGGTCAAGAGCCGAGCACAGGTCAGCCGACGGCACGGCAAGCAGCCGATCGCTCCTATGCGGCGATGATGGCGAATGCCCGAGCGCTGATGCCGCGGTTGCGGGAGCGGGCAGCGCGGACGGAGGAGTTGCGGCAGCTTCCTCCAGAGACCGAAAAGGATCTTCACGACGCCGGTCTGTTCCGAATGCTCCAGCCGATGCGCGTCGGCGGTGCCGAGCTTGATTATGTCGCCCTTGTCGACTGCGCTGAGTTGCTAGGCCGGGCAGACGCCTCAGTGGCATGGAACCTCGCTAATCTGGCGAGCCATCACTGGATGCTCGGAATGTTCGAGCAGAAAGCGCAGGATCTGGTGTGGGGGCGCGATCCCGACACGCTGATCGCGTCCTCGTTCATTTTTCCCGCGGGGCGCGCTACGAAGGCAGAGGGTGGGTACCGGCTGCACGGCAGCTGGCCGTTCTCCTCCGGCGTTGCCTCTTGCGAATGGAACATGCTTGCAAGCGTCGTTTACTCCGACGACGAGGCTGACGGCATCGAGTATCGAATCTTCTTGCTGCCGAAAGGCGACTACAAGGTGCTGGACACCTGGAATGTCGCGGGGCTGCGCGGGACAGGCTCCTGCGACGTCGAGGTCAAGGATGCCTTTGTAGCCGATCACATGACGGTTGCCGTCGGCGATCTTGCTGGCGGCCCGACGCCCGGGAGCAGGGTCAATCCCAATCCGTCGTATCAACTGCCGGTGTTTTCGCTGTTTCCCTACGTCCTGTCGGGGGTCGCGCTCGGAAATGCGCAAGCGTGCCTTGACGATTATGCCGAGGTTGCACGTCATCGTATCTCGACCTACAACCGCGCCAAGCTCAGCGATTTCCAGAGCACGCAGATCAAAATCGCGGAGGCTTCGGCCAAGATCGACGCTGCGCGCCTGATCATGCGTTCGGCCTGCATCGACGCCATGGAAGACGCGCGGCGAGGTCATATTCCAGACATGGCCCGCAAGACCAGGTACCGGCGCGACGGAGCCTTCTCGGTCAATCTTTGCACAGACGCGGTCTCGATGCTGTTTGCAGCGAGCGGGGCTCGCGGCCTATTCACTACGGGTGTGCTGCAGCGGCAATTCCGGGATGCCCACGCGATCAACTCGCATCTCGCCTTCAATTTCGATACGGCCGGAACCAATTATGGACGCGTGGCGCTGGGCCTGCCGTCCGAAAATCTCACGCTGTGAGGCCGGCCGATGAATGACCTGCAGAAGCAGCCAGCCGTCCCCGATCCCGCCAACGAGCTCGCAAGCGACAGCTCGTCAATCGACCCGCGCGATTTTCGCAACGCACTTGGCGCATACGGAACGGGCGTCACGATCATCACCGCGACCGCTGCGGACGGAAAGCCTTACGGCATCACCTGCAATTCGTTTGCCTCGGTCTCCCTGAATCCGCCCTTGGTGCTCTGGAGTCTTGGAATCTATTCATCGAGCCTGACGGTGTTTCAGAACGCCAGCCATTTCACCGTCCATGTGCTCGGCACCTCACAGCAGGCGCTCGCCAACAGGTTTGCAAAATCGTCCGAGGACAAGTTCGCCGGCGTCGGCTGGACGCCCGGCCTCGGCAACGCTCCGGTGCTCGCCCAAAGCGTCGCCAACTTTCAATGCCGCTCCGTCAACCGCTATTATGGCGGCGATCATGTGATCTTTCTCGGCGCGGTCGAGGCCTATGCTTACAACACCGGGGAACCGCTCCTGTTCGCGCGTGGGACATACGGCCGCTTCCTGGCCGACGATGAACGCAAGAAATAGCTGTAACCCTGCGGGTCGGCTCGACAGTTCAGCGCTCTGCCGCTGAAAGCTTGTAGATCTCCAGCGCATCCGCTTCCGCCCCTCGTGCGGCTTTGGCCAACCTGAAGATTTGTCCCGCAAGAGACGCCATCGGTACCGGCGTCGAGGTCGACTGCGCGACGTCGGCAACCGTATCGAGGTCCTTCAGCATCGTGGCGATGTGCCCCAGCGGCGGCGAGTGAATGCTCTGGGCCATCCGCGGCACGAACAGCTGAAGCGGAATGGAATCCGCAAAGCCGCCGGCGAGCGCTTCGGGCAACCGGTTGGCGTCAATTCCTGCGTTCACGGCGAGGCGCGTTGCTTCCGCGAGGACGGCCATTGCACATCCGACGATCACCTGATTGCAGAGCTTTGTTGTCTGGCCAGCGCCGGTCGGGCCCATGTGGGTGAACCGGCGGGCCATGGCGAGAACGTAAGGGCGCACTCTCTCGATATCGGCGGCATCGCCGCCGGCCATGATGGCAAGCGTGCCTTCCTCGGCACCCTTTGTGCCACCTGACACGGGTGCATCAATCCAGCCTGCGCCGTTCGCGTCTTTCAGTCGCGTCGCGAGGGCGCGTGCGGCGTCAGGATGGATCGACGAGAAATCGACGACGAGCTTGCCTGCACCGGCGGCCGTCGAAAGTCCTTCGGCTCCGAAGATCACCTCTTCCACGGCGGCAGCATCCGTCACGCACATGAAGACGATGTCGGACCCAGCCAAAATCTCGCGGGGGCTAGCTGCGCGTCTGGCACCGGCCTCGACGAGCGGCGCGACCTTGCCTTCCGAGCGATTCCAGACGCTGACCTGATAGCCGGCCTTGAGCAGGCGCCGGGTCATGGGTGTTCCCATCAGTCCCAAGCCGATATAGCCGAGTCGCTCTGCGCCTTGCGGGTTTGCCTTGCTCGCGTCAGCCATAGGTTGCCTCCTCCTGTCGCAGCGCAACGGCGCGACCACCGCCTCACCATACATGGCGCATCCTGCGGCGAAACCTGCCTGCTTGCATGGCTTGCCTGATTGTTTGAACCATGAAACATTTAGGTTAGCCGGGTTGGGTGGCGCCGGTCGGCGCCGGAGCAACGGAGTGGGCGCGATGCGAACGGTTTCGAGATGGATGCTGGCAATAGGGGCGGTTGCGGCCGTGATTGCCGGAGCAAGTCCCTCACGGGCGCAGCAGACGATCCGCGTCGGCTGGACCATCCCGGCTGAGGAATCCAAATATTGGATGATGCGTCGCCCGGCCGAATTTCCCAATATCGGCAAAACCTACAACATCGAATGGACGCAGTTTCAGGGCACGGCGCCAATGACGCAGGCACTGGCGGCCGGCGCCCTGGATTGCGCGACGCAGGCGCCGCTGTCGCTCTCGAACGGTGTGGTTGGCGGCAATCTCAAGGCCTACATCGTGGCGCAGCACGTCTTCGAGAAGCCCGGCGGTTTCTCGGTCTATTGGGCCGTCATGGACGACTCGCCGATCAAGACGATTGCGGATCTCAAGGGCAAGACGGTCGGCATTTCCGTGATCGGCGGCGGCACGCAGGGGCCGTTCAACTTGCTCCTCAAGCAGAATGGTGTCGATCCCGCCAAGGATATCAAGCTGGTCGAGGTTGGCTTTGCCGTTTCCGAAGATGCCTTGCGCCAGGGCCGTGTCGACGCGGTCAACATGAACCAGCCGTTTGCCGCGCGCGCAGAAGCCAAGGGTGGCACACGGAAACTGTTCTCGCTGTCCCAGGCCATGCCGAACATCGTGCACATCCTCGAAGCCTGCCGTGCCGATTTCGTCGACAAGAACCCGGAGCTGGTCAAAGCTTATGTCCGCGACATCACGTCAGGCATGAAGAAGGCGCTGGCGAACCGCGAAGAGACCTTGAAGGTGGTCAATGAAGTTCTGAAGGCACCAATTCCGGTACTCGAGACCTACTTGCTCAAGGACAATGACTTCGGTCGAGACCCCGGTGCTGCGCCGAACTTCACTGCAATCCAGAAGATGTTGGACATCTACGCGGAGACCGGGATGTTGCCGAAGCTGGACGTTGCGCAGTTCAAGCATCCTACGATCGTTGCGCCGCTGGAATAGGCGACAGAGTGAAGTATCCGAACGAAGAGATCGCGGCGTCCTGGATCATTCGGGACGTTGCATGAAGAAGATGCACGTATGAAGAAATTGCGATCACGGGTCACGACGGACGGCCTCGACCGGGCTCCGCACCGCGCGTTCATGCGCGCCATGGGTCTCGACGATGCTGCTATTGCAAGGCCAATGGTCGGCGTCGTCAGCATGAAGGGCGAGCAGACGCCGTGCAACATGACCCACGATTTCCAGGTGGCCGCGGCCAAGACGGGAATCGAGGAGGCCGGCGGTACGCCGCGTGAGTTCTCGACCGTGTCGGTCTCCGACGGGATCAGCATGAATCACGAGGGAATGAAGTTTTCCCTGTTTTCGCGCGAGCTGATCG
Organism: Bradyrhizobium sp. BR 10289; assembly: GCF_019455385.1. Classification (GTDB taxonomy): domain Bacteria; phylum Pseudomonadota; class Alphaproteobacteria; order Rhizobiales; family Xanthobacteraceae; genus Bradyrhizobium. The sequence continues at coordinate 72,737 of NZ_JACOFR010000005.1, forward strand.
CCGACTCGATCGAAGCCGTGGTTCATGGGCTCGCTTATGACGCGCTGATCGGATACGGCGGGTGCGACAAGACGCTTCCCGGCGTGATGATGGGCATGGTCCGATGCAACGTGCCGTCCATCTTTATCTATGGCGGAAGTTCGCTGCCCGGACGGGTGGATGGGCGAACCCTCACGGTGCTCGACTCCTACGAGGCCGTCGGCAGCTTCATGACCGGCGAGATCGACGGCGCCACGCTCGAGCGGATCGAGCGCGCCTGCCTGCCGACCATCGGCGCGTGCGCCGGTCAGTTCACCGCGAACACGATGGGGATGGTATCGGAGGCGATGGGGCTGACCATTCCCAACGTTTCGATGGTCCCCGGTGTTTATGCCGAACGCGCGCAGATCTCGCGCCGAGCCGGCCGACTGATCATGGAGATGCTGGCGCGCGGCGGGCCGCTGCCGCGCGACATCGTGACGCGAAAATCCCTGGAGAACGGTGCCGCGATCGTGGCAGCCACTGGCGGTTCGACGAATGCGGCGCTGCATCTGCCGGCAATTGCGAACGAGGCCGGCATTGCCTTTACGATCGACGACGTCGGGGAGGTTTTCGCGAGGACGCCGTTGATTGGGAACTTGCGGCCCGGAGGCAAGTACACGGCGAAAGATGTCTACGATATCGGTGGCGCGGCCGTTGTGATCCGTGAGTTGATCCAGAGCGGCCATATCGACGGCAGTTGCCTGACGATTACAGGGCGCACGCTTGCCGAGGAGTATGGCGCGGCCAATGCCCCCGACGGAGAGATCGTTTACGCGGTGAGCGCGCCGATCATGCCGGATGGCGGCGTGGCGGTGCTGAAGGGCAACCTCTGCCCGGACGGTGCGGTCATCAAGGTCGCAGGTTTGAAGAGCCAGTTTTTCGAAGGCGTGGCGCGTGTTTTCGAAGACGAGGAAGCTTGTGTCAAAGCGGTTCGGGACCGCAGCTACAAGGCGGGCGAGGTTCTCGTGATCCGCAATGAGGGCCCGGTTGGCGGCCCCGGCATGCGCGAGATGCTTGGTGTCACGGCCCTGATCTACGGGCAGGGTATGGGAGAGAAAGTCGCCCTGATCACCGACGGTCGATTCTCCGGCGCCACCCGCGGCATGTGCATCGGCTATGTGTCGCCCGAAGCGTTCGTTGGCGGCCCGCTTGCGCTTGTTCGTGACGGAGACAGGATCCGGATTGACGCGGCGGCCCGTCGCATGGACGTGCTGATCGACGAGCAGGAACTCATGACGCGCCGCCGTGACTGGACACCACGTGCGCCGCGCCATCGGGCAGGCGCACTTGCCAAATACGCGCGACTGGTCGGCCAGGCGCCGGGTGGCGCAGTGACGCATGAGGGCCCCGCTGAATGGCCCTGGTTCGAATGATGAGCCGCTGGGGGCGAAAGCGACCGCCGGTCTGGCAAGTTTCTTGCTAAGCTCGTGTCGCTGATACGGACATTCAGCAATGGCTTGCGCGCGAGTGAATTGAGAGGCGGAATGAAGGTAGTACCTTCGAGGTCGAACGAATGGGTGAGATCGGTGACGCCACCAAAGCCGGCTTCCGCGATCATCGAGATCGACCGTGTCTCGCAGGTCTTTCAGACCTCGGCCCGCAAGCATCATTTGGCGCTATCGGAGATCTCGCTGACGATCGAGGAGGGGGCCTTCGTCTCCATTCTTGGTCCATCCGGCTGCGGCAAGTCGACACTGCTTTACATCGTCGGAGGTTTCGTTAGCCCGACCAGCGGTGCAGCGAGGATCAAGGGGCAGGCCATCACGAGGCCGGGTCCGGATCGCGGACCGGTATTCCAGGAATTTGCGCTGTTTCCCTGGAAGACCGTGCTCGGCAATGTGATGTACGGGCCGCTTCAGCAGGGTGTGAGAGCCAGCGAGGCCGACGCGCAGAGCCGTGCGCTGATCGAGATGGTCGGGCTCAAGGGCTACGAAAACTTCTATCCCAAGGAACTGTCGGGCGGCATGAAGCAGCGCGTGGCGCTGGCCCGGACGCTCGCCTACCATCCCGAAGTCCTGCTCATGGACGAGCCGTTCGGTGCGCTCGACGCTCACACAAGGACGCGCTTGCAGAACGATCTCCTGAACATCTGGGAACGCGACCGCAAGACGGTGCTGTTCGTCACCCATTCCGTCGACGAGGCTGTCTTCCTGTCGGATAAGGTCGTGATGATGTCGAAGTCGCCCGGCCGCATCCGGCAGGTGATCGACATCGATCTGCCGCGGCCGCGGCGCCGCAATGAGTTGCTGCTCGACCCGCGCTATCAGAAATACGTCGTCGACATCGAGCGCATGTTCGACGAGAGCGACAAGGCCGGTTCTCCTTCATGATGTCGCCGGCGACCTTGACCCGACGGATTGCTCCGGCGCTGGCCTGCGTGGGGCTGCTAATGGTGTGGCAGGTCGCTTCGCTCGCGCTGAAGAACGACAGCTTTCCAACCGCCATTGAGGCGATCCGCGCGATCCCGGACATCCTTGGTGACAAGGAATCCTTGATCAACATCCTGGCCTCGCTGCGCCGTATGGCAATCGGGTTTGGCGTGGCGGTGCTCTTCTCGATCCCCTTGGGCCTGTTAATGGGCCGTAGCCGAGCGGTCGCGGCCTTCTTCAATCCGCTTCTGATGATCATCTATCCGGTGCCAAAGGCAGCGCTGATGCCGATCATCATGCTGTGGCTGGGCGTCGGTGACGTCACCAAGACGCTGGTCATCTTTCTCGGCGTGAGCCTGCCCGTGATCTATCACAGCTTCGAGGGCGCCAAGGCGGTCGAAGAGAAGATGCTGTGGTCGGGCGCCGCCATGGGGCTCTCGCCGTTGCAACGTCTGGTCCGGATCGTATTGCCGGCGGCGCTGCCGGAGATATTGACCGGTTGCCGAACCGGTCTGGTGCTGGCGCTGATCACGATGATCACCAGCGAAATGATCGCCCGCCAGTCCGGCGCCGGAAACATCCTCTTCAATGCGCTCGACATGGGCCAGTACGACACCGTCTTCGCGATGATCATCATCGTGGGAGCCATGGGCATTTGCCTCGATGCGCTCTTCGATCAGGTCCGTGCCAGGCTCGTGCGCTGGTCCGAGCCGCAATTCGACATGCCGCTGAGCTTCTCATGACATCGCGTCTGCTCCCAACGAATGTCCTCCTCGGGCTCGCGCCGATCGCGCTGGTAATCGCGTTGTGGCAGGGCCTCGTATCGTTCGGCTTTGCGCCAGCCGCTTTGCTGCCGCCGCCGGGATTCGTCTTCGGCCGGCTGCTCCAGCAACTCGTGACCTGGACGTTCCAGCAGGAGATCGTGGCAACACTGATCCGCTTGTTTGCGGGCTTTGCAATTGCGGTCGTGCTTGGCGTGGGTATCGGCATTGCGGCTGCTGCCAGTCCCGCAATCAACGCCGTGGTCCGGCCGATCGTCCGAGTCCTGGCGCCGCTGCCCAAGGTCGCGCTCTATCCGGCGCTGCTGTTGCTGCTCGGCTTCGGTCACGGCTCCAAGATCACATTGGTCGCCGCGGATGCGCTGTTTCCCATTCTGTTGTCCACCTACTATGGCGCCTCGACCGTCGAGCAAAAGCTGATCTGGTCGGCGATGGCCGCGGGAACACCGCGCTATGAAATCCTCTTCAAGGTGGTGTTGCCGGCGGCGATGCCGTCGATTCTGACCGGATGCCGGATCGGCCTTGTCATTTCCTGCATCGTGGTGTTTCTGGCCGAGATGATCACCTCGACGGACGGGTTGGGGCACGCGCTGGTCACGGCGGCGCGCACCTTCCAGGCCGTCGACATGTTCGTGCCACTGATCACGATCTCGCTGCTGGGTTTGATCCTCAACGGCCTGCTCGGGGCGGTGCGCTCGTACCTGTTACGGGGTTTTCCCGAAGCGTGAACTGACCAAAAAGAAACAAGACCGGGAGTGGACACCATGCTGGCTGATCGCATCGAGGCAAAATGGATCGACGCGTTTTGCGAGATCTTCGAGCGTTGCGCCGTCAAGGCCGGGGATACCGCCGCGATCCTCTCGGAAACGCAATCGCGCGCACTGAACGTGCATCTGGCGGAGCTCGCATTGCTGCGGATGGGCGCGCGGCCGTTTCATGTGGTGATGCCGACCCCGCGCAATCGCAACATCGTTCCGGTTCGCTCGACGGGAGCGAGTGAAGCGATCCAGAAGCTTGGTCCGGTGATCAGTGCGCTTCAGCAGGCCGGCTTTGTGGTGGATTGCACCATCGAGGGCTTGATGCACGCCGTGGAGACGCCCGAGATCCTCAAGGCGGGTGCGCGCATCCTGGTGATCTCCAACGAACATCCCGAGGCGCTGGAGCGGATGGTGCCCGATCCCGCGCTCGAAAAGCGCGTTCGCGCTGCGGCGAAGATGTTGCGCGGGACCAAGCGGATGCGTGTGACCTCAAGAGCCGGTACGGCGCTCGATGTCGACATGGTGGGCGCATCGACGGTCGGCGTGTGGGGCTGGACCGACAAGCCCGGCACGCTGGCTCATTGGCCGGGCGGCATCGTCGTCAGCTTTCCCAAGAGCGGAACGATCAACGGCACGCTGGTGATGGCCCCGGGCGACATCAATTTGACATTCAAACGCTATCTGACGTCGCCAGTGAAGATGACTTTGAAGGACGATTACGTCGTCGAGCTGGATGGCGAGGGCACGGATGCCGCGATGATGCGTGCCTATCTCGCCGCCTGGGGAGATCGTGAAGCCTACGCCGTGTCGCATGTCGGATTCGGTATGAACCCTGCTGCGCGCTACGAAGCGCTGTCGATGTACGACCAACGTGACACCAACGGTACGGAGATTCGCGCCGTCTCCGGCAACTTCCTGTTCTCGACCGGCGCGAACGAATTTGCCGGCCGCTACACCGCGGGCCATTTTGATCTGCCGATGATGGGAACCACCATCGAGCTCGATGGCGTCGCGGTGGTGCGGGACGGCGTGCTCCAGGACGTCTTCGGCTAGTTGCCGTCGAGCACCGGCGGGCGCGCCAGCTCGAAGTGCCGAAGCAGATCGACCATGGCCTGGAGCCGCTTGACCCGATAGGCATCGACATCAAGGCCGGAATAATCGAGAAAGCCTGCGCCCGTTCGCAGGCCGATCCGCCCCTCGTGCATGTTGCGCGAAATGACATCCGGCGCACGATAGCGATCGCTGCCGAGTGCGCCTTCGAGATAGCGGCTGGCGTAGTACAAGATATCGCCGCCGCCCCAGTCGATGAATTCAAGCAGACCGAGCACGGCGTAGCGGAAGCCGAATCCGTAGCGGATCGCCTTGTCGATCTCCTCCGCGCTGGCGACGCCTTCCTCGACCATGCGCGCGGCCTCGTTCATCGCCAGCGCCTGGATGCGCGGGACGATGAAGCCGGGTGTCGCCGCGCAGACAACCGGCACCTTGCCGATGCCCTCCAGCAGCGCCTTGACCTCGTCGATGACGGGGGGATCGGTGGCCTTGCCGGGCGAAACCTCAACCAGCGGGATCAGATAGGCCGGGTTGAGCCAGTGCACGTTGAGGAAGCGGCGGGGATTCACGATCGCGCTGGACAGATCGTCAACAAGAATGGTCGATGTGGTCGAGGCGATGATCGTATCGGGGCCGACCTGCTTCGAGGCGGCCCCTAGCACCTCGCGTTTGAGCTCGACGACTTCAGGGACGCCTTCGAACACCATGCCGGCATCGGCCAAGGCGGAGCCACTTTGGTTGGCGGGCACCACCGAGACCCGGGCGATGAGCGGGTCAACATCTGCCTCGGTCAGCAGTCCCAGCTTCGACAGACTTGCAAAAGTCTTCCTGACCTCACCGAGCGCATCCGCCTCCAGTTTGATGAAGTCTTCTGCCGAGCGGGTCTTGATATCGATCATCGTGACCGTGTGGCCCGCATAAGCAAACGCGACGGCAATGCCGCGCCCCATGCGGCCGGCTCCGAGACAGGCGATCTTGGCGCGACCGGTCATCGATCAGAATCCGTTGCGAAGCAGTGTCTGCAATTCGGCCTTGCCCAGGTTGCCAAGACCAAGCGTGTCGAGCATCCGGCCGCCTCGCGTAAAATCGTCGTCGCAGATCGCGCCGCCGATGGCCAGGAAAGCCTTCGCCAGGGGCGTCGCAACGCCCGCTACGCGGGCGACGGATACCAGCAACGATAGCCCAAGCCGCAAATCTTCCCGCATGTAGCGGTGCTCGGTCAGAACAATGCGTTCGCGCCAGTCGCCGGAATCCGTCAGCCGGTCATGCGAGCCGCGACCATACATCCAGATCTCGCCTTCCTTGGCATAGTGATGGGCAAGCGGAAAGTGCGGCGCGCCGTATCCGAGCGCCTCGCGCACGGCGATCCGTTCGGCGTCGAGCGCGTCGGTGACCCGGCGGATCGCGGCTTGCGTTCCTTCCTTGTGGATATCCCAACGCTCGAAATGTTCGATCGGCCCCGCATTCATCACGATCAACGGCGGGTGGATGATGGGACCAGCGTTCATCAGCGCGCCGGATAGCGCGTCTCCACAGGGCTCGATCGCATCGGGGAAGGCGCGACCGATCACTTCGAGCGCGTGCGGCGCCTGATCGAGCGGGAAGACGCCGACCGGAAGCCGTTTGGCGCGGATCGTGATCGCAACCTCGAACGGCCCATGCTTGCGGGTGAGCCACGGTAGCGTGCCAGTTTCGGCAAAGCTCACCTTGGCACGGTTGCCGGCATCGCGTGCGGCCTGCGCGAAAATCATCGAGCCGAACGTCGCCGGTGGCAGGAACACCACCTGGCCATCCCGCAAATGCGGAGCAAGCCCGCGGGCGATGTCTGCTTGCGCGAAGGCCGGGGCAGGGCACAGGATCAGCTCGGCGCCGCTGGCGGCCTCGCCGATATCGGTCGTGACAGACGCGAGCTTCACCTCGTGACGGCCGTTATGATCCTTGACCAGGATGCGCGAGCCCGCGGCACGATGTGCCGCGACCTGCTCCGCGTCGCGACGCCACAGCCGGACCTCATGTCCCGACAGCGCAAAATCGCCTGCGGCCGCGAAAGAGCCGTTTCCCCCACCCAGAACTGCAATCTTCAAGACGCGTCTCCTTGCGTGCGCGACTGCGCATCAAGCTGCTTCAGCAGAAAATGCTGAACCTTGCCCAGCGCGGTGCGCGGCAGGTCGGTGACGAAGACGATGTCGCGCGGCACCTTGTAGCGCGCGAGCTGTGCCTGAATGTGCGCTCTCAGCTCATCCGCCTCGAGCCGGCATCCGGGCCGCCCGATGACATAGGCGATCGGCACTTCGTCCCAGCGCGGGTCTGGTCGGCCGATCACGGCGCATTCGCTGACATCGGGATGCTCGAGCAGGACGCGCTCGAGCTCGGCCGGATAGATGTTCTCCCCACCGGAAATGATCAGGTTCTTCTTGCGGTCCCGGACCCAGAAATAGCCGTCAGCATCGGACAAGCCGATGTCCCCGGTGCGATACCAGCCGTCGTGCAGCGCATCGCGCGTGGCGTCCGCATTGCCCCAATATTCGAAAAATACGTTGGGACCGCGCACCGCGATCTCACCCGGTGCGCCCGGCGGCACTTCTGCGCCGGTCTGATCAATCACCTTCGCTTCGCAGCACAGGCCGGCAAGACCGGTCGATCCTATACGGGAGCGATCTCCACCAAGGCGCGTGTAGACCGCAATGGGACAGGTCTCGGTCGAGCCGTAGACCTGAAGCACCGGCACGCCGCGAGCGACAAAGCGGTCGATCAGGTGCTGCGGCACGATAGTCGAACCGGTGGCGAGCGCCTTCAGCGATGACAGATCGGTGAAGGCCCAGTCGGGATGCTCGCTGAGGGCCTGGATGATCGCCGGCACCATCACGGTCAATGTTGGCCGCTCCCGTTCGATGGCTGCCAGCGCAGAATCCGGCGTGAAGCGGGCCTGGATTGTGACAGTCGCGCCAAGCTGAAGCGCCGGCGTGGTCTGGATGTTGAGACCGCCGACGTGGAAGAACGGCAGCACGGTCAGCACATGATCGTCCGACGTCATGTTGTGCATGTGCTGGCTCATGACGCCGTTCCAGAACAGCGCTTCCTGGCGCAGCACTGCCCCCTTGGGACGTCCGGTCGTCCCCGACGTGTAGACGATGAGAAGCGGGCAGGCGAGATCGGTGTGCGGATTGCGGCCGCTGCCCTCACTGCGCTCCAGCAGCGCTTCGAATGTCGTGCCGTGCGGCGGCGCGAAATCGAAGCCGACGATGGCGGTCCCAGGTGCTGCTTGCGCAAGCTCCGGGAGGACTCTCGCAAAAGCTTGCTCGAGCACCAGCACCTTGGCGCCCGCATCGTCGAGAATGAAGAGTTGCTCGGCAACGGCCAGCCGCCAGTTCAAGGGCACCAGCATCGCCCCCAGCCGCGCGCAGGCATAGAGCAGAACGAGATAATCCGGCCGGTTCAGGCTCAGGATCGCAACGCGGTCGCCCCGACCGACGCCGAGTTCCTGCTTCAGGGCCGTCGCGGTCCGCTCGATCCGCGCGGCGAATGCCGCATAGCTCAGCCGCTTCCCCTCGAAGGCAATGGCCGTCTTGTCTGGCGTGAACGCCGCGTTGCGGTCGATCAGACTACAGAGGTCCACCGTCAGTCGTCCGTTTCGCCGGCCTCGTACAACGCCTCGCGTCCGATCCGGTCGAGGCACAGCTCGGCCGTCCAGGGCAGCATCAGCGAGCCGCAGCGGCTGTCACGATAGATGCGCTCCAGGGGGAGCGATCGAAGCATGGCCTGGCCGCCGCAGGTGCGGATCGAGAGTGCTGCGAGCTCATTGGCGCCTTCCATGACGGAATATTGCGCAGCATAGGCGCGCAGCACCTGCTCTTTGCTTGGATTGGCGCGAGCCTCGGTTACGGCCTGGAACCAGATCGCCTTGATCTGCTCGAGCTTGATCTGCATTTGGGCGACCGCGATCTGCTTGGTCGGATACATCCGCCGCTTGACCGGCGGCACGCCCGGGACCTCGCCGCGCAGATAGCGCACGGTGAAATCATAGGCGGCCTGGGCGAGGCCCATATAGGTCGGCGACAGCGTCAGGAACATGTGCGGCCAGCGCATCGCGGCCTGGAAATAGACCCCGCGCGGCATGAGTGCCGAATCCTCGGGCACGAACACGTCCTTGAACAGGAGCGTCCGTGAGACGGTGCCGCGCATTCCGAGCGGGTCCCAGTCGCCGACGACGGAAACGCCTTGCGACTTCGCGGAAATGGCGAGGTAAAGCGTATTGCGGCGGGAGGCCTTCTCGCCTTCGCCGATCTCGGTGCAGAGCACGCCGTAATAGTCGGCGTGACCGGAGAGCGATGCAAAAATCTTCTTGCCGTTGACGATCCAGCCGCCCGCGACGGGCTTTGCCTCGGTGCCGAAAGCAACGCCGCCAGCGGCTGCCGCGCCACCTTCCGAGAAGGGCTGCGAGTAGATCGCTCCGTCTTCGATGATGCGCTTGTAGTGGACGGCGCGCCGCCGCTCGTGCTCGGCGCGGGTCTCCCCATCCATGTCGAGATCGTCGGCGAGCGGGCCCGACCATAGCGTCGAGCAGACATGCATGTTCCAGGTCAACGCCGTCGCGCCGCAATAGCGGCCGATCTCGGCGGCTGCCAGCGCATAGGTCTGGTAGTTCGCGCCGAGCCCGCCGTGCTTCTTGGGAACGGCGATGCCGAGCAGGCCGACGCGATGCAGGTCGCGATAATTCTCCGTCGGAAAGATCGCCTCGCGATCGTAAGTCGCTGCGCGGGCCGCGAACACGCTCTGTCCGATCTCGCGGGCGCGGGCGATGATGCCGGCTTGTTCGTCGCTCAGGCGAAATGCGACCGGATCGAAGATCGGAGCATCAAGCGCAACCTGGCCTGCTGCACCGATGGTCTTGCTGACTGGTATGGTCATCGCTCGTTCATCCCAGTTTTGCGGCGACGGAATCCAGGAACCCGCCGAGAGCCTGATCGAAGGCGTCAGGTCGTTCAAGGTTTGCCAGATGACCGGTGCCGGCCAGCTCGACATATCGGGCCGCAGGAATGTAGGTCGCGGTCTTGGCCATCATGGGAGCGGGCGCATTGTTGTCCTTGGAGCCGGACAGCAACAGTGTCGGCACCGAAATGTCCTTGAGCGTGCTGCGCTGGTCGAACCCGATCAAGGCCAGCATCATGGCGCGATAGCTCGCCTCCGGCACGCTTGCCATGCACTCGCGCGCGAGTTCCATTCCTTTCGGATCGGGGTCGTCACCGACCAGCTCTTTCACCAGCGATGGCGCCAACGATTTCATCGTCTCACCGCGGTCGAGCGGCCCGAGCCGCGCCGCGATGAACGATTTCTGCCAATCGCCGTCGGCCTTGCCGAAGGCCGGGCTGGTCTGCGCCAGGACGATCGCACGTGCCAGTTTCGGCGATTGCACCAGCCATTTCTGCACGATCATGCCGCCGATCGAGTGGCCGACCAGAATGGGGTTCGCCGCACCGATTTGCGCGATAAATTGCTGGAGCGCATCAGCCAGGGCAGCGATGCTGACGCTGGCGAGCGGGGCCGATCCGCCATAGCCCGGCATGTCCCACGCGATCGCGCGAAAACGGTTGCCGAATGTGGCAAGCTGTTGCCGCCAGGCCCGCGCGGCGCCGCCGATGCCGTGCAGGAAAATCAAGGGTGTCGCGCCAGGATCGCCGGCGGCTTCATAGGCGAAGCGTCCGTCGTTTGTTATCATCGGCGCAGGCTGCGACACGCGACATCCTCTTGCTTGGCCCTGTGATGCTAACAGGCCTGTCGGCGATGGGAAGCGATAATTTTATACTTAAAGCAATTTTCGGGCCGGTCGTCACGGCGCAGCTGCTTGCGATGGCCCCAGCGGACGCTTCGTTGCAAAAGCTTGAAGTTTAAAATATATCGAAGCACAGGCCAGCAGCCAATTCAGGGAGATGATGCATGTCCGGTTTGCCGCACTCGCCCCACGCGCTGGTGACCGGAGGCGGCCGCGGCATCGGTCGCGCGATCGCGGCATCACTCGTCGGCGCCGGCGCAACCGTGACGGTGCTCGGACGGAATGCTGCGACTCTCGAACAGGCCGTCAGCGCCGGGGCGGCGCATTTTTACGCCGTTGCCGATGTTTCAGACGAAGCTGCGCTCAAAGCCGCCGTCGCTGAGGCGAGCGCGCGAAAGCCGATCGACATCCTGGTTGCGAACGCCGGCAGTGCCGAGTCCGCGCCATTCGCGAAATCGGACAGCGCGATTTTTACGCGCATGATGGACGTCAATTTCATGGGCGTTGTCCATGCCGTCCGTGCCGTGCTGCCGGGAATGAAGGACCGCCCGTATGGCCGCATCGTCGCGGTTGCATCGACGGCCGGGCTCAAGGGCTATGCCTATGTAAGTGCCTACGTCGCTGCCAAGCACGCCGTGGTTGGCCTTGTGCGTTCGCTTGCGCTCGAGATGGCGAGCAGCAACGTGACGGTGAATGCGGTCTGCCCCGGATTCACTGACACCGATCTGGTCGCCGGGAGCATCGAGAATATCATGAAAAAGACGGGGCGAACCCGCGAGCAGGCGATCGCCGAACTCGCCAAGCATAATCCGCAGGGGCGGCTGATCTCGCCTCAGGAGGTGGCCGACGCCGTGCTGTGGCTGTGCGGCGAGGGCGCAGGTGCGATCACCGGTCAGGCGATTGCCGTTGCAGGCGGCGAAATCTAGCGGCCAGGAACCAAGGAAAAGGACATCGCATGAGCAGACCAGCCAATCCCGTCACGGTGCCGCTTGTGGACTATTCACCGCAGCATTTCCTGCTGGCGGTGGTCGACGGTGTTGCGACCGTGACGCTCAATCGCCCTGAAAGAAAGAATCCGCTGACCTTCGAGAGCTACCGTGAGCTCACCGATTTCTTCCGCGCCTGCGCATTCGACGACGAGGTCAAGGCCATCGTCGTCACCGGCGCCGGCGGCAATTTCTCCTCGGGCGGCGATGTGTTCGAGATCATCGGCCCGCTCGTGAAGATGGACACGAAGGGGCTGACCGCCTTCACTCGAATGACCGGCGATCTCGTCAAGGCGATGCGGACGTGCCCACAGCCGGTCGTGGCCGCCGTCGAGGGCATCTGCGCCGGCGCGGGCGCGATCATCGCCATGGCATCCGACATGCGCCTTGCGGCGAGCGGGGCCAAGGTGGCATTCCTGTTCAACAAGGTGGGTCTTGCCGGCTGCGATATGGGCGCCTGCGCGATCCTGCCGCGGATCATCGGGCAGTCCCGCGCCTCCGAATTGCTATACACCGGCCGGTTTATGACCGCGGAGGAGGGCGAGCGGTGGGGCTTCTTCAGCCGCATCGTGACACCCGAACAGGTGCTGCCTCAGGCGCAATTGCTGGCAAAGCAAATCGCCGAAGGGCCTAACTTCGCAAACACCATGACCAAGCGGATGCTGGCGATGGAATGGGCAATGTCGGTGGAGGAAGCCATCGAGGCCGAAGCGGTCGCTCAAGCCCTCTGCATGACTACGGCGGATTTCGAGCGTGCCTTCGAGGCCTTTGCCAACAAGGTCAAGCCGGTGTTCCGGGGCGACTGAGCCCGGCTTTGCGCCCAATTAAGGCTAAGCCTAAAAGCTGGGCCGAGACCGGGCCGAGGACAGGGCGGAGGCGACAAAGCCGCTTGCGGCGGAGTGACCGCCCGTGCGACGTTAACCCCGTTGCCTGTGTATTGAGTGGAGTTGAGGGCGATGAAGGCGATTATCGTCGGTGGCGGTATCGGAGGTCTCACGACGGCGTTGATGCTGCGTGCGCGCGGCATCGGATGCGAGATTTTCGAACAGGCGGATACGATCCGCGAGCTCGGCGTCGGCATCAACACGCTGCCACATGCCATGCGCGAGCTTGCCGGTCTCGGCCTGCTCCAGAAGCTCGACGACGTCGCGATCCGCACCGATCAGCTCTACTACCTTAATCGTCACGGCCAGGAGGTCTGGCGTGAGGCCCGGGGTGTCGACGCCGGTCACGACGTGCCGCAGTTCTCGATCCACCGCGGCCGCCTGCAAGGCGTCATCCATCGTGCCGTCGAGGAGCGGCTCGGAGTGGAGGCAATCCACACCGGTTGCCGCCTCGGCGCGTTCACGCAGGATGAGGGCGGGGTCACGGCGTACTTCTTCGATCGTGCCGGGGCGCATATCCACACCGCGCGGGGCGATATTCTGATCGGGGCGGACGGCATCCATTCGCGCGTGCGCGACACGCTGTTTCCGAACGAAGGGCCGCCGTGCTGGAACGGCCTGATGCTGTGGCGCGGTGCGCGCGATTGGCCGCTGTTCCTCACCGGCAAGTCGATGATCGTGGCCGGCGGCCTCAATGCCAAGGTGGTGATCTATCCGATCGCGGAGGGATCGAGCCCCGCGAGCCGCCTCACCAATTGGGCGGTGCTGGTGAAGGTCGGCGAAGGCAATGCGCCGCCGCCACGAAAAGAGGACTGGTCGCGGCCGGGACGGCGCGAGGAGCTGATGCCGCATGTGGCGCGCTTCTCGGTGCCCCATATCGACGTGAGGAGCCTGATCTCGGCAACGCCCGAATTCTACGAGTATCCGACCTGCGATCGCGATCCCTTGCCCTATTGGTCGTCGGGGCGCGTCACGCTGCTCGGCGATGCCGCGCATCCCATGTATCCCGTCGGCTCCAATGGTGCCTCGCAGGCGATCCTCGACGCACGCTGCCTCGCCGATGCGCTTGTGCGCGCCGAGCATCCGCGCCAGGCTCTGGTCGAATATGAGAAGAAGCGCCTACCGATGACCGCGGACATCGTCCGCTCGAACCGGCGCGGCGGCCCCGAGGGCGTCATCGATGCCGTCGAGCAACTCGCCCCCGACGGCTTCGACAATGTCGACAACGTGCTGAGCTATTCCCAGCGCGAAGCGATCGTGCGCGGCTACGCCACCAAGGCCGGCTTCGCCGCGGTGCCGGGCCTTGCCGCGGTGCGCGCTTAGCCCTCGCCGCTAGCCGGCGCCGGGAGGCGGCGGCAGGAAGTGGATGTTGAACTCGGCGGCCATGGCCACCACGTCCTCGGGCTTCTGCTCCTTCATGTTGTGCAGGCCCCAGAACAGGTCGAACAGCTTTTTGGTCGGTGAGACCCAGAACAGCACCTTGGCGGTCTGGTCCGACTTGTTGAAGATGCCGTGCGGCACACCCATGCCGAGGCGGATCAGGTCGCCCGGCGTCGCCTGCGCCTCGGAATTGCCGAGCACGAAGTCGAGCTTTCCTTCCAGCATGTAGAGATACTCATCCTGGTCGGGATGAATGTGCGGCGGCACGAATGTGCCCGGCGGGAGCGTCGCATGCCAGGAGAAGCTGTGCTCAGTATTGCTCTTTGGCACATAGGTCTGGCCAAGGATGTTCCAGGAGATTCCCTGGATGCCCTCGTTGGCCCGGGTGATACCCGTGATTTCGCTCTTCATTGCACTCCTCCCTTGACGCGACGCGCGCCTTAGTTCGCCTTGCAGTCCTTGGCGTAGCGGTCGCCGTAACTCTCGAAAACCTTCTGGACGATCTCGGTCTGGAACTTGCCGTCCGGACGCTTGGCGACCTTGGTCAGGTAAAAGTCCTGGATCGGATAGCCGTTGTTGTTGAATTTGAACGAGCCACGGAGCGAGGTGAAGTCCGCTTTCTTCAGTGCTGCGCCAACCGCGTCCTTGTTGGAAAGGTCGCCCTTCACGCCTTTGATGGCGCTGTCGATCAGCATGGCGGCGTCGTAGGCCTGGAACGCATAGGTGCCGGGCACAACGTTGTAGGCGGCTTCATAGGCCGCGACGAACTTCTTGTTCTGGGGATTGTCGAGATTGGGCGCCCAGTTCGCGCCACCGAACATGCCGACGGCCGCGTCCTGCTGCGCCGGCAGGGTCGATTCATCCACGGTGAAGGCTGAGAGCACCGGAATGCTGTCGGCAAGGCCGGCCTGCTTGTACTGTTTGACGAGATTGACGCCGAGGCCGCCTGGCATGAACGTGAAGAGAGCATCGGGCTTCTGCGAAGAAATCTTGGACAGCTCCGGCTGAAAATCCAGCGTGTTGAGCGGCATGTAGGATTCTTCGACGATCTCGCCCTTGTAGTCGAGCTTGAAGCCCGCCACCGAGTCCTTGCCGGCCTGATAGTTCGGCACCATCAGGTACATGCGCTTGTAGCCGCGATCCTGCGCCACCTTGCCGAGGATCTCATGGACCTGGTCGTTCTGGTACGACGTCACATAGAAGAACGGGTTGCAGTCCTTGCCGGCAAAGGTCGACGGGCCGGCGTTGGGGCTGATCAGAAAAGTTTTCGATTCTGTCACGGGCCGATGGATGGCCTGGAGGATGTTGGAGAAGATCGGGCCGACCACGAAGTCGACCTTGTCGCGCTCCAGAAGGCCCTTGACCTTGGTCACCGCCGCATCCGGTTTGAGTTCGTCGTCGACGACGACGACCTCGACATCGCGGCCGCCCATCTTGCTGCCGAGGTCCTTGACCCCGAGTGCAAAACCGTCGCGAACCTGCTGGCCGAGCGCCGCGGCTGGGCCCGACAGGGTCACGATCACGCCGAGCTTGATCTTGTCCTCGGCGAGGGCAGGGCTCATTGCGGTGCCGAGCAGTAACGCGGCTGCGGCCAAGGTCGATTGCGTCTTCATGATCTGTCCCTCGTAACATCAGGGCTTGCACTGCAAGCCGCGTACTCCAATCCGAGCTTATGCCGATGATGGCCGCCGCGGCAAGCAAGGCCGGCGCATCGCGTCATCGCTGGCGGCGTGCATGCAAACGTCGCGCCAATTGCTTGAAGCTTAAAGAATTTGGCCTGCGGTCGATTGTTGCAGCTTTAGGCTTGCGGCCAGCGCGGATTTATTTGAAGCTCAAAACGTTGGGGGAATCCGTGCCGGCGCCAATGCCGGCCGTGAGTGATTGCACCGAAATGCTCGATTCCGAGACCAAGGCCGTCGAAACGCCGGAAGACCATGCCGAAGAGCTTCGGCTGTGGTTGCGCCTGCTCACGTGCACCACCCTTGTCGAAGGCGAAGTGCGTGGCCGGCTGCGGCAGCGCTTCGACGTCACGCTGCCTCGTTTCGACCTGATGGCGCAGCTCGACAAGGCGCCCGACGGCATGACCTTGTCCGACGTTTCCAAGCGCATGATGGTGTCCAATGGCAATGTCACGGGACTTGTCGAGCGTCTGGTGGAATCCGGCCATCTCGATCGGCGCACCTCGGAGACGGATCGCCGGGTCCAGGTGATCCGCCTCACGAAACTCGGCCGTGCCGAGTTCCGCAGGATGGCCGCAGAGCACGAGACATGGATCGCCGATCTCTTCGCCGACCTGACGCCTAAGGACGTGCGCGAGCTGATGCGTCTCCTCGCCAAGACCAAGGCGTCGGCGCAAAAATCGGCGGCGCGCCGCCGGCCTTAGACCCGCAGTCGGAGTGGTCGCCGATCCCTCCTTGCCGCAGGAAAAAGCATGGGATGCCCAAAATCCGCTATTGCGCCAAATTGTTTTAAGCCTAAAATGTTTCCCTGTGAGTGCTGCCGGGTGCTTTCCATGCGCAAAGGAGCGTGCGATGGCCAACGCCGCCAAGGTTCAGGTGACGGGCTCATGTGGCGATGACGCTGCAACAGCCCACGTCGACACATTCGCACGGCAGAATCTGCCGCCGCGCGAGCTCTGGCCCGAGTTTCGTTTCACGCGGCCTGAGCTGCAATATCCGCTGCGATTGAACTGCGTCAGCTATTTCCTCGATCGCTGGGTCGACGAGGGCCATGGCGATGCGCCCTGCGTCATCAGTCCTGCCGTCAGCTACAGCTATCGCGAGCTGCAGGCGCTCGTGAATCGTATTGCCAACGTTCTTGTCGGCAAGCTGGGCCTCGTGACCGGTGGACGTGTGCTGCTGCGCTCGGCCAACAGCCCGATGATGGTCGCGACCTATCTCGCGGTGATCAAGGCCGGCGGCATCTGCGTGGCGACGATGCCGTTGCTGCGCGCCAAGGAACTATCCTACCCGATCCAGAAGGCGGAGATCACGCTGGCGCTCTGCGACGGCAAGCTTTCCGACGAGATGGAGAAGGCGAGGCTGGCTGCGCCCGGTCTCAGGCACGTGGTCTATTGGGGCAATGGCGCCGCCGACTCGCTCGAAGCCTTGATCGCGGATGCGAGCCCGGAGTTCAAAGCTGTCGACACCGCCTCCGACGATATTTGCCTGATTGCCTTTACGTCGGGCACGACAGGCGACCCCAAGGGCACCATGCATTTCCATCGCGACATGCTGGCTGTGTGCGACGGCTACGCGCGCAACATCCTGCGCGCCGAGCAGAAGGACCGCTTCGTCGGCTCGGCACCGCTCGCCTTCACCTTCGGATTCGGCGGCGTGCTGTTTCCGATGCACATCGGCGCCTCTTTCGTCGTGCTGGAGAAGACGACACCGGACGATATTCTGAACGCGATCGAGCAGTACAAGACCACGGTCTGCTTCACCGCGCCGACGGCATATCGCGCCATGATCGGCAAGCTTGCCGGCCGCGACATTTCCTCGCTACGGAAGTGCGTCTCCGCCGGCGAGACGCTGCCCAAGCCGACGTTCGACGCCTGGCTCAAGGCTACCGGCATCAAGTTGATGGACGGCATCGGCTCGACCGAGATGCTGCACATCTTCATCAGCGCGACCGAGGACGAGATCCGTCCGGGCGCCACCGGCAAGCCGGTGCCGGGCTACGAGGCAAAGATCGTCGATGACGCCGGCAACGACGTGCCGCCGGGCACGATGGGCCGGCTCGCGGTTCGAGGCCCGACCGGTTGCCGCTACCTCGCCGACGAGCGGCAGCGCAAATACGTTCAGAATGGCTGGAACATCACCGGCGACACCTACCTGATGGATGCCGATGGCTATTTCTGGTACCAGTCGCGCTCCGACGACATGATCGTGTCGGCCGGCTACAATATCGCGGGTACCGATGTCGAGGCGGCGCTGCTGACACATCCGTCCGTGGTCGAGTGCGGGGTGGTTGGTGCACCGGACGAGGCGCGGGGGATGATCGTGAAGGCCTATGTCATTGCCGCGCCTGGCGTGACGCCTGATGCGAAGCTTGCAACCGAGTTGCAGGACTATGTCAAACGCGAGATCGCGCCGTACAAATACCCCCGCGCGATCGAGTTCGTGACGCAACTCCCGAAGACCGAGACGGGCAAATTGAAGCGCTTCGCCTTGCGGCAGATGGCGCAGGCTGCCGCGACGTCACCGGGCGTTGCCGCAGAATGAGGGAAGGGTGGTGAATTGTCCGTGACGACGCCGAAAGGTCCGCTGCTCGCGGTGCTACCGACCGGAGCCGAGAATGACGCGGGTTCGACCGTGAAGGTTCTTCAGCCGTCCGGCTGGCCCGCCCCGAAAGGCTATGCCAACGGGATGGCTGCGGAGGGGCGGATCGTCGTCACAGGGGGGGTGATCGGCTGGGACGCCCAGGAGCGCCTGGCGGACGGCTTTGTCGCGCAGGTGCGTCAGACCCTGAGCAATATCGCTGAAATCCTGGCCGAGGCCGGCGCACGTCCCGAGCACCTGGTGCGCCTGACCTGGTACGTCGTCGACATGGACGAGTACCTGGTGAATTTGAAGGAGCTCGGTAAGATTTATCGAGCCGTCTTCGGTGCACATTATCCGGCAATGGCGCTGGTTCAGGTCGTCCGTCTCGTCGAGAAGGCGGCGCGCGTCGAGATCGAAGCCACCGCCGTCATTCCCCGCTGATCCATATTCGGCCTGCGGCTCGCCCTAGCTTGCTTTGGCGAGGTCATCGTCCTCGGGCGAGTTCAGATAGACGCCCGACATGGTGTCGACCCAGCAGAGATGGTCGTGCACCTTCTTCACGCCTTCGACATTCTCCGCCGCGACGACCGCAGCCTGGCGCGCCCGCTCTTCGGTGATGACGCCGCTGAGATGAACGATGCCGTCGCGGACGATCACGTTCAGTCCGAACGGGCACCAGTCGTTCTTCTCCATGGTGTCGATGATGCGGCTGCGAATGTGATCGTCGTCGGCCGTTGGATCCGGCACCTCGCGGGCAAGGCCGGCCACCGCCTGGAGCAAATTGGCGCGGGATACGATCCCGACAACCTGGTTGCCGCGCACTACCGGCAGGCGCTTCACGTTGTTCCGTTCCATGAGATCGACGATCTCCGCGAGCGCAGTATCCTCGGTAATGGTGACGGGCGAAACGGTCATCACCTCCGAGACCTTGCGGCCGTGCTCGTGGACGAAGTCGCTGGCCGATTTGCCCGGGCCGAGAATGAACCGCAGCCAGCGTCCCCGCTTGCGCCCGGTGCCGATCTCGCTGCGGCGGATGAAATCCCCTTCCGAAACGACGCCGACCAGCTTGCCGGTGCCGTCGACCACCGTGAGGCCGCTGATATGCCGCTTCAACATGATGTTCGCGGCCTCGACGATGCTGGTGTCGGGAGTGACCGAGATGACCGACCGGGTCATGATCTGATGGGCGCGCATGGAGAACTCCGCTGGCTTTCGAATTTCGATACGTGAAGCCTAGCTCTGTGGCCGGCGGCCGGCTTGACTCAAATCAAGCGAACCAGGCCGCTTTGTCCCGGTTGCGCAAATTGTGACGCGAGCTGGATTTGATGCAGCTCAACGCATATCGGAAGCGTCGCCATATCCTGCTGCCAACTTGGAACAGAAGCCTGCAGGAACGGTCAGCCATGAGCGTCGTGAAGATTTTGCCACGGGCAGAGGAGCAGCCGCAGCCTTTGGCCGCCAGCCCGGCCGTGGAAGCCGCTCCGGCGAGTGTCGAAAAGATCCCGGAGAGGCCGGGCAACACCGATGCCCTGCCAGCACCAGAACCCTATTCCCTCGACCGGGCGTTCCACGCGATGCTGGCCCGCTTCACGGGCGGGATTTCGCCCGTGGCTTTATCGCTCGCCTGGCTCGACTGGAGCGCACATCTCGCCGCGGCCCCGCAGCGCCGGATGGAGATTTCCCGGAACGTGCTTCGCGACGCCGGCCAATTCGTGGAAGCCGCCGCGCATGCGACGTCCCGGAAACCATGGTCCGTGATTCAGCCGCAAAGGCGCGATCGTCGCTTCAGGGAGCCGCAATGGGAGCTCGCGCCGTTCAATCTTCTGGCGCAGGCGTTTCTCCTCACGGAGCGCTGGTGGCACGATGCCACGACCGGCGTGCGTGGCGTGTCGCACGCAAATGAAGCTATCGTCGAGTTCTCGGTGCGCCAGATGCTCGACATGATGGCGCCGTCGAATTTCGCGGCCACCAATCCGCAGGTTCTGGAAAAAGCCTTCCAGAGCGGCGGAGAGAATTTCGTGTTCGGTTGGCAGAACTGGTGCAGCGATCTGATGCGCATGCTCTCGATCTCGAAACCTGCGGGCGACGGGCAGTTCATCGTCGGCGAGACCGTGGCGGTTTCGCCCGGGAAGGTCGTCTATCGCAACGATCTGATCGAGCTGATCCAATACCATCCGACCACCGCGCAGGTACGGCCCGAGCCGATCCTGATCGTGCCGGCCTGGATCATGAAGTACTACATCCTCGATCTGTCGCCGCAGAATTCCCTGGTCAGATATCTGACCTCCCAAGGTTTTACCGTGTTCGCGATCTCCTGGCGCAATCCGGATACGAAGGACCGGGATGTTGCCTTCGACGATTATCGCAGGCTCGGCGTCATGGCCGCGCTCGATACAATCGGCCGGATTGTGCCCGGCCGGAAGGTTCATGCGCTCGGCTACTGCTTGGGCGGCACGCTGCTGTCGATCGCTGCCGCGGCCATGGCGCGCGACGGCGATGACCGTCTCGAGACAATTACGCTCCTTGCCTCTCAGACCGACTTTACCGAAGCCGGCGAATTGACGCTCTTCATCAACGAGAGCCAGGTCGCCTTCCTTGAAGACATGATGTGGCAGCGCGGCTATCTCGACACCACACAAATGGCCGGTGCGTTTGCGCTCCTGCGCTCCAACGATCTGGTCTGGTCGCGTCTGTCGCGAGATTATCTGATGGGCGAGAGCGCGCCGTTGAGCGACCTGATGGCCTGGAACGCCGACGCCACGCGGCTGCCTTACCGCATGCACTCGGAGTATTTGCGCAAGCTGTTCCTGGACAACGATCTGGCCGAGGGCCGCTATCGCGTCGAAGACCGCAGCGTCTCGCTGTCCGACATTCATACGCCGATGTTCGTTGTTGGCACGCTCGTCGATCACGTTGCACCGTGGCGGTCCGTCTACAAGATCCATTATCAGGTCGACGCGGACGTGACCTTCCTGTTGACCAGCGGTGGCCACAATGCGGGCGTCGTCGCGCCCCCTGACGAGCTTGGGCACAGCTATCAGGTCATGACCAAGGCTGCGGATGCACCTTATGTCGGCCCCGACGAGTGGCTGAAGCTGGCGCCGCAGGTCGAGGGATCATGGTGGCTGAAATGGGCCGAATGGCTGGCGGCACGTTCAGGCGAGCCCTGTGTCCCGCCCCGGATCGCCGACGATCTGCCCGACGCGCCGGGAGACTACGTCCACACCTAGTCTTCGGGCTCCGTATTTGGCGCAAGGTCCGACGAGCGGAACGGCTTGGCCTTGTCCAGCTTCCGGTAAGCTTTCGAGGCGGTTCGCAGCAGCTTGTTTTCCCGCTTGCGGTTGAGGAAGCGAATGTGAGCCCCCGGAACGGCTTCGTTCAATGACGCCGCCAGCGTCTGTCCGCGCGCATCGTCGTTCAACTGGCCGAGCGACTTTTGCGCTTTACGTAATTGCTTGAGGATCGACTTCTGCTTGGCCAGGGATTCGTCGGCAAACAGTTCCTCCAGCGACTCGACCGAATAGGTGAGCCGCTTGTTGAGAAGACGCAGCTTGTGCCGTTTCTCGACGTCGAGCTTGCGGAGTTTCCGTGCCTTCTTGAGCAGCGTCGCTTCCCATTCGGCGAGCTGGGCCGCCGCGTGGTCGGCGAGCGAGCAGCGGCGCAGCCTGATGGCCTCCTTGCTGCGCCGGGTCGACCAGGGGCCGCTTTCAATCCAGGCCGACGTCTGCTCGACCAGGCGGCGATAGCGCGCCGATTGCAGCGCACGTGTCAGCAGGCGGTGGCTCTCCGCGCGCTTCTCGTCCCAGTGCCGGAGCTCGGCGATCACGTCGAGCTCGCCGCCGCTCTCGGCGATGACCCGGTCGATCGCCACGTCGAGGTCGCGGACCATGCCGAGCTGGCCGTTCAGCCATTTCAGCTCGGTCCAGACCGTCGGCCGTAAGGCGTCATCGACCATGGGCGAGAAGAAGCGGATGGCGGTGCGCAAATGTGTCAGTGCGATCCGGATCTGATGCAGCGCCTCCGGGTCGCCGCGACACGTGCCGTCGTGCTGGGCGAGGACGGCGTCGAGGTGGCGGCGGGCGATGATCCGGAACGCCGTATCGCAGGCCATGCCGGGGCTGAGCCGGACGGGCAGCGCGTTGCGCCGCCTCGGTGGCTTGGCGCGCGCGGCCGCCGTCGAGCTCGTGGTGGGTCGCGACATCCTGGTCCGCGTCAATCAGATTGCCTTATTGCCCTCGGAGATCGCGTCCCGGCAGCTCCGGAGCGTCTGCTCTTGCGTCCCGGATGCATCGATGCTTGCCCAACCGATGTGGCCGATATTATAGTGCTCCTGCTGCGCGGCAACCTCTTGCGTGGCGTCGGATGCGTCTCCCCGACGGCTTCCGATTCGCGCCTGGCGCGTGGCGAGGTCCGCAATCAGGAATAATCCACGCAGTGGCACGTTGCATTCGCGGGCCAGGTCGGCAAGTTCGTCCCGTTCGGACTCGCGTGCAAAGACAGCGTCGACGATTGCGGAATGGCCTTGTGCCAGCACCTCTCGGGCGCGATGCAACAGCACCTCGTAGACCTGTGCCGTCACCTCGGGCCGGTACGTGGAGGGTGGCAGCCGGTCGGTGTGTGCCACCCGAAACAGCTGCTTGCGAATGACGTCGCTGCGTAGCACGACGGCTCCTGGTTGCGGCGCGATGTCGGGTGCGAGCGCACGGGCGAGGACGGATTTGCCGGTGCCGGATAGTCCGCCAACCGCGATCAGGCGCGGCGCGGGTGGGCGGATCAGATCCAAGGCGAGATCGAAATAGCGGCGTGCGTGGCGAGCAACACGGGTTTGGTCGGCATCGGGCCGGGCCAGGCGTGCCAGCGTCACCTGGGCGCGGATGCCGGCGCGAAGCGACATGAACAGCGGCAGGACGGAGAGCGCGTCGAGATTTTCGGCCGGTGTGCAGGCCAGATATTGGTTCAGGACGATGTTGGCTGCGACGCGCTGGTCGTGATGCAGCAGGTCCATCAGCATGAAAGCGAGGTCGTAGAGCACGTCGACGGTTGCGATTCGCGGGTCGAACTCGATGGCATCGAACAGGACGGGCTGATCGCCGATCGACACGATGTTGGCGAGATGCAAGTCGCCATGGCAGCGGCGCACGAAGCCCTGACGGCCGCGATCTTCGAGCAGTGGCTGCAGGCGCAGCAACATCGCGTGCGAGGCTTCGGTGAGCCGCTCGATCTCTTTAGCCTCGATATGGTTGCCCATTAGGAGGCCGTCGCTGTTCGCGACGATGAGGCCGGGGATGGAGGCAACCCATGCCTTGGCGTCGGCATGGGGCGCCGCCGCATGCGCCGCCGCGATGGCGTCAGCAGCAGCCGAGGCAAGGTTCGGATCCAGCGGGCCTGCTTTCGCCAGATGGTCCAGCGTGCGGCTTTCGTCAAAGCGCGACATCTCGACCGCATACTCGACCGGCCGGCCGCTTCCGTCGACCTTCAGCGACCCGTCCGCTTCTTCGGTGATGGCGACCACGCGGTGGTAGATCTGCGGCGCCAGCGGCCGGTTGATCCTGATCTCCTCCTCGCAGGCAGCCTTGCGTTTCTCCAGCGTCGAATAATCGAGGAACGGAAACCGGACGGCCCGCTTGATCTTCAGCGCGCGGGGCCCGTCGAGAAAGACCGAAGCCGCATGCGTATCGATCCGCCTCACTTCCGGATGGTTGTCGGAATCGGTGAGCGCCGCAAAGATCCGGTTCTGGGTCGCGGAATCGTCTGTCATCCCTGCTGGCACGTCCCAATGCGTCGGAAGGCGATGCGGCCGCCAACCCAATTTAATGCTTAGAATGCTGTCGCCGCCAGTCCTTGACTTCGATCAATGCGCATCTCCCGGCCGGCAGAGTTGCCCGGGCTTGATGAGGATCAAGCATCCCCGAGAAAAGCCGGCCTATGCTGGTCGTTAAGGAGAACCCCCGATGCCCATCAAGGATGTCTTTCTGCCGCTCGTCGGCCAGCCCCGGGGGCCAGCCCTTGCCGCGATCGAGAAATGCGTGGCTGTTGCCGCCGACCTCGGCGCCAGGATTTCTGCGCTCGCCCTCGAGGACGAGGTTTTCGTGCGTCCGAAGGTGATGCTCCCTGATGATGCGGCTTCCGTTGCGACCGACGCCGCGGTTGCGGATATGCAGGTGCTCCTGAATACATTCACCGGTGCCACCGCCCGCGCCAACATTCGCGCTCAAAGCCGATCGGCCAAGGTTCCTGCAGACCAGATCGCAGCGATCCTGGCCGAGCATGCGCGCTTCAGTGATCTCACACTGTTCCCTGTGAAGCCGCATGACAGCCAAACGGAGCACATCGTCGAAACGTTCCTGTTTGAATCCGGGCGGCCGGTGCTGCTGTGCCCGGAGCAGCATGCGGATGCGCTGCGTCCGGAATTCGAGACCATCATGATCGCCTGGGACCACTCCGCGCGCGCGGCACGCGCCGTTGGCGATGCGATGCCGATCCTTCAGGCGGCAGCATCGGTTCGCGTGCTGACCGTGACGGACGACAAGACCGACGCGATCGTGCAATCCGGAGCGGCTCTCATCAGCCATCTGAGGGAACACGGCGTCTACGCGTCGTTTGAGACGGCGAAGGGCAGCGGCAGCTCGATCGGCAAGGTGCTCGGAAGCTGGGCAAATTCCAATGCCGTCGACGCGATCGTGATGGGCGCCTATCATCATTCGCGTCTGAATGAGATCGTCTGGGGTGGTGTGACAAAGACCGTCATTGGCCAGCCACCGTGCTGGGTTATGATCTCGCACTAGGCCTGTCGCGGCCTGATCGCCCAACCACCGGAACCGCCAGCGCGCATTTGTTCATGTCCACTTATCGTTTGAAGAACCTGCTGTCGCCGCGTTCCGTGGCGCTCGTCGGGGCGAGCGCCCGTCCGGTCTCGGTGGGACGCGCCGTTCTGGAGAATATTCGCAACGCCGGATTCAAGGGACAGTTCGGCTTGGTCAATCCACGCCATGCCGAGATCGGCGGCGTCGCTTCGGTGAAGAGCCTGGACTGGCTGGGCTTCGTGCCCGAGCTCGTGGTCATCACCGCGCCGGCGCGGGAAGTTCCCGACATCATCGACCAAGCCGGGCGACGCGGGTCGGCCGGTGCCCTGATTGTCTCGGCAGGGCTCGGTCATGGACCGGGATCCCTGCAAGAGCAAGCCATCGCCGCAGCCCGCAAATACGGCATGCGACTGATCGGGCCGAATTGCCTCGGCATCATGATGCCCGGCGTCAGCCTCAATGCCAGTTTTGCCGCGCATATGCCGGGGGCGGGCAATCTCGCGCTGATCTCGCAATCCGGCGCGATCGCCGCCGGCATGGTGGACTGGGCCGCGCAACGCGGCGTCGGCTTCTCAGGCATCGTCACAATCGGCGACCAGATCGACGTCGATATTGCCGACCTGCTCGACTATTTCGCGATGGATCACAACACCCGCGCAATCCTGCTCTACATTGAGGCGGTCAAGGATGCGCGCAAGTTCATGTCGGCGGCGCGAGCCGCTGCGCGAATCAAGCCGGTCGTTGTGGTGAAATCCGGCCGCATGGCCCAGGGCGCCAAGGCGGCCGCGACCCATACCGGAGCGCTCGCGGGCGCTGATGCTGTCTATGACGCGGCGTTCCGCCGCGCGGGCGTCCTGCGGGTCTCTGACCTCCGCGAGCTGTTCGACTGCGCCGAGACGCTCGGCCGCGTCGAATCGCCGGCGGGAAAGCGCCTGGCCATCCTGACCAATGGCGGTGGCATCGGCGTTCTCGCCATCGATCGGTTGGTCGAGCTCGGCGGAATTCCAGCGTCGATCTCGACGGAAGCCCGTAAGAAACTTGACGACGTGCTGCCGCCGACCTGGTCCGGGGCCAATCCGGTCGACATCGTCGGCGATGCCGATGCATCGCGCTATGCGGCGGCGCTGGAGCTGCTGCTCGCTGATCCCGACAACGACGCCGTCCTTGTTCTCAACGTGCAGACCGCGATCGCCCCGGCTGCAGACATCGCCGCAACCGCGACGGAGCTGGTCGGAAAATATCGCAAGCAGCAGGGCCGATGGGCAAAGCCCGTACTGGCCGCCTGGGTCGGAGCCGATCAAAACATCATTCAGACGCTCTCTGACGCAGGCATGCCAAACTATCCGACCGAAGACGATGCGGTGCGGGGCTTCATGCATCTCGTGAGACACCGGGAAGTGGTGGAGGAGCTGAGCCAGGTTCCCCCCGCGATGCCCGATACGTTTGTGCCTGACGCACGGGCTGCGAGGCAGATCGTGGCCGCCGCGATTGCCGATGGCCGCAAATGGCTCGAGCCCGTCGAGATCAAGCATCTGCTCGAGGCCTATGACATCGCGATGGTACCAACCTATGCGGCCGCTGATGTCGAGCAGGCGGTGGCCCGTGCGAACGAGATATTTGCGCAAGGCGAGACCGTCGTGCTGAAGATCATGTCGCGCGATATCACCCACAAGTCAGACGTCGGCGGTGTCGTTCTGAACCTGACGACGCCCGACGCCGTGCGCTCAGCTGCCGCGGACATCCTCGCGCGGGCACGGAAGCTGCGCCCCGAAGCCCGCATCGAGGGCCTCATCGTGCAGGCGATGGTCGTCAAGGCCAAGGCGCGCGAGCTGATCCTTGGTCTTGCCGACGATCCGACCTTCGGCACGGTCATCGTGTTCGGCCGGGGCGGCACGGCGGTGGAAATCATCAACGACAAGGCGCTGGCGTTGCCGCCATTGGACCTGCAGCTTGCCCGTGACCTGATCGGCCGCACGCGTGTGTCGCGCCTGCTGAAGGCCTATCGTGACGTGCCAGCGGTGAAGGCCGACGCGGTCGCCATGGTGCTGGTCAAGCTGGCCCAGATGGCGGCCGATATCCCGGAGATCCGGGAATTCGACATCAACCCGTTGCTGGCGGACGAAACCGGCGTGACGGCAGTCGATGCCCGTGTCGCGGTGGGGCCGCCGCAGCGAAAATTTGCAGGCTCCGGACCTGCCAATTTCGCCGTTCGCGCCTATCCGTCGCAATGGGAGCGGCGCCTCAAGCTCAAGGATGACTGGCGCATCTTGGTGCGGCCCCTACGCCCCGAGGACGAGCCGACCATCCATGAGTTCTTGCGTCACGTGACGCCTCACGACCTTCGCCTGCGCTTCTTCGCGCCGATGAAGGAATTTACCCACGAATTCATCGCGCGCCTGACCCAGCTCGATTATGCGCGCGCGATGGCCTTCATCGCCTTCGACGAGACGACGGGCGAGATGGTGGGCGTGGTCCGCCTTCATTCGGACTCGATCTACGAGAGCGGCGAATACGCGATCTTGCTGCGGTCCGATCTCAAGGGCAGGGGGCTCGGATGGGCCCTGATGCAGCTGATCATCGACTATGCGAGGTCGGAGGGGCTGAAGACCATCTCGGGTGACGTGCTCAAGGAGAACACCGTGATGCTCGAAATGTGCCGGCAGCTTGGCTTCGAGGTCAAGCCGGATCCGGCCGAGCCTGATCTCTGCGACGTCCGGCTCAAGCTCTGAGCGCGCTGTTTAGGAGCGCGCTTCAGTCGACGTTTCAGCGGCGGTCCCCTTGGCCGACGTCCGCAGGCTTTTGATGATAATAGCGATCAGCGGCACCAGCACCGGCACGATCGTGCTCAACGGATGATGTACCGCGTCCGACACCTGGGCCTGGAGCGCGCGTGCCTCAAGCTGAAGGGCCTCGATGGACGAGCCGTGAATTTCGTTGGCGAGTTCAATATCGCGGCCGGACGCAGGACGGCC
This sequence comes from Bradyrhizobium sp. BR 10289, assembly GCF_019455385.1. Classification (GTDB taxonomy): domain Bacteria; phylum Pseudomonadota; class Alphaproteobacteria; order Rhizobiales; family Xanthobacteraceae; genus Bradyrhizobium. The sequence continues at coordinate 100,771 of NZ_JACOFR010000005.1, forward strand.
GGCGATGACGAAGAGAATCGCCGCGATGACGAAGTTGATCGCACCAAGGACGGCGGCCGCGGCGATTGCGCTCCAGATCTGAACGAGCGCAAAATAGGCCGACAACTCCAGCATCAAGAGCCCGAATGCAGCGATCAGCGCTGCAAAGGCGCGCAGGCCGAGGCCCATCAGGAGATGGCGCAGCCTGATGTCCGCGATGATCCTGTCGGAGCGCCACAGCACGCGCAGATGTTTGACGACATTTTCCGTATTCACCTAGTGTCTCCTCAGCATGAAACCGACCACTACGCCGAGTGCGAAGGCCGCGGCGAGCGACGCGATTGGGCGGTCCGCGATGAGGCCCTGAAGTTGCTCCTGCTCGTCGCTGACGGTCTCGCCGAGCTCGGCCAGCGCGACCTTTATCTGGTCGGCCAGGGCTTCCGCCCGGTCTTTCGAGCTGTCGAACATTTCCTCGCCGGCGGTGCTCAAGAGGCGTGTGACGTCAACCTTCAATGCCCGCAATTCGTCGCCCATTCTGTCGCTGTCGAACATGGATTTGATGCCTCCATTGAATGGACCGAACCTAGGACCGGCCGGCGGAACCGGGCTTGATTTGCGTCAAGAGACGGCGCCTCGGCATTGGTCTTGAGACAGGTCAAACCGGCCGCCACATGCTGGCCTAGAAATGGCGGCTGAATGGGGACCAATTGCCCCGATGAGGTGATGCGTGAACTCCGAACCGCTGCTGCTGGCCACGTTCTCCGGCGATGCGCTGAAATTGCGCCCGGAAGGGCCGTGGACCGCAGCCAACGTGTCGGCACTCGAAACGCTGTCCCGTTCGGTCGGCGCGAATGTCGATCGATCCCGCGCTGTGACGCTGGATTTGTCGGGCGTCAGCGCGCTCGATACGCTTGGCGCCTGGGTTCTGGAGAAGCTGTCGCGCCGGGCCGCGTCGTCCGGCAGATCGGCGGAATTCGTCGGCGTCGCCGATCATTTCAGCGGCCTGATGGACGAAGTACGCCAGGTCAACCGTCATACGCCGGCGCCTGTCGCGGCGCAAAATCCGGTTCTGCTCAGGCTCGGCGATCTCGGCAAGTCCACGGTCGGCGCGGGCGAAGACATCACAATCTTCCTGCAAATGCTGGGCGCATTGTTTATGGCCGTGATCGGCGTGCTGCGCCGGCCACGATCGCTGCGGCTGACCTCGCTGGTCTATCAGCTCTACCGTATCGGGTGGCAGGCCATTCCCATCATCGTGCTGATCACCTTCCTGATCGGTGCGATCATCGCCCAGCAGGGATTCTTCCATTTCCGCAGGTTCGGCGCAGAGTCCTACACCGTCGACATGGTCGGCATCCTTGTGCTGCGCGAGCTCGGTGTGCTGATCGTCGCCATCATGGTCGCGGGGCGCTCGGGAAGTGCATACACGGCCGAACTCGGCTCGATGAAGATGCGCGAGGAGATCGACGCGCTCTCGACCATGGGGCTCGATCCCATTGATGTCCTGATCCTGCCGCGCGTTGCGGCGCTCGTCATCGCACTGCCGATTCTGACCTTCATCGGCTCGATTGCCGCGCTTTATGGCGGTGGCCTGGTTGCGCAGTTCTATGGCGATATGGGGCCAGCGATCTACATCGCGCGGCTGCATGAGGCCATTTCCGTCACTCATTTCGAGGTAGGCATCCTGAAGGCGCCGTTCATGGCGCTGGTGATCGGGATCGTGGCCTGTAGCGAGGGATTGCGCGTTAAGGGCAGCGCCGAGTCGCTGGGCCGCCAGACCACGACGTCGGTGGTGAAGTCCATCTTCCTGGTGATCGTGCTCGACGGCCTGTTCGCGATCTTCTTTGCCTCGATCGGAATGTGACGATGGACGCGTCGCAAGAGGAGTTCGCAATCCGCGTCCGCGACCTCGTGGTTGGCTTCGGCCGGCAGACGGTGCTCGACCATCTGTCGCTCGACGTCCGCCGGGGTGAGATCCTCGGGCTCGTCGGTGCGTCCGGCGGCGGCAAATCGGTGTTGATGCGCACCATCATCGGCCTCATCCCGCGCCAGGGCGGGACCATCGAAGTCATGGGACAGCCGGTCGGCGGCCGCAAGGAAGGCGCCGCTACGACATGGGGCATCCTGTTCCAGCAGGGCGCGCTGTTCTCTTCACTGACGGTCCGGCAGAATGTCCAGTTTCCACTGCGCGAAAATCTCGTGCTGTCGCAGGAACTGATGGACGAGATCGCGATCGCCAAGCTGGAGATGGTGGGCCTGCAGGCGCGGGACGCCGACAAATATCCGGCCGAACTGTCCGGCGGCATGACCAAGCGCGTGGCGCTGGCGCGCGCCCTCGCGCTCGATCCGCCAATTCTCTTTCTGGACGAGCCGACCTCCGGCCTCGATCCGATCGCTGCCGGTGATTTCGACGCGCTGATCGGGACGCTTCAGAAGACGCTGGGGCTGACCGTGTTCATGGTCACGCATGACCTTGCGAGCTTGACCACCGTCTGCGACCGCGTCGCCGCGCTCGCCGACGGCAGGATCGTCGCGATCGGCCCGATGCGCGAATTGCTACAATCCGAGCATCCCTGGGTGCGCGCCTATTTCCACGGCAAGCGCTCGCAGATGTTGCAACACGAAATGAGATGAGACATGGAAACCCGCGCGCCCTACGTGCTGATCGGAAGTTTCGTGCTGGCCGCGATCATCGCGGTGTTCGGCTTCGTTTATTGGCTGAACAACACCGGCGGCATCGGGCCGCGCACGTCTTACCACGTCCAATTCCAGGGACCGGTGCCGGGCCTCTTGGTCGGCGCCGGCGTGCTGTTCAACGGCATCCGAGTCGGCGAGGTGACCCAGCTCGGCCTTGCGACTGATAATCCGCGGTTCGTCAACGCAACGATCTCGGTGGCGTCCACCACGCCGGTGCGCACCGACACGAAGGTCGGGCTCGAGTTCCAGGGGCTGACCGGCGTGCCCGTGGTGACGCTGGAGGGCGGCATGATCGTCGCCAAATCGGGTGAGCCCCTGACCTTGATTGCGGAGGCCGGTGCTGGCCAGAGCATGACGCAGGCCGCGCGCGATGCACTGCGTCGGGTCGACACCGTGCTGGAGGACAATTCCGGCCCGCTAAAGGACACCATCGCCAATTTCAGGACGTTCTCCGACGGGCTCGCACGCAACACCGGCAAGATCGATGGCATTCTGGCTGGCCTGGAGAAAATGACCGGCGGCGGCACACCCGCGCAGAAGGTCACCTACGATTTGCGCACGCCGCAGAATCTCGGGCCGGCCGGCAAGACACTGTCTGCGTCGCTGGCCATCCCCGAGCCGACCGCGGTCGCAATGCTCCAGACCCAGCGCATGCTGTTCTCACCCAGCGGCGACAATCCGGGCTTTGCCGAATTCCTCTGGGCCGACAGCATTCCAAAGCTGGTGCAGGCGCGGCTGATTGACAGCTTTGAGAACTACGACATCGCCCATGCGCCTTTGCGGACGAGCGACCTCGGGCAGGCGGACTACCAGCTCCTGATCGACATCAGGCGCTTCCGCATCGCCACCGACGGCGAAGCGCGAGTCGAGATCGGGCTGTCGGCGCGGATTGTCGACAAGAGCGGCAAGGTGGTCGCCTCGCGGCTCATCGAGACCAGCGAGAAGCTCGACAAGGTCGAGCCGGGCGCAGCTGTCACAGCGTTCGACACCGCCTTCGCCCGAATCGCCGGTGAGTTGATCGGCTGGACCGTGCAGGCGGTGTAGGAGCGCCTATTCCAGCGTCTTCAGGTAGGCCAACAGATCGTGGATCTGGTCCGGATTGAGTTCGAAGACGGGCATGCCGGGATGACCAGTCGAGATGCCTTCGGCCAACGCCTCCTCGAGGGACTCGATCGGATAGCGGTTGTGCAGCGTGCGCAATGGCGGTGCGATCCTGAGCGGGCTGTTCGAGACCCGATCGATCGCATGGCAGCGCGCGCAATTCGCTCCGGCAAAAGCCTTGCCGCGCTGCTCGGCAGTCTGAGTCGCGAGTGCAGGCGTGACCAGAAGCAGCCCAATCAGACCGTGGCGCAGCGTGGCTTGCAGCATGTAAAGCGATCCCCTCGAACTCTGGACGCAGAATAAGTCGGGGATGTCGGGCAAAATTGATCTGGGTCAACTGGCTTTGGCGCGGTGCAGTAAAATGCAGCCGGCGCGGTAGATTTTGCCTGATGCAGGGCGGCCGGCGCTTGGAGCGGTGGATGAAGCCTTCGATGGTCACGATTGAACCGAGCGGGCATTTCTGTAGCGATTGCGCCGTACGCGGATCGGCGGTCTGTGCGTCGCTGGATGCGGCCGAACTCAGGGAGTTCGAGCATCTCGGGCGCCGCGTCCATTTCGACGCGGGCGAGACCGTGTTCTCCGAGGAGGACATCACGACTTCCTTCTACAACGTCCTTGAAGGCGTCATGCGGCTGTACAAGCTGCTGCCCGATGGTCGGCGGCAGATTGTCGGGTTCGCGCTGCCTGGCGATTTCCTGGGGATGAATTTGTCCGGCCGCCACAATTTCTCGGCCGATGCGATCGGCGGCGTCACCGTGTGCCAGTTCGCAAAGGTGCCGTTCAACCGTTTCATCGAGGATCGGCCGCATCTGCTCCGGCGAATCAACGAGCTGGCCATTCGCGAGCTGAGCCAGGCGCGCGACCACATGGTTCTGCTCGGCCGCCGCTCCGCGGACGAGAAGGTCGCGACCTTTCTGCTCGGCTGGCGCGAGCGTCTGGTCTCGCTCGAGGGGGCGTCGAACACCGTTCCGTTGCCGATGAGCCGCCAGGACATTGCCGACTACCTCGGCCTGACCATCGAAACCGTCAGCCGCACCTTCACCAAGCTGGAGCGCCGCGGAGCGATCGAGATCATCCATGGCGGCATCAGCCTACTCGACCCGGTCAAGGTCGAGACCCTGGCGGCGCCCTGAAGCCTGACCCGGCCCCCACACTCCTAAATTTTGATCCCGATCAATGCCGCCCGGCGCCCGTCGCCCATAGTGCCCAAAATAATCAGGGGAGGGCATCATGCCGACCGACGCGCTGCTGGTGACGATCATCGTCGTGGCTATCTTTGTCGCATTCGCCGGGGTTCTAGCCTGGGCAGACCGGCAAACCAGCCCAGGCCGGCTCGATTCGGGCGCCGGGCGCAAAAGCTCCTGAGACCCTTCCCTATTAGCGGTTCAGCACCGCTTGCGTTCTCCGGTAAGCCCGTGGTCGCTCGGCAGCGCCTCAGCGCCTCAGCGTAAGATGCCGCGCGAGGGCTGCAACTCTGCATCGACGGAGACGCATTGGCGCATCTTCCGGGTGCGGCCTCGCGCCTGACCGCGGCATTTTCGCCGTATTTGGCTCAAACCGTGTGCATGCTTTCCGGTTGAAAAGCCTGCTAACACTGACTACGCAGGAACAGCAGTGCCTCGCAGTCTTAGGAGCCCAGCGGCGTGCCTCAGGACAAGACCGGCGACCCCCGACAGTCGGCGGGTAACAAATTATCGGTCCTGCGTAAGCACCCGATCTTCGCGGATCTGGAGCCGGAGGCGCTTGACCAGCTTTGCCGCTATGCCAAACACGCCACGGTGAAGCGCGGTGCGACGATTGCCGCCAAGGGCGATCCCGGCAACAATCTGTTCGCGGTGATCACGGGAACGGTGAAGATCTCCTCTTCGTCGCCCGATGGGCGGAATGCCATTCTCAATCTGATCGGTCCCGGAGAAATCTTCGGCGAGATCGCCGTCCTCGATGGTGCGCCGCGTTCGGCTGATGCGACCGCCAATACCAATTGCGAGCTCTACATCATCGACCGCCGCGACTTTCTTCCGTTCGTGAAGAGCCAGCCGGCGCTTGCCATGAAATTCATCGAGCTGCTCTGCGCGCGCCTGCGCTGGACCAGCCAGCAGGTCGAGCAGGTGATCCTGCAAAACCTCCCGGGCCGGCTCGCCAGCGCTTTGCTCGGTCTCACCGAAGAGCGCAAGCTCGACTCCGGCAGCGGCACGCTCGCCATCACGCAGCAGGAGATCAGCGAGATGGTGGGGATGACGCGCGAAAGCATCAACAAGCAATTGCGCGTCTGGGCCGGACGCAACTGGGTTCGTCTCGAGCACGGCGCCATCGTCGTTCTCGATACCGACGCGCTGCGTGAACTCGCCGAGAGCGGCCTCGACGGCGAGTGAGCCCTTGTCGCTAGCTGTCGATGATGGCGACCGCCCGGGTCCAGCCCGCGGAGGCGCGTTCGATCTTCACCGGAAAACATGAGACCGTGAATCCGGTCGATGGCAGCTTGTCGAGATTGTGCAATTTCTCGAGATGGCAATAGCCGATGTGCCGGCCCGCCTTGTGGCCCTCCCAGATCAGTCCGGCATTTTTTGTTTCCGCATATTTCCGGGCGGTGTAGACGAACGGCGCATCCCAGCTCCAGCCGTCGGTGCCGGTCAGCCGCACGCCGCGTTCGAGCAAATACATGGTGGCTTCATAGCCCATGCCGCAGCCGGAATTGACGTAGTCGGCCTGGCCGAATTTGGCACCGGCACTGGTGTTGACGACGACGATCTCCAGCGGCGACAGCGTGTGTCCGATCCGCTTCAGCTCCGTCTCGACATCGGCGGCGCTGGCGACATAGCCGTCGGGCAGATGCCGGAAGTCCAGCTTGACGCCGGGCTGAAAGCACCATTCCAACGGGACCTCGTCGATCGTCCACGATCGCTCGCCGCGATTCATGGTTGGATGGAAGTGCCAGGGCGCGTCGAGATGCGTGCCGTTGTGCGTCGACAGCGAGACCTGCTCGACCGCCCAGCCCTGTCCGTCGGGCAGATCCTGCGCCTTGAGGCCGTCGAAGAACTGCAGCATGCGCGGCAGGCCTTGGCTGTGATCGATATACTGGATCGTCGGATGATTGCCCGGCGGATCGGCGGTCACGTCGTTTCGAAGCGGCACGGAAATATCGATCAGCTTCCGCGGCATGGCGTTTCCTCGCGATGTTTTGTTGCGTCGCATTTTGGGCAGGCGCTGCCAATGGCGTCAAATCACGCGCCGGTGTGGACCTATTCGGACAAACGGTAGCCAATGTCGGTTGCGGTCCCGAACGGGTGGGGACCGATCAATGCAACTCCAGCATTGATCGATGCCGCATTTGGCTTGGACAGAGAATGCCGCCCGCCCTAGGGACGACATTGGCGCTTGACTTCACACCGGAAGTGGAGCGACCCAAGGCGGCCCGCAGCATCTGCCCAATAACATAATCACCTCAGGAGGAAGCCTCGATGAAGACACTCACCAGTATCATTGCAGCCGCTCTGCTGGCGATCTCAGCGCCCCTGGCGACCGCACGCGATTTCCGCTCCGCCGACATCCACCCCGCCGATTATCCGACCGTCGAAGCGGTCAAGTTCATGGGCAAGCAGCTCGCGGCGGCGAGCGGCGGCAAGCTCGGCGTGAAGGTGTTCCCCAACGGCGCCCTGGGCTCCGAGAAGGACACCATCGAGCAGCTCAAGATCGGCGCGCTCGACATGATGCGCATCAACGCCTCGCCACTGAACAACTTCGTGCCCGAGACCATCGCGTTGTGCCTGCCCTTCGTGTTCCGCGACACGCAGCATATGCGCACCGTCCTCGACGGACCGATCGGGGATGAGATCCTGGCGGCCATGGCGCCCGCAGGCCTGATCGGCCTTGCCTATTACGACAGCGGCGCCCGGTCCATCTACACCGTCAAGGCTCCAGTCAAGTCGCTCGCCGACCTCAAGGGCCTGAAGATCCGCGTCCAGCAATCCGATTTGTGGGTCGGCATGATCCAGAGCCTCGGGGCCAACGCGACGCCGATGCCTTATGGCGAGGTCTACACTGCGCTCAAGACCGGCCTCGTGGACGCCGCCGAGAACAACTGGCCCTCTTACGAGTCCTCACGCCACTTCGAGGCCGCCAAGTTCTATAACGTCACCGAGCACTCGCTGGCGCCCGAGGTTCTCGTGATGTCCAAGACGGTCTGGGATACGCTGAGCAAGGATGATCAGGCGATGATCCGCAAGGCGGCCAAGGAGTCGGTGCCCGTCATGCGCAAGCTCTGGGACGAGCGTGAGCAGGCCTCCCGCAAGACCGTCGAGGCGGCCGGCGTCCAGGTCGTGACGATCGCCAACAAGCAGGAGTTCGTCGATGCGATGAAGCCGGTGTACGACAAGTTCGCCGGTGACGAGAAGCTGAAGAGCCTCGTCAAGCGTATCCAGGACACCAAGTAAGAGCAGCGGGATCGGGTCCGGCGTCGCTGCGAAGCGACATCGGATCCGTGGGAGGAGGCGCGGGATGACAGACCCACATGTTGCCAGCCACGAGCAGGAGGCCGCCGGACGCTCGTCGACCGGCTTGCTGTCGCGGATCAATGCCGTCGTCGCGCGCCTCGGCATGTATCTGTCAGTGACGGGGCTGCTCGTCATCGTCACCATCGTCTTCTATCAGGTGTTCGGACGGTACGTGCTCAACTCCAGCCCGACCTGGACCGAGAATCTTGCGCTGGTTCTGATCCTCTATGTCACGCTGATCGGCGCTGCTGTCGGCGTCCGCGACGCCGGACATATCGGCATGGACAGTCTGCTGGTGATGCTGCCGGACCATGTTCGCGAGAAGATCGAGCTCCTGATCCACGTCCTCGTCGCCGTGTTCGGCATCGCGATGGCCTATAACGGCTGGATCCTCGGTGCCTCGGTCGGAACCGTAAAAATTCCCAATCTCGGCCTGCCCGAAGTGATCCGCTACGTGCCGCTGATCGCCTCCGGCGTCCTGATCGTCTCCTTCTCGATCGAGCACATCATTGCTCTCCTGCGCGGCGAAGAGGTCGTCCCCTCATGGAACTGATCATCCTCGGCGCCACGTTCTTCGGCTTCCTGATCCTTGGCGTCCCGGTCGCCTTCGCGATCGGCCTCTCGGCGATCTGCACCATCCTCTACGAAGGCCTGCCGGTCGCCGTCATCTTCCAGCAGATGATGTCGGGGATGAACATCTTCTCGTTCCTGGCCATTCCGTTCTTCGTCTTCAGCGGCGAGCTGATGCTGCATGGCGGCGTCGCCGACAAGATCGTGCAGCTCGCCAAGAACCTCGTCGGGCACATCCGCGGCGGACTCGGCATGTCGAACGTGGTCGCCTGCACGCTGTTCGGCGGCGTGTCCGGCTCGCCTGTCGCCGACGTCTCCGCGATGGGCGCGGTGATGATCCCGATGATGAAGAAGGAAGGGTTCGACACCGACTACGCCGTCAACGTCACCACCCATGCCTCCCTGGTCGGAGCCTTGATGCCGACCAGCCACAACATGATCATCTATGCGCTCGCCGCCGGCGGCAAAGTCTCGATCGGCGCGCTCATCGCGGCCGGTCTGCTGCCGGCGCTGGTGCTGATGGTGTGCATGCTGGTTGCGGCCTACGCGGTGGCCGTGAAGCGCGGCTATCCCGCGGGCAAGTTCCCGGGCTGGGCCGAGGTGTTCCGCTCTCTTGCGGCCGCACTGCCGGGCCTTCTGATCGTCGGCATTATCCTTGCGGGCATCCTGTCCGGTGTCTTCACGGCGACCGAATCCGCAGCCGTCGCGGTCACCTACACGATCCTGCTGACGTTCTTCATCTACCGCACCATGACGCTGCCGAACTTCCTGCGCGCAGCTGCGAAAGCTGTGAAGACCACTGGCGTGGTGCTGCTGCTGATCGGTGTCTCCACCATGTTCCAGTATCTGATGGGCCTCTACGAAGTCGCCGATTTCGCCGGCGACCTCATGAGCAAGGTGTCGACGCAGCCCTGGATGATCTTCCTGCTGATCAACATCATCCTGTTCGTGCTCGGCACGTTCATGGACATGGCCGCGACGATCCTGATCTGCACGCCGATCTTCCTGCCGATCGCGATGAAGGCAGGCATGGACCCCGTGCAGTTCGGCATGCTGATGCTGATCAACTGCGCGCTGGGGCTGAACACCCCGCCGGTCGGAACGACGCAGTTCGTCGGCTGCGCCATCGGCGGCATCTCTGTCGGCGCGGTGATGCGCACCATCCTGCCGTTCTACGCCGCGCTGATCGCAGCCCTGATGTTCGTGACCTACGTCCCCGCATTCTCGCTGTGGCTGCCCCGTCTGCTGATGGGTTACAAGGGATAGCAGCAACACAGGGAGACTCCGTCCGTGACTGACTATCGCAAGCTCTTCGATCTCACCGGCAAGACGGCCGTCGTGCTCGGCGCCGCCTCGGGCATCGGCAAATCGTCGGCCGAGGCGCTGGCGGGGCTCGGGGCCCGAATCGTCTGCGCCGATCGTGCGCTTGACGCGGCGGAGGCGACCGCCGCCGGCATTCGCGACAAGGGCGGCTGGGCTGAAGCTGCCGCGTGTGATGCGGCGAGCGCTGGGGACGTTAACGCGCTCGCCAAGATCGTGATGCAGAAATTCTCGCGGCTCGACATCGCCGTGACGACGCCCGGGCTCAACATCCGCAAGACCATTCTCGATTATACCGAGGAAGATCTCGACCGGGTCCTCAACCTCAACGTCAAGGGCACGGTGTGGTTCTTCCAGGCCTTCGGCCGCATCATGGTGGCGCAGAAGGGCGGCAGCATCATCGCTTGCTCCTCGGTGCGCGCGGTGACCATCGAGCCCGGCCTTGGTGTCTACGGCTCGACCAAGGCGGCGATCGGCCTTTTGGTGAAGGGCTTTGCCTCCGAGGTCGGCCATGCCGGCGTGCGCGTCAACGCGATCGCCCCCAGCATTGCCGAGACCGCGCTGACCGGCCCGTTCAAGCAGCGGCCGGATATCTATAATCTCTATGCCGGCCACACCGTGTTCAACCGCTGGAGCAGCGCCGACGAGGTTGCGACCGCCGTTGCCTATCTCGCCTCGGATGCCGCGAGCTATGTCAGCGGCAGCACATTGTTCGTCGACGGCGGCTGGACCGCGGTCGACGGCCCGCCCACCGGTCTCACCCAATTGCACAAATAGGGCGGTCATTCGCATCTAGCCGGCAAAGCCCACGCGCTGGCGCAGATTCCTATGCTCTACGCCGGTCAGCAGCGCGATCAGGGCCGCAGCCTCCTTCGGATGCGCAGCCCGCGCAGTCACGCCGGCCGTGTACATCGTCACGAGCTCGCAGCCGGGTGGCAGCGAGCCTGAGAGTGCGATGCCGTCGGTCGCGATGATCTCGGTGGCCTGGGTACATCCGATCGGCCGCGTCGCGGTGGAGGCGGCAAGCTCCCGCATTGCGGTCGCGCCGTTCGGAAAGATCTTTAGGCGCGAGGCGACCTCATAGGCAATGCCGAGCTGGTCCAGCACTTTGGCGACGTGCTGCCCTGCGGTCGATGCCTTGGTGTCGGGAACGTAGATGGCATCCGCAGAGCGCAGGACCTCGCGCAAATCTGCCTCGTTCTGCACCGTCACTCTCGGATCTCGGCTGCGGACCGCCAGCGCGGTCTCGACCTTGCCGATATCAGCGATCGAGGAGGGGACGACCAGCTTCTCCGCGTCAAGCTTCGCGAGCAGCGCCTGCGTCAGGATGACGAGGTCGGCCGATGTGCCCGCGCGCAGCTTGTCGGCCATAATTCCGACCGCGCCGAACGAGCCGTCGATACTAAGGCCGGTCCGCGCCTTGAAGGCGTCAGTGAGGCCGCGCACCAGGCCTTGGGCCGCGCCGCCGCTCAAGATGGTCAGTGTCGTCACGATGCAAGCTCCATGGCTGCGATGATCTTGTCGCGCGTGAAGGGCAGGTCTCGCACGCGAACGCCGAGGCAATCATAGATCGCATTCGCGATCGCAGCCGTCACCGGCCCGTGCGCGGCCTCGCCGGCACCGACCGGTTCGATCTCCGGCCGCTGGATGATCTCGACATCTACCGCCGGCACCTCGCTGAACCTCAGGATCGGATAGTCCGTCCAGGACGTCGACGTAATGTGGGTTCGGTCGAAGCGGACGCGCTCCTTCAGCACCCAGCTCGTCGCCTGGATCGCGCCGCCCTCGATCTGATTGATGACGCCGTCCGGATTGATGACCTCGCCGACATCGACCGCGAGCGTCAGCCGCCTGACTCGGATGTCGTCTGCACCTTCGATCTCCGCGATCGCGGCACAATAGGCGCCCGTATTCTTGTAGCGGGCAAAGCCGACGCCGTGACCGATGCCGGCTCGTTTCTCCGGCTTCCACGCTGCGCGCCGCGCCGCGGTGCGGATGATGTCCTTCGCGCGCTCGTCGCGCAGGTGACGCAGGCGAAACGCGACCGGGTCCTCGCCGCGCAGGGTCGCGATCTCGTCGAGCATGGACTCGATCGCGAACACATTGCCTTGTCCTCCCAAGGTCCGCAGCGCCGAGGTGCGGACCGGCATAGTCAGCAGCCGGTGGCTCGTGATCGCCCAGGCCGGCAGGTCATAAAGCGGAACGGAGTTGCGGTCGCCGCCGCCGCCATTGGCGGCCGGCGGGTTGGTCGAGATCATGCGCGGGTAGGGGTTCTCGATCTCGCTTGCCGCAAGCAGCGCGGGCTGGGCCGCACGCCCGGGCCGCGCCGCGTGGCCGTTGCTCCAGATCACATGGCGCCAGCCGACGATCTCGTCGTCCGCATCCAGATCGGCCTCGATCTCGATCGCCATGGCGGCGCCGAACGGTGCGTGGGACATCTCGTCGTGGCGCGACCACTGCACCCGCACCGGACGGCCGCCGGCTCCTTTCGCCAGCAGCGCGGCATCGAGCGCGACGTCATCGGCCGCATTGTGCCCATAGCAACCGGCGCCCTCCATGTGCTCGACGACGATGTTTTCGGCCGGAAGCTTCAGCACGATCGCGAGATCTGCGCGCAGCAGGTAGACGCCCTGGCTGTGCGTCCAGACATGGACACGATCACCGGTCCATTGTGCGATCGCACAGGACGGCGCGATCGAGGCATGGGCGATGTAAGGGCGCGTATATTGTCGCCGCAGGGTTTTGACCGGTTTGTGCGTTGTCGCTGCGGCCTTGGTGTCAATGACGGTCGTTTCGACAGGCTGGCTCTTCAGGAAGCCGGCGAGATCATCTTCATCAGGCAGGGGCTGGCCCGCCGACCAATGCGCGCCCTTGCGCAAAGTCTTTAATGCGGCTTTCGCCGCTGCCTCGCTGTCAGCGACCACGCCGGCAAAGCCGCCATCGCGAATGATCGCGATGAGCCCAGGAATGGCGCGCGTGGCATCTTGGTCGAGCGCCGTCAGCCTCCCGCCCGGAACGTCCGGCCGCAGCACGCGTCCATGCACCAGCCCTGGCAGTGCAAGGTCGTGGATGAAACGTGGCCGTGCGAATACCTTGTCGGGAATATCGACCCGCTGGGCCGAATGTCCGGCGACGGCGCGCTCGGCAATGCTCTTCGCGATTGCGCCTATGGTGGCGTCGTGGTCGAGCGAGACATCGCCGGCCAGCTCCCAATAGCTGGTCCTGACATTGCCGGGACCCGAGATCTCGCCGTCATCGATATTAAGTAATGCCGCATCGACACCGAGACGCTCCGATGCAGCAGCCAGGAAGCGCTGGCGCACCTCGGCACAGGCGTGCCGCAGCGCGCGGCCGGATTGCTGGATCGACAGGCTGCCCGAGGTGACGCCTTCATTCGGGCTTATCGCGGTCGAGGCGCGGATCATCTCGATCCGGCCAACATCGACATCCAGCTCGTCCGCGGCGATCTGGGCCAGGGCCGTGACGATGCCCTGGCCGATCTCGACCTTGCCGGGTGAGATCGCCACGCGGCCTTCGCCGGTGAATGTCACCCAGGACGAGAGCCGTGGATTGGCCGCCAGGCTGGCCGGCAGTTGCGGGGCAGGGGATGGCGCGCTCATGATGCCGCCATCTCCGAGGCTGCCCGCAGCACGGCGCGCACCATGCGGTTGTGCGATCCGCAGCGGCAGAGATTGCGATCGAGCGCCGTTCTGACCTCAGCCTCCGTCGGCGAGAGATTGTGCTTCAGCAGCGCCGCCGCGCTGATCAAAATCCCGGAGACGCAATAGCCGCATTGCATCGCCTGCTCGGAGATGAAGGCGCGTTGCAGCGGGTGCGGCGCGTCCGCCGTGCCGAGGCCCTCGACCGTGACGACATCCTTGTCTGCCACCGACCACATCGGCATGTCGCAGGACGTCATCGCGCGGCCATCGACCATGACGTGGCAGGCCCCGCATTCACCGGCTCCGCAGCCGAAATGCGCACTGGTGACGCCGAGCCGGCCGCGCAGCACGTCGAGCAGCGTTCGATCGGGATCGATGTCGACGGCCATCGCCGTTCCGTTCAACTGGAATTCAATCACAGACATTCTCGATCCGCAGCCTTACGACTTGTCGAACTTCTTGACGACGTCGGCCCATTTCTCGATGTCGCCGCGCAGGAACTTTTCGAACTCCTCCGGCGTCATCGACATGGGCACGGCACCCTGTTCGGTCCAGAGCTTGACGATGTCGGGCCGCTTCACCATTGCGTTCACGGCGGCATTGAGCTTGTCGATGATGGGCTTCGGCGTGCCCGCCGGCGCCATCAGGCCGAGCCAGATCGTCGCCTCATAGCCGGCGACACCGGCTTCACTCGCGGTCGGCACCTTCGGCAGCACCGCGGAGCGCTGCTTGCCGGTGGTCGCGAGCGCACGGACCTGGTTCTCGCCGATGTTCGGCGCCATTGCCGGGACGGCATCGATCATCATCTGCACCTGCCCGCCGATCACGCCGCTGCGCGCCTCGCCGCTGTTGCGGTAGGGCACATGGACCACGTCGATGCCGGCCATGGCTTTGAACAGCTCGCCGGCCATGTGATAGGGCGTGCCCTGGCCGGAGGAGGCGTAGTTCAGCTTGCCCGGCTGCGCTTTGGCGAGTGCGATGAAGTCCGCCAGCGTCGTCGCCTGGATTTGCGGGTTCACCACGATGACGAGATCGGAATAGTTGACCGGTGCGATCGGCGCAAGGTCACGCATCAGCTCGTATTTGCGCTTGTCAGGTGTCAGCAGCGATTCGTTCGCGGTCTGGGTGTTGGACATCATCAGCAGCGTGTAGCCGTCGGCCGGCGATTTCGCCGCCTCCACCGTGCCGATGACGCCGCCCGCACCGGTGCGGTTCTCGATCACGAAGGGCTGGCCAAAGCTGTCCTGGAGCACGTTGCCGATTAGCCGGGCCGCGACATCGGCCGGCCCCCCGGCGCCGAAGGGGACGACGATCCGGACCGCGTGGTTGGGATAGTCTTGCGCAAGGGAGGGGGCCGCGGAGACTGCGGCAAGCACGCCGGCGGCCAGCGCCGGCATAAGACGTCGGGCTACCATGCCCACCTCCCTGATGTCGTTTTGTTGGCCGGCACTGTAACGGCAGGGGAGGCGGACTGTCGACGCCTCACAAAACCGGCCATCGCCGGAATATCCGGCGGCCTTCGGTGTGATCCCGCCCGATTTTGCGGTCGCGGCAGGAACCGGCCGCGCATGCGCCTTGAGCAATTCGCATGGGAAATGCCGGCAAAATGCTCTCGGCGGGCTGGTATTTTGGTGTTACGAACTGGGACATGAACCAGCACGCCAAGTTCGAAAACAAGATCGAAAACAAGATCGAAATTCGCCATTCGACCTGTCCGCATGATTGCCCGTCGGCCTGCGCGCTCGATATCGAGGTGGTCGAGGGACGCAGCATCGGACGCGTCCGCGGTTCGAAGAAGCAGACCTATACGGCCGGCGTCGTCTGCGCCAAGGTCGCGCGCTATGCCGAGCGTATCCATCATCCTGAAAGGCTGATGTATCCGCTGCGCCGGACCGGTGCGAAGGGCTCCGGGCAGTTCGCGCGGATTTCCTGGGACGAGGCGCTCGACGAGATCGGACACCGCTTCAATCAGGCCGAGCGCGAGTTCGGCGCCGAATCGATCTGGCCTTACTACTACGCCGGCACGATGGGCCTCGTGATGCGCGACGGGCTCAACCGTCTGACGCATGTGAAGAAATATTCGCGCTTCTATCAGACCATCTGCGCCAATGTCGCGCGCATCGGATTTGCGATCGGTACCGGCAAGATTGCCGGCGTCGACCCGCGCGAGATGGCGCTGTCCGACCTCGTGGTGATCTGGGGCACCAATCCCGTCAACACCCAGGTCAACGTGATGACGCACGCCGCACGCGCTCGTAAGGAGCGCGGTGCCAGAATCGCGGCGGTCGATATCTACGACAACGAGACCATGAAGCAGGCTGACATCAAGATCCTGCTGCGGCCCGGCACCGACGGCGCCTTTGCCTGCGGCGTGATGCATGTCCTGTTCCGCGACGGCTACGCTGACCGCGCCTACATGGACAAGTACACCGACTGCCCCGCCGAGCTCGAGGCGCATCTGAAGACGCGGACGCCGGAATGGGCCTCCGCGATCTCTGGCGTGCCGGTCGCGGAGATCGAGGCGTTCGCGAAACTGGTCGGCGAGACGCAGCGGACCTTCTTCCGCCTCGGCTATGGCTTCACCCGGTCGCGCAATGGCGCGACGCAGATGCACGCGGCGCTCTGCATTCCCGCGGTGACCGGCGCCTGGCAATATGAAGGCGGCGGCGCCTTCTTCAACAATTACGCGCTCTGGCATTTCAACGAATCCATCATCGAAGCCCACGACGCGATCGATACGACGACGCGCGCGCTCGACCAGTCGCAGATCGGCCGGATCCTCACCGGCGATGCCGAGGCCCTGCTCGGCAAGGGCCCGGTCAAGGCGATGCTGATCCAGAACACCAACCCGATGACGGTGGCGCCGGAGCAGGCACTGGTCCGCCAGGGTTTTGCCCGCGAGGACCTGTTCGTCGCGGTGCATGAGCAGTTCATGACCGAGACGGCGCTGATGGCCGACATCGTGCTGCCGGCAACCATGTTCATGGAGCACGACGATCTCTATTACGGGGGCGGTCACCAGCACATCTCGGTCGGGCCAAAGCTGATCGACCCGCCCGGCGAATGCCGCTCCAACCACCAGGTCTTGCAGGCGCTCGCGCCGCGGCTTGACGCGACGCATCGCGGTTTTGAGATGACGCCGCGCGAATTGATCGACGCAACGCTGAAGCTGAGCGATCACGGCGACATCGCCGGCCTCGAAGCCGATATCTGGCGTGATCTGCAACCGGACTTCCGCACTTCGCATTATCTCGACGGCTTTGCCCATGCCGACAGGAAATTCCACTTTAAGGCGGATTGGGCGCATCCGCCGTTCGGCCGGACGATGGGCGATTTCGACAAGATGCCTGATCTGCCCGACCATTGGGCTGTCATCGAGCACACCGACCAGGCTCATCCGTTCCGCCTCGCCACCAGCCCCTCGCGCAGCTTCCTCAATACCACCTTCAACGAGACGCCGTCCTCGCAGGCGCGCGAAGGCAAGGCGAGCGTGATGATCCACCCGCTGGATGCGGCGGCACTCGAGATCGCCGATGGTGATGCGGTGACGCTCGGCAATGCCAGGGGCGAGACCACGCTGGTGGCCGCGCTTTTCGAGGGCGTGCGGCGCGGCGTGCTGATCGCGGAGTCGGTGCACCCCAACAAAAATCATATCGGCGGCCGCGGCATCAACACCCTGACCGGCGCCGACACGATCGCGCCGATCGGAGGCGCTGCGTTCCACGACAACAAGGTCTGGATCCGGAAAGCAGCTTTGGCTTCAGGCGCGCTCGCGCGCTGACTTCCTGCCAATTTGTGTCGAGGCGCTAAAGCGGCACGACCTTACAGATTGCCCTTGCACCCGTCGTTCGAGCTGCCGCAAATGGTTGCCAAACGGGAGCAAGGAAGCGAGCGTGCCATGACCGACACTACAGCCGTCATCACCGAAAAGCGCGGGCAGGCGTTCTGGATCACCATCAACCGGCCGGAGAAGCGCAACGCGCTGAACGGCGACGTCATTGCCGGCATCACCAAGGGCTACCGCGACGCGCATGACGACAAGGATGTCCGTGTCATCGTGCTGACGGGGGCGGGCGACAAGGCGTTCTGCGCCGGCGCCGATTTACAGAATTCCGGCGCGGCCTTCGCGATGGATCATTCCAAGCCGAATGTCGACTATGCCGACCTGCTGCGCCTGTCGCAGAACGCGACCAAGCCGGCGATCGCGCGGATGGGCGGCGCCTGCATGGCCGGCGGCATGGGCCTGCTCTGCATGACCGACATGGCTGTCGCGGCCGATCACGTCATCTTCGGCCTGCCGGAGGTGAAGGTCGGCGTGTTCCCGATGCAGGTGCTGAGCCTGTTGCAGTCCATCGCGCCGCCGCGCCTCGTCAACGAATGGGCGCTCACCGGCGAGCCGTTCGACGCGAAGGCCGCGCAGGCTGCGGGTCTGCTCAACTACGTCGTGCCCACGGCCGAACTCGACGCCAAGGTCGACTGGCTGATCGGCCGCATCGTTGACAAATCCCCGACCGCGATCCGCCGCGGCAAATACGCCATGCGCGCCATCGCCTCGATGTCGTTCGACGAGAGCATCGCCTATACGGAGAGCCAGATCGCACTGCTGGCGATGACTGAGGATGCGAAGGAGGGGCTGAAGGCGTTCAGCGAGAAGCGCAAGCCGGTCTGGACGGGAAAGTAGGTTAGGATTTCATCGCGAGCGGGTAGTCTGAGTCCAGCGACGCGCGCTAATCAGAGGGAAGGTTGGCATTTAATCGAACAAGAAGTGATCTTATCCGTTCCTGGCGGCGCTTCTTTGTGGCTGTGATCAACTGCTTGCCGGTACGTTTGGCGTAGGTTGGTAGTTGGCGGCTCGATCGATGTCGACCCGCAGCGCGCAACTCCGCGTCCGTGAGGTCGCTGTCGGCGCCTTCCGTGAATCCCCCGTGCCGGAACGACGCAAACGAAAGTTCCTTGCGAAGGCCAGCTTCCGAAATTATCTCCTTTACCACGCTACGCAGATAACGCAGGTCCTTGCGTGGGGTAATCCATGGAAGCGGGGTTGCTGACCGGCGATGCGCGTGGTCACGTCGAAAGACCAGGCCCGGGGTAGAATCCTTCGAGATTTCGTCCAGCTCAGTCATCAGTTCAGGAAATAGAGGGACTCCAGCTTCGTCGAACAACGGCCACCAGGCTTCCTCTCCATTCTTTGGGTGCACGATCCTGACGCTGTTTGGCCGTTCGCTCGGGCGATAGTGCGAAATGTCGAAGGCACCGAACACGTGCTGTTCGCGCTGTAACCATTCCCACGCCAGCAGAGCGGCAGTTCCGATTGACCGGTAATCAAGCTTCCTTGCGGCAGCTCGGAAGGCGACAAGTTCATCCCAAGTAGCCGTGGGTGTCGGCCGTATCGGTCGCCCAGGCGCACGAGACCTTAGTCCCATGCGCGAAAATGGATTGCTGGCAGGTACGATCTTTTCTTGGGCACGTTGGCCAACGAACCAGGCGCGCCGGCAGCATGCCATAGCCATATTGGCATAGCGGCGACGCTCCCGGACGATCACGTCTCCATCGCTGCTGACTTTTGAAGTAACTAGCAGCTTCCCATAAACTGCGTCTACGAAGGCTTTCGTGAAATCGGACAGTTTCTTTGATCCCGCCCGATTTCCGTCCTTCAACTCATGACTGGCGAAGAGCTCGAGACTCCTCCTGTACAAGCGTTGGGTGTTGCTGTCGAGTTCTGCCCACTTCTGATGAGCTTGGAAGACTCCGACTAGCCAATCGAACGTGCCCGGTTCGGGAGAGACGGGGATTATGTCACTTAGTCCTTGCGATCGCCAACTCTCGAATGCGGGTAAGAGGACCTGCTCGACCCGCTCGACGGCATTGGCATAGTCGCTCCCTAAAGGTTCGGGCCTCAATTCGCAGCCCTGCCGACGAGCCCAGCTTGGCGGTGAGAAATAATAAGCAACTGTATTGTTCGTCAGCAGCTTTTGCCGACAGTATCGAGGAAGCCTAGGCTCAACCGATATCATACCAGACATAAAAGATCCTCCTGTTCCTTTGTTTCCCTTCTTCGAGGTGGCGCTGCGAACTGATCCATTATCGCCTTCGACCAAACCGGCTGCCGTAGCCTTCCTGTTCTGCGACAGCTGACCGGCGGGGGGGCGTCGCCGCGGCAGATCGCGCGGCCCAGTTCAGCTGTGTCGTCAAAGTCTAGGTAGGCAGCCGCCAGGTCTGCTCTCATCATTGCAGGCCAACTTCCAGCAGGTGGGTAGCGAGCAGGCAGTGGAGTACGCGGCGAGAGTGGGCGGCCTGATCTCATTGATAGTACCCGCAGCTGAATTCGACGAACCACGACATTCAATTGGAAAGGTCCAAACTGATCTCTCCGGGCGTCGTGATCGATCAACGGGAGTTGCAGTCGATCACAAAAGGGAGTGTTACAATTGAATATTTTGCTTCTCTACTGCGCAGTGCGGTCTGGCGGAGATAGGTTAGATTAGCGCAATAAAGAGAAGGCTTGGCGTGCTGTTATGAGGGTAGCCATTCTGATCGGCGAACATCCTGCAGGGGAAATGCTTCAGTGTTTCCGTTCTCGGTCGTCGTCGTGGAGCCACTAACAGGCAGTCAACTGCTCTAGATGAATCATCAATAGCCCTTCCGATAAATTCACAGCAAACTTGCACAGAACTGATCCGATCGTTATCAGGTGTCGGAATGTTTGTCGTGCGTTACCAGACTGGCTCTGTTGAACGCAGCGCAAATTCGGACATTTGGTGGGCTGCCCTCCCATCGACTAACCGGTCATGCCTCGCCGCCTCGTTGCGTGTGCTAGCCGTCAACTACGCAGCGATGCTCCGGGCCCAGCCAGCGCGTCCAATGCTTCGACTTCACGTTTCGGATGTTGGTGGTGCCGCTGTCCGGCTCATCCGCCGCAGCTCCTTGAAATCTCGACTGTCTTACCTTTTGTCTGCAGCTTTTCCGCGCGTTTCTTCGTCGCGTCCATGAGCGCCTTCGACGACGAGGGCATACCCCACCGCGCGGTCGCGAGCTCTCGAGCATTGGCGCCATTGCGCACGATCGGAGCCTTGTAGTCGGGGAAGACGCCAGGCATGGGCGCGAGATTGCCCACGTAACGATTGACGACGCGGAACAGCTCGCTGATCGCCGCCTGGTTGGCGGTGATGCTATAGAGATTGCACATCGTCAGGAGGCCTTCTTGGAACGCCGGGAGGGCGCTTCCGGCTGTGGGGTGCCTGCCGGATGCAAGCCGATCAAGTCGGGCCGACGTTTTTTACGGAGGGACTGCTGGCAAGGGCTGCAATATAGAAGTTCCGCATCAGCGCGACCTGCCGGTCGCGCGGTTGCACCACCAATGCAAGATCGATGATTTCGGTGTGCTTGCAGTGTTCGCAGCGGACTTCGAGGAGCGGAAAGCCGCCGGCAATAGCGGCCGCGATTGTGGGAGAAGCATGATCGAGCTCTCCGATGAAAAGCGCGGTGTTCCAGGCTGCGCAATCGAGCGCATAAGCCTTGGCCCGGGCGGCGTCCGCCGCGGCATGGGCTTGGGCCGATTGCTCGATGAGGTTTGCGAACGTCACCTCTGCCTTGTGAATCTCGCGGGCGAAGTGCTTACGGTCCCCGCCCGACATCGGCGGCGGTTTGATGATGCGAGCGGCGGACATGGTCGGCAAGATATGAGGAGGGAGGCGCTAGAGCCAGCCGCTGGGGCTAGTGCGCTTGGTGGCCGAACACGCAACGGGTAGGTCAATGGCAACATGATAGATTTTGATTTACCGAATTTTATGCTTGTGCCGTCGGGCAAAACAATGGTTCATAGGATGCTGGCTCTAACATGAGGACCAGCACAATGCCGGATCAAATCGAAGCCGCTTCTGAACTGTCGAAGATCGCCAAGCTCAACGGTGATTTTCGCAGAAACTACGGTTTGCTCCTTGGAGCCTTTCTGTATCTGCGTTCGATCAGCGCTGCGCGCGGCCGGGTTTGGCTGTGGTCTGCCTTGTCCTCAATCGTCGGTTCGCTCGCATTGAGCTGTATCGGAAAGCACGCTTCATCTTGGTTTTCAGGCTGGCTGGAGTAAGCTGTATCGGACCACAGGGGCGTTCCATGGGAACTGCGCTCACTGTCCAGAATGCAAGATTGCCTCGACGTCGGGAGACTTGGCGATCGCAGCGCAATACCCGCGTTCAGCCGCCTGGCTAGCCGGAAGGCAGCGACCTACTGCGCATCGTGGGTGTGGTGTCCGGGGTTTGATGACGTATGGGTATGCTACTGACAGCGACAATTGGCCCGGTAGGCTGGGCTTCTGATGCAGCCAATGGTTCAGAAGATGAGAATGTTGGCAGTTGCTGCCTTCCTGCTACTGCCGACTGGCTCACTCACCGCCGGGGCGACCATCGTCGGTGCAGGTTCGCAATCGTGCTCGGCCTGGACCAGCAGAACCAAGAACGCCGTAGTAAAAGGCGCTTTCGAGTCCTGGGTTGTTGGGTTCATCAGCGGTCTGAATGTCAGCAGCGATAGAGAAATTATCGGCGGCGGCGATTTTTTAGCGATTGTCGCTTGGATGGATCGGCGTTGTAAATCCAGTCCGACCGACCAAATAGGGATTGCGGCCCTTGATCTTGCGATGCAGTTGGCCGGAAGCGCAGCAAAACGCTGACCCGCGCCGGTTCACGCTGGCGGCCTCCACCTCTAAACAGAGCCGCGTGTGTCCCCCACGGCCCCGCCTAGAAAGCAACACTGACAGTTTCTTGCAAGCAACGGTCTAAGATCGCAGACAGGTTGGCCCACGATGTGCATAGGTCCGGTGCCGCGTCGATCGTGCGGAACGTCGCGGTGTCGGTCGCAGGAGCAGTCGTAATTCTACTCCTGCGACCTTCACGTCCGAGGCACTCCCGGCGCCCTTATCCGCAATTGGACCGGCAGCCGAGAGCATTGGGGGCTGGAGACCCAACGGTGCCACGTTCGCGCTCTATGAGCAATCCAGCTTCAGTGGTTCTACGGACTCCTTTTTCGGAACGGGGTATTCTATTCAAAGAACATCGGCGTAACTTCTCGGCCGCGGCTCGGTGGGTTGGACCGCGTTGCGGCTTTTAAGCTGCGGCGAAACCCAATCATTTTTGCGACGGGGAAATTTTTGAGTATCCATGCTCTTATAGCGACCATGTTGGAGCGAGAGTTGGCGGCGCGCGGAGTGCGATCACTTGGACATTCCGATTGCATGTCGATCGTACAAAATATTCTCGTGCGCTTGACGGACCTGGATCGGGAATTAGCCTTGCGACCCGGCGAGCAACGCTAGTGCTCCCTGCGGCTGGGAACGCGCGCGAGCTACTGCGCGCCGTGGTGTGGAGAAGTCTCTAGCCGCCGGTTCGCGCTGGCGGCCCTACCTCTTCAATCACGTCATATTCGAAAGCGACGCCTTCCTGATCATTCTGCTCGAACTAGGTTTCCGCGGCGTCCACTATAGCGAAAACCTTGATGTGATCCTTGTCACCGACCTGCGGTGTTCACCTAAATAAAAACGCTCATAGAGATTCTCTTCAGCTTTCGGCGTCACCGCCGGAGAGGCAGCCCCGGCTAGAGCTTTGCGGGGATAGGCTGGAACCGCTCGTAGCTAAATCGCTCCTTTAGCGCTTTAGCGGTCGGTCGCTCCATATATGCTGCGTCAGTCCAAAAGAATTCGTTCACAGCCTTCCGCCTTGGCGAGATCCATTGCTTCTACCGTAAAGTGCTGACCTGCGAGCAACATCGGACCGCGCGGAGTGGGTATTCCTCCTAGCGCATGAAAAACTACGCGCCCGGTGACAACGCCATCGGGGAATTTGAGGACGAACGCATATCTCGCCACATTAGGATTTGCAGCGTATTGCTTGCCAAGCTTCTGACCAAGTACCTTCCTCATCGAAGTAACATCGGCCGGAACATCGCGCATGATAGCTGGTTTGAGGCCCATCTGCGTGTTGCTCTATTTTAATGCCACCTTGCCGAGACGTCGATGAGCCTAAGTCAGCTGCTAGCCCCGTGGCTGACCGCCGAGCTTGGCTGGCAGCGTCCGCTTCCGAGGGTTGAGCGGCCTCGTGGAGCTGCCGCGGGGCGCCTTTCACCCTAAGCCGATCTTCTTTGAACGCACTTCTCAGAACAATTCAAGCAGCGGGACGTGCCCTCAATCAAACCGCCGTGCTCGCTGCAAAGCTTGGCCGCTTCCCCAGCCAGCAAATGCAACTTCATGGCGAAGTCGATGAACTGGGACTGCTTGAATGGATGGCCGGCTATTCTCCTGGCATTGGCCTCGGCGTCGTTTGCAAGCGTGCGCAACCTATCAATTGCTTCAATCATTTGGGCAGTCCTAAAAATGTGCTCGTGAAACGCAAAATCAGGACAATTCAACATCGACACGGGGAAATGCGGAACCGGAGTTTCAGGTTAACAGTCGGTTCTCGTTAATTCAAATCATTGGCCACGCCAGTCTCCCTTGCGGGAGCGAGCGCTCGCCTGAGAGGTGTAAGGCGAGTGAACGTCGGCTATTGGAAAGGATTGCTGGGGCCGCGCTGGCTGAATTTGTAAAGAACATCCCCTCGTGCATTATTGACCGCGACCTTGTTACTTATAGCGAGTGCGGGTGCTGTTAGCCTTTTTTTAAGAATGAGGTTGGCACGCGCAGGGATGGCTCTCTAAGTTGATGAAATTTCATCCATCAGCCCCGGGGATTAATACAAGTGAACTTCGAATTGCAAACGGTATCCATTGATCTTCTGAAAAAGGTGGCCAACGTCACAATTAGGGCGCCGGGCAGCGGCCCTATCCACGACGACACATTGGTCATTATCCAGTTTCCTTTTACGCCGTTTGTTGAGCAGGGAGCGGAAAAAGAGCGCGCTGTCGCTGGGGCGAAAGAAGTGCTTGAGAAGATTCTGGCGCAGATCTGAGCGCATCAGCGCCCGCGCGCGTACCGCTTCGCAGCGCTAGCGTACTTTTTGGGCGGCCAGGGATAGGCGGAGAAGAGCAACGAATATCGCCATCAAGTTCGCTGCTGTAGGCCAATGCGCAGGCTCATATTGAGAGGCGCCTTCGGCACCTTCTGCACAGATCGTTAACGTCTGCCGCGTTCAATAGTCCCCACCGGGAGAATGCACTCTTCCGGCAGGTGAACGACGGCCTCACGCAATGGGCACAACGCGTGAGGCCGTTCGCTTGTCGGCAGGGAGGCGCTGCCTTTGCGCGGATCAGCCGAGCCGGATCAGTCCAGCCTGCAGAAGAAGTAAGACGGTCGCGAGGCCGCAACCACACTGTGCCTGGCATGGTTAATTTCGAGTTGACCGCCTCAAAACCATTTCAGCCCTCGTGGTATTTCCGCAGATGGCCAGCTCGAAAACGGTGGATGTCGCGATCGACGCGGCCGGCGGGAACGATTGAGGGTTACGCCATACGCAGATACTCCACTCACCGGTTTGAACTGTGTCCGGCCAGTCGGCAATGCGAGTCGTCCGATGTTCGAAAGGAAAGGCGGCCCCGGCTCCTTCAGGTCTGGGAGGTTAGGGGACTTTCGCTGCTCCGATTGTGCTTGCCACAACGCCGGCCGATGCGAGCAAGGTTAGCTGGGCGCCTGAAGAGCCGGACGACTTGCTCGATTATCCCTGACCTACGCTGACGGAATCCACATCAAGGTTCTGAAGCGGTCCGAAAGCCCGCTTGTTGCCGCCGTACCTAAGGGGCGTGACTATCGTCCTCGTTTCCCAAATGATGCGGGTCTGGATGTGGGTTGCTGGCCAACTTGCTTTTGTTGATTGGCCAGAAGCTCGGCGATCAGGTTGTCGGCGTTGGAAAATGCTGGCACGGTTGGATCCGGTTCGGAAAGCTTTGCGAATTTGTCTGACGATCGTTGGTTTGCGAAAGCAAGGATGATAACCGCGATGGCGCCACTAAAGAGAAGCACCCAACCCCAGCCAAAACCTACGGAGTTCGCCAATACTTTGGCTATGCTCCCGAAAGGGTTGCCCTTCATCGATTGATCCAGCTTTGCTCTGGTGTCTGCGAGAAGGGCAGCGATCTTAACCAGAGTCATGAGCATCCAGATCAGGGCCGCTCCAGCAACAACTCCTGTTGCTCGCCGATATCCTGTCAGAATCAACGCAACAATTCCCATCGCGCTGATGACAATGAAAATCCCATCGCCGTTGCCACTCATGACGTAGCTGAGCGAGCCAACTACCGGGAGAGTGACTATTGGACAGAATGCCCCGGCTGCCATTACGAGGGCGGCCAGAATGACCGCGGAATCCAGTGGCGTCAGTTTCTCAAAATCAGTCATTGATCGGCCTCCGCGACTACTATTTTGGTCACGAAGAGCTTACCGCGGGCTTTCAAAGCTAGATTGCTGAGTACCTAACGATTCGCTCACACGTTGATTCAACGGGGCGCCGGAGCAGCGGTGGAACTTGAGATCTGCTACCGTTGATGGCCCAGGCGGTACACCGATCCTCCCAAGGCACTCACGGGTGATGGCTAATGAAACCGCCTGTTTACCTGAAATGGCGGTTCCGCATTTCTCCGGAATTGTGTCGATATTGAATTGCATTGACGGTGCGCCAAACGAGCACGTTTTATTTAGGGCCGCCGCAAATGATTGAAACAATTGATAGGCTGCGCAAGCTTGCGAACGATGCCGAGGCCGATGCTCGGAAAATAGTAGATCCGGTCGCGCAGTCCGAGTTCATCGACTTCGCGATGAAGTTGCGTTGGCTGGCCGGAGAAGCAGCAAAGATCTACGGCGTCGGTGCGCGCGGAGTCAGGGGTTAGGTCCCTGGGTTGAACCGCCACGCTTTGACAGTAACCGGGATTTTCTCGAGATCATTTTTCTCAAGTCTAAGCGCTCCTGCTCAAGACTCTTTCTCTGCCCATCCATGTCGTGCCCACCATGTTCGAGGACATCGATCAAGATCGCCTGATTGTTCAAATAAACTTTCTTTTCAGCGATCTGACGCGCGAGAGTTGCAATTTCGTCGTTGCTATCTTTCGACATGATGGAATCTCTTAACCGTATGATTAGCGGTAAAGATTTCAGCCTATACAATCATGCTTGCAAACTGGTTACCCCGCTGGGAGCGCCCTTATCTTCCACTCCCTCAGGAGGAATGCCCTAGGGCCAAAGAATTGGATCAAAGTGTATCCCACGCTTCAACATCTCGGTGCGGGGGAGTTCGGCGCGTTGCTTGGCAGCGTCACCCAATAATCGGTAGGTCAGATCTGTCTGCCGACCGGCATCCACCCGCGGGCGGATACTTTCGTAAAGCATTCGAACAGATCTTCGCTCAGGCTGCAGAGTGTCTGCGCCCGATAAGTCGATTAGCCCAGCGCCTCCTTCACAACCCGATAACGCGCAATCTCCATCCCCACACTATCCAGAACCAACACGACGGTGTGGGCACTGTGGTCGAATTCCGGATCGCTGGCGATGTCGCGCGCGACACGAGCGCCGTACTGCCGCGCAAGGTCGGGCGAGCCGAACATCTCGCCCGTATCGTCCGGCTGTAACTGCCCATTGTGGAAAATCGGAAAATGGTACCGCTGCACACATAGCCTCCTGTTAGGCTCTCATGCGTCATTCTGGGCTCTAGACGAAACCGTCAGAAAAGACAGGGGGACCCGCCACCCCCGTATTCCGTAAATCCAAGTCTCAAAGTTGCGAGGCACTGCGGCTTGCGCTCTCGCTGCGGTTGCGGAATTATCTCCGCTGGCAAAACCGGTCCGACCTTCGAGGGTGTGGCCAGCCGGCAGCAAAAAATCGGATCAAGTGGGTTCGCTTCCGGATGCACTGCTAAAGTCCAGGGCCTGTAGCTCAACATTTAGGCTATCGCCGAGGCGTAAGGGAAAAGCATGGTAAAGAAGCGCGTGGAAGGCAACGTTCTATCGTGGTTGGTTGTGGAGGCATTGCAGGACGTCGGTTCGAATTCAAGAATATCTGTCGCAGTTGTCCCTGAAGAACGAACCAATTGGCGGATTGTTATCGCGGGGCACTCGCGGCGGTTTCTTACGAAGGATTTGAAGAAGCGGCTCGCTAAGATAGAGCGGGATCTTCAGTCTGAATATGAGTTGTCAGTCTAGGTGAGAGCCGACCGCTCACGACGGTCTGGTTGCTGATTCAGGTCCGGCAAGGCCCGCAAAGCGAAGTTGGCAGCAGATTGCAAAGGTCTACTACTTGCTTCGCCTGTTCTTTTGTTGCGCCGGTGAGGTTGGCGGGTTCGCCTCAGCCTTCGAAGACGCGAGCGCATCAACTCGTCCGCTAATCGAGCCCAGCTGATCCGCAAGGAGCTTCCTCTCTCCTTGTTCGGCGGCGAACCTGCGTTCAAGATCGGTCACCTGCTCACTCAACTTTTGCTGGGTGCCTCGCACTTCATCCGTAGTTTTCTGAAGCGCAGCGATCGCCTGTCGAATGGCATCGAGGTTTGGCTCCTGCCGAGAAGCGTTTTGAGTCGCCTGCAATGCCTCAATCCTTTGATTCGTCCAGAAAATGCCACCGGCTGCCGCGACTGCGACAAAAGCAACGAGCACCCACGGAAAGATCGATCTGCGCGGCCTACTCGTGTGGAGATCTTCGTTCATGCTCAAGCGCCTTCGTTCGGTTGAGATGCATATCACTTAGTTCTGCGTAGCCAACGCCTTCTGTCGATCACGCAGCGCTGTCAATTCCTTGAGCATCTTCGCTTGCTCCTCGGGAGACATTGGGGACGGCCTACGCGGAATATCCTCAACGTCCATATAGGCCCCCTTCGATTTCGGCTGCCCGACCCGGCCCTTGGTTGCGTTACCCCAAGCAGGAACCGTTGCAATAGTGCATGTCATAAAGGCCGCGGCGATCACGATCGAGCTACGATTGAACCAAGGCATAACTGGTTCTTTTTCAGCTCTTTTTGGCAAGCTCGTGGCGTTCCTGGCGGAACTGAGAGCTCGCACCGCTTAAAAGCGCTCATTAGAAGCGATAGCCAGCGACCAAGTTCACCGAGGGCGTGTAGTAAAACGTCCACCCTGTGCCGGGCGTCGCATGCCCAATCAATTCTGCTTCGGCCCGCAGAAACAGCGCATTGAAATTGCGTTCGATGCCTCCGCCGAGCAGCGCAGCGGGTGCATAACCGTTCAGAAGTTCAAAGCGGGTGATGACGCCATTTGACTGCGAGCCACAAGCGACGGCATAGTAACCAACATAATCTCCGGATAAGCGCTGTCCCTTAATGGTCGGATTGTTGCAATAAACTGACTTTGAATCGTCGGACAGCGAATACGATTCCGTCTTTTCAACCCCAATGCCCGCTTTCGCATACAAGAGCCACTCGCTGAGAGCGTAGCCTGCGCGAACCGAGACGTCCGCTGCAAACGGTCTGCGATAAACTGCGGTGTTCGACAGAGCTGAGCTGAGAGTCACGCGGTCGGTCGAAATCATCTGCCTGTCTGGAGAACAAGGCGAGCACGACCCGATCCATATAGGCAAGATATTCGAATACGCAGGCCACAGCACCGTGTCAGAGGCTTTGGCGAAGCTGTAGCGGCCCCGTGCTTCGAGCCCCAGCAGCAGGTTCCGTTCCACTACATTGTATCCGGCGAGAAACCCCACTGATGGCCCCTGCACAGCGCCGCCCGGAGCATTTGGCGTCGCTGCCCCTGCACAGGGGACGTAGCCAATGATTGGGTTCGGCAGTGCGGATTCTGACGCGATGTCGTATCCGCCCACAACTCCCACATACGCTCCCGAGAAACGCGATCGGGATGGTACGGCGGCGGCTTGCTTTTCTACCAAGCCCGGCCCGGCAGTAAATGCTGGCTTCCTATGTTCGATTCGAGCGGCAGCATCGTAACAAGCCAGTCGCTCCTTTGGCGCCTTTAGCTGCGCACAGAATCTTAAATCCTCGGAAATCTCAGCCCATGCCGGTATCGCAGCAATTGCTGCGACGGTTGCAATCAAAGTCGCCCAGATCCTCAAAGCCGCCCCCTACGACGTTTAGGGGAACTCGATCACAACTTGGGCGAGAGAGCAAGGTGTCAGCGCGGCCGAGCTTGCGGTGTTCGCAACTTCGTATCGTATCATCTTTGGGCGCCTTGTTGATTCCGTATAGCGCCGCCTCGTACTGCTTGCTGCGTGCGAACAGGGATTGTACTTCGTGCGCAAAGCATCAGGCTGCGCACCGTCCCCAAGAGACGATCGATGGTTCGATCGATCTGCGAAGTATCTGCTGAGATAGATGTTAGAAGCTGGTCGGTATCGTAGAATACCCAATGGCAAATTGCGCGCGCAAGGTGGCGTGCTATGTGCTAAACGGCGGCCCGAAACATGATGGAGTCGCGAGCTTGGCAAAGAAGACAAAGAAAAAGGTGAAAACGTCTTTTCGACGCGAATGGACGAAGGACGACTTGAAGATCCTTAAGTCAATGGCAAAACAGAAGGCTGGCGTTACGAAAATTTCTAAGGCGTTGAAGCGTAGCGCTGCCGCCACAAGGATGAAGGCGTCTCAATTGGGTGTTTCGCTGGATGCGCGCGGCTAGGCGCCTGCCGCGAAGTCGGGGGATTGACATGTGTTTACCCTTGCCTCGCCCCGACTCAGGCGTGCTCTTGCGCGAGCGCAATCCTGCGCGACGTGGAGGCGCGTTGACAGAAAGTCGTGTTTTGCTGGAAATGGGGACTTTACGGTTTCATGAATTGGAGAAAATCGCGTGGCGATGGGGACGGTTAAGTGGTTCAACCCGACGAAGGGGTTTGGCTTCATACAGCCGGACGATGGAGGCAAAGACGTTTTCGTACACATAAGCGCAGTGCAAAAGGCGGGTTACCGCGACTTGATCGAAGGCGCACGCGTTAGTTACGAACTAAGGGCAGGCCGATCAGGCAAAATGTCAGCTGAGGACTTGCGGATCGGCTGAGATCGCAGTTTACCGCTCGACACGCACCACGGACAACGGATCGACTTGGTGGGCCCGGGCCGCTGTCCCTATTCCGGCGGCTCAGAGCCCTCGCGAAAGCAGCATATCTATCTGCTCGCGGCACGCTGCAATGGCCTTCTCCTGATGCCCTGCAATAGAATCCACGAAAGTCAGTCCGCCGTCTTTGATCGGAAATATCGTCCAGCGCCAAAGGTCGTCGCCGATCATCTCGACTTTGAACTTTATCCCACGATATCCGTAAGTTGCTATGATGCAATCGTGATGCATTGATCGGGCCAATTAAGGTGTTCAAGCACGGCGGTCGCGAAGGACCTTAATACCAAGAGATAGTGGTCCGGCTAACTATCGCTGCGAGACTCGGCGCAATTCAAAAATAAAGCCGCCGGTGAGACGGGCCGCGGCTTTGAGCCAGCAGGATCTGCCCGTTGAGCGTCGGGCGCTGGCGTTGTTATGTCTTCGCTAGCGCTCAGAGGTTCAATGTAGACAAACCCTCTCATCCATAAACCCCCGCCAGAAAGCGGATGGCGAAATAGGCGCCTGCTGCGACGATCGCCGTCATGCTGATTGCGAGGAGGACCCGCTACGTTTCGTCCATGGTGTCTCGCAGATAAAACCAGCTCCCTTAATTTAGGTAACCGCAGGGTCGAGCGGAACCGAACAATTGCTCCACAACCGATCATGTGGGCGGCGCGCCAGGCCAATATACGAGAGGTCGTGCTGACGGGCCAATATTCAGCCTTAAGGGCCTTCCTGTTGCTGAATGCTTTTTAAGCCCCAGTACAAGCCAGCCAGCGTCCCCAAGCCCACCACAACCTACGCAAAGGCGTGCGATGGCGATACGCTCAGCCGGAACAGAAGCAGATCTCGCGTGTCAGAAACGTGCCGCTATCGACGCATTCTGGCGCATGTTTCTGCGTTTGTGCTCACCGAGCGCTAACCGCCTGCTCTTCCCAAAAGCCTATAAAACAAGGGGAAAGCTGGTGCTGCCAGACAGGATTGAACTGTCGACCTCTCCATTACCAATGGAGTGCTCCACCCGTTTGGCGTGGTCTCGCGCCGCGCAGGTCGAAAGCTGACCACCAAATGACCCTGTTTATCGTATACGCTTTCATGGATATGGACATCGGAGCCGAGCTTGTTCGTCTTAGAAAGGATAGACCGGCGAGGAGGTCGAAAACGAGGACATCGTCAAGGGCTACAAGGTTGATACGGATACGTTCATCGAGGTGACCAAGCTCATCCATCAAAAGCGCGCCGGTAAACCTATCACCGCGAAAGCGCGTCCTCGCGGTGAGAACGTCGTGGACCTGATGGACGCGCTACGCAAGAGCGTCGGACGAGAGACAACGGGGCCGAGAGAGGCACCGAAGAAGACAGCCAAGAAGCCGCGCAAGGCGGCGGGCGGGCAGAAGGAAATGTTGATGCCGATCACCGGTAAGGCGGCAAAGGAGGGCGCGGCGAAAAAGCCGGTTGCCAAACCGCAGCGGAAGTCCGTCTAGGTTCTTTCGTTCCGGGCGTCCCGCGTGTCGAGGAATGGCTGCGGCGCGGCAAGACGGGAGTCTCGACCAGCTTCGCTCCATCCGTGCTGATGGCGTCCTTCATCACCTGGATGTCGTTGCTGCTGATCGGCTTCGGCCTGATCGTTCATGGCCTAGGGGACTGGTTCTCGCCGCCCGCCGACAGTTTCGAACAGGCCGCCTTCATCGCGGGCAGTGCGCTCGCTACTGTCGGCCTGTCTGGCATCGAGGCGAACGGGCCGGCGCACTGGGTACTGGTCGCGGCGAGAATTTGCGGTCTGGCGGTGCTCACCATGGCGGTGACGTACCTGATCGAGGTGCAGGAGGGAGTTTCCCGGCGTGATCGCGGTGTGCTCAAGATAACGACCACCACCTCCGGTCACCCGCCCTCGGCGATCGGGATGTTGGAGCGCTATGCCGATCTCGACGCGTCCGAGGAAATGCGCCGAGCCCTGTACGATGGCCGGGACTGGTGCGCCTCCATGCTACAAAGCCATGCTTCGCACCCTTCTTTGATCTACTTCCGGTCAGTCGGCACGGGCGCCGGCTGGCCGGGTGCGCTTGGCACCCTCATGGACCTCGCCCTGATCCTCGAACTTCTGATCGACGATCCGAAGAGCCGGGCCGCCGCCCTCCTGCTGCGCGACGAGGGATTGCGTCTGGTCCGCGATATCGCTGGGCTGATCGGCCTTGAGCCAAGAAGCGCCCGACCGACGACGTCCGAGGTCGATGCTGTCTGCAGACGACTTTCTGCGGCTGGGTACAGGCTCAAGTCGGATCCCGACCTTCGAGCCTTCGCGGCGAGGCGAGCGGAGCACGCCTGCTGCATCGACGCGATCGCCGCCCATCTCGGCACGCCGGCGGCGCCGCTTCTGCCCGGTCCCGCGCGCATCGCAAGCAAAGATTAACATGTATGAATCCCAAAGCTTGACAAACCGGGATAAGATGGGACTTTCCCGGATGGGGGCACCCATGTTCGACACGGCAACTACCGCGCTTTTGCGCGCGGTCCTCGATGAAGTCTGTGCTCGCGTCTCGCAGCGTGAGATCAGTGCTCGTACCCACGTGGCCTCGAAGATCCTGGAGGCTGCGACCGGAGGCGAGGTCTCTCCCGAGGGCCTAAGGCTGGTGGGTCGCGATGCGCTCTCGCAGGCGCCAACGATGTGGCGTTGATCCGGAGGGTGGGGGCGTGAACTTCCAGGTCACAGTCCTCAAGATCCTGGCGGCATACCCGGATGGGTTTGCCGTGATGGAGGACCTTAAGCGCGACATGGCCATCCTGGCGACCAGCGGACGAGATTGGGCCGAGCGGACCAAGCGTCTTGCGTCGCGGGTGCCGGACCTCGACATCTGGTCTCAAGGGCTGGTCGAACGCATAAGCGGGGGATGGAGACTGACTTCCAAAAGGACGGGAGGTGCTCGAGTTCATGGAAGCCCGGCTCTCGCCGGAGCCAATCCAGGCAGTTGCGGTCAGCGAGACTACCCTGCCGGTTGTCGAACAAGCGCCGGTTCCTCCGCTGCGGCAGCCTGCGGACCGAGCTAAGCGGCGGCACGAACGCCGAGAACGCCGCCGTGAGGCGCGCGAAAGAGCCAGGGCAAACGCCTCCTAGTCAAAGAAAAAGCCGCCAGTGAAGCTGGGCAGCTTGATAGTCCCGGACGGTTGATCGCCTCCGTGTCTCGCCTCGTTCGCAAACGTTCGGCATCAGATTCGGGGCTTTTGAACCAACAAAATCAACGTAGTTACTCCTTGGTTTCCACGCTGGTCACCGGTGCGGTGAGGGGCGCCATCAGTATGCGACCGACTATCTTAACGCAGCTCTTAGTCTTTTCTGATCAACTCCGCTGATAAACCACGCTCATCCAAGTAGGATAGCTACCGTGCAGCGTCAGATGGAGGGACGATTGCCTCGCCCGAGCGGCAATCGAAGGCGGCTCGCGCAACTTCTGTCGGCGCTTCGTTACGACCTGTCCTGGCGATTTGCCCGTCCGGGCGCGTTCAGGCAACGGTTTGAACAGGCGATTGCGAACCTGCCGCAGGGCATCTGCCTTTATGACTCTGACGACCGGCTACAACTTGTCAACGAACAGTTCTGCCGAATCTATAACCAGCCCATGCATCGACTGCGCACTGGTATGAGACTCTACGACGTGCTCGCCGACAGCTGCGCGCTGGGCAACTATCCAGGCCGCAGCGTGGACGAGATCTATTCAGCACGCAAGGAGTTCATAGATCGACGAGAAAAAGGGATATTTCTCCAGGAGCTCGGCGATGGCAGGCAAATCGCGATACATCATCAGCCCCTTCAAGACGGCGGCTGGGTTTGCACCTACGAGGACATCACCGAGCGACGAAAAGCAGAAGCTAAGGTCGAGTTTCTGGCGCACCACGACAGCCTGACCGAGCTCCCAAATCGGCGACTGTTCACCGAACGGCTCGATCATGCGATCGCGCACTCGAGCGCTAGCAAACCATGTGCTTTACTTTGCCTCGACCTAGATGGTTTCAAGGATGTGAACGACCGGCTAGGACACGCTGCGGGAGACATCCTCCTGAAGAATGTCTCGATGCGCCTCAAGGATAGCATCCAAACAGGCGATACGTGTGCACGGCTTGGCGGCGACGAATTCGCAGTCCTGCTTCCTGGCTCATCGGCGGGCGAAGCCGTGAACGTTGCGTATGAATTGGCAAGGTTGCTTCGCCAACCGTATTTTCTCGGCGCTTTCGGAACTGCAGATGTGGCCGTGAGTATCGGCATCGCGATCCTACCGGATCATGCTCAGAGTCCGGAGGAATTGATGTTGAGAGCTGATCAGGCCCTCTACAGGTCAAAGAATGCGCGGCTCGGCCTTCCGGTCGTCTTCGAAAAGAAATGGGCTGTGTCACCCGCGGACGTCAGGCCAAGGCGTTCCTCGGAAGGCGGAGGCACTCGCTACGGATATTCGTCACTCGCTTCCGATCTTGCTCTCGCGCTTCAACGCGGCCGCGAGTTATACCTGAACTATCAGCCGATCTACGATGCCCGGAACGGTCATCCGGTCGCTGTTGAAGCGCTCGCGCGATGGAATAGCCCAGATCGCGGCCACGTTTCGCCACTTGAATTCGTCAAAGTTGCCGAGGAGAACGGGCTGATCGATGGGTTGTTGGAATGGGCCCTAGCGACAGCGTGCCGGGAAGCCTCCAACTGGGATAGTGAGTTGAAGCTCAGCATCAACCTGTCGCCACTGAATCTCGATTCTCCTCTGTTGATCGAGATGATCGAACGTGTGCTGGCGGATACAGGCTTTCCAGCGCAGCGGTTGATCGTTGAGCTTACTGAAGAGACCGCACTTGAACACTCACCAGACAGGCTGGAGCGCTTGCGGAACTTGTCCATTCTCGGAGTTGAAATCTGGCTTGACGATTTTGGTTCTGGGTTTGCCAATTTTGAATACCTTCAATATTTGCGGTGTGACGTTCTCAAAATCGCTCGGAGTTTTCTCGCCGGGTACGAGAAGCGGGAACCGTTGCTGCGCGGAATGATCGGGCTCGCTCACGCGTGCGGATTGAAGGTCGTGGTCGAGGGCGTCGAAACTGAAGAGCATCACAACCTACTGTGGGGTCTCGGCTGCGATTTATTGCAGGGGTACTGGCTGGCGAAACCTCTGGGAGCAGGTGAACTTCATGCGGCACTCCGGCCAATTCTCCCGCCATATCACGAAAGCCGCTCGATCATTCCGGACGCCAATGATGATCGGACTCGAGGACGGCTTCCTAAGAGACGAGTTGATAACCGCCCGTAAGCCTCCTGGGGCTTTCAGTTGCCGACAAATTCTCCTCCGACCATGGCGCTTAGCACGATGTCGGCGAGGCGCCACAGCGCCCGCCACATGACTGTTCCGGAACCGCCGAATCCTTGTTGCGTTGCCTGAACTCGGACGAAAGAAGGACCGCGCGGGTGGCAGGCGGGCAGGACTACGAAGTGCGGTACGAGGCGAAGAAGACTGGAAAGGCGGCGACGGCGGTGAAAAAGGCTGTCAAAAAGGTCGGCAGCGCACGCAAGCGTGTGGAGAAACGGCTAGGCCGCTGAGTAGGAGACGGGCTGGCGTCGCTGTTTAGCGTCGGTCCTCCTCGTCAGGGGCGCATTCTGGGCAGCTATCACCAATCGAGTCCAGCACGTCGCGGACCGCGGCCTCCGCTGCTTGAGGGGAGACGTCTGCTGGCGGGTCCTGACGGGCGATATCGAAGGCGCGCTCTCGAGCATGGGGATCGGCGCGGTCTTGCATCCAACCGTGCTCCTCGCACTCGCGGATGGCGCCTGCTTCGTTCAGGACGTTGATCGCCCATCCGCGCAGGGTGCGGATGGCCAGCCGTCTCCGCTTGGTCATCAGCATCGAAAGGTTCTTCCACGCTGAGACGAATCGTTTGGTCGCGTAGACGTTCACCGTCTCTAACACACGACTGGGATTCGGGATCGTGGGATCTCGTGATTTTTCGAAGGCGGAATATTCAGCTTGGCGAGGTGCTAGGGTGGGCAAGAACGAACTGAAGAAACCGCCTTTTCGATACATCAGAGGTCCGAACTCAGGTGGTCGCTCCTTGTCCGTTTTGCGCGTGCGGCTGTCGCCGCACCGGGCTCTCGTGAACCGAGCCGCGCAGCGTCTCGGCCTTGCGGCTTCGATCCCTCGCGCACGAGCAGATCACGCCCTCGCAGGGCAGAAATGAAAAACCGGACCTTTATGCAGCAGCCACCTGCACAAAGGTCCGGCCTTATCTAGCGTGCCGCGACACCGAACGGCTGCAAAGGACGCTTCATATCCTTTGGGAGGTCTCGCTTTTCGTCCGGGTTGCGACCCGGAGGCGGCAATAATCTGTAGCCGATACGACTACTTCTTTTTCTTTGAAGTCTTCTTTGCCACCTTCTTGGTAGCTGCCTTCGCGGTCTTCTTTGCCTTCTTCGCTTTCTTGGCCATGTCGTCCTCTGTAAGAATTGGCTCTCAGTGAACATACCCACGCCGTGCATAGACATGCGCACGAGTGAGACGTTATCACAAAAGCAAAATTGATACCAAGGCAACGTGAATCCGCATTGGGTCGCTCGCCGGAGGCACTCGCTCTCGGGTCCCGCCGTCATTGCATTCCGGCGTCGCTATCACTGCCCCGAGCTCGGGTGCCTTTTTAACCGGTCTCGCGACTGCACTCGGTCCCGGGTCCCGCCGCTACGCGTCGGCGCTATGCTGACCCTCCTGCGGGTGCCTCTTCCGCGTCCGCGAGTGGTCTTCGCTGTCGCTCCGCCCACAGGCCTCTCTTCCATAATTGTGAGACTCTGTGAAAATGTCGGACGGTTCTCGTATTCATTGCCTGCATCACGTTCGCTCAGGTTTTGGCGCGTGCGGGGAGGGCCGCACCGGGCTCTCGTGAACCGAGCCGCGCAGCGTCTCGGCCTTGCGGCTTTGATCCCTCGCGCTAGAGCTTTGGTGCTCCTCGCCGGGGGCACTCGGGAAAGGGGCTCGCCTGCGGCGATCGCTATCACTGCCCCACTCCCGGGCGCCGCTATTGAACCGGTCTCGTCGCTGCACTCGGACCCGCGTGCCCCTTCGGGTCGCTATGCTCACGCTCTCCGGGTGCCATTTTCCGTTGCGGCGATGCGCCCTTGGGCGCACGCCTGATCGCGAATGAGGCCATCGGTAGATGGCGCAAGGGCTGAGAGTAAGAGTGCAGGCTGGTTTTTCCGTGACGGGTTAGAAGTTGCGAGAGAGGCTCGCGGCGCCCGTCGCGGAGACCCGCGATGTCAAACACTACTGCTCGCGCGCGCGCCGGCCAGGACCGGGCAACCCTCTATAACGAAATCACCGACAAGATCATTGCCGAGCTTGAGGCCGGACGCGTGCCCTGGGTCCAGCCTTGGGGCACTGCCGCGGCAAGGGCACCCTTGGCGATGCCGAAAAATGCTTCGACCGATCGCTCCTACAGCGGGATCAACGTCCTTCTGCTTTGGGGAAGCGCGATCGAGCATGGTTACAGCGGTCAAAGCTGGCTCACGTTCCGGCAAGCGCTGTCGCTTGGAGGCCATGTGCGTGAGGGGGAGCGTGGCACCGCGGTGGTCTACGCCGACCGTTTTGTCCCGCGTGATGAGAAGCGGCGCGCCGCCGAGACTGGCGACGAAGCGCAGGCCATTCCATTTCTCAAGCGATTCACCGTCTTCAACACTGACCAATGCGCCGGACTCCCCAACGAGATCGCTACCGCGGCTCCGCCATCGCCGCCAGGTCTGATCGAGCCCACGGTGGAGGCTTTGATCAAGGCCACCGGGGTCTCCTTTCGGATTGGTGGCGATCGCGCATTCTACGCACCGGCCGAAGACTTCGTGCAGGTCCCGCCGCCGCAGGCCTATTTCGAACCCATCAACTGGCACCGCACGGCCTTGCATGAACTCGGTCATGCGACTGGGCATCCCTCGCGCCTCAACCGCGACCAGAGCGGATCCTACGGTACGAAGAAGTATGCCTTCGAAGAACTGGTCGCCGAGTTGAGTTCCGCGTTCAGCTGCGCGTCGCTCGGGATCGTCCCGACCGTGCGCCATGCTGACTATATCGGCTCCTGGCTTGAAGTCCTGCGCGAAGACAATCGGGCCATCGTGCGGGCCGCCTCGCAGGCGAGCAAGGCCGCAGACTATTTGCTCGACTTCATTCCCAAGTCCGTTGAGCCCGCGTCGCTGGATTCGGCTGTCGCCGATCCCGAGCCGGCGTGATGCTCGGCCTCGCGCGAGAGTGAGAGGAGGGAAGGCTGTTCACGACGGGTTGGAAGCCGAGAGAGAGTCTCACGGCCGCCCGTCGTGGAGAGCCGAAATGACGAAAGCCGTACAGAAGATCACGCTGTCGCCTTCCCGGGACATTCCGTTTAACAAGCTCATGCTCAGCCAGTCGAACGTTCGCCGCGTCAAGGCCGGTGTCTCGATCGAGCAGCTAGCCGAGAGCATCGCGCAGCGTACGCTCTTGCAAAGTCTGAGCGTCCGGGCCGTCGTTGATGCAGATGGCAACGAGACCGGCATGTTCGAGGTGCCGGCAGGCGGCAGGCGCTATCGGGCTCTCGAGCTCCTGGTGAAACAGAAGCGGATGTCCAAGACGCAGGCGGTGCCGTGCGTCGTCCGCGAAGGGGGCATCGCCGAGGATGACTCGGTGGCGGAGAACGACGAGCGGGTCGGCCTGCATCCACTCGATCAGTTTCGGGCCTTCCAGACGCTCCGCGACCTCGGCATGAGCGAGGAAGACATCGCCGCCCGGCACTTCGTGAACCCTGCGATCGTGAAGCAGCGGCTGAGGCTGGCGTCGGTGTCGCCGAAGCTGCATGAGGTCTATGCCGAAGACGGCATGACGCTCGAGCAGCTCATGGCGTTCTCGGTCACGGCCGATCACGCCCGCCAGGAGCAAGTCTGGGAGAACGTCAGCCGCTCCGGCTACGACGAGCCATACCAGATCCGCCGCATGCTCACTGAGAACACAGTGCGCGGGTCCGATCGCCGGGCGCAGTTTGTGGGCCTCGATACCTATCAGCACGCGGGTGGCGGCGTTCTGCGGGATTTGTTCGAGCACGACGACGGCGGCTGGCTTCAGGACGTCGTGTTGCTCGACCGCCTCGTGACCGAAAAGCTCAAGGCCGAAGCTGAGACGATCGCGGCCGAAGGCTGGAAGTGGATCTCGGTCGCCGTAGAGTTCTCTTACGGTCACACTCAAGGGCTACGAGAAATCGAGGGCAAACCTGTCGATCTCTCGCCTGAAGAGCAGGCCACCATCGATGCCCTGAACGCCGAGCAAGCCAAGCTGGAAACCGAATATCAGGATGCAGACGAGCTGCCCGACGAAATCGACCGGCGTCTCGGCGAAATCGAGGAGGCACTGGCGCCATTCGAAAACCGGCCGATGCACTACGATTCGACCGAGATCGCCCGAGCTGGCGTCTTCATCAGTATCGATTCCGAGGGGCGCCTCTCGGTGGCCCGGGGTTACGTCCGGCCAGAGGACGAGGTGCCTGATTGCGACGTCGGGCAAGACACCGGTGCGTTGTCGACCGAAGGTCAAGAAGAGGGCGCTTCCGTCCAGCGCACAGTGATCGCGGTCGCGGGTAGTGCTCCCGATGCTGAAGAAGATGATGAGGATCCGGCCAGGCCTCTGCCGGATCGGCTGATCACCGAGCTGACGGCACATCGTACGCTGGCATTGCGGGATGCACTGGCAGAAAATCCTGCGATCGCGTTCCAGGCGGTGCTGCATAATTTCGTGCTGACGGCCTTTTACCGGTTCGCATCGTCCGGTAGCTGTCTTGAGATCGGCCTTCGCACGCCGAACTTTCCAGCCCAAGCTCCGGGGCTGAGGGAAAGCGTCTCTGCCAAAGCTGTCGAGGCGCGGCATGAGGCCTGGAAGGCACGGTTGCCGAAGAGCGAGAACGATCTCTGGGATGCGCTGACGGCTCTCGATGGTGGTGCACAGGCGTCGCTGTTCGCCCACTGTGCATCATTTGCGGTGAATGCCGTCTATGAGCCGGCCAACCGCTACAATCAAGGCCGTGTCTCCGCTCACGGTGTCCGCACCCGTTTCAACCAAGCTGATGTGCTGGCGCGCGCAGTCGGGCTCGACATGGTGCGGGCTGGCTGGCGGCCGACCGTCGACAACTATCTCGGCCGGGTCACCAAGCCGCGCATTCTGGAGGCGGTGCGGCAAGCCAAGGGCGAGCCGTCGGTACAACTGATCGACCATCTGAAGAAGGCTGAGATGGCAAAGGAGGCCGAGCGTCTACTCGATGGTTCGGGCTGGTTGCCGGAGCCGCTGCGCCTCATCGATCCCGATGCGGCGCCCGTGACGCAGGAAGGCGAAGCAGGCCCTCTGCCCGAATTCCTCGCCGACGACGAGGATCGGGAGAACGCCGGCGACGATGACCCGCTACAGCTCGACGCGGCTGAGTGACACAGAGCGGGATGGCTTCGGCCATAACGCAGTTGCTTGGGGACCGGTGTGCAACGCCGGTCCCCCATTTTTATGGGCGAGGCTGAGAGGGAGAGCAGGGCCGGGAAGGCTTTGAGCCGTTAGGTGAAAGGAGAGCGCCTGATGGTTCGACCCGTTCCCGCTCTCCGAAGGAAATCCTGTCATGACCGAATCTCTCGCGGGCGGCGCTGCCGCCGCGCCGCTCTCGATGCGTGCCGCTGCCACTCTCACCACTGCCGCCCTCAAGGCCGCCCGACAGATCTTGACTGATCTCGAACGCGGCCGTCGCATCGATGCCGCAGTCCTGCGTGGCGCCATGGAGGCTGCCTTCGGTGCCTCGGACGCGGCCGGCGCCTGGAACTGGAAGACCGCCTATGATGTCTGCGAGGCGGCAACCGTTCTCTTCCTGCGCAAG
This sequence comes from Bradyrhizobium sp. BR 10289, assembly GCF_019455385.1. GTDB lineage: Bacteria > Pseudomonadota > Alphaproteobacteria > Rhizobiales > Xanthobacteraceae > Bradyrhizobium. The sequence continues at coordinate 142,409 of NZ_JACOFR010000005.1, forward strand.
TTCGGTCCGGCCATCCGCGCCAAGGCTGGCTCGACGGCTGCCATGCTGCCAATGCTCGCGAGAATCGCGAGCTGTCTGCCGACCCATACGCGGCGCTCCGAGGACAGCCAGGCGCTCCAGCAATTTTCGACGCCGATCCCGCTTGGGCTGGCCGCATGCACCGCAGCCGGCATTACGCCTGCCGACCGCGTTCTGGAGCCATCCGCTGGGACCGGCTTGCTCGCCATCCTTGCCGAGCTCACCGGCGGCTCTCTGATGTTGAACGAGTTGGCTGAAGGCCGCGCGGCGCTGCTAGATCAATTGTTTGCCGACGTTGAGGTCACGCGGTTCGACGCCGCGCAGATCGATGATCATCTCGACGCGAACGTTGCGCCGAGCGTGGTTCTGATGAACCCGCCGTTCTCCGCGGTAACGAATGTCGATCGACGGATGGCAGACGCCGCTTTCCGGCACATCGCTTCGGCGCTCGCGCGCCTTTGCGACGGTGGACGCCTCGTCGCCATCGTTGGCGCAGGCCTTGCGCCGGATAACCCGGCGTGGCTAGAGGCCTTTGTTCGCCTCCAGGAGCGCGGACGGGTCGTGTTCTCGGCCACGATCGACGGCGCCGTCTACGCCAAGCACGGCACTCAGACGGACACAGGGCTGCTCGTCATCGATAAGTTGCCCGCCGCCGATCCGAAGGCTTTTCCCGCCTCTCAAGGCATGGCGGGCGATGTCGCCACCTTGCTCGAGTGGGTGACGCAGCACGCGCCTCCGAGGCTACCCGTTGCCGTGCCGGTCGTGGCCGACATCGTTAGGCGCCCTGCGATGCTCCGATCGGCCGGCGCCATTGCACCAAGCCCCTCGCCGACTTCGCGGAGCGCGCCGGAAGGTGTGGAACTTGCGTACGAGACCGTCGAATGGTCGCCGCCGGAAGGCGCCCGCCTCACCGATGCGCTGTATGAGGAGTACGGATTGCAGTCGATCCGTATTCCCGGATCGTCCGCACATCCGACCAAGCTCGTGCAGTCGGCGGCGATGGCCTCCGTTGCACCACCGAGGCCCTCATACCGTCCGCACCTGCCTTCAAGTCTGGTGGCAGATGGAGTTCTGTCGGACGCCCAGATCGAGAGCGTCATTTATGCTGGCGAGGCGCATTCCGAATTTCTCGCGGGCTCCTGGACCGTCGATGCGACCTTTGACCTTGTGGCCGCCGCGCGCGACGACGCAGAAGATGCCGTCCGCTTTCGCCGCGGCTGGTTCTTGGGTGATGGGACCGGCGCGGGCAAGGGACGGCAGGTCGCCGGCATCCTGCTCGACAATTGGCTCAAGGGCCGCCGCCGTGCTGTCTGGATCAGCAAATCCGACAAGCTGATCGAAGATGCGCAGCGCGACTGGTCCGCGCTCGGCATGGAGCGACTGCTCGTTACGCTCCTGTCCCGGTTCCGCCAGGGCACACCGATCCGGCTTTCGGAAGGCATCCTTTTTTCCACCTATGCCACGCTACGCACCGACGAGCGTGGCGAGAAGCTTTCGCGTGTCAGGCAGATCGTTGAATGGTTGGGCTCCGACTTCGACGGAGTGATCGTCTTCGACGAGAGCCATGCCATGCAGAATGCGGTCGGGGGCAAGGGCGAGCGCGGTGACCAGGCGGCTTCTCAACAGGGGCGCGCAGGCCTGAGGCTCCAGCACGCCTTGCCCAATGCTCGCGTGGTTTATGTGTCGGCGACGGGCGCCACCACAGTCCACAACCTCGCTTATGCCCAACGCCTCGGCCTTTGGGGCGGTGCCGAGTTCCCATTCGCCACACGTGCCGAGTTCGTCGAGGCAATCGAGCAGGGTGGGGTCGCGGCGATGGAGGTGCTGGCGCGCGACCTCAAGGCGCTCGGCCTCTACGCCGCTCGCTCATTGTCCTATGAGGGCGTCGAGTACGAACTCGTGGAGCACCAGCTTACGCCGGAGCAGGTTCGTATCTACGACGCCTATGCCGATGCGTTCAGCATCATCCATAACAACCTCGACGCGGCGATGCGGGTCGCCAACATCACCGGCGAAACTGGAACGCTGAACGGGCAGGCAAAATCCGCGGCGCGATCCGCCTTCGAGAGCGCCAAACAGCGCTTCTTCGGTCATCTGCTGACCTCGATGAAGACGCCGTCGCTCATCCGATCGATCGACCGCGATCTCGACGCCGGCCATGCCGCCGTCATCCAGATTGTCTCAACGGGCGAAGCGCTGATGGAGCGCCGGCTCGCCGAGATCCCGACCGAAGAGTGGGGCGACGTTCAGGTCGACATTACCCCGCGCGAGTATGTGCTCGACTACCTCGCACATTCCTTTCCGGTCCAGCTCTACGAACCCTTTACCGACTCGGAGGGCAACCTCGGCTCTCGGCCTGTCTATCGCGACGGACAGCCAGTCGAGAGCCGGGAAGCTGTCGCAAGACGCGACCGTTTGATCGACAAGCTCGCCTCCTTACCACCGGTACCGGGTGCGCTGGATCAGATCGTCCAGCGTTTTGGCACCGACATGGTTGCCGAGGTCACCGGCTGCTCGCGCCGCATCGTGCGCAAGGACGATCGGTTGGTGGTCGAAAATCGAGCCGGTTCAGCCAACCTCGCGGAGACCTCGGCTTTCATGGACGACGTCAAGTGCATCCTTGTGTTCTCCGACGCGGGCGGCACGGGGAGGAGCTACCATGCCGAGCTGTCGGCTCGGAATCAGCGGTTGCGCGTGCATTACCTGCTCGAGCCCGGTTGGAAGGCCGATGCTGCGATCCAGGGCCTCGGCCGCACCAACCGGACCAATCAAGCGCAGCCACCGTTGTTTCGTCCGATTGCCACAGACGTGAAGGCCGAAAAGCGCTTTCTCAGTACCATTGCCCGCCGGCTCGACACGTTGGGAGCCATTACGCGCGGCCAACGTCAGACCGGAGGACAGGGCCTGTTCCGGCCCGAGGACAATCTCGAAAGCCAGTACGGACGTGATGCATTGCGTCAGCTCTACACGCTGCTCGCGCGCGGCAAGGTCGACGGCTGCTCGCTTGGGAGGTTCGAGGATGCGACCGGCCTGAAATTGACGGATGCCAACGGGCTCAGAGATGACCTGCCGCAGATCACGACATTCCTGAACAGGTTGTTGGCGCTCACTATCGACCTGCAGAATGTCCTGTTCACCGCCTTTGAGCAGCTCTTGACCGCTCGGATAGAGGGCGCTGTCGCGTCGAGCACCTACGACCTCGGGCTGGAAACGCTCCGTGCCGAAAGCTTTATGGTCACGGACCGGAGGACAATCTATGTCCATCCGCGCACAGGCGCCGAGACGCGGCTGCTCAGCATCGTCCAGCACCAGCGTAACCATCCTGTTGGATTGGATGACGCCCTTGCTCGTCTATCCAATCATGCTGTCTTGCTGATCAATGAGCGCTCGGGACGGGCCGCCGTGCAGGTTCCGGCCCCGAGCATCATGCTCGACGACGGCGAGATCGAGCGCCGCGTCCGCCTGATCCGCCCTATGGAGCAGCACCAGGTCCCACTGAACATGATGGCGGAAAGCCATTGGGTCGAAGCTGATCGCGAACGTTTTGCCGCGGCCTGGCTGGCGGAGCTTGCCGAGGCGCCTGAGTTCACGGAAAGCACGATCCACGTCGTTGCGGGATTGCTGCTACCCATCTGGAAGCGCCTGCCGAACGAATCGACTCGCGTCTATCGGCTTCAGACCGATACGGGCGAGCGCATCATCGGCCGCAAGGTTTCGGCCGCGTGGGTCGCAAGCGTCCTTGCGTTGGACGCGCCTGCGCTGACACCGGGCGCTGCCTTTGCCGCGTTGATGGAGGGACGAACGGTCCTCGACCTCACGGAGGAGCTCCAGCTTCGCCGCGTCCGGGTGATGGGCGCGTACCGTATCGAGCTGTCGGGTTTCAACGACACGATGCGCGATCACCTCCGGGCTTACGGTCTCTTTGGGGAGATCATTTCCTGGAAGCTCCGCATGTTTGTACCTACGGACGGGAGCGGCGTCGAGATCCTGTCGAGGGTGCTCGAAACCTATCCGGTGGTGCGCATCAGTGAGCGGGAGGTCGCCTGATGTCCCGCGATGCTTCCGAACTAGCACGCCGCCTCTCACGCGAGGCTGAGGCGGTGTGCCGACACTATCTCTCCAATGGCAGGCGGGCGGGGCGGTACTGGCTGGTCGGCGACGTCCACAACACGCCGGGCCGCTCGTTGTTTGTACGGCTGTACGAATCACCGAAGGGCGCCGCCGGCAAGTGGACCGATGCTGCAACGGGCGAACATGGTGATCTCCTCGACATCATCCGCGAAAGTATGACCTTGCGAGACTTTCGCGAGGTCGCCGAGGAAGCGAGGCGGTTTCTAAAGCTGCCTCGTTCAGAAAAGCAATTCGCTCAGAAACCCATTCGTTCAGTCGCGCCGGCCGGATCGCAGGAAGCCGCTCGTCGGCTCTTTGCGATATCAAGCCCGATTGAAGGGACATTAGCCGAGGCGTACTTGCAGCGTCGCGGAATTGCTTGCATCAACCATGGTGGCAGCCTCCGCTTCCACCCGCGCTGCTACTACCGATCGGACGAGCATTTGCCGACTGAAACCTGGCCGGCGATGATAGGCTCTGTCACGGACATCGAGGGACGGATCACCGGCGTGCATCGCACCTGGCTAGATCCATACGGCTTTGATCGCGTGCGGCTCGGCAAGGCCCCAATCGACACGCCACGACGGGCCATGGGCGACCTGCTTGGTAACGCCGTTCGCTTCGGTATGGTGGACGACGTGCTCGCTGCGGGCGAGGGGATCGAGACCATGTTGTCGCTGCGTTATGTACTGCCGACCTTGCCCATGACTGCTGCTCTCTCGGCTAATCACCTCTCAGCCATGTTGCTGCCGTCTGGCCTACGCCGACTCTATATCGCCCGTGACGCAGACGCCGCCGGAGATGCCGTACAGGCTATTCTCACCCAGCGCGCGCAAGAAGCCGGCGTTGAAGCGATCACATTGTCGCCCCGGCTGGGCGATTTCAACGAAGACCTGCACATCTTCGGTCTCGAGCCCCTGCGAGCAGCGTTGCGGCTTCAACTCGTGCCAGAGGACGTCGTCCGCTTCCTGCATTCGGCGATAGTAGCCGCAGAATAGGCCGGTGCTTCGATCGACGTTTATATGTCGGTTATAACGCGGCCATTGCCGGAAGAGGACGCGACCTCGGCCTTCTAGAGGGCGATCGGACGGCAAGCGGACCGGGCCGGCAATGGCTACGCCCGGCTATTTTCCGCCGCGCGCAGGCGATGGCAAGACACATTGGCCATCTGCCGGGCGCGCTTTGCATCGCGAAGCAAAATAGTCGGCCTCCGCCATCCTCCGCTGCCGCTTCGGCCCTTGCGGGTTCTGGCCCGCTCCGCCCGCCGTCTGAGTGATCGCCACGAAGGCCGCGATGGGCGCGGCCGATCCGGCAGAGGATCCCTCCAATGACCGACCACGACGACGTTGAACAGCTGCACGCCCCTTCTCCAACTGACCACGTCCTCACCGAACTACAGCTCTTCGGTTACCGTCCCTTCGACGATCAGCCTGACCCACGACCGCTCCCCGATGGCAAGATGATCGCTGGCGCCGTCGCCGATGTGTTCGACGCCCTGGTCGCGACGTTGAGCGACACGCGGCTCGAGCCGGACCTGGGCGATCTGCTGTGGTCGACCGTCAACTTGTTCCATCGAGCCGCCGACCGCATCGAACGGCATCTCGACGACAACGAACAGGCGCAGCAGAAGAGCCAGCGCGAGCAGAATGGCTCCGAGGTAAGATCAGTCGAGCTCGAGCGCTTGACGGCCGAAGGCATCACTTTGATCGAGCGCCGCAACTGCTTAGAATTCTTCCGCGACCAGGCCATCGAACGCTATGAAACGCACACCGGATCATTCTGGCGCCCTCGGTCGGGATCGCTGGTGAACCACCGAACGCTGACTGCCGCAATGATCGACTCCCGCGACTTCATCGCAGCCAAGCGTCGCACTGAAACCGAGGTCTTGTTGCCGCCAGGACCAAAGATCGCACTTACCGGCGGGCTCGACTTCAATGACCACCTTCTCATCTGGGACCGCCTCGACAAGGTCTACGCCAAACACTCTGACATGGTCCTGCTCCACGGCGGCTCGCCCAAAGGGGCGGAGCTTATCGCTTCCAAATGGGCGACCACTCGCAAGGTGCCACAGATCGCATTTAAGCCCGATTGGACCAAGCACGCCAAGGCGGCGCCCTTCAAGCGCAACGACGCCATGCTCGAACTCCTGCCGATCGGCGTCATGCACTTCCCGGGCACGGGAATCCAGGACAATCTCGCTGATAAGGCGAAGCGGCTCGGCATTCCCGTCTGGAGGTTCGGCGGCGCGTGAGCGCCGCCTTCTCAACTGAAGTCTTCGAGGCGAAATTGCTCACGCCGCAACTCCGCCTCCTTTCGGTCTCATATCCAGAGTTGCGCCGTGGTGGTGGTGGAAGGCGCAACTGGTACATCTATGCACATGGAGCCACCACCATGCTCGCCATTGGGCTTGTTCTCAACACACTCGGCATCGGCTTGTTCTGCTGGGCGATCTTTGCGCTCGCTGTGTATGCCTTGCCGTTTTTCGTCGCGCTGAGTATCGGGATAACGGCGCTTCAGAGCGGCGCCGGCCTCATCGGCGCGCTGGTTCTCGCAACGGCCGGCGGTGCGCTGACGCTCCTTCTCGGCCAAGTCGCCTTTGCTGTTACTCGGTCCTTGGCCTTGCGCATCGCGATCGCGACAGCATTCGCTATTCCCGCTGCCGTCGCCGGCTATCATGTGGTGTCCGCCGTGTCCCAGATCGGGGTGCCTTCGCTGGCTTGGCGTGAGGTCTTCGCTTGCTTGGGCGCGGTTTGCATTGGCGTTACGTCATGGACGCGCTTGATGGTTTTGGCGGAGACCCGCCCGTTAGAGCCGGGTGGGGTGGTGGAGAACCCGTCCTAAGCAGATGTTACGGCCGCGTGGCCCGGGGGGATGACCGTTTCCCGCCATCATCGTCGAACAGGTTCGCGTAAATCGGCGCGGTGAACGGGGGATGATCGATACCTGAGCGCGGGAGAGGCAGTCCTCCTCGGAACTCCTCGATCAAGCTGCCGGCATTCGGTCTGGCCCCACGCAGCCGCGGCAGAGCGATGTTACCCGATCCGTTCTTGAGAGACGATGCCGCCATTTGCAGGAGATTGTTTCTCTTTCCGCGCTGAATCGTTCCGACCTCTTGTTCGTCAAAACCGAGATAGCCACGCTTCTTAGAGTGGTTCAGCACGCGGACGCACGTGGCCTCGTTGATGGCTTGATCTGGCCGAAGACCGGCTTCGCCTCGATCGTCTGAGCCGCAACGCCGTTGATGCGACTTTCTTCCCCTGGGCTTCGCCCATTCCTCGCGAGGCAAGAAAGTCGCCACAACGGCGTCCTCCGCTGCGCTCCGGCCCGCGAGCGGGTGCGTCGCCGATCGTCTTCGGCCTGCAGATCGCCATCGAGGCCGCGGTGGTCGCGGGCTCGAAACACACTAGGAGAAGTGACATGGCTAACATCGGTTCTTTCAAGAAGGTCGGCAACGAGTTCCAGGGCGAGATCGTGACCCTGAGCCTGAAGGCCAAGGGCGTCCGCATCGTCGCCGAGACCAACCGATCCAACGACAACGCTCCCAGCCACCGCATCTATGTGGGTCGCGCGGAGATTGGCGCAGCTTGGTCGAAGCGTTCCGAGGAAGGCCGCGACTACCTCTCGCTCAAGCTCGACGACCCCTCGTTCAACGCGCCGATCTACGCGAACCTGTTCGATGACGAGGGCGGTGAAGGCTACACCCTGCTCTGGTCGCGGCCGCGCAAGACCGGCGAGTAAGAGCGCCCCACCAAGCCCCGTCCGGTCCGCCGGGCGGGGCTTCTTAAAAGACTTACGCACAGGGTAGCGCCATTTCGCAGCTGCCTGCTGCGAAATTGCGCTGTGTCTCTCTGAGGCCCGCTCATCGCGACAGTGCGGACCAGATTTGCCCAATGAGGGTTTTCCACATTGTGACCCTTAGCAGAACTTTCAGCGTCGCGAGATGTCCGCTTTGCGCCAGCGGCCATCGATTCCAGATCTGCACCGTCCGGCGAACCGGGAGCAACAACGTCTCAGTGCGGCCACGCTGAGCCAAGAATGATCGAGCAGAAGTTCTGACGGACATAGTTCATGTCCTTGAGCGCGAGGACGTCGGCCTTCACGTTTCCAAACGTCGTCAGCGGCTTCTTGATGATGCCGTTGGCGAAGTGATCGATGATGTTCTCCTTGAAATTTGTCTCGCGCGGATGATGGACGCAGACATGGTCGCGCTGTTCATGCGTGAAGTCGTGATAGGCGATGCCGAGCACATCCATCTCCACGCCGGCGGTCACCAGCGCGATGCTCGGGCGCATATGCTCGGGGATTCCGGGCGTCGTGTGGAGCGCGATCGCGGTCCAGACGTCCTCGATGTCACGCTCGGGCACGCCGTAGCTTTTCATGAAGTTGCGGGCGGCATTGGCGCCGTCGACCTCGAAGCGCAGATCGGGGCTCGAATATTTCTCGGTGAGGCCCATGTCGTGGAACATGGCGCCGAGGTAAAGCAGCTCCGGGTCATATTTCAGCCCACGGCGCTCGCCCGTGAGCGCGCCCCAAAGAAAGACACGGCGACTATGGTTGTAGAGCAGGTCGTCTTCGGTATCGCGCACGAGCTGCGTGGCTGCGCGCGCGATGGCGCTGTCCGGCACGCGAATGCCGGCGATGATCTCGGACATGGAGCAATCTCCTCGGCTGGATAGCGGCTGGTTGCTTGTCGGAATTAGGCAACAGAGCTCTGCTCCGGACAACGAGCGGGATGCTACGGATCAGGACAACCGCACGTCGTTTCCTGACAAAGGGCCGCTCGGAGCTTCAGGGCAGTAGGAGCCCGCAGTTTCGTCCTCGGATAGCCCGCGAACTATTCCGGTTCTGCTCGCCGGAAGCTGGCGCGATATTGGACAGGGGTCACGCCGAGACGGGTGCTGAAGACAATCCTCATCCGATCCGCAGATCCGAAGCCGCAATCGAAGGCAATGGCCTTCAGCGGTCGGTCGCTTGCTTCCAGCATCATGCGCGCGGCATCAATGCGGGCGCGCTCGATGAATTCGTGCGGTGTGGTCCCGGTCACCTGCCCGAAATGCCGAGCCAGATTCCGGGGGCTCATGCCGGCCACAGCGGCAAGCGACTCCAACGTATGGCGATCCCCAATATTGGCCATGACATGGTCCTGGATGCGTGCGATGGGCGATTTCGGATCGGCAGGTGCCGTGAGATAGGGACTGAACTGCGATTGTCCGCCCTGGCGCTGGGCAACGACAACCAGCCGCTTGGCGACCTTGAGCGCCGTTTCCGCGCCGTGCCGCTGCCCGACGAGCGCCAAGCCCAAATCTATCCCCGCAGTCACACCAGCCGCGGTGATCAACCGTCCATCGCGGACATAGATCAGATCCGGTTCGACTCTTGCCTTCGGAAACCTTGCCGCCAGCGTCTGTGCATCCTGCCAATGGGTCGTGACTCGCCGATCGTCGAGGAGGCCGGCATAGCCGAGCACAAAAGCCCCTGTGCAGATCGATCCATAGACGCTCGAGCGCCACGGCAGTTCCTTGACCCACTGAAGCAGGCAGGGTTCGGGCTCCACTTTCGGTGGCGTCGGAGTGCCGGCCACCAGAACGATGTCGAAGCCGCCCGCCGCCTCCTCGAAGGTCAGGTCGGCGACCATGCGTATGCCGTTCGACGCGCGCAGCGGATTGCGGTGAGCAGCAACCAATACCGTTTCATAGCGGTCCGCGCTGCTGAGAAACGTGTTTGCCTCGCTGAACACGTCCATCGGCCCCGCCACGTCCAGCGCCTGGACCCCCTCACAAACGACGATCGCGACGGTTTGTACCGGCACCTGCTACTACCTCTCCGCTCCGGTGCCGTATTATGCAGGTAGTCCGGACCGTGCAAAAGGCCCGGCGCGATCCGGGAGGCAACAGAACGAACATTCCTGCATCCGGGATCAAGCAGGCGCTTTGGACTTCTATTGGTCGATTTTTGCTCTCCCACCGGCCAACCCGCCCCTTGTAGCTCGAAAAAATACCGTCACTGCGATAGGCGGATTTGGCTCGCCATTATTGCGATCCCGGCGCCTTGTCTGGCGTGGTCAGGGGTTCGTCCTTGGAATTGACAACGAAGACTGCCAGTAAGCTGGCGGGCTCTTTGTCGCTCGCATTTTCACTGATCTGGTGATGTGAACCGGGCATTTCATAAAAGCTTTCGCCCGCGTGATAGATCTTCGCGGGTTCGTCGCCGACTTGACTGCGGACGGCCCCGGACAGCACATAGGCGTAGATAAAAGCTGTCGCTGCATGGTGATGAGCGAGTGATTTGGCTCCGGGAGGATAGGTCACCGTCACAGCAACCAGTCTCTTTCCTTCTACATTCGGCAGCGCGTGCGCGAAGGCGACTTTCACCTGCTCCCGGTCCTGGACCTTCGCCGGGGAGGCTCCTAGGGCGATTGCTGCTGCTATCAGCGGGACGGCGGCCGTTCGCCGTGCTTTTCTCGCTGCTTTTGCCGACATGTTTGATACGGCACCAATTCCACACGGAAATCCACTGATCGACATCATCGCACTTCCTCTTCTAACGAGTTCACGCAGCCGCTTGAAACAAGGACGCAGAGCCGAACCGATGGTCATGGTGAAGCTTCCGATGAGAAGCCATCACCGCCGCCATCACCTTCGGCCTGATGTGCTGCTGCCGCTGAGCAGCACCGACAACAGAGCTGCCGTAGCAAATTCCGCAGCTACCCAGCCGAGCTGCTCTACCGCGCCATTAGCAATGACCACAGCGCCCGGCGCGACACCCATCGCGCTGCCGAGGCAGAGCGCCCAGTATTAGCCAAAATGAGGAAGGCCAGCGATTCGGCGCTGATAGCTTGCGCGCGACCGGGAGTGAGCTCTTGGAGCACAGGACAGGTCCTAGTCATGATGGTGAAGCTTGTGCGGGAAATCCGGGAATGGCGAAGCAGCAATCAGGTCGCAGGCGTTGGGGCTCTTGAACCCCGGGATGAAACGTTCGCAGACGGCGGCGTTGACGGTGCCATACGTGGTCGCTGGCTTGTGCGCAAAACCGGCAAAGTACTCCTGAATGAAGCCTTCTTTGAAATTTGTGCGAGGGTACTTGGCGACGATTTCCTCGCGGAGTTCTGCAGGAAATTGCTCGTACCCCACTCCAATGACATCGAGAAGAACACCGGAATTGAGGAGCGCTACTTCAGGACCCATGTACTTCGGGATCCCGGGGGGGGTGTGCAGCGCGATTGCTTCCCAGACGGTCTGCACCTGATCGTCAGCGATGTTGTGGGTACTAAGAAACTGCCTCGCGGCATTTGCGCCATCGACCTCGAAGCGCTCGTCTGGGCTCGAGAACTTCTTGATCAGGCCGAGATCGTGAAATGCGGCGGCGACGTACAGAAGCTCACGGTCGAAGTGCAGATTCCTCAGACGCCCCTGCTCAGTCGCGAACAAGTAGACGCGGATCGAGTGATTAAAGAGCAGATCGGTGGAATGTTCGCGCAGGATGTCCGTCGCCTCTTTCGCGAGTAGGGAATCGGGAATGACGAGAGCATGGGCGAGAGTTGGGGTTGTCATCGTTGCGTCCTTTCAAGAGTTACTGTTGGGTTTGGCTGCGCATTACGCGCGAGCGCAACTGCGAAATTACGCTGATCAACTCACTCCGACGTCGAGCACGATCTTTCCTTTCGGCTGAGGCCGTACGCGTTCCAGCATCAAATGAGCTTCGCGCGCATCCGCGAGGGGTAAGACTGCCCCCACGTTTGTTCGCAGCTTTCCGTCATCGATCAAGCGACCGATCTTCGTCAGATATTGGCTCGTGACGTTGACCAAAAAGAAGGCGGCTTCAACACCGTAGCGCTTTGCAATATCCTGATCCGGGCGGGACACTGCCGAGATCAGCTTGCCGCCGCGACGAAGGACCTGGAATGAGCGGTCTTGAGTTTCGCCGCCGACCAGATCAATAACAGCGTCCACGTCCTTTACTTTTTTCTCAAAGCGCTGGGTTCGGTAATCAATCACGGTGTTTGCGCCGAGGTCACGCACGGCGGAAATATCGGCCGTCGATATGGTCGCGACGGTTTGCACGCCCGCGTGACGGGCCAGTTGAACCGCATAGGATCCCACGTTACCGGCCGCTCCCTGAATGAGCACGGTTTGAGCTGCTTTGAGTTGGGCGTGATCAAATAATGCCTGCCATGCGGTGACGGCAACGACAGGAACGGAGGCGGCTTCAACGTGGGTTAGCGAGGTTGGCTTAGTCGAAACCATTCCTGCGGATGCAACAGCGTATTCGGCGTAAGCCCCGACAAACTGCGGGTTCGTAACACCGTACACCTGATCTCCCACAGCTAACTCGGGAACGTCAGGGCCCATGGCGACGATTTCGCCGGAGAGATCCGAGCCCAGAGTCAGGGGAAGCGGTTGCGGCAAAGCGCTCTTGCCAGCCCTGATCCAGCCGTCCCATGGTCCAACTCCAGCGGCTTTGACTTTGACCAGGACCTCGCCAGGGCCGGGCTCGGGCCGTGGAACGCGCTCGAACTTCATGATCTCTGGTGGCCCGAACTCGCGAACGCGCCAGGCCATCATTGTTGAAAGAGCTTGCTCTTCGCTGGCGTCAGGAATGAAGCTGCGCGTATCCATTTGAGGCTCCTTGAACTTAGCTCGTCATAATCGCCGTTTACCTTATGGAGACTTCTCGGCTCCATTCCTTTGCTACCAAATCAAAGCAGCCAAGCTCACGTTCGCCATCGCGACATTCGCGACGGCTTCATCACGTCGCTTCCAGGCGCTTTTCGGGTTGCGGACTTCTTTGACTATGTTCGCTTCGGGAAAGTGCCAGGGGTCCCATGGATCGTCTCCAGGCGTGACGGCCTTGTCCATATGTGGCCACCGAGCTCTGGTTTACGCAACGAACCCGATCCTACGGATCAGGACACCCGCACGTCGTTTCCTGACAAGACAACCTCGCTCGAAGAGCGGAGCCCTCTCTCTGCCCAGGCTCTTATGAGCGGACCTGAATGATCGGCTTGCCCTGGCGTCGCTGAGCCGAGTTGAAGGTGACGATAGCATCGTCGAGGGAGGAGACCTTTCCGATGTTTGTCCGCAGTCTTCCGTCCCGCACCCTCTGGACGATCTCGCTCAATTGGCCACGATCGGCCTCGACGACGAAGTCGATGGCCAAACCGTCCACCGGCCGAGCCTCCGCCGGGCCGACGACACTCACCAGCGTGCCTCCGGCCCTGACAAGGTCTGCAGACTGCTTCTGGATGTCGCCGCCGATGACGTCAAATGCGAGATCGACCCCACCGACGTCTTTGAGCGCATCGTTCTCCAGGTCGACGAATTCGTTCGCGCCGAAGTCGAGCGCTTTTTGCCGGTCGGCCGCACGTCCTGTTCCGATGACATAGGCACCAGCCTCTCGTGCGAGTTGAACCACGATGGAACCGACTGCGCCGGCCGCGCCATGCGCAAGCACGCTCTGACCCGCCTGAAGACGGCCGTGCTGGAAAAGCCCTTGCCACGCTGTCAGACCCGAGATCGGCAGACTCGCGCCCACCTTGAAATCGACGTCACCCGGCAATGGCGCGAGATTGCGCGCCTCGATGGCAATATATTCAGCGAGGGTGCCATCGCGATACCAGTCGGCAAGGCCGAATACGCGCTGCCCCACCGACAGTCCCGTCGTGCCGTAGCCAAGAGCGGTGACTATGCCCGCGAATTCGTGCCCAGGGATCGACGGAGCTCTGTTGTGCTCGCGACGATCGGTCCACGTCGAGGGCCACTCGAGTTCCGTCGGAACGAATCCCGATGCGTGAACCTCTACGATGACGTCGTTGATCGCTGGTTGAGGTTCGGGCCGTTTCACCAGCTTCATCCCGGCAAACCCGGCAGCCTGGTCCGTCACAACAATCGCTTTCATCTTCTGCTCCTGTATGTGTGGTGTTTTTCAGATTCCGAACTTCCCGACCGTGCTCAGAGCGAACCGGCCGGTACCACCGCGGGGAAGTCCTTGTCGGGATGGAACACGTTGTTGAAGAAGTTCGTAAGCGAGTACATGGCCACAAGCGCGACGATCTCCATGATGTTCGCATCTGTGTAGCCCGCATCGCGGACGGCTTGCAGATCGGAGTCCGTGACATGGCCACGGCTCTCGATGATCTTGCGTGCAAACTGAACGGCGGCATCCCGCTTTGGATCCTTGGCGTGCCCCTTTCGGGCGAGAACAATGTCCTCGGCCGGCAGCTTGGCCATGCGCTCCGCCGTGAAGCTGTGCACCGTCAGGCAGTAGTCGCAGCCGTTCACTTCGGAGACCGCAAGGCCGATGCTGTCGCGGGTCTTGACGTCGAGCGCCTTGCTCAAGGAGCCGAGCAGAGCGGCCCATGCGTTGAACGCGATCGGGCTTTGCGCGAAGGTCGCCATCATGTTTGGCGTGAACCCGATGTTCTCAGTGAACCTGTCGAGGGTCGGTTTCGAAGCAGCCGGAACGTGTTCCGGCTTCAGAGCAGCAGCTCTGGCCATGATATTCTCCTTGAATGGCTTCGGGGTTGGTTATGCGAAGTGCAGCACATCGGCCACGGGCAGGCGCGGCTTCTGCGGCCAGTTGCCGGGCCGCTCCGGCCCGACGGTCAACAGCATGACCGGGATTTCGTCTTCGGCCAGGCTGAACTCTCTGTGCACGCCCTCCGCATCGAAGCCGATCATCGGTGTCGACCCCAGGCCTAGCGAGCGGGCTGCATAGACAATAGCTGCGGCGCCGAAGGTAGCGGAGCGCACGGCCTCGTCGCGCTGGCGCTGCGGATGATCGTCGTACAGACCGCGCGCGGGCCCCTCCCATTCCGGCACCACATGTGCCGGCATGATTCCGGCTTGCACGACCGGGGCCAGGCGCTCAGGAACGGTGCTGGCATCAGCCAATTGGCCGATGATAATGAAGGTAACGGCTGCTTCGGTGATTGCGGGCTGATTCCAGGCGATCGGAAGCAGCCGCGCCTTCGCTTCGCTTGAGCGCACGGCGATGAAGCGCCAGTTCTGCAGATGGAAGGATGTCGGCGCTGAAGTACCGATCCGCACCAGATCACGGATCTGATCATCACTCAGGGTGGCGGTCGAGTCATAGTACTTCGCAGCACTGCGGCTCAGAATGGTTTCGATCACGGCGTTCGTCGGCAGCGGCCCCGCGAGCCAGCGGGAGGTTTCGCGATCGGCAGCAGTTGTAGCGGTGTCGTGCATTGGGTAACTCCCTCATCAAGTGGATAACGGAGCCCCAATCTACTAATGGAGTTGATGATTTCGAGCCTCTATTGGCTCAAAATAATGCTCAAAAGGATCATTATGGCGGGTCCTCTATAGCCTACTCGCCGCTCTGCGCCAGTCGGCGCCATTCCCCTGGCGTCATCCCCATTCTCTCCGCAAACACACGCCGGAATGCCGAAACGGATTGATAGCCGACCATCTCAGCCACAGCTTCCGTGCTGATCGTTGGCTTCTTAAGCTCGTTGGCGGCCATGCTCATGCGAAGATCGGTCAACAGGTCGAGGGCGGAGCGGCCTAACTTGTCCTGAAACTGGCGCATGAATGTCGCGCGTGACATGCCGCATAGATCGGCCAAATCGGGAAGCTTCCAGGGTCGCGCCGGATCCGCGAACATCGCCGCAATGGCGGCTGCCAATCTCGGATTGCCGGCAAGGGCCAACAAGCCTTCGGTGGATTTGCCGGCTCCGCTCGCGGCGCGGAGAACCAGAGTGAACAGGACCGAAGAAAGCGCGTTCAGAATGGCGCGTCCTCCCGCTCTGTCCCCTGCAGACTCCATTCGCATCAGGGCGACCAGTCCGGAAAGTTGACTCGATGCCGACTCGACGTCCTTTTCTCTATGGTTCTCCATAGCCCGCACGACCAGATTTGCCGGCAGGTAGTTGCGGATCAATCGATCATGGGGCGGCACGACGAAAAACCGTCCGCACAGCAGGTCGAGTTGCTCACCCGGTCCATCGTTCTCGCTCAACATCCATCCGGCTGAGCCCCTGCTTTGGCGCGTGCTGATCGGCGTTTCGCCGCTCCCGTCGTGCAGCATGTGCGACGAACCGTGAGGAAGCAGCACGATATCCCCGCTCCCAAGCTCCTGCACCGTTCTCGAATCCGGCTCCTCGAAAATGGCACGGCCCTTGACGATGACATGGTAGGGGATCTCGTTCGCCGCCGCCTTGGGCCAGATAACACGCCATGGTGCGCCGTAGGCGCAGCGGACCTCGAGCTGGCCGGTAACGGTGATGATTTGCAGGAGGTGACTCAACCAGTCGACTTGAAACATAAGACCTCGCGGACGTGAATCGCCGACGTAGCATATCAATATAGCGACGACTTCGACGAAACGCCTGGCGTTCCGTCCTCATTGATCGCGGCGATGAAGGCCGGAACGCCCACTTGCTGATTGCCTCCACATCGGCGGTGAGTTCAGTCAGCATCAATGCTCACTTGAATTGGGTGCTCGGGACTCGCGCAGAAGGTCCTGCGCCGTATTGCATGACGACCAGATTTTATCTCAACAGCAGCTTCCCCCGATGTTCAAAGCGCTGCTTGAACTCGCCTATCGGCAGACCTTGGACGGCCTCGATCTGGCTGACAGCGGATATCCGTTTGCCGGATGGTGCCGATGCGAGTGATGGATATTTGCGGGCGCGGCACCAAAAAGTGGAAGTCGGCTCATCGCCCGGGCCTGACCCTAGCTCAAAGGGCCTAGAGGTCTGCTTCCGGTAGGTGACCTGAACTGGGCGATGTGAGCGGGCCAAGGCAGCTTTTGACCCAGAACGGACGTTCCGAAGGCTGCAAGCGCGGTCTGCTACTCAGCACTAAGCAGACCTCCCTCGACTGTCCGAGCTGATAAACTTTCATACGAGAACTTATCAGTTCGGGATAAACCATGAGCAGAGATTTTCGTCACGAGGGGCCAAAGCGCGCGGCGAGTTCTCCCTTGATTGACGCAGGAGAATTTTTTGTTGGTGGAGGCTTCGCACCATTCAAATTCGTGTTTAAAATACTAATAAGAGATCCCCGAGCCCGAAAAGAATGTCGGTTAGCCGCCCTCAGCGTGACAGAGAGATAAAGGACCGGATTGCCGCGGCGGCCGAACACGTGTTCGCCGATATGGGGATCGAAAGAGCAACCTTGCGCGACATCACTGCGCGGGCGAAGGTAAACGTCGCTGCGGTCAGCTACTATTTCGGCTCAAAATCGGAACTCGTACACTTGGTGTTCGATCGACTTTCGACGCGGCTGAATGAGAAGAGAATTCGCGATCTCGATGACTGCCTGGCAGCTGCGAAGATGGTGGGGCAACGGCCGAAGCTCCGATCGATTCTCGACATCTTCATACGGCCATATCTCGACGGAAAGAGTGGGCGGTTGTTCGCCCGGATGATTCTGCAACATCGGCTGGCCCCGTCCGACGTGACGCAAGCTATCGTCGCCGCTCATTTCGACCCGATGGCTCGTCGCTTCATCCGCGCAATTGCGGATGCTTGTCCGGATCTAAATGCCAAAGTCTTCTTTTGGCGCTATGTTTTCATGATCGGATCGGTGGTTTACGCTGTCGCCGACACGAGCGTTCTCGAGCGAACTGCGTCGTTATCTGATGGTCAGGTCCAGGCCCAAAGCGCGGGAGAAATCGCCAGCGCCCTGCTGGATTTCCTTGAAGCCGGCATGACGAGTCAACCGCATGACGGAGCTCGGTTTCCTGGACCGCCGTCGAAGGCGCGGAAACCATCTCGCCGAGGATAGGGCGCGGGCTCATTAAGGCGAAAGGGGGCATCATGGCCATGGTCATCAGGCGACATCGCCCCAACCTTCAGACGAGGCAGCAGTTTGTCGGCAAGTCGAACGTCGCGCGCCTCACCAGCGCTTAGCGCCGGTCGATTCGGTGATCAAGACAGCTCGCCTGGGCTGTCGCATCTCGAATGCTTGCTTCTGACCGCGGGCTGAACCGCGGAGGCTTATGGCCAGCGGTGATGTTTACCGCGTTATCCCGCCATCATCATCGTAGTGCCGCGGATTTGCTGCGCGGACTATCGGCGTAAGCAGATGAAGAAGGACGATCTCGAAAGAATTTCGGACGACTGAACATAGCGGCTCCGAAAATCGACGCTAACATTGAAGAGCCTCGGTGGGGCAGTCGAGCGAAGTCCCGATATCGTTTGGATCACGTGCAAGACCTCTGTCTTGCGCCCGAGCGTAAGCGCGCGGCTTCGAATAACAAGGCCGTCCTGCCCCGTACAAGGCGAGGTTTATGAGATCCAAGAGCGTTGCATGATTAAGCCCCACAGACCGATAACTGCATTCCTGTTGGTCCTCATGCTGTCGACCATAGCGCAATTCAGCCCGATCGATTCGGCAGCCTTTGCAACCGAGAAAGTCATAAGGGCGGTCATGCACTCGGATCTTCGTGTTCTCGATCCGCTGTTCACCACGGCCTATATCACGCGTGACCATGGCTACATGGTCTATGACACGCTCCTCGCGACCGATTCGAATTTTCAGATCCAGCCGCAGATGGCTGATTGGACGGTGTCCGATGATCGGTTGACCTATACGTTTAGGTTGCGCGACGGCCTCAAATGGCATGACGGAGGCCCGGTGACGGCGGAGGACTGCATAGCTTCGCTTAACCGCTGGGCTCGCTCGGATGCAATGGGGCAGAAATTGATGGAGTACACGGCAAGCCTCGAGGCTGCCGACGCCCGAACGATCATATTGAAACTGAAGCAGCCATACGGCTTGGTGTTGGAATCCATCGGAAAGCCCTCGTCCTTCACGCCGTTCATGATGCCTAAGCGTTTAGCGGAAACGCCTGCCGGTCAGCAGATGGCAGAGCAAGTCGGCTCGGGACCGTTCAAATTCGTGCAGTCGGAATTTCAGCCTGGCGTCAAAGCGGTGTACGTCAAGAACGATGATTACGTGCCGCGGAAAGAAGCGCCAAGCTGGACCGCAGGCGGCAAAGTGGTGAAGGTCGACCGCGTTGAGTGGCTGACGATGCCGGACGCGCAGACTGCGGTGAACGCGCTGCAATCTGGGGAGATCGACGTGTTAGAGGTTCCCCCTTTAGACCTGCTGCCAATGCTCGAGAGCAATCCGGAGTTAACCCAAGGGGTCCTCAACAAGTCCGGCCTGCAAGCGCAGATGAGGATGAATTTTCTAATACCCCCATTTGATAACGTCAAAGTTCGCCGGGCTGCGCTCCTGGCATTGAACCAAAAGGATGTCCTCGACGCCGTAGTGGGAAATCCTGATTACTATAGAATTTGCGGGGCCGTGTTTGGCTGCGGGACGCCGCTTGAGACCGATGCTGGTGCCGAGAGCTTGGTCAAGGGTAACGGCATGGCGGAGGCCAAGAAACAGCTCGCGGCGTCGGGGTACGACGGCACCCCAATCGTGATGTTGGCGGCAAGCGACAATTTATCCGTGAGAAGCCAGCCTCTCGTCGTATCGCAATTGCTCCGTGAGGCCGGGTTCAAGGTAGATGTTCAGACGTGCGATTGGCAGACCGTTGTGATGCGGCGCGCGAGCCAGAAGCCTCTGAAGGAGGGTGGTTGGAACATCTTTTTCACCAACTGGGTCGTCAGTGATCTGGTCAATCCGGTCATCAATGCTTCCATCGCTGGTCGGGGAACGAAAGGTGGGTGGTTCGGCTGGCCCACAGACCCCGAAATGGAGCGGCTTCGCGATGCCTTCGCTCGCGCGACCTCGCCGGAGGAGCAGAGAAGGATTGCGGTCGAGGTGCAGAGGGAAAATTTCGATCAGGTCATTGCCATTCCGCTCGGGCAATTCGCCTTACCCAGCGCATGGCGAAAGTCGATCACCGGACTGCTTGACGGACCTACCGCTCCAACTTTCTGGAACGTCAGTACGGGCGAACGATAGTCAATCCTCGTCTTCAAGCAGTCAAAACGGATCGTAGTGGGCGCGGCATTCGCGGGTCCGTTGCAGCAGTAAATGGAGAGTACATGACCAGCCTGCCGGGCGATCTCTGGAAATGGGATGGTGTTGATCTGGCAAAGGGGATCAGGACCGGCCTCATCTCCAGCGTGGAGGCCGTAGACTCTTGCCTGCGGCGGATGTCCGAAGTGAATGGAAAGCTGAATGCCGTTGTGGTCGATCTTTCCGAACAGGCCCGTTCAGATGCCAAGGCAGCCGACGACGCCGTCCTTCGAGGTGAGGAGCTGGGTCCCCTGCACGGCGTTCCTATTACGATAAAGTTAAACGCTGACGTCGCAGGGCAGGCGACGAGCAATGGTGTTGTGGCCTTCAAGAACAACATTGCTGAAGCGGATGGGCCTCCTGCCAGAAACCTGCGTCGAGCCGGCGCCATCTTTATCGGGCGCACGAACGTACCTGAATTCAGCATGCGTGGAGATACCGTCAACGACCTCTTTGGTCGAACGCGTAATCCCTGGTCGGAGAAATGTACCGCTGGGGGCTCGAGTGGCGGCGCCGCCTCAAGCGTTGCCGCCGGTATTACTCCGATTGCGCACGGCACCGATCTGGGCGGGTCGATCGTACAGCCAGCATTTTGCAATGGCATAACCGGCTTAAGACCGAGCGCCGGCAGGGTCGCGGGATTTTCAGCGCCTCGTCCGGCGTCGGCCGATTTCATGGCTGCGCACGGCCCGCTCGCCCGCAGCGTCCGCGATGTGCGAATTGCGTTTGAGGCCCTGATCGGGCCCGACCCGCGTGATCCCTGGTGGACGCCTGCTCCCGTGAAAGGACCTGACCTTCAACGACCGCTCAAAGTCGCGATGTGCATCGATCCCGGGCACGGCGGTCTTCATGCCGACGTCGAAGAGGGTCTGCGAGAGGCGGCGGCTCGGTTGAGAAAAGCGGGGTACGTCGTCGACGAAGTGAACGAGCTGCCGAATTTCGCAGACGCCGTCCATGCTTGGCGGGTTCTACAGCGATCAGAAGGCCGGTTCTTCTTCTTACCAAACGTTCGAAAGTACGGCGGAGAGGACATCAAACGGATCGCTGAAGCCGGGGTGGGCCGTCAACCTGCGCCGGACCTCGAAGCCTACGTGATGGCTCTATCCAACCGAACGACGTATCAGCGCAATTGGGCAATGTTCATGCAGGAATATCCCCTTATCCTGTGCCCTGTCCTGACAACCCGCGTGCCGGAAACCGATTGGGATCTGAAGAATCCTGAGGAAAGGGCGGCTTCGCTTCCAACGACGCTGGCAGTGCCCCTCCTCGGACTTCCGGCATTGTCCGTGCCGATTTGGGCGCGGAGCGGACTACCGATCGGTGTTCAATTGGTGGCACAAAGGTTTCGAGAAGACATTCTGCTTGATGCTGGTGAAGTCGTTGAAGCGGGTGCGCCAAAGATGACCCCTTTGGATCCGCAGTTCTGAGACCGGAAAGCGAGTCGAGGCAGTCCTTGAGCCCATTGCGTCGCCGTCTGGCGGCCAGGTTCGAACCCGAAGTGGGGGAGATTTCGCGGGCGCTCTGCTGGACCTCTTTGAAGCCGGTTTGATGAGAGAGCCGGGCGATGGACCCAAATTCTCCTGGATCACCGCTGAAAGCGCGCAAATCCTCCCGTTGAGGTGCTGTGCTTCGGCAGGCTCAAGTCTGTTCTTGCCAAAGTTAAATTCGTGTTTTAAATATGCGTTTAACAAGAGCTTATCGGGCGAGGAAATCGAGGATTGCCACATTCGTTGGAAGGCAGCGCCAAGGGGCCGGTCTCGGGCGAGCGCGGGGGCTGGGTCGGGAAAAGCGTCAGGAAGAAGGACGCTCATCGCTTCGTGACAGGTGCGGCAGACTACGCGGCGGACCTCATTCGTCCAGGAACGCTGTACGTTTCCTTGCTAAGAAGCCCACATCCACATGCCTTGATCCGGGAAATCGATATCGCGCAGGCGTCGCGTGCCCCAGGTGTCGTCGCCGTCATGACCGGCGCAGGTATCCGCGCGCTGACGAGGTCGATGCCGACGCGGGTGCCGCGCGAGCGCTTTCCAGGCCCAACAGACGTCTGGTGCCTCGCCGTAGAGGAAGTGATCTATGTGGGGCAGCCCATGGTTGCGGTGGTTGCCGAGCGGCAGGCCGACGCCGAAGCCGCCAAAAGCCTGATCCGAATAGAATATGAGTTGCTGGACCCTGTTCTCGAGGCCCAAGCCGGCGCCGAGTCGATCTCGCCCACGGCGCGTCGCGAATGGAGCACCAACGTCGTGTTCCAGGACAAGATCAGGCAGGGTGACGTCGATGCTGCGATGAGCGGCGCGCACTGCGTCGTTTCCGGCTCCATGAGGTTCGGCTCAGGCACCTCTGCGCCGATGGAGTGCCGCTGCTACGTGGCCGACTGGAATGCCAGATCCGGCCGGCTCACCCTTGAGGGCACCATGCAGCAGCCGCATCCGACCCGGTGGCTGTTGTCGCAGGCGCTTGATCTGCCGGAGACGAGTATCCGTGTCGTTGCGCCATCGATGGGCGGCACATTCGGTCTCAAAATGGTTGGTCATCCCGAAGAGGTGATCGTGTCCGTTTTGAGCCGGCATCTGGAGCGGCCGGTCGCGTTTCTGGAGGGGCGGGATGAGTGCTTCCTGGCCAATGCGCGCGAGCAGCTTCACGAATTTCAGATCGGCGCGCAGGCGGACGGCAAGATCATCGCATTCCGCGACTTCGTGCGGGCCGATGTGGGAGCCATCGGGGCGGGCGGCGGCTGGCTGATGGCATTCGTGACGCCGACGGTCTTTCCGACCGTCTACGACATCCCGAACGTGGCGGTCGATTCTCAGGTCGTTACGACCAACAAGCCTCCGTGGCAAGGCGTACGCGGTTACGGGAAAGAAACCGCCAACGTCGTCATGGAACGTGCGGTCGAGCTCATCTCGGCGGAACTCGGGATGGACCCGCTCGAAGTCCGACGGCGCAATCTCGTACCAGGCAGCGGCTTTCCGCATCGGCTGCCGTCGGGTCTCAATGTCGACAGCGGCGACTACGAAGGCGCGCTCGATCAACTCGGCGGTCTCTTCGAGAGCGAGCGTTGGATGGCGAGGAAGGCAACTCCAAACGGCGGTCGCGGCATCGGCATAGGCTATGCTTTCGAGTTGACTCCGGAGGGAGCTTCCTTTCCTGGATCAATGCCATCAGGTTTCGAGACCTCGATGGTGACGCTTGATCCGACCGGAACGGTGAGGGTCGCAACCAGCGTCACGTCGCCCGGCAGCGGCAACGAAACGGGTATCGCACAATTGGTCGCCGATGTGTTCGGCCTGCATCCAGATCGGGTGACAGTCACGCAGGGCGACACCGACATCACCCCGTTCGGCGGCGGCAACACCAGCAGTCGAAGCCTGATGTTCGGAGGTGTGGCTTCCGTCCTGGCAGCTCGCGATTTGCGGGACCGGATCGCGATCTGCGCCGCGACCCTGCTGCAGGCCGATCCCGGCAAGATGGAATTCACCCGGGGCAAGATCGCTGTCTCAGGCGAGCCGGATCGTTCGCTGGCATTCGAGCAAGCGGTGGCGACGATCTACACGCAAGCCTATTCGACCGCGAAAGACGTGGAGTTGCCCTTGCAGGTTACGCGAACCTACCGATCGGGCAACGTCCGTCACACGCCTGATGAATGGGGGCGGATCAGCTCGTATCCGTCCTTTCCCTACGCTGTTCACGCCGCGGTTGTCGAAGTGGACACTCAGACAGGCTGCGTCAGCGTGCTGGACTACGCTGCCGTCCATGATTGCGGCGTTGTCGTCAATCCCGGGTTGGTGGAGGGGCAGTTCAAAGGCGCGGTCGCAATGGGCATTGGAGCAGCGCTGTGGGAGGAGCTTCTGCACGACATCGACGGCAGCACGCGCACGACCCGCCTGAAGTCGTATGTATTGCCACGCTCCACCGATCTTCCCAACTTCCGCATCGGGCATCGTTGTACGCCGAGTCCATTCAATCCCCTCGGTGTCAAGGGCGCCGGCGAATCCGGCTTTGGCGGCGCGATGGCGGCGATCGCGAATGCCATCGCCGACGCGCTGGGCGAACAGGGCCGCAAGCTCGCTCGCATCCCATGCAAACCGGAGGTGATCCTGGATCTGCTCGAAGGGGGACAGCCGTGATCCGGCACAATTTCGAGTACCGCGCGCCGCGCGAGATCGAAGAAGCGCTGCAGATCCTCGCAGGCGCCGGGGACGACTGCGCCGTCCTCGGTGGAGGAACCTGGCTTATTCCCAACATGACCTTCGCCGCTCATCAGCCCGGGATCGTGCTCGACCCGAAACACCTCGGCTTTGCGTCGATCTCGGAATGCGGCGGCGAGGTGGTGGTGGGAGCCCGCGCGACGTACGTGGACGCGATGCGCTCTCCGATCGCCGTCGCTCACCTTCCTCTGCTCGTATCGATGGCCCGAGGCATTACGGGCGGCATCTCGATCACCGGGCAGGGCACGATCGGCGGCTCCGCTTGCTATGGCAACCCTTCGTCGGACGTGCCTGCTTGCCTTGTCGCAATGCGCGCGCGACTTCGGCTGCGATCCATCGGCGGAACGAGAGATCTCGGGGCTTCGGACTACTTTCTCGGTAAGTTCGCCACGGCTCGCCGGTCGGACGAAATGCTGGTCGGCATCGTCTTCCCAAAGATGACCAGCGATGTGCGCTGGGGCTACTACAAACTCAAGTTCAGCACGGGGTCCTGGCCGATCGTAACCGCCGCGGCCATGGTCGTGAACGACTGCGTCCGCGTCGCGCTGGGCGCTGCGACGGCGGTCCCAATCCTGACGGAAATGGTGCTGCCGGCAGACGGTGGCGGCGAGCCCTTGGCGGAATTGGCCAAGTCGTGCGCCTCGATATCTGCCGACGAGGAGTTGGTCGACGAACTCGCGGGGCCCGGCTATCGGCGGCGGGTTGCGCATTCCATCGTGCTGCGTGCGCTCGAGCAATGCAGGGGCAGGGAATGACAGAGCATTTCCAAATCACTCTGAACGGGAAGCTTGTCGAGACGGACATCGATTCCCGCGCGCTGCTGATCGAGGTGGTGCGAGACTGCGGAGCAAAGGGTGCGCATATCGGCTGTCTCACGGGAGATTGCGGGGCCTGCAGCCTCGAAGTCGACGGTCGTCTTGCGAAGTCCTGTCTCGTGTTGGCGGTCTCTGCCGCAGGCAGAGAGGTCGTAACGATCGAGGGCAGTAGGGATGCAATTGCCCGCGAGCTTCAGTCGGCTTTCGTCGCATGCAACGGCTTCCAATGTGGCTACTGCACCTCCGGCATGATCATGGTCGCGATCGCTCTCCTCCGAGCGAATCCGTCCCCGACCGAAGCCGAGATCCGGAATGCCATCAGCGGCAATCTCTGCCGCTGCACGGGCTACGAAGACATCGTCAGAGCCATCGCCTCGGCCGCCGATGCGTTACGAGGCCGGACCTTCGAGAGAAACACATAAGAGGAGTAACGGGATGGAAACGAGTAGAGCTCAACATACGCCGGCGACGGCCGCGTTCTCCAGCCTGCTTGGCAGCTGCATCGAGTGGTATGATTTCTACATCTACGGCACGGCGACGGCGCTGGTCTTCAATACGATATTCTTCCCGAGCTTTGATCCGCTGGTTGGTACCTTGCTCGCATTCGGCACCTTCAGCGCGGGCGCCATCATGCGCCCGCTCGGCGGTATCATCTGCGGTCACTTCGGTGACAGGATCGGACGAAAGTCGATGCTGGTCTGGACCCTCATCCTCATGGGGGGTGCGACCGTTCTCATCGGCTTGGTTCCGAGCTACGCGCAGATCGGCATTCTCGCTCCAATCTGTCTCATGGTGCTGCGCTGCGTCCAGGGCCTCGCGTTCGGAGGCGAGTGGGCGGGCGCTGCGCTGATCGCCGTCGAGCACGCGCCGGAAAAGCGCGAGGGGATCTTCGGGTGCTTTCCGCAGATGGGCTCGCCGATCGCGTTGTTTCTGTCCACCGGGACATTCTCGCTATTGGCATTGATGCCGAAGGACGGGTTCATGTCCTGGGGCTGGCGCATTCCGTTCGTCGGCAGCGCCGTGCTGATCGTGATCGGGCTGATCTTCCGCCTCAAGCTCCTGGAGAGCCCCTCGTTCGTCGAGGCAGCCGCACGCGGACAGATCGTCACCGCACCGATCAAGGCCGTTCTCAGGAACGATTTGAAGCGTGTCCTGATCGGCGGCGGCGTCGTGCTGTGCACGACGGTCGCATTCTATGTGCAGGCGATCTTCGTCGTTTCCTACGCGACCCAGACCGTTGGCGCTCCACGGCAGGTCGTACTCAACGCTGTCTTGATAGGCTCGTTCTTCGAACTCCTGATGCTGCCGGCATTCGCCGTTCTTGCCGACCGCATAGGCCTCAAGCCGGTCGCCTTCTTCGGGGCGGCCTGGACAGCCCTGTTCAGCTTTCCGTTCTTCAAGTTCATCGACGCTGGCACGCCATTCAGCATCGGGCTCGGCATCACGCTTGCAATGGTCGGCATCAGTGCACTATTCGCGGTGCTCCCGGCCTATACGTCGCGACTGTTCGACACCCAGGTTCGCTTCACTGGAATCTCGCTGTCCTACGGCGTCGCTTCCGGACTGATCGGCGGCTTGACGCCATTATTGGCGTCCAGTTTGTTCATCTGGTCTCAATCATCGTGGCCGATCGCTCTCTATCTGGTTGGAATTGGCATCATCAGCATGGTCGCGATTCTCGCCAGTCCTGCACTCGGCAAGGAGGCGCCGGCCGTGGCGACCGTGGAGGCCGGGAGCTTGTCGAGCCAGGCTTCTCGAATCTAGCGGGAGGGTCGTCATGACGATCGAGCTTGATATCACTCACGATCCGGCGCGCAAGAGCTGGGTCGCGAGTGCGAATGACGGGAACACCGACTTCCCTCTGCAAAATCTTCCGTTCTGCGTGTTCGCGCGGGCAGGCGAGCCGCGACGGCCGGGGGTGGCGATTGGCGACCAATTGCTGGACCTCGACGTTTTGCTGAAATTCAAGGTCCTCGACGAGGCGCAAGCGGCGGCTATTGGCGCCTGCAAAGGAGCTCATCTTGGTCCGATCATGGCTTTGGCGGGTGCTTCGGCGACCGCGTTACGTCATCGCCTGTCCGAGATACTCGCTTCGGACCATGCGGCGGCGGTCCATGCCTCCGAGCTTCTCATCCCGCAGGTTGATGCGCGATACTATCTGCCGGCCGAGATCGGTGGCTTCACCGATTTTTTCACATCTCTCTTTCACACCGAGCGGGGAGGACGAGCGTCGCGTCCCGACAATCCGGTGCCGCTGAACTTCCGCTATATGCCGATTGCGTATAACAGCCGCGCCAGTTCGGTCCGGATCAGCGGCGAGAGTATCAGGCGCCCCCTGGGCCAGCGCAGGGGCCCCACCGGCGAGGTGCACTTCGGCCCCTGCGAGAACCTGGACTTCGAGCTCGAACTCGGCGCCTTTGTCGGAAAGGCAAATCAGCTCGGCGAGCCCGTGTCTATCGATGAGGCTGGCGGGCGAGTGTTCGGATATTGCCTGCTCAACGACTGGTCGGCTCGCGATATTCAACGCTGGGAGAGTGTTCCTCTTGGGCCCTTTCTTGCTAAGACGCTTTCGACATCGATCTCTCCGTTCGTCGTGACGTCAGATGCGCTGCGTCCATTTCGCGCCCCGGCCGCCAAGCGTCCGGACGGCGACCCCGCTCCACTGGACTATCTCTATTCCGAGTTCGACCAGCGCCATGGCGGCATCGATCTGAAGATGGAGGCCCTCATTCAGACCGAGGCCATGCGTGATGGGGGTTTCGAACCGCACCGCATATCGAGCGCCAACTTCAAGGATATGTACTGGACCGTCGCGCAGATGGTTGCCCACCATACCATCAACGGATGCAATCTACGGATCGGCGATTTGATCGGAAGCGGTACGGTTTCGGGGCCGACCGACGACAGCCGCGCCTGCCTTGCTGAAATCGTTGCGTCCGGAGATCGTGTCTCGCTGCCCAACGGCGAACACCGAACCTGGCTCGAGGACGGTGACACGATCGCATTTCGAGCGAAGGCCGAGAGAAAGGGATTCGTCTCGATCGGCTTTGGCGAATGTACCGGCCGGATCGTTCCGGCGATAAGGAAGTGAAATGGCACGTAAGTTGATCGATATCTCCGTCTCTCTGCAAGCCGGCATCGCAAGCGATCCACCGCGCGCCTTGCCGAAGATCACCTATCTCGACCATCACGCCACGGCGCCCGGTATCGCCGAATATTTTGGCATCGGCGTCGATCAGCTTCCGCAGGGCGAATACGCCGCGGTCGAACGTTGTGACATCAGCACGCATAATGGTACGCACCTCGATGCTCCCTATCATTATTTTTCGTCGATGAATCATGCTCTGAAGGAAGGCGGCGAGCCCAGCATGCGAATCGACGACGTGCCGCTGGATTGGTGCTTCCAGCCGGCCGTGAAGCTCGACTTCCGGAGATTCGAGGACGGTTACGTCGTGACGCCTGGTGACGTCGAGACAGAGCTGAAGCGGATCGGCCATCAGGTGCGCCCGCTGGAGATCGTGGTCATCAATACCCGGGCCGGCACCCGATACGGCGAAGACGACTATGTCGATGCCGGTTGCGGAATGGGAAAGGCGGCCACGATGTGGCTTTTGGAGCGCGGCGTACGTCTGGTCGGTACGGACGGTTGGAGCTGGGACGCACCCTTCTCGCACACCAAGCGCAAACTCGAACAAGGCGGCGGTGCCGAACTTATTTGGGAAGGGCACCGCGCCGGCCGCGAGATCGGATATTCGCACCTCGAGAAATTGCACAACCTTGAACTTCTGCCGTCGCACGGATTTCAAATCGTGTGCTTCCCAGTCAAGATCCATCGGGCTTCGGCCGGATGGACACGAGCAGTCGCTATCGTCGAGGACTGACAGAAGACTTGGCGCGGGAGCGCGCGACCTCGTGCGCGACCAGGTCAGCGAAAATCGGACGATCTCGAAAAAATCGCGGACGCTTTGTTGTAGAGCGCCTCGAAGCATATGGCTAATCTCCACTCAAATAAAAAGGTGAGGGAGGAGTGGGTCATGAGTGGCGGTGACCACGTCACGGGATTGTTTCGCCGCGAGTTTTTGTTCTCCGGCCTTGCTGCACTAACGATGGCGCCCGCCGGTCATGTATCGGCAGAGGTAGCGTGGCCGAAACGCGTGCTGCGATTCTTCGTCCCCTTTGCGGCGGGCGGCGGGATCGACACGGTCACAAGGGTCCTCGCTGACACGATCAGCAAGAGCATGGGCGCAAGAACTGTCGTCGAAAACAAGCCCGGCGCGATGGGCGGGCTTGCGGCGAGGGAGGTCATACGCTCGGCGGACGACCATACATTTCTGGTCGGCACAAGTGCGATCGCCGGCGCGGCTGCTCTCGAGGGGCAGACCGGGTACGATCCCGTCAATGATCTGATGCCGGTCACATTGATTGGCTCGACACCGCTGGTCATGGCGTTCGCGCCGGACATGGCTCCCACCAATGTCGCTGAGCTTGTGGAGCAGTCGCAACGCGAGCCGATACCCTATGCGTCGCCAGGGATCGGGACCGTATCTCATCTAAGCGCTGAACTTTTCCGACAGACAACAGGCGCAAAGCTTTCGCACGTTCCCTATCGGGGTTCGTCGCTTGCATTGCAGGATTTGCTGACGGGGCGCGTGCCTATGACGGTGGATCTGCCGAGCTTATTGCTGGAGCCGATCCGCAGCGGACAGCTGCGCGGCTTTGCGACGACCGGAAAAAATCGGCATCCGGCTCTGCCGGAGGTCCCGACGATGATCGAGCGAGGAATTACAAACGTCGTGTCCGAAAGCTGGATCGGCATCCTTGCGCCAAAGAACACACCCTCACAGTTCGTCGAGCAACTCAATGGACTGCTGTCGATATCCGTTCAGGACTCGCTGGTTTCATCACGAATGAAGGATCTTGGCTACGTGCCGAATGGAAGCGACGGCCGTGTTCTTGGTGAAACGCTTGCACAAGATATCCAGAAGTGGACGCAAGTGGTTCGAATTGGCGGCATTAAGCTGGACCTCTGATTGGGAGTGCGTGTTGATGGCAGCCGACAGCCAAGGAAAACAGACCGTGAGTCGCCACATTGGGTCCAGCAGCGACGGAGCGCTTATCGGGATAGACCGCCTCAACGACGAGCTGGATGTTATCGTGATCGGTTCGGGGGCTGCCGGGCTGACAGCGGCTGTTCGGGCAGCCTTCCTCGGATTAAAGGTCATCGTTCTGGAGAAAGCCGATGTCCTGGGAGGAACGACTGCCTGGTCTGCCGGCGCAGCTTGGCTTCCGGGAAGCCGTCATCTTGCGGACGAAGCCAACCCGGACGCCGCTTCGACATATCTCCGCAATCTATTAGGCAACGGATTTGACCCTCCGTTGATCGAGGCCATGCTTTCGACGGGACCGGAGGTGGTTGAATTTTTGGAGGCTCACACCGATGTTCGCTTCCGAGCATTTGGAGGGACTGACTATCGAACAGACGTCGATGGGGCATCCCTGACTGGACGGACTCTCGAGCCGGCTCCTTTCGACGACCGCGCCATGGGTGGGGCGCATCGCCTCGTTAGGGGGCCATTCCAGGGCTTTACGCTGTTCAACGGGATGCAGGTCGATCGTGCCGACATCAGCAACTTATCCCGTGCCATGACTTCATCTTGGGCTCTGCTCTTTTCGGCCTTGCGGCTGGCTCGTCATGCCTCTGACCTCGTTCGCTTTGGCCGATCTTCGCGTCGGGTGCGAGGAAATGCGCTAGTTGCGATGCTGATCAAGAGCGCTCTTGCCCTAGGGGTCGGACTGCACACAGGGGCCGCTTGCGCTGGTCTCATTCGTGAAAATGGAAAGGTCAGCGGCGTCAAAGTTCTCCAAGAAGGTGAGCAGATCCAACTTCGAGCCCGGCAAGCGGTCGTGCTTGCGACAGGAGGATTTTCGGCCAATTCGGATTGGAAGACACGGCATGCGCCTTACGCCGAACACCATCGAGGCATGCCTCCGACAACCAATTCCGCCGACGGCCTCCGAATGGCTTTGGAGATCGGTGCAAGAATGGCAAGCGGCAACAGCTCCGACTACTGCTTTGCCCCGGTATCCTCGACGAAGCTTTCTTCGGGCGGGGACGCCCTCTTTCCGCATTTCGCGCGAGATCGATGCCTGCCGGGCTGTATTGCAGTCGGGAAGTCGGGACGGCGGTTCGTCAATGAGGGATGCTCGTACCACGATTTCGTCTTGGCAATGCACAGTAGCGGTGCCGTTCCTGCCTACCTCATTTGCGATCACCAATTTCTTCGACGGTACGGTTTGGGAATGGTGCGACCGTTTCCTTTTCCGTACGGCCGTTACGTCAGAAATGGCTATCTCAAGCGTGCTAAAGGTATCCGGCAACTGGCATCGGCGCTGGAGATTGATCCCGAAGAGACGGAAAGGACGGTTCACCGAATGAACGAATATGCAGTCAGCGGGATCGACGTCGATTTCCGAAAGGGTGACGACGCGCACAGTCGCTCTCAAGGAGATGCCTTGCATCGGCCAAATCCAACGCTCGGGCCGATAGAGAAACCGCCATATTATGCCATCGAGATTGTCCCCGGCGACACCGGCACAACATGCGGTCTCGTCACGAATGCCGATGCCCAGGTTCTCGACAGCGATAACTTGCCCATCGACGGCCTGTATGCGTGCGGCATGGACATGAACAATCCGACGCTGGGTGTGCACCCGAGTAGCGGGTGCAATATCGGACCAGCACTCGTATTCGGATTCCGTGCCGCGAACAACATCAAAAAGAAGGCGCTGACTGCAGTCCGATGAGCTGCAGCTCAATTTTGGGTTGGACGCAGATGCGAAGGCGGGCAACCGACATGACGTGTGAAAGCGACGCTAAAACCGCTTGCCGACTGATAGCCGCAGGCGAACGCTGCCTCCGAAATCGATACCCCCTGGCTGATCATTTCTTTGGCCAGCGCCATCCGCCATTTGAGAAGGTATTGCATTGGCGGTAGGCCGACGACCTCGCAGAAGCGCTGCGCGAACACCGATCGGGATGCGCCGGCGGCCTTCGCCAACGTAGCGACCGACCAGTCCCGAGACGGATCCTGGTGTAGGGCTTCCAGGCATGCAGCGATCTGGGGATCGGCAAGCCCGGCCAGCAGACCGGGGTTCACGTTCGCCTGCTCCTCGCCCTGATAGCGCATGACCTCGATCAAAAGGATTTCCAGCAGACGTTCGATCACCAGGGCGGAGCCCGGTCGCCCCTCCCACGCCTCCGTGCCGATCATCTTCAGGAGCGACGCCACGCGTGTTGCGCCCGATGTGGCAAATCCGATCTCGACCACGGAGGGGAGTATGTCCTTCAACAGTCCCAAATGCGTGCGGTCGAACGAGAAGCGGCCGCCCAGCAGCTTGAATGTAGGAGCCGTGCTCGAAGGATCGGTGACGATCGACCGCGCCGACGGATAGGTCTGAGGGGGCTGAAACCTGATCGGTTTGGTCTCCTCGCTGTCCCCCATCATCCATTCTTCGGGTGCCGTCATCATCAGGAAGTCGCCGGTGACCATGGTGCGCGTCGGTCGGCCAGGAAGTTGAAGCCTGGCGCGTCCCTCGGTGACCAGAACGAAAATCGTGTCCTGGAGCGAGGGATAGTGAATGGCCCATGGGCCTCGCGTGTCGAGCTGCTTCCAGAGCAGCGCGCGGGGTTTGAGGAGCCGGACGACCTGGGTCAGGGGATCGGAAATAGGACGATCTCGAAAGAATTGCGGACGCCTCAATATAGAGCATCCTGAACGCCGTCGCTAGGGTCTCGCACCAGGATGACCCTAGAAGAGCAGGTCGATGAAAAGCGTTGCTGGCGACTTCGAGGCGCAATGGATCGACGTCCATGCGCATTTCATGATCCCGCAGACAGAAGAGGAGCTTAAGCGAAGTGCCATCGCGCGCTGCGAGCGATGCTTCCTGGCCCCCGAGCTTTACCAGTGGACGCCGGAGGCCGCGATCGCACACATGGACAGCAACGGCATCGCGATGCAGATGCTGAGCAACATCCCGAAGTCTCTCAAGGCCCTTCAACGGTCGAACGAGCACGGCGCGTCGATCGTGGCTCGCTATCCGTCCCGCTTCGGCCTTCTGCTTGCTCTTCCGACCGACAATCCGGATGCGTGCCTTGCGGAGATCGATCGCATGGAGAAGCTGAAGGCGGACGGTTTCGCCGTAACTTGCCGTTACAATGACGTGTACCTGAGCGACATCAGGCTCGAACCGCTTTGGGAGGAACTGGAGCGGCGGCAGGCGACGGTCTTCGTGCACCCCGACGCCTACGGCGAGCCGT
Source organism: Bradyrhizobium sp. BR 10289 (assembly GCF_019455385.1). Classification (GTDB taxonomy): domain Bacteria; phylum Pseudomonadota; class Alphaproteobacteria; order Rhizobiales; family Xanthobacteraceae; genus Bradyrhizobium. The sequence continues at coordinate 175,815 of NZ_JACOFR010000005.1, forward strand.
CAATGGGGCGTCCGACGGCTCTGCTGGAAGTGGCGTTCGAAACCACGCGAACGGTGATCGACATGCTGTATGCCGGCATCTTCCGTCGTTATCCGAAAATCAAGTTCGTCATCGCGCATTGCGGCGCCGCCCTGCCGGCGCTGGCGGGACGTCTCTTGCTGCTTGGGACGGAAAGCTGGGTACCCAACCCGCAAGGCATCACCAAGGCCGAGATGAAGGCGCAATTGGCGTCGCTCTATCTCGACACCGCAGCGACGGGATCGGCTAACAGCCTGGCGCCCGCCCTTGCGATGACGACGGCCGACCACCTCGCCTACGGCTCTGACTGCGGCGTGCTGTGTTCGAGCGAGGCCACCATGCAGGAAAATATCCGGTCTCTGAGAGCCTTCCCGGGCTTGACGAAGCTGGAGATCGAAGAGATCGGCCGCGCCGGGCTGAAACTGTTTCCGTCGATTGCAGCGCGGCTTCAGCCGATCTGTGAGGCGGTGGAATAAGCCGAGCCTGCCGAAATTGATCCAATCCCCTTCTGATCCGGAACATGACCGACATGAGCCTGAAAGCTCCCAGCCACGAGGAATTCGAGCGCCTGGCAACCGAACTCGGCTTCTCGCTGCCCGCGGCGGAGCGCGACACGTTTCACAGCATGCTCTCCGGCAATCTCGAACTCATGAAGTTGTTCGATGACGAAGCCACGGACATCGTGCAGCCCTCGCGATACCCCCGATCGGCAGGCTACAGACCAGATCACGGCGAAGACCCGCACCATGCCTGGTACGTCAAATCGGAGATAAGGGGCGCAGCCGAAGGGCCGCTCTCTGGCCGTACCGTTGCGTTGAAGGACAATATCTGCCTGGCCGGCGTTCCCATGATGAATGGCTCGTCGACCCTCGAAGGCTATGTGCCCGATTGCGACGCCACGGTGGTGACCCGTGTCCTCGACGCTGGCGGCACCATTCTCGGAAAGGCCAATTGTGAATTCTTCTGTTTTTCGGCAGGCAGTCACACCAATGCGACCGGTCCGACCCATAACCCGCACCGGCGCGGCTATAGCGCCGGAGGCTCGTCATCGGGATGCGCTGCCGCGGTAGCTGCAGGCGAAGCCGACCTCGCAATCGGCTGCGACCAGGGTGGCTCGATCCGCGCACCCGCATCGTTCTGCGGCATCGTCGGCATGAAGCCGACGCACGGATTGGTGCCCTATACGGGCATCATGCCGATCGAGCCGACGCTCGATCACGCCGGCCCGATGACGCGGACCGTTGCCGACAATGCGCTGCTGCTGCAGACGCTTGCAGGTCCGGACGGTCTCGATCCGAGACAAGGTGCGGGCGAGCCGGGCGACTACCTTGGCGCCCTGTCTGCCGGCGTTGCCGGAATGAAGATTGCTCTCGTTCGGGAGGGGTTCGGCCTGCCTGTCTCGGAAGGCGACGTCGATGGCACCGTCCTTGTCGCGAGCGACACTTTCCGGCGGCTCGGCGCGATCGTCGAGGAGATCTCGATCCCGATGCATGGGGCCGGTCGGACGATCTGGCGGGCGATCGCCGGCGAGGGCGGCACGAATACCCTGATGAAGGGAAACGCGTTCGGCACCGGCTGGCGCGGGCTGTACGTGACGAGCCTGCTCCAGGCCCACTCGCATTGGCGCGAACGCGCCGACGAGCTGCCGCCGTCGCTGAAGTTGTCGATGCTGACGGGGCATTATCTTTCGAAACGCTACGGCGGACTCTACTACGCGCGAGCGCAAAATCTGAATCGTAGCTTGCGTGCAGCCTATGACGAGGTGCTCTCGATCTACGACATCCTGTTGATGCCGACGACACCGATGAAGGCTGGCCCGATGCCTGCGGCTGATGCGCCTCTTTCGGAATTGATCCGCCTGTCGGGGGTGCCGCTCGCCAACACCATGCAATTCAATTGCTCCGGCCATCCCGCCATGTCGATTCCGTGCGGCGAAAGCGATGGCTTGCCGATCGGCATGATGCTGGTCGGAAAGCACTTTGCAGAAGCATCGATTTATCGCGCAGCCGCGGCCTTCGAGGCCCGTCGCTAAGCGCTCCGGGCAAACAGTTCGAGGCATTTTGGAAGAGGGGGTTTTCACCATGGCGTCAACCAACATCGCGCGGCGGTCCGCCTTTGCCAGCCTGATCGGGACATGCATCGAGCTCTACGATTTTTACATCTATGCGACTGCGGCGGCGATCGCATTCAACACGCTGTTCTTTCCGACTTACGATCCGGTGGTGGGTACGCTGCTGTCGTTCGCGACCTTCGCCATCGGCGCCATCATGCGCCCCTTGGGCGGAATGGTCTGCGGCCATTTCGGCGATCGCATCGGGCGGAAGTCGATGCTCGTCTTCACGCTGATGACGATGGGCGTCTCGACCTTCTTGATCGGATTGCTGCCGACCTACGGCCAGGTCGGAATTATGGCCCCCATCATGCTGGTGATCCTTCGTACCGTTCAGGGATTTGCCTTTGGCGGGGAGTGGGGTGGCGCGGTGCTGATGTCCGTGGAGCATGCACCTGCTGCCCGAAAAGGTTTCTACGGCTCGTTCACGCAGATGGGCTCGCCCATCGCCTTGTTCCTGTCCACCGGGACCTTTTCGCTCCTGTCGACACTTCCTCAGGAAAGCTTCCTGAGCTGGGGTTGGCGGATCCCGTTTCTCGCCAGCGCGCTTCTCGTGATCGTCGGCATGATCATGCGAATCGGATTGGTCGAGTCGCCCGAATTCGCCGCTCTTGCCAAAAACAACGAGCTCGCGAAACAGCCGGTCACCGAGGTTTTCCGCCAAAATTGGCGGGCCATCCTGATCGGTACCGGGGTTGTCCTGAGCACTGTCGTGGCATTCTACGTGCAGACGCTGTTCGTCGTATCCTATGCGGTGCAATCGGTCGGAATTCCCAGGCAGACGGTGCTCAATGCAGTGCTGGTCGGATCGGCCTTTACGCTGGTCATCATTCCGATTTTTGCCCTGCTGTCGGATCGCTTCGGACGCAAGCCGATCGCTCTTTTCGGCGCCCTGATGACTGTCGGCGGCGCTTTTCCGTTCTTTGCCTTGGTCCGGCTCGGCACTTTCGAGGGCGTTACGGCGGCAGTTTGCATTGCCTTATTCGGGACGAGTGCGCTTTATGCCGTGCTGCCGGCCTACGTCTCGGAATTGTTCAAGCCGCGGGTGAGATATAGTGGAATATCGATCAGCTATAATTTCGCTTCCGGATTGATCGGAGGGTTCAGCCCGGCAATCAGCGCTGCCCTGTTCGCATGGGCCGGCGCAACGTGGCCGATCGCACTGTATTTAATGGGAATCGGCTGCATCAGCGCATTGTCGCTCTGGGGCGGTCGACGTTTCGTCGCACAAGCCACCGAAGACGAGCCCGATTTGGCGCTGGCGAGTCAGGTGCACCCATGAACCGGCGTGAGTTGTTGGCTGCGGCTGCTGGAAGTTGCCTTCTTCCTTTGTCCACCCGAGCTGACGCGACGGTGATGCGTCACGTGCCCGCTAGCCCGCCGAACTGGAGAACGATCGCGATGGAAGCCGATGCCCCTCAGCCTGAAGTGAACCTGTCGAACTGGAGGCAATCGCCTCAAAATCATCGCGCGTTCCATCATCTCCCGTCCGAAATCGCAACAGCACGCGTCCGGTCCGGGAGCAAAGGAGCCTCGTTTCCCAGCTCCTCCGAGTCCATCGCGGCGTTCTCGCTGCGGTTACCCAATGGCTCGTCCATGGGCCTGGAGCCGTTTCTGGCGGCGACGTCGACCGACGCCATGATCGTGCTGCACGACGGGCGGCTTGTTTACGAGGCCTATCGCAACGGCATGGAGCCCAACTCGCGCCACATCGCGATGTCCGCGACTAAGGCCGTCATCGGGCTGTTGACGGAGATCCTGGCCGCGGACGGAGCGATCAAGCTCGATAGGCCCATCACTGCCTATGTGCCTGAGGTCGCCAACTCGCCCTACGCAGCCGCGTGCGCGAGGGACTTGCTCGACATGCGCGTCGCCGTCCTTTTCGACGCGGCGCAGGAGAGGATATATGCCCAATCGGTCGGATGGGAGCCGCCCAGCGATCCCAAGACAGACATCAAGACAGATATTCGGAGCTTTCTCTCCCGGCTCAGTGGCCCGGCTTGGGCATGCGGGGGCGGCTTTACCTATCATTCCGCAAACACCGATCTGCTCGGATGGGTCATCGAGAGAGCAACCTCCGCGAAGGTGCAAGACCTGCTGTCCGAGAAATTATGGACTCTGATAGCCAGCGATGATGCCGAGTTCACCCTGGATTGGGACGGCTTTGTCCGCAGCGCAGGTGGCGTCTGTGCAACGGCCCGCGACCTGGCGCGCCTAGGGCAGGTGGTTTGCCTCGACGGTTCCTCCGGCAGCACGCAGATCTTCCCGAACCACATTGTGCAAGGTCTTGCGGCCGGCGGTGATCGCAAGGCGTGGAGCTCCGGTCAGTGGGGTGAATCGTTCGCTCCCATCAGCCGAAGCATGAGCTATCGCAGCGGATGGTATACGGTCGACACCGATCCGGAGATATTGTTCGCGATGGGCATCCACGGCCAAAATCTATTTGTTGATCGCAAGAACAAGATCGTCATGGCCAAATTCTCATCCTGGCCGCAGCCCGTCGACGGTCGAACGATGTGGCTGACGCATGCCGGGTTTGATGAGGTGCGCAGGTGCCTGCAAACGAGCTGATTGCGCTTAGGGAATAGCAGTTCCTGACGTTTCACAGTCCATATTAATCCAGTTTTGTCGCAGATGGAGTCATTCGGTCAACTGGTAAGCCTTCCAACTTATCAGTCTCATGATGAGCTTACCGCTTAACGGGTGGCTGTGCGATCCATGTAATATTGAGGTCCGCTCCTCGTTGAAAAGCAGACGAAAGAATGGGAATGCCGCTGGTCGCCTTTTGGCCCTTCAGCGACTTCGGGAGACGTCCGCTTTCCCGCCGCTCTTAGGGATTGAGCAGACATCAGGCGGCCAGCCACCTAATGAGTACACAGCCGTGCAGCGACTACTTGCTCTTTGGGCTGGGACGAATCCGTTTGCGGCCCTTGGCTAATGGCTTTGGCGTGGCGGCTCCCTTGGGCGGTTCAAGAAAGAATTCTGAGAGCCGAACACCTAGCGTTTCGGCCAGTCGCTCGAGCAGATCAATGGTTGGATTCTCGGTTTGTCGCTCCAAGCCGCTCATATATGAACGATCAATCCCAGCATCATATGCCAATTGCTCTTGCGGAATACCGCGAGCGACGCGGATTCGGCGGACGTTCCAAGCCACAAGCGCACGAGCTTTCATGCGCAAAAGCAGCCATCGTGTAGACCATCAAACCACTGGCTATAACCGATCTATTCAGATACTTTGATCCTGGGTTTCCATCGAATAACACGCATAGATATGAATGGGCCGCCATTAGATCCTGACGTCGCGGATGTCGCGCCGAACGAGCCGGCGCTGACGGCCTACGACGAAGAGCATGTCGTCACGTACATGCGCCTTCTGCAGGCCGAAGGTGAGGGGGCGGACTGGCACGAAGTGGCTCGCGTAGTCTTGCATTTGGACCCCGAGCGAGAGCCGGACCGTGCGCGGAGCGCATATCAGAGTCACTTTGCGCGGGCTAAATGGTTGACCGAGCAGGGCCGTCTATTACGTGGCACTGGCTCTAAATAGAAGAAACTCGTCGAGAGGCGGCTCGCAGACAGAACTATCTTCTTCTGCTGATCGGCGGTCATTCCGGTGCACCACGTGGTGCCAAACTAGGGTCTTCCTACAACCGCTTCGTTCATACCTATTGCGGCGCAATCGTTGTTAGCTGTATGCAATGGGGCGGAAGCAATGCCTGAATTCGACTGGCGGTCGCCGGATTCCTATAAGAGCCTACAAGACGCGGAAGTCACCGACATCGCCTGGGAATGTCTCCGCCGCAACGCCGACTATCGGCGCGAGTATGAGGCGATGATTGCCAACAGTCCGAACGGCGAAGTGACTGACGAATTCAGGAGGAAATGGGGTATCTGCTTTCGCCCATGACCCGCAGAGGTCATTCGACGAGCAGACGATCTTTTGGGCGCCGGAGGTTCTAGCGACGGTCATTCCGGTGACGGTTGCCTCGACGACCGACCTCGTATCGGCGTCTCAGCCACTGCTTGACCTTACAGTTGGCCAGATGCGCCGCGCTGTCGACGGCTGGCATGCCGTTCTGCGCATCGGTGCGATAGATCATCGTGTCTGGTCCAACGAGCCGCCGGTGCTCGGCGCATCATATGCGGCCGAACTGCCGTTCGATGGCGATTTCGAGGAGCGTGCGTATGCAGCCCGGCGGCTGTGGCGCTCGATCAATGGACGCGCGCCAGGTCCTGCCTTTCATCAACTGTCGAAACAGCGGCGCGACCGCTTGAGGGCTGCGATCCGTGCGCTCGACGCGCACGGCGCGGGCGCAAGCTATCGCGTTATCGCCGAAGCGCTGTTCGGCAAAAAGCGCATCCCCGATCGCGCCTGGAAAACCCATGATCTGCGTAATCGAACGATCCGCCTGGTGCAAGGCGGCCTCGCGTTGATGCGCGGTGGTTACCGCAAACTTCTGCGGCCCGGGCGCAAGGACGAGTAGCGCCGCCCCGGAGGGGTGCCGAAAATCGTACCCCCAACATTCGGCATCCCCCTCCGAGATCCTGCTCCTCCATGATGACCGCACACACGCCGGCCTAGCCATGCGTGGTGCGATGTTCTCCTGGAGTCCTCAAATGCCCGATCCGATGGCCGGTCTACCCCCGCGCTTCCTGCGTACACCTGAGGCCGCGCGCTATCTCGGCCTGTCCGGCCGCACGCTCGAGAAGCACCGCACGTACGGCACCGGACCGACGTATCGGAAGATCGGCGGACGAGTCGTCTACGCGGTCGATGACCTGAAAGCGTGGGCCGACCGCGGCGCCAAGACGTCGACATCCGATCCCGGCAAGGGGACCGTGCTGCCGGCCAAGAAGCATCCGACCCTGCGTCCCTATGCAGGCCAGGAACGTCGCTGATGTCAGCGCGAGAGCAGTGACTATGCGGCGCAAACACCATTCCGAGCGCGACCAGCTTGAGCTCTTTCGAGCGCTACCCGGCGATCTCGCGCCGCGCGATGCGCAGGACCTGATGGCTTATCCGTTCTTCTCGCTCGCAAAAAGAAAGCGAACTGTGCCGATCGATTTTCGTGCCGGCGCGGTTGCAATTCGGGTCGAAGCTGTACCGGAACACGGCATGGCGACCATTTGGGATGCAGACGTTCTGATCTGGGCCGCGTCCCAGATCGTCGAAGCCCGCGATGCCGGCTTGAAGACCTCGCGCCTGATGGCTGCAACCCCTTACGAAATTCTGACGTTCGTCGGCCGCGGCACCAGCGCGCGTGACTACGACCGGCTGAAGGCGGGTCTCGACAGACTTCAGTCAACAACGGTGCTGACATCGATCCGCCAGCCGGCAGAACGGCGACGGCACCGCTTCTCCTGGATCAACGAGTGGAAGGAGACATCCGATGCAAACGGACGTCCGTTCGGACTAGAGCTGATCCTGCCGGATTGGTTCTACGCGGGCGTCATCGACGACGCGCTCGTGCTGACGATCGACCGCGCCTATTTCGAGCTCACAGGCGGACTTGAGCGCTGGCTTTACCGCCTCGTGCGCAAGCACGGCGGTCGGCAGGATGGCGGCTGGAGCTTTGACCTTGTGCACCTCCATGCCAAGTCAGGCATCCTCTCGCCGCTCAAGCACTTTGCTTACGACGTACGTCAGATCGTCCAGCGCCAGACATTGCCCGGCTATCAACTCGTGCTCACGCGCGATCCGAACGGCATCGACCGGCTGAACTTCACGCCAACGCCTGTTGCTCCCTTAACGGCACGCTTGCGCCGGCGCGGTCTCATCCAAATTCGAAAGGACAACCTGTGAATCAGCTCGTGCTATCGGGGGCCGCAACCCTCGTGCTATCGGGGACCCGATCCTCGTGCTATCGGGGACCGGAATCGAGCTTAAGAGCTTGTTTCTTCGCGCTTTCCGGCCGCTCTAACTTTACTAACCAGAAATCCTTCGGATTTCTTCTAACGGAGCAGGCCGAAAGCCGCGTTTATGACGCTCGGCAACGGCAGTTCGACAGTCCAGCCTGCCTTTGCAGGCCGTACACACTCTCCACTGAGCCCCAAGCTCCCGGCTGCCAGCTCCAGCGTCAGGGAGTCGCCGCATGAGCGATCTCACCGAAGTGGAAGTGTTGTGGCTCGAGAAGCGCATCGAAAACCGCGTTCGTTTCGGTCGCGTTGTCGAGGAACGGAAGATCGATCGCCATCGGCGTGTCCTGTCTTTTGCTCCCGGCAGCATCTTTGCCTTCGTCCGTTGGACCTCCAACGACTTTGGGACAATCATTTCGCGGATCGACATCTTGCGCGCAGTCGCACCGGGACAGCGCTGCTCGACCGTTCCTTATGTGACACCCGGCGGTGAGATTCTGTTGCGGCTGTCCGGGTGGCCGAAGGTCGAACGGGTGTTGCAGATGATCGATGCCATTGAGGCGCTCGGCATCGATCCAGCTGATGTCGCGCCTGATCATTGGCATCACGTTCATAACCGCCTGTCCGTCAACGAGAAGCCACGCCCGTATACGAAAGCGCGCCATCAGGCCTGGCTTCATCGCCAAAAGGTGATGCGATGACGCGCCGCCTCATGATGCTGGCCGTGACGATTGGGGTCGCTGCTGCGCTCATCGCGACGACCGTCCTGGAGCCGCTTCCGCTTTACATCTGGAATGCATCCGCGAGCGTGCCGATCGGTCTCTACCGCCTCCGACCGGCGGACCAATTCCAAGTCACTGAGTTGGTCGCTGTGCAACCGCCGGAACCGCTCGCGACCTTCCTCGACCTTAACGGCTATCTGCCCATTGGCGTCCCCATGCTGAAGCGCGTGCTTGCTCTTCCCGGGCAGACCGTTTGCAGAACGGACCTCACGATTTCGGTCGACGACGTCGCGGTGGGCGAAGCGAGGGATCGCGACGGACGCGGACGGCCATTGCCGAAATGGCAGGGCTGCCGCGTCGTCGGCGACGGCGAGCTGTTTCTAATGAACTGGCAGTCCGACGACTCCCTGGATGGCCGATATTTTGGATTCTTGCCGGCATCGGCGGTGATCGGCCGAGCTCTGCCCGTGTGGACGTGGGAGGAATGATCGTGCGTATTCCACGCTCTTACCCCGCCATTCCTCTGTTCGATCGATCGCGGGACTATTCCTCCGTCCCGACCAATGCTTGCAGGCCCGACGCGCGCCGCGGCAGTCCAGGGCGGCCGCATGGCCGGCGCGAAGCGGCTTTACCCTGGACGGGCGCGAGCACGACGGCATGCTCGGCTCGGTCGGGCGGGCGTGTTTGGGCTGTCGTGTCGCTGCTGCTTATTTTCGCTACTTCGGACGGTGCTGCTCTAGCCGAAAATAGACCGGCATTAGCTCAAGCGGCCGCTCAGGCAGGCAACCCGTTTGCAGCTTTCGTCGACGAAGCCTCCCAGCGTTTTGCAATTCCGATGGACTGGATCGGTTCGGTCATCAACATCGAAAGTGCCGGCGACGTCCACGCCAAGTCGCCTAGAGGCGCAATGGGCTTGATGCAAATCATGCCGGCGACCTGGGCGGAACTTCGCGAGCGCTACAAACTCGGGAACGACCCCTACGACCCGCATGACAACATTCTGGCCGGCACGGCGTACTTGCGCGAATTGCTCGATCGGTATGGTTCGCCTGGCGTGTTTGCCGCGTACAACGCGGGACCAGCTCGGTATGAAGAGCATCTCGCTGGTAGCTCCTTGCCAGAAGAGACGCGAGCATACGTAGCAAAGTTTGCAAACCTGCTTGCCACCGAACTGCCGCCGAGATGGACGTCCAGCGGACAGTCATCAGCAGCTGCGACGCTATTCGTCACACGATCCGATCTCATGAAGTCGCGCTATCGGTTGCCGGCGCTCATGCCGTCCAGCGGTGTCACGACCGCAATTTCGGCGCCCGATGTTTCGCCCATGGTCCCTCGGCCTGTTGGCGTGTTCGTGCCTCGATCGGATTCGGGAGCATCGCAATGACCAGGTGTGCGGGTTCGCAATCTGGTGGCGTATGGGCGATGCCTTCGGCCCGCGCTCTACTCGTCGCTTCGCTCCTCACCGAGCCACCCTTCGGGTGTCTCGGCCCTTCGGGTAACGATCGCTATCGCAAGCGCTCGGAAGCAGCGGAGGCTTCGCAAGTCGGCTGCCAGGTCGCGGCGGCTCTTTCGGGATCCGGCGACTGGGAGACCACGACGGCAGGACGGCTCTTCAAATCGGGCTTCGAGAAACCGGTGCACGAAGATAGTCGCCCTGTGGTCGAATCCGGAGTCTGGTGCAACGACTTAGGCGGTCGTTGCCACACAGGAGAGCTCCGATGAAACTTTACGTTGGGTTGGACGTCGGTCTTGAAGAAACCAGTCTCTGCATCGTCGATGGCGAGGGTCTCACGGTCCGTGAGCTCAAGGTCAGCACCGAGCCAGCGGCGATCCGCTCCGCAGTAGAGGGCTACGCGGATCGCCTCGAGAGAGTGGGAGTCGAGGCGTCATCGCTTGGCATCTGGCTGTATCGCGAACTGCAACCAGCGGGGCTCCCGATCATTGTCGTCGAAGCGCGCCACATGCGCGTTTTGCTGTCGACAATGCGGAATAAGACCGACCGGAATGACGCGCGCGGCATCGCGCGGATGATGCGACTGGGTTGGTACCGCGCCGTCCATGTCAAGAACATCGACATGCAGAAGATGCGTACGTTGCTGACCAGTCGGAAGCTGCTCAAGCGCAAGCTGATCAACCTCGAAAACCACATTCGTGGTGCGCTGCGGGCCTATGGTTTGCTCGTCGGAGCGGTCGCCCGCGGCGCCTACGAGGCCCGCGTCCGCGTGCTGATTGAGCGCAGCGATCCGATCTTCGTAATGACCATCGAGGCCATACTCGACGTGCGCCGTGCCATCCTCAAAGGCTACGATCGGCTCCATCGTGTGCTCCTACAGGTGGTCCAGCATGATGCTGTCTGCCGGCGCCTGATGACGGTTCCGGGCGTCGGTCCCGTTGCGGCCCTGTCGTTCAAAGTCGGCGTCGACGACCCTCATCGCTTTGCCCGATCGCGAACGGTGGGTGCGCATTTTGGCTTGGCGCCGAGGCGGCACCAGTCCGGCACGTCGATCGATTACGAGGGGCGCATCAGCAAACAGGGCGACATAGCCGTACGCGAGGCGCTTTGCGAGGCGGCCGCAAGCCTGATGCTACGAGTCAGGAAATGGTCGGCACTGCGGGCGTGGGGCCTGCGGATCGCCAAACGGTCGAGCATGCTGTGCGCGATCACCGCGGTCGCGCGCAAGCTCGCAAGCATTCTGCACCGGATGTGGGTCAGCGAGACCGATTTCCACGTCGGTTTTGGCGCCAAAATCACGCAGCGCATGCGGTTGAAACCTGCACGGTAGCTGCGGTGCAAATGACGATGGATTAGCGCTGGGTTTAACGCCCGGCTTGTTGAGAAGGAGCAAAATAAGAGATCCGCGCGCGCGGTGAGCGTCCCCTGGCGGGGCCGCGAAACGGGGAATGTCCGCTATCTCTTGCCTGCTGCCGCCCTTCGGGGACGAGAGCGCCGGACTGCTTGGACAGCCCTGTTTACCAACCTGATGAAGAGCATGCGACGGCCGATGTGCTGAACGCGAAGGAACGCATGGACCCCGCCTGGTGAATGCCGATCGCAAACGCGGTTGTGGTGACGTTTGTGCGTTGTTGATGCAGGGAGTCGGTAATGGCTGAAGTGCGAAGAGTCGAAGAAAAGCGTAGAAATGAGTTGACTTTACCCGCCCGATTAGGAAGGCGAGATAAAAGGGGCTCGCCGGTCGAACCGCAAGCCATTGGCATGGCTTGGGTTCTGGCGTGCCGGTCGGTCGGGGCGCGTGCCGCGCAGCGCATTTTGGCGAATGCAATCAAAGGTCTTTTCGGCACCGTGTGCGCTTTTGATCGTTGGGAGGCCCTGCAGTGAGCGTGGGCGACAGTGATCTGCGTGTTCGGCCTGGGCGTATCCGCAGTACCCGCGCGCCGAAGCCGAAGAGCTTTATCAACCAGGTGCTGCGCGCCGCGAAGAAGGCAGGACATACCTCGGGGCAGGCCGCTGCTGGCAGGCGTGCTGCGGCCTATGGGCGCTCGACGTTTGGCCGCGGGCGCCTTGCTTTTAGCCGTGCCAGATTGTTCAGCCCGACGCGGCGCGTTGTGGTGAAGGCGCGTGTTGTCCGACACAAAGGACGAGCCTTCCGTTCAGCGCCACTGAGCGCCCACCTCTCATATCTGAAGCGCGACGGCGTGACCCGGAGTGGTGAACGGGCCGAGATGTTCGACGCCGGCAGCGACCGTGCCGATAGCGCGGCTTTTGCATTACGCTGCAAGGACGACCGGCATCATTTCAGATTCATTGTCTCGCCGGAGGATGCCGGGGAGATGACCGACCTGAAGGCCTTTACTCGCGACCTCGCTAGGCAGATGGAGACCGATCTCGGCACGCGGCTCGATTGGGTGGCCGTCGATCACTGGAACACGGACAATCCCCACGTCCATCTTCTCGTTCGGGGATTGGATGAAGAGGGGGCGGATCTCGTGATCTCCCGCGACTACATCAGCCGGGGCCTGCGCTCACGCGCCGAGGAACTGGTCGTCATCGAACTGGGTCCAAAGCCGGAGCACGAGATCCGCAATTCGCTGGAGAGGGAAGTCACGGCGGAACGATGGACGCGGCTCGATCGGGAGATCCGGCTGGCAGCCGATGAGACCGGCACTATCGATCTTCGCCCAGAGAATTCCGGCAAGTCCGATCCCGAGATCCGGCGCCTGATGGTCGGTCGCCTTCAACACCTCGAGAAGATGGGTCTTGCTGCAACCGCCTCGCCGGGGGAGTGGATGGTCGGGCTCGAGGCCGAACGTAGCTTGCGCGATCTCAGTATGCGCGGCGACATCATCAAGACCATGCACCGCGCTTTTACCGAGCGTGGGGAAGCGCGCGGCGTTGCCGACTTCGTCATCGAAGGTGGGCAACCGACATCCCAGATTATCGGACGACTGATCGACCGAGGATTGCATGACGAACTGACCGGCGAGGCCTATGCCCTGATCGACGGAACAGACGGACGGGCGCACCACGTCCGTTTCCGCGGGATCGAGGCCTTCGACGAGGCACCGGCGATCGGCGGAATCGTCGAAGTCCGACGCTTCGGTCAAGCCGGCGATCCGCGGCCGACCTTGGTTCTCGCGACACGCTCCGATCTCGATCTTGGCAGCCAGATCACGGCACGAGGGGCAACCTGGCTCGACCACAGACTGGTTGAACGCGACCCCATGCCGCTCGCCATGGGCGGATTCGGCCGCGAGACCCGCGAAGCCATGGAAGCCCGTACCGAGCATCTGATCCAGGAGGGCCTGGCGCGGCGGCAGGGCCAGCGCATCATCCTGCAGCGCGACCTCCTGAACACGTTGCGCCGACGTGAGTTGGACGAGGTGGCCGCAAAAGTCTCGGCCGATACCGGCCTGCCTCACGTGAAGCCTGACTCCGGGGAGCATGTGGCGGGCACATATCGTCAGCGGCTGACGCTTACCTCGGGACGCTTTGCCTTGATCGACAATGGGCTCGGCTTCCAGCTCGTGCCCTGGTCCCGCGAACTCGAAAAGAAACTCGGCCAACACGTCACGGGCGTCGTGAAGGACGGCGGTGGCATCGAATGGGGCTTTGGTCGCAAGCGCGGCCTCGGCCTCTAGCTATCTCGCCAATTCAGTTGCGGAAAGGCGTTTGAGATGTCCGGAACCAAAATCCTCTGGGGACAGGTGATCTCCGTCGGCCTGATCGTTTTGCTCGCTATCTGGGGAGCAACCGAGTGGACGGCTTGGCGGCTCGCGTACCAGCCGGAGCTTGGCCGCCCCTGGTTCGAGCTTTGGGGTTGGAAAGTCTATTACCCGCCAGTCTTCTTCTGGTGGTGGTTCGTCTACGACGCGTATGCGCCTCAAATCTTTGTCGAGGGGGCCTTCATTGCGGCGTCGGGGACCTTCGTTTCGATCGGGGTGGCGATCGGCATGTCGGTGTGGCGGGCGCGTGAAGCCAAGAATGTCGAGACCTATGGTTCGGCGCGCTGGGCCGGTCTGGAGGAGGTGAGAGCGGCCGGGCTTCTCGGTCCAGACGGTGTGGTGCTGGGCAAGCTCGATCGCGACTACCTTCGTCATGACGGACCGGAACATGTTTTGTGTTTTGCACCCACGCGATCGGGCAAAGGTGTGGGCCTCGTTGTTCCATCGTTGCTCGCTTGGCCCGGCTCGGCCATCGTCCACGACATCAAGGGTGAGAACTGGCAGCTGACCGCCGGCTTCCGCTCGCGGCATGGTCGCGTCCTGTTGTTCGACCCGACCAACCCAAAATCCTCAGCTTACAATCCGCTGCTCGAAGTCCGGCGCGGGGAATGGGAGGTTCGCGACGTCCAGAACGTCGCCGACGTTCTGGTCGACCCCGAAGGCTCGCTCGACAAGCGAAACCATTGGGAGAAGACCAGTCATTCGCTCCTGGTCGGCGCCATTCTCCACGTCCTCTATGCCGAGTCTGATAAGACCCTGGCCGGTGTCGCCGCCTTCCTGTCCGACCCAAAGCGGCCGATCGAGGCGACGTTGAAGGCGATGATGACCACGCCGCACCTCGGCGAGAACGGCTCTCATCCCGTTGTCGCCTCGACGGCGCGCGAACTCCTCAACAAATCCGAGAATGAACGGTCCGGCGTCCTGTCCACTGCAATGTCGTTCCTCGGGCTCTACCGCGATCCCGTTGTCGCCCAGGTGACCCGCCGCTGCGACTGGCGGATCGCCGACCTGATCGCAGATAGCCGCCCGACGACGCTTTACCTCGTGGTGCCGCCGTCGGATATTTCTCGGACCAAGCCGCTGATCCGTCTGGTGCTGAATCAGATTGGTCGGCGCCTCACCGAGGATTTGCACGCTCGTGACCGCAGGCATCGAGTCCTGATGATGCTCGACGAGTTCCCGGCGTTGGGGCGGCTTGATTTCTTCGAGTCCGCGCTCGCCTTCATGGCGGGGTACGGCATCAAGAGCTTCTTGATCGCGCAGTCGCTCAATCAGATCGAGAAGGCCTACGGGCCCAACAACGCCATCCTCGATAACTGCCACGTCCGCGTCAGCTTCGCGACCAACGACGAGCGGACCGCCAAGCGGGTCTCTGACGCGCTGGGCACGGCGACCGAGATGCGCGCGATGAAGAACTATGCCGGTCACAGGTTGAACCCCTGGCTCGGGCACCTGATGGTGTCCCGCCAGGAGACGGCAAGGCCGCTGCTGACGCCCGGCGAAGTCATGCAGCTTCCGCCGATGGACGAGATCGTCATGGTGGCGGGGACGGCGCCGATCCGGGCGAAGAAGGCCCGCTACTATGACGATCGGCGATTCACCGAGCGGGTCTTGTCACCGCCCGATCCGGCGAGCGCCGGCCGATCGCCGCGAACGGACGGATGGTCAGCGCTCGGACCGTTGAAGCCGACGGCAGGTCCAACTGACGGAGCCACGGAGGCCGAGGAAGACACGGCGAATAGCGGGCTCCGTCGTGAGCCCGAACTTGCCGACCACGTCGCGATCGCCAAGGAGACGACCGAACCGACCCCGGCAGAGGAATTCGCTGGCGTTCTTGACGATGACGAGGACGCGGTCCGCCAGTCCCGGCTCATACGCCAACAGATGCGCGGTGTTGCCCGTCAAGTCGCCTTGGACCCGAATGACGGTATGGAGCTCTGAGGCAATATGCGCGACCGGATGAACGTCTATTTTCCGCCGGAGTTGCTGAAACAGATCTCGGATCTCGCCGATCGCAAGAAGCTTTCCCGGTCCGCAATCGTGGAGGCAGCTGTCGCTTCGTTTCTGTCACCGGATGGCGCGGACAGACGGGAGGCAGCGTTTACCCGTCGGCTGGATCGGTTGTCGCGTCAGATGCAGAGACTGGAGCGCGACGTTGGTTTGACAGCCGAGACTTTGGCCCTCTTCATTCGTTTCTGGCTGACGATCACGCCGCCGCTACCCAACGACGCACAGGCGGCCGCGCAGGCAAAGGGTCGCGAGCGCTTTGAAGGATTTGTCGAGGCGCTCGGGCGCCGTTTGCAGAAGGGGCAAAGCTTTCTCCGCGAGATTCCAGAAGATATCCGCCGTCAGGAACCGGTCGAAGAAACCTGATTGAACCATGTAGGCAGACCATTTCGCCGGTCCTTCTTTTTCTACGCCAGCCTACGATCGCAGCAATTTGGCCAAGCCCACAAAAAGCTGGACGCGCTATCGGCTCCAATGAGTTGAGGAGCAAGAAGGGCCAGCATGCAAGTTTCAGGGGCATGGCGTCTCACCGCGCGCGTATTTCTCCCGTTTGCTGCTGCTTACTATCTTTCGTATCTGTTTCGAACGATCAACGCCTTGATCGCCAGTCATCTCAGCTCGGATGCTGGGCTTGGGGCCGCCGACCTCGGGTTGCTTACCTCGGTCTATTTCCTCGTTTTTGCGGCGGCGCAGATCCCAGTCGGTATATTGTTGGACCGCTTTGGTCCGCGCCGCATCCAGAGTGTTCTGTTCCTGCTCGCAGCAGTAGGCGCCGGTCTGTTCGCAGTATCGAGCGGCTTCCTGTCACTTTTGATCGCGCGTGCAATGATCGGGCTTGGTGTTGCTGCAGCGCTGACTGCTGGACTGAAGTCCATCATCATCTGGTTCCCCAGGGAGCGAGTTGCCTTGCTGAACGGCTGCATGGTCATGCTGGGATCGCTGGGAGCGGTGACAGCTACGGCTCCCGTCGAACACCTGCTCGCCTGGATGGGGTGGCGGACGCTCTTTGAGATCCTGGCCGCCGCCACCGGTGCGACGGCCATTCTCATCTACATCGTAGTGCCTGAACGAAGCATCGCGCTGTCAACAGCGTCCACCAGCCTGAGCTCTGTTTTCAGCGATCGAAGGTTCTGGCGAATGGCTCCGTTATCGGCGACTTGCATTGGATCAGCCTGGTCTCTGCAAGGACTCTGGGCATCACCGTGGCTGACCGACGTGGAGGGGCTTGATCGCGCAAGTCTCGTAAGACAGCTGTTCAAAATGTCGATCATCTTGAGCTGCGGCGCCTTGTTGTTCGGGATGACCGTCCACTACGTCAAACGAAGAGGAATCAGGACGGAGACGGTGTTAGCGACGGTTGCGGTGCTGTTTGTCGCAGCCGAGCTTGCTTTGATCCTGCGAGTGCCTCTGCCGTCCATCTTGCCCTGGTCCTTTGTCGCAATTGCCGGAACGGCAACCGTGGTCAGCTTCGCAGTAATAGCAGATTACTTTCCTCCGGAACTCGCTGGTCGTGCCAATGGTGCCTTGAACGTCTTCCACTTTGGTTGGGCGTTTCTGGCGCAATACGCGACGGGCCTGATCCTGGAGCAATGGTCTGCCAATAATGGCCATCGGCCGCTCCAGGCCTATCAAGTCGCTTTCGGTCTCAACGTAGCACTGCAGATCGCGGCGTTGGCCTGGTTCGTGCTGCCTCGGCGCCGATCCGTCGACTCATGGATGAGTTCAATTTCTTTCTTCATGCCTGCTAATATCTCCGACGCTGTTGAGTCAGTTGGCCTGTATGAGAATTCGGTCGTCCTCCTGCCTGCTGATGACGATGCGGAGTGGTGAACAGCAGCTCGTGCTGAGCCAATGCGAATGAGTAGCCGTCAAATACCAGTTTTCTTTCTTTCTTTTTCTACGCCAGTCTACGATCACCGAACCCGCTTGTTGCGCCAAGTCCGTCGATGCCTTTTCTAATCAGCCCATCTGAGGACGCACTTTGGGCGTCCTCATTCGTGGGGCGAGCGGTGGCAATCCATTCCATTCAATCGGAAGCGAATTCGCGCGGGGCGCGAATGCTGCGTAGCGCGCTTGGCTCTGCGATTGCCGGCTACCTCGAAGACGAAGCGATCATTGAGGTGATGCTCAATCCGGATGGACGGCTGTGGATCGACCGTTTGTCGAACGGCCTGATCGACACAGGCAAAACTCTCTCCGCAGCCGATGGCGAGCGCATTGTTCGCCTGGTTGCGCATCACGTGGGTGCGGAGGTGCATGCCGGCTCGCCGCGTGTCTCGGCCGAACTGCCCGGGACCGGCGAGCGCTTCGAAGGTCTCTTGCCTCCGGTCGTTGCAGCACCGGCCTTTGCAATCCGCAAGCCCGCCGTCGCCGTGTTTACGCTCGACGACTACGTCGCCAGGCGCATCATGACCTCGGAGCAGGCCAGGACCCTGCAGGACGCGGTCGCCGCACGGAAGAACATCCTTGTCGCTGGCGGGACATCGACGGGCAAGACCACGTTGACGAATGCGCTTCTGGCCGAGGTGGCGAAGACCTCCGATCGCGTCGTGCTGATCGAGGACACCCGCGAGTTGCAGTGCAGGGCGCCAAATCTCGTTGCGCTTCGGACCAAGGACGGTGTGGCCACGCTGTCGGATCTTGTCCGCTCGTCACTTCGACTGCGTCCTGACCGCATCCCGATAGGCGAAGTGCGAGGTGCCGAAGCACTCGATCTCCTCAAGGCCTGGGGCACCGGCCATCCCGGCGGCATCGGTACCATCCATGCTGGCACTGCGCTCGGCGCGCTGCGCCGGCTCGAGCAGCTCATCCAGGAAGCCGTCATCACGGTTCCGCGCGCCCTGATCGCCGAGACCATCAACCTCGTCGCCGTGCTGGTGGGACGCGGCGCTGACCGCCGCCTCGCTGAACTCGCGACCGTCTCAGGGCTGGGTGCCACCGGTGACTACAGCCTTTCAACAGCAGGAGACTGACATGCGTCAGCAATTTCGCTTTCTTCGCGGTGCATCGTTGGCCGCCTTCGGCATGATGTTCTTGGCAGTTCAGCCCGCATGGGCGGCTGGTTCGAACATGCCGTGGGAGCAGCCGCTCAATCAGATCCTGCAGTCAGTGGAGGGGCCGGTCGCAAAGATCATCGCGGTCATCATCATCGTGGTGACCGGCCTCACGCTCGCATTCGGGGATTCCTCGGGCGGCTTCCGCAGACTGATCCAGATCGTGTTCGGTCTGTCGATCGCGTTTGCCGCCTCGAGCTTCTTCCTGTCGTTCTTCTCTTTCGGCGGCGGCGTGGTGATCTGATGGATGATCAGGTGGCAGGTTTTGTCGTGCCCGTTCACCGCGCACTCACTGAGCCGATTCTGATGGGCGGCGCGCCGCGGTCGGTCGCGATCGTCAACGGCACGCTCGCGGCAGCCCTAGGGCTGGGACTTCGGCTCTGGATTGCGGGGCTTGTCCTCTGGTTCATCGGCCACATGGCCGCTGTCTGGGCCGCCAAGCGCGATCCCGCCTTTGTCGATGTGGTGCGCCGACATCTGCGAATTCCCGCACATCTCAACACCTGAGTCCTCTGTCATGATGAATCTTGCCGAATATCGCCATTCCAACGCGCGCCTTGCCGACTTCCTGCCCTGGGCGGCCCTCGTCGACGAGGGAATTATCCTCAACAAGGACGGCTCGTTCCAACGGACGGCGAAGTTCCGGGGGCCTGACCTCGACAGCGCGGTATCGGCAGAGCTTGTCGGCGCCGCCGGTCGCCTGAACAACGCCCTGCGCCGTCTGGGATCTGGTTGGGCCGTATTTGTTGAGGCGCAGCGTCATTTTGCTGGGGGCTATCCTCCGAACACCTTTCCGGATGTCGCGTCCGCACTGGTCGACGCCGAGCGCAGAGCTCAATTCGAAGAGGCTGGCGCCCATTATGAGTCCAGCTACTTCTTGACCTTCCTCTATCTGCCTCCCGAGGAGGGAGCGGCTAAGGCGGAGCGATTGCTTTATGAAGGTCGCGACCGAACCGTTGGAGCAGATGCCCGGGAGGTACTGCGCGGGTTTATCGATCAAACCAACCGCATGCTGCAACTCGTCGAAGGGTTCATGCCAGAATGCGCCTGGCTCGATGATCAGGCCACGCTGACCTATCTGCACTCGACGATCTCGACCAAGCGTCACCGCGTTCGCGTGCCGGAAATTCCCATGTACATCGATGCGCTGTTGGCGGATCAGCCGCTGACCGGCGGGCTTGAGCCGATGCTGGGGGCAGCCAATCTGCGGGTTCTGACGATCGTCGGCTTTCCGGGCGCGACGACCCCGGGAATTCTGGATGATCTGAATCGCCTGCCATTCTCTTATCGTTGGTCGACCCGGGCGATCATGCTCGACAAGACCGATGCCACCAAGCTGCTGACCAAGATTCGGCGGCAGTGGTTCGCCAAGCGAAAGTCCATCGGCGCCATTCTCAAGGAGGTTATGACCAACGAGGCATCGACACTGCTCGATACCGACGCTCACAACAAGGCGATAGATGCCGACGCGGCTTTGCAGGAACTTGGGTCGGATCAGATCGGACAAGCCTTTGTCACGGCAACCATCACGGTATGGGACGGCGTTTCCGGTGCCGCCGATGAAAAGCTGAGGCTGGTCGAGAAGGTCATTCAGGGCCGCGATTTCACCTGCATGATCGAGACGGTGAACGCCGTTGAAGCCTGGCTCGGCAGTCTGCCGGGGCACGTCTACGCCAACGTGCGGCAGCCTCCGATTTCGACCCTCAACCTCGCCCATATGATTCCGATGTCGGCCGTTTGGGCTGGCGAGGCGAGGGATCTGCACTTCAAGGGTCCCCCGCTGCTGTTCGGCAAGACGGAGGGATCGACGCCCTTCCGATTCTCGCTCCACGTCGGTGACGTCGGCCATACGCTAGTTGTGGGACCGACAGGAGCAGGCAAGTCAGTCCTGCTTGCCCTAATAGCGCTGCAGTTCAGGCGCTATCCGAACTCACAAGTCTTTGCGTTTGACTTCGGTGGTTCGATCCGGGCGGCCGCGCTCGCCATGGGTGGCGACTGGCATGATCTCGGCGGTGCGTTGTCTGACGGGGACCAAAACACCGTCGCCTTGCAACCGTTGGCCTGGATCGACGATCCTTCCGAGCGTGGATGGGCGACGGAATGGATCGGTGCGATCCTGGCACGGGAAAGGGTCGAGATCACTCCGGAGGTCAAGGATCATCTGTGGTCGGCGCTGACGTCTCTCGCCTCGGCGCCGAGGGAGGAACGTACCCTCACGGGCCTGTCGGTCCTGCTGCAATCGAATGCCCTAAAGCGCGCACTGCAACCCTATTGCCTCGGCGGTCCATCCGGGCGCCTGCTCGATGCCGAATTCGAGCGCCTGGGCGAAGCGTCGGTTCAGGCGTTTGAGACCGAAGGCTTGATCGGCACAAGTGCTGCGCCAGCCGTGCTGGCGTACCTGTTCCATCGTATTGAGGATCGCCTCGATGGCCGGCCGACCCTCCTCATTGTCGACGAGGGTTGGCTTGCCCTCGATGATGACGATTTTGCGGGTCAACTCCGGGAATGGCTGAAGACGCTTCGCAAGAAGAATGCGTCCGTCATCTTCGCCACCCAGTCGCTTTCGGACATCGACGGCTCTGCGATTGCGCCGGCGATCATCGAAAGCTGTCCAACCCGCTTGTTGCTGCCGAACGAACGAGCGATCGAACCGCAGATCACCGCCATCTACCGCCGCTTCGGACTGAACGACCGCCAAATCGAGCTTCTGAGCCGGGCAACGCCAAAGCGCGACTACTATTGCCAGTCGCGTCGGGGCAACCGGATGTTCGAGCTAGGTCTGGGAGAAGTTGCGCTCGCCTTCACCGCGGCCTCTTCCAAGACAGACCAGGCTGTCATCGCGCAACTGCTCGCCGAGCATGGACCCGACGGCTTTGTGCCGGCCTGGCTCCAGCATCGTGACGTCGCCTGGGCCGTCGACCTGATCCCCAATCTCGTCAATCTGGAGAAATCGTTATGAAGCGTCTTGGCCTGTTGGCGGCCGCTGGCACGGTCGGGCTGGTGCTCGGCATCACTGTCCCCGCGCGGGCGCAGTGGATCGTTTTTGATCCCAACAATTATGTTCAGAACGTTCTGACGGCTGCGCGGGAGCTCCAGCAAATCAACAACCAGATCACCTCGTTGCAGAACGAGGCACAAATGCTGATCAATCAGGCCAGGAATCTGGCAAACCTGCCGTATTCATCGCTGCAGCAACTGCAGTCATCGATTCAGCGGACCCAGCAATTGCTGGCCCAGGCCCAGCGCATCGCTTACGATGTCCAGCAGATCGACCGCGCCTTCTCAACCAGCTACGCGCCCGCGACCGGTAGCCAATCGAGCCAATTGCTGATCTCTAATGCTCAGTCGCGGTGGCAGAACTCCTATGCGGCAACGCAAGATGCGCTGCGCGTTCAGGCGGGCATCGTTGGCAACCTCGACACAAATCGCATCCAGACGTCCGCGCTTGTAACATCAAGTCAAGGCGCCAGCGGCGCTCTGCAAGCAACCCAAGCAGGCAATCAGATTCTCGCACTGAACGCGCAGCAGCTTGCCGACCTGACGGCTGTCGTCACGGCGCAAGGTCGGGCGCAGAGTCTTGAAGCAGCTCAGCGTGCCTCGGCCCAGGATCAGGGACGAGAACAGCTTCGGCGCTTCCTGACACCGGGGCAGGGTTATCAATCATCCAGCGTGCAGATGTTCCACTGATGACCGACGTCAAGGCATTCAGGGCGTTGTCGGTGCTTACGACAATCAGCGTGTTGGTCGTCACTGCCTGCACGATTCAGCTTCGTGGCAGAGATGGTCCTTCTCCGCCGCCGAAGGTGGAGCAGAAGACAGATGTGTCCAAGTCCGGCCTCGTACGCTGCCGCAGCGTCACTGCGGTGGAAAAGGCAGATTATCAGCATTGCCAGCAGGTCTGGGCCGAGAACCCGAGTCGCTTCTTCGGCAAGAGCACCCATGCCGCGGATCCTGGCCAAGAAAATCCCGCCACAGGGTTGGCGCCCGCTCCTAAGGACCAGAGCCGGATCCCTCAAGGATATCCGCAACCTGCAACTCCCGAGGCGAGCAAGCCATGACGGGTACGGGGATCATCGACCAGTTTCTGGAAACGTTCACGCGATATATCGACAACGGTTTTGGGCTTCTCGGCAGCGATGTCGGATATCTCGCAACGACCCTTGCCGCGATCGACGTCACGCTCGCCGCGCTGTTCTGGAGTTGGGGGCCGGACGAGGACATCATCGCGCGCCTCGTCAAGAAGACGCTTTTCGTGGGGGTCTTCGCCTGGCTCATCGGTAATTGGAACAGTCTGGTACGCATTGTTTTCGAGAGCTTTGCGGGTCTTGGGTTGAAAGCAACGGGCGCAAGCCTGTCCGCATCCGACTTCCTCAGACCGGGTAAGATCGCCCAAGTCGGACTCGATGCCGGCCGACCGCTACTCGATTCGATCTCGAACCTGATGGGCTACATCAGCTTCTTCGAGAATTTCGTCCAGATCGTCGTTCTGCTGTTCGCCTGGGTCGTTGTGCTGCTTGCCTTCTTCATTCTGGCGATCCAGCTCTTTGTCACCCTGATCGAATTCAAGCTCACGACGCTCGCCGGCTTCGTGCTCGTTCCCTTCGGCTTGTTCGGCAAGACTGCTTTCGCCGCCGAGCGGGTCCTGGGCAACGTCATATCATCCGGCATCAAGGTCTTGGTCCTGGCCGTCATCGTTGGAATTGGCTCGACCCTGTTCTCGCAGTTCACGACTGGCTTCGGCGGCGCACAGCCGACCATTGAAGACGCAATGACTCTGGTGCTTGCGGCACTCTCCTTGCTGGGCCTCGGTATCTTCGGTCCGGGTATCGCAAACGGCCTGGTTTCGGGCGGACCCCAGCTTGGCGCGGGTGCCGCGATTGGAACAGGCCTTGCTGCCGGCGGGATTGTTGCGGCAGGCGCAGGCCTCGCCGCCGGCGGCGCCGGTCTCGCTGGTGGTGCGATTGCAGGTGCCGCGCGCGGTGGGGGAGCCGTCTTGAGCGGTGCGTCCGCCGCCTATCGAAGCGGAGGCATGGCTGGCGTTGCGGAGGCTGGCGCCTCCGCTGCCATGAGCCCGTTGCGTCGTGCAGCGGCTGCGCTCGGCGGAGGTGGAGAAGCCGGTGCGCAGACCGCGAGCACTTCGGCCGAAGGGCAGCCCGATTGGGCGCGACGGATGAAGCGCGCCGAAACCATTCGGCATGGTGCCTCGGCCGCTAGCCAGGCCGTCCGCTCGGGCGATCATGGTGGCAGCGGCTCCTCCGTCGATTTGTCCGAGGGAGAGCGCTGAGACGCAGCCACTGCACCACCGCACCGCCGCAGAGCAGTGCCTCGATCCCTTCACACCGCACTGCTTGCAACGATCACTCGATACCAGGGGCAATCCTCAATGTTTAAAAGACCTTCCGTTCATTACGGGCGCATGCCCGAGCCGGTTACGCCGTATCAGAAAGCAGCGCAGGTGTGGGACGAACGCATTGGATCGGCGCGCGTCCAAGCCAAAAATTGGCGCCTGATGGCCTTTGGCTGCCTCATGCTATCGGCCGGTCTCGCTGGAGGCCTTACCTGGCAATCGAGCCAGGGATCGATCACGCCGTGGGTGGTCGAGGTTGATCAACTCGGAAAGGCCCAAAGGGTCGCGCCTGCCAACATCGACTATCAACCCACTGATGCGCAGATCGCCTACCATCTGGCCCGCTTTATCGAGGATGTCAGAGGTCTACCGGCCGACGGCATCGTTCTGCGCCAAAACTGGCTCAGGGCCTATGATTTTACGACTGATCGCGGTGCCGCGGCGCTCAACGACTATGCGCGCAACAATGACCCCTTTGGCAGGCTGGGCAAGGCGCAGATCTCCGTCGACGTCTCGAGCGTCATTCGCGCGTCGTCGGAAAGCTTTCGGGTCGCGTGGACCGAGCGTGTCTACGACAACGGTTCATTGAGTTCGACCGAGCGCTGGACGGCCATTCTAACCATCGTGATCGAAACGCCGCGCGATGCCGAACGCCTGCGCAAGAATCCTCTTGGCGTCTACGTTCGCGCCATCAACTGGTCGAAGGAGTTGAGTCAGTGACTAAGACGCCGTTTTACGTTCATTCGAAGCACGCCGTCTCTTACAGCAGGATCAGTCCGACTCCGCCCGAATTCTTGACCACGAAGCGAGCAGCTATGTTTGCTCTCCTGCTTGCTTCCTCGGCGATCGGTGGGTGCGCGACTTACATTCCGCCGGAGATCAGCTATGACGCTGAGGTGCCTCCGTTACCGGCGACGCCGGCGGCTCTCGACGAGAAATCGCGACCGCTTCACGTTCCACCTCTCTGGAAGCCGGCTCTCGGCGGCAAGTCGGGAGGGAAGGAAGACGTTGAACCCGTGAGCCGGGTTGAGACCGCAAACAGCGCAGCCCGGGTCGAACCGCGCCGGCGGGGGTATTTCAACGCGGCGCAGATCTACGCCTACAGTCCCGGGGCGCTCTATCAGATTTACGCCGCGCCGGGGCAGATCACGGATATCGCGCTCGAGGACGGAGAACAGTTGACGGGATCGGGGCCGATCGCGGCCGGCGATACCGTGCGCTGGGTCGTGGGCGATACCGAGAGCGGGAGCGGCGACACACGACGCGTCCATATCCTGGTCAAGCCGACCCGCGCATCGATTGAGACCAACCTCGTCGTCAACACAGACCGGCGCACTTACCTGATAGAGCTCCGCTCCCGCGAGCGGCCATACATGCCATCCGTTGCCTGGTACTATCCTGAAACTGTACAGGAACGATCGCGCGCGGTCGCTCTGAAGCCCGTTATTCCGGAGCCGGCGCAGCGCATCTCCCGCTATGCTATCGAAGGGGACAGTCCTCCCTGGCGGCCGCTCGCCGCATATGACGATAGCCGAAAGGTCTACATCGAATTCCCGGCGGGGATCGTGCAAGGCGAGATGCCTCCGCTCTTCGTCATTGGTCCAGACGGCAGGACCGAACTCGTCAACTATCGCGCCTACGGCAACGTGTTGATCGTCGATCGGCTGTTTGCGGCCGCCGAACTGCGGCTTGGCGGTGAACACCAGCAGAAGGTCAGGATTGTCAGGACCGACGGGAGGCCGTCGTCATGAATACCCGGAATGAAGCCGATCACCAGCAAGGTGCTCCGCCGGCTACACCGGAGGAACAGTCCAGGAGCTTCCGCTTGAGAGCAGAGCATCCGCGCGTGACACGGCTGTCGCGGAAGGTCTTGGCCGGGGGGAGCGCGGTTGCCCTGCTTGTCATCGGCGGAGCGGTCCTGTGGTCGCTACAGAGCACTCGCTCCCGTAATCAAGCGGCCGATGAGCTTTACAGCACTGACCACCATAATGTTGCCGACGGCATTACGATGCTGCCGAAGGACTATGCTGGCGTTCCGCGCCAGCCAATCCCGCAGCTTGGTCCGCCACTCCCCGGGGACCTCGGTCGACCGATACTTGCCGCTCAAGGCCAGTCGCCGATGATCGGTACTGATCCGGACCAGCAGCGGCGGGATCAGGAGACCGAAGCAGCTCGCATCAGTCACCTGTTCGCTTCGACCAATGGTCGAGAAGTGCGTCCGTCCGCTGCTGCGACTCCTGGAAGCGAGCGCGTGACGTCGCCGAACGCGTCGAGCACTGGCGATGATGGATATGCGCAGAACGGCCAGGACCGGAAGCTAGCCTTCGTCAACGCCTCAGTGGACCGTCGCACGATCAGCCCTGACCGCGTCACCAGGCCTGCTTCACCATATATCGTGCAGGCAGGGACCGTCATACCGGGAGCCTTGATCACTGGAATCCGATCGGACCTGCCAGGTCAAATTACGGCGCAGGTCACCGAGAATGTCTATGACACGCCGACTGGCCGCTTTCTGCTTGTGCCTCAGGGAGCGCGTCTGATCGGGATCTACGATAGCCAGGTCACTTTCGGCCAGTCCCGCGTCCTGCTCGTCTGGACCCGGTTGATCATGCCAAATGGACGTTCCATCGTTCTCGAGCGGCAGCCTGGCGCCGACGCCGCAGGATATGCAGGCCTTGACGACCAGGTCGACAATCACTGGGGTGAGCTCTTCAAGGCTGCAGCGTTATCGACGTTCTTGGCTGTCGGGACCGAACTGGGCGCCGGTTCAGATACGAATAGCAACGACAGCGCCATCATCCAGGCATTGCGACACGGCGCCTCGGACTCACTGAACCAGACCGGACAGCAGATCGTTCGGCGCAGCCTCAACATCCAGCCCACTCTGACCGTGCGACCGGGTTTTCCGGTTCGTGTTCTCGTCAATCGTGACCTCGTACTTGCGCCATACGGAGGGTAAGCGCATGCCTAAGCTTAGAATAGGAGCACTGCCCGACGATAAGCCGGTCAAAATCACCGCTGAGCTTCCAGCATCAGTGCATCGGGATCTAATTGCCTATGCAGAGGCCCTGGCACGTGAAAACGGGCAGCGTATCGATCCGGCAAAGCTGATCGCGCCCATGTTGGCGCGCTTTATGGCCACCGACCGCGGCTTTGCAAAGGCGAGACGAGCCAATCATCCCCCGAGAGCCGGCGGAGGCGAAGGATAGCGCTCTGCGAGTAGATCGAGGAAACGCTTCAGAGCTGGGTTTTTATTGTCGCCGCGCCAATGCGCGTAGAATTCCACGCGGCTTGGCCCCATTCTATCGTGCAAGTCCCGGTAAACCAGGCCAGCGAAACTTGCGCCGATATCAGATTCCATCATCAGACTGAGCCCCATACCCATACTCGTCAGATTTTTGATAATGCCCCGACTTACGTCATGGCGTTCTACGGTGGGCCGGTCGTCAGGTAACACGAACTTCGAAATCAGGAGATCGTCGATCTCTCGTCCAGGATCTATCCTACTTAGAAGTATCTTTTCGTTACGCAAATCGGCCCAATAGATCATCTCGCGTGCCGCGAGACAGTGATCCTGCGGCAACGAGATCAAGATGCGTTCGCTCCACAGCAGTAGCGATTTGACGTCCTTTGAAACCAGAGGCCCAGGGCTGACGACGACGTCGACGGTCCCGTTACGGAGCGCGGTCAACAGATGAAAGCGAGAGTGTTCCATCGTTACTAATTCGATCTGCGGGTGCAGCTTCTTAAATTCACCTATGCTCGCTCGCAAATTTCCGGCGGATACGGACGTGTAGAAGCCAATAACGAGATGGCCAGTATCGCCGCGACCACCGGACTTTCCAGTGTCAACGAGTATGTCGACCTGTTCCAGGATCAGCCGCGCAATTCGCAAAACCGCTTGGCCAGTGACAGTGGGCTTGATCCCCCCGCTGGAGCGCTCGAACAGTGAAGTGCCAACCAGATATTCAAGCTGACCGATAGAACGGCTCAGGACGGTGTGCTTGACCGAAAGCACTTCAGCGGCTCGTCGAAAGCTCCCGTAGTCGCAGGCAACTACAGCGAATCGGAGCTGTTGCAGCTCAATGGCGCTCGCTGCGTTACGTCGATTCTTTCTAGTCTCAATTTCCATCATGGTCATAGCCGGTCGGCAAACCGCTAAGCACGGCGTCCCCGCTTAAGGCGGGGACTGCATATTGCTTGTTGGCATAGATCGAGCTAGGCGGCCGCGGAGATTACTGGCGTCCAAAGGACCGGTCCCGAGAGACAGCCGGCCTTGCGAAGGCTGGCCAGACTATCGCGAGAAATCTCGAGGTAACCCGCCACGGCTAGAGTGTTGCCAATTGTGGAAGGATTGCCGATGCGTCGCAGGGGCCAGCCAGCTCGTCGGAGGATTCTCTCCATTCGCACGTCGGTGACGGTAACGATATCAGTGAGCTGCCGTGAAAGCCCGAACTCGATCATTCCCGAAAATAGCTCGTAGGCAGCACGAGTGATGCCGTGCCCCCCTCTTTTGGGGGCGTCCCCAGCAACATCGATTGCGAATCTGCTACTTTCCCAAACGAATGGCGTTGACGGCGCGGATCGGCCTTCAAGGAGCGCTGGAAAGGTGTCGCGAAGCATGGTCGGGCCTAGAGTTGGGAGCAGGCGAACGGAACCTTGCACTTGGCCGTTTTCATCCACCTGGATTAGATAGTCAGGATGCAGCGCATCGAATTCGTCGATCTCCATGTCGCCGCTGGTCTGGACTTCCCACGCCATGCGCAGCTTGAAGACGCGATGCCGCAGCCGATGCATCTCAACGAGGGTGTCGGAAAGCTCTCCATACGAAGGTGGTGTGATCAACTGAATCATAATCCCTCCAAAAGTGTTCACTCCCTCTTTTGAAGCGCGATTATCGACTCAAATCATCACCTGTAGTTGTAGGGGAAGGTCACCCTAATTTTGCTTTTTTCTATTTGCAGCCGCCAAGTGCGTCACCGCCTGCGCGATCGTGCGAACGCCGAGCTTTTCCTTCGCATTCTCCAGGTAATAGGCAACAGTGTTGCGCGAGATACCGAGAATGCGGCCGATTTCCCAAGAGCTCTTACCTTGAGCCGCCCACTCTAAACATTCCACTTCGCGGCGCGACAGTCGAATTCCGTCGATAGCATGTTCGTTCCCGAGTTTGCGCCGGACGTGAGCATGAAAATACATTGCCATGAGTTGAAGAACGCGGGCGTAGGAATCAATGCACTTCTCGAACTGTGGCCGGCGCTCGTCCGTGGCAAAGGTCAATGCAGAGATTGGGCCATGCCCATCGTGAATGGGCACCGTGAAGCCAAACCGGATTCCGAATTGCGCGGCTTCGTCGAATAGTTGCCGCTGCGCCTTCGAACTGGTTTGGCATCGAAAATCGATTCCCCATCGAAAGGGCTCCGGGTTCTGAAGCGCTTCTCCAATGACGGGATCGATGACTTGATATTTCTTATTTAGATAATGGGCCGTCCACCGCGATGGATAGGTGGAAATGAGTAGCGGCTTCCTGTTTTCTTCTCTCTTGAGAGCGAGATAAGCGAAACATGATAGGTCCAAAGCGGATGCTGTTTTCGCCAGCGCGTTGGAGAGGCCTTCGGCATCTTCAGCGCCGAATATTGCATCAATGAATTCTTGGAAAACCCGGTGCATATGCTTTCCCCCAGACCAGTATGCGCGGTAGCCTTGTGGGCGGCCTACCGCGGCGCCGTCGCGTGCTGAGCTTGAAGATCCCCCTTGCCCGTCGGAAAGCTTTGCTAAGGTCAAGCACCATCCGCCTCCGCAGCTAGGACCGAAGGACTTAATCAAAACCTGGCTCGCACGGCGCCAAGCACATCTCGATCTCTCATGTACGCCCATGCCGTTCGCGAGATTTTACGGCCGCGAGGACCGTCTGGTTGATAGGGTTTGCGCCGGCAGGGCAGGTGTCGGTCAGGGGTCGCCGCGGCCGAGCAGCGCGTGCAGCGCGGCCTGCCGCATGATGGAGGAGATCGACTCCTCGTCCAGGCCCTTCTTGAGCGTCGCAGCCGTGTTGAGCATGGAGAACACGGCCTGAGTCAGCAGTCGTGCCTCGGGTTCGGACAGGTCGGGCCGCAGCGGGATCAGGACGGAGACCCACTCCTCTGCGTACAGCGCCATTTCGCGCCGAATCCGTCTGCGGTCGTGTTCGGGAAGGGCGTGCTCGTTCTTTGTAAAGATCAGCGTGCTCGGCGGTCCTTTCAAAATCAAGCGGATGTGAGACTCGACCATCGCCATGATGGCTGCCTTGGGTTCGGTCGTCGTCTCCGCAATTCGTTTTGCGAACTCGTGCACGATCTGCGTCGGTTCCTCCAAAACCGCAATCAGGAGTGCCTGCTTGTTCTGGAAGTGGCGATAAAGTCCGGGGCCCGTGATGCCGGCGCGCGCAGCGATCATCTCAATGGTGACCGCGTCGTACGAGTGCTGCAGGAAGAGCTCAGCGGCGACCGCGATCAATTCCCTGCGCCGGCCGCTGCTGTATGGCCGTTTAATCGGTAGTGGCTGGATGTTCATCGGGACGAACCGTACCCCGCGGCGTGCGCAAGGCAACCCGCTATCCCTCGCCTAAGGGTGAGCCGTCCGGGCCTCAGCGAACGATTCATGTAACGGTTTCTTTCCACCATGATGTAAATCATAATTAACATTTCGCGCCCTCGTCGGATCGCGAGCCCGACGTCCTAGCATCTTTTAAGACGCAAGTGTTCTCCCCACCAGCAGTATTTTCGACCGGCATACCCCGCAACGATCGCCTCCTGGGGTCGGCTGGCTAATGGCCGTTGACAAAGCCAGGAAGGAGGTTCAATGTAAATCCAGATTAACATTGGAAGTTGCGGGAGGCGGTGTGCATGCGGTTTATTTTTTTCAGCGAGGGAGAGACCCAGCCGGGACATACTCACGCGCATCGCTACCGCGAGCTCATCGACGAGGTGATTCTTGCAGAAAAAGTCGGCTTCGATGCGTTCGGGTGCTCCGAGCAACATTTCGCGATCGGCACGGCCTCGACCTCTGCTCCCGAGGTGATCTACCCGTACATGATGGCGCTAACCAGCAGGATCCAGTTCATCCACCTGATCACGCCGTTGCCCAAGAAGATCAACCACGCGCTGCGCGTCGCGGAACGGCTGGCGACCGAGGACATCCTGTCGAACGGCCGCGTCGGGCTCGCAGTCGGCCGCGGCAACACCACCCTCGCGCTGCGCGCCTTCGAGGTCGACCCCGAGGAAACCAAGGCGCAGCAGATGGAGGGCATCGAGGTCATCCGTCGGGCCCTATCAAATGACATCTTCTCTTTCGTCGGCGAGCATTACAAGATTCCACCGCGCAGCCTGACGCCCAAGCACGTGACGCTGCCCTATCCGCCAATCATGATGGCGACCTCGAGCCCGCAATCGATCACCGCCGCCGCGCACATGGGCATCGGCGCCATGATGGGCGGCGGCTATGGCGGGTTCGCCTCCGTGCAGAGGTCGGCCGAGCTCTATGACAAGGAGCTGGCGAGCGCCGAGCACGTATACCCCGTGCAGGCGCAGAAGGTGGCGGTGATATCCGGCGGAATGCATTGCGCCGATACAAACGAGGAGGCGGAGAGGTGGGCGGCCACGCTGGCCCATAGCGTCGCCTTGTCCATCGACGCCTATGAGCGGCTGTCGAAGCTGTCCGCTGACTACGGATCGCTCGGCAAGATCAAGAACGTCGACTTCAAGAACGAGCGCTATTTGTTCGACGAGTCTGGCAGTTTCATCGTCGGCGACGTTGAGACCTGCGCCAAGCAGGTCCAGCGGTTCGTCGACATGGGCATCGACGCGCTCGCGCTGCGCATCGACGGCATGCCGCACAAAGAATTGATGAAGTCGATCGAGCTGTTCGGGAAGTACGTCATCCCGAGGTTCAAAAACCCCCGGTCGGTTGTACGCACGTCTGACGCGATCCTTGCCGACATCCGCGCCGCCCGCCTCGCCCACTATGCCGAGCGAGAGGCCTTCGAGAACGCCAAGGCGGCCGCCGCTACGGCCACCAACACGGTCGATGGCGTCGTTCGTAATCCTGCGGCTTCGACCTGACGCGATGGCGGCTCCGCCACCCGCCTGACGATCACCTGCGAGGGACATCTGATGACGGCTTCATCCACGCGGCACGACAGCGGGGCCGCTTCCGGTCTGAGGACCGTCGACCACGACGGTGTCATGGTCGCAACGCTCGACAGGCCGCCGGCCAACGCCTTGAATCGTCCGCTGCTACTCGCGATGACGGCGCTGTTCCGAGATCGTGGCGAGAGCGAACCGCCACCGGTGGTGATCACTGGCGCCGGGGAACGGTTCTTCTGCGTCGGCGGCGACATCAAGGAGGCGGACGGGCCCGCCGCCGACCCGATTGCAGACCGGATGCGAGGGTTCCACAACCTGCTCGTTGCAATGGAGCGATACCCTGCTCCGGTGATCGCCGCCGTCAACGGCGACTGCGTCGGTGGCGGCGTAGAGTACGCGCTCTTCGCAGATGCGGTGCTCGCGGCGCCTCATGCCCGGTTCGGATTTCCGGAGATCAGGCATGGCCTTTTGCCTGCGGATAAGGGCATCCAGCGTCTCGTCCGGCTGATCGGGACGCGGGCCGCGCGTGACCTGCTGCTGAGCGGTGAGCTCATCGGTGCTGATCAGGCGGCGCGATTGGGTCTCGTCGACGCCATCGTCCAGCCGGACCGATTGGAGGCGGAGGCGCTCGACCGGGCCCGCGAGGCCGGTCGACGACCGCCTGTCCTCTATGCGGCGCTCAAGCATGCCGTCAACGACTACGACGACATCGAGGACCAACAGCGGGCCGAAATGACGCTCGCCAAGGCTGCTTCCTGGTTCACTGATCCCGTGGCCCGGAGCCTCCGTGAAGGATGGAGGCAGGGCCGGACGTTGTCGCGGCCCTCCGACGGAAGGCGTCAGCACTGAACACCACACGCAGGCCCAATAGGCCTGCTTCACGAACCGGAGCGATGACCATGGTTACAAATCCCGCCCCCGCAGCCACTGCCCGCACACAACGGGTGCCAGTGCTGAGCGACGTCATCGACAGCGGCGTCGCCAACTTCGAGGCCGTCGAGCGAACCTTCGCCCAGATGGTGCAGGACCGAGCCGAGGTCGAACCCGAGGAGGTCGCGTTCTGTCAATGGGACGGTACGCACGCGATCCCGACCACGTGGGCGCAGTACGCCTCCGCCGTGCGCGAGGTCGCGCTCGGCCTGGTGGCCCTCGGCGTCGGGCGCGGAGACAGGGTCGCTATTATGGCGCCGGGCCGGGGTGAGTGGGTCATAACCGCGCTTGGCATCCTCTCGGCTGGGGCGATCCCGGTTGGCGTCTACCCCACGAGCGCTGCCGCGGAGGTAAGGCAGCTCGTCGGGCACAGCGAAGCCGTCGCCATGGTCGTCGGGGACGACGCGGACGTCGCAAAGGTCGCTGCGGTCGCTCCAGAGCTTCCCGCGCTGCGGGCCGTGATCAGCTTCGACAGCACTCCGTCGGGGCTGCCCGAGACGGTCGTCAGCAAGACTTGGGCCGACCTGCGCGAGGCTGGCCGAGCCCTCGACGACACCAATCCGGCTCTGTTCAACTTCCTCCTCGATGGAGGGAGCATCGATCAAACGGCCGCCCTGTTCTACACCTCCGGCTCCACCGGAGCTCCCAAAGGGGTCATCCACACCCACCGCACCCTACAATACTCGATACTCGGCTCCGCCGTTCTCAATCCCGAGCTGACCAGGACCCGCCGAGACTCGGTCAGCTTTCTGGGCCTATCACACGTCTCTCCGGCCTTGTCCGGCGTCTTCGCGCCGATCATGACCCGGGCGGTGGTGACATTCTGCCGCCTGGACCAGAGCTCCGAGGCGCTCCGCGGCGTACGTCCTACCGGGATCGTTTGGCCGCCACGGCTCCATGAGAAGCTGCTCAGCGGGGCATTGGCCGCGATTAAGGAGTCGCCGGCATCGTTCCAGAAGTCCTACGAGGACGCGATGGAGGTGGCCCGAGAGGTCGCGGCCGCGCGCCGGCGCGGCGACACCGTGTCTGCCGAGCTGCAAGCACAGTACGACCAAGCCCTCGAGCAGGTGTTTCTGCCCCTGCGCGCGAAGTTGGGCATGGATCGGGTCAACGTTGCTTGGACAGCGTCGGGAGCGATGACCCCCGAGGTGCATGCCCTTTGGCAGATGTGGGGCCTGGATTTGCGCGAGCTCTACGGCACTACCGAGACCTGCGGCTGGGTCCTCGCCCAGTGGGACCGCTCCTTCCCGCCCCCTGGGACCGTGGGCAAGGCGATGCCCCACCCGCGATTCGCGATCAAGACCAATAGCAAGGGCGAGCTGCTGGTGAAGGGGCCCCTGCTATTTCGCGGCTACTGGAACAACCCGGAGGCGACCGCGGAAGTGATGGACGGCGAGTGGTACCGCACCGGCGACCTCGTCGAGATCGACGCCTCCGGCGAGGTCAAGCTCATCGGTCGGGCCAAGGACATCATCGTCACCAGCGGCGGCAAGACCATCAGCCCGCAGCCCATTGAGGTGCGCCTCAAGGCCAGTCCCCTCATCGAGGAGGCCATGGTCGTCGGCGACGGCCGCAAGTACCTCACCGTCCTCGTCTGGCCCACTGAAAAGGGCGGCAGGCTCGACAGGCATGCGCTGCAGGAGGGTCTGCGAGCCTGGATCGAGGACCTCAACACCGGGCTCGCGCGCCCCCTTCAGCTCAAGGACTTCCGTATCGCGCCACGTGCGCTCGCCGCGAGTGAGCTCACTTCCAAGGGCACGATCCGTCGGGCTGCGGTGCTCACCTCGTTCAGCGCACTCGTGGATGAGATGTACAGCGCCGCGGAGCACAACGAGTTCGCTGGCCAGGCACGGCTCCGGGGGTGAGGAGAAACGTGAGATGAAGCATTCCGAGAGGCCGCGGGAAGTGCGGATCGATCACTTGACCAGCGCTGAGATTGCAGAGGCGATCGCTGGCGGCGCCCGCACGGCGATCCTTCCGCTGGGCGCGATAGAGCAGCACGGACCTCATCTCCCGCTGTCAGTGGACAGCGATCACGCCGACGCGCTTGCGCTACGCATCGCCGAGCGGCTTGGCGCTGCACTGGTCCTACCCACGGTTAGGGTCGGGTACTCGCCCCACCATCTTGGCTTCTCCGGCACCCTCTCGGTGCGTGCCTCCACCTTGGAGGCGATCTGTATGGATTACTGCAGCAGCGTGGCTGCGCACGGGTTCACCCGCGTCGTTCTTTTCTCCGGCCATATCGGCAATTATCCGATCATGCGCGACTTCGAGCCGCGGCTGGCTGCAGCGCTCGCCCCGGCACTTCAGGTCATCGTCTACAGAGACAGTGCCGCGGTTCTGGACGCGTGGCGGAAGTCCGCGCAGTCGGTCGCTGGTCTGGGAAGCCACGTCGGTGGTCACGCAGACGTGGCGGAGACCTCGGTGATGCTGGTCCTGCACCCAGAGCGCGTTCGGTCAGACCAGGCGGCGGTGGGATACCTGGGCACGGTCGACGAGGAATTCCTGCATCGCGCGTTCGTGGACGGCATCGACGCGGTCTCGCCCAACGGTGTCCTCGGCGATCCCACCGGCAGTTCGAAGGCGATCGGCAACGCCGCGTTGGACGCCGTGACCGACCTCATCGTCGAGTACGCTACCGCCCAGGGAGCGTGAGCCTCATGCCCTCCACGAGCGATCAGATGGATAGAAGGGTGCTGCGTGATGCTTTCGGCGCGTTCCCGACGGGCGTGGTGGCTGTGGCGGCGCAAGTCGACGGAAGGCTGATCGGTCTCGCAGCCTCCTCGTTCACCTCGGTTTCTCTCCAACCCCCCTTGGTATCCTTCTGTGTTGCAAAAGGCTCGACCACCTGGCCCGAGCTGCGCAGAGCCGAGCACCTCGGTGTCACCGTGCTCGCGGAAGATCATGGTGCATTGTGCCGTCAGCTCGCCGGCCCGGCTCAGGAGCGGTTCAGCGGCGCTGCCATCGAGATCACCGACACCGGTGCCGTGATGCTCACAGAAGGCATCGCCCAGTATGACTGCACGATTCGCGAGGAGTTGGAGGCTGGCGATCACCTGATCGTGCTGCTCCAGCTCCATGCCGTCGTCGTCCACAACGGCGGGCAGCCGCTCATCTTCCACCGCAGCGACTTCGGAAGGCTCGCGTAGCTTACGGAGTCAGAGCACATATGGCGGCTTCGATGCCGCCGATCTCTAGCGCCACCCAAATTCGAGTTACGCGGCCGCAGAAGTAAATCGACCAGGAAACAAAAGGAAAAGATCAATGACACAGCGTAGCTACAAATATCTGATCATCGAGAAGCGGGCCAGCGGCGTCGCCGTTGTGACGATGAACCGGCCGGAAATTCTGAACGCGATAAACTGGGAAATGCACGAGGAGCTGGAACAGGTCTTTGTGGATCTCGACAACGATGAGTCCGTCCGTGCGATCGTTCTGACCGGTGCGGGACGCGGTTTCTGCTCGGGCGGAGATCAGAAGTCGCTCGACAAGGGCAAGGGCCCGTCGCCAACGAGGGGCGGGCGCCACCTCATCCGCAATATGCTTGAGGTCGAGGTGCCGATTATCGGCGCCGTCAACGGCGTTGCTGTCGGTCTCGGTGCAACGCTTGCATTGTTCTGCGACGTCATCTTCGCAAGCCCCACCGCGCGATTTGCCGATACTCATGTTACGGCCGGCGTGGTGGCCGGAGATGGCGGCGCGGTGATCTGGCCGCTGCTGATCGGACCGGTGCGAGCGAAACACTATCTCATGACGGGCGAGTTCCTTTCGGCGGAAAAGGCGGCGTCTATGGGGATGATCAACGAAGTCATTTCTGACCGGGACGTCAAGGATGCGGCGATCGAGTACGCCGAGATGCTTGCCGGCGGTCCGCAGAAGTCAATCGTTTGGACGAAATACAGCGTCAACAAGATTATCAAGCAGTATGCGCACCTGCTGCTCGATACTTCGCTTGCACTGGAGGCACTAACGTTCACGTCGCCAGAGCGACGGGAAGCCGCAGCCGCATTTGCAGAGAAGCGGAAACGCTTCGCAGAGCGATAAGTGAGTGTCGAATGCTTTGATGCAGTAGAGGAGACATCACGTGAAGAATTGGGTCGGAAAGGAACTCGGAATGAGCGACGGTCTTATTCATCTCGCCATCGCAGCCGTCCTGACGATTGCGCTATCGGTCTTGCCGGCCAAAGCCCAGAAAAAATATGACCCCGGCGCCAGCGAAACGGAGATCAAGGTCGGTCAGACCATGCCATTCTCCGGACCGGCATCGGCTTATGCCTCGATCGGCAAGACAGAGGCCGCCTATTTCAGGATGATCAACGATCGGGGCGGCATCAACGGCCGCAAGATCAACTTGATCCAGTATGACGACGCCTATTCGCCGCCGAAGGCGGTGGAGCAGGTGCGCAAGCTCGTCGAGAGCGACGAGGTGCTCCTGACTTTCCAGATTGTCGGTACGCCTTCAAACGCAGCAGTGCAGAAATACCTCAATTCCAAAAAAGTGCCACAGCTGTTCGCGGCCGCCAGCGGCTCGAGGTTCTCCGATTCGAAGAACTTTCCGTGGACGATGGGCTATGATCCAAACAACTTTGTCGAGGGGCGCATCTACGGCCAGTATATCCTGAAGGAGCATCCGAACGCCAAGATCGGTGTACTTTATCAGAATGACGATTTCGGCAAGGACTGTCTGAACGGCATCAAGGCGGGGCTCGGAGACAAGGCCACCAAGATGGTGGTCGCGGAAGCTGCCTACGAAGTGACCGATCCGATCGTCGATTCGCAGGTCCTCAGGATCAAGGATGCCGGCGCCGACCTGTTCTTCATCGCCGCCACCCCGAAGCAGGCAGCGCAGGCGATCAAGAAGACGGCCGAGATCGGGTGGCGTCCGGTGCAGATCGTCGACATGAAGGCTAGCTCGGTCGGTAGCGTCTTGAAACCGGCCGGGCTTGAAAACGCCAACGGTCTCATCAGTACCAGTTACGGCAAGGAGCCGCTCGATCCGCAATGGAAGGACGATTCGGGCGTAAAGCGCTATCTTGCCTTCATGGAGAAGTACTATCCGGAGGGGGACAAAGGCTCGAACTTCAACACTTATGCCTACGGCGCGGCACAGCTTCTGGTCCACGTGCTGGAGCAATGCGGCGATGACCTGACGCGCGAGAACGTCATGAATCAGGCGGCCTCGCTTAAGAATGTCACGAGCGACCTCTCGCTGCCCGGGATCATAATTAATACCTCGCCGACCGACTACCTCCTTCACAAACGGTTGCAGATGATGCGGTTCAACGGCGAACGCTGGGAGCCGTTCGGCCCAATCCTGGAGGTTGCGGGGTCTGCGGGCTAGTTGCTAAGTTATGGTGTTAAATCGGCGGTCTGTGGGCCGCCGATTTTTTCGGGGACGTCTACGTTGGGATCTTCCCGGAATTCTCGCCGATCGACAGCACCGCGTGCCGGATCAGGCGCGAATCCTCGACCTCGGCTTTGACGATGCTTCGTTTCCCGATACACAGGATCGCGGATCATCTCGACGAAGACGGAGACGATTGGAAATTCGGCGATGAAGCAGCGCCGAGAGCTCCGAAGTGATCGGGCTCACTTTCCGCCGCTGGCGACGGCACGCCCAGCAGATTATCTAATCGACGCCGACGCCATCGCGACATCAGGGAAATCTCACGGGAAACGTTCCCGCGCTTTAAGATTTCCTCGAACAGAAACAGCAGCCCAACTCCTTGACGTCAGGCAGATCGAGATGTCTCTGGATAAACTCGAGGCGCGACTTTCTCGCATTCACATGGCTGCCTCTCTTAGTTGTGTACGCGGCTCCATGGCGCGTGGAATTCATTTCGAATCCGGGACATCGCATCGCTCGCGACGCTGTTGGTTAACAGGGGGTACGGCCTGGCGACTTTGCTGGGGCGGCCAGCTCAGACGGTCGACATGCGCGTGGATTTCTGCGGCGAGCGTTTGAAGCCGCACTGATTATCGAAGCCAAAGTTCGTCACCACAGAGGTAACTTGGCGACCGTCGATGCGTCCGTGCGTGCACAGCGCGCACCGCAGCCGGATGGTTTTTCTCACTGCGG
This sequence comes from Bradyrhizobium sp. BR 10289, assembly GCF_019455385.1. Lineage (GTDB taxonomy): Bacteria > Pseudomonadota > Alphaproteobacteria > Rhizobiales > Xanthobacteraceae > Bradyrhizobium. The sequence goes on from NZ_JACOFR010000005.1 coordinate 215,232, forward strand.
ATCACCGCTCAACTCAGACATAGTACTTGCGGAAACCTAGAAGCGCGGTTTCAACGGGGCGTTGATGATCCACGGGAAGCCAGGCTCTGTCGGGGGTCATTTGATATGATTGACTACGAATTCGGGACATCGACAATCATAAATGTGAACCGGAGCCGGCTCAGCGGCGTATGATTTTCTTGAGGATTTCGGTAAGTGTCCGAAATTCATCTCGGGTCAAGGGGGCGAAGGTCTCGCCAGAAATCTCGCCAACAGTTTGAATCGCGGCGTCCGCTACCCGTCGGCCCTTTTCAGTTAGATCGATCTGGCGTCGACGGGGATCCAAAGGATCCTTGGAGCTCTTGATCAGGCCACGTGACTTTAGGCGATTGATAACGCCGGTGATAGTAGCTGAATCGTAGTGAATGAGCCGCCCTAAGTGGTTTTGAGAGCAAGGTCCGACCTCCTTCAACTTCGCTAGAGTTGAAAATTGGGGCGCCGTCAATTCTTCAATCATCCGGGCCGCGAAGATTGACGTGTGAGTACGAAGCGCAACGCGCAATAAAAAACCCGGTGCGTCATCCAGCCTGTATGAATCTATAGCGTCTTTCACTTTCTCCGCCGACGGCGACTTCGTTTTTGTTTGCACCACTTTTGCGTCCTTGCGGTAGGTTGCCTTCTCTCATTTCGAGAAGGGATCGACATTCAGCTCCGAACGCCTCCGGCGCCGGTCGCTTGTCTACATTCCTTGAGCACTGGAATCCATCTTTGTTCGACTTCGGCTGGCCTTATCGCTTTGCTGTGCCTCGATGCCGGCCGGTGGACGCCCTTTTGGCGCGTCGGTCCCTCCTGCCCTGGAAACTGCCGTTTACTCGACCAGGGGCTGAAGCCGCTCAGCCGAGTCTGGCTTGCCTTTGATCACGGTCGCGTTTACTCGTATACGAGCGTAGCACTTGCATACGAGTGATAGGTGCATTAATGTCCCGGGATTGCTCTCGGGATGAGCTCCCCACCTTTGCGGGCAAGCGGCGAGTACCCGAACAAGACTGGATGTGCGGATGTCGGCGACTGACAACATGAGTTCCGTTCGGCCTGACCTGATTGAAAAGGTCACGGGACGCGCCGAGTACGTCACTGACCTGACGATTCCAGGAATGCTGCACGGATTCGTGGTTCGCTCGCCTGCCATCCACGCCCGTATCGTCACGATCGACACGAGCGCCGCCCGATCGATGGATGGCGTTTTGGACGTACTTATAGGCGAGGATGTCGCGTCCTTCGGCTGCTGGGGGGTTGTACTCAAAGACCGACCGATCCTCGCCACCGACCGGGTGCGGTATGTGGGCGAACCGGTCGCGGTAGTGATCGCCGAAACGATAGAAATCGCCCAAAACGCCGCTGAATTGGTTGATGTCGAATACGACGAGCTTCCTCGCGCCACGACCATTCACGAGGCCATTGCGGAAGATGCGCCGCTGATCCATGAGCGTCACGAAAACCTCGAAGACTTCTATTTCAAGGGTGGAGCCCGGCCGACTCAGAACAGCAACATATTCCACACCTACCGGAACAACGTCGGAGACGTTGACGCTGCGGAGGCGGCCGCGGCCTACATCCACGAAGACCGTTTCACCTTCCCGGCCATTTCTCACTTTGCAATGGAGCCGCATGCGGTCATTGCGGATTTCCAGGGTGACTCCCTGACGGTCTGGGCAGGTGCACAGACGCCGACCGCCGTTCAGAAGGTGCTGTCGCGGCTCTACGGACTGCAGTTGGCCAAGATCCGCGTGATCGTTCCGTTTGTCGGCGGCGGGTTTGGCGGCAAGGCCTCGGTGAAGATCGAGCCTTTGGTGGCCGCTGCATCGTGGAAGGTGCAGCGCCCGGTTCGCATTGCGCAATCCATGGCTGAATCAATGCTCACCTGCCGAAGGCTGGGCGCCGACATCACGATCCGAACGGCGGTGGACGCCAAGGGACGGATCCTCGCCAAGAGCGCCAAACTGCTCCTCGATGGCGGGGCATATTCCGACACAGGCTCAGCCGTCGCCACGAAATCGGCAAATCGCATCATGGGCCCTTACGTGGTGCCCAATCTGCGTCTCGAGGCGTGCGCGGTCTACACGAACACCGTGCCAGGTGCAGCATTCCGCTCGATCGGGGGACCGCAAGCTGTTTGGGCCAAAGAATCGCACATGGATAATGTCGCGGCGGCAATCGGCATGGATCCGGCCGAGTTTCGGTTGCTGAACCTGGTGTCCCGCGGTGAACGCATCCGACCCGATTTGCGGCCGCTAGACATGGATATGAGCGATCTGATGGGCCGGGTGACCCGGTCGTTTGCATCGGAGGTGCAGGCGTCCAACCGGCAGGCGCGCGGACTGGCGGTCGCCGCAACCGATCCGGCCAATACGCCGATCAGTAACGCGATCATACGTCTCAAGATCGACGGGTCGATCCTCGTTTCGGTCTCCAGCATCGAAGTCGGTCAGGGGGCGCACGCGACCATGGGGCGGATCGCGGCGCAGACCTTGAAGCAGCCGACCTCGGCGGTAACCGTCTTGCGCACCGATACCGCCGTCGCCCCTTACGATTGGGGCACAGGCGCAAGCCGATCGACCGTTGTCGTCGGCCTTTCCGTCGAGAGTGCCGCGCTCGACGCAGCCGATCAGATCCTCGAAATGGTCGCTGACGTCTGGGAGCTTCCCCGGGAGAACCTGTCGCTCGTTGAGGGGGGCGTCTCTACCGGATCAGAGGTTCTCACTTTCCATCAGATTTTTCACCGCGCGTTGGGTGTCGATTCGGGAGAGGTCATCGGTCGCGGCGCGATTACGCCGCGCTCGAAGAAGGGCGCCCTGGTCGAGTCCCCTCTGTTTTGGGAGACTTCCGCGGGCCTCGCTGAAATCGTTGTCGATGAAGACACCGGCGAGATCCATGTCCCCCGATATGCCAGCGCCGCTGACGTCGGCCGCGTCATCAATCGCATCGCGGCGGAAGGGCAGGACGAGGGGGCTGCCATCATGGGCCTCGGACACGCGCTCTATGAAGTGCTGGAATTCGAGGATGGCCAGCCGATCAATGCGACGCCGATCGATTATTCGATACCGCGCATCTCCGACGTTCCCCCCGTGCTTGACACCATCCTTGTCGAAAACGGCGACGGTCCTGGTCCAGGCGGCGCCAAGGGAATGGGCGAGGGTGCGATCCTTCCGGTCGCGCCAGCTATCGCCAACGCGCTGTTCTCGACCTACGGCATTCGGATCACCGACCTACCAATGACGCCCGAAAAGGTATGGCGCGCCCTGCAGAAGAGGAACTGAATTCATGGAATTCAATATGTCGATGGTGGTGCCAGCGACACCGGCGGAGCTTTGGAGCACGCTGCTCGACGTCCCTCGCATATCGGGTTGCATCCCCGGCTGCGAAAGCGTCGAAGAAATCGAGCGGCTCGCAACTTACAAAGCGACCGTCAAGCAGAAGATCGGCCCCTTCAAGGTCGAGGTCCCGGCCGACATCATCGTTGAATCGATAACGGAGCCGTCTCACGTCCGCACGCGCGCCACGGGTCGCGACAAGATCACCGGGACGAGGCTGGCGGTTGTTCTCGACGTGACCGTGACGCCGGAAGGGGCGGGGTCCACATTCGCAGTGGACGCGAAGGTCGACGTGCAAGGTCGCCTCGCGACTATGGGGTTCGGAGTCATCAAGCGTCGCGTCGATCAGAACTTCGAGGAGTTCGAGAAGCGGCTCAAAGAAATGTTGGGCGCAGCCTGATCATGCTGCCTTCACCCTTCGCATTCGAGAGGCCTTCGACGATCGCCGACGCCGTGAGTGCGGTCGGAGAGTCCGGCGACGGCATGTTCTACTCCGGCGGAACCGAACTGCTGCTGGCGATGAAGCTGCGCGTCATCCATACGGACCGGCTTATCGACATCAAGGGAATCCCTGGACTTGATCGCATTGTTCTCAACGATGCGAATGACATCGAAATCGGTGCGCGCTGTACGCACAACAAGATCGCCAGTGATCCTGTTATTCGCGAGCATGTGTTGGCGCTGTCCTCGCTCTGTGCCAACGTCGCGAACGTCAGGGTCCGCAGCGTCGGAACGATCGGAGGCAATCTGTGCTTCGGAGAGCCCCACGCCGATCCGCCGACGATGCTCGCGGCTCTGGACGCACGGCTGGTGCTTAATGGCCCCGGCGGCACGCGTGTCGTTCACGCTGACGATTTCATTCGGAGTGAGCTGGAAACGGTGCGGGAGCCGGATGAATTACTGACGGTCATTGTGTTTCCGCGCCCGACTGGACCTGTGACATATCGGCGCTTCAAGCATGGTGAGAGGCCTTCGGTAAATGTCGCGATGGCCTGGTCGTTGGCCGCCGGCGGAAGGACGATCAGAAGCGCCCGCGTGCGGGTCGGAGCGCTCGGTTCTCGCCCTCAGCCTTTGAAGGCCATCGAAGATGTCATCCAGGGCATATCCGTCTCCGAAGTCCGTCCGGCTATCGAAGCGGTGCTCCCGACGGCGCTGGGTGAGCTGGAAGTCAACGAGGATCGGCATGGTGGCGCCGACTATAAGCGGCATCTTGCGGGTGTCTTGCTTCTGCGAAACGCGGAAGAAGCGATCGCCGCAGCCGGGAACGCGTGAAATGACAGATGTGTTGCCAATCTCATTCTCGTTGAACGGTCAGGCGATCGCGATCGACGTTCAAAGCCATATGCTATTGATCGACCTAATCCGGGATCGCCTTGGCTTGAAGGGAACCAAGCGTTCCTGTGACATGGAGGTGTGCGGCGCGTGCACCGTTCTGCTCGACGGTGAGCCGATTTCGAGTTGCACCACACTCGCCGTCGATGTCGATCAGCGCGAGGTCACGACCATCGAAGGCGTGACGCCCCCCAATGGCCTGTCACGGATTCAGAAGGCGTTCGTGCTTCACGGGAGCCTTCAGTGCGGCTTCTGCACACCAGGCTTCATCATGGCGGTCACAGCGTTGCTAAAGGCGACGCCGCACCCGACCGACGAACAAATCCGTCACTACCTGCACGGCAACCTCTGCCGTTGCACCGGCTACACCAAGATTTTCGAGGCCGTAAGGAGCCTTGCCGCCGAGCAAGTCTCCGAAGATGCCGCCTAACCCGTTGCGAGACAGCGCAATTATCGTTTGGAGATGTCATGAGCATTGAACAGGTCAATAAATCAAGCGTGCTCATTGCCGGCGCCGGCATTGGCGGCTTGGCGATGGCGCTATCGCTGCTTCGTCGCGGCATCGATTGTGATGTATTTGAGCAAGCGTCCGAGTTGCGCGAGGTGGGAGCGGGTCTTTGGATCTCCATGAACGGCGTGCGCGTTCTTCGGGATCTCGGCCTCACCGAACAGGTCGAGCAGAACTGCATCGCGGCCGAGCGACGCTCGATCCGGCTCTGGAACACCGGTGATAGGTGGCCCCTCTACAACCGCAGCTCCGACGCGGCGCGCAACCAGCCCTATTTGCTGCTGCGTGCTCACCTGCTCAAGATCCTCGTTGACGGCGTGCGCCAGTTGAAGCCGGGCGCCATTCATCTGAACGCCCACGTTGTCGGGTTCAGTCAAAACGACGAAGGGGTTCGGGCCAAGCTTGCTGACGGCTCCGAAGTCGAAGGGCGCGCGCTGATCGGCGCTGACGGTGCTCATTCGAAGGTCCGTCTTGGCCTGATCGGCAACATCGAGAGCCAGTACACGAAGGCCATCGCTTGGCGTGGCCTCGTGCCGGTCGACCGGCTTGCGCCGCATCAGCGCGAACCCGAGGTGGCAACCTGGATCGGGCCCACCGCTCACGTCACCGCCTACCCGGTGCGCTGGCAGAACACGGTCATGATGACCTTTTCGGGCCAGGTCGACCATAACGACTGGCTGCTCGAATCCTGGTCGGAGAAGGGCTCGGTCGAGGAATGCCTAAAGGACTTCGAGGGCTGGCATCCGGACATCGTCGAGCTAGTCAAGAACGTCGATACCCTGAACAAGTGGGGCCTGTTCGTGCGGCCGTCGCTGGGTACGTGGTCGAAGGGACGCATCACCCTGCTCGGCGACGCCTGCCATTCGATGCTGCCGTACCTCGGGCAGGGTGTGAACATGGCCCTGGAGGATGCATCCGTCCTCGCCCGCTGCTTCGAGGAGAATCCCGATGACATCGCGGTGGCATTCAAGACGTATCAAGGCCTGCGGCTCGATCGCACCACCAAGGTCGTGAAGTCCGCGGCCGGCATGCTGCCGATCTTCCACAATCAGGCGCTGTGCAAGCCGGAAACGGCAGGTGCCTACATCAAGACCCAGTGGGCGCCGGAAGCGACGGCTGCGCGGTACGATTGGATCTACCAGTATGATGCGACCACCGTACCGCTTCACTGACATGCTCACGATTGTGACCGCTGGAGCGCAACGGTGACTGGCACCAAGCAACCCTGGGACGATGTGATACCGCTGGACGAGCGCGAGACCTATGCCCTCGCCGGGCTGGGTGGCGCGGCGGGATTCGGCAAACGACCGGCATTGCTGGTCATCGACGTTCAGTATCGCTCGGTCGGCAATCGGCCGATGCCAATCCGCGAAGCGATCAAGCAATACCCGACTAGCTGCGGCGAAGCCGGTTGGCACGCCATCGCACACATCGCCGAATTAGTGCGGTTGTTTCGCGAGAAGAAGTGGCCGGTGATTTTCGCGCATGTCGCACGGAAGGTGGGCCAGGACCAAGGCGCGTTCTCCTCGAAGATTCCGGGTATCATGCGGATCCCGCCTGAGGGCTATGACTTTGTCCGCGAGGTGGCTCCGGAGCCCGGCGAGTTGCTCCTGCCGAAGACTCAGGCAAGCGCGTTCTTTGGCACTCCGCTTGCGACGTATCTGATCGGTGCCGGCGTCGACTCGCTGGTGGTGACCGGCTGCACGACCAGCGGCTGCGTGCGGGCCTCGGTCGTGGATGCGTGCGCGCTGAACTTCAAATCAATTGTGCCGAGCGACGCCGTCTACGACCGCTCGCCCACGTCCCACGCCGTCAACCTGTTCGATATCGCCAGCAAATACGCGGACGTCATGCCGACGCAGGCCGCTATCGAGCGGCTTCACGCGCTGTCGGATAACCACACAGAGGATCAGAGAACGTGAGCGGCGCCGCGACATTCGGATTGCTTTACGGCGCGCATGTGCGTGCCAACGGCATTCGGCAGCATTATCTGCGGTTCGGCGGGTCCGGGCCGGCGGTCATCATTGTCCCCGGCATCTCGACGACTGCGGCGCAATGGGCGTTCATCGCAGAACGCTTGTGCTCCGGACACGACGTTTTCGTGCTCGATGTCCGCGGTCGCGGCCTTTCCGAAAGCGGCCCGCATCTCGACTATTCGCTCGACGCATGCGCATCCGACCTCATCGGGTTCGCTGAAGCGCTCGGAATAGGCCCTTACACGCTGCTGGGCCACTCGATGGGTGGCCGCATCGGAATCCGCGCCGGGCGTTGGCGGCCATCGTCCATGGAGCAACTAATACTTGTCGACCCGCCGGTCTCCGGTCCTGGACGTCGCACCTATCCGATTCCGATCGAACCACTTCTCAAATTGCTTGAAAGCGCGAAGCGCGGAGAAGCCGACGCGGCGCTGCGAAGCCTCTCTGCTCCGCGGTGGCCCGAGCAACTCGTCCGCACCCGGGCCGAGTGGATGCATACCTGCGACGAGCGTGCGCTCATCGAGAGCCACAAGGGCTTTCATCACGATGACATTCATCGCGACCTCGCCCATCTCAGCGTTCCGACCGCATTGATCGTCGCTGGGCGGGGAGGGGTCATTCTGCCCGAAGATGAAGAAGAAATTCGCGGATTGCTGCCGTCAATCGCGATCAGGACGCTGCAAAGCGCCGGTCACCAAATGCAGATCGACGATACCGAGGGCTTCCTTTCGATCGTTGAAGAGCTTCTAGCGCGACCGCGCGATCGGTTCGACGGCCGCGTGTCTAGGTTCGGAAAAGAGGAGATCAGTGAAGATGTCCCGACAAATCGTTGATGTTGAAATGCTCGAGCTCTTCAAGGCTGAGCTGGCACTCTGCAAGGTGAAGAAGGGCGAAGTCGTTGCGGTCCTGAGCGGCGGCGAGGATCAGCGGGAATACGCCCAGGCCTTCATGCTGGCCGCGCAGAGCCTGGGCGCAACGACGTTTCATCTCAACGTGCCCAAATACGGCCAGGGCAAGGTCGCGGGCTTGCAGGGCCGGCATGCGCTCACGGGCAACCAGCCGGCGGTCGATACGCTCAAGCGCGTGGATATGGTGATCGATCTCCTGGGGTTGCTGTTCTCTCGTGAGCAGCTCGAAATTCAGGACGCGGGCACGCGCATCTTGCGCGTGATGGAGCCATTCCACATCCTCAAGAAGATGTTCCCGACTGAAGATCTGCGTCGGCGAACGGAGCTCTCTCGAACCCTCCTGCAGTCGGCCCGCAAAATGCGGATCACGTCGCCGGGCGGAACGGACGTAACTTATGGCCTGAAGCAATACCCTGTCATTTCCGAATACGGATACACGGATGAGCCCGGTCGCTGGGACCACTTCCCGTCAGGTTTCGCTTTTACTCAGGCGACCGACGGCGAGGTCAACGGCACGGTGGTGCTGATGCCCGGTGACATCCTCTGCGCGTTCAAGCGTTACATCCAGTCGCCGGTCACGCTGACCATCAAGGACGGCTATATCGTCGACCTCAAGGGCGAAGGCACCGACGCGCTGCTCATCAAGAATTATATCGACAGCTTCGGCGATCCGCGCGGCTGGGCGATCTCGCATATCGGCTGGGGGTCGAACGAGCGTGCCGCCTGGCACCACATCGCGGCTTCCCAGGAGCTGTCGTCGGAGCACATCATGAATGCGCTCTCCTTCTACGGAAACGTCCTGTTCTCGACGGGGCCGAACACGGAGCTCGGCGGCTCGAATGACACGCCGTGTCATTTGGATATCCCGCTTCGCGGCTGCAGCCTGTGGCTCGACGATATCCACATACTCGACAAGGGCGAGTTTGCTTATCCGGAACTGAGGGCGTCAGGCCGCTAGGCTCTACGCATCAAGCACGCAACCCGGAGTCGCGATGCGACTCCGATTGATACCGGGGCCGCATTCACGACTCCCAACGACCGAAGTCGCATTCGGCTCTCAAAGGCGCGGCAAGCGTCGCGGCACTCTATCGATCTCAATCCTCCAACAGGAAACGCGTCACATGTCGGCAGCCATATCGAGTTCGGAAGACTACACGGCGGGGCAACGCTATTCGATTATGATCTCGGCGATGCTGGGCTACATACTCGATTTCTACGACGTTCTGATATTCCCGTTCCTCTTGCCTGCGATCCAGCGATCGATGTCGCTATCGCTGACCGAGGTCGGCTCCCTGCAAGCTCTCACTTTGTTCGGATCGGCCATTGGCGGAGCGCTGTTCGGCGTCATCGGTGATCGACTTGGCCGAAAGACCTCGCTTCAACTCACAATCGCATTGTTTTCCATCGCCGCGATCATTTCGGCGTTCGCATGGAATTACTGGTCGCTTGCCGTGCTGCGGTTGATCACGGGCATCGGTCTTGGCGGCGAATATGGCGTTGGCATGGTGCTCTTCAACGAGGCCTGGAAAAAGGGCAGCCGAGGTTTGGGCGCGGCCGCGCTTCAAGGCTGTGCCGTGATCGCGTCGTCCACGGCTTCAATCGTTGGAATCTGGCTGATTGCGACGTTCAGCGACGAGTGGAGCTGGCGCATCGGCCTGCTGAGTGGCGGCGTGCCCATTCTGCTGATTATCTTCATTCGTTTCTTCATGCCTGAATCCAAGATCTGGCTGGAGTATGAGGCGCAACGCAGGGCCGGTAAGGTCACGGCAGAAGCCCGCACACTTCCCCTGGCGGAAATTTTCCGCAACGGGCTGGCACGGCAGACCGTCACCGCCTTCGTATGGCTGATGAGCTACATGCTCTGCTACTACAGCGTCGTCTCCTTTATTCCGACGCTGCTGCTGCGGGACATGCATACGCCGGGCGATGTTGTTCGCACGACGGCCGTTCTGCTCTCCGTGGTCAGCGGCGTTTGCTACCTCGCGAACGGCTTTTTCAACGACAGGGCTGGCCGCCGCTTCGGAGCTCTCGTGCCCGCGCTGTTTTGGGTTGGGTCTCTGGTCGGTATGGCCGTCTGGGGCAGCCAGCTCTACGCCGGATCGAAGGCTGAATGGCCGATGTTCTGGCTCTACATCGGTTTCGGTATTGGCAACGTGGCCCTGGGTGTGACCGGCGTCTGGATCTCAGAGCTCTATCCGGTCAACCTGCGTGCGACGGCGGTGTCGACGTTCTATATGGGAGGTCGCGGGCTCGGCAGCATAGCTCCTGTGATTGTTCCGCTTGCGGCTGCCCATTTCGGCGGAAGCTTGCTGAACGGAATGGTTGCGGTGGCCCTTCCGGCTGCAGCTATCTTCATTGTCGCGTCTCTTCTGCTTCCTGAGACACTCGGTCGAGACTTGTCCGCGAAGGGGTTTAAAGTTGGCACGGAAGCGGAGGCAACGGTGAAGGCTGCTTCAGTGTCGAGCGTCGGGACGCTTAACCGGTGAGATGAGGGCTGTCGACGAGCTCGTCTCGTCGATGCTTGCGCAGGAAATGGCCGGCAGCGGTCCCCTATCTTGGTTAAACGTGCCTACCAGACTCCCTGAAATCGACGTGAATGCAGTGTTGACCTAGTTGGCATCGTGGTAAGCCGGCACAAACAGGGTGGTCGGATCAACTGTTAGACGAATGGCCGCACCCTTGCCGGGCCGAAATGACAGGTAGCTGCGTACGTTAACGTGTTTGCGTTCAACCATGGCACCGTCTTGATCATTCGCAACTGCTTCATCGGTGATTTGGAAGGTCGAAATCTTCATCGACACGCTGCGCTTTTTCGCGTCCATTCACCGTAATCAGTTGCATAACTCGCGATTTTTGGTCCCGTAACGTGCGGGCGAATCTCATGCGCTCAAGAATGCCGCAAGTTCGTTTGGTGTTCCTTTCGGGAAAGACTGCTTCAGATAATCGAGAAATGCGGATACGCGTGCGCTAAGCAGCCGTCGTGATGGGTAGAGCGTCCACAGGTTGATGTCAGGTGCATCTACGTCACCCCAATGCTTTAGCTTTCCCGTCGAGAGATCATGGCTGACGAGGGAAATGGGAAGACGTGCGGCGCCTACTCCAGCGCGCACCGCGTCACGGACCATGATCAACGACGATAAACTGAGCACTGGCTCGATGGCGATCGACGATGAACCTTTTGATGTCTTGATCTTCCAAGTGGACCGATCACTCGTGGACCGAACGATAGCCCGAACCGTCGCGCCGTCTCGAGGTCTTGCCATCTTAGGACTGGCCACGACCACCAGCCGGTCCTGCAAGAAAGCGCGACCGACAAGGCTTTCGTCCGGGTCAGGGTTCACGCGGATCACGAGGTCGTAGCCTTCCTCGATCATGTCGACGGAGCGGTCCTCCGTCGTCACCTCCAGTCGAACGTCGGGATATTTTAGAGCAAAGCCGGCGGCGAGCTTGCCCATGGCCGTCTGCGAGAACAGCAGCGGAGCGCTGATCCTTAACCTGCCCCGCGGACGCTCTCCACCCGAAGCTATGGCCGCTGCCGTCTCTTCCAACTCGGCCAACAAGACACCGGCGCGCTCATACAACGCCTTGCCTTCTTCGGTGAGCTTGAGCGTTCGCGCTCCTCTTTCGAAAAGACGCAGCTCGAGGCTCGCTTCGAGTTCGGCCACTCGCCGCGACAGCGTGGCCTTCGGGCGACCTGCGGCGCGGGAGGCCCGGCCGAAGCCGCCATGCCGCGCGACCAGGTTGAAGTCGGCCAAAGCCAGCAAATCCATGCGTTCCACCTTTGAGACACTCTGTCCAATTATAGCACCTATCAGTCGGAATGTGGATCACTAATATTGAACGCGAACGGAGCCAACACCGGCTCGATCCCGGCGTCACGGAGCAAATCGTATCGCCGGCCCGAACGATTTTTGCTTTTCAGGGAGATACAAATGACCGAAGTCTGGACCCCAGTGACGGTAGGCAACATGCACCTGCCGCACCGCCTAGCAATGGCGCCGATGACCCGCAGCCGGGCGAAGCCCGACGGAACGCCGGGAGAATTGGCGCCCGAATACTACGCCCAGCGTGCGACAATGGGCCTTCTGATCTCGGAAGGCACCCAGCCCTCCGAGGACGGGCAGGGCTATTTGGCCACTCCGGGCTCCTACACCGACGCCCACGTCGCTGGATGGCGCAAGGTTGCGGATGCAGTTCACGCAGCGGGAGGACGCTTGTTCGTCCAACTGATGCACGTCGGCCGCATGTCGCATCCTGAGAACACGCCACATCACCGCCAGCCCGTCGCTCCTTCGGCGATCGCGCCCGGAGTCGACATGTTCACGTTGAAGGGCATGCAGCCGATCCCTCAGCCGCGCGAACTATCGACTGCCGAGGTGAAGAAGACCATCGCCGACTTCGCCCTTGCCGCCAAACGTGCAGTCGAAGCGGGAGCCGACGGCGTCGAAGTACACGGCGCCAACGGATATCTGGTGCACCAATTCCTCGCGCCAAATTCCAATCATCGCCCCGACGAGTACGGCGGCTCGATGCAAAATCGAGCACGGTTCGCGATCGAGGTGGTTCGTGCCATCGCCGATGCGATCGGACCCGAGAAGACGGCGATCCGCTTGTCGCCTGGCATTCCCGCCGGCGGCATCGCCGAAGGGACCGACAACGACGATCTGTATCGGTATCTGGCGGCGGAGTTCGACAAACTCGGGATTGCCTATCTGCATGTGCTCTACGTCCGTAGCGACTCTCTGATCAACGACATTCGCAAAGCATTCCGGAAGACGCTCATCATCAATCGCCCGGGACGTCAGCGTGAACAGGTCGGTTCGGACGTCGCCGCAGGCCTTGCCGACATCGAGTCGCTCGGCGTCATGGCGCTGGCCAACCCGGATCTCGTGCATCGGCTCAAGACCGGCGCACCCTTCAACGAAGTGCGGCAAGCCCTGTTCTATGCCGGCGGCGGCGCCGAAGGATACACGGACTATCCCGTTCTAAATCCGACGTGACGGCACGGGAGAGGAGGGACGGCGACGTTCCTCCTCTCCGCCGAACACCTCTTTACAGCGCAAATGCGGAAAGGACCTCGACATGTCGGGCACAGTATTGATCACCGGTACCTCCAGCGGGCTCGGACTCGCGACTGCCAAGGTATTTCATGCGCGCGGTTGGAACGTCATCGCCACGATGCGCGCGCCTGAAGACGGGAAGGAATTGGCGTCGCTTGAGCGCACGCTGGTGGCACGTCTTGACGTGCAGGATCCATCGTCTATCGCGGGAGCGGTCCGACAAGGTATCGATGAATTCGGAAAGATCGACGTCCTCGTAAACAACGCCGGATATGGCGCCTACGGCCCCTTAGAAGCGACTCCGGCCGAGGAAATCCGGCGGCAGTTCGATGTGAACGTATTCGGTCCGCTTTCGACGATCAAAGCTCTCTTGCCGCATTTTCGGGCGAACAGATCCGGCGTGATCGTGAACATATCGTCCATCGGAGGGCTGGTGGCATTTCCGCTCGGCTCGCTCTATCACGGAAGCAAATTCGCCATCGAGGGTCTCTCGGAAGCTCTTGCCTACGAACTGACGCCGATCGGAGTGCGAGTCAAACTCGTCGAGCCGGGCATGATCGCGACTGATTTCGGAGGCCGCTCGCTCGCCTTCAGCAACGATCGCTCCTTGGCGGAATATCAGCCGACCGTGCAGGCCGTCATGCAGGCTTTTGCGGCCGCGATCATCCAAGCGTCGAAGCCAGAAGCCATCGCCGAAGTTGTTTATGTAGCGGCGACTGATGATGGTCCAAAGGTCCGATTTGTGGCCGGCGAAGATGCGCAACGTTTAAGCGAAGGTCGCAGGACCACGGACGAGGCTGCGTTCATGGGGCAAATCAGGACGGCCTTCGGGCTCACGTCTGACCTAACTTGAATTCAAGCACCTTGAACTAAAGACGAGGAACAGGAGATGACAAAGGAAGTTCGTACCGCCCTGGTCACCGGGGCTAACAAGGGCATCGGATTGGAGATCGCACGCCAATTGGCGCAGGCCGGCGTTCTGGTTCTCATCGGGGCTCGCGATCGGGACCGCGGCGCCGCAGCTGCGGCCAAGCTCGCATTGGCCGGCCTCAACGCGCGGTTCATTGCGCTCGACCTCGGAGACCATGCCAGTATTGCGGCAGCCGCCGAGACGATACGGGCCGAATGCGGCAAGCTCGATATCCTGGTCAACAATGCCGGGATCGTCGACGCAGCCGACGGTCCACCTACTTCAGGCTCTCCCGATGCAGCGCGCCGCATCCTGGAGACAAACTTCATCGGGACCCTGGCCGTGACGCAAGCGATGCTGCCTTTGCTTCGTCTGGCCCCCGCCGCTCGGATCGTCAATCTGTCGAGTTCTCTAGGATCGCTCACGCTCAACGGCGACCCGACATCGCCTTACTATTCTGCGCGTTTGATCGGATATAACGCGTCCAAAGCCGCATTGAACATGCTAACGGTGCAACTGGCAGAAGAACTGCGCGACACACCTATCGTCGTCAACTCCGTCAGTCCCGGCTATGTGAAGACCGACCTGACGGGTCACACCGGCTTTATGACCCCCGAGGAAGGAGCACGGCTTCCTGTGGAGTATGCTTTGCTCGGGGAAAAAGCCGTTTCCGGCCAATTCGTCGAACCCAGCGGCAGAACACCTTGGTGACCGCTCAACGAGGGTGGGAGCTAAACTCCCACCTCTCGGATGCCGAGGTGCAGTGGTGTTCTCCGAGCCGCAAAGCCAGCTACGGCTCGTAGCGAGCCAGAAACATGGTCACCGCTTCCTTGACGACTAGCCTGTTCGAGGGAAGATCACGAAGCCCCTCGCCGATCGCCATAACCTTAGGCCAGATGACGAACTCTTGGATCAACCCCATGAACTGGTGGGCGGCCAACTCCGGGTTCCTGCAGGACAATCGTCCCTTCTTGGTCAACGTGGCGAGCGCATGCGCGAACGTCTTCAATACAGGCTCCTTCCCCGCGCGGTAAAATTCGGCGGCGATCCATGGAAGTCGTCGTGATTCGGCTACAACCAGGCGGGTGAACGCGATCTGATCAGTCTCCTCGACGAACCGCAGCAGCGCATCCGCAAAGTCGGCGAGCATGTCCGCGGGCTCCCCGTCAAGATCGCCGGTAGCCTGAAACATCATCTCCGTTTCGGCTCTTATCGTGGCCCAATGGCCGCGCACGACCTCTCTAAAAACAGCATCCTTGCTTCCGAACTGGTTGTAGACGGTCTGACGCGACGTCCCTGCCGCTTTCGCGACCTGGTCAAGGTTTACGTTGTCGAAGCCTCGTTCCAGGAACAATGAACGCGCAGCATCCAATATCGCGATTGAACTTGCCGACGAACGGGATTCTCCGCTCCCCGGAGCGGCCGAGGTGGTCTCAATGCCTCTTCCCCGCCTTGAACCCACAACTTTGTTTGCCACCGCGTTTGCTCTCAACTTCGCTCGAATGCCCAGTTCGTTCACCCATGCCTGAGCCGATTCACGGCCAGGCGAGCCGTCGGGCGCGCGCGGCGAAAGAAATACACCATTCGCGGGGTAGCGTCCGTCCGCTGTGACGCTTTCGCACACAAATCATGGGATGCTTCCAATGTCGGCCAAATTTTCCCGAGCGCATCAATTTTAGCGCCGACTGACCTATACGAAGGTCCAACGAAAGTTCTCATTCGATCGTGTCACCTCGCCGACCGATGTTTCTGCAAAATGCGAGCTAAAATACAGGGAACGGGTGTCTGCCGCAAAGGCAAGCATTTTGTGCCTCGAGAGTTGGGCCATCTCCGGACTAGCACAAAAGACCGAGTTCAATTCGGGGTGCTGCACCTGCACGGGATGATGCATTATATCGCCGGCAAAAAGGCAGGTCCGGTCGGGCGTCCGGAGGATGATGGAGCAGTGATCGCGTGAGTGGCCAGGCGTCGAGACGTATTGAAACCCTTCCAGCGGTTCTTCTCCT
The DNA here is from genome assembly GCF_019455385.1 of Bradyrhizobium sp. BR 10289. Taxonomy (GTDB): domain Bacteria; phylum Pseudomonadota; class Alphaproteobacteria; order Rhizobiales; family Xanthobacteraceae; genus Bradyrhizobium. The sequence goes on from NZ_JACOFR010000005.1 coordinate 231,282, forward strand.
GGTTGAATAAGCACCGCCTGTCCCGAGGAAATCACGGGCTCAATACTGTCGAGGTAGAGCGGCATCAGCGGATCGTCGCTATTTCCGCGGAGATGATCGATGCTGGCGCGCGGCATGACATAGGTCGCTTTTGGAAAGGTCGGAACCCAGCGGCCTCGCTCCAACAAGGTATTCCAACCGACGTGATCGCCGTGCAGGTGCGTGAGCAGCACGTGCGTGACCTGGTTTCTGCCGAAGCCGGCAGATTCAAGCCGTTCGAGGAAATCTGAATTCTGGTCGTTGAAAACAGCTTGGGCCCGCTGTTTGTGGTTGCCGATACCGGTGTCGACGATAATCTTTTTTCCCTTGCTTTCAATAAGCCAGGAATGGACGCTCACGACAAGTTCGTCCGCGCCAGCTTCGGTTGCCTTCGCACCCGGGAGAAGTTTCGTAGTTGGAAAGGCGATCGTCTTTTCGGTGAGCTTCATCACTCGAAAGTCGTCTATTGTTCTGCCAGAATGTTCGTTCATCAGTTACTCCGTTGCCGAGGTGCGCCAAGGCTCACCCGAAACAAGCTTGCGCGCGAGAGTTGACGCGGCGGCGCCGAGAATAGCTAATCCTTTTGCTCCGGATGCCCTCCTTGCGACACCAGCGACGCCGGAAGATGTGACGTCATGGAAACTGCGGGATCTTTTCAGGGACGGTCTGAGCGACCCAACAATGTCGAAGTGAGGTCCGGTCGCCTCGTCGAGGCGGGTACGGTCCACGAACTCGCTCGCGATCGCCATCATCATCGATGTTTCACCTTCGCAGGCGTGCATAATGCAATTCTGGTCATCGAGGACCGCCGCAATCTCAGGAAGGCATTCCATGAAATAGGTCGTGGTTGCGACCGGTATGCCGAGTTCGCGTGTGAGCTCCTGTTGTAGAGCGCTCAGGCCCGCCATGTTGCCGCCATGACCGTTGACCAGGACGATCCGGCGGAATCCGGCCGTCAGAATCGACCTGCACAGGTCATGCAACAACGCATGGAAGGTGGAAAGCCTGAGGGAAAAGGTTCCGCCGAACGACACATGGTGATCGGCTAGGCCGCACCAGACCGTTGGCGCAACTACGATCGGCTGCTGCTTAGCAACCAGCTCCGCCGTCCGCCGGCAGACCTCTGTGCTCAGGATGCTGTCGACGCCGGTGGGGAGGTGAGGGCCATGCTGCTCGGTCGAACCGATCGGGACGAGCACGATCGCATCGCGCTCCGCCAGGTACCGCAATCGTTCGGCGCTCAGCCGCTCCCAGAAGACCTCGTTCGCGTTTGCCCGTAAGGTGTCTTCCAATACTGTCATATCCGCTCAGCCGATGGTTTGTCGCAAGACACGGAGCCAGTTTGAAATGGCGATTTTTTCGATCAGCGGCTCGTCGAAACCCTTGGCGCGTAAAGCCGAGAAAATGGCCTGGGCGCCGGCGACGGATCCGATCGCCTTCGGTACCACGGCTCCGTCGAAGTCCGACCCGATCGCCACGCGCGTCTCGCCCAGATGTTCGATCAGCGCTTCAACATGTTGAACTACGACGCCGATGGGAGTGTCCTCGTCCATCTGCCCATCGGACCTCAGAAAACACGTTGCCAGGTTTAAGCCGACGATCCCATCGCTGTCCCTGATCGCGTCTAGCTGACGGCGCGTGAGGTTACGTGACGACGGCGACAGGTCGTGGACATTCGAGTGTGTGGCGACGAGCGGCGCGTTCGTCAGGCGTGCGACGTCCCAGAATCCTCGCTCCGTTAGATGAGACAGATCGATCATGATCCGAAGGTCATTGCAGGCCCGGACCAGTCGCTTTCCGGCATCTGTAAGCCCTGGCCCGGCATCGGGCGAGCTTGGAAAGCGCATGGGAACGCCATGGCCGAAGACGTTATTTCGGCTCCAAACTGGCCCGATCGACCTCAACCCGACGGCGTGGAGGACGTCGAGCATGTCGAGGTCCGCATCGATCGCCTCTGCGCCTTCCATATGCAAGACGGCTGCGAAAGAGGAGCGTTGACGTGCATCGCGAATGTCAGCCACCGTCCTGCAGAGCGAGACGGATCCGTTCGAAGCCGCAATCGCACGCAAGAGTATCGCTATCTGTCGCATCATGATCCGACTGGCATCGGGGAGCGGCACTTCCGGAGGTAATGGGCAATCGTAGTTCTTGCCCTTGAATATGTTGAGATCGAGTCCGCTCTTCGAAGGTGCGTAGAGTGCAAAGAGCCCTCCGACCATTTCGCCCTCTCGGGCGCGAGGCAGGTCGATATGTCCGTCTGCGCGTCCGTTAAGAAAAAGCAAGTGGGGATCGGCGCCCCGACTTTCCGAGAGCCGAAACAGAGCATCATTGTGCCCGTCAAAAAATGGAACTGGTGGCATTGAACCCTCGTCTCGTTATGTTGGGGCGCGTCTAATCAGTCTTGGAGGTGGCAGGCGGCCAACTGGCCCCCTTTCCGAGGAGTCAGTTCGGGTTTTTCGACCCGGCACCGGTCGAATGCGAATGGGCAACGGGAATGAAAGGCGCAGCCCGTCGGCGGATTGTCGTGCGAAGGGATGTCTCCCTCGAGCAGGACACGTTCGCGACGTAGCGCGGGATTGATGACGGGAGCAGCCGCGATCAGCGATCGCGTGTAGGGATGGGCCGGTTGATCGAAGATCGCGGTCTTTTGACCGATCTCGATAATCCGGCCGAAGTACATCACAGCGACCCTGTGGGCGATGTGTTCGACGACGCCGAGATCGTGTGAAATGAAGAGGTAGGCCACGCCCAGCTCCTGCTGCAGATCCATCAGCAGGTTGATCACCTGTGCCTGGACAGATACGTCGAGGGCCGACACCGGCTCGTCCGCGACGATCAGCTCCGGTGAAAGCACAAGCGCACGCGCAAGTCCCAGGCGCTGCCGCTGCCCGCCCGAGAATTCGAATGGGAACTTCTGCATTGCTTCGCGCTGAAGCCCTACCTTACCGAAGAGGTCCGCGATGACAGCATCGAGCTCCCTGGGTGACCGCCGTTCGAAGTTCTCAAGCGGTTCACGGACGATTTTACCGGCCCGCATGCGGCCGTTGAGCGAGGCGTAGGGGTCTTGGAAGACCATTTGGACTCTGCGGCGCAACTGTCGCAACGGCTCGCCACGCGCCTGGGTAATGTCCAATCCGTCGATGCGGATGATGCCTCCGGTGGGGTCGGAAAGACGCATGATCAGTTTTCCGACGGTCGACTTGCCGCATCCGGATTCGCCGACCAGTCCGAGCGTCTCGCCGGGATAAACGCTGAAGCTCACGCCATCGACGGCCTTCACGCTGGCGCCTTGGCGACCGAGAGCGCCCTTGCGGGCGCTGTAGTGCTTCTTAAGATTGCGTACTTCAAGTAGGGCGGTGCTCATGCGCGTTCACCTTGCGGCAGTCGCCAATTCGACATGGTGGCAAGCGACAAGATGCCGCTCGCATGCAGGCCTCAATTCGGGCCGCTCGATGCGGCATCGCTCGGTAGCAAGCCCGCAGCGGGGGGCAAACGCGCATCCATCAATCACTTCGCGAGGTGAAGGCACGGTTCCGGGAATTTCGACCAACCTCTGCCCTTGCCGCCGGGCGCCGACCTGAGGTTTGGATGCAAGCAGGCCCTGGGTGTAAGGGTGCGCTGGCCGTTGAAAGAGCTCGCTCACGCGCGCTTCCTCCACTTTCCGTCCGGCGTACATGACGATCACGCGATCGCAGGTTTCCGCGACCACGCCGAGATCGTGCGTGATGAGGATGATGGCGGTGCCGGTGCTACGTCTCAAATCCAACATGAGCTTGAGTATCTGCGCCTGGATCGTCACATCGAGCGCCGTGGTCGGCTCGTCAGCGATGAGCAATTTGGGCCGACAAGCCAAAGCCATAGCGATCATCACCCGCTGGCGCATGCCGCCGGAAAACTGATGCGGATAGTCGTCCAGACGGCGTTCGGGATCGGAGACGCGTACGAGGCGCAGCATCTCGATAGCCCTCTCTCGCGCAGCCTTCCTCGGAAGGTTCTCGTGCAGGAGCAAGGCTTCCATGATCTGATTGCCGACCGTCAATGCCGGATTGAGCGAGGTCATCGGCTCCTGAAAGATCATGGAGATCTGTCCGCCGCGCAGTTTGCGCAACTGTCGATCGTTGAGACCGAAGAGGTCGAGGCCGGCGTATCGGGCGGTCCCTCCGACTACGCGCGCGCTCTTGGCGGGCAAGAGGCCCAGTATCGAGAAGGAGGTCATGCTTTTTCCGCAGCCCGACTCGCCGACGATACCGAGCATTTCGCCGGGCATCACGTCGAACGATACGCCGTTGACCACGCGAGCTTCGCCGTCCTCATTGAAAACCGACGTCCGCAGGTCTCGGACGGAGAGGATCGGTTCTTGAACCTCGGAATAAGTGTCCATAGGTCTCACATCCGACGGGAAAGGCGAGGGTCGAGGTGATCCCTCAATCCGTCGCCGATCAAGTTGATGGCTAAAACGGTAAGCGCCAGTTCGAGACCGGGGCCGAAGATGGTCCAAGGCGCCTTCGCAAGGTACAGGCGGTTCGAAGCGATCATATTGCCCCATGTCGGAACGGACGGCGGCGTGCCAGCTCCCAGAAAGGACAACGCCGCCTCGATCAGGATGGCAGATGCGCAGATGTAGCTTGCTTGAACGATCAGCGGAGCGAGCGTCGACGGCATGATATGCCTGATGATCACCCTCGGCGTCTTGGCGCCGCCAGCAATCGCAGCTTGCACGAAAGGTTGCTCTCGCACCGAGAAGACGACCGCGCGCACCAGACGTACGACGCGTGGGATTTCCGGAATGGCAATCGCGGCGATCACGGTGACCACGCTCGCTTGGGTCAGTGCGACCAGGGCGATCGCCAGCATTATCGCCGGGATCGACATCAGTGCATCCATGATCCGCATCAACGGCGCATCGGCCCGCCGAAGGTAACCCGCAATCAAACCGAGCGCGAGCCCGATCAGAACCGAGATCGTGGCAACACAGATCCCTACGGTCAGCGAAACGCGGGCGCCGTAGATGGTTCGTGCGAACACATCTCTGCCGAGTGGATCGGTGCCCAGAGGGTAACCTAGTCCGGCCGGAAGTAGACGTCGGTTTGGCATCATCGCAGAGGGATCTCCGACCAGCCAAGGCGCGAAGATCGCCGACATAAGGATGATCGCCAACAGGAGAATGCCGAGGACCAGCATCGGGTTGCGCTTGATGAAGCGCCCGGTGCTGGAACGGCGAACGGATGTCGCAGCACCTGCATCAAGCGCGCTCATCGGCGTCCAATCCTAGGATCGATGAGACCGTAGCTGAGATCCACCATCAGGTTGATGAGAACGTAAACGCCCGAGAAAACGAGCGTGACGCCCTGAATGATCGGATAGTCCCTCTTCGAGATGGCATCGACGACGAGGCGTCCGACTCCCGGAATGTTGAACACCGATTCGGTGATCACGACGCCGCCGATGAGCAAGGCGACCCCGATGCCGACGACGGTCACGATCGGAATGCCGGCATTGCGGAGCGCGTGCTTGATCAGGATCCCATCCGGAGACACCCCCTTGGCTTTTGCGGTTCGGATGTAGTCTTCGGCGAGCACGTCCAGCATGGCTGTCCGCGTGATCCGGGCGATGAGCGCCACGTAGGCGAGGCCGAGCGAGAGCGCAGGTAGGACCAGATGCCGTAGCCAATCGAGAATGCCGGCTGATAGGGATGCGTAGCCCTGGACCGGAAGCCATTTGAGCTGGATTGCGAAGACGTAGATCAGTACATAGCCGACCACGAAGATCGGGGCGGAGAAGCCGAGGATGGAGAGCGCCATGACAGCGCGGTCGATCCAGGAGCCGGCATTGGCCGCTGCGAGCACGCCGGCCGTCACCGCGATCATAAGTGCGATGACGATCGTGATGAGCGTCAATGATAGGGTCGGTTCGAGACGTTCACAAATGAGCCCGAATACGGGCACGCCAGAGAAAATCGAAACGCCCAAGTCGCCCCGGCTTGCGGCGAAGATCCAGTTCAAGAATTGTAGGGGTAGCGGGTTGCCGAGGCCTAGCCGATCGCGAATGGACGCGATCTGCTCACTGGTCGCATTGTCGCCAGCGATGATCGCCGCGGGATCTCCCGGAGCCATATGGATCAGGGAGAACACCATCAAAGCAACGAGCAACATGACGACGGCAATCGACCCGATACGGTTTACGATGACGCGCAGCATCGTTTGGCTCCCTTTTTGCGCTCCGGGGTCAGGTCTTCTCGACGTTCCAGAACGGAATGAGATCGGAGATACTCAGAAAGCCTCTGACGTTGGCTCGATACGCGACCGGTGCCACGAATTGCCCGGTCAATATCTCAGGCACAAAATTCCAGCCGTTCGCCTGCATCTTCTTTGCGATCTCCTGACGTTCGGAGAGTGTCTCGGCCCGGGTCCACTCGCGACGCGCGGCCTCCCATTCCGCGTTTTCCGGCCAGCCGATAAATCCCTTCGTGCCGTTGGCTGCGTGTCCCGGAAATGATACGGGACTGGCGAAGGTCGAGGTCGGATTCCAGGTTGCGAAGATATTCCAACCGCCCTGTTCCGGGGGCGCCTGCACGGCACGTCTCGCCACGACGCCGCCCCAATCGGACGCGGCAAGCTGAGCATTGACTCCTGCCTGCTTCAGCCATTCGGCCAGCAACTGAGCCGTGGTGTTCAACAGCGCTAGGTTCGTCGGCTGCAGGATCACGACGGGACGCCCGTCATACCCCGCCTCTTTGAACAATGCTGCTGCTTTCTTTAGATCCTGCCCGTGATCGAACCAGCCGACATTCTCGTGATTTTCCATGTTCGTCCCGCAGCCGAACAGCGAGTTGCAGGTCCGGAAGTATTTCTCGTTGCCGAAAGCCGCCTTCATGATGTCGGTCTGATTGATGACGTACAGCATCGCCTCCCTGGCCTTCTGATTGTTGAAGGGAGGGTGTAGCCAGTTCAGGCGAATGAAGCCGACGTTGCCGAGCTTGTTCAGGACCTCGGTCTTGACGCCGTGATCGGATTCGAGCTGGTCGATGAATTCGATCGGCGGAGTTTCGTAGAAATCGATCTCGCCCGCTTGTAGCGCGGCAATCGCCGTCTGCTCGTCCGGCATGTTTTCCCAGACGATCCGATCCAGCTTGGCGACTTTTGCGCCCGTCGTTCCGGAGGGCGCCCCCTCGCGCGGCCTATAGCTGTCGTTCCTGTCGTACACGTAGATTGCGCCCATCTTCGTGGCGTTACGATTGAAGACGTAGGGTCCCGAGCCCACGATTTCGGAGATTTGCTGGGTCGGGTCGGTTTCGGCTTCCTTCCTGCGCATGATCCAGAGGGAGTTGCTGGTCTTGCCAAGGGTATCGAGTACCAGTCCGTAGCGCTCCCTCAAGACAATCTGGAAGGTTCTGTCGTCCTTCACCGGGGTGTCCGCGACGCTTTGGAACAGGAGCTGCCCGGCCAAGTCGCGCGCCGCCCAGCGCCGCATCGAAGCAACGCAGTCCGCGGAAGTCACCGGCGAGCCGTCGGAAAACCTCAGACCATCGCGAAGTTCGAAGGTGTAGGTCAGCTTGTCGTCCGACAAACCATACCGGCTCACCATTTGCGGCTGAGGAGCGAGCTGCTCATCGAGTCCGAAAAGCGTGTCGTAGACGAGAGCGGCATGGCTTCCGGTGATCGTTGCGGTCGTCCAGACCGGATCGAAGGAGCGCAGATCCGCTTGCATGACCGCTTTTAGCGTTCCCCTGTTCCGTCCCAAGGATTGAGCGCCGACGCTCACCGGCCGTGAACTCAGAAGGACGCCGGCGGCCGCCGCACACTGAAGGAAACGTCGCCGTGAAGCACTCATGGCTCTCTCCTCGGAAGAAACATTCGATCAAAAACCGGCCCGATGAGCGTAAGTTATCTCAGTTAGACTGTACTGTAAAGTACAATCAGGGCGTCTCATTGAGTTTCGGATGCTGCCTTCCGGGAACTGTGTCTGACAGGCAGCTTCCGCGGTGACCGGCCAAGGCCTCGTGTTAAATCGTCGTTGAGAATGGCGCGTGGTTGCACCGGCTAGTTGCCGCGATCTTCCGGCTACAGCGAGCGAAGCGCTAGATCGCGTACTCAGGCGGTGCAACCGTATGAGTTCACGCGTGCATTATGCGCCGAATGACCGTCTTGCTCTCTTCTCGGCGGCTTCTGCAGCTTCATATCTTGCGGTCGAGCGAACGCATCAGCGAAGCTTCGAACCGCTTGAAGAACTGCGACCTTACGATGTCTTTGCTCCAGCTCAGATGTAAGCTGAGCGGGGGGCTGTTCTTCACGCGGACGATCGAAATCGGTAGGCGCCAAGGCTCAGCGGCAGAGAATTCGTCCACCAAGGCTATTCCCACTCCATTCGCGACGAGGCCAATCGCGGTCTCGATATGGCGGACGAGAAAGTCGACGCGGGCGGTAAGCCTTTCCTTCTCGAACAATCGCGACACCATCGCGCCATGCGGGGTATTTGGTTCGAAGGATATCAGCGGCTCTCGGGCAAGTTCACGGACCGTGACTTCCTTCTTCTTTGCCAAGCCGTGTTTCTCCGGCACCAGCGCGACTATGCTACCCTTAATGATTGGTTTGCAGGTGACCAGCGGATGTCGGACCGGAAAGACGGAAACGACGCATTCCCCTCGCTGGAACAGCAGATAATCGATGATCTGGTCTATGAGCAAAACGTCGACCTGAAAATTCAATTGAGGAAGAGCGGTTCGCATCTGGGCGACGGCGCGCGGCACAAGACATCTTCCGGGACTGCCCGTACACCCCAGCCGAAATAGGCCACCATCACCTTTGGTAAGACGGTCCACCGCTTCTCCGAGTTCGTCCAGCTGACGATAGACACGCCCCACCAGGGTTAGCAGCACGCCGGCCTCGTTCGTCGGGACAAGCCTTCCGCCCGTACGTTCGAACAGTTTGAAGCCCAGCACGTCCTCGGTCCTCCTCACGACGCGCGACAAGCTGGGTTGCGATACATGGAGCATTTTCGAAGCGCCGTTGATGGATCCCGACAGCATGACTGCCCGGAAGACTTCGATCTGGCGCAGGCTCAATTTGCGCCGCTCGCCTGCGCCATCCCGGACCTCCAGATCTCGGGACGAAAGAATCGTTTCCGGGTGGATTTGCATTTGGGGGCCCTATGCCCTGATGGCATCACCTACGCATATTCAGGCATTTGCCAACAATCGTCCAGCGCCTACTTTGATCTGGAAAATCAAAAATCCAGCCCCGGAGGAAACATGTCGCTATCCAATGCATCCCCTTTGAACCCCTCGGTTGCATTGACGGCCCGGGTCACGGCCCTGTCCTTTCTTTTGATGGTCGCGGATTCCTATGACGTTGCCGCGCTTTCGTTTGCCGTGCCGGAGTTGATCCGGACTTGGTACGTCGACAAGGTTGCCATCGGCGGCGTGTTCAGCGCGGGGCTTTTCGGGCTGCTGGTCGGGTCAATTCTCTTCGGATACGTGGGAGATCGGTGGGGGCGTAAGACAGCAATCGTCGTCGGTTCGCTCCTGTTCGGACTTGTTACTTACGCCACCGGTTGGGCGACGAACTTGAATGAGTTGCTGGTCTACCGGTTCGTCGCGTGTGTGGGTTTGGGCGGCGCCGTCCCCAACGCGGTGGCTTTGACCAACGAGTTCGCTCCCAAGCATCTCAGGGTCACGGCAATCACCGTCATCTTCGCGGGTTATGCGATCGGCGGCACGTTCGGTGGGGTCGTATCAGCCCAGCTGGTGTCGGCCTATGGTTGGCCGATCATCTTCCAGGTCGGCGGTGCCGCTTCGTTGCTGCTGGCGGTCGCGCTGATCGTGGTGTTGCCGGAATCGCAGAGTTTCCTGGCCGCGACCGCGGCACGCGCCCGCGATGCCACGTCGGCGGTAGTTCGGGCCGCCTCCGAAGAAGGATCAAACTCGCCGTTCATGCAGCTCTTTGCGGGCCGCCGATCGTTCATGACCACGCTTCTTTGGATCGTGTACGTCGCGAATTCGATCACCCTGTTTGCGTTGGTCAGCTGGCTACCCGTTCTGATCGAAGCGGCCGGGTTGCCGAGGAGCGCTGCCGCTCTGGCGTTATCGTGTTTCTTCCTCGGCGGCGCCGTCGGCGGCTTGATCGTGGGGTACATCATCGACCGCTCCGGACTGCGCGCTTTGGTTGGCTCGGCGCTCCTCGCTTGTCCCGTAGTCGCCTCGCTCGGCGTGCTCAGTTCGTCCGAAGCGCTCCTGCTCAGCGCGGCGACGGTGGCTGGTTTCTTCACTATCGGCGTTCAGAACTCCCTGCATGGCGTCGCAGGAAGCATCTATCCGACGCCCATCCGCGCCAACGGGTTGGGGTGGGCCCTCGGCATCGGCAAGGTCGGTTCGATCGTCGGGCCCTTCATCGGCGGAATTCTACTCTCGATGTCTCTGCCCGTGGCCCAGCTTTTCTGTGCGGCGGCCGTTCCGATCGGCGTCGTGGCCATTGCAGCCTTCTTCCTGATGAGGATCTACGACCGGTCGATCCATGCCGAAGCATTGTCTCCGGCAGCCGATCCTCGTCCAAGTGCCGCCTCGGCCTGATCACGAAAGATGGAGCGATAAGATGATCGACAAGAAGACAAGAGTCGTTCGCAAGAAGGCCGAAACGCAGACGATCGATGCCGACGTGTGCGTCGTGGGGGCAGGGGCAGCCGGCCTCATGGCCGCGCTGACCTCGGCCCGGCTCGGGCGACGGACGGTTCTCCTGGAAGCCATGCCCACTCTCGGAGGCCAACTCGTAGGGACGCTGCTCGGCACCATTTGCGGGCTATATTCCAACGGGCCAAAGCCGCGGCGAGTGACGTTCGGGGCCGTGGATGAAATGCTCCGCTACCTCAACGAAGCGAATGCCCTTCATTCGCGAAGGGCGTTGAATTCGGTCGTCTTGCAGTACGACGAAACCCTCTGTGGCCGCTGGGCGGAGGAAGCCCTTTCGAACTCGACAGTGGAAGTGGTGCTGGGAGCGACCTTGCGCGAGGTCAGGATGGAAGGGCGGCAAGTTAAGTCCCTTCTAGTTGCTACGCGCTGGGGAGACCTCGAGGTCCGATGCAAGGGGGTGGTCGATGCCTCGGGCGACGCGACCGTCGCCTGGCACGCCGGTCTGCAGGTCAGAGAACCCACGACACCCCATTGGGGCACGCAGATGGTCACGATCGAGAACTTCGATCAGCATGCGGTCTCCGAGTTCGACGGGTTTCATGTGGCACGGCTTCTCAGGGAGAAGAGAAACCAATACGGGCTCGCTCGCGAGGACGGTTTCATCTTCGCATTTCCCGGGCGCAACGTGGCGTCCGTCAACCTGACCCATATGCCGAATCCGACGGATCCGATCGGAGCCAGCCGGGCCACTCTCGAAGGCCGCGACCAGGCCGACAGGATTCTCGCATTCCTCCGGGCCGAGCTCCCCTCGATGAAAGACGCCAGGATTCGCGCATACGGTCTGCCGGGGATCCGGCAGACGCGATGGTTCGTCTCCGCCCACCAACTTTCGATCGAGGAGGTCCGTAGCGGGACGCGACCGGTCGACGCGGTGGCGCGTTGTTCTTGGCCCGTGGAAGCCCACGACACCGCCGAAGGCGTGAGCTGGGAAAAGTTCGATGACGACGATCACATGCACTACGTACCTCTCCGGAGCATGGTCCATCGAGACGCCGACAATCTGATCGCGGCGGGCCGTTGCATCGACGGCGATACTGCAGCGCTCGCATCCGTCCGAGTCATGGGTCCCTGCTTTGCCATGGGTCAGGCTGCGGCTCACGCTCTGGATATTCAGGGAAAGAACAGCCTGCACGACATCGACCTGCGCACCCTTTCGGCAAGGCTGAAGCCGAACCTGGAAGAATTCCGCAAGGATCCCTGGACTGACGACCTTCACGAGGACGAAATTGCACGGGAGCGCGCCGATGCTCACGTATGAGGTCGATCTCTACGCGGACGATGCGATTCTCGAACCTTACGGTCACTACAAGGCGATCCGGGATCTCGGTCCCGCCGTGTTTCTCCCGAAGCATGATATGTGGTGCCTTGGACGTTACGACGAAGTCCGGGCCGCGCTTCGGGACTACAGTACCTTCTCGTCGGCCCAGGGCGTAGCCGCGAACGACGTCATCAACACGCGGTCATTGGGCAATACGATCACGACCGATCCACCCGAACATAACAAGATGCGGCGCATCATCAAAGGCCCACTCGCCGCGCCGGCGCTCACGCACATCGCGACGGCGATCGACGAAGAAGCGGAGCGTCTGGTCGATCGCCTCGTCCGGCAGAAGAGCTTCGACGGCATCACCGAATGCGCCCAGCACCTGCCCGTGACCATCGTGTCGAAGATGGTGGGCCTGCCCGAAGGCGGGCGCGCGAACATGCTTCGGTGGGCCAGCGCGACCTTCGACGCGCTGGGCACCATGAACGAGCGCGGCAAGGAGGCTCTCCCTCATATCGAGGAGCTGCATCGGTATTGTACGGATGAAAGGACGCTGGGCGCGCTATCACCCGAGGGATGGGCCGCCGCTATCTGGCGCGCCGCAGAAGACGGTCATGTGCCTCGTTCGAAGTGTCCCGCGATGATGCGCGACTACATAAGCCCGAGCCTCGATACGACAATCCTGGCGACCGGAAGCTTGCTTTGGCTTTTCGGACAATTTCCGGAGCAATGGGAAAAGGTCCGTTCAGATGCGTCGTTGATCCCAGGCGCCATCAACGAGGCAATCCGCCTGGAGTCGCCGATACGGGGATTTACCAGGGTGACGACCCGCGAACTGGACTATGGAGGTCAGACGATCCCGGCATGGTCCAGAATTCTGCTCTTGTACGCCTCCGCGAACCGCGACGAGCGGAAGTGGAGTGATCCTGAGACGTTCGACGTCACGCGCGATGCGCGCGATCACCTGGGCTTCGGCTTTGGCCCGCATGTTTGCGTCGGAATGCATCTGGCTAAACTGGAAATGACCGCACTGGTCAAGGCATTCGCGCGACACGTCGCGTCGTTCGAACTTGGCGAGGCCAAGCGAGCCACGAACAATACGCTAAGAGGCTTCGCGCGACTGCCTATCACCGTGCACTGAGCAATCGATCGACAACCCGAAAGCCTACGTCTGCCCTTTGGCGGCGGTGCCGAGATGTTGCGCCAGGAAGCTGCTGATGTCCTTGAGTGCGGCTTCGGAGGCCTGCAGCATCGCGAAATTTGACGGGAAGACGTGAATCATGCCTTCCCAAACGTGAACCTCGATACCAAGTCCGGCTGCGTCCGCTTTCTTGGCGAACCGGATGGAATCATCGCGCAACACCTCGGCGTCACCAACGTGGATGCGCAGGGGCGGCATCGCGGCCAGGTTAGAGCCCAACACGTTCAGACGCGGGTCCCGAGTGCTCTGGCCATTGAGATAGCGTTCGGTTGCGGTCGCGAGCATTTCCTTTGAAAGAAGAGGATCTTGATCGGCCTTGGTGGTCATTGAGCTGCCGGACAGGGTCAAATCGAGCCACGGTGACATTGCCACCGCGGCGACGATCTTCCCGGCTTTCGCATCGTTTTGCGTCAGGAACGAGATCACAAGTCCTCCACCGGCGGAGTCTCCGCAAAGCGCGATGCGGTCGTACCCGGCATCGAACAGGCCGCGGTGCAGCGCTTGAACATCGTCCGAGGCTGCTGGAAACGGCCGCTCAGGCGCGAGAGCGTAGTCCGCAATGAAAGATGCCGATCCGGACCGCTTGGAGATTTCGCCGACGAAGTTTCGGTAGGCTTTCGCCGACCCGAGCACGTAGCCGCCGCCGTGAAGATATAGAATTGCGGTACCGGCTTTCGCATCGGAGGGGCGGGCCCACCAGCCCGGGACGCCGCCCACCTCTCCCGCTTCGAATCGCACGCCCGAGGGTAGGGGTACCTGTCCGATGATCTGGTCGTAAGCCTCACGCGATTCCGGCGCAAACGTCAGCTTCGGCGCGCTTGCAAATGATGCGCGTAGTTCCTGCATGGCCTGGGCGTCCGGCGGGGCGAGGTCATGGGTGATGAGCGGCATACAAGTCTCCGATTTGAAGGGATTTCGCGTCGGATAACTTCCTTGTTCCGGAAAACGGCGTGTCCCGGATCTGCGACGGTCAGTTTCTGGAGTGAGACAGAAGGCGGCCCGCTGGTTTTCTCCAGCGGATTTCGGTCGCGAATCGTGCCCCCACCATGGCTGATTGACTCTCTGTGACAAACAGTGTCCCACATTTGGGACAATTGGGTGCGAAATGATCGATCTGGATGACGTCCGCGCGTTTCAAAAGGTTGGCGAATTGCTGAGCTTTTCGGAGGCCGCACGGGTGCTTGGAATACGCAAGTCCGCCGTCAGCCGGTCGGTCCAACGTTTGGAGACGGCGCTCCGCCTGCGGCTCTTCGAAAGAACCACCCGCGAAGTGGTTTTGACCGATGCCGGTCGGACGATCCTGAACCACATGAGCGAAGTGCTCGTCCGATTGGACGCGTTGTTGGACGTGGCAGCAGGCCTCAGCTCGCATCCTCAGGGAAAGTTGAAGCTTACGGCAGGGATTGGTTTCGGGACCGAGGTGCTCACCGAATTGATCCCCGAGTTCGCGCTTGCGTATCCGGACATCGCAGTTTCTCTCGATCTGACCAGTCGAACGGTGGATCTGGTTGGAGAGCAATACGACATAGCCTTTCGGATGGGCCCCCTGGCCGATTCGAACCTGGTCGCCACGCGGCTGGGCGCGATCGGATGCACGCTCTGCGCGGCTCCTTCCTATCTGCAGCGGAAGGGTGAACCGCGCTCGATCGCAGAATTGGCAACTCACGATCTGCTGGCGATACCGCGTCCGGACGGTCTTCCCCGTCGCTGGTCCTTCCGCGACCAAAACGGCAATACACACTACCTCGACAACTCACCGCAGCTATCCGCAAACGACCCTCACGCGATTTCCCGCATGGTCCTGAACGGGGCGGGGATCGCTGCGATCGCCAACTATTCGGCAAAACCCGAGAT
The DNA here is from genome assembly GCF_019455385.1 of Bradyrhizobium sp. BR 10289. Lineage (GTDB taxonomy): Bacteria > Pseudomonadota > Alphaproteobacteria > Rhizobiales > Xanthobacteraceae > Bradyrhizobium. Next base: position 246,300 of record NZ_JACOFR010000005.1, read on the forward strand.
CGAACGAGGGGACTTGGTCCAGGTATTGCCGGAATGGACCGTCCCCGCCGTCGATGTGAGCCTCGTCACGCCCAGCGGTCGCGAACGCAGTCCGGCGATGCGCGCGTTCGTCGAATTCATTCGGGATAGAGCAGTTGCGAACCGTCGATGGTTCGACGCCTAGCCTGGGCTCGACTGCCGCGCCCTTGCGCAGATGCAAGGGCGCGGAAGGGGCCCTCTCAGAGGCGCATGCCGCCCGAAACTTCGATGCGCTGGGCATTGATCCAATGGTTGTCGTCCGAAAGGAGCGATGCAATCATGCGCCCGATATCATCGGCCTCGCCAGGACGGCCCAATGCGGTCATGCCCGCGACGAGCTTATTGACCGCCGGATTGTCGCGAACGACGCCTCCGCTGAAATCGGTCATGATGGCGCCCGGCGCGACGGTGTTGACCGAAATGCCACGAGAGCCAAGGTCGTGAGCTAGGTAGCGCGTGAAGACTTCGATGGCACCCTTGAACACAGCATAGGCCACACTGTCGGGATTGACGAACCGCGTGACGCCGGTGGAGATGTTGACGATCTGGCCGCCATCCTTGATCAAGGGCAGCAGCTTCTGTGTCAGCATGAAGGGACCCTTGAAATTGACGGCGTAAAGCTTGTCTAACTCCTCGGCGGTGACCTCGGTGAATTTGGTATGGTTGGAGATGCCTGCATTGTTCACCAGATAATCGAATTTGTCGGCGCCGAGATCGCGCAGCGCCGCCTTCAGGTTGCCTACGAAAGCGTCAAACCCTTCGGCTGCCCCGACATCCAATTTAAGCGCCACGGCCTTGATGCCGCTGCTTCCGGCCTCCCGCGCGACCGCCTTAGCTTCATCCGGGCTCGAATTGTAGGTGAAGATGGACGCTACGCCTCGCTTCGCGAGGTTGAGGACCATGCTCCGCCCGAGGCCACGGCTGCCCCCGGTAATAACGGCGATTTTTGTGTTGCTCATATGGATCTCCTGTTCTTGCTTCTTTCTGCGGCCACGCTCGCCCGCGGATCGTTTCGCATCGACTAAATTTCCGTCGCGGCGCTTCAGTTCTCGGGATGACCAGCATGGACGAGACTCCGCACCTTTTTCGTCATCGGCATATGGGACGCAGCGGCGTCGCGGCTAGAACGCTATTTTGAGACATCGTGTCTCGGCAGCGGAACGGTCGTCGGTCATTAGACTGCAGCCGTATCGGTCGATTTCCGATCGATCACATCAGGGGCGATGCGGTCGAGGGGAGCAGCATCGTCGTTTCGACCCTGACGATATTGCCGACGTCGAAGCCTTCGACGTCTTCCGCAAGTTCTGGACTCCGGAGATATCGCTTCTCGATTTCGACGGGGTCATCGCCTTCGGCGTACGACACGAGCACGAATAACCTGGGCACTTCGTCGTTCTTCGCGGTCCAGAATCCGTGCGCTTGCACGCCGAATTTTGGGAAGCTTCGCAGATGGCGGGGGTAAATGGCGCCTGAATAGAATTTCAGCGCCTCGTGATTTGCAGAGTATAGACGCGAAGCTCGAAGGTGCGCATGACGAATTCCTTTTGTAAGTCATTGGCTTTGAATTTTCGAGAATGGCTAGCCTTTGCTAGCGAGCCGAAGTTCTAAGCTTCATGGCTAAGAGCCGGTTGGAGCTCAGAGCGGACACTTGGACCCCGCAGATCAGCCAACCGACCAGGTCAGCGCAAGTAGAGCGAAGAAGGCTCCTAGAGGGGCTAGATGAGACCACTCGCGAAAACGGATTACGGTGAAGACCGCGGCCGCGATAACGATTGCGCCCAATAGGAGACCGGAAAAGCGAGTCGTGGGGAAAGCGATCAAGGCCCCTACGATGACTTCCAGCGCACCGGTCACACGGTGCCACCACGCCGGGTAGCCCCAACGGACGAAGCTGTCCCGTGTCGCAGGTGTGCTGATCACGTTGAACACGCCTGCGCCGGCGAATGCGGCGGCGCTGAGTGAGGTAAAAATTACAGGCAGCATGTCACACACCCCCGATGATCAATGGAATGGACGCCGCGATCATCAGCGCCGCCGTCAGCCCGTGCATACCAAGCGCGGCCTTGGTCGAGCCCTTCGCTGCCAGGATCAGCGACATGTCGCCCATCGCGATGAAGGAATCGATGAACAAAACGATCCCGAGGACGCGTGGCTCGGCCCAGACCATCAGCGCCAACACGCCTAGTCCCGCCACGACATCGCGTACGCCCTTAAGACGGAGCCACCATGCGATATTGGGGTCTTTTTCGGGGAGCGGCAGACCGAAACTCTGCGCCGCCCCTTGCGGATTGAACACGTAAACCACGCCAATGGCGATTATTCCGACGGAAGCCAGGAGCGCCACTCCTAAGCAGAACCACATGTCGCTCTCCTATTTCTGATACAAAATCTAGCGATGCTAGATAAATACCCTAGCGTTGCTATTTGTTCAAGTGTCGGTAGAATAGCCTCGATCACGAAAAGGCTACCAGATTGAGCGTTGAGGAACGGAAGAGGCGGGAACGGGCCGAGCGCGAGAGCGCCATCGTCGCGGCGGCACGCGCCCTTGCGGAAGCGGACGGATGGAACGCCGTCACGATCCGCCGCTTGGCGGAGAAGATCGAGTACAGCCAACCAGTGCTTTATTCCCACTTCGAAAACCGGGACGCGATCGTAGCGGCAGTGGCGCTCGAGGGTTTCGGTGAACTGGCGCTCGCCCTGAGGAAAGCGGTGAAGCGGGCGAGGGATCATCAGGATGCGCTCACTTGCCTCGCCGGGGCATATTTGGCTTTCGCGCGCAAGCGTCCGGCCGTTTACGAAGCGATGTTCGCCATGCCTACCGACCTGCGGTTTGCACAAGCGGAAAGCAAACCAGAGTTGAAGGAGGCGTTCGCGGCCCTGAAGGATGTTGTCGCTCAATCAACGGCCGATGCAGAAGCGGCCACCGAAACATTCTGGGCTTCCCTTCATGGCCTGGCCGATTTGGAGCGGACGGGGCGAATTCGGCAGGGCGCGCGCGAGAAGCGCGTGGCGCTCGTTGTGAACGGTATGCTCGCTTAGCGGGCCGAAATCCCCTTCGCCAGACAAAACAACTCGCGGATCTGAGACAGACTGTCTCCTTTCCGAACGGAAAAGCACGTTGTTCCGCCTTGAGCGGAACGGCGCAAGCCGCAACACTTCAAAGCACGTCGAAGCTGCTGCGCCGGAAAGAGCGAGCGCGCAGCGGTCGCCCATTCAGGCCCGAGAACCGTGGCTCGCCGGCCTGACCCAACCTCAGGCGGGCCAATTCCAAGGAGAGTTTTGCTTTGCCCGCCAGTCACCCCGGGACAAGGGATTGATCGTTCCGTGTATGAGACGGCATGTCCAAAAAGCGCGGCTATCGGCATTAATTTGGATCGCTATTTTCTCATCGTCGAAACGCAAACCGGAGTGATCCAAATGACCATCCTCGTTACCGGAGCTACCGGCCGCATCGGCCGCCATGTCGTCGAACAACTCGCCAAGCGCGGCGCAAAGGTTCGTGTGCTGACCCGTGACCCCGCGAAGGCCAAGGTGCCGGCGGGCGTCGAAATCGCGAAGGGCGACCTCCTCGACATCGACGCGCTGCGCGCGGCATTCAAGGGCGTCCGCACGCTGTTTTTGCTCAATGCCGTCACGGGCGACGAATTCACGCAAGCGATCATCACGCTCAATGTCGCCCGCGAGGCCGGCATTGAGCGCGTCGTCTACCAATCTGTTTTCGATGCCGACGGGGCCGTGAACGTTCCGCACTTCGCCGTCAAGTCCGGGGCCGAGCGCATGCTCGAAAAGATGAGCTTCAGCGCCACGATCCTGCGCCCGAGCTACTTCATCGACAACGAACTCATGATCAAGGATGTGATCCTCCAGCACGGCGTCTATCCAATGCCGATCGGCAGCAAGGGCGTCGCCATGGTCGATGGGCGCGATATCGCCGAGGTTGCCGCGATCGAACTCCTCCGTCGCGACCAGGCTTCCGGCAAACTTCCTGTCGAGACCATCAACCTAGTTGGCCCCGATACACTGACCGGTCCCCAGCTCGCGCAGATCTGGTCGGAGATTCTCGGTCGCCCGATCGCCTACGGCGGTGACGACCCGAGCGGTTTCGAGAAAAATATGGCCACCTTCATGCCGAAGTGGACGGCCTATGAAATGCGCCTGATGGCCGAGCGTTACGTCACCGACGGCATGATCCCGGAAGCCGGCGACGTCGAGCGGTTGACCAAGATCCTCGGCCGGCCGCTGCACACCTATCGTGACTTCGCGGCCGAGATCGTGCGCGGCGTGAAGTCCGCAGCTTGATAACAAACTCAGAGAAGGAAAACGAACATGATCTATTCGACAGCTACGGTGCCGGTCAATCCGGAAGGCCAAAAGCCGCTGACCCGCGAGCAAGTCTGGAAGGGCCTCGAGCTGAAGGCCCGTGATGCCCGCCAGTTTCTTCCGCCCGGCTTGTGCACGCGATGTGATGTCGTCGAGGAGAGCGCGACCCACATCGTGCGTGAGGCCACAATCGCGGGCAGCGACCTCCGCGAGATCATCACGTTCGAACCGGGGAAGAAGGTGACCTTCTTCCAAGCCACCGGCCCGCGCGAAGGTGCAATCATCAACGAGCTTTTTGAGGATGAGAAGGGCGCCCTGCAATTGAAGTTCTATTGCTATACCGGCCTGCGCGGCAAAAAGCCGAACGGCCCGGAAGAGCAGGCCGAGCAGAAGCAATTCGACAGCGAGGACAAGGGCTACAAGGCCGCCTTGCTGTCGACCCTGAAGCGCACCCGCGAACTGCTCGCGGAGGGCAAGCTCTGACCTTCAAGAAGAACCAGAACGACGGGACGGTCTCCTGAGGAGACCGCCCGCCTCACTCAAGGAGATATCCAATGACCAACAACCAGACCAATGCCGCCCGGCCGGCTCCAGCGAAGATTTTGGTCCTAGGCGCGACCGGCGGCACGGGCCGGGCGATCGTCGCCCAGGCTCTTGCTCGGGGAAATGAAGTGACCGTGCTGGTCCGCTCGCGGGAGAAAGCCGCGGAACTCAAAGGTGCGAAGGCAGTCGTCGGCGACGCCCGGGACGAGCGGGTGCTGCGCCAGGCTCTCAAAGGCCAGGACGCAGTCATCAGCGCACTCGGCACGCCAGCGAGCCCGTTTCGCGAGGTCACGCTGCTCTCGACTGCGACGCTCGCGCTTGTCGCAGCAATGAAGACGGAGAACGTCGCTCGTCTCGTCGCGATCACCGGGATCGGCGCCGGCGACAGTAGAGGGCATGGGGGCTTCATGTTCGACAACGTCATCTATCCGCTGCTCCTGCGGAAGGTGTATGCCGACAAGGACAGGCAGGAGGCGATCGTTAGAGACAGCGGCCTGGACTGGACGCTCGTGCGTCCTTCCATCCTTAGCAACAAGCCGGGCGGACACGCCGTGCGTGCGCTCACGGATCTGTCCGGCTTCCACGGTGGAACGATCGCGCGATCCGACGTCGCAAACTTTGTGCTCGACCAGGTCGGTAACGATGCTTGGTTACATCGTGCTCCACTGATCACTTGGTAAGTGGGCGGTCGGCTTGCTGGTGGCTCGGGCTTCAAAGCCCGGGCAGGAAAGCGATCCCGGTTGACAGGATGCCAACAATGTTTTCAGCCTTTAAGAGCAGGCTTGTCGAAGTCTTTCGCACGTGGAGACGGTCCATCGCGACAGCGGTCGTCCGTGACGACGATTGCCCCGGTGATTATGGCGATATTGCCACTCCGTCTAGTTGCATTCATGAAGAATGAATGCGCTTCAGGATCGGAGAGACCAGATCAGCGGCCATTTCGCAAACCAGCATTCTGAAGCCTTCGGCGGAAGAGCGTATGTCCCGAAAAAGAGTGACAGGGGATGGTGTTCATGCAGTTTTCGACCGGAATAAAGTATTCAGAGTCTGACCTGGAGAAGGCGAAGACGTACAGGGCGAAAGACTATCCCGAGTACGTGGACCCCGCCATCGAGGCGCTCGTTCGGGAAATGATGTCCGGATTTGCCGATAAGTGGACAGTTGAGATCTTGGACGCTCTCTGGGATGCAGGAACTTTGCGTTTTTCCAAGCTCGCTCGCCGAGTTTCCGGCATCAGCCAGAAGATGCTGACGCAGACGCTGAGGCGAATGGAGAGAGACGGGCTCGTTGTTCGTGACCTTTACCCGGAAGTTCCGCCGAAGGTGGAATACTCGCTCTCTCCGCTCGGCCTGACTCGCGGAGCTGCATTCTGCAACGTCTGGGTATGGGCGCTAGAGAACCACGAAGCTGTCGCTGTTGCTCGCAGTCATTTCGACGCCAATCGGCGGTGAACGAAGCGCGCCGGGAGGTGTGTCTCAAGCGTGCTCGCCAGACGCCCGCCCGGATCAAGCCGGGTTGATCATTTGGAACACCTTCCCGAAATTCCCCGTCTGCTCGGCCGTGCGCTGAGGCATGACGCGCTGAACAAGGACTTCCCGCGGCGTTTCTGCTCCGCAAAGAAGGCCGATGGCCTCGGACACGAAAGCATCCAGAGGCATTGCATGCGGATTGGCCGACTGACCGGGCGTCAGCTCGGTTGCGACCAGTGGCGGCGCGATCTCCACAACGGATATGCCGGTGTTTCGCAGCTGATGACGGAGACTTAGCGTCCATGAGTGAATCGATGCCTTGCTTGCGCTGTAGGTCAGCGCGTCCGCACGCGGCACGAAGGCGAGCCCGGAAGACACGGTCACTATGGCCGCCTGTTGCTTGTGCCTGAGGTGGGGCAGCAGTGCTGCCGTCAAGCGGATGGGGCCAAGGACGTTCGTCGCAATTGTGCGCTCGACGACCTCAAGATCGTACGGTTGGGCGAGAACATCCTCGAAAGTCATGATACCGGCGTTATGGATGACAGCGTTCAGATCCGGGTGATCGACCGTTACGCGGGCCGTAAAGGCCCTGACTGCAGCCGGGTCGGTCACGTCGAGCGCGTAGCCGCGCATTGTTGGATTGGCGGCAAGCGTTGCTGCCAGCGTCGCCGCATTCCGTCCGGTGATAATGACGTTAGCTCCTCGCGACGCAAGAGCTTCCGCGAGCCCGCGACCAATACCGGAATTTCCGCCCGTTATGAGGATGGTGGCCTTCGAGAATTCCATGGCTGTCCTTGCTAGTCGATGTGCAAGGCAGGACTAGACACTGCGCTCTCACCTGGGAAGTAGGCACCTTTTGGTAAGTGCCATTTTTAGACGAACTGCATTTGGTGACGAGCACCGCCGGCGCGTGTGTGAGCTTTCATCAAGGCGGGCGTCGTGTCCAATCGTGAGACTGGCGGGTCGCGAAAGTCCTCTTCGCCGAGACTCGAGGGGTCTATGTCGAGGTGGCCTAAACGCTTTATAACGACAATTTATGTGGATGCGGATAGCGTTCGGCCTCTTCGCTCTTTCTGCCGGAAAAGATCGTTAAAACGCTCATTCGGCTTGCGAGCGAACTAGGTCACGGGGCAACCTCCCAGATGGCCGATTTGCGAGCCAGGAAGCCGATAACCTCCTTGACAGCCCGACTGTGAAGTCGGCCGCTTCGCACCAAGACATGGACTCTCATTCCGTTAAGGACGCGACTTGTCGTCGGTAACACCACAAGGCGGCCCGCACTCACTTCGGCGGCCGCCGATTGGGCCGACATGAAGCTCACCCCGAGCCCCAGAGCCGCGAACTCGCGCAGGGACGTCAGGGAGTTGGTGACCAGTCGGTCGGTGATGTGAACTTTAGCGGCGTCGGCCGCTCGACTGACCGCCTGCTGAAGGCCGAAGCCGGTGGCCATCTGGGCGATCGGGTAGCGGGCGGCCTCGCGAAGGCTTACCGGGCGATTGGCTTTCGCCAAGGGATGGCCGGGAGCAACGATCATGCAGACAGGCTTTCTGCGGCTTACAACGGCTTCGACGGGTGGAGAAGGCTCGATACAGTACGCGATACCTATATGAGCCTTGTCCTGTGCAACCATTCGAACCACTTCACCAACTCCGGCCTGCTCGAGGGTGATGTCGACCGAAGGATGTTGCCTGCCGAATTCGCAAAGTGACCAAGCCATCAGATCGGGCAGAAAACCTTCGCCGGCGACGATGTGGACCCGGCCGCGCAACGTCTTCCCCATATCGCCGAGACGCATCATCAGTTGCTCCTCTTGGGCCCGGCGCAGCTCGCAGAATTCAACGAGCACCGATGCGGCTTCCGTCGGCTTCACTCCCCTTCCGCGGCGTTCCAGAAGACGGACGCCGAGCTGCGACTGCAGACGTTGTAGATGCCTACTGATGACGGAGGGCTCCACATTCAGGCGATCTGCGGCACCTCGTACCGACCCCACGGTCACCGTCATCCAGAAGCTTTGGAGATGGCGTTCGCTCAACCGACCCCAGTCCATGACACTCCCGCAATTGTTGCCTTTTCGACAACGATTATACGCACATCCGGTCATTGTTCGCCATCACCCGGCTTCTAATTTCGGAGGTCGGTGATGCTGAGGTGTGCAAGTGAAAGTCCTTGTTGCGGGTTTCAAGCACGAGACCAACACGTTTGCTCCCAATCTCGCAGATTGGAGGGCGTTCGATAGCGGAGAGATGTTCCCGCGTCCGGCCCGCGGCCAGGCGATGCTGGACTCAATGGCCAGCGTGAACGTTCCGGCTACGGGATTCATCAGGTCGGCTCTATCGCGAGGCTGGCAGCTTCTTCCGAGCCTTTGGTGCGGAGCCGTACCGTCTTCCTACATTACCGACCAGGCGTTCGATAAAATCAGCGACACGATCGTCGACGACGCGAGAAGAGGCGACTTCGATGCCGTCTATCTCGATCTTCATGGCGCAGCCATGTCTCAAAGCCACGACGATGCCGAAGGCGAGCTGATCGCAAGGATACGATCCGTCGTGGGGGACGAGGTTCCGATCGTCGGAAGTCTGGACCTGCACGCCAACGTGACGTCTAGGATGTTGAGCCTAGCCGACGGGCTGGTGTCGTACAGGACCTACCCCCACATCGACTATGTGGAGACGGGCGAGTTGGCCGCCGAGCTGTTGGCCCGGCGGATTCAACGCAGGAGCCGGGAAGAGTTGAAGTTTGTCCGCTTGCCCTTCCTAATTCCCCTGAATGCGCAGAGCACGACCATGGATCCCGCCAAGTCGGTCTACGACGAGCTGCTTCGCCTCGAACAGCAGCACGGTGCGATGATGAGCTTCTGCATGGGATTCCCGGCGTCGGATTTCGAGGAGTGCTCACCAGTAATTTGGGGACATGGAGAACGGTCAGCGCTCGCAGTCGAACGATTGGTTGCTTGCGCCGGGAAGGCCAACATATGGAGGCAGCAAGTCTACGGTGCCCGCGAAGGGGTCGCAGCCGCTCTTGCGCGCACGGCGCAATCCGGCAAGCCGGTGGTGATCGCCGATACGCAGGACAATCCCGGCGTGGGAGGCACGGGCAGCACGACAGGCATGCTTCACGCACTTCTCGCCGAAGGCGCGGGCCGGGCGTATCCCGGACGCGTCTGCTTCGGCATGCTATTCGATGAGAAAGCCGCAGCGGCAGCCACCGCGGCAGGCGTCGGCGCCCAACTTACTCTGGATGTCGGCGCGATGATTCCGACCTGGAGCGGCTTGAGCGATCCGCCGGTTTCCGGAACGTTTCGGGTTCGTGCCGTAGGAGACGGCAGAGTAACGTTCAAGGGTCCTAAGATGACGGGGTTCGTCGCCGAATTGGGACCGTCGGCTTGCCTTGAGATCGATGGTGTGCTCGTCGCGGTCATCAGCGCAAAGGTTGGGACGCAAGATCGCGAGCTGTTCCGCACGTTGGGAATCGTACCCGAAGAAATGCGCCTGATAGTGGTCAAGAGCTCGAACCACTTCCGAGCCGACTTCGAGCCGCTCGTTGCCGACAAGGCGCGGGACGTCATTATCGCCAAGGCGGCTGGCGCAATGGCGACCGATCCAGGTGATCTGCCATGGAAAAAGCTGCCAGCGTCGGTTCGTAGACGCCCGTGAGACGGCCGAGCGGTCCCGCCCGCAAACATCAGTGTCGTTGGTCGGGAGTGTTGGTCAAACCGCATTGGATCTAAACGCCGACGGGGCAACAACGCAATCCCGCCCGGCCAATTTGGAGATCGACCATGTCGCAAACCCCGCAACAGGAACCTTGGCAGTGGGAGGAAGCTCATTGGCGCCGGCTTGTGAACCAAGTGCGCGCCGGGCGATCATATCGCCCGAAGTTCTGGAAGAATGGCGCGCGCTGCGCGGTCGCCCTGTCCTTCGACTCTGACCACGAGACCAACGAGTTGCGCGACGGGGGCAAGTCGATCGGCCGCTTGTCGTGGGGGCAGTACGGCAACCGGGTCGGCGTTCCGCGCATCCGACAGTTGCTGGATCGTCACGGGGTGAAGGCGACCTTCTTCGTGCCGGCGGTCACCGCCCTTTTGTATCCCGACGAGCAGCGAAGTCTCGTCGAGGAGGGCCACGAGATCGGCGTTCATGGTTGGATTCACGAGCTCAACTCGGTGCTGCCATACGAGGCGGAGCGGGACCTGATGTTCCGCTCGATAGACACCCTTGAGGCGCTTACTGGCGTGCGGCCAGTCGGCCTGCGGACGCCCTCTTGGGATTTCAGCCCAAACACGCTGCGTATCGAGCAGGAGCTAGGTCTCCTCTACGATTCCTCCCTGATGGCGGACGAGGACTGCTACGAGCTTGAACTCGACGGGGAGCCGTCCGGCATCACGGAGCTCCCGGTGGAATGGGTGCGCGACGACGCCGTCTATTTCATGATGAATCGCTTCTCGGCGCTCCGGCCCTACACGCCGCCGGAAGGCGTCCTTGACGTCTTCCGCCGTGAATTCGAGGCGGCCTACGCGGAGGGCGGCCTATTTCAGCTCACGATGCACCCGCACATCATCACGCAACGCTCACGTATATGGATTTTGGAGGAGATCGTCCGTCTGGCCAAAGCAAAGGGTGACGTCTGGTTCGCAACGCATGCCGAAGTCGCGGCATACGCAAAGGCGAACGCCGCGTCGGACGATCCCGCTTAGGCCAGAACCTGGCTAGGTCAGCCATGGCGATGATGCCGTGATCGTAGACGGACAAGCCTGGTAGCGCCGAACGCTTTCGCCGGCCGGCGCAGGGATCCGGCATATCGCAAACGATGTGCGCCGCCATTCAAGAGGACGTCGAAATGGACTCATCGACCGACTTTGTTGCTCCATCCAAGGATGAACGCGCGACCAGCCCTGTCCGTCCGGTCTCAGAGGGACGAAGGCCCGATCGGGTCGCCATTCGGCGGGCCATCGTCTCCTGTGGACTCGGGCAAATGTTCGAGATCTACGATTTTTTGATCTACGCCTTCATGGCTGCCCCCTTGGCGCGCGCCTTCTTTCCATCGAGCGACCCGATGGTGGGGTTGTTGTCGACATTCGCCACTTTTGCGGTCGGGTTCTTCATGCGGCCGGTGGGGGCTATCGTCATCGGTTCGTACGGAGACAGGCATGGACGGCGGGCTGCGCTGGTGATGACAATCGGCCTCATGGCGGCGGGAACGGGAGCAATCGGGCTGCTGCCGACCTATGCGACCTTAGGGGTCGCTGCGCCCATCATGCTCGTGCTCTGCCGGATGGCCCAGGGCTTCTCAACGGGCGGCGAATGGGGCGGCGCCGCGGCGTTCCTGGTCGAGTATGCTCCGTCAGGAAAACGAGGTTGGATCAGCAGCTTTCAGCAGGCCGCGACCGCACTCGGCCTCCTGTTCGCGACGCTCGTGTCCTATTTGTTGACCACCGTCTTAGAGCCGGAAGCGTTCAGCGCATGGGGCTGGCGTCTCGCCTTTCTGCTCGGATTCGTGCTCGGCCCGGTCGGTCATTACCTGCGCACCCATGCCCATGAAACGCCTTCCTTCGAGCGTGCTGCCGGCAAACGGGAGGTCGTCGACTCGCCCCTCCGCGTGGCATTCGGCGCCTACCGCCGGCCTTTGCTGGTCGGCTTTGGCATCAGCATTTGTGCTTGCGCCATCAACTACATCTTCTTGGTATTCTTTCCGAGCTTTGCGCAACAGCAACTCAAGATACCGGCTTCCACAACGTTTCTGTCGACCGCTATCTCAGGCATCGTCTATCTGGTTCTCTCGCCTTTGATGGGCGCTTTGTCGGACCGGGTCGGACGTCGACCGGTTTTCCTGGCGGCATCGGTTCTATCGGGAATAGGGGCCTATCCGCTGTTCCTCCTGGTGGTGTCGATCCCCAGTGCTGCAGGCCTCATCCTGACGCAAGCGCTCGCAAGTGTGCTGCTCTCGATGTTTTGCGGGCCGTTATGTGCGATCCTTTCGGAACAGTTCCCGACACGCATTCGCTATAGCGCACTTTCGATTTCCTATGGCCTGGCGGTCACGATTTTCGGCGGTCTTGCGCCGTACTTCAGCGCGCACCTGGTGCAATTGACAGCCAATCCCCTTGCGCCTGCACTTTACGTAACACTTACAGCGGTGCTCACCTTTGCAGCGACGTTGTTCGCTCAGGATCGCGCGAATTTACCCCTTCCGGAGGAAGGCGATCGCTCAGCCGATCCGTTTATTACTGAGGCGCGATGAGCGATCGCATTCATACTAACCAAGCGCAGTGCGAGGTTAAGGCTGAACAGACGTCGACGCCGCCCGCCAACCGAAAAGAAACCGAGCAATGAACGATTCCAGTGAATTTGGGAGAGGCCAGCTTGGCTTTGGTGCGGCAGCAGCTGCTCCATCTGGTGCGCCGACAGCCGGGCTTCTGACCGGCTCGTATCCCCTTAGATTGTTCGCAACCGACGCTGGCACCGGTCGCAATGTCATGCTGCTGCATGGATGGACGGCGGAGTCGAACGATTGGTGTTGGCAGTTGCCTTTGCTGGAAAGCCGCTATCGGACAGTGGCCGTGGACCTTCGCGGGCATGGACGGTCGGAGATCGCAGCATCGGGAGGCTACAATCCCGCCGACTATGTGGCCGATATCGAGAGGTTGATAAAGGACAACTTCGGAGGCGAAAGGTTCGTTTTGATCGGACATTCCATGGGTGCGCAGATCGCGGCGCAGCTTGCAGTAAAAAGACCCGAGTTCGTCGACGCAGTGGTTTCAATAGACGGGGCGCTGGGCTTTTCGGCCGAATTGGAGCCCGTCTTTCAGAAGGCGGCGGCAGATCTTCGAGAGGGGGATCCCGCGACGGTCGCGTCTGCCTTGTTCGAGGCATTCTACGACAACTCGACGTCATCCGCGCTTAGGCGATGGCATGCCCGCCGAGCGCAAGGAATGCCCGCTCATGTCATTCGCGAATCCTTCGGCCCGTTGTTCACGGGGGATGGTCAACTCGATGTTGGAAAGAACAGCGAGCTTTTCCTCGGCAGGATTCGCGTGCCTTTCTATCATATGTGCCGGGATGCGGAGCAGGCCGATCGGATGCGCCGATGGCTTACCGACCCGCGATCAAAAGTCGACGTGTGGAGAAACGCAGGCCACTGGATCATGCAGGATCGACCTGATGATGTGAATGTCGCGCTGCTCGACTGGATCGATAGGCTCTGATTGCGCAGTCGGGATCAAAAGTCTCTACGATGTCCTAGTCCCGACTGCCTCCCCTGTGTCGGCTCAGGCCAGTAGCCCTCCGTCGACGTTCACGATTGTCCCGGTGATCTGTCGGGCGGCGGGACTAGCTAGGAAAGCGACGGTGGCCGCGATGTCCCTCGGTGCGCCAAAGCGGCCCAACGGGATGAGGGCGCGCTGAAATTCAGAAAATTCGCCGTTGGCAGGGTTCATGTCGGTATCGGTGGAGCCCGGCTGGACGAGATTGGCCGTGATGTCGCGCGGTCCCAGCTCATGCGCCAGCCCTCGGGTAAAGGCCTGCAGTGCAGCCTTGGTCATGTAGTAGACCGTGCCGGTTGATCCCACAATGCGGTCCGCCCCGGCAGAACCGATCGTGATGACACGGCTGCCGCCCTTGAGGTGTGGGAGAGCGGCCTGCGTGGTCAGCACGGGGGCACGAACGTTTACGGCAAGAAGCGCGTCGATGTCCTTGACTTTGAAGTCGGCGACCGACTCGTAGAGCGCGATGGCGGCGTTGTTGACGAGAATGTCCAGACCTCCCAATGCCCCGGCCGCCTCATCCACGGAGCGTTTGATGGCGAAGGGATCGCCACTGTCGGCCTGGATGGAGAAGGCTTGGCGACCCAATTGCTGAATCGACGAGGCAACCCTTTGAGCGCTTTCGCTGGAATGCTGGAACGTGAGCGCGACGTCCGCTCCGTTCTCAGCGAGGGTCAGTGCGATAGCGGCGCCGATACCTCGCGAGCCGCCGGTTACGAGAGCCCGCCTACCGGTCAAGTTGATCATAGACTTCCAATCTATTTATGCAGTGATCGATACATAATTCGTAAGAACGTTGCGAAGCACTGTCAATCAATTTATGTAGTAATCGATGCAGAAAGGCGCGCCCTCGTCACGAGATCCCTCCCACCGTGGACGCGGACGGCCTCGCGCATTCGATCGCGAGGCCGCGCTGGCGCGGGCTATGAGGTTGTTTTGGGTCAAGGGCTATGAAGCCACTTCCATCGCCGATCTGACGGAGGTGATGGGCGTTGGTTCGACGAGCCTCTACGCGGCCTTCGGCTCGAAAGACGAACTGTACGCCGAGGCGCTGAAGCTCTATTCCACGACCTATGAGGACCTGGTGCTGGGGCGTTTTCGCCAAGCGGCAACGGCCCGCGAGGCGGCGCTGGCCTATCTTAAGGACTCCGCTGCTGCTATGACCGGATCGGACTGCAATCTGCCTCACGGATGCATGGTCACGCTCGGAACGGTCGGAAGTGACGGTCACACGGAAGTCGGCGATCTCATGCGTGCCGCACGCGATAGCGCCTTTGTCCTGCTGAGAGCTCGTTTGGAGAAGGCCGTATCGCAGAGCGAGCTGCCGAAATCCGTCGACGTGATCGAACTCGCGCGGTTTCTGCAGACCGTTCAGAGTGGGATGGCGATCCGGGCTCGCGACGGCGCCGAAAGGGCGGAGCTCGAGGCTGTGGCCGAAATCGCGATGGCCGGTTGGGATGGCATCATCTCAAGATCTCGATGATGAATTAACGTGCTCTGGCGTCGACGCGCGCAGCGCGCATCACGTCCGATCAATTAGAGAAAGAATACTGTACCGCCGCGATGACGATGACGCGTGAGGTTCAGTTTCTCCATGGGAATGAGCGAAAACCAAGGCCGGTTCCGGCACACCCCCGTGAAGCGGCCGAAGCCGAAGAACGTCTTAGCTATCGCACTCTTGCATGCCGAACGTCACAGCAGCTTGTCCAAGGTTATCGGCAAGTCCCGAACGCGCTTGCCGGTGGCGTTGAAAACGGCGTTCGCGACGGCTGCCCCTACGCCGGTGATCCCGATCTCGCCGACGCCACGAGCACCCATAGGGGTCCTGGGGTCGGCCTCATCCGTCCAAATCACGTCAATGGCAGGTACGTCTAGGTGTACCGGCACATGATATTCGGCGAGAGATGGGTTCATGATCCGGCCCGTGCGCTCGTCCAGCTGCGTTTCCTCCATTAGTGCGAGGCCCAAGCCCATGATGATGCCCCCGCGGAACTGGCTGGCTGCCGTCTTCGGGTTCAAGATGCGGCCGCAATCGAATGATCCGAGAAAGCGGGAAATCCTGACTTCGCCCGTGACCTCATTTACCCGAGCCTCGCAGAACATCGCAGCGTGGCTATGCATCGACCAATGCTGCATCTCAAGCGGCATCGAGGCTTCGGCTTCCACGGAAATCTCGGTGCGTTGCGCTCTCGCAAGGATCGAAGCATAGGACTCTCGTCGGTCGTGATCGTCCAGTGCGCAGAGACCTCCGTCGAAACCTCCGACTTCGCTGGGATGAAGACCGGCCAATGGCGAGTCGTTACCGGCGAGCTTGAGCATCTCGGCGACGAGCGCTCGATGGGCAGCCACGACACCCGCGCCAACCGAAGCAGTCTGTTGCGACCCTCCCGCTAGGACGATTCCGGGAAGGCTGGTGTCACCATAGTGGAACTTCACTTGGTCCATCGAAAGTCCGAGCCGGTCAGCGATCACCTGCGTCTGCGCCGTAGCGGTGCCCATTCCCATCTCGTGGGCTGCGACCGCGACGATTGCCCGCCCATCGCGGGTCACGGTGATGCGCGCCGCGCCGCCTGGCATCCTATAGTAGGGATACGTCGCAGTCGCGCAGCCCAAGCCCACGAGCCAGTCGCCGTCTCGCACGGAGCGCGGTCTCTGTTGCCGTTTGTACCATTCGAACCGTTCGGCGCCTGCGCGCCAAGCTGCCACGATCCCCCTCTGCGAGAACGGCAAGCCCTGGGTCGGATCTCTCTCGGGTTCATTTCTGATCCGCAGTTCGATCGGATCCATGCCGATTTCCGCAGCAAGCTCGTCGATGGCGCTTTCGAGCGCGAACGTCCCGACGGCTTCACCCGGTGCCCGCATGAAGGTATTCGCGACCGTGTTGAGTTTCACCGTGTCCACTTCCAGCCTGAAACTTTTGGCCGCGTAGAGGCTCCTAGTCGCGATGATGAACGGTTCTGTCATTGCGTTGTGCGGCGTCATCGCCGTGACGCCGGTATGGATGATCGCGTCGAAGGTACCATCGCGCCGCGCGCCGAGAGCCACACGCTGTTCGGTCGGAGCTCTGCCGCCGACAGTCCTGAAAACGCCTTCGCGCGAAAGCACGATCCGCACCGGCCGCTTGGCGAGTCTCGCCGCTGCCGCGCCGAGTATCTGGTGATGCCAAAGCGTCTTGCTGCCGAAACCGCCGCCGACGAACGGAGAGGTGACGTGAACCTGCTCCTCTTTGATGCCGAAGATCTGCGAGAGCGTCCAGGCGGCATGGGTCACCGCTTGCGAAGCATCGTGTACCCTGAGTTCGTCGCCAGACCACGCGAGCGTGGCCGCGTGCAACTCGATCGGATTGTGGTTGTGGCCTGGCGTCCGATAGGTGGCATCGACCTTTGCGGGAGCGGTTGCGAAGAGTGCGTCGGCGTCGCCGATCCGAAGCTTCAGAGGCTCGCCCATGAACTGACCGGGCTCCGTGCCGTCCGCGATGGCCTGTTCGAAGGACGTCGAAGCGGCATCGACCTCATAATCGACGCGGATCAGCGACTGAGCGTGGTCGGCCTGTTCCTGCGTTTCCGCAAGGACCAAGGCGACGGCCTGGCCGTTCCAGTGAATGCGATCATCCTGCATGATCGCTAGATCGTCGCCCCCGGCGGCTTTGGGATTCGTTCCGAAGGCAGGAGCCTTGGCAAGGGAGGGGGCATTGCGATGGGTCATGACCAGAACGACGCCCGGAGCCTGTTCAGCCTCGCTTGTCCGGATTTCCACGATGCGCCCCTTGGCGACCGAAGAGTAGTGTAGGGCCGCGTATGTCAGCCCCTCGATAGGAAACTCCGCCGCGAACCTCGCCTTGCCCGCGACCTTCAACGGGCCGTCGATCCTCGAGACGGGCTGGCCGACATGACCGTGCCTCTCTCGGATGAGTGGATCGGGAGACCCGCCGGGTATCCAGCTGTCCGGCGCGAGCGCTATCGCCTTCTTCAAAGCCGCCTGAACGATGCTCATCGGGGCGCGTCCTTCGCATTCGAGAGTTTGACGAGGCTGTCGACGATGACCCGCTTTGCGAGCTTGATCTTGAACGTATTGTCCCGAAGACCTTTGGCGTCCCTTAGCTCTGCCTCCGCGGCCTCCGCGAAGAAGGCCTCCGTCGCGGGCCGTCCGGCGAGAGCCGCCTCCGCAACGTGCGCCCGCCAAGGTTTATGCGCAACGCCGCCAAGAGCAAGCCTGACGTTCTTGATACGACCGCCGTCAAGCTCCAACGCAGCGGCGACAGACACGAGCGCGAACGCGTAGCTCGAACGGTCGCGCACCTTACGATAGCTCGAACGCTTCGAGAATCCGTTCGACGGCAGCACAATCGACGTGATCAGTTCGCCCGAGCGGAGTTCGGTGTCGATTTCGGGGGCGTCGCCAGGGAGACGGTGAAAATCTGTGAGAGGGAGATCGCGCGAGCCTCGGGGGCCGTCGATGCTGACTGTCGCATCCAAAGCGGCCAAGGCGACGCACATGTCGGAAGGATGAGTCGCCGCACAAGCGGGCGAGGCGCCGAGTATCGCGTGATTGCGATTGAAGCCGCCGATGGCGTCGCAGCCGGATCCCGGGCTGCGCTTATTGCAGTGCGCCTCGTCGTCATAGAAGTACGCGCATCGGGTACGCTGGAGTACGTTTCCTCCGACGGTCGCCATGTTTCGTATCTGTGCCGAAGCGCCGGCCAAGATGGCCTGAGCCAGAAGCGGAAAGCGCGCCCGCACCCGCCGGTCGGTCGCAACCGCCGTGTTTTTGACGCCCGCCCCGATCCTAAGTCCTCCTTTTTCGTCTTCCTCGATCTTGCACGAAAGGCCAGTCACATCGACGAGCAACGTCGGCCTGGCGATCGCTTCTCTCATGAGGTCCACGAGATTGGTGCCTCCGCCGAGATAGGCGGCACCGGGATGCGTACCCAGGGAAAGCGCGTCTCCACGCTCGGATACTTTTTCGTAAAGGAAAGGCGTCATGGCGCGTCCTTCGCCTCCGGAAGCGGAATCGTGCCGAGCGTTTCGGAGATCGCTTCGATGATGCCGTTGTAGGCTCCGCAGCGGCAGATATTCCCGCTCATCCTTTCCCGAATCTCGTCGAAGTCGACCGTGATGGCCTCCGCGGCCACGTCGGCAGTCACGTAGCTCGGTACGCCGGTCCTGAGCTCGTTTGCCATTCCGATCGCCGAGCAAATTTGCCCGGGGGTGCAGTACCCGCATTGAAAACCGTCGTGCGCCACGAACGCCTCCTGCAAGGGGTGCAAGGCGCCGTTCGAAGTCAATCCTTCGACGGTAGTTATTTTTCGCCCTTGGTACTGCACTGCCAGAGCCAGACAACTGTTGATCCGATTGCCGTCGACCAAGACGGTGCACGCTCCGCAGGCGCCTTGGTTGCAACCCTTCTTGGTCCCGGAGAGGCCGAAATGATCTCGAAGGAGATCCAACAGGGAGGTACGCAGGTCCACGTCGGCATCAAGGCTTCGGCCGTTTATGACAAATTGCATGCCACCTCCCATCCGAAAAAGGGGCGGCACCGTTGCCGCCCCGATATGACGTACATGTTGAAAGAGAGTTCCCGACGCAGATCGATTCGAGAGTTGAGACGAACCGTCTCGAATTTCGACAGCAAGCTCTAGCCTGCTCTGGTTTGCTTGCCGCCTTCGAGGGCGAACGTCAAATTCTCTGGGCTGTCCAAGAGCCGAAGCAGGTGGCGGGCCCAGAGCGGCCGCTCCAAGTACCACGTCCGCTTCCGCCGGATAGTCGTCCTGATCCGGAAGCGTACTTGTCCTGCACCGCCACCGAAGCTTGGACGTGCCCGCCCCGTGCCACCGTTCCGCGGAATTTCAATAGGTTTGGGTGGGTTATGAGACCGTTGAAAATGTTCACCTCGAAGTCGTAGGAGGGGTCGCAAGCGCCGGACCGGGTCGCGAACGTCAGATGCCAAGAGCCGTCGTACTCGGTGGTACGCGACTGTCGTGCCTGCGACTGTCCGCAAGCGAGGGCGCATACCGCGATTGCGACGATCGATCGAATAGTGAGGTGCATCGCAATTCCTTGTCTCTGAGACCGAATGAAAACGTCAATCGAAGCCTTTTTCTCGAAGCTGGCGTTTCGCGTCGTCATTCTTGGCAGCATCCACGCTTAGAGCTTTGAGTACCGCATCGGACTTGATGAATTGAATGCTGCAGTATTCCACGACTTCGATGCGATTGCCCCACGGATCGAGGAAGTTGAAGTCGCGGCCATCCACCGGATGGGCCCCTGCCGAAATGGCGTTGGCCATCACCGACGTTCGATCGTCGACGACCAATCCGAAATGACGTTCGCGATCGGGAGCCCGGCTGCTCCCCCGGCTCAGCGCGAGAAACTGATCCCCCATGTCGATGAACGCCAGGTCGATCGAGCCATCCACGTCTTTATGGCTTCCGCGCAACTGAAACAGAAAGACCGAACCGTAAAATTCGAGTGCCGCTTGAACGTCCTCCACCTCAAGCGCGACGTGATTAAGTGCGACGAGCCTAGCCTTTTCGGTCAAGCAAACCTCCGTATGGCTGGGTGCGCCGCGCAAGTCGCGCCCGCTTTTGTCCGCCGGTAGTCGTAACCACCCTAGGACAACGCAGTTCCGACGGTCACGGAGGCGTTCCGAGACTCACTGATCCGCTTCTAGAGACAATGCAGATCGACGCTGAAGGCAAACCGAAGTTTAGTCACCCGACGGATTTCGTCGCGATCTAATGGGCTTTCGAAGGCCAGACAGTGTGGTTCGCGTGGTTTTCGGCCTGGCCGCATCGGCGGGCTTTGCGGCCCTCGCCCTCGATTTCGCGTAGTCGACGGACATCGCCAGGGCAGGATCCCGGTCGCGCAACTCCTCGGCGACGATCGACTGAAGCCAGCGGACGGCTGGCTCGTTGTGCATCCGACGGTGCCAGTGCTGTTTGAGCTCGATGAGAGGAATGGAGACCGGCGGCGGCAGCAGCTTCAATCCGGATTCGGCATACCAGGCTCCGAGCGAAAACGGGACGGTGGCGATCATGTCGCTGGCTGCCACCATGTGCGGGACGCTCATGAAGTGCGGCAGGTGCAGCACGACGCGCCGCTGAAGCTTCAATTCACGAACGCGTCGCTCGAAGATCTCCTGGCTCCTTCCCTGCTGATTCACGACGATATGCTCCGCCGCGAGAAATTGTTCGAGGGAAAGAGTGTTGCCGATGACCGGATGATCTCGGCGAACAATGCAGGTGAAAGGATGGTCGAAGAGATCTTGGGTGACGATATTCGGACCGACCAAATCCGGAAAATATCCGATCGCGAGATCGATCTCCCCGCTCTCGAGCGCGTCCTCCAGGTGTTCGTGAGACGTGGGCACGCAGCGGAGTTGGGCCAAAGGCGCCATCGCGCGGATACGCTGCAGCACAGGCGGGATAAAAATCAGGACACCAATGTCCGAAGTCGTGACCGTGAAGATCCGCTCGCTCGTTTCCGGTACGAATTGCGGCTTTCGGAGGATCTGCTGGTCGACTGTCGAAAGAACGGTCCGCACTGCATCGGCGATCGATTCAGCGAATGGCGTCGGTCGCATTCCGCGCCCGGTCGACAAGAATAGCGGATCGCCGAAGAAGTCCCTTAGCTTGCGCAGCCCGGCGCTCGCCATCGGCTGGCTCATACCCAACTGGCGGGCAACCGACGACAGATTCTGAGCTCGCGACAGTCCGTCGAGCAGCAGCAGCAGGTTCAAGTCCAGCCGTCTGATATCCATAATACTGATATCTCATATCGAATAATACCGGATTTTCAATGTCTGTCGTTTCGGTGATGCTGCCCACAAAGCCCTGCAGAGGCGGACTTCGGGAGCAAACTTAGCGGGATATCAGCTCCGGCCATCGTATAGGCCGTCCCGTTTTCCGTCTCTCGCTTCCGTCTGTTCGTTCACCACGGGGTCGCCGGACCCCGCGACTCGGCCGAAAGCTATTGCCCGAAGATGCATCCCGAATCCGACGCAACCAACCGATACATCCTGACCCTGTCTTGCAGCGACGTTCCCGGAATTGTCGCTGACGTTTCGCGGTGTCTCTTCGAGAACGGCGGCAACATCGTCGAAGCGGCCCAAGCCAACGAGTCCGTGAGCGGTCGGTTCTTCATGCGGGTTGACGTTACGCTCCCCGAGCAGCGGGCCTCGCGTGCCAGGACCGAACTCGAGCAGATCGCTCGCAAGTTTGGAATGGAGTGGAAGTTGCGGTCTCATGCCGAGCGCAAGCGGGTTCTGCTGCTTGTATCCAAGTTCGACCACTGCCTCGGAGACCTACTTTATCGCCATCGCCTGGGCGAGCTTCGGATGGATGTCGTCGGGATCGTGTCCAACCATCCGCGTTCCGCCCTCGCGGTCAGTCTGGTCGGCGACATTCCTTTCCACCACCTGCCGGTCACCAAGGAAACGAAAGCTCATCAGGAAGCGCAGATAAAAACCCTCGTCGACGAGACAAAGGCCGACCTGGTCGTGCTCGCGCGATACATGCAGATTCTCTCCGATGACCTCTCCCGGCATCTGCAAGGACGCTGCATCAACATCCACCACAGCTTTCTGCCGGGCTTCAAGGGAGCGAGGCCCTATCACCAGGCGCATGCGCGGGGCGTCAAGCTCATCGGAGCGACCGCGCACTACGCGACCAGTGATCTCGATGAAGGCCCCATTATCGAGCAGGACGTCGAGCGCGTCAGCCATCGCGACACCCCGGAAGACTTGGTCCGCAAGGGTCGGGATATCGAGCGCCGCGTTCTGTCGCGCGCCGTCCATCTATTTCTCGAAGACCGAGTGATCATCAACGGCGATAGAACCATCGTATTCGCCGACTAATCAATGGAGAAGCAGGAAAATGTTGACGCCCAAGGGGATGCGCCGAACGCCGGAAGGCTACTTCACGTCGCGTTGGGGCTTGCCCGAATACACGGATTGGATCGACGAGAGCATGTCATGGAAGGAGACGTGTGCCATCGGCGACTGGTCTTTCCTCTGGGAACGTCGGTTCAAGGGACCGGACACGTTGAAGCTCTTCTCGGACGTCTCGGTCAATAGCTTCCAAAAGTTCGATATCAAGCAATCGAAGCACGTGGTCCATACGAGCAAGGCGGGCAAAGTCATCGCCGAAGGCATCCTGACGCGCTTGTCCGAAGACGAATTCATGCTGTTCGGCCGCGGCACCTTCTGGGTGGACTACGTCCGTCGTCATGGCGACTACAAGGTGACCTCGGAGGCGGATGATTGGTTCAACTTCCAGGTCCAGGGTCCGACCTCGCTGGCGCTGCTCGAGAAAGTTTCGAAGCAGTCGTTGCGAGACGTGAAGTTCATGCATTCCGGCGAGATCGAGATTGCCGGCTGCAAAATGCTGGCATTGCGGCAGGGCATGTCCGGCGAAGTGGGCTTCGAACTTCAAGGTCCCATGAAGGATGCGGCTGTCGTGTACGATGCGATCGTCGCAGCCGGGCAAGAGTTCGGTCTCCGGCGCATCGGTGGGCGAGCGATCTTCATCAACCATCTCGAAGCTTGTTTCCCGACGATCGTGACGGACTACATGCCCGCGATCTTCGACGAGGACATGAAGGACTACCAGGATGAGTTTCGGGCGGCGATGCCGGGCTTCGCATCGACCTTCAACATAGCCGGCAGCTTCCAGTCGGACGACGTGCGCGACTGGTACCGCAGTCCTGTCGAACTTGGTTGGGCCAAGAACATCAAATTCGATCATGACTTCCTCGGGCGCGAGGCTTTAGAAAAAGAGGTCGCCAACCCGCGGCGCGTGATCAGGACCCTGGTCTGGAACGGCGCCGACGTCACCGACGTGCACGCATCGTTGTTCCAGAAGGAGCAGGAGCCTTATCAGTACATGGAAATGCCGCGAGATCAGCGTGGCTTCATGTATGCCGATCGCGTGCTGGCCGGCGGAAAGGACGTCGGCGTGACCACCTCGCGCGGGTACAGTTATTTCTTCCGCGAGATGCTCTCGCTCTGCACGATCGACGTCGAGCATGCAGAGATCGGTTCGGATGTGATCGTCGTATGGGGAGAGCCCGGCCGGCGGCAGAAGCACATCCGCGCGAAGGTGGCGCCGGCACCCTACAAGAAAGACAACCGCCGCGCCGACTTGACCAAGATCTGAGACATCCGATGGCTGCCCGCATAATCGATGGAAAAGCACTCGCTGCCACCGTGCGTCGCGAGGTGGCCGAGGGTGTTGCCGCGCTCGTCGCCGGCGGCGCGCCAAAGCCCGAACTGGCCGTCGTGCTGTTGGGTGACGATCCCGCCAGCCACGTCTATGTGTCGAACAAGGTGCGGCAGACCGAAGCCGTGGGCATGCACTCGCGCCGATACCTGCTCGAAGCGAGTACGACCGAGTCCCAGCTTCTGAATCTGATCGAGGATCTGAACCGCGATTCTTCCGTCAGCGGCATCCTGGTGCAGTTTCCTTTACCGTCGCATATCGATACGGCACGTGTCGTCACGGCCATCCGCCCCGAGAAGGATGTCGACGGGTTCAACCCCTTGAACGTGGGACGAACGGCCGCCGGCATGGAAGGCGGCTTGGTACCGTGCACGCCGCTCGGCGTCATGCGTCTCATCAAGTCGGTTCACAAAGACATCGCAGGCCTCGACGCGCTGGTCGTCGGCGCCTCGAACGTCGTCGGGCGGCCGATGGCAAGGCTGCTTTTGCGAGAGCTCTGCACGGTATCCATTGCGCACATCAAGACGACGGATCTGGAGCGCCGATGCCGCGAGGCGGACATCCTGGTGGTCGCAACCGGCGTGCCGGCTCTCGTCCGTGGCCGATTTATCAAGCCCGGCGCAACCGTGATCGACGTTGGAATCACTCGCATCAGATCGGAGGGCTTTGAAAAGCTCGTAGGTGACGTCGCATTCGACGAGGCGGTCCAGGTTGCCGGCGCGATTACGCCCGTCCCGGGCGGCGTGGGGCCGATGACCATCGCGTGCCTGCTGGCAAACACGTTGAGCGCCGCAAGGACTCAAGCAACTCGTCGCAAAGCGGCGGCCGAACCTGGGACCGTCGCGTTCGGCTGAGACAAGCCGATGCCCGCAATGCGGGCCCTGCGAAACGAAAGAGCATCGGAACGTCATAAAAAGGGGGAAGCTGAAATGGCGATACAGATTGCGGAAGACATGCGGAAGCCAGTGGTCGATATCGGGGTCCTGGCCGAGGAAGGGGCGTGGAGCGCCTCGCGCAAGGGTGTGCTGTTCCTGTGCGCGCTTGCCATCATCCTCGATGGCTTGGACAACCAGATTCTCGGATTCGCCATCCCGTCCATGATCAAGGAATGGAACGTCGCACGCGCCGACTTCGCCCCGGCGCTTGCGTTGGGATTCGTCGGAATGACCATCGGCACGCCGATCGGGGGCATTGTGGGCGATTGGCTCGGGCGGAAGTTTGCACTGATCGCATCGGTCTTCCTGTTCGGCGCGGCTACGCTGGTCATCTCGACCGCGCATGGCGCCGGCGAGGTCGGCCTGTACCGCCTCCTCGCGGGTCTTGGTCTGGGCGGCGCGTTGCCGGCGGCGACCGCGCTCATCGCGGAATTCACGCCACGGCGGAAC
The DNA here is from genome assembly GCF_019455385.1 of Bradyrhizobium sp. BR 10289. GTDB lineage: Bacteria > Pseudomonadota > Alphaproteobacteria > Rhizobiales > Xanthobacteraceae > Bradyrhizobium. The sequence continues at coordinate 271,509 of NZ_JACOFR010000005.1, forward strand.
CGGAGTCTCTCGGTGATGCTCGGTATCGTCTGTATCCCGGTCGGGGGCATGATCGGCGGCGTTTTGGCGGCTCAATTGCTGCCTGAGTATGGTTGGCGGATGCTCTTCGTCGTCAGCGGGATCTTGCCGATGATCGTCGCGGCTATCCTTGCGGCGGTACTGCCGGAGTCTCCGCGATATCTTCTCGCTCGAGGAGCGGACCCAAAACGCGTTGCAAAGTCGGTGCAAATCCTCGATCGGACTGCCGCGGCAGCGAACCACTTCGTCGACCGACGCGATGCCGGAGCAGAACAAGCCTCGCTGACCGCGCTCTTCTCTGCTGCGTTGCGACGTTCCACCGCGGCGCTCTGGGTCGGCTTCTTCTTCTGCCTCTTGCCCGTCTACGTTCTCTACGCATGGGCCCCGACGTTGCTGACCGGAAAAGGGTTCGACGTGCCGGGCGCAAGCTTCGCTCTGGCCTTGTTCAACTTCGGCGGCGTGGCGGGCTGCATCGCGACCGGGTGGGCACTCGGGCGGTTCGGCACGCGAGCCACCATCCTGACGGTTTCCGGTGCGGCGGCGGCCGGAGCCGCAGCGCTGGCGTTGATGCCGATTTCGTCCGAGAGCAAGCCCCTCGTCATGGCCTTGCTGTGTGCCGAAGGCTTCTGCCTGCTCGGTGCCCAGGGCTCGCTCTATGCGCTCGCCGCCTACGTCTACCCGACGAGCGTACGTTCCAGCGGGGTGGGAGCGGCGGCAGGCTTCGGTCGCGCCGGGGCGATCGTAAGCGCCTATGTCGGTACGTTGGCACTCAATTACGGTGCACCGGCGTTCTTCGGCATCATCGCGGCCTGCGTCGGAGTCACCTTCGTGGCGGTGGCCATAGTCGATAAGCATGAGACGGCATTCCGCGATGGAGTGCCGGCTCCTTAGCTCGATGCTCAAGGAACCTTAGCTACCGGGCCTCGATGAACAGTCCAGGAGAGCGCAACGACGCACCGTTCGGCGTCTCGACAACGCAACGGTGTGTCTCGTCCTATTGTCTTTGAAGCCTTGGTGGGATTGACTATATCTTGCCGACGACCAGCAAACTGCATCGGGAGGTTTGATGGGGCGGAAGTACGTTCGTCGATCGGCTTTTTGCGCACTCTCAGGATTGCGTGAGTTCTATGGAGCATCCAATGTTCGCCGCGACTGATCTCGCAGCTGCGTTTGAGCGGGTCAATGAGTATTGGTCGCCGAAGGTAATAGGCCGCGTCAACGATCAGCTTCTCAAGGTCGCCAAGCTAAAGGGTGAGCTTGTCTGGCATGCTCACGATGGCGAGGACGAATTGTTCTTCATCGTAAAGGGACAGCTTCGCATCGAGTTCGAGGATGGAACGACGTTGCTGCGGCAAGGCGACTTCCTGACCGTACCCAAAGGCGTGCGGCACAACCCGGTTGCGGACGAGGAATGCTGGGTGCTTCTGATCGAGCCGGCCTCGACCCTGCATACGGGAGCCGAGATCACCGATCGGACGCGCAGTCTGGACGAGCAGCTTAGTTGACGTTTCCGATCCCGCTCATGGTCGACTTCCCTGCGGTTTCCGAGCTGAAATAGCCTTCGCTCGCGCCGATCCGGGCGTCGATGGCGCGCCCGCCATTGTTCGGTCGGCATTGCTGCGCAGATGATCAAGGAAGGCACGCACAGCCGGATTTGCGCGCCGGCTCGACGGCCAGAGCGCGGTGATCGTATCACGTTCGACGGCGAAATCAGCGAGCACTGGTACCAGTTCGCCACGCGCAACATAGGGGGCGGCAATAAAGGAGGCGCTGATGCCGATGCCACCGCCTGCTGCCAGAATTGCCACGACAGCTTCGCTGGCATCGACGAGGATTCCCGACGGCGGTAAGATATCGATCTCGCGACCCCCCGCCAGGAATGGCCAGCGGAACGTCTGCCCACTGCTTTGATACCTGAGATTGACCGTATCGTGCGCCGCGAGGTCGTCGGGATGCGCAGGCGTTCCGCGAGCGGCGAGATAGGCGGGGGAAGCAAAGGCGCATAGCCGTAAAGGAGAGAGCCGCCGGGACAGCAGGCGCGAGTCGGTCAGATCGCCGATGCGCACGGCAACATCTATCCCCTGATCGACGATGTCTACCAGGCGGTCGTCGAGGCGGAGGTCGATCGTCACCTTGGGATGGCGTTCGCGAAAGGCGGGCAGCAACGGAGCTATAAGGTGGAGCCCGAGTGGCAGCGGCGCGGCGATCCGTAACGAGCCCGCGGGCTCAGCGCGAACGGCTCTTGCAGCCTGCTCGATCTCTTCCGCGTCCCGAAGCAGCCTCACTGCGCGTTCGTGTAGCTCGCGGCCCTCGGGCGTGAGCTTGAGGGAGCGCGTGGTTCGGGTGAACAACGTCACCCCGAGATGGCGTTCGAGACGCTGCACACTCTTGCTGACGGCCGACGGCGAGATCGCCAGCGATTTCGCCGCTGCGATATAGCTGCCCAGCGATCCCGCCCGTGCGAAGGCGATGAGCCCCGAGAGGCGCTCGATGCCGATTGGTTCCATCGTGGCACTAGTAAAGCGACTTGTTGGGCCGTTATCAACCGTGGATCCATCCACTAAATCGCGAACATACAGCTTGGAGGATCCCGTGAGCGGTGAAATGAAAGCAGTCCGAATGCACGCCTTCGGCGGCCCTAACGTCCTGATCTACGAAAATGCGCCCAAGCCTGAGCTCAAAGACGGCGAGGTGCTTGTCCGCGTTCACGCCGTCGGGATCAACCCGCCCGACTGGTACTTGCGTGAGGGCTACAGGATGTTGCCTCCCGAATGGCAGCCCAAAGTCGCCTTTCCGATCATTCCGGGGACGGACATCTCTGGCACTGTCGAAGCGGTTGGAGATCAGGTGCAAGGGTTCGCCGCAGGGGACGAGGTCTATGCCATGGTTCGCTTTCCGGAGGGGCTCGCCGGGCAAAGCAGCGCTTACGCCGAATACGTCAGTGTGCCCGCAGCGCAACTCGCTCTGAAGCCGGGCGCGATCAGCCATGTCTCAGCGGCTGCCGCACCGATGTCGCTGCTGACCGCTTGGCAGTTTCTGATCGACCTGGGCCACGAAGAGCCAAATCCGCTGCAGTCGCATCAGCATGAGCCGGTGCCCCTCGAGGGCAGGTCCGTCGTCATCAACGGCGCGGCTGGTGGCGTGGGGCATCTCCTCGTACAGCTGGCGAAGTGGCGGGGCGCTCGAGTGACAGCGATCGCATCCGGACGAAACGAGGCAGTTCTTCGTGACCTCGGCGCCGACGCGTTCATCGACTATGGCCAGACGGCGCCTGAAGATGTCTTGCGGGACGTCGATCTCGTTGTCGATGCTGTGGGCGGTCCGACGTCAAGTCGTTTCCTGCGCACGATCAGGCCGGGCGGGGCGCTATTTCCAATCTTCCCGTTGGGATTTGCCGGCGCTGAGGAAGCGAGGCAGCTTGGTGTCACCGTTTCAGCCACACAAGTCCGCTCGAACGGGCGTCAGTTGGCGGAGATCGCGCCCCTCCTCGACAATGGCGCAATTCGGATCCTGATCGATAGCGTCCTGCCGCTCGCGGAGGCCCGGAAAGCGCACGAGCGCGCTGCACTTGGACATCTTCAGGGCAAGCTCGCGCTCGCCGTCATCTAAATCCGAACGGTAATTTGCCAACGCATTCTGAGTTTGGTCAGATTGCACGCGAGCCGTGGGGGCGCATCAAGATCTCGGCGACGTGGATCTGGTCCGCACCCATTTCACAAGTCCACCTGCCGCCAATATCTCTTTTGGAACGCTCTGCATCGGAGCGGATTCGAAATCTCTCTCGCCGATGCGGACCACTCCAGTTCGGAGATCGACGTCCACCTCTGCGCCGTCCAGAACTGCATCTACGGCCGTCGGGTTCACAAAGGCCGGAAGTCCGCAATTAACGGCATTGCGGCCGAATATTCGCGCGAAACTGCGACCGATCAGACACCGCACGCCAGACGCTACCATGGCGCTGGCAGGTTGCTCTCGCGACGAACCCGACCCGAAGTTCTCGCCGACAAACAGCGCAGTCGATCCTCTCAGCTTGTCGCGCAAGGAGGGGTCCAGGCCTTCGAACAGGTGAAGTCGGGCCTGCATCGGGTCGAGGATGTTGATGTATTTTCCCGGATAAAGAACGTCGGTATCGACGTTGTCTCCGGGAACTACGACGGCTGTCACGATCATGCAGCGCTCTCCAGTTCTCGAGGGTCGATGATCCGGCCTGCGACCGCCGCCGCGGCAGCCACTGAGGCATTCGCAAGGAACACCTCGGCCTCCGGTGATCCCATGCGCCCTCGAAAGTTGCGGTTCGTAGTGGCGACGACACGCTCGCCGGCCGCCATCACTCCGTTGTGCCCGCCGAAGCATGCGCCGCAGGTGGGTGCCGACACCACCGCACCAGCCTCAACGAAAACTTGCAGTAGCCCCTCTTCGAGAGCTTGCTTATAGACACGCCGACTGGCCGGAACGACAATCATGCGCGTGCCATTCGCGACTTGCCGCCCTCGCATCATAGCGGCTGCGTCACGCAGGTCGGTGATGGTGCCGTTTGCGCAGTTGCCGATGTAGACCTGATCGACCTTTTTCGTATCCGCTTCACTCGCGGCGGTTACGTTTCCCGGCAGGTGCGGCCAGGCGAGCTGAGGCGAAAGCGTGTTCAAGTCGATGTGCAGTTCGCGCGCGAATGTAGCATCGCTATCGGATGCTTCCGCGCTCCAGGCGCGATTGGCCCGACTCTGGAGATATTCGGCGGTGACGCCATCAGCCGGGAAGAAGCCGGTTTCGGCTCCGGCCTCGACCGCCATGTTGCTCACCGCCATTCTATCGTCGATCGACAAGTCGACCACGGCCGATCCGGTGAATTCCAGCACGCTGCCAGTCGCGCCGGCGACGCCGGTCTGAGCAAGGACGGCTAGAATGAGGTCTTTGCCCCTCACGAATGGCCGCCGTGTGCCGGAAAAGACGACCCGGATCGTGTCAGGTACGGTTTGCCAGAACATGCCCGTCGCCATGCAGCAGGCAAGATCCGTCAGGCCCACTCCAGTGCCGAAGGCACCGAGCGCGCCGTAAGTACAAGTATGCGAATCGCCGCCTGCGATAACCGAACCCGGCACGACCCAGCCCTCTTCGATAAGGACCGTATGCTCGATGCCGCCGCGCCCTTGTCCGTAGAAGGCGACGCCTTGCTCCTGCGCCCAATCCTGCATCTGCTTCAGGAGGGTCGCTGAGATCACATCCTTGGCCGGCGCGAAGTGATCGGCGACTGTGACGACCTTGGAGGGGTCGGGCAGACGGTCAACGCCCATTTCGTGGAGTACTCGGATGGCGCCGTTGGTGGACGCATCGTTGCCCAGAACCACGTCGCAAGGGAGCATCACGACATCGCCCGGCTTTACTGCCTTTCCCCCGAGGTGGCGGGAGATGATTTTCTGTACGAGTGTCTCGGACATTCGTCCTCCTGGCCCCCCGCGCCTGTCTCACATCGAACGTTGCGAAGTGGGTTGTTATGTGTATATAACAAGCATAATAGATCGATGGAAGTCAACCAAAAAGGAGTGGAACATGAGAATGTCATCCCGGCTGCGGCAGCGCTTGGCCGATGGCGAGATGGTGGTCGCACCGGGCGCCTATGACGCCATCGGCGCGCGTGCCATCGAGCATTCCGGATTTCCGGCCGTTTACATGACGGGCGGTGGTACCTCCATCGCGCGCGGCTACCCCGATTACGGATTGCTGAGCATGTCCGAAATGATCGAGAATGCGGCCGTATTAGCCCGGTCGGTTTCAGTTCCGCTCATCGCAGACGCCGATACGGGCTACGGCAACGAGCTCAACGTCGCCCGAACAGTGCGTGAATTCGAGAACCGCGACGTGGCGGCCATCCATCTGGAAGATCAGGTTTCTCCGAAGCGTTGTGGCCATCTCGAGGGCAAAGAGCTTGTCCCATTGGAGGAGTTCCTGGTGAAAGTTCGCGCCGCCGTATCGGCGCGCCGCTCCCCCGATTTCCTCATCATTGCCCGAACCGACGCTAGGACAGTCGTTGGCTTCGACGAAGCAATACGCAGGGCGAACGCGGCATTGAAGAGTGGTGCGGATATGGCTTTTGTCGAAGCCGCGCTTTCCGTCGGGGAACTCGCGGAGATCCCGAAGCGCGTAGCCGGCCCGTGCCTTCTCAACTTGGTCGCGGGCGGCAAGACGCCGCTCGTCAGCATGGCGGATGCGCAAGCGATGGGTTATCGCTTGACCATACTGCCGGCCATGCTCCCGATGGCTGCCGTTCATGCTTTCGACGCCGCGTTGTCCGAGTTGGCCAATACCGGCATGTCGCCGTCCCCACCGTCTGGAGTGACGGTTGCGGAGACGTTCGCGCGATTTGGATCAGAGGAGTGGGATTCGATGCGCGTCGATCTCGACAAACAGCCTATGCAGCAGAGATGAACATAATCCCATCTCGGATAGCTTCGCGGCGGCCGTCAGCCGCGAGGCCCGCCTTTTGCGAGAAATCACGACTTCTGTTTACGACCGTCACCGTTGGTGGCCGACCTCTCCAGTCAAGACCTCACCGGTGCGCACCCACGTCGAGCCATCGAATGTCTTGAGCTGCATTTGCTGGATGGGAAAGTAGTCGTCGGGCGCCGTATTGATCTTGATCCCGGGCAACAGCATGTCCGGAGCGAACTCCTTCAGCTTTGCGGCTTGCGCCATCACGTTCTCTCGCGTGAGGTCGTCGCCGCATTGTTCGAGAACCTTTACGACCGTTTGCGCGAGAGAATAGGCGTAGACGACGTTGCGGTCCGTCCCGTCAGTGCCCGGCAAATACTCGGCGACGAAGGCGTTGTATGCTTTAGCGCCTCCATCATCTTTCCATGCGGGATCTGCCGGGTCCTTCAGAAAGTCGGTTGATATGATATTTCTGGAGTTCTCCAAGCCGGCCGGCTTGAGGACGTTCGCGATCGAGCTGGACGTGTTGACCAGATAGAAAGTGGGCTTCCAGGCCAGTTCGGCGACCTTCCTGATCGCTTGCGCCGATGCCTTCGGTCCGCTCAGCGCGACGAGCACATCGGCCTTCGAATTGAACAGCGAAACGACCTGCGAATCGATCGTCGGATCGCCGGCCTCGTAAGACCGATCCGCCACGATCATATCGACCTTCTCGCCCAATCCATCCCGGAAGCCCTTCAACCAGTCTCTCCCGGAGTCGTCGTTCTGCCAGAGAACGGCGACTTTTCCCGTTGGTTGGTTCGCTAGAATGGACTTTGCATAAATGCGGCCTTCACTTTGGTAGTTTGGCTGCCAACCCATTGTCCATGGGAAAGCCTTCGAGTCGCCAAAACGAGTTCCTCCGGATGCGACGAACAGATGGGGGACTTTGCGTTGATTCAGATATTTTTGAATGGCTACGTTGCCGGGGGTTCCCAGCGCACCGAACAGGAGCAAGACCTCGTCTCCTTCGGCCAGCTTTCTAGCTTGCTCGACGCTCTTGGGCGGGGAGTATCCATCGTCGTAGGAGATGAACTTTATCCGTCGACCATTGATGCCGCCTGCAGCGTTGATCTTGGCGAAGTACGCTTCCTCGGTCTTCCCCATGATTGCAAACGAAGACATCGGTCCGCTGTAGGGAATGATGTTTCCGACCTTGATCTCGACGTCCGAAGCTCCAGGACCGTATTTCTTCTCGGCGAGCGCAGTCCCGTTGCCGAGCAGCGTCGAAGCAACGAGCAGGCTGATAGCAGGCAGGGTCTTTCCAACTGTCATTATTTCCTCCACGGCTTCGATCTAACGAGTGATATCTGGTCCGACGACAGAACTATTCTCCTTAGTCAGGCGTCCCTGACGGAGGCGCAGACGGGCGCTAGGTAGCCGAACTGCTTCGTCAGCGAGTTCAGTCGCCGCCTAGCAGAAACGGAATGATCGCCTCGGCAATGGGCGCGGCTTCCGTCTGCATGGCGGATGCGTAGGTTACAGGAACGCTTTTGGAGACGCCCGAAGACAGCATCGCCGCGATACGCTGGGCCTGGGGGCCCATGTGTGTTTCCTGAGGCGTCGTCAGTTCAAGGATCAGCGTGGGTGCTCGAATCGTTCGATAGGCCTCGGCGAGGTCATATGCATAAACCGCGCGATAGACGGGATCTACGCTGCGCCATCCTAGGAGATAGTCAGAAACTGTCGATTCCGCATCTTCGATGTCTTTTTCTGTGACCTTCGCTCCGGTCAGCACCTGCGTCGGCCACCACTTTCCCGAGGCCGTATTGAAGGTGCGCAGCCATTGCCTCACCAGATGACTGCCGTCCGCGTTCTCCCCGGCGGGCTGGAGGTAGCCGTCAACGATAGGCTTGATGGCTTCGTTGCGCGATGCGACCTCCGGAATGATGCTGTGGGTTTGTCCCGCCAATACCAGCCGGTCGATCCGCTCGGGGAAGTTGGCCGCAACGGCTGAGGCGATTTTGTTGCCGAGGTGAATGCCGAACAGGTTCGACGAGCGCAATCCGATTGCAGGTAGGAATGCGGCGACACATTCGGCCAGCGACTCGATCGAGAGCGGCTCAGGCAGAGCGTGAGAATTGCCGTACCCTGGAGTATCAATCGCGATCGTTCGGAAATGAGGTGCCAGCAAAGGCATGATCCGCTCGAAGTGCCGCCAAGTACGCGCGGTCTCGCTCAACATCAGGAGAGGAGGGCCTTCGCCAATTTCAGCGTAGTGAATGGCGCCGTATGTCGTTTGCGCGTAGGCTTTGCGCGTCGCATGCCGTGGATTGCTCATGTCGTTGCTCCGTTTTTCGATCGTCTGTGCGGTTGGTTCCGCGATGACCAAGGAGGGCTGGACGGCCGTCAGTGTGGCGCTTGCGCCGCGGTCGACAGAGACATGATCTCCTGTAGCGAGTCCGCGTCTTCAAGGTGCATCACGGCTTCGGCAAGGCGTTCGGCCGCGCGGGTGGATACGACGCGCGTGGCGTTGGCCATGAACTTTGCCTCTAGGTCGGCCTGAGATATCGGCCATTCCGGCGTGCCAAGGCTCCATGGCTTTCGACTGCTTAGAACTCGTCCATTTCTCAGGTGAACGATCATCTCTCCCGGGAAATGCGCGGGGTAGTCGCTCTCGGGATCGTCGACACACCAGGTCTTTTCGGCGATCGCGAGCACGTCGGGCGCATCCAGCGGTTCATCGTAGAAAGCGGCGAGATCGACGCGGCCGCGAGCGAGCGCGAGGCCCACCACGTATTGCACGCTGAACAATGCGCGATACGCATTCGCTGGGCGAATGCAATCGGCTCGTGGTTCCGTCACTAGGGAGAGCCACTCGCGGGTGAGCTTGCATTCGATCCGCTCCACGTCACCAAGCGCGAACTGATCGCGAAGCTCGAAGGCGGCATCGACGAACGCGTGGATCACGTGGCAGCACGGGTAAGGCTTGAGAGCGAGTCCGATCGCCCGCCACTCTGCCCCGAGTTGGTGGCCGGGCAGGGGGTCTGGAACGTGGCCGATATGGGCCGCATAGAAGCCCCTACGGCCTTCGAGCACCGTGTCCGGGCCTATGAAACCAACCCGGCCCAGTGCGGCAGCGACGACCCCGGCGTGCGCCGACCACCCAGGATGGAGCCTCTTGAGCCAAGATTCCCCGGTTTCCAGAATGCCAGAGGCCATGCTGCCGCATAGGCCGAAGGCGCTGACCAATTGGGGGCGGGTCGCGCCCGAGAGTCGGCCGGCAGCGGCGGCCGCTGCGAAGGTGCCGCACACGGCCGTAGCGTGAAAATTGCGGCGCGTAAAATCGCCGGCGCCCGCAATAGCTAACCGGCACCCGATCTCGATCGCGGCGATGAAGGCGAGCAGGGCGTCGCGGCCACGTGTCTTTTTGGCTTCGCCAACGGCGAGAACGGTCGCAAGAGCAGGAGCGCTCGCATGATAAATGCCGCCGATATGCGTGTCGTCAAAATCGAGACCATGAGCGAGAACGCCATTGACGAGGGCCGCGGAGGCCGCTGGCAACATGGCGCCGCTTCCGATGGCAGTCGCATCGGACCCGGTGCCGAGTTCACGTACGCCCTCGAGTGCGACGCGACCAAAGGCAAACGCAGATGACGCGATGGCGACGCCCAGCGTGTCGAGCCAGTGTCTTTTGGCCAGGTCCTGCACCGCAGCGGGTACTTCGCTGAGCGTCAGTCCGATGGCGAAATCTGCAAACCGAGCCGATTGCCATTCGCGCTGGCTGGAAACCTGTTCCTTGAACGCGTCCATCCCTCATCCATCTTGTTGGATCGCTTGCCTAAGCAGGCGGTCATTGACAACTGCTACCTAACAGCATTAAGTGTTTATATCATTATGTCAACATAATATCTCTTGGCGGAGCTGTTTCCAATTATCGGCACGTGCGTGAAACGCTCTGCTGTGCCAAGCGGATGTCGAGGTGCTAAGTTGCGATTCGTCTCTCCCAAAGCTGTGAAGACCATGTCCCCTGCTGCTGGCATTCCCGAGTTCTCGCCCGCCAAGGGCACATTGCTGCATCGCCAGCTGTTCCTGGTCTTGCGCGAGCAAATTCTGCGCGGCGCGTTTGGGCCGAGTGGAGCGCTGCCGAAGGAGGAGGAACTCTGCAAGCACTTCCGGGTGTCGCGCATCACTGTCCGTCGTGCGCTTGCGGACCTTGCAACGCTGGGATTGGTGGAGCGTCGGCACGGGTTGGGCACCTTCGTAAGACAGGGCACGGCCATCCCGCGCGCCGCGCCTAATCTCAGCCTGATCGACGAGCTCAAGAAGCAGGCGAGCGAAACGGAGGTGCAAGTCCTGCTGTTCGAGCATGCTCTGCCAACTGAAAGCGTGGTGCATCTGCTCCAGCTGGGGGAAGGCGAGGAGGCCATTCACGCCGTTCGCCTGCGCACGCTGGACGGCATGCCCGTCATGCTGACGGATGCGTGGATTCCCAGCGAATTCCGCAAGGGCGTGAGCGCATCGCGCCTTAGGAAATCGCCGCTCTATGAATTGTTGCTGGGCCAAGGGGTCGTCTTCGGGCGCGTGCTGCAGGAGTTTACCGCCGTGATTGCCGATCCCACTTTGGCCGGCCAAATGAAAGTCGAAGTCGGGGCCGCTCTGCTGCGCCTCGTGCGCGTCATGCACGACGATAAGGATCGACCTATCCTCTATCTCGCGGCGTTCCTGTCGTCGGAGCGCAGCCGTATCCTGATGGACATTCCCGGCGATACGGTGAATACGCTGACTGCCGGCCGGATCGTGCATGATGGGCTCTGAACTGGACGACGCAGATCAAATCGAGATTCCTTGCGTGGTGATGCGGGGCGGAACCAGTAAGGCACTGTTTTTCCGTAGCCGCGATCTGCCCGCACCGGGCCGCGATCGCGATAATCTACTTAAGCGCGCCATGGGCACGCCCGATGAGACGCAAATCGACGGAATGGGCGGCGCCCGGCTCAACACATCCAAGGTGGCCATCGTCGATCCGTCAGAACGGCCGGACGCCGACGTGGATTACACGTTCGCCCAGGTTGAGATCGGCTCCGACAGGATTGGATACGAAGGCAATTGCGGCAACATCTCGTCTGCGGTCGGCCCATTCGCCATCGACGAAGGACTCGTTCGGGCGACAGAGCCTGTGACGACGGTCCGCATTCACAATACTAATACGGGCACCATTCTGGTGGCGCGGGTGCCGGTGGCTGGAGCGAGAGCGAGAGTCTTTGGCGAATGCGCGATCCCGGGCGTCCCGGGCACGGGTGCTGAGATCCTAATGGACTATGCCGGAACGATCGGAGCCGCGACCGGCCGTCTTTTGCCGACCGGCACGGCGATCGAAACGGTGCATTTGGATGATGGTCGCGTGTTCCAGACGTCAGTCTGCGACGTCGCCAATCCCTGCGTCTTCATCGAGGCCTCTGCGTTCGGATTGCGCGGCGATGAGAGTCCCGAGCAAATCGAGAGCGATGCGGCCTTGATTGCCGCGACGGAGGAAATACGGGGGCGTGTAGGCCAGGCGCTTGGTTTCTGGCCGGATTGGAGGACGGGCGATCTGCCGGCAATGCCCATGATCGTGCTAGTCGGGCGTTCGGCAGACGACGCGCCTTCGGACATGCATGCGCGCCTCCTTTATCTGCGCCGATGCCATCCAACCATGGCAGGCACCGGTGCGATCTGTCTTGCTGCAGCTTCCCGCATCGCCGGCACCCTCGTGCAGCGCGTTCTCTCGGAGCGTCACCGGGGCGGGGCCGACGTGCTTCGCATCGGCCACCCCGGCGGCACGCTGGATGTCCGTGTTGTTGCACAGGACGACGGGCGAGCTTTTCAAGCTCTCGGATTCCCGCGAACAGCTCGCCGGTTGATGTCGGGCAGCATCTGCATCCCGCGCACTCTCGGGAGCTGATGCTTCTCAATCAACCGGCGCGATATCGAGCACCAGCTTGCCCTCGGCCTCACGTCTCTCGATCGCCCCGTGGGCCTCTCGGATCTGGTCCATTCCGTAGCGATCGCCCAGACGAAGCCTGAGGCTCCCCTCGGCGAGACCAGCATACAGAGCTTCTGCGCGCCGCTCGATCGTCTCTACGCCAACGAGGTGATCCTTGAGGCGCGGTCTTGTGAGATAGAGTGATCCGGCCTCGCCAAGTTCAGCCGGGTTGAGGTCGGTGACCGCGCCGCCGGACGATCCGAAGTTCACGATCAGGCCCCGGCACCTGGCTACTTTCAAGTCGTGCCGAAGGGTGGAGCTTCCGACAGAGTCGAATACCACGTCGACGCCCCTACCCCCGGTGGCTTCCAGGAGCGGCGCGACGAAGCTCCCTTCGTCGGACAAAAAGACCTCCCGCGCGCCGCGTTCGAGCGCGACTTGCTTTTGTCCCTCGGATCGGACCGTACCAAAGGCCGTTGCGCCGAGGCGTGCCGCAAAGCCAAGCAGAAGTTGTCCGACGCCGCCGGCGGCCGCGTGAACGAGACAACTGCGCCCGGGCCCGAGTTGGCCGACATCCGTGGCAAGATAGTGGGCGGTGAACCCTTGAAATGTCGCAGCCGCGGCGAGTGATAGCGGTATTGCGGCTGGGACGTGGACGAGCCAGTCCTCGGGCACAACGGCAAATTCGGCATGACTGCTCCAAACCAGGCAATACGCCACGCGGTCGCCTCGCCGAAATCTACTCACGCCATCACCCACCTCTTCGACCGTGCCTGCGCCTTCCATGCCGATGGTGGTCGGGAGCTTGACGGAGTAGGTGCGCGAAGACGCGAAGACACCTTTTCGCGTGCCGATATCCATCACATTGATACCGGCGTTGGAAATGCGCACGAGCACTTCCCCACGACCCGGCTCAGGCGCGGGAATGTCTTGCAGGCGCAGCACCTCGGGGCCGCCATATTGCTCGATCCTGATGGCCTTCATGTGCCGCCTCATTTGCGCCAGGAGCCTTCCTCGACCTCACGATCGCGCTCGGCGCGGCTAAGAGCGCCCCGCAATCCGCTCTCATCGAACGCTACGCAATATGCTGGTTTAGCGCGCTCGAAGCGCCAGCTTTCCGACAGCGGGCCGGCATCCACGACATCGTAGCCGAGCTCATCATGCAGGGTCGCCACGACTTGCTTGGCTTGCGCATCGTCGCCGGCGATAGGAAGCGCCCGTCGCCCCGGCGATCCGGCCGGCTTGGCATCCTTGACCAAGTCGCTGGCCAGAATCGCGTTGAATGCCTTGACGATCAGCGATCCTGAAAGGTGTCTCGCCAGAATGTTGCTGGTTGTGGACTCCCGCATGTCGAGTTCTTCGATCCGCCCATCGCGCTCGGGGTAGTAGTTTGCAGCGTCCATCACCAGCTTTCCGGAAAGCGCTTCCGTGGGAAGCGTATGGATGGCGCTGAACGGGATTGCGACCAGGATCGCGTCGCCGAAGGCAACGGCTTCGTCCACGGTACCGATGCTGACCCCAATTTTGCGCCCGGCGTCGCGGAGGCTTTCGGGGCCGCGCCCGTTGCTGAGCATCAATTCGTGTCCAGATTTGAGCGCCAATTGCGCCACGCCCTGTGCGACCAGGCCGGCTCCGATAATGCCGATTCGCATGGTTTGTCTCCTTTGGTTGCAATCAAGTAACTGACGCCGGTCGATCGAATTGCGGCGCCTCCGTCCGTCGATATCGCACGGCAAGTCGCGCGATAGGCATAGAGTTTATGTGTATATAAACTTATTGACTTCAAGCCATGCGCTACTTAAATTCCGCGTCGGTCGGGGAGGGGCACCCGGATCGCAGGAGGACGTCGGATGGAAAGCCACGGCGAGCAGTCGGCGATCAATTGCGTGATCATGCGCGCCGGCACGAGCAAGGGTCTGTTTTTTCACGAACGCGCGCTGCCGCCGGCTGGTTCCGAACGGGACCGGCTCCTCCTTCGCCTGATGGGATCCCCCGATGTGCTGCAGATCGACGGGCTTGGCGGGTCACGTCCCATCACGTCAAAGGTAGCTGTCATTGCGCGATCCAGCCGGACGGATGCAGACGTGGACTACACCTTCGCTCAGGTGGAGGTAGATCGCCGTCGCGTCGTTCACAGCGGCAATTGCGGCAATATTTCCGCGGGAGTCGGTCCCTTCGCGGTCGATGAGGGCCTGGTCCCCGCGGTCGAGGGCGTGACACGCGTCCGCATCCATAATACCAACACCGGCAAGATCATCGTCGCGGACGTCCCGGTCCTGAACGGCCGAGCGCGCGTCTCGGGCGATCTGGCAATTCCGGGTGTCCCTGGCACGGGTGCTCCGATCCTCCTCAATTGGGTGGATACGGTGGGCGCGAAGACCGGCAGGCTGCTCCCGACACAAGCGGCAACCGACGTTCTGACGCTGGAGGATGGAAGCAAAATCCCCGCGACTTTGTGCGACGTCGGCAACCCCGTGCTCTGGGTAGCCGCGAGCGACGTTGGCATGAATGGCAGTGAGCTCGACGACGCCATTCACGCGAACACAGCGCTGCTGCGGCGGCTGGCCGAGCTGCGCGGCAAGGCGGCAGCCCTCCTTGGGTTCTGCGAGGATTGGCGACAGGCCGATGAACATTCACCCGGCTTGCCGATGATCGGGGTCGTCGCGCCGCCGGCGAGTTATCTCACGTTGAGCGGAGTCGAGATCGATGCGGCTGACGTCGACCTGCGAGTCAGGCTTATGTTCATGGGACGCCTGCATGAGAGCATCGCAGGCACGGGCTCGATGTGTCTGGCAGCCGCGTCGCGCTTGGATGGATCCGTGGTTCGATCTGTCGTTTCCGATGTGTCCCGACCAACGCTGCGCATCGGCCATCCGTCAGGAGCGATGACCGTGAAAGTCGCGACGGAGGCGCCGGGAGATTCAACGGCAGTACGCTTCACGATGCTAGGGATGGCCCGCACAGCTCGCCGCTTGGCACGATGCGAAGCCTTCTATCCGCATGAGGTCCTGAACACTAGCGTCACACACGGCTGCCCCAAGGACGCCGCCTCGGGAGCAGCCCCCTCATGACCGAACTTTCGCTTCCCTCGATTTTCGCTGTCTCTCCCCATGGCCATCCCACGGAGTTCGGTCGGATTTTTCCTCCAGACCGGCCGTGGCTTGCGCGCCAACCGCGAGAAGAGATCCTGTTCCCCGAGTTGCCCATCGTCGATGCGCATCACCACCTCTGGGACGTTCCAGGGTTTCGTTACCTGGTTGATGAATTTGGCGAAGATGTCGGACGCGATCACAACGTCGTTGCCACGATCTATGCGGAATGCGTGTCGATGTATCGCGCAAAAGGTCCCGTCTCGATGCGGCCTGTCGGCGAAACCGAGTTCGTGGTCGGAATGCACGCCATGAGCGCCAGTGGTCGGTTTGGGCCGGCGGAGATAGCCCGCGGCATAATCGGGTTTTCCGACCTGCGGCTGGGCGCGCGAGTGGCGGAGGTGCTGGACGCACATCTGCAGGCGGCGCCGGACCTGTTCAAAGGCGTGCGCTTTTCAACCAGTTGGGACGCCAGTCCGCAGATCCTGAGCAGCCACACAGGAGCAAGCCCTGACGCATTCGCCGATCCGGCTATCCGCGAAGGTGCGCGGACACTCGCGGCCTACGGCCTTAGCCTGGATTCCTGGTTGTTCCACACGCAACTCAGCGACCTCGCCGGCCTCGCGGACGCCTGTCCGGATCTCGTCATCGTCATGAACCACTGCGGCGGACCTCTCGGCTACGGTCCCTATGCATATGATCGCGAGCGACACTTCGAAGATTGGCGTCGCGGCGTGCTAGACGTCGCTCGACGGCCGAATGTCGTTTGCAAGCTCGGTGGCCTGCTTGGGCGCTGCGCGGCCTACGACTACGTCGATGCGAAGGATCCTCCGGATTCGCGGCTGCTCGCAGAGATATGGAGACCGTGGATCGAGACATGTATCGAGGCCTTCGGGCCTGCCCGTTGCATGTTCGAAAGCAACTTTCCCGTCGAAATCCAAGGCACGGGGTACTCAACGCTCTGGAATACGTTCAAACGCCTGACAGTCGGCGCCAGCGAGGACGAGCGCCGATTGCTCTTCGCCGGCACCGCGGCGCGCATTTATCGTCTTTCCATCTAGATCAATCGAGAACAACAACGCGTCTTCGAGACGCCGGGAGAAATGCCATGATTCAGCACGTGACTTTGCAAGTCGCGAACAGCGGCCCGCGCCTCGACAGATTGCCGCTCGGACCTTGGCACTACCGGCTCCTGGCGCTCATTACCGCCGGGTTGTTTGTCGATACGTTCGAACTGTACTCCGCCGGCGCCGTGCTCGCTGCGCTGGTTCAGTCGGGCTGGTCGACCATGAGCCTGAACGCAACGTTCCTTACCGCTACCTTCGTGGGCTTGACGGCGGGCGCCTGGGGCGCCGGTATTGTCGGCGACCGCTATGGCCGCCGCTTCTGCTATCAGCTAAACCTGCTCGTGTTCGGGCTCGCTTCGGTCGCCGCCGCCTTCGCACCGAACATGACGATCTTGATCGTCCTGCGCTTCGTCATGGGCCTTGGGCTCGGCGCAGAAATCGTCGTCGGCTACGCTACCATGGCGGAGTTCATTCCAGCCAAATATCGCGGCCGGATTATTGCCAGCATGGTGCTGATGGCCAATGCGTCATCAATCGTTGCATTGTTGACGGCTTCATGGGTTGTACCGTCTCTTGGTTGGAGATGGATGTTTTTGTTGCCGGGGGCAGCGGCCCTCCTGATCTGGTTCTTTCGACGATCGCTGCCGGAATCACCCCGCTGGCTTGAGGCGGTCGGTCGAACGTCGGAGGCGAACGCCCTTCTGGATGGGATCGAGCTGGCTTCCAATATTGTGACGGCGAATCCTGGATCAGCATCGGCAGGCCGGGCAACGGTACAAAGCAGAGCCGTCACCCCGCTGTCGGTCTTGTTCGAGAGACAAACCGTACTGCGAACGATTGTCGGTGTCGTCTTGACCACGACAACGGGTTTTGTGATCAACGGTTTCCTCCAATGGCTTCCGACGTTCTCCATCAGCCAGGGAATGAATTTTTAGTCAGCCCTTCATCTTCCGCTGATCATGTCGATCGGGCTTCTGACCGGCGCAGCGGTCTCGATCTGGTCGGCGGACCGGTTAGGCCGCCGTCTCGGCATCGTCATTCCTTCCTCCTGCGCGGGTCTCCTGTGCGGAGCCTTTGCTCTGACGAACGGGACGGCACTGGCTATCGTGGCATTTCTACTGGCGGGTGCGCTGGGAGCCGCCAGTTCGATTGCCAGCAATATCTATCTGCCAGAGTTGTTCGATACACCGGTGCGCCTGCGTGGCGTTGGGTTTTGCGGCGCGGCCGGGCGGCTGGCCACGGCGTCAGTACAGTTCGTACTAGTTGGCGCCTTCGCCTTTGGGGGCCTCCCGGCTGTCGTGGCCATGCTGGCCGGCATCGTCTTCACTCAGGCCGGCGTGGTTTTTGCCCTGGGTCCGGAGACCGGCAGCAAGTCGCTCGAATCGGCGGCTGGTTTGCCGATAGGCAAAGAGGAACGCTCGGCAGCGCCAGGACGGGTGCCGGGGGGCGCCGCGCTTTGAGAAGGGATTTCTGGCCGGCCGTCCGTAAGCTCCGAGCAGATCCATAGCGACGCTGCAGAGCACATGGCGCGAAGCCTCGCGAGTTGCCCCAGCATTGCCGCATCTGTCATAATCGCCGAGCAAGCAGTGCAGCCTAGGGCCAAACCATCTTGGACCGCCGTGTTGCATCGCGCGCTACGGAGTGCAGATGGCGAGTCAAAGAGCAAGTACGAAGAGTCCGCGGCGCCTGAAGCGGATTCAAGAGCGGGAAGAAGCCATTTTGGACGCGGCGTTGCAGCTGTTCTCCCGCTTCGGTTTGCACGGGACGACTCTCGACCAAATAGCCGAAAGTGCCGACGTGTCGCGTCCTAACCTCTTCTACTACTTCAAATCGAAGGAAGAGATCTACCAAGGTGTCTTGAAGCGTCTTCTGCAGGATTGGCTAACGCCTCTCGAGGCGCTGAACGCGGAAGGCGATCCTGTCGAAACCTTGAAATCCTACATCCGGGCCAAGGTCGAGTTTTCGCGCAAAAATCCAGAGGCTTCGCGACTGTTCTGTCTAGAGATCGTCCAAGGCGCGCCCTTGGTTCGCCAGCATTTGCGGACTTCGTTGAAAAGCCTGGTGGATGAAAAGGCGGAATTGATCAAGATTTGGATCAAGCGCGGCAAGCTCGCGCCGGTCGATCCCTACCACCTGATCTTCTCGATCTGGGCGACTACGCAGCATTATGCCGACTTCGCGGCTCAAATCGATGCAGTCGTGGGGAAGCGCCTCACGCAAAAGGCTTTCTTCGAGGCAACAGTCGAGAACTTGCAGAAGCTTTTGCTTGACGGATTGCGGCCGCGGAACACCGGTACTGATTAGCCTGCGAGACTTTTTTTGCCTGTAGAGGTGATCGCTTCAACCATGGTCGAAATCGAATCCTGAAGAGCCTCGAGGTGCGTCTGCATCGCCCTCTCGGCCGCTGTCTCGTCCATGGCGAAGATCGCATGGCAAATGTCCGCGTGCTCCTTGACCGAGCGGTCCACAAGGCCTTCGTGATAAACAATCTGCCGGCGGTAGGGTTCGAGCCGCTGCCGCAGTAATTGAGACTGCGAAGCCAGGAAGTCATTGCCGCTCGCCGTGTAGATGGCCTCGTGAAACACGACATTGGCGCGGTAGAAGCCGCGCGAATCGGCCGCGGTTGCGGCGGCAATGCACTGATTGAGGCCTTTCTCGATGGCCTTGCGATCGTCTCGCGAGTGACGACGTGCTGCAAAGCGGGCGCAAGTGATCTCCAGCACCTTCATCATCTCCACCATGTCTATGATGACACGAGGCGACAGGACTGCGACGTAGGCTCCCTGATGCGGGCGAATCTCGACGAGCCCGGTTGCGGCAACTGCCTTCAAGGCCTCCCTCACCGGGGTCCTCGACATCCCGAAGCGGCCCGCCAGTTCCTCTTCATCGAGCTTCTGCCCGGGCCGGGCACGCCCCTCAAGGATTTCTTCCTCGATCTTGAGGCGCAGGCTCTCGGTCCGTGTTTGTGCTGCCGGCATGCGTTCGACGGGCCTGCGGCGCTTGGGGGTGACCATGTGGGATTTCCGCTGCTTCATAGGTCGATAACGAGAGAAGAAATTGGTACGGCCACGCACGGCAAACACTGGTCCTTGCGGATCTCTGTGGACGTCGAGGGGTGTATCACAGCGCCGTCGAGAAGTCTGACAAGGCAACTTTCGCATTGGCCCGACCGGCAGCCCGACGCAGCCGCGACACCGTGTCGTTCGATTTGATCCAGTAGGGACCCTGCCTCGGGTTGCCACGCAAACGATGTTTTCGATTTCCGCAGGACGATGGTCTGCGGTCCCCGGTTGACGGATTCCAGCGGCCGACTTGAAGGCCCAAACGCCTCAAGACGGATCCGGTTTTCGTCGACGCCGGCTTGGCGAAGGCCTGAGACCAGATCCTCCGCCATTCCGGCGGGCCCGCAGATGTAGATGAGGGGTTTCCCCTTGATCGCGGAGACAACGTCGGGTGGGGTGATGCGTCCAATCTTGCGCGATCCTGTGGGCGCGCCACGCGCGCTGTGAAAGATCGTGACCTTGAGGCGCGGCAACTGGCCTTCGAGCTCCGTGATCTCCTCTCGAAAAGCCTCGTCTTTCGTCGAGCGGACCCCGTAAAGGAGCTGGAGGTCACCCTCCCATTGCCGATCGCGGAGGTCGTACAGCATCGCCAGAATTGGAGTGATGCCGATGCCTGCGGCCACAAGGACGAGCTGTTCCTGCCGCGCCAGATGTTCTTCGTCGAGGCGGAATTCGCCCTTGGGTGCCTGCAAATCCACAATGCCTTTTAAAGACAAGCGACCATGGATCAGGCCAGACATCTGCCCATTGCCCCGCTCAGAGCGGGCCAGCTTTACCGAGATTCGGTAGCTGTCGGCCCGATATTCGCCCGACAGCGAGTAACAGCGTATGACCGGCCTTCCGTCCTCGCCCGTCAACCGCATCGTCACATGCTGGCCGCCGCGGAAGGCCGGCAGTTGAAGGCTGTTGTCCGCAGGGCGCAGGTGCAGCGAGAGAACGTCGTCGGTCTCACGTGCGATCTCCATCACTTCAAACCGCCGCCAGCCCGACCATGCCTTGAGCGCCCGGGGTGTAACAGGTTCAAGATCGCAGATGGAGGACCGCAACCCGGAAGATGCGCTGATCGGATCCACCCTGTCGTCCGACACCAAGCGGTTCACGTTCGCTCCGCCGTCGGATCGTGCGTCATAGCCGGGCAGGCCAAGTTCTTCGTTGCTCTGCCACCAGCCATACTGGGCGCTGACGACGCGGGGATCCAGACTCTGGTCGAATCGCGCTCGCATGCGGGCCGTGCCGTAGGGCATCTTGATGTTGATCCAGTCGCCCTCTCGAATATCGCGCTCGAAAGCGGTGTCTGGATGAACGCTGATTTCAGGATCGGGCGAGCGGCGCCGGAGCGATGTGATGCTGCGATGCTGGCCGTGCAGATAATGCGCGACTTTCGCCGACGTGATGACCAAGGGATACTGCTTATCGGCGCCATACGGAGACGCCGACGGCTCGACGAAAGTGGGGAGCGGAGGTTGGCCGGCCTCGGCAAATACCTCGGAATAGATCTCGATCTTGCCGGTCCGGGTCTTCACCCCGTCGCGCTTGTGGCGGTGGTAATAGGGCTTCCCCGCAATGCTTATTCCGTTGGGTTTGGCCCGGAGGTCGTCGGCTGTCAGTCCTAGTGGCTGCAGGATCTCGTCAAAGCCGGCATCGATGTTGCCGTTCCAGAAGAGGTCGCCGAATCCGAGGCGCTGCGCCAGTTCGAAGACGATTTGGGCGTCAGACCTGCTCTCGCCTCGGCTCTGGATAGCGGCTTTTCGGATTTGGATGTGCGATTCCGCCGCTTGCGTTCCTTCGAATCCGATCCGCAAGGCCTCACGTTCCCATGGGGTGTTGACCGGCAGGAAGATGTCGGCCAAGGCCGCGGTGGGGGTCATGACGAGGTCGACATGGGCATAGAATTCGAGCTGCTCTAAAGCGCGGACGCCGCGATCGCCATTGGCGTGGTTGACCAGGAAGTTACGCCCAAACCCGATCATCCCCCGAATGGGATAGGGGCGGCCATCCAGGATCGCCTTGTAGAGCGCATCGGAACCGATGAGGCCCTGGCGGCCGGGTCCCAGGCTCGAATGTGCAAGCGAGACGCATTTGAGCTTCTGCTCGGGCGACAGGAGGTCGGTACGCGAGACGTCTTTCGCTGGGGGCTTTTGGTATTCGACATTTCCGCCCGGTCCGTCGAAGCTTCCCGTCAATGCCATCAAAAGCGAGATCGCGCGGTCAGTTTGGGTGGCGTTGGTATGCTGGCCAACTCCCGACCAGGCATAATAACTCACGGGCCTGCATTGCCAAAGGAGGTGCGCTGTCTCTCGAATTTGCGATGCGGGCACCCATGCGATCTCCGCGACACGTTCTGGCGGATAGTCGTCGCAGAGCTCGGCGTACATATGAAACGCCGATCGACAGGCGATCCGATTGCCCTCTCGGAGCGAGATCGCTGAAATGGTGTTCAAGGCCGGAAAGCGGCCACCGGCATACCGTCGTTTCGAGGCATTGTAGGAGACCAGACTGCCCGCCGCATCCTGCGCAACGAAATCGTCGGGCTCTCCGTCGATGGTATCAGCGAGATCGCGGACCCGAAGGAAAAGCCCGGTATCGGCTCGCACCAGGAGCGGACCATTGGTCCAGTCGCGCATGAAGTCTGCGTCGAACCAGCCCTCCCTGATCATCACGCCGGCAATACCGAGAGCTAAAGCGCCGTCCGCACCGGGCCTCACCCGCAACCATTGGTCGGCGCGCCCGGCGAAGCCTACCCGCTTCGGGTCGATGACGATCAGCTTCGCGCCGCGCGCATGGGCCGATCCTGTTTCCGTCGCGTGATCGAGCCAAGTAGCGCTCGGATTGTGGCCCCACAGGACGACGCAAGCGGACCTTGCAAAGTCCGGTGATGCTATCGATCGCCCGAACGTATAAGCATGCGCGGAATCCTTGTGCCAATTGCAGATCTCGGTGCCGTCGGCGACATTGGGCGTTCCGAACGCGTTGCAGAAGCGCTGGATCCAGCGGATATCATCCGAGATCGGCGTGCCGCTCGGTGTCGTAAGGCCGACCGCGACCGACTCGGCACCGTATCGGCTGCGAAGGCGATCCAGCTCCTTTGCGGTCGCAGCAAGCGCCTCCTCCCAGGAGATACGAATCCAACCAGGATCCGGGTCGCCCTTGGGGCGTGTGCGCTTGAGCGGGTAGAGCTCCCTTTGCGGGTTATAGACGATATCCGGTGCCGCGCGCCCCTTGATGCAGAGCGCCGCTCCTGTCGGATGGTCCGGGTTCGGCTCCTGCCTGACGAGCCGGCCACCCCGCGTCACCATCACGGAGCCGCACCGCGACTTGCAGAGCGCGCAAAAGCCCGGTGTGCGGATTTCCTCGGCGGCGGTCTCGGAAAGCGGCTTCACGATCCTCTCGCCTCAGGCCGCGTCCGTCATGGGTCGTTCGACCGATCGAAGGAATCGCTGCGTGCGTTCTTCCCGCGGAGAATCGATGACCTGTGACGGCGGTCCCTGTTCGACGACCTTTCCGCCGTCCATGAACACGACGAGGTCGGCAACCTCGCGGGCAAACCGAACTTCGTGAGTCACGACGATCATGGTCATCCCGGCGTCGGCGAGCCGCCTCATCACGGAGAGAACCTCGCCAACCAGTTCCGGATCGAGCGCCGACGTCGGCTCGTCAAACAGCATCAATTGCGGCTTGATGGCCAATGCGCGGGCTATTGCCACTCGTTGCTGTTGACCTCCGGACAAACGGTGCGGCAGCTTGTCGACGTGCGCACCAAGGCCGACTTCTTCGAGCAGTTGGAGAGCGATCTTCCGCGCCTCGGCCGCCGGCATTCCATGCACCCGGACCGGCGCCTCCATGACATTCTCAAGCGCGGACATATGCGCGAACAGGTTGAAATGCTGGAAGACCATGCCGATCTTGGCGTCGGCTCGCGCTTTGGCGACGTTTCTGCTCGGTTTGAGGCCGCCAGGTATGGCGTCGTATCCTACACGTGCGCCACCGACGGTAATCTCGCCCCAGTCCATCGTTTCGAGATGATTGATCATGCGCAAGAAGGTACTCTTTCCGGAGCCGCTCGGACCCAACAGGCAAACGACTTGTCCCCGATGGACGGTCAGATCTACGCCGGTGAGTATTTCGCGTCCGTCATAGACCTTCTGCACGTTGCGGCAGACGACGAACGGAGCGCCCGCATCAACTTGCTCAACTCTTCGGTGAACCAACGAACGCAGCCAATGTCGTTCGTTGTTCTGTCGGGCTTGGCCCGGGCGCTCCAACTCGATGGCGAGGCCATCCGAGGCTTGAGAATTGTTTTGGGGGCGGCGAAAGCCGAACATTCGCGACAGGGGGCCGGCTTCCGCAGGCGTCCGTTCAATATCGAAGTGCCGTTCGGTCAAGCCCTGAACGAACGCGATGAGGCTCGTCATGAGCAGATAGACGGCGCCCGCAGCCGCAAAAACCGTGAAGAACCGAAAGTTCTGACCTACGATCTGCTGGGCGCGGAATGTGAGCTCGCTGACAAAGATGATCGACGCAATCGACGTCAGTTTGAGCATGCTGATGATGTCATTGAATATCCCCGGAAGGATCGTACGCATCGCCTGCGGCAGGATGATCCTGCGTAGCGTCAGAAATGAGCTCATTCCCAAGGAGGCGGCCGCGATCGATTGGGTCCGACTGACAGATGTTATGCCGCCCCTGATGTTTTCGGCGCTGAAAGCGGCTTGATTCAGCCCGAAGCCTATTACCGCCGTGGTGAAGCTGTCGAGCTTGATGCCCATAGCCGGCAAGGCGTCGAAGATGAAGACGAGCTGCAGAAGCTGTGGCGTTCCACGCATGATCCAGATGTAGGTCCATGCGAACGAGCGAACCACCTTCATCCGAGATAGACGCATCAACGCGAAGACCAGGCCCAGACCGAGTCCCAGCATCATGGCTAGACACGTTATCTCGACCGCGATCAGCGCGCCGTTCCATAAAAAGCCGGAGGTTATATAGCCGAAGAAGTCGCCGACGAATGCCATTTCCACGAGCGGCCCCTATGTAAGTTCGTCGCGCCTCGGCGCGACGACTTTTGATCGGTTGATATAAAGGCCGCGCGCTATTTGGTTTTTGTTGCAGCCGGCAGCTGCAGCGCGGCATCGACGCCGTAGGTTTGAAGGATTTTCTTCTGCTGGTCGGTCTTCTGGACCACCTGCATGCCGTCAGATATGACCTGGAGCAACTCGGCGTTCCCCTTTTTCACGGCGGCACCGACCTCGAGCCCGTCCATGATGGCAAATCCGCGTGCATACTTCTCGGGGTTCGTGGCTGCTAAATTGTCGACAAAGCCGAGATCCCACATGATCGCGTCCGCGCGTTCGCTGTCCAACAGGCGCAATCCCGCCGCCAAATCCTGGAACGGCATCATGTTGATCTCGGATTTCTGCGCGGCCTTGCACGCCTCATTCTGCTTTTTGACTGCCAATTCGTTGCTGCTGCCGACTCCGAAAGAGACGGTCAAGCCGCAAAGATCCTCGATCCTGGCGATCTTTTTGGGATTGCCCTTCTGCACCAACGCGCCTGTTGCAGCTTGCATGTAGATCACGAAATCTACGACTTCTGCACGAGCAGGCTTGTAGTAGAGGTCGTCCCACATCACGTCCAACTGTCCGCTCTGGACCGCCGGAAGTATTCCCGACCACGCGCCGAGGACGAACTCGTATTTCAGACCGGCGCAATCGAACACCGCGCGGCTAAGGTCCGCGTCGATGCCCACAACTTTGTTGAAGTCGGTCTTGTCGCGCATGATGTAGGGCGGCGTTTGCGGATCGGCGCCGATCTTGATCGTCTTCCCCGCGAGGCCGGGGTACTTCTGCGCGACTTTTGCCGGTTCGCAGGCCGCATCCGCCGCCGTTGCCGGGCTTATCAGAGCCATGGCGACAGCAACCCCAAGTCCGAAACCAATTGCCCTGCTCGACACGATATCAAACTCCTTCCGACGTTGCGATTGAACTATAGAAATTTCAGCAAGTTAATGTGATGATTATGCAATAATGGGAAGATTGCACGCGCAAATCTTAGGCTTTTGCATTCAGCGAAAACTGTTGATGGCTCCATGCTTTAACGAGTCCGTTCGATGGTGTGATTGATGTTTAGGCGCCGAGGTGCCGGGAAACCGTTCAAAAAACTGGACTAAATCGTCAAAAATGGACAAAATAGTCCAACATGTCGCTCATCAATTTTTCAAGCCTCTGAATTCATGAGGCAATCCCGCGATGGCACGCTTCCTGCTGATAGCAAGCGGGTCCATCAGGCGATACTCGCCACAACTGCGGGAAGCATCATGAAAGTCGGCGTCTTCATTCCGATTGGAAACAACGGTTGGCTCATATCCAGCACGTCGCCGCAGTACATGCCGACGTTCGCTTTGAACAAGGAAATCGTGCAGAAGGCCGAAACCTATGGCTTCGATTTCGCGCTCTCGATGATCAAGTTCCGCGGCTTCGGCGGGAAGACGCAGTTTTGGGAGCACAATCTGGAATCGTTCACGCTCATGGCGGGTCTTGCGGCCGTGACTTCCAAAATCAAGCTGTTTGCGACGTCGGCGTCATTGGTGATGCCGCCTGCTGTGGTGGCCCGCATGGCGTCGACCATCGATTCGATTTCCAACGGTCGCTTTGGGCTCAATCTGATCACCGGATGGCAGAAGCCGGAATATACGCAGATGGGCCTATGGCCCGGGGATGAGTATTTCGGACGACGTTACGAATATCTCTCGGAATACGTGCAGATCCTGAGAGATCTTTGGGAGAGCGGCGTCAGCAACCGCAAGAGCGACTTCTTCCAGATGGACGATTGCCGCGTCAGCCCCAGGCCGCAGGCCGATATGAAAATTATCTGCGCGGGTCAGAGCGACGCGGGAATGGCATTCTCGGCCCGGTATGCGGACTACAATTTCTGCTTCGGGAAGGGCGTCAATACGCCGACCGCGTTTGCGCCGACCGCCGCGCAGCTCATCGAGGCGACTAAGAAGACGGGCCGGCAGGTGACGTCGTTTGCCCTGTTCATGATTATTGCCGATGAAACGGACGAAGCCGCGCGCGCCAAATGGGAGCTCTACAAGAGCGGCGCGGATCAGGAAGCTCTGGACTGGCTGACCCTGCAATCGGGTGCCGACAAGACGTCGGGAAAAGACACGAATGTACGTCAGATGGCCGACCCCACATCCAATGTGAACATCAACATGGGCACCTTGGTCGGTTCATACGCGTCCGTCGCGCGGATGCTCGACGAAATCGCCACCGTTCCCGGTGCCGAAGGTGTGTTGCTGACTTTCGACGACTTCGTGAAGGGTGTGGAAAATTTCGGCACGCGCATCCAACCTCTCATGAAATCGCGCCGTCACATCGAGGCGCTCGCGAAAGCTTCTTGAGGAGTCAGCTATGCAGACCGGATTCAGCGCGCTTACCCTTGGGCGGGCGGAAGTGACTCTTCCGGCGAGGCCCGAGCCGTTATCGGTCAGGCCGAACGAAACCGCGGTGATCGTCGTCGACATGCAGAACGCCTATGTTTCCAAAGGCGGCTACTGCGATCTCGCCGGCTTCGACATATCGGGCAGCGATGCCGCGATAGCGCAGACGGCAAGGCTACTCGAAGCTGCCCGCGCGGCCGGCGTGCTCGTGGTCTACTTCCAGAACGGTTGGGACCCAGACTACGTTGAAGCAGGAGGTCCGGGCTCGCCGAATTGGCACAAGTCGAACGCGCTGAAGACGATGCGCGCGCGACCAGAGCTGCAGGGGACGCTCCTTGCCAAGGGAAGCTGGGACTATGCCATCGTCGATCAACTGGCTCCGCGACCCGGCGACATTCTCGTACCCAAAACCCGATATAGCGGCTTCTTCAACACCAACGTCGATAGCATCCTGAGGGCGCGTGGAATTCGCAACCTTGTCTTCACTGGCGTGGCGACCAATGTTTGCGTCGAATCCGCGCTGCGCGATGCCTTCCATCTCGAGTACTTCGGCGTGGTCGTCGAGGACGCGACCCATCAACTAGGCCCAGACTTCATCCAGAAGGCTGCGCTCTACAACATTGAGAAGTTCTTCGGTTGGGTGACTTCCGCAGCTGAGTTCTGCGGTGCGATCTCTCAAGTGGCTCCTGAATAGAAGATAGGTGAAACATGCCAAAGGTTGTCGTTACTCCCAAAGGTACTGGTGTTCCGATTGCTCCGTTCTCGCCGGGAACGCTGGCGGACGGCATTGTCTACGTGTCCGGCACGTTGCCCTTCGACAAGGAAAACAACGTCGTTCATGTGGGTGACGCGGCCGCGCAGACCAGGCATGTCCTCGAGATCATCAAGGGCGTGATCGAGACGGCCGGCGGCAGCATGGCGGACGTCACCTTTAATTCGATCTTCCTGACGGACTGGGCGAACTACGCAGCCATCAACACGGTCTATGCCGAGTTTTTCCCGGGGGACAAACCCGCGCGATATTGCGTCCAATGCGGGCTCGTCAAGCCCGACGCGCTCGTGGAGATCGCTTCCATCGCCCATATCGGCAAGAGCTAACGTTCTATCTCGGTGCGCGCATGAAGTATCGGCAAATCGGCTCCGCGGCGGTAGATGCGCCGACAGTCATCCTGTCGGCGGGACTCGGCGGGCTAGGTCAATTTTGGCAGCCTCAGCTCGACGAATTGAGCAAGGCGTTTCGCGTACTCGTCTACGACCATCGCGGGACGGGGGAGAACGCCGAGGTCCTACCCACCCCCTACACGATCGACCACATGGCGGATGACGTCGAGGCCATCGCCGAAGCGTCCGGGACTCGTACCTACCATTTCGTCGGTCACGCCCTCGGAGGATTGGTGGGGCTGGCGCTAAGCCGGCGGCAGCGGAGCCAGTGCGTCAGTCTCTGTCTCGTGAATTCCTGGGCGTCGCTTGACACGCAAACGGCTCGATGTTTCGACATGCGGCTGGCCCTTCTCGATCACGTAGGCGTCGAGGCCTATGTGAAGGCGCAACCCCTCTTCCTCTACCCGGCTGTTTGGTCGTCGGTCAACGCCGAGCGCGTCGAGAAGGAAGTCGAGCACGGAGTTCTTGGCTTCCAGGGCGCGTCCAATCTCCGCGCGAGAGTTGGAGCGCTGCGCGCGTTCGATGCGAGCGTTGACCTCGAGCGAATTGCTATTCCCGTGTTGATCGCCGCCTCGAAGGACGACATCCTGGTCCCGTTCACGTGTTCCGAGACTTTGGCAAAGTCACTTCCGCGCGGGCGGCTTTGGATCATTCCCCACGGAGGTCATGCCTTCACGGTCACGGAACCGAGTCCCTTCAATCTTGCGCTTTCCTCCTTTATCGCGGAGGCGAGCCGTGAGTAATGTGTTTACCGCTGTCAATGCCGAAGCAATAGCGACCCTTTTCACCGAAGCACGTACCCATAGTGAATGGCTCCCGAAGCCCGTGGACGACCGCCTGCTAGCTGAAGCCTACGAACTTGCAAAATTGGGCCCGACATCAGCGAACTCTTCCCCTGCGCGATTTGTTTTTTTGCGAAGCGCCGCGGCGAAGGAGAAGCTCAAGCCCGCCTTGTCGGCTGGAAATGTTCAGAAGACGATGACCGCCCCGGTTACGGTCGTCGTTGCCCATGACACGCGCTTTTACGATCGGCTGCCAGAATTGTTTCCGCACGCGGACGCGCGGTCATGGTTCACATCGACACCAGAATTTGCGGCGGACACGGCGCTCCGAAACGGATCGTTGCAGGCGGCCTATCTCATAATGGCATTGCGGGCGCTGGGTCTCGATACCGGCCCGATGTCCGGATTCACGCGCAAATTGGTCGACGAAACGTTCCTCGCCGGGACCACCTGGCGATCAGATCTACTGATCAACGTGGGCTACGGTGATCGCAGCAAGCTATTTGAGCGATTGCCTCGCCTAAGTATCAGCGATGGATCCCGCTTTTTGTAGGAGAGCTCGATGTATAACTTAGCTCAGCATCTGCCTGTGAGCAGGGAAGAGTTTCGTGAAGGGATGGCGCGTTTGCCTGCTGCCGTCAACATTGTTGCCACCGACGGTGTAGGCGGAAGAGCAGGATTTACTGCCTCTGCGGTCTGCAGCGTAACGGACAGGCCGCCGACACTGTTGGTCTGCCTCAACAGAGAGGCTTCCGTGTATCCGGTCTTCCTCAGAAACGAGGTGATCAGCGTCAACACGCTGGGCCCAGCGAGCGAGGATTTGTCGCGGATTTTCGGTGGCAAGACGCCCATGGATGAACGCTTCCGCGCTGCAGAATGGTCGAGAGGCGTCTCAGGAGCCCCGATTTTAATAGGAGCTTCCGTAGCTTTCGACTGTCGTCGGGTGCAGACGTCAAGCATAGGGACACACGACGTCATTTTTTGCGAGGTATTGGCGATCTATCGCCATCTCACGTCGGCAAGCTTGGTCTATGTCGACCGCAATTACCATGTGATCGGAGAACGCCTCCAACCAAGCGGTAATGATCTCTCCAAGAGCGTCGCGCATGCTTAGCTCATCGAAATTCAACTCCTCGAGCCAACCAACCAGAAACGACGCCGGATTGAAATGCCTCGGCGTGGAGTCCGTTTCAAAAAATCGCATGTGATCGCTCGCCGCTCCGCCGTGACGCCGTTCTGTGTCGACGTCAAAATCTTCACCGAGCGCTTACCCAGAGGGATAGTGGCTACGTTGGCACGCCGACTTATTTTTGCCGGCGGCGAATCGCGCACAAACGGCTGCTCTTGGCGGACTATCGAGATCCAAGTTAGGCTGCTCGCCAATAAGAAAACAGGGCCTCCGAAATAGTGGGTTTCGCGATGTAGCGGACCACTGACTCGAACCCCCGACAACTCAGCGATAGCGGCGTACAGCCCCCATCACCAACGGCGCGAGGCGGCTCCCGGTCGGTTAACCTCGGCCGGAGATCCCGCCGCGCATTCAAAGATGCCTACGCCTCGCGCAGCTCAGTTCTTCTTCGAGAGCGCCGCAACGAAATCGCAACGAATTAGGCGAAACGACCGTGAACAAAACGGGATGGAAGTGACTGTCACATCAAGAAATATCAATAGCTTAGAAGATACGCACTGCGTTCGGGACGCAGGGAACGCCCTCGGTCAGATCGCTACCTGAAGGGAATGTCGGTATCGGTGGTTGCGCCTCCGGGATTTGAACCTGCAATTCAAACCGTGTGAAATTCTGACCAGAGACACCGCCTGCTAGCATACGATAGTGGTATCGAAAATTCGCTCGCTTGCGATTTTTCGCGACACAGGCCGCTTTCAGCCGACTGGTAGCCCGAGATCTTTCAATATTCCCCTGCGTGAGCGTAAAGCTGCGCTTATCCCAGGGCTCACGAACTGCCCTATGCGTAAGATTGGCTGAGATATCGTAGGTTTAGTTGGTGTTGGGAAAGGCGGTAGCGCTCCAGGGACCCAAACCCCCGACGATCCCGCGGGAGCTGGGTTTGCGGCTATATGGAATGCGTACGCGCTTAGTAGAGTGACAGGTTACCCCGCGTTGGCCTTCAGTCCCGCCGCCTGGATGCCGGCGACCGCGCAGGCCTCGTCATTGTCGGAGGTGTCGCCGGAGACGCCGACCGCGCCGAGCAGCGTGGTGCCGTCCATGATCAGCACGCCGCCAGGGACCGGCACGAGCGCGCCCTTGGCGATCGTGTTCACGGCGTCGATGAAATAGGCCTGCTCCTGGGCGCGCTGATACAGCGCGCGCGAGCCCATGCCCATGGCGAGGGCGCCATAGGCCTTGCCGTGGGCGATCTCGGCACGCATCAGGCTGGTGCCGTCCTGCGCGGCGGCGATCTTCAGCACGCCGCGGGCGTCGAGGATGGTGACGACCAGCGGCTTCAGCTTCAGCTCGGTGGATTTTGCGAAGGCGGCATCGAGGATCTTTCGGGCGGTGTCGAGCGTGAGTTCAGCCATGGCTGGTTTCCTTTTCGGTGTGAGAGGTGGAATTGATGTCGGCGCGATCGAGGCTCATCGCCAGCACGCGCGCGACGTGAAGTGCCGCGCGCTGCGCGCCGTCGTGGATCTGGTGTCGGCAGGAGGTGCCGTCGGCAACAACCAGCGTGGACTGATCGGCCTTGCGCACGGCGGGTAGCAGTGACAACTCGGCCATCTCGATCGAGGCATCATAGGTGTCGGCGCCATAGCCGAAGGCGCCGGCCATGCCGCAGCAGCTTGACTCGATGGTCTCGACTTTCAGGCCGGGAACCAGGCGCAGCACCTGCTCGACCGGCTTGAAGGCACCGAAGGATTTTTGGTGGCAATGGCCGTGCACCAATGCCTTCTCTGCGACGGCGCCGAGCGGCAATTGCAGCCGGCCGGCTTCCGCCTCGCGCACCAGAAATTCCTCGAAGGTCAGCGCGTGAGCGCCGACAGCCTTGGCGTCGTTGTCCTTGCGCAACGAGGCGAGCTCGTCGCGCAGCGTCAGGAGGCAGCTCGGCTCAAGGCCGACGATCGGCACGCCGCGTGCCGCGAAGGGCGCGAAGACGGTCACCAGACGATCGAGTTCGGACCGGGCTTCATCGACAAGACCGGCGGACAGGAAGGTGCGGCCGCAGCAGAGGGGCCGGCTGCCGTTCGCAGGCTTGGGCAGATGCACGCGATAGCCGCCCGCCGTCAGCACGCGCAGCGCGGCGTCGAGGTTTTCGCGCTCATAGATGCGATTGAAGGTGTCGGCGAAGAGGACGACTTCGCGGCCGGTCTCCGGTCCGACCGTTTCCGCCGGCGGTACGAACACATCGCTGCGGAAGGCGGGCAGCCCACGGCGCGCGCTGATGCCGGTAAAGCGCTCGAACAGCTTTCGCAGCAGCGGACTATGGTTGCGCAAATTCGCCAGCGGCGCGAAGCGCGCGGCGAGGCCGGCATAGCGCGGGAGGTAGCCGACCAGGCGGTCGCGCAGTGTCAGGCCGTGGGAGGCGCCGCGCGCGGCGAGCACCTCGATCTTCATCTTGGCCATGTCGACGCCGGTCGGGCATTCGTGGCGGCAGGCCTTGCAGGAGACGCAGAGTTTGAGGGTCTCCATCATCTCGTCGGAGGACAGCGCATCGGGGCCGAGCTGGCCGGAGATCGCGAGCCGCAGCGTGTTGGCACGCCCGCGCGTGACATCCTTCTCGTTGCGCGTCGTGCGATAGGACGGGCACATCACGCCGCCCTCGAGCTTGCGGCAGGCGCCGTTGTTGTTGCACATCTCGACCGCGCCCTGGAAGCCGCCGCCGGCGCCGGGATAAGCGGACCAGTCGAGTTTTGTTCTCAGCTCAGCGACGCGATAGTCGGGCTTGAAGCGGAACAGCGAGCGATCGTCCATCTTGGGCGCGTCGACGATCTTGCCGGGGTTGAGCACGCCATCAGGGTCGAAGCGATGCTTGACCTCGCGGAAGTCGGCGACGAGACGTTCGCCGAACATGGTCTCGTGGAATTCGGAGCGCACCAGGCCGTCGCCATGCTCGCCGGAATGCGAGCCCTTGTATTCGCGCACCAGCGCGAAGGCTTCCTCGGCGATGGCGCGCATCGCCTTGACGTCCTTTTCCAGCTTCAAATTCAGCACGGGGCGCACATGCAGGCAGCCTTCGGAGGCGTGCGCATACATCGTGCCGCTGGTGCCGTGCCTGGCGAACACTTCGTTCAGCCGCGCCGTGTAGTCGGCGAGGTGCGGCAGCGGAACGGCGCAGTCCTCGACGAAGGAGACCGGCTTGCCCTCCTGCTTCATCGACATCATGACGTTGAGGCCGGCCGCACGGAAATCGGCGATGCCGCTCTGCAGCGCCGGCTCGGTGATCTCCACCACGCCGCCCCATTTGCGCGGCTCGTTGGTCCAGCCAAAGCCAAGATCGCCCATGAGCTGAGAGAGCTGCTTGAGGCGCACTAGATTGTCCGTCTGGTCTTCCTCGGCGAACTCGACCACCAGGACGGCATCCGGATCGCCCTTGATGGCGGCGTTGATGATCGGCTTGAACATCGCGATATCGCGGCCGAGCGCGAGCATGGTGCGGTCGACCAGCTCGACCGCGATCGGTTTCAGCTTGACCAGATGCTGGGCCGCGTCCATGGCTTCGTAAAAGCTGCCGAAATGGCAGACACCCAGCGCCTTGTTGCGGATCACCGGCCAGAGCTTCAGCTCGACCTTGGTCGTAAAGGCGAGGGTGCCCTCGGAGCCGACCAGCAGATGCGCCATGTTGTTGCGCGCATTGCGCGGCACCAGCGCATCGAGATTGTACCCACCGACGCGGCGCTGCACTTGTGGGAAGCGCGCCGCGATCTCGTCGGCTTCGCGCATCCCGAGATCGAGCATGTCGCGGAACAGGGCGCGCATGGTCTCGGCGGCGTCGCTGTCCGAGAGATCGCGCGACACCTCGCCAAAACGGCTCAGTGTGCCGTCGGCGAGCGAAGCCTCCATCGACAGCGTATTGTCGCGCATGGTGCCGTAGCGAAGCGAGCGGCCGCCGCAGGAATTGTTGCCGGCCATGCCGCCGATGGTGGCGCGCGAGGCGGTGGAGACGTCGACCGGAAACCACAGGCCGTGCTTTTTGAGCTGCCGGTTGAGATCGTCGAGCACGATGCCCGGCTCGACCACGCAGGTGCGGCCCTCGACGTCGAGCGACAGGATCTTGTTGAGATGCTTGGAGAGATCGACCACCAGCCCGTCATTGACGGTCTGGCCGCATTGCGAGGTGCCGCCGCCGCGCGGGGTGACCTTCACGCCCTCATCGCGCGCGATCGCCAGGGCCCGCAGGGCCTCGTCCATGGTTTTAGGCACGACCACGCCCGCGGGCATGATCTGGTAGAACGAGGCGTCCGTGGCGTAGCGGCCACGGCTGAAGCGATCGAACAGGACGTCGCCGGTCATGTCCGCGCGCATGCGCCGTTCGAGCGAGGAGGCGTTTGTCATCCCTGATCCCGGACTGCCCCAGCGAGGCGAAGGCCTTGCTGAGTTATTCATTATTATCCATGACCGATTATATTATGAATTCAAAATGAGGAAGCCGGCGCCGCTCAAGGCGTCGCTGGCGCGTCCTCTTGGGGCTCGGTCAGGTGCTCGATCGCGGCTGTCCGCTTGTTGCGCAGGTGCTGGAACAGGATGTCGCTGAGCTCGCTGCCGGCACGCCGGCGCAGCGCATCCAGAATCGCCTCGTGCTCGCGCATCGCCTCCGCCCAGCGCTGCCGCTTGCGGGCGAAATTGGCGGAGTAGCGGACGCGGCGAATGCGGCCGGCGAAATTGGCGTAGGCGGTCTCCAGCGTCGCGTTGCGCGCGGCCGTGACGATGCTCTCATGGATACGCTGGTTGGTCTGGAAATAGCCGTGCATGTCGCGGTGCAGATAGTGGCCGTACATCTCGTAATGCAATTGCTCGATCGCGGTGATTTCCGCGTCCGTCATGGCCTCGCAGGCAAGGCGCCCGGCGAGACTCTCCAGGCCGGCCATCACGTCGAACAGTTCCTCGAGATCGCGCTGGCTGAGTTGGCGCACGCGCGCGCCGCGGTTGGGGAGGAGCTCGATCAACCCCTCGGCGGCGAGCACCTTCAGTGCCTCGCGCAAGGGCGTGCGGGAGATGCCGAGCATCTCGCAGAGCTGCCGCTCGGGAACGCGCCCGCCCTCGGGAATGTTGCCCTCGACCACATAGTCGCGCAGCCGCAGCAGGATCTCGCCGTGAAGCGAGGCCTCCTGACGTTCGCCGCCATTTGTAGCGGGCGAGGCGATCGGAACCCCGCTGTCGGGAATCGTGGATTTCATTTGCAGCACAGTAGTTTGCCTGGTTGGTCGCGTCGATGTCCGTAATCGAATACCAAATTATGATTGAAAGGACAAAAAATGAATGCAAAATAGTCGTCGGAGCCGGCCAGAATCCGTCGATAGGGAGGTTTGCATGCACCAGGGACGCCATTTCCTTCAGATTCCGGGCCCGAGCCCGGTCCCCGAGCGCGTCCTGCGCGCCATGGACATGCCTGTGATCGACCACCGCAGCGCCGAGTTCGGCGCGCTCGGCCGCTCCGTGCTCGAAGGCAGCCAAAGGATTTTCCAGACCAAGGGTCCGGTCATCATCTTCCCCTCGTCAGGGACCGGAGCCTGGGAGGCCGCGATTGTCAACACGCTGTCGCCGGGCGACAAAGTGCTGATGGTCGAGACCGGACATTTCGCCACGCTGTGGCGGCAGATGGCGGGGCGCTTTGGCATCGAGGTTGATTTCGTGCCCGGCGACTGGCGCCGCGGCGCCGACCCGGCCGTGATCGAAGCAAAGCTCACCGACGACAAGGCGCGCGCGATCAAGGCCGTGATGGTCGTGCACAACGAGACCTCGACCGGCGCGACCAGCCGTATCGCTGAAATCCGCGCCGCGATCGATCGCACCTCGCATCCGGCGCTGCTGATGGTCGACACCATCTCCTCGCTCGGTTCGGTCGACTACCGCCACGACGAGTGGAAGGTCGATGTCAGCGTCAGCTGCTCGCAGAAGGGTTTTATGCTGCCGCCCGGTCTCGGCTTCAACGCGATCTCGGAGAAGGCGCTTGCCGCATCCAAGACCAACAAGATGCCGCGCTCCTATTTCGACTGGGCGGAGATGCTCAAGCCCAACGCCAACGGCTTCTTTCCCTACACGCCGGCGACCAATCTGCTCTACGGCCTGCGCGAGGCGATCGCGATGCTGCTGGAGGAGGGGCTCGACAACGTGTTCGCGCGGCATCAGCGGCTCGCTGCTGCAACCCGCGCCGCGGTCAATCATTGGGGCCTCGAAGTGCTCTGCCAGGAGCCGTCGGAGTTCTCGCCGGTGCTCACCGCGGTGCTGATGCCGCCGGGGCATGACGCCGATCAATTCCGCAAGGTCGTGCTCGAGAATTACAACATGTCGCTCGGCTCCGGCCTCTCCAAGGTCGCTGGAAAGGTCTTCCGCATCGGCCATCTCGGCGAATGCAATGCGCTGACGCTGCTTGGTGCGCTCACTGGCGTTGAGATGGGGCTGTCGGTTGCCGGCGTGCCGCACCTCTCCGGCGGTGTCGATGTCGCGATGAAGCTGCTGGAGCAGCGCCCGCAGGGCAATGCGTCGCCGCATCTGAAAGTCGTGAGCACCTAAAGACCGCGCGGAACACACGAGCGGCGATCATAAAAAAAGCAAACAGGGAGGGTGGAGATGGGGATCAGGTTCAAGGCCACGCATGTCGTCTTGGCGATGCTCTGCGCGATGTATTTCATCACCTATGTCGACCGGGTGAATATCGGCACGGCCGCGGGCGAGATCCAGAAGGAGCTGGGCCTGTCCAACACCCAGCTCGGTCTCGTGTTCTCCGCCTTCGCCTATCCCTATCTGCTGTTCCAGGTGATCGGCGGCTGGGTCGGCGATCATTTCGGGCCGCGCAAGACGTTGTTCTGGTGCGGCATGATCTGGGCCGTCGCCACCATCTTGACCGGCTTCGTCACCGGTCTCGCCGCTCTGTTCGTCGCACGCTTCGCGCTGGGCTTTGGCGAGGGCGCGACGTTTCCGACCGCCACACGCGCGATGCAATACTGGACGCCGGCGAACCGCCGCGGCTTTGCGCAAGGCCTGACCCATTCCTTTGCCCGGCTCGGCAATGCCGTGACACCGCCGGTAGTGGCGCTTCTGATCCTCTGGCTGACCTGGCGCGGCGCCTTTGTCGTGCTCGGCTTCGTCAGCCTGATCTGGGGCGTGATCTGGGTCTGGTATTTCCGCAACGAGCCGAAGGAGCATGCTTCCATCACCGAGGCCGAGCTCGCCGCGTTGCCGCCGCGCCCGACCGGTGAGCGCCCGCGAGTGCCATGGGGGCCGCTGCTCGGGCGGATGTGGCCGGTGACCCTGACCTATTTCTGCTACGGCTGGTGCCTGTGGCTGTACCTGAACTGGCTGCCGCTGTTCTTCAAGAATAACTACAGCCTCGACATCAAGAACTCGGCGCTGTTTGCCTCCGGCGTGTTCTTCGCTGGCGTGGTCGGCGACAGCGTTGGCGGCGTGCTCTCGGACAAGATCCTCGACCGCACCGGCAATGTCCGCCTGGCGCGGCTGAGCGTGACCGTTGCCGGATTTACCGGGGCCCTGCTATCGCTGCTTCCGATCCTGTTCGTCCACGACATCACGGTTGTCGCGCTGTGTCTGTCGGCCGGCTTCTTCTGCGCTGAGCTGGTGATCGGCCCGATGTGGTCGATCCCGATGGACATCGCCCCGAAATATTCGGGCACCGCGTCGGGTCTCATGAACACGGGCTCGGCCTTCGCCGCCATCGTCTCGCCGCTGGTTGCCGGCTTCGTGATCGACGCGACCGGCAACTGGTACCTGCCGTTCCTGATGTCGATGGGCCTGCTGCTGCTCGGCGGCTTTTCGGCCTTCCTGATGCACCCGGAGCGCCCGTTCACGGATGCCGAAGGGCTGGCGCCGTCAGGAAAGGTGGTGGCCGCGGAATAGAATGGGGGCGGCGGAGGTCCACCGCTTATGCATGGGAGCAGCCCTTTGGAGAGGGGACAAGCCGGTCAAATGGTGCTATTCGGCGGCCACCAAAATAAGGCTAGACCGGGAAGGACGCCTATGACCGTGCATACTGGAAGGCATTTTCTCCAGATTCCAGGACCGACCAATGTCCCCGACCGCGTGCTGCGGGCGATGGACATGCCGACGCTGGACCACCGCGGTCCGGAGTTCGCCGAGCTCGGCTTCGGCGTGCTTGCCGCGATGCAGCGCGTATTCCGCACCAAGCAGCCCGTGATCATCTTCCCCTCGTCCGGGACCGGCGCCTGGGAAGCGGCGATGGTCAACGTGTTTTCGCCCGGCGACAAGGTCCTGATGTGCGAGACCGGCCAGTTCGCTGTGCTGTGGCGCGGCATCGCCGACAAGTTCAGGCTCGACGTCGACTTCATCCCGAGCGACTGGCGCCATGGCGCCGACCTCGCCGAGATCGAGAAACGGCTTGCCGCCGACAAGCAGCACGCCATCAAGGCCGTCTGCGTCGTGCACAACGAGACCTCGACCGGCTGCGTCACCCCGCCCGCGGAGGTGCGCAAGATCCTCGACCGCACAAAACATCCGGCGCTGTTGATGGTCGACACCATCTCCGGCCTCGGCTCGATGGAATACGAGCACGACGCCTGGGGCATCGACGTCTCGGTCGCCGGCTCCCAGAAGGGCCTGATGCTTCCGCCCGGCCTCGGCTTCAACGCCGTTTCGGAGAAGGCGCTCGCGGTGGCGAAGGTTAACCCGGGCATGCGTTCCTATTGGGACTGGCAGGAAGTGATCAGCTTCAACAAGCTCGGCACCTTCCCCTACACGCCCGCGACCAATCTGCTCTACGGCCTGCGCGAAGCGGTGAAGATGCTGGAAGAGGAAGGGCTGGAGAACGTCTGGTCCCGCCACAAGCGTCACAGCGCGGCGACGCGCGCGGCGGCCAAGGTCTGGGGCCTGGAGACGCAGTGCATCGATCCGGCCGCACATTCGCCGGCGTTGACCGGCGTGCGCGTGCCTGACGGCTTTGATGCCGACGCCTTCCGCAAGGTGGTGCTGGAAAACTTCGACATGTCGCTGGGCACCGGCTTGAACAAGGTCAAGGGCAAGGTGTTCCGCATCGGCCATATCGGCCATTTCAACGATCTGATGCTGATGGGCACGCTCGCCGGCGTCGAGATGGGCCTGGATCTTGCAAAGATCCCGCACCGGAGCGGCGGCGTGCTGGCAGCCATGGACGTCCTGAAGGGGCGTGACGTGGTGCCGATCGCCAAAGCCCAGGTGGCTTAAGGGCTGAACTAACTGGAAAGAGAACGCGCGATGAATGCACCGACGACTGCTAACGAAGATCTGCTCTACTCCGTCACGGACGGCATCGCGCGGATCACTTTCAACCGCCCCCAGGCGCGCAACGCCATGACCTTCGCCATGTATGATCGCATGGCGGAGATCTGCACCGAGATCAACGGCGACCGTTCGATCAAGGCATTGATCCTGACCGGGCGTTTGCCTCCTGCACCGATAAGAGCCGCAATGGAGTTGCCCTGAGAGTCTGCGCCGGGGTTTCCGGTGAACACTGGTTTGACCTGACCCCGATCGCGCTTGATTTCTTGCACTCGAGCAAAAGTGTCGGCGTCGACGACGGCAAGGTGTGGCACATCGGATCGTGCCATTGTGACTCCGAGCTGGGGCACGACACGCGTTTTCCAGTGTCGGGATCCTTGAGCATGCGGACGCGATTCGACACCGGCCGGCTGGCGTATTCCCCGTTGCTCAAGATGTCGTTGTGTCGATTGTTTGATCCGGTCAGCACGCCGGGCTCCGATATGCCCCGCGCAGCCGGCCTAATCTTGTCGGTGTTCAAGTGCGCCCGGCTGGCCTCGGCTTGCATGGTAACCATAAGCCTGCCCGCCGGCATGCTTGCCGTCGCGAATGTTTCCGGCGGCAACGCAGCGCACCTTGTGCACGAGATCTCTTAGGGATAGCGCACCGATAATTGCGCGAATACCAACCTGCACTTGATCCGGCTCGGCCTTCATGAGTCGTGGCGATGTCAATGCCTTGAAAGTTGAGCCGCTTGAGTTCGAGCGCAAAGTGAGATTAGCTTAAGCCGGTGTCCGTCAAACGGCCGACAGCTCGGATTTTCAATTGAAAGAGGCCGCCAGACGAGGTGGCCCTCTAAGGGAGAGATGAGTCATGAAAACGATTGTTAGTCTTTTGGCTTTGGCGAGTTTCGCGCCGGTTATCGCACAACAGCAAGTGTCACCGCCCGTAAAAATGCTGTCTCCGGCAGAATGTGCCTTGATAGAGAGACGTCCCGCTGGCGATTACATGGTCAACGGAACGATCACAATTGGCGGCTTGACCGTTACCAATAGCAACGTTCCGCGCAACGGGATTAATTTGGGTGGGATCGACCCATTCGAGATCATCACCCGCTCGTGTTTCGTGGGGAGACCGGCCTAACAATTAAGGCGAGGGTAGTTGTCCCCTGCGATGGCGACCGCGTCTTTAGCGTCCTGTGCTTCTCTGGGAGCGTCTTCAACTTCTTCTCACTCCCTCAAGACACCGGGACGCACTCGTTCACCTAGCGCCCTCATAATACCACTCTCGGAGGAGCTATGACGCGCGCAGCGGCCAAGGTCTGGGGCCTGGAGACGCAGTGCATCGATCCCGCCGCCCATTCGCCGGCGCTGACCGGCGTGCGCGTGCCTGACGGCTTTGATGCCGACGCCTTCCGCAAGGTGGTGCTGGAAAACTTCGACATGTCACAGGGCACCGGCTTGAACAAGGTCAAGGGCAAGGTGTTCCGCACTGGTCATATCGGCCATTTCAACGATCTGATGCTGATGGGCACGCTCGCAGGCGTTGAGATGGGCCTGGATCTTGCAAAGATCCCGCACCGGAGCGCCGGCCGTGCTGGCAGCCATGGACGTCCTGAAGGGGCGTGACGTGGTGCCGATGGTCAAAGCCCAAGTGGCTTAAACCTGAGTGGCTTAACCTGAACTGACTTGGAAAGTGAGCGCGCGATGAACGCACCGACGACTGCTAACGAAGACCTGCTCTACTCCGTCACGGACGGCATCGCGCGGATCACCTTCAACCGCCCCCAGGCGCGCAACGCCATGACCTTCGCTATGTACGACCGCATGGCGGAGATCTGCACCGAGATCAACGGCGACCGTTCGATCAAGGCATTGATCCTGACCGGCGCCGGCGACAAGGCGTTTGCCTCCGGCACCGATATTTCTCAATTCCGCGCCTTCAAGACCGCGCAGGACGCGCTCGACTATGAGGCACGTATCGATCGCGTGCTCGGAACGCTCGAGCAGTGTCGCGTGCCCGTGATCGCGGCCATCGCCGGCGCCTGCACCGGCGGTGGCGCCGGCATCGCCGCCTGTTGCGATCTTCGCATCGGCACCGAGACGACGCGGATCGGTTTTCCGATCGCGCGCACGCTCGGCAATTGCCTGTCGATGTCGAACATCAGCCGCGTCGTCTCGCTGGTCGGTCCCGCCCGCGCTAAGGACATGATCTTCAAGGCACGCCTGGTCGAGGCGCAGGAAGCATTGTCGCTCGGCCTGCTCAACGAGATCGTGCCCGACGTCGAGACGCTGCAGCGCCGCGCGGACGAGACCGCGAAGCTCGTCGCGAGCCACGCGCCGATCACGCTGGAGGCGACCAAGGAAGCGGTGCGCCGCATTCGCCGCACGCTGTCGCGCGAGGAAGGCGAGGACTTGATCCTCAAGGCCTATATGAGCGAAGATTTCCGCGAGGGCATGGACGCTTTCCTCAACAAGCGGACGCCCGTCTGGAAGGGCAAGTAGTTGTCGGACGGGGGCTAATGCTAGATATTATCTGGCTAGCATAACCGAGTTGCCAAAATGACAGAGGCTTGCCAAGACAACGGGGAGCAGACTCCCGTCCGTCAAATTCGTCAGGAACAGTTCTTCCTTTATGAGGCGGTCATTTTGACCGAGCAAATGCCCGCAGGCCAAGTCCCTCGGTTCATGCAAGAAAATCCTGAGTTCTTTGCTTGGTACCGCGCAAGACACCCTCTGGTGTCCGGATGAGTCTCATTCCAAAGTCATAAGCAGTGCGACGCCGGCCCGGCTTGAACTGGCCGGTATTCGCCCGCACAATGCAGTTCGCCCGACTTTGTGAATTGCCAATCCGAACAAGAACATAGGCGAGAAATAGGGAAGACGCGCGTGAGACATGGAATGAAGGCCGCGATCACGCTGGCAGCCGCGCTTTGCGGCACGCCGGCTTTTGCAGCTTGGGAGCCGACCAAGCCGGTCGAGATCGTGGTGGCGGCGGGCGCGGGCGGTGCCTCCGACCAGATGGCGCGGATGATGCAGGCCGCGATCCAGAAAAACAATCTGATGAAGCAGCCGATGGTGGTCTCGCTCAAGGGCGGCGCCTCCGGTGCGGAAGCGCTGATGTACATGAAGTCCGGCGAGGGCGACCCGAACAAGGTGCTGATCGCCTATTCGCTGATCTATATGCTGCCGCTCTCGGCCAAGATCCCGTTCAACTGGCGCGAGCTGACCCCGGTCTCCGTGATCGCACTCGACCAGTTCGTGCTGTGGGACAACAGCGCCGGCCCGAAGACGGTGAAGGAGTTCGTCGAGGCCGCGAAGGCCGCGAGCGCGCCGTTCAAGATGGGCGGTACCGGCTCCAAGCGTGAGGATCACGTGCTGACCGTGTTCCTGGAGCAGAAGACCGGCGCCAAATTCTCCTATCTGCCCTACAAGTCCGGCGGTGAGGCTGCGACCCAGCTGGTCGGCAACCACACCGAAGCCAACGTCAACAACCCATCCGAAAATCTCGAAGTCTGGCGCGCCGGCCAGGTGCGTCCGCTCTGCGTGTTCGACAAGGAGCGCATCTCCTACACCACCAAGGTGACGGACACGCAGTCCTGGGCCGACATCCCGACCTGCAAGGAGGAAGGCGTCGACGTCCAGTATCTGATGCTGCGCGCGATGTTCCTGCCCGGCAAGGTCACCCCGGAGCAGCAGGCATTCTATGTCGAGCTGTTCCACAAGGTGACGCAGACCGCGGAGTACAAGGACTACATGGAGAAGCAGGCGTTGAAGCCGATCTTCCTCACCGGCAAGGACATGGTGCAATTCCTCGAAGAGGACGATGCCATCAACAAGTCGCTGATGACGGATGCCGGGTTCGTTGCGAAGTAGCTGGTCTCTTCTCCCTCGCCCCGTTCTTACGGGGAGAGGGCGGGGTAAGGGGCTCTCTCCGCGAGTCGAACCCGTGGAGAGAGCCCCTCACCCGGCGCTTCGCGCCGACCTCTCCCCGTAAGAACGGGGAGAGGTGATAACCCCCAGCCTCGCAACGGAGCTCATGTCCCAAACCGATCTTGAAATCGTCGTCGACGATCCGACTGCGCCCGAAGACGACTCGCCCTCCGTCGTCTCCTCCGGCACGGTCGAGATAGTCGTCTGCCTGCTGCTGCTCGCGCTGGCCGTGATGCTCGGCTACGACAATTGGCGCACCGGCGCGTCCTGGGATGCGACCGGGCCGGAGCCGGGCTATTTCCCGTTCTATCTCTCCATCATCCTCGGTGGCGGCAGCCTCTACGGCTTGATCGTGGCGCTTGTCGCGCATCGCAAGGCGGCCGAGACCTTCGTCACGCGTGCGCAGGCCCGCCGCGTGATGGCGGTGTTCGTGCCGACGCTGCTGTTCTGCCTGGCGACCCAGTTCCTCGGCCTCTATGTCGCGAGCTTCCTGCTGATCGCGGGCTTCATGCGCCTCGTCGGCAAGATCGCGCTGTGGAAGTCGCTGCTCACCGCTGTCCTGTTCACGGCGATCATGTTCGTCACCTTCGACATCGCCTTCGACGTCATCATGCCGAAGGGGCCGCTCGAAGCGGCCTTCGGTCACTAGGCGGATCCGCGATGGAAGCTCTCGGTCTGTTGCTTCACGGCTTCGCCGTCCTGCTGACGTGGAAGACGCTCGTGCTGATGATGGTCGGGCTGGTGCTCGGCATCTTTGTCGGCGT
This sequence comes from Bradyrhizobium sp. BR 10289, assembly GCF_019455385.1. GTDB lineage: Bacteria > Pseudomonadota > Alphaproteobacteria > Rhizobiales > Xanthobacteraceae > Bradyrhizobium. The sequence goes on from NZ_JACOFR010000005.1 coordinate 315,570, forward strand.
TCTGCCGGGGCTCGGCGGTCCCAACGGCGTTGCGATCCTGCTGCCGCTCACCTTCACGATGGATCCGACTTCGGCGATCGTGATGCTGTCCTGCATCTATTGGGGCGCGTTGTTCGGCGGCGCGATCACCTCGATCCTGTTCAACATTCCCGGCGAAGCCTGGTCGGTCGCGACCACCTTCGACGGCTATCCGATGGCGCAGCAGGGCAGGGCGGCCGAGGCGCTGACCGCGGCCTTCACGTCCTCCTTCATCGGCTCGCTGGTCGCGGTGCTGCTGATCACCTTCCTCGCGCCGATGATCTCGTCCTTTGCGCTGAAGTTCGGCCCGCCCGAGTTCTTCGCGGTGTATCTCTTGACCTTCTGCTCCTTCGTTGGCCTCGGCCGCGAGGCCAAGCACAAGACCGTCATCTCGATGTCGCTCGGGCTCCTGCTCGCCGGCATCGGCATGGACACGGTGTCGGGCAATCTGCGCATGACGTTCGGCTCGTCCGAGCTGCTTCGCGGCATCAACTTCCTCGTCGCCGTCATCGGCCTGTTCGGCATCAGCGAGATCCTGCTGACCATGGAAGAGCGCCTCGCGCTGCGCGGCCACGCAGCGAGCATTTCGCTCCGCGTCGTGCTCGGCGTCTGGAAGGACCTGCCGCAATACTGGGGGACACTGCTGCGCTCCTCCATCATCGGCTGCTGGCTCGGCATCACCCCGGGCGGCGCGATCGCGGCCTCCTTCATGGGCTACAACCTGGCAAAACGTTTCGCCAAGGACCCTGAGAGCTTTGGCAGGGGCCGCATCGAGGGCGTGTTTGCACCCGAGACGGCGGCGCATGCCTCCGGCACCTCGGCGCTGCTGCCGATGCTGGCGCTCGGCATTCCCGGCTCCGGCACGGCCGCGATCCTGCTCGGCGGGTTGATGGTGTGGGGGCTCAATCCCGGCCCGCTGCTGTTCGTCGAGCACAAGGACTTCGTCTGGGGCCTGATCGCCTCGATGTATCTCGGCAATGTCGTCGGCCTCGTGCTGGTGCTGACGACGGTGCCGATCTTCGCCTCAATCCTGCGCGTGCCGTTCGCGGCCGTGGCGCCGATGATCGTGGTGTCCTGCGCGATCGGCGCCTATGCGATCCAGAACGCGATGTTCGACATCTGGTTAATGTTGGGCTTCGGGGTCGTCGGCTATGTCTTTAAGAAGATCGGCATTCCGCTGGCGCCGTTTACCCTGGCGCTGGTGCTCGGCAACCGCGCCGAGGACGCCTTCCGTCTGTCGATGATCGGCTCCGGCGGGACCTTGAAGGTGTTCTGGTCGAACGGCCTGGTCGGCTCGATCACGACGCTGGCCATCCTGCTGCTGTTCTGGCCAGCGATCGACGCTCTGCTCGGGCGGGCGGGCCTCTGGCGCAAGTCGGTCACACTGGGCTGAGCGGGCCGGATTGCGGCGCACAAAAAAATAAGCCCCAGTCGAGCCGGGGTTTTTCCCGAGCCAAACGGCAGATCAGCACTTGCAACCACCGGGCCGCCGACAGACATCGGCAGGTCGCTCGGCCGCCGTCACCGATCCGCTCGGTGACGGCGGCCCGCCGAATGCACGCCAAGTCCGGGGCTGCAGGCTTGGTCCATCGGCACGCCAATGTCCCTTAATCTCGAGGGCAGTTCAATCCGGACTTTTGGCTCTTCCGGAGGGGCACTCCATATAGTAGGGCTCTCTCGGAATCGGTTATTTCGATGATTTTCCAGCTCCCGGGCATCGCTACGCCATCGAAGAGCTCGCCGACCGCGCGCCGGCGACAGCGAAATCCTAAGGAGGTTGTCGTCACGGCTCCCGCAGGCCCGCGATTGAGCGGCAGGCGAGGCATAGTCGCGGGATCCGGCGCGCCACCGGTTCCGTGCTAAGTTCAAAGAGCGAGGTCGGGCTGCATGCACGCTTTGTATCAGCAATAGACGTGAGCATTGCGATCCAATCTCATTGCCTCACACAACACGCTTCTCGAGTCCCACGTAGAGGTTGAAATTGCGAGTTGGACGTATTCGTGATAAACTTTGCGGGCTGCGGCTGACAACCAGGGTGTGACACTAACGACTGGGCAGATTCCCTCGCACGTCCATGCGAACACTCTGATAGATCCAGGACACGCGCATGCGCAACAATTTGGAGTTCGCGGTTACAACACATCTGGCTCGGCACAAGCGTTCTCAACTGCCCCAGGTATCGATGGGACAGTAAGTTATCCGCCATCCAGTGCAATGACAGGCATAACCATCAACAACGTCGGGACAGGCGGTGGCCAATCACACACCAACGTGCAGCCATCCCTCGTGACCGGCATTGCAGTAATCCGGGCCGCATGAGAACGACCCGTTGGTTGCGTATAGGCTGATCGGTTAGAACGGACATTTGGACAGTGCGCCCCACCATCCACTGCCTTCCGTACCTACGCCCGTAATACAGTCACCACTCGACTCAAGCGAAAATTTAAGCCCGTACCTCTGCCTGTGCCAGATGCACCATCCGTAGTGTAGCGGTAGGAGCGCCCCGGCAGAGGATCTTTTGGGATGAATCGTAGATAGCCGCCGTCCACAAGAGCAGGAGCCAAATCCTCGGCAGGATTGTCCGTGAACGGAGCTGGGCATACGCCACGCGTTGCATGATACCGATCTAATGCTCTCTTCAACATCGCTCCATGCTCTGCACGTATAGCATGGCGCCTTCGGACGCCATAGCTGTCGAGGACATCCAGTGTGCCAAAGAAGAAAGCGGAAAGGATGGCTACCGCTTCCAAGCCTCTTGCAACGATCAACCATAACTGAACAGTTTCTGAACGCGATTTTTGCACGGCATACCATCTTTAAGTCATTCTTCGCCCTCGCCTAGTCGCCCAAACAAGGCTCGCTACAGCGCGCAACAACGGGCACATTCGGAGCCACATATGCTTGGTGCGCCAGCTTTGTGAACCCGATTACTGCCAACACGAACAAGCCCTGCGAGATGATCGCCCAGGCTGGGGTAAGCTTCTTCTTCGTGTGTTTCCAGACATGGAATCGCTGAATCGAACGAAGCGGCTCTTGTGGGTATAGTCGATATGCTAACTGGAGAGGGTCTGGGAGCATTGCCCCGATAGCTGCAGCCCAGATGGCAAAATTCGTTCCATGACTGCCGTACAGCAAAAATGTGGCCACGAGCCTGATCGCAGCATCTGAAGCAAGAAGTGCGAGGTCGCAAAGTAAGAGCCAATTAGCCGAGATTGCCGCCCGGTCTCGTCCGATCGAGTTGGATCGTAGCGGATAATCGGAGTGAGGAATGGCGTCGATGGCAAAATGGCTCGCTGCCCCGGCAAGAAATGCCAGAAGAGGTTGGTCAGGCACAAGGCTGCCGATGGCTGCTCCGACAACAGCATGAGTGCTTAAGATCATAGATAGCTACAGCGCGGCCCGCGAGCCCAACCCGCAAGTTGAAATGAACTGGTCGTGATGGACTTGAACCTAGGAACCACCTTACCCAACTCAAGTTTTCTAGTCGGAAGGTGGAGGTCCAATGCCAGAGGCGGACGTATTAATTGACCGGGCCAGAATGTTCCAACAGCGAGCCGAAGTTGCTCTAGATCCTATAACAAAGCTTCACTGCCGCGAAATGGCCGCTCACTACCGCATGCTTGCAGTTGAGCATTTGAAAGCCCGGCGCGAAGCAGAACACGCGTAAGTGGCCTTCTCACTACGGTCGATTACCATTCGGTCGAGTGTCTCGGCGGGCCCCAAGTCCATTTACCTGGGACATAGTGATAAATTGGATCGTCTTTAGGATTCGCCTGGTCTTTGGGCCCGTTCGACGGATAAAGGATATCGGGACGGTTCGATGTGACTATCGCACGCTCGTTGTCCCGGGTTGCACTCTGCTCCAGATCGACCGACATCAAAATCCTCCCACTAGAGGAGCCGATGCTTATCAACCCGGAACGTCAGATGCTGTAACCGAAGTGCGACAGCGGCCACGATTTTTTCTCAAGGCTGGTCTCTCAAGAGCGTTGTTCCTCAGGCAACCGTCACGCTCCTCGCGCCGAGACGGCCATCGATCTGAAGCAAGCGAACTGAAGATTAGCGGTGATGCCCCAAGCCAATTCCGAGATTGCGCGCTTTTTGCCTCAATGATCCCTCAGATCGCTTCATGATCTTGGAAAGCTTGGCGACACGAGTACGAGCTTTTGAATGGGCTCTGAGCAGCTTTACATCGTCGCTGGTGTATTCTTTGCGCTTGCGCTTGGTCTTTCTTACCACTCGACGACCTCCACACGATTGCGCACGTGCTTAGACCGGCGAGCGAAACCGTCGACCGAACCAGCTACTATTCTTTGAGCGGGATACACGTAAGATGTTCATTTGAGCGCATTCTTACTGCGGTACCTAGTAGCACCACCCTCTTTGATCATCTGCTCATTCCGTTCGAGAGACATTGCATTATCGGGCACATCCTTCGTAATCACGGACCCTGAACCGATATAGGCGCCCGTGCCGATACTGACCGGCGCGACCAGCGAAGAATTGGTGCCAACGAAGGCGCCTTGCCCGACGGTGGTCTTGTGCTTCTTGAAGCCGTCGTAGTTGCAGGTGATCGTGCCAGCGCCGATGTTGGAATTGGCGCCTACAGAGGCATCGCCAATATAAGAGAGATGGTTGACCTTGACGCCGGCCTCCAGCGTCGCGGCCTTGGTCTCCACGAAATTGCCGATCCGCGCGCCGTCGCCGAGCGAAGTGCCGGGCCTCAAACGTGCATAGGGACCGATCGAGACGTTCTTGCCGAGCGTCGTCTGCACGATGTGCGAAAAGGAGTGGATCACGGTGCCGTCGGCGATCGACACGCCGGGGCCGATCACCACGAACGGCTCGATGGTGACGTCCTTGCCGAACACGGTGTCGACGGACAGAAAGACCGTGTCCGGCGCGATCAGCGTGACGCCGGCTTCCATCGCCGCTTTGCGCAATCGCACTTGCAGTGCAGCCTCATCTTCCGCGAGTTTGACGGTAGGGGTCATTCTAGGTGAGTTCATCGAGTGATTGGGGGAGACAACTCCGAAATATAGCGAAAAGCTCTCATCGTGCCAAATGAAGACAGATCTGGCACGACCATTCAGCCATCCCGTCGCGTACTGCAGCCGTTTTAGCCCATTTACTAATTGTTAACCAGAATCGTCGTCGCATGCTCGGTCAGCGGGAGGGCCAACTCATGTGGGTCGATCTTCTGGTTGGGTGCATCATTGCGGCGCCAGGGGTGCTGTACGGCGCGATTCAGTATGTGCAATATCTGCAGTAGTGGAAGTTCGATGTCGGCATATTACCCGTTGCTAAAGAAATGGTCAGCCGCGGAGCACGAACAGCTGAAGGAGTTAGCAGCAGCGGGAACGCGTCCAAATGACATTGCGCAAAGGCTGGAGCGGACGGAAGAAAGTCTGAGCTTGGCAGCACAGCATTCCTTTGCGTCTCATTACGAAGAAGCGCCGGAGCACTCGCTTTGTCATTCTCAGTCCCATTCGTTTTTAGGAATTGTGCCCGGCAGCGGCTTGAGCTGTTCGAGACCGGCCTCGATGACATGTAGCTCTCTCTGAACGACTTCCACAGAGCCGGCCACGTCAAGGCTTGTCACCGCCTGCAACTCAGCGAGGAGCTTGCGCCGATGCGTTTGCAGGTTTTCTAGCGCGCGACGATCATTCGTCTTCACGTAGCTCGCGACGATCATCTCGACAGCTTTTGACATTGTTCAACTTTTAAGCCGATCCGCAGATCTTCGGCCGACATATTGGACGTTGCCTGCCTTGACCTCGTAGCGAGGCTAGAGCGGGGCCAGCTCGGCGATCAATATTGAACTTTAAAGGACTGGCGCCAGCGTGAACCGGCTGATCTTGGGTAGCTTCAGCGAGATAGCTCCGCTACGTACTCCTTCGGCAATCCCATCTTGCCGGCTACGGCTTGCAAAGCGGCAGCGTATTCATGGTTGCCGCTCACCTTTTCGGGCGTGTAGGGCAAATTGAAGCAAAGGGCAAGTTCGGCTGTGCCGTCAGGTAGTTGCACAAGCACAGGCTCAGGTCGGTACGCTGCGACACTCGGCTCCGAATACAATTGGTCGAGCTCAGCGTGCGTGAGGTGCACGGTTGTGCCGTACACGCGACCGCTAGAGCTTGGAACGAGCGTTGCACGGGCTCCCAGGTGCAAGACGAAGCGCTCGACGAACGCTTGCCGTGCCCCCAATGGTCGCAAGCCTTTCGCCTCAAGAGCTTCCGGGTCCATGAAAAGCCCGTAGAAAAAGACCGCAACTCGTTCAGCCACTGTCACCCCCTCAAGATCGAAGTCTTCCTCCGGCGAGGTCGACCATAATGTTCACACCATAGGTGAGAAGCTGGCAAGCCATCTCCTGCACAGGTCTTGAATCAAGGCGCGCGCGTCTGTGAGTGACATCCGGGACGCCTGATCTCGCTGCTTAGGCCACCTTAGTTTGGAATGGAGATCGAATTGTGCACCGGAGGTAAAGGCTTTGATGTGCCTGGCGCTTGGCCAGCCAATTCGCTCTGGGCCATTTTTGCCAAAGCGCTGCTCAATATCCCCCCTCATGATCTCGAAGGCGTTGTAGAGGTCGACCCAGTCACGGGCCATGCCCAAGTAGCCGAAGACGTCGGCGATGTCGTCATTCAGAACGGATGCCATGAGTATCCGGTCTTCAGCCCTAGAATCGAGCTTAACTCGCATTCGAGCTTCATCATCGAATGACACCGCCTGTAGCATATGCTCGGAGTTCCACCTTCCGTCTGCGGATTGCCTGTAAAAACGTCCACCTAAACGGAGCGGAACCTCATCGGTATCATTTAGGAAAAGGATTCCGTTCACGAGATCGATCAATCTTTGAGTCTACCTGATGATAGCTCGATGCTCGTCGAGCCCGTTCAGGTGCTCAGAAAGCAAGATGGTCCTCTCGCCCTCTTAAACACGAAGTCGCTGAATTTGAAGATGGCTCGTATCGGAAAAAATAGAAGCAGGCGTCGTCGAGCGTGGTGCTCTTCCCATCCAACTCAACGGCAATTCGACCATCAATCGGATCCATTGCTTCCTTCGAATACGCGGGTTTAGATCAGGACGTACACTAAGTCGACTTGTGGGGAACCAATACTGGAGGATCGGGTATCGCCATAGGCGGCTGGCGGTGGGGCTCGGAGGATTCCCAAAGGATCTTTGAAATCAAGGCAAGCGGCCGGATGCGAATAAAAGAGAAAAATACACCACATAGCGTGCAAAGAAGTGCAAGGCGCATGGCAAGAGAGCTCCGCAATCGAACAACTAGGCAGTCCTGGCGGTGAAGGCCGACGAGAAGATCACAGGTTGCAATCGCGTGAAACTTGATCGAATCCCGAACGGTCTCCTTCGAGGCACGCTTCGGGCCGCCAATGGCCATCGTGCTCATGACTTTGCCACTCCGCCTTCACTGACGACCTTGATCGGTGCCGGCGGGGTCGCGCGCGGCTGCAGCACCTGGGAGAGGACCTGCTCCTTCGGACCGAAGGCCTGCATGCGGCCGTCGCGCAGCACCAGGATCTGGTCGACCGCCTCGACGCCGATCGGACGGTGCGCCACCACGATGACGATGGCGCCGCGCTCGCGGGCGGAACGGATGGCGCGCGTCAGCGCCTCGTCGCCCTCGGTGTCGAGATTGGAATTGGGCTCGTCGAGCACCACCAGGAACGGATTGCCGAACAGTGCCCGCGCCAGCGCCACGCGCTGGGCCTGCCCTGCGGAGAGCGCCGTGCCCTGCTCGCCGACCTGGGTGTTGTAGCCCTCGCGCATCTTGATGATCATCTCGTGCACGCCGGCTTCCTTCGCCGCAGCGATGATGGCGTCCGACGTCGCCTCGGGATCGAAGCGGCTGATGTTCTGCGCGATGGTGCCGCCAAACAGCTCGACGTCCTGCGGCAGATAGCCGATGTGGCGGCCGAGGATATCGGACGACCATTGATCGAGCGCCGCGCCGTCGAGCCGCACCTTGCCGCGGACGGGATGCCAGACGCCGACGAGGGCACGGATCAGCGACGACTTGCCCGAGCCGCTCGGCCCTATCACGCCGAGGCCGTTGCCGGCCTGAAGCGCGAAGGTGACGTCCTGCACGATCAGGCGCTGGTCGCCCGGCGGCACCATGGCGACGCCCTCGACCGAGAGGCGGCTGGTGGGCGCCTGCAACTGCGTCGGCGTGGCCTGCGCCGGCATCTGCTCCAGAAGGCGCGTGAGGCGCTGCCAGCTCTGGCGGGCCGCGACAAAGGATTTCCAATGTGCGATGGCCAGATCCACCGGCGCGAGCGCGCGGGCGGACAGGATCGACCCGGCGATGATGATGCCGGCGGTCGCCTCCTGGTTGATCACGAGATAGGCGCCGACGGCGAGGACGGCCGATTGCAGCATCATGCGCAGCACTTTTGCCACCGCGCCGAGACCGCCCGAGACGTCGCTCGCGCGCTGATTGCCGGCGAGGTATTTTTCGTTGGCCTCGCTCCAGCGCGCGTTCATGTGGCCGGCCATGCCCATGGACACCATGACTTCGGCGTTGCGGCGGCTGGCCGCGGCGAGATCGTTGCGCTGGGCGGCAAGGCCCATCGCCTCCTTCGCCGGCTGGCGCGACATGAATTCTGTGACCAACGTCAGCCCGACCAGGATGATGGCGCCGACCAGCGCGGTGACGCCGATCATGACGTGGAAGGCGAAGCAGATGGCGAGGTAGAGCGGCAGCCAGGGCAGATCGAAGAACGCGCTCGGGCCCATGCCGCCGAGGAAGGAACGGACATTGTCGAGGTCGCGCAGCGGCTGCAGGCCCTCATTGCGGCTGCCGACCAGCAGCGGCAGGCGCACGACGGTGTCGAACACGCGCTTGTTGAGCGCCTCGTCCAGCGCGGTGCCCACGCGCCCCAGGATCCTGTTGCGGATCATGTCGAGCACGCCCTGGGCCATGTAGAGGAAGCTCGCCAGGATGATCAGGCCGACCAGGGTCGGAACGCTGCGGCTCGGCAGCACCCGGTCGTAGACCTCCAGCATGAAGATCGACCCGGTCAGATAGAGCAGGTTGATCATGCAGCTGATCAAGCCGACGCCGACGAACGCCGTGCGACAGGCGCGCAAGGCGTCACCGAGCTCCGAGCGGCGGACGCCTGGGATGGCTGCCATCCGTGATCCCCAAAAATCGATTTGAATTGAAATTGCTAGCACTTCTAGCTAACACTTTCGATGGTGACGGAATGTGAGCTAGCTCACAGTGCTTTTGGCCTTTGCGACGGCAAGCACCTCGTCGTGCGGGTCGTTTCTGGTAGTTAATATTAGTGAGTTGTCGTTCCGATGCCTTGGAAGAATACTGGCCCAACTATGGTAGCAGGCTTTTTAATTACCGGCGGCGTTGCCATCTTGGCTCTTGGTGTCACGTTCGCCGCCGTGATGTATATTGACGTTTGCGCCGAGCGAAAGCGACGCTAGGAAGCGCTACGACTCAGTGTGGTACTGCGCTGCTTGAACCACTTCATGGGCAGCCCAATGGCGTAGCCCCGCCTGCGAAGTTCTTGCTCAGTCCTGCTGAGCGTTTTGCAGATCGCCTGGAGCGGGCCCCAGGAGGGATCCGTTCCAATTTCATTACCATTTCTGCTCTTGGGGGAGGATATCGTGTCAGCCCTGCGTGCGCCGGAATGATCGGCGGTCCTGGCAGTGAGCCGTAAAGCCGCCCCGCAACCAAAATTCTCGACCATGCCCAGCAAGCAAGCGCGCCCGAGCTTATCGGGTTTGTCTTAGTTCTTCGCCCCAAGTATCTCAATTGCCATCCGGCGGCCTCTCCAACAGTCAATGCGACGTAACTTGAATTTAACCCGCTCTCTGCGAGCCATAAGCCATGGATACGCGATTATCCAGCCGGCAGAGGAAGGGTTTCCATCGCGATGAATATAGGAGAAATCTTTGTCTTTGAGCGATTCAAAGCCGACGCGAACCGGTTAATCGCCCGGCTTGAGAACGAAGTAATAGGGCTTCGAGCAGAAAAGGCCGACTTAGAGGCCGATATCGAGAAAAAATATCAGTCAATGGCGATCCAACTCTGTCAGATCGCCGGATGGAAGGCAGCCCATGAGTTCTGGCGCAAGATTGCCTCTGAGGATCACCTTGAAGAGGCGATCGACGCTTGGACCCGCGCGTTCAATGCAAAAGCAGATGAACTGCATTCGCCGGAGTTGAAGAAGCAGATCCATCGTCGCTCTCACGCTCCAGGCGCGCGATTGTCGGCAAGGAGCGGTTCCATTGCTCCCTCCGAAATGAACGGTTAGAGCCGGATGGACACTAACCCTGTCTGTGCTGACTGTGCGCTCGGCTCTCTCATCTACAGCACACACTGCCTTGACCTAGTCGCAGAGTCGGGGAGGTCTTTCTCCGACTGGAGCATGATTATCCTGTTCTAGTTGTTCGTCCCATGATCTCATCGAGGTGCATACCGTACGTTGACTTTTTAAGGAGCATCACTCAAGTTGTACCGAGTTGAAATGCATGGGGGTTTGAGGAATGCCGTCGAGGTTAGGGTCCGAGCACGTCGCCTTTACCACAACCCTCTGGAACCCGGGCCCTGTGCCGCAAATTGTCGGATTGAAAAACGGCTACATCGATCTGCTTTTCACGAGTGGCAATCTCCCCAACTACGCCTCGTCCGGCGGATTGTATGATCTTAGTGGCAACCTGATCCAAGCTTATGGGAGCAATTCGGGGTCGCATTCGATCTGGAACAGCTACTCAGAGCTTGCGAATGGCGATCTCGCAGAAGCGTCGATCATCTTTAACGGGACCACGTACTCAATCAGCTATTATAACTCCGCGTACGCGTATGGAGCTGGCTTTGTCACTACTGTGGTCCCCAGCACTACAGACCAACTAAGTGGCGCGAGCGTTTCGGATGGGACTCTCGCCGCAATTTCGTACTACGAGCAGACGGGTTCGGGGTGGGAAGTTCGCGTCGTTGTTGATCCGGGCGGGGCTAATCAAAATCATCTTCTGATCGCACCATCGAATGCGGTTGTCTCCAGTTGGCCGGGGACAGAGATTGTTCAGCTTAGCAATGGGAATTATGCAGTCGGATGGGACTCAACCTCTGGCGCTCACCTAACGATCATCAACTCGGCTGGCACGATTCTGCATGATCAGACGTACGCGCCCACCACAAACGTGACTGATATTCTGCATTTCAGTTCATCTCACGTTGGATCGGGCGATCTCGGCATCACGGAGTCTTACCAGGGACAAATCTACTTCTGGTATATGAACGGAAGCAACTACGGGTCTACGCAGCAGATCGTGAGCCCGGGATCTGAGACCCACGATTACGCTCCTCAAGTGACTACCTTGAGCAACGGCGACTTCGTCGTGGCTTGGTACAATTCAGATACTCACTCGATCGAAGCTCAGCTGCTCGATCCGACCGGCGCGAATATTGGCTCGACGCTACTGGTCAGTTCCGATGCGAACAACGTGAGCAACTTGTCAGTTTCGGCTCTGAGCGCTGGCGGATTTGCCGTGGCGTACGCTACCGACAGCGGAACGCAGGCTACCGTGAAGTTTCAAAACTTTTCGCTCGGGGCCACCAGCAATGACTATGGCGGCGATGGCAAATCCGATCTCCTCTTTCAGGACTCACAAGGAAAGATCGTGTCCTGGGATATGTCGGACCACACTTACAGCGGTTTTGCCTTTGGGACCGGCGCAGGTTCGAGCTGGCAATTCCAAAAGACTGGGGATTTCGACGGTGACGGCAATGCTGACCTACTTTGGAGAGACAATAGTGGCGACCTCGTTAGTTGGTCCATGCACGACCACCAGTATTCGGGCTTCGATCTCGGACACGTGGACACGAGCTGGCAGGTCGTTGGCGCGGGGGATTTTAACAACGATGGCAAGAGTGACATCCTATGGCGGGACAACAGTGGTGAACTTGTTTCATGGAACATGAACAACCACGCGCATTCGGGCGTAGATTACGGACACGTGGACACGACCTGGCAGGTCGTCGGAACCGGGGACTTCAACCTCGACGGCACCACTGACATCTTGTGGCGAGACACCAGTGGCGAAGTGGTAGTATGGAACATAAACCCCAATGGCACCCATTCAGGTTTTGATTTCGGACGCGTGGACAATTCGTTCCAGGTTACCGGCATTGGTGATTTCAATGGTGACGGCAATGCTGACATCCTGTGGCGGAATACTTCGACAGGAGATCTAATCAGCTGGGATGTGAAGGCGGACGGCAGCCACATCGGTTTCGATCTTGGCGTGGTCGACCCATCATTCAAGGTGGTCGATATTGGCGACTACAATGGCGATGGGAAGAGCGACATTGTTTTCCGCAATTCGGCAACCGGAAACGTCGTCACTTGGGACATGAACGATCACACTCATACGGGGTTCGATTTCGGAAGAGTGGACTCCTCATTCCATCTACTCGCGTAGTTGCGACGTCGTAATCTCATTGTCAGACATCAGCGAGCAATTTGACAATGGATGTCCGGCAACGGGCCGGCGCTGGATTTTGCACAACAACAAGCAAAGGAGTGAGCCTGAGTTGCGATCGGCCATGAATATTGTGGCCTTGGGCGTCTATTTTGCGGCTCGTACTTAGCTTCCTTCTAGGCCGAGTAACCTTATTACCTGCTTCGCCTGTTCTTCTGCGGTGTTGCCGGCGCGTTTGCCTCAGCCTTCGACGACGCTAGGGCATCAACTCGTCCGGTTATAGAACCCAGCTGATCGGAAAGGAGTTTTCTCTCTCCTTGCTCCGCTGTGATCCTACGCTGAAGGTCGGCCACTTCCTTGTTTAGCTTCTGCTGGGTGCCTCGCACTTCTTCGGTGGTTTGCTGAAGCGCGGTTATCGCTCGGCGAATGGCATCGAGGCCGGGGTCCTGACGAGGCGCGCTTTGTGCCTTCTGCAATACGTCGATCTTTTGGTTGATCCAAAAGGCCTCCATATAGGCACTCGCTTTCGGCGGTTCGGCCCGGCCCTTGGCCGCATTACTCCACGCGGGTTCGATGGCGATTGCGCTGGGAAAGGACCATCGCTCCGAGGGCGCTCGCATTCCGAAATGGCCAAGGTGACATACAGCTTGAGCCTCCACAGACAGTAGAGGTGTAGCAACGACGATCGGCAAATGCTGTAGCTGAATTGCTACAACTCCCCCGGACGCGCGCCGATCGTGGGCTTGTTATCGCACCTGTACCAAGACAAGAGTTGTTATCCTGAGTCAGACGCTCTCAAGATTTATCATCCGGGTAGAACCATCAAATACGCCTGGGCCCGAGTTGACGGGCTGGCGTCCAGTTGCAACTTAGCTGCCTTCACACGTGCGCTTTATCCGACCCCAGCGACCATGAGATGCTTCGTTTGGCGGCTTTTGGCATCGTCGTCGTGCCACCGCGATCATTCGGGATCGCGTCCTCTATGAAGGCGGTGGCCTTCTTGATCGCGATCGTTTTCCCAGCCAGCCACCCAGCCCCCTTGATCGCGCTCTGCGACACCGCGATTGTCGCCACACCGTTGTCCGTGCTCGTTCGTGGAGATGATGGAGAAGAACGGACGGCGCCGGGGCGCGCCTGGGTGACGGCGACTGAGGCGAATTCGGGTGGCATCTTTTGTCAGGCCGAGAAGAAGCACAGCCGGCGCCAAGCAAAATATCCGCGAGATCCGGCACCGACGGCTTTGCCCGGGGCGCATGGGTCTAATCGGTAGTTCAGGGCCGAAAAATCGGGTCTCCGTCTCTCAACTGAGTGCACACGAAATGAGCATTGAACCTATGCAGCCGTTGGGTGACTAAAGTGAGGGATGGACTACTTGTAATTTAGTCCTCGACAGGGGCATTAATTCGACCAAGCAAACCAAATTTCAAGAAGATTGGAGGCTCACGTATGACTTCCGTAACCTATAGTTATTCAAGTATCGGAGGTTCCATATTCGATAACTCAATAACTGGCGGAGATCAGTCCGGGGTTGCTCTCGCTGCTCTTGCAAACGGCAACTTCCTCGTCACATGGGACGGTCCGGATGTAGACTATGTGCAGGGACGAATACTCAGCCCAACAAACAATCCGATTACATCAGAGTTCAGCGTAAATTCCACCCAACCTAATCATCAATATCATTCAAGCGTCGCGGGGCTTTCAAACGGCAACGCTATCGCGGTTTTCGTAGATACCAGTTCAGATCCGAATGGTGACATTCGCGCTCGATTGTTTGCAAGTGATGGCACGCCGTTGGGCAGCGATTTTCTAATTTCAGGCGGCGCAAATATGGACGGCGTGCCGAACGTCGCGGCCCTTCCGGGAGGAGGCTATGTTGTTACTTGGACGCGGACATTTGGCTCCGGGGGCGACGAAGATATCAAGGCAGCGATCTTCAACTCGGCTGGAACTGCAATCGACACATTCACCGTGTCGTCGTCATCCGCCACCCTCGACAGCTTCAGCTCGCACACCACTGCGCTCGCCGATGGCAGCTTTGTCGTCACGTGGTCAGAGAAGACGGCGGGCGGAAATGGCAACGTATCCAACTATTTTAGACGCTTTGACGCACTGGGCGCGACGTTGGATAGCGGCCCAGTTTTGATCGACAACGCGGGTACAAACTCAGATATTCATGTCGTGGCTCTCGCGGACGGCGGCTTCGCCGTTACTTACACCGATACCGGGTGGGCAGCCAACACGACCGGCGGAACCTCGATCACTGCTCGGGTTTTCAATGCTGATGGCTCGGTGCGGTCCGACTTTATCCAGGTCAATCCAGGAAGCCTTGCAGGCAGCAGCTATTTTGAGATCGCGCCATCCATAACTACGCTTCCTAATGGGGGCTTCACGGTCGGCTGGGCTGACCAATCGAGTGGTACCGAGTTTTTCCAGGCATTCGACTCCTTGGGCCACCGGCTCGGTGATTACCAGTCTATGGTGTCGAACGTTTATGCCGGGGAACTGACGACGACCGTCGGTGGTCACGTTGTGTTGGCACGAACAAGCTCGCTAAGCGATGGAGATGGTAGCTCATCAATTCGATCGTCGACGTACGACTTGATCAAGCAAACTACAGGCGATGCAACAAACGAAGTTATCGTTGGCGAAAAAGGAATCATTGACAAGGTGACTGCGGGTGGTGGCAACGACACATTTGTTTACGGCAAAGGTGGTGGGGCCGATGTTTGGACGGACTTCGTGGCCGGGGCGGGAAGTGCCGACAAGATCGATTTGACTAGTTTTGGTCGGCATCTTCATCTCGGAAATATTTTGTCACAAACCACTCAGAACGGTTCGGACGCGACCATCGATTTTGGTGGCGGCGATACTGTAACGCTCCAAAATGTGAACAAGTCCGACCTGCATGCCGACGATTTTATAGGCCTGAAATCGACCTCAAACGACTTTGGTGGCAACGGAACGT
Source organism: Bradyrhizobium sp. BR 10289 (assembly GCF_019455385.1). Classification (GTDB taxonomy): domain Bacteria; phylum Pseudomonadota; class Alphaproteobacteria; order Rhizobiales; family Xanthobacteraceae; genus Bradyrhizobium. Next base: position 331,009 of record NZ_JACOFR010000005.1, read on the forward strand.
CGGATCTGCTTTGGCGCAGTGATACTGGGGCGGTCGTAAGTTGGAGCATGAATAACCATACTTACGCCGGTGTCAGTCTGGGAACGGTCGATAACAGCTGGAAGATCTCAGACACAGGCGACATCGATAATGATGGTCGTCAGGATCTCTTGTGGAGGGATAACTCAGGCGAGCTGGTCGTATGGCGGATGAACGGCAGCACGTATACTGGAATTGATTTGGGGCATGTTGACACCAGCTTCGCGATCGTCGGTACGGGCGACTTTGACACCAACGGCACAAGCGATATCCTTTTTCGCAATACAACGACCGGCAATCTCATTAGCTGGGACATGTTTGGAAGCAACCATGTCGGCTTCGACTTCGGAGTGGTTTCAAACACATACGCCGTTGTCGGTACTGCCGACATAGACGGCAATGGTAGCAGCGACATCCTCTTCCGTGACAATTCAGGCCAGTTGGTTGGATGGTTCATGGCCGATCATGTCCATGCCGGCTTTGACTTTGGTCGCGTTGATACGACTTGGCAGCTAGCAGGGACCGGAGACTTCGACGGGAACGGGACCGACGACCTGCTCTGGCGAAACTCCGGAAATGGCGATTTGGTGATGTGGAATATGGCTGGCACCAGCCACACCAGCTTCGACCTCGGTATCGTCGCAACGAACTTTCAGATCGCAAGTGTTGGAGATATCAATGCTGATGGTAAGTCCGATATCATCTGGCGCAATAGCGCCGATGGGGACGTAACGGTCTGGAACATGGACAATCATGTTCATACCGGCTTTGACTTCGGAGTAGTTTCTCAATCTTATCATCTCATGGCATAGCCCACGCGGCTGAGTACGCGGCATATCAGCTTCGCCAGATCAAGGTAGCATTTCGCCAGATCGCCGAGGCCCTTGAACGTAACTCAACGGGTGATCAGCGCCATCCCGTCGCCAGCCAGCAGCTGCCGGCGGGCTTTTTCCGTGTAGAGCTCGGCCTGTGCCAACGCTTTCCGGCCCAAGCTGAGGGTCCTATCTATTTGGCAGCCACAGAATCCTTGCAGCGGTTCTGCTGCCAGGCTTTCTCGGCAAAGTGGGCCTGTCCCCGAACCTTCATGTAGTCGGGCCCGTAAGCAGCTTCCGCAATCACAGACCCGCCGGGCGCGGTTTTCGCTTTGGCCATAAGCTGCTCGAGCTGCTCAGTTTGCGCCGCAAGACTCTTCCGCTCGTTTGAAAGCTGCTCGCAAGAGTAGAGCTCGTATCGGGCAGGATCTGCGTTGGCGGGCGCCAAGATTTCGCTCATGGATGAGCAGCCGGCGAGGACAAGGGAACAACAACCAAAGGCCAGAGCAATGCATTTCGAGAGCACGGGGAGGGCCTCCTTTCGCCGCTTCTGAAGCATAATTCCCCCGAACTTCGCCAGTCTGAACGTACCTTTTGGCTGCTTTGAACTTGCCCTGTGGCGCTTCTGGTACAGCGAACGCCTTGGCCTCTCCTACCCAGAACAGCGACATGGGATAGGCTACGGTCGCCTCTAGTGGGTGGCCTCTTTCGTTGCTTGGACGGCAGCGGCAGATACATCCGCAATCAGTTCTCACGAGAAGTCAAAGAGCTGCTCGAACAGAGCTGGACGTACCCTCATTTTTTCTTGGCGCGTTTGGCCAATCTTACACCCGCGCCGCCTCCGTTCTCGGGGATGAACTCAACGCCAGCTCTCTCCAGTGCGGCACGGACCGCGTCTTTAACATCCTCAGACACAGCAGGCCCATCATCGCTCTCTCGCTCTAGGCGCTTGATCGTTGGCAAAGAACGTCCGGCCGCCTCAGCGAGGTCGGTCTGAGACCATCCCAACAAGCCGCGGGCCGCTCTCATCTGCTCGATTGAAATCATCCCAGATCCCTGTTTGACACTTTTTGGATCATCGATATGATCCATTTTGTATCAAGACAGAAGCCCGAGAGCAACCCCAATGAGCGAGAACACCTTCCCGGTGAGCGGCGGAGCTATGCCGTCAGCCATCCTCCCCAACCAGCGGAGCGGGCGCCTGATTCCCACCCGGTCAGCAGCCCGCCGGGAGGCTTCCGCAAACGTCGAGCCGCGCTCGGCGGCCAACGCGCTCCGCTCCCAGCTCATGTTCGAGGCTCATGCCCGCACCAAGGCGGACTATGTTGACGAACTCGCCTGCCGTGATCGCGCTCACCACATCAACCGTCCCTATAGCTATTACCTCAGGCTCCAGATGCGCAGCGGCTTTGCTGAGGCCCGATTGCGCGGGCTGGCATGGCGCCGGCCTTCGAACTTCCCCCGCAGCGTTGGGCATAACGGAGCCAAGAGCATGCTTTCCTCCACCACCAGCGATACCCGCGGTGGCGCCAATCGCCCATTGTTCGGCCTAACTACTTGGCTTGAGATTTCTCTTGCAGGCACTCAAGCAGAAATGCCGTGCGATCGCGCGGCAGCACATTGCGCATTTCAGCTTTCATCGCGCACTCCCGCTGCGCGATTTGTTCAGCGCGGCGCTTTTCTGCAGCCTCGCGGAACTCGGCAGGCACTTTGTCGGTGTCCACGAGCTTCTGTGCGCTGCCGGGATGTGTCATAAGCAATGCGGCAATGGTAAAAACAAGATGCTTCAAATTTGATCCCTTAAGTCCTCGACACAAAAAAAAGCTCCAAGCCAAGTTAGGGTTGGCGCTAGGTCGACTGCCGCCAACGGTTCAGCAATGGCTCATGCCATCGCTCCACAGGGATTTTACGACGATGGCTTCGAGGCCCTTCGACGTTGCGCGATAGGATGGCGACTGCGAACCGTTCGCGTTCTCCTCTCCGATCCATCCTTTGGCAACGAGTGCCGAGTTGGCAGCCGGGCCAACTCCAAAAGGGAGGACGTTTCCCTTCGCAATCGATGCGATCGCCGTCCGCTCTGGTAAGTCGGAATATCTGCCGGCCGCCTTCTCTGCTGAATTTTCTTGAGGTCTATGCCGAGTTTTTCAACGCGCTTGCGAAAGGACGATGTGCTCCGTCCCATCTCGTTACTAATTTCTCCTGCCGACTTTCCTTCAACAGCCAATTTCCGCAGCTGCGTATCAGCCTTGTCTGTCCATGCAGGTCCACGTCCCATGCGATCCTTGCACCTTGGTTTAATGCAGAAGGATGGCAAACCTCAGCTGCGAACTTAAGGTGCCGAGAGGCCAAGAAGGCTGTCGCGTCGAAACCCCGTCGGGGTCACCCCGACGGGGTTTTCTTCACCAAGGCTGGGGTCAAACGGGGGGTTGCGGAGGCCTTGGCCCAGGCATTCAAGCCTGCTTCTGAGCTGGGCACAATAAAAAACGAAAGCCGCCGGTGACGGGCCGGCGGCTTTGGACCAGAACTTATCGCCCGTTGAACGTCGGGCGCTGGCGTTGTTGTGTCTTCGCTGGAGCTCAAAGGTTCAATGGAGGCAAAGCCTCTCATCCATAAACCCCCGCCAGAAAGCTAATGCGAAATAGGCGCCTGCTGCGACGACCGCCGTGATGCTGATTGCGAGGAGGACCCGCCAGGTCTCGTCCATGGTGCCTCGTGGTCGTCAGCTCGGCCCGCTGGCCAGTATTTCGACTTGGTCAGGATCCAATGCTGCGCTTCCTCTTCAGTGGCGAAATCCCGAACGTGGGAGATGGGACCGACGCCGGTTGTCACGGCGACGATCCAGCGCCCGTTTTTTGTTTGTGCGCTAAAGCTCGGAAATTGAAGCCCGAGGCCTTTGTTCGCCGGTCGGATGTCATTCTTCATTTCCCCTGCGTGGCCGCGCCTACGATGGGTCTCCGGCCGATTCCGCGCCTCTCCAGGGTCGCGCAGCGATCTCATATTAACCACGCTCGCCGTCATAGTTGCTAGTTTGTAAAGTTGTGTAAGGGCGTGTGATGATTGTCTACTTGGGCACCATGAGTTATGCTGTTGCCGCGGTCTTGTTGCTCTTCGAGACCGGGCTCGCCAGGTAGCCTGCGTGGCGAACGAGACGGACCGGGCTACCCGCCTCGAACCGTCGGTATTTTTCGTCTCACTGCCGCGACCCCCTCTGCGGTAGCTTTGTAGTCAACGCCCTGTTCAGCTATCCAACCTTTGCGCAGCAGGCTCGCCAGCGTTCCCTTGCCTACACCAACAGGCAACGGCGCGGCGTGGCTCAAGGCAATGATCGCAGCTCGTTCGGGATAGTTCGGAACGTCGTCGCGACGGTCCGGGATCCGGCGCTGAACTTCGATACCGAACTCGTCGGCCTTCTTGCGTACCGTGGTATCTGTCCGGTTCAGCGCGGCGGCGACCTGGGTCAAAGTCAAGCCATCGCGTGCGAGCGTTCGAAGCTGCTCGGTTTCTTCGTCGGTCCATGGTCTCGACTTGCCCACTTCTACTTCGCCCCTCGCTCCGAGCTAGCGTTGCTAACTCAAGCCACTTGATAATTGGTCAAAGCTATTTCGCGGACGCCCCAGCAATGGACCCCCCGCGCCAGCTCAGTTTGCATCAACCGTTAGGTTGAGAAACAGACCGGGGTCCAATTTGTCACAACGACCGTAACTGGGGCCCCTTGGGCTCGAAATTTGAATGAGCCGCCGCCAAGGCGACCGCCTGCGCAACGCCCCGACTAAGCGCGGGGCGGCGGGAGAATCTCGCCTATCGGCAAGCGTTTTTCGCACAACTTATCTTCTTGCCGCAGGAGTTGCCCTGCTGCGAGGCTGACTCCTATCACGTAAATCCAGCCGGGAACGAAATCGAACAAATGCGAGTTAAAGAGCGAACTCACCATGTTCTGGATCACTATGATGAAGCCGAGCCATGAATAAAAGTCCGGCTCCCGAAAAAGGCGAAGATGACCGATCCACATTGCGTAAAGAATGATACAGCCGATGCAGCCCCACTGAACAGCAACATTAAGGGTCTGGTTGTGCGGATTGCTAATTGTTTCTCGTGAAATTCCGGTTTGCCCCTGAGCGGCGCGATCGAACAACCTTTGGACCGATCCTGTGCCATGCCCGAGCACGGGAGCGCCGACAAAGAAGCTGATAGATTTACGCCAATACTCAAGCCGCAATCCGACTGACGTTACTTCACCGCCGGTGACAAATTTCGAATATTCGACCAGGATGCTGTGCGACTTGTTCTGTAAGTTGGGCGAAGCGAACCAAGCAATTCCAATCAGGCTCATAAAGATCGCGCTGGCACTGTAGAAGATCGAGCGCGGCAAATAGTAGATCCCAAAAAGCACCATCATGATTGGGGTGTAGATCAGAGCCGTCCTCGCTACCACGACAAGTGCAAGGTTGGCGAGGAACGCCAGCGAAAGGCCGAGAAGAAATAACCCCAAGCCGATTCTTCGTGATTTGAACGACTGCAGAATTGGCCAAGCAAGGACGATAGCGCATAACGCAAAAGATTGGCTTTGATCGATGTAATTCTTTACGGGTACGCCAGGCTGTAAGCTGGCTGTCGAAGTGAGATTTGGCACAAACACGGTGATCCACGAAAAGATCATCAGAGCGCTGCAGGAGGCAAGGAATGCCCCCAGGACCCAGATCCTCCGTGAAGATCTTTGGAAATAGTACATCAATGCCGGCATCATTAGAAACTTCGCTGTGGGATTCACGCCACGAAGTCTGTCGACCCAGGAGATGTCAGCAGCCCACAGTGTGCCAGCTAGCGCCAGAGCGAACAGCGCTATTGGTAAGGCGCTGCTGGTCCGCCGGATCGTGGTGCGAAGGTCTTCAGGCCGCAATCGCAGGCCTACGCTTAGAACCCAGAGCGCGCTGAAAATCGAAGTTATAGTTGTGGACCAGGGTAGCGATGCGACCGTAATTACAGCAAAAAAATCGCTCGTTGTTGCCAGACGAGCCTCTGTCACATCGTTATGGTGATCTACCACCCAGGCCTTCCACCGAGCGATAAATGAGCTATTTTCCACTATTTCTTCGGTGTCGCTCACCGGAGCTACCTTTGATACTGCACGGTTTAGAGGGCTAGATAATTCGGGCGGCCGTCAAGCTTGCGATCTCCTCTGCCTCAAAGCCGAACTCTTTGAGTACTTCCTGTGTCTGCTCGCCGAACTCAGGTGGCGGCGCCACCATTCGGCTCGGCGTGCGTGACAGCGTCACGGGCTGGCCGAGCAAACGGATGTGACGGCCCTCATCGTTGGGCACGTCCTGGGCGATGCCGAGATGCCTAACCTGAGCGTCCTCGAACATCTGGTCGATGGTGTAGATCGGCCCGCAGGGTACGCCTGCCTCGTTAAGTTCGCGAACCCAAGTTTCGGTCGATTTTGTCACGGTGCGCCGCTCGATTTCGGTATGGAGCGCGTCGCGGTTTTTCGAGCGCGCCGGCGCAGTCGCGTAGTCGGGATTGGATAGCAGCTCCGGCGCGCCGATGGCTAGGGCGCAGCGCTCCCAGATCCGGCCGCCTGTGGTGGCGATGTTGATGTAGCTGTCGGAAGTCTTAAACACGCCGGTTGGGATGCTGGTCGGGTGGTTGTTGCCAGCCTGCTTGGCGATCTCCTTCTCCATCAGCCAGCGAGCGGCCTGGAAGTCGAGCATGAAGATCTGGGCCTGGAGCAGCGAGGTCTGCACCCATTGGCCCTTGCCTGAGACCTCCCGCTCGAGCAGCGCGGTGAGGATGCCCATAGCGCAGAACAGGCCCGCGGTGAGGTCGGCGACGGGAATGCCGACCCGCATTGGGCCGCCGCCGGGCGCGCCGGTGATCGACATCAGGCCCCCCATGCCTTGCGCGATCTGATCGAAGCCCGGCCGCTTGTGATAGGGGCCGTCCTGGCCGAAGCCGGAGATGCTGCCATAGACGATGCGCGGATTGATCGCCGCGAGGCTGTCATAGTCGATGCGGAGCTTCTTCTTCACGTCGGGCCGGAAGTTCTCGACCACGACGTCGGCCTTGGCGGCGAGGCGCTTGAATAATGCAAGCCCGCGCTCGTCCTTCAGGTTCAGCGTCATGGCCCGCTTGTTGCGGTGCAAATTCTGGAAGTCGGAACCGCGCCGCGGCCCGCCTGGCTGCTCGCCGCCGGCATCCTCGGTCAGCGCGTCGATCTTAATGACGTTGGCGCCCCAATCGGCGAGCTGCCGCACGCAGGTCGGTCCGGAGCGGACACGGGTCAGATCGAGTACGGTGAAGCGCGAAAGGGCTTCGGAGGCACGCGGGAAGGGCATCGTGAAAGGCTCCGGAACAGACTGCTTGAGCTTAGCATATCGATCGAAAGGGAGCGGCAAAGGTCTGCTAGCGTTGGTTTACACTGAAAGCGCCTAGACCTCTCGCCAGCAGGGGCAATGATGTAGATGACCGTTGATTCCTGGATGCGAAGGTATTCCGACCCTTGAGCTAGGTGGAACTGACTCGCTTGTCCGGGAACAAGAATACCAAAGAACAGCCGTGATGGTCTCGCCTAACCACACCTTTTATTGGAACGACTTGGTTGGGAGACCCCGCTGAATAGGCTTGCAGGCTCCTACAACGGCATGCAGCGAGCCAGCGCGACAGGTTGCCAATTGGAAATCCGACACGATCCCGATGACAACGTTGGCCAGGGCCAAAGCAGCGATGAGGCCGATCCAGTTCATTTTATGAGAATACTTGATGTGCTCCGCCGGACCAGGACAGTGTTCTGTCGGCGGAGCCAGCCGTCAGCTAGATGAGGTTGATGGCAACGAACCCTAGTTCCGGTCATTGTAGCAGTTCTCGGAATGAGCTGTACGCTTGGAGAGGGGGTGGAATTCTATATTCTGGATGTTTATATTCCGGCAATCTGCTTGGATCGCGTTCGTGGCAATGTGCATAAGACTGCCGTGTTGGCTAATCGGCACCGCATTCCCACCGGAGTATTGAGACTTATGATCGCGCTCGTAATAGGTGGGATTCTACTAGGGTTCATGCTTTTACTTGCCATTCTTTCGCTCACTGCGACTGCGAAGATCTTTAGGTTTCGAGATGGTGGCGTGGATTGAAGCGCTTTGAGATAGCCTGCCAGTGGCGAGATACGCATGAGCTTCTTGCTTTTGACGATTTGGTCGGTCGTTGTGGCGGTGTATTGCTACCGCATTGGCTTTGCCAACGGGCAGTTCCAGGGGATGACGCAGATGTCAGAACTCTGGCCTGTTGATGTGAGTAAGGACGGCTCGCCTGGAGGGTCCGGACCCGCCAGGAAAGCTCTTGGGGTGAGACGCGATGCGGGACAGTGACGCTCTCGTTGCGCGCGCCGAAATAGCTTTCAAAGGCTAAATAGCCCTTGAACGGAAGGTGTTGGGTAGTTAGTGCCGCGGCCTTGCGGTGCAGCAGAGTGCCTGAGACGCGAGCCGAGTTTACAGCTTCCGCGGGCGCAATCCGAACTCCTTCAGCACGTCCTCCGGCTGGTTGACCTGCGCGCGCCGAAAATCTTCTTCATTGCATAGTACGGCCCACATGAGCTCCCGGACCCAGCTCTTGTCGACTTCATCACCATGCGCTTCTCGGCTTCGGCCCCTCCCCATCAGCCAACGCAGCGTGAACTTCGAGCATTTCAGAGCAGAGCGGGCGGCAGTCGGCTGGGGAGTGACGTTAGCGGGCCTTTCGCTTAAACCATTTCTTCGGTAGGCCGAGCAAGTATGCTCGACGCCTGAGGTCCTCAGGGGGGCGGCCTAGCGCGTCAACGATAGAACCCAGCTCGGCGCCGGAACCCACAAGAGCGCGAAATAGATCATCTTCCCGTTTTGTCCAGGGCGAGCGCTTTTTGTCGATCGACATCTGAGGTAGCTAGGGCGCAGCCGGTAGCACACGCGTTCGATCCGAAGCATTGCACAAGTTACACCTCGGTTGAGATATGCTCTGGCAAAGCATCGGATAGTTTACCGTCGACCGGCCAAGTGGGCGATGTATTCCAACTCTCTAGCCTTAATCTCCCCAAGTAGACCATGACAATTATCACGCCCGCGGGCGCTTGCCTCAACGCACTGCTCGTACGTGGCAATGGCCTGCAGGTACCGCGTTCTGGATTCCTCCCTCGCATCTTTGCAAGCAGCGAGAACCACTAGGGGGGCGATTGCAATGAGGTGAGCACGTCTAAACAATTGAGTTCTCGAATAAATGGAATGAGGTGCCACTTGGGGGACATTATCGTGGCTCAGTTACGATACGATTACGTAGACAAGTACACCGAAACAACCGCTACAATACTGGGGCGGGGTCTTCTTTTTCCGAAGCAAGCGCTGGCCCGACCAACCAGGGCTAAGCAACCGACTTTGGGCATATTCTAGAGGTCCTCAAGCCTTTTCAACGATCCTTTTCGTAAAGCTTCGGCAAGCGGCAGTACGCGCTAGCGTTGCTTGCTGGTGTCTGGTATCATGATACTAGTCTGGGGGGCTAGTTCGGCGAACAATTGCGACGATGGCGCGTCTTTGAGGTGGCCTGCGAGCTGGAACTCCACGAACCCAGCTTGTTAGCTTGGCGGCATCAGCTTGCTCTGGTGGGGGACTTAATAGCGGTTTAAAGCCTGATAGCGCTTGACCATCAGTAAGCCGCACTATTAATCAACCCCAAATCGCTGCCAACTAGCTCATGTGCCGATCGAAAAATTTGGCGGGAATGATGTTCGAGAACAAAGTATTGCTGATAACGGGCGGAACGGGTTCCTTTGGAAGTGCTGTTCTAAGGCGGCTTGTTAACTCCGGTCTTCGCGAAATTCGGATCTTTAGTAGAGACGAGAAGAAACAGGACGATATGCGTCGTCGCTATTCGGACCCGAAGCTGCGGTTTTACATCGGAGACGTTCGCGAGAGGCACAGCATCGCGGCGGCGATGCGTGGCGTGGATTACTGCTTTCACGCAGCGGCACTGAAGCAGGTGCCCTCATGTGAATTTTATCCCATGGAGGCAGTACGGACGAACGTGCTCGGGACTGAAAACGTCCTTGAGGCCGCGATCTCTGCCGGCGTAAAGCGAATCGTATGTCTAAGTACTGACAAAGCCGTGTACCCGATCAACGCAATGGGGATATCGAAGGCGTTGATGGAGAAGGTGATGGTTGCAACGTCGCGCAATCTGGAAGGAACGCCGACCGTAATTTGCGGGACTCGTTATGGAAATGTAATGGCCTCTCGCGGCTCAGTTATTCCGTTGTTTGTCGATCAGGTGCGTAAGGGCCAGGCAGTTACTGTTACGGATCCTAATATGACCAGGTTCATGATGACTCTCGAGGAGTCAGTCGAGCTGGTCCTATATGCGTTTCGGCACGGCGGAAATGGTGAGATATTTGTTCAAAAAGCACCTGCCGCAACTATCGCTGTGCTGGTCGAGTCATTGCTGACGTTGATGAATAAACCTGATTATCCGGTCAAGGAGATTGGTACCCGGCATGGAGAAAAGTTGTACGAAACTTTGCTGAGCCGCGAGGAAATGGCTGCAGCCGAGGATCTTGGAAATTACTACCGCCTACCTCCTGATGCCCGTGATCTCAATTACGAGAAGTTCTTCGAACAAGGCGAAAAGCGCATTAGCAAGAGTTGTGAGTTCAACTCACATAACACGACCCGATTAGGGGTCTCAGAAATGAAAGAGTTGTTGCTGCGACTTGAATTCATTCGGGCTGTGCTGCGCGGTGACCCTGCTCCGCACGACATCTGAAACGAGGGACTAGCTTTGAAAAAATTGAAAGTCGTGACCGTAGTCGGTACGCGTCCGGAAATCATTCGTTTGTCGCGTATTATCGCTCGCTTGGATGAATTCTGCGAGCACATTCTAGTTCATACTGGTCAAAATTACGATTATGAGTTGAACCAGGTTTTCTTTGAAGATCTTGGGATCAGGAAACCTGATCGCTTCCTGGAAAGTGCCGGCGCGGGCCCAATTCAAACAATAAGCAACGTTCTAATAGCGTCTGACAGAATCTTTGAAGCAGAAAAGCCTGAAGCGGTGCTTGTGCTTGGAGATACCAATAGCTGTCTTGGTGTAATTGCCGCAAAGCGCAGACGCATTCCCATCTTCCACATGGAGGCAGGAAATCGCTGCTTTGACCAACGCGTGCCCGAGGAAATCAATCGGCGCATCGTTGACCATACCGCCGATGTCAATCTGACCTACAGTGATATTGCTCGCGAATATCTACTTCGCGAGGGACTGCCGCCAGATCTAATAATAAAGACAGGTAGTCCTATGTTGGAGGTCTTGGAATTCTATCGTGAACGCATCGAAAGTTCAGACGTACTACGGCGATTTAAGCTCACACCTGACCAATATTTTGTCGTTAGTGCCCACCGCGAAGAGAACGTTGACTCTCACCGCCAGTTGCAGAAGTTCCTCGATGTCTTGAATGCGCTCGCAAGCGACCATGGCCTGCCAATCATCGTCTCAACTCACCCGCGCACAAAAAAACGTCTCGCTGATGCCCGCGCGGAACTTAGTAATTTGGTGCGGCTCGAAAAGCCCCTTGGGTTCACCGACTATGTGAAACTTCAAACGTCATCTCGGGCTGTATTATCGGACAGCGGTACCATCACAGAGGAGGCTTCAGTCCTCAATTTTCCTGCGCTAAATCTCCGGGAAACTCATGAGCGGCCGGAGGGCATGGAAGAGGGCGCAGTGATGTTGGTCGGACTCGACATCGATCGGGTTCGGCAGGGGCTCGCGATCCTAACCAAGCAACCGCGAGGAAGCGATCGCAGTCTGCGACTGGTCTCCGACTACGACGTGATGAACGTATCCGACAAGGTGGTAAGGATCGTTCACAGCTACACGGATTACGTTCGGCGCGTGATCTGGAGGGAGTACTGACAGGGGTACCCCCTCTCTTTCGTATTTGTCACCTTTAGGAAACAGACGCATGAAGATTCTCGTGCTGGGCGCCAGTGGGATGCTGGGCCACACGTTATTTAACTACTTGGGCCGCAATGCAGCCTTTCAAGTGTTTGGAACCTGTAGAAGCAGACCGGCCGGGTGGTCCTCGCATTGCCCCTTGATCGAGAACGTCTCGGCACAAGATACGAAGTCTTGGCGTAATGTGATATCCGATTTATGCCCCGAGCTTGTGATAAATTGCATAGGTGTCATCAAGCAGTTAGATCAAGCAAAAGATCCGGTCATCTCAATCAAAACGAATGCGCTTTTTCCGCACGAATTATTCCTGGTTTGTCGCGGTATAGGCGCGCGTGTGATCCATTTCTCTACCGATTGCGTATTCTCGGGTAGCAAAGGGAACTACGTAGAGTCCGATATCCCCGATCCAATCGATCTCTACGGGCGGACAAAGCTCCTGGGTGAAATCGAGCAGTCGGGCGCCCTAACGCTACGCACTTCCATTATAGGACATGGCATCCACCCGAACAGCAGCCTGATCGACTGGTTTTTAGCGCAGCAACGTACGGTACCGGGCTATGTACGTGCAATCTACACGGGGCTACCAACTATCGAGGTGGCTCGAGTTGTGCAGGATTTTGTTGTTCCTCATCCTGACCTAAACGGACTCTATCATTTAGGCTCAGAAGCGATCACAAAATTTGACCTGCTTAAGGCGGTTGCGGCAGCATATGAAAAGGATATCGAAATTGTACCGGACGAGAATGTAGCGATTGATCGATCCCTCGATTCGAAAAGATTCCAGAACGCGACTGGATACCGCCCACCGAATTGGCCAAGTCTGGTGACGGCAATGCGAGAACATCGTAGGTGGTAGCTACGCTGTTCGATCAATCGCGGGAAATGCTCAGCCAAACCATATCTCTGGCACTTCCATGGCGATGCCGATCAATGCTATCTTCACCGCCGCCGTCATCTCATTCGCTGCCACTTGGTTTCGAGCTGAAGTACGGGTTCTTCACGGACGGCTGCTCAGTTGCGCGAAAAGGCTAGGCGCGGCCGCGTCCCGGAACTCGGCATCACGTCGCCATAACAAGGAGAAGTACAAGAGTACGATCCAAATCGCGCCGCCGGCGACCGCTCCCAAGCCAATTCCAGAGCGAAGTTCGTATCCCGTGAACCGAGCAGTAGCATGGGCGGGATTGCTTTCCGCATTTGCATACGCCTTTTGATCGGAGGCCAAATCCGAAACTGCAATATCTGCTGCGATTTGTTGCGGTACCTCAGTAGATCGGGATCTCAGGTCTCTTGCTTCAGTGAGGCTCTTGTCAAGCGCTATCAAAGGATCGGGTTCTGACCCGAAGATGGAAGCCAGTCTGCTCGCGAATGATCGTAGTGTCTCTAAGCGCTTGATTTCATCCTCGGTTTTCTTCAGTTCCTCTCGCTCTTGAATACGTTGAGATTGGAGGCCGACCAACTGCTGCGCCGCGGGCAGGAAAGCCGAACCGTTCACCTGGACTTGGATCGAACTCCTGGCGATATCAGTGCTCGAAAGTTCGGATTTATCGGCATCGCGCAACTTCGTCATTTCAACGATGCTTCTGTCGAGTGATGCGATTTGCGCCTTGCGCCGAAGAGCTTCGGCGTCAAGCTGGCTGAGACGTGCATCAACGTCTCCCCATTCCCGCCGATGGCGCTCGAGCGCATTTTGAATGAACGCGGCTGGCACGAACGATATCGCTAGCTCCGCTATTTTCTCAGCTTCTTCGGAAGATTTCGCCCTTGCCGAGACGCGCAATTTGAAAGCTCCAGCGCTCTTGGAAATGTCCCTAGCTAGCTCATCCGGAACGTCTCGAATCGTTGCACGCGATACACCGAATTCATGCTGAATTTTGACTGGATCGCCGGCCCCTTGCGCGAGCTGGGCTAAAAACAACTGAGCTTCGGCAGAACCGCTTAAGTTCTTCGTACGGGCGAACTGGGCGAAAAAGAGCGCGGAGCTTAGTTTTGCTTCGGCATCCTTGTAAGCGCTGTACGCGGTGGCTGGTGGGAGGTCTATCGGCAAAGTAATCTCAGCCGAAAAAGCGCGGCCAAACACCTGCGCTGCAACGCCACCTGCTATCGCACCGAACACAACAAGGGGCACGAAAACCGCCAAGCGCAAGAACTGTAAATTTGCCTTCATTCAAGCTTTCCTGTCATGGAGAACAACTAAAGGTTTTCTCGGACCACAACCCGAAGGCCAAGATCGGAGTCGGGACAGTAGCGCATCAGGTGCTGGTCAAAGTACTTCTGTATGGCCAATTTGTGCTCTGCCGGAGAGCTGCGAAAGCAGCAAACCCCGCGCCCCAGATACCGAAAGGTCAATGTGTTGTCACGTCTTGATCTAAACGTGGGACCTTGACCGCGTCTACATGGACGGCTGCTTTGGCGTTAGCAGACGGGCGACAATGTTCAATGCTTGGGCACGGACGAGAGGGGTCGCAGTTGCGGTCGCTAGTAGTACGATACTCCCTATTGCGGCAAACTCGAGTAGTTGGCTCATGCGAGTAGTTGCGAGGGGCAAAGAGAGGCGCGCAACAAGCGCTGAAGCCGTGCCGGCGACGAAAGGAATGATGATATCGTTAAGATACCACCGCATCTGCTCGCCGATTAGAAGATGACGGTGGAGCATGGTGGGAGTGACGATGATATTGGCAAGACCTAGTCCGATCCAGACGGCCGTTGCTCCGGCTGCGCCAAAAACTGGCGTCAGCAAGAGAGCAAGCGGAATCCCCAGCACGGCCACCATGTTAGCGTACCACGGATATTTGGACCAGCCTGCCGCCAAGGCGAGTGAATTCGGTGCGCAGTTCAACGCAAGCAAAGTCGCGCCGGAAAACAAGAGTGGCAATACGACCCGCAGCTCGGCGGCCGTTTCTGAATTGCCGGTCCACAGGAGCACCAGTGCGTCCGAAAAGAGAATGACGATTGCCCAGGCGGGCAAGACCGCAATTGAGACGAACTGACTGCAAGCATGGTAGACATCGGAGATCTGCCCATCCGCGCGCGCCTCGACGAGGCGCGCAAATCTCGGCAGCAAGACCGTCATGAATGGGCTCACGACTAAAGCCGGAAGGCTGGCGATGCTCCCTGCGAGCACGTAATGCCCGAACGTGTGCAAGGGAAGCAGTCCGCTCACTATCACCTTGTCTGCCTGGGAGACGATCACGAAAACAAGCGCATTGGCGATCAGCAGGGAGCTGAAGCGCCAGCTGTCGGTCAGGAGATGAAAGCGCAGAGTGGGACGCTTTCCCCCTGCGGGTATCCTGCGCCACGCGATCGCAAGCGCCCCGACAAGGCAGACTGCGATCACAGCCAGTTGTGAACCAAAATAGATCTCTGGCGTCGGGCCCATGTAGACGATGGCGAGCGCTCCCAAAACACCCCTACCGATGCCGAGGCCGGCAAGGAGCGCATTTGCTTCGAATTGCCGCTCAAGTCCGAGTAGAAAACTCACGTTCAGATTGAACAGGAGCTGCGGCGGCATCGTCCAACCAGCCAATACGACGCAGGTAATGACCGTCGGCGCTTCTAGGTTGGTCGAAGAAATCCAGGAATGTGCGATGAACGGGGCCGCGCTTGTGATCGCCATCGCGATCGCGACACCTGTAACGAGGTACGCCGTCTGCGCAGTGAGCAGAATGTCTCCGATCTCGGGATGATGCCGGCAATGCGACCGTCTGGCCGTTTCACGAGTCACAAAAAGCCCGAGCACGTGATCGACGATGACTAACAGCGACATCACGGTCGTGTAGAGTCCGATCAGGCCTATGCTTTCGGCTCCGAGCAGGCTTAGGAAAAATGGCATCAAGAGGATGCTGACGAGCGGGCTTGCGGTACGTCCGGCAAAACTCGCTACTAAGGCGTATAGCAGACGAGTCGAACCAAGGGACTCATCGGGCTTGTCAGGTTCGATAACTCGCCGTTCCGTCGCTTGGTCGACTTCTTCCGTCATGGCATCAGCGCCTGCTGATCTCAAGTACAAGCCATGGTGCCATTTTCGAAATCATCACCGGTTGCAGCAGCCCCAGGACATTCACTCCGAGGGCGAAGCTGCGAGCCAGGGCGGGCGGCAAGCGCTTATCAAACGAAAGAATCCAAGGCGTGAGACGTCCCCATGCGTAGGTTCGCACTTCGCCGCTCAGGTCCGCCGGCGCGAGCGCGCTCAGCGACTGGTGGTTCATGATGTCAAGATTGTGCAGAAGCAAGTTGCTCCGGTCCAGCTTCGACTGAATCGTCCCATAAAAACCGCCGTAGTTCGGTACCGTGATGATGGCTCTGCCGCCGGGGCGCAACACTTCAACATGCTTCCGGACTATGGGTCGCGGATCATCAAAATGCTCAATCACTCCAAAGCTAAAGACTAGATCGAACGAACCTGGCGGAAAGCTCGTCTGCAGGAAGTCTTCCGTTCTCAGGTCTATGGGGACCTGCATGTCTCGAAATAGTTCTCGCGTTGCTTCGGCGCTCTTGGGGGCGTATTCTACGCCGCTCACTTTGGCCTGCCGTTCGAGAGCGCACCAGAGAAGGAATTTTCCGGGTGCGCACCCGACCTCGAGCACGGACGTGCCCGGACGCAAGTGCGCAGAGAGGAGGTCGGTCAGGTCGGCAACAGTGACGTTCAGGCGCGAAGGAGATCGTCGCGAGACGCGCAGTGCGCGCGAATCCCAATGCTTAGGGCCAGCCAAATCGCTCTCGTTTTCCATCACAACAGCTTCTCCGAGCAGAATTTGAAACCGGGTGCCGCCCGATTGCAAAGGTTTAGCGTACTCTCTGCGGGCGATCAAAGCCAGTACAGTGCTTAAATTTGTCAGTCGGTTCTCCTTGCATCTCCCCTGATCGCCCGCTATCAGCTCATGTGGAGGTACTTGCTGTAAGTGAAGAATATGGCAGATAGTCCAGGTAGAACTGGTGCCACTCGTCTCCGATCGCATCTAAGAGCCTCGACGTGGTCACCGAATTGCTCATAAGCCTTATCGTGGTTGCGATTCCGCTCCTACTTGAGCTACGGAAACCGCAACCGAACCTGCTCGAGCCCGTCCTCCTATTCAACTACGGGTTCTTCGCTTCGTATTTCTTGAAGGGCATTCTCCTGGGTTGGCAGCCGCTGACTTTCGTGACCTACCCTGATCGATGGTCCCATCCGTCAGACTTGACCTTCTACTTCATCATATGCTGGATGGCCCTGACGGTATTTAATGTCGGGTACTATTTTTGCCCTGCGCCCTCGAGGCGCACGGCGGCTGCGACGCTTGTTCCGCCTTCGACATACCGTCTTTTTTATCTATTGCTGATCGTTGTGAGTGCGTCATCATCGTTGGTTATCATTTCTCGAATTGATTTCAACATGCGCTCGTTGTTGTACTCCTTTGCCGCCTGGGAGGATTTTCGAGCGGCTGTAGCGCTGAATTGGCTGGAAGGTGGATGGGCCTTTATCGGACCGATTTTCGTGGGGCTCTTTCATCTCGGCTACGAGGTTCACGCCAGGCCGCATGGGCTGGTGGCCGAGCGCATCGTATCGGCTGCGCTAACCTTTCTTGTTCTTCTTGTGGTCGGTAGTCGGGCGTTATTGCTAACCTGGCTTCTCAGCCTTGTCCTGTATCGCTCGATCTGGATCAAGCCGATATCATTACGAGTGCAGGGTGGACTCCTGGTTGCGTTGCCGCTCGTGGGAGGCGCTCTAGGCATAATCCAGAAGATAACGACCGTGGGAGCCGAATCACTTGAATATCCATTTCCGGTCAATATACTCTACCGTTTGTCCAGCTCTTACGAGCAATTCGAAAACCTCGTCAACTTTCTTCATTCGCATTTCGAGTTTGACTGGGGGCGGAGTATCGCCGAGGACGTCTTTCTGACATTCGCACCGAGGTTCCTGCTTCCCATGAAACCGCTTGATTACGGGTTTATGCGGGCGCAAAATGTCCTGTTTGGCGATTGGTGGGAGATATCACGGGCGACTTCATATCCGGTCGGCAGCTTGGCTGAACTCTATTTTAACTTCGGATATGCGGGAATAGTGCTCGGAATGCTGGCTTTAGGAGCGCTTCTTTTCAGGTTACGTTGGGCAGCTGTCAGGAATCCGCTCTACATTGCTCCGTTCTGCGCCATCGGCGCGAATTTTATTGCGCCACATCGCTGGTATGGTGATGTGCTGATGAGTCTCGGCCTATATCTCGTGGTCGGGGTGTTCAACAGCCACGCTGCCAATCTTTTTGCGAATATTTCGCGCTTCAACAACGTCGCGCCTCACGGCAGACAGCGCAGCTGACGATCTCCTCAATGGTTCTTTATCGCATCGTAGTAGAGTTCAAGGTAGCAATCGGTGCTGGTCGCAATGGAAAGCTTTGCCACGCGCGAGTTGGCAGCGGCGCTTAACCGCTTCAACCGTGCGCGGTCTGTCAATCCCTCGAGAATCCCGGCGGCGATCGCTTCTACTCGGTCTTTGTCGACAAATATGGCTTCCTCCGAGGAAAAGGCCCAGCGATGGCTCGGGATGTCCGAGAGAACCATCGGACAGCCCGTTGCTGCCGCTTCGAGAGCGGCATTGGGGCTTCCTTCGAAATGGCTAACCAGAGCCGCAATGTCAGCCGTCTTAAGCCAAGACCAGGCGTCGGTTCGATAGCCGGCCAACTTCACATTGGCCTGAAGGTCGTACTTGACAATCATCTTCTCAAGCGCAGCTCGCTCCGGTCCTTCCCCGAGAATCTTGAGCTCAACATTGGGAAAACGGTTGCGGACGATGAGTATAGACTGGATGAGTTGGAATAGGTTCTTTTCCGGGCCTAGCCGTGCCAAGCAAACAATGAGCGGACGGTGCAAAGGATGGCCCGGTGGCGCCACGCGGATAGCATCGAGGTCGAGGCCATTCGGAATCAAGTAGAGCCGAGGATGACCCTTCCAGTAATCCATCCCCGCGGGGCTGTTTGCGACGATTGCGGCCGCGCCGCGGCCGAGGAACTTGCGCGCCAACGCCTTTCCTCGCTCGGAGTAGTTGGCCGCCGCCGACCGCTCTGAAATGACGAACGGAATTCCAAGCGTCGACGCAACAAGACCGCCGAGGATGTCCATCATGGGCATCCACGTCTGGATCACATGAGGCTTCCAGTCGCGAACGAAGGTTGCGAGTCCCGAGAGCAGTTGCGGGTGATAGTTGCTCTTGCAATGGATTGGTCGGACGGTGATTCCTCCAGCGCGCAGTCCTGTGGCATCCGCGGCGTCGACGCGGCTGAAAAGGGCGACATCAATTCCTTTTTCGTTCAGGGCGAGCAAGAGCTGACGCGCCTGCCGTTCGGCACCACCGTATTTCAACGTCGGGATGAGATGAAGAACCCGCATTCGGACCTCGGTTCAGGTGAGAGACGCAGGGTGCGGCAGCCTCTCTCAGGGAGATCCCTCTTCAAATTTTGTGATATTCTCGGTACCAGCGCACGAAGCGTTCGACGCCGGTTTCGATCGGCGTCTTGGGCGCGAACCCGACTACATCTTCAAGGTCGGAGACGTCGGCGTATGTGGCTGGAACGTCGCCGGGCTGCATGGGCAGGAAATTCTTAATCGCCTTACGACCGAGACAATTCTCGAGCACCTCGATCAGATACATAAGCTCTACAGGATTGTGATTGCCGATATTGTAAATTCTATATGGTGCGAGACTGGACCCCGCATCGGGCGCTTCGCCTCTCCAATTTGGGTTGGAAGCGGGGATAACATCGGTCAAGCGAACGATGGCCTCGACGATATCGTCGATGTACGTGAAATCGCGACGCATTCGCCCGTGGTTGAATACATCAATAGGTTTGCCGGCCAGTATCGCCTTCGTGAAAAGAAAGAGAGCCATATCGGGCCGCCCCCAGGGACCATAGACAGTAAAGAACCGAAGGCCCGTGGTTGGCAGTCGAAAGAGGTGACTATAGCTGTGAGCCATCAGTTCATTGCTCTTCTTGCTTGCCGCATAGAGACTGACCGGATGATCGACATTTTGGTGAACCGAGAACGGCATCTTGGTGACGGCGCCGTACACTGAACTCGATGAAGCGTATATAAGATGCTTTACATTATTGTGCCGGCAGGCCTCGAGCACATTGATAAACCCTTCGATATTGCTTCGGACATACGCGTGCGGATTGACAAGCGAGTACCGGACCCCAGCCTGCGCGGCTAGGTTAATGGCGACTGTGAACCTACCGTTGTCGAACGCACGATCAATAGCCGACTTGTCAATGAGATCGAATTCTAGAAATTGAAATCCATCATCATCTGCGAGTAGGCGTAAGCGCGACCGCTTTAGCTCGACGTCGTAATAATCATTTAGGTTGTCAATTCCAACGACCCGAACGCCGCGAGCGCGCAGGGCCCGTGCAACATGGAAGCCGATAAAACCAGCGACGCCGGTAACGAGGATGGACATGTAAGCTCACATATATAAGAAGAGTGATTGAACAACGGACGGTACCGAAGGGATCATTGCGAGGCCGAAGCACTTGGAAGGAACCAATGCAGTGACTTCAGCCTAACGGTGCGCTTCTTCAAGGCTAGTTTCGGGCCCCTTATTCCCGAATTTTTGCGGTTGTACAAGGGCAAATGGCCATGGTACAGGCTGCCAGACGTTCGATTAAGGAACCCTCTGACATGGTCCAAGGTATTGCTCAACACGATGATCCCTTGCGTGATGCGCCACAGCATCCAGCGATCATGCGGCTGATGGACCGGATCGACACGCGCCAGGCGGTGGTGGCGATTGTCGGGCTCGGGTACGTTGGTCTTCCTCTCGCCCTTACTTTCGTCGCGCAGCGCTACACGGTTCTCGGATTCGACATAGACTCGGAAAAAGTAGGTTCTCTGAATGCCGGATGTTCCTACATCCGGCACATAGCGGCGGCCGACATATCAAATGCAGTGAACAGCGCACTTTTTTCCGCTACCACTGACTATGGCCGTTTGCACGAGGCAGATGCAATTATTCTTTGCGTTCCTACGCCGCTCACTCGGCATCGTGAACCCGACCTGTCCTACGTCTCAACGACCGTTGAACATCTCGTCCCTCATTTGCGCGAGGGCCAGCTAATTGTCTTAGAATCGACCACCTATCCGGGCACCACGCGGGAGCTAGTAATTCCAGTTTTGGAGCGCAGTGGCTTCAAGAGCGGCGTCGAGATCTTAGTTGCCTTTTCTCCAGAGCGAGAAGATCCTGGCAATCCCACGCACAATACCCGGTCGATTCCAAAGGTAATTGGTGGGGATGGGCCATGGGCGCTTAAAGCGGGTTGCGCTCTCTATGGCAACGTAGTCACGGCCACAGTACCCGTCTCTTCGCCTGAAGCAGCTGAAGCTGTAAAGCTAACGGAAAATATCTTCAGGTCGGTCAATATCGCACTTGTCAATGAGCTCAAGCTTGTCTTTTCAGCAATGGGAATTGACATTTGGGAAGTCCTTGACGCGGCGAAATCAAAGCCTTTCGGTTTCATGCCCTTTTATCCTGGCCCTGGGCTCGGCGGGCACTGCATTCCCATTGATCCGTTCTACCTGACTTGGAAGGCACGCGAGTTCGACATGTCAACTCGCTTTATTGAGTTGGCTGGTGAGGTGAATACCTCAATGCCTCGACATGTAGTCACCAAGGTCGCGGAAGCGCTGAATTTCAGGTTTGCGAAGAGCCTGAATAACTCAACCATTCTAATTCTCGGCCTTGCGTACAAGAAGAACGTCGAAGATATTCGCGAAAGCCCCGCGCTGCGCATTATCGAACTACTCGAGGCGCAGGGCGCCCGCGTCAGCTTTTATGACCCATACGTTTCTGTCATCCCGGTTACAAGGGAGCATATGAGCTTGGCGAATCGTCGCGGTATTCAACTGACAAGTGATGCAATGCACGAATTTGACGCGGTCCTGATCGTGACGGACCATGACGAGGTTGACTATCCAACCGTGGTAGCGAGTAGTCGATTGGTTGTGGACACACGCAATGCAACGCGAGCGGTCGAGCAATACCGCGAACGTATCGTGAAGGCTTAGTTCAAAATCGAATTCGATCATTAAGGCTTGGTCGTCGACAGGGCGAGCAAATCTGACGTCCTAACTAGTGCTCAGGCGGAGCGTCTGACGTTGATGCGGGTTACGCAACTGACTGAATTTGCGTCCCGACGAGCCTCGGGACTGTTTGCATCGGTGTGCGGTCTATCGACTGCTCTGCACGACAATTCTCTCGCTCAGGTGCGGGTGGTGGCCCGCCGTGACGATGCTAGCGAACTGGACAGGCTCAGCTGGAGGGGTGTCGATCTGGTGCACGTCGACACGACTAGAATACTATCGCTGATCACAGCTCGTGAAATGGCCGATGAATGTCTTCGTGCCCCGGTCGACATATTCCACGTACATAACTTATGGACTTGCGCTGAGCGGGCCATGGTGAACTTGCGGCGGCGTGGCATCGGTACTCCCTATGTGTTCTCGCCGCGCGGAAGCATGTCTCCTTGGGCTCTTGCTCACAGAAGGTGGAAAAAGCAATTATCTTGGCCTCTTTGGGAAAAAACGTTGATTGCGAACGCGACTTGCTTTCACGCACTCAACGAAGCGGAAGTCGAGATGATTCGACAAGTGGGGGCCAAAGGGCCAATTTGCGTGATCCCCAACGGCGTTAGCGTGCCTGCAACCATTTCTCGGAGTCTAAACCGCCGAGAGCGCAAGTTGCTATTCTTGGGTCGCCTGCACCCAATAAAGGGATTGTCCGAACTGATCAATGCATGGGGTCGCTTGCCTGCAAGGGTTCGGGATGAGTGGAAGCTTGTCTTGGCTGGCTGGGACGATAGCTTGCAAGCGGACGAATACCGCGCGCATGCGGCCAGAGTCGCGTCGGACAGCATTATCTTCCCGGGACCGGTCTTCGGCCCGCAAAAGGACGAACTGTTTAGAGACGCTGATGCCTTCATCCTCCCAAGCCACAGCGAGGGCCTACCAACCTCGGTCTTGGAAGCCTGGAGCTTCGGTTTGCCGGCGGTGATCACTGATGCGTGCAATCTGACCGTGGGAGTTAGCCGAGGCGCGGCCGTGCGGATAGCGCCAGAGGCAGACTCGATTTGCAACGTACTTACACACTTCCTGTCGCAGCCCGACCAAATTATGCAGAAGATGGGTCAAGCTGGGCGGCAACTGGTCGAGGAGAAGTTCAGTTGGAAGAGTGTTGCCGTCGAAATGGCTGCTGTATACCACTGGCTGCTCCACGGCGGAGATCGCCCCCGTTCAGTGGTCTTTTGATGGATCTAAGGTCGTACCTTTGTTGCTAGGTACTTAATAAAGGCTTTTCATGTGCGGCATCGTGGGACTTGTTAATTCGGTCGGGCCGATTGATCGTTCGCTCGTCGAGCGTATGACAGGGGCTCTCGCTCACAGAGGCCCCGACGATTCCGGGCTCTGGATGAGTTCGGACGAGCGCGTCAGCCTCGGACATCGCCGGCTCGCGATCATTGATCTCAGTCCACTCGGACATCAGCCAATGATCTCGGAAGACGGACTGACTGTGATCGTTTTCAACGGAGAAATCTACAACTATCACGAAGTGCGGGTCGCGCTCCAACAAATCGGAGTAAAGTTTCGGAGCGCGAGTGATACGGAGGTGGTTCTTTACGCCTATCGCGTTTGGGGGCCTGGCTGCTTGGACAGACTCGTCGGCATGTTTGCAATGGCGATCTGGGATCAACAGCAGGGGCGCCTCTTTGTGGCGCGCGACAGAGCCGGAGAGAAGCCGCTATTCTATATTCAAAAGGATGGGCGATTTGCCTTTGCGTCCGAATTAAAGAGTTTGCTCGTCGACCAAAGTCTACCCAGAAAAGTCAACCCTGAGGCGTTGGATGACTATCTTGCTTATGGGTACGTATCCGGTGGGTTGTGCATGCTTGACGGCTTCGCGAAACTTCCTGCTGCTCATTGGTTGACGTACGAACCTGAGAAGGACCGGCTTGTTGTCAATAGATACTGGGATCTGCCGCTTCATAATCCGTCAGAGAATCATCTAGAGGACTTAACAGACGAATTAGAGGCCTTGCTCACCCAAAGCGTTCGAGGCCAACTTGTGGCGGACGTTCCCGTCGGCGTACTCCTAAGTGGCGGGCTAGATTCGAGCTTGGTGGCAGCTGCGGCAGCGCGCACTGCTGGAAAGGGCGTGAAGACTTTTACTGTTTCGTTCCCCGGACATCCAAAATTCGACGAATCTGCGTATGCGCGCAGGGTGGCTGATTTCCTTGGGTCGGAACACACTGAGCTGGTAGCCGAGCCTGCCTCAGACGAATTGCTCTCGGCGTTGATCCATCAGTACGACGAGCCGATAGCGGACAATTCGATGATTCCGACGTTTATCGTAAGCCGAGCAATTAGGGGGAGCTGCACGGTAGCACTCGGTGGGGATGGTGGAGACGAGTTGTTTGGTGGATACGCGCATCATCCTTGGTTTTTGCAATTCGAACGCCTGCGAAGGTTGGGCTTGCACAGGCTGCGGCTCGAGACTTCTGCAGCGAATCTTGTTCCCATCGGAATAAAGGGTCGTAGCGCGTTGCTCGCTATGCTTAGCCTCAGCACACCACAAGCGGCTCTGACGAGATTGCTCGATCCAGTCCTGCGAGCCCGTCTTACGTCACGGCCGATTTCGTTCGCCCCTGAACTTCGACGATCCGGTTTAGCGAGCGGCCGCACTGGAATCGATGCAATCTGCGCAGCTGATTTTAGATCGTACATGTGCGACGATATTCTAGTCAAAGTGGACCGCGCGAGCATGTTGACGTCGCTAGAGCTAAGGGCGCCGATGTTAGATCACCGGATCGTCGAATTCGCATTTGGACGGCTATCCTCTAATGCGCGGGTCGATGGGAACAGCCGCAAGGTGATTCTCCGCAACCTGGCCAAACGCTGGCTTCCTTCTGATTTCGATAGTCACCGCAAACAAGGCTTCACAATTCCAATCCACAGTTGGTTTCAGGGACCGTGGAAGCACCTGATCCAAGATCTGCTCTTGGGCGGGTCTCCATTCTTCGACAAGCAAGTTCTTGGTCCTTTGATCTCCAAGCTGCAGGCGACTGAGAGAGGCGGGCACCGATTGTTTCAACTTATAGCTCTTGAGCTTTGGCGCCGAGAATACGGAGTTTCGGTTGTTACCTAGGAAGTGGATATGAGCGTCAACATACACGGCTCTGCTGCTTTTCCACCAAGAGTGACTTAATCAACGAGTACAACGGATCTTCGATGAAAGTGCGTAAAATCCGCTATTGCGTTTTGCAATGACTCGGCCTTTGCTCATTGCATTGATCTCAACTGATTATCCACCGTTGCGCACCTCAGCCGCAGTGCAGCTGCACGACCTTGCGCGAAAGCTTGTACTGTTGGGACATGATCCGATTGTGATCGTTCCTTCACCTCAGAAGACCGCCGCCTGGACACTCGAACGCATCGACGGCGTACAGGTATTGCGCGTGCATTCGCGGCCTACACGTGCTGCTTCGCGAGTGCTTCGCGTCATTTCAGAAATGCTCTTACCTTTTTCAATGTACTTGAATATTCGCCGGAGCCCGTTTAGGTCCGTTCGTTGGGATCTTATAGTTTGGTATTCCCCTCCCATCTTCTTCGGTCCTCTAGTTGCCCAGCTTCGGCGCACGTCAGATGCGCCGACTTATCTAATCTTACGCGACATATTTCCGGAATGGGCTGTGGATATAGGCTTGATGCGCAGAGGACCGATCTACGTCTTGTTCAAAACAGTCGCCGCAATCCAATATTTCGTGGCAGATACGATCGGCGTTCAGACTGAATCTAATCTAGCATACGTCTCAAGATGGGCCCGGCCTTCCCGTCGGCTTGAAGTTCTGCACAACTGGCTAACCGTCGAGCCAAATACGGGTTGCAGCATTGAGATCGAAAAAACGTGCTTGGCCGGCCGCAAGATCTTCGTCTACATCGGCAATATGGGAGTGGCCCAAGGCCTGGATCTCCTGATGGATCTGGTGGAGAGTATTCGAGATCGGAAGGATATCGGCTTCCTATTCGTGGGCCGCGGTACGGAATTTCCGTCCTGCCAAGCGCGGTTCCGAGAGGTGGACAATGTGCTGTTTCACCCGGAAATACCTGCTGCGGAAATTCCGGGTCTTCTCGCCCAGTGCCACGTCGGGCTCGTTGCGCTTCACCCGGACCATCGTACTCACAACATCCCAGGCAAATTCGTCTCCTACGTCCAATATGGATTACCTGTACTCGCGAGAATATCGGAGGGAACAGATTTGCAAGGGCTTATTGAAGATTACGGGATTGGCAAGGTTTACGTCGGAAGCTCCGTTAGGGATTTCCAAATTTTGGTGGGGCAGCTAGCTGATGATGAAGCTTTGCGACATACGATGTCAGTGCGGGCCAAGAAATTAGGGCAATCGTTGTTTTCTTCGGAAGCTGCGGCTCGACAGATTATCGCGTCCGCAGGTGCAAGCGAACAAATTCCCGGCTAAGCAAGCGCAGTACCTTTTTAGCTTCCTGCTTGCGATCAAGGAGCTTCTAGTCATCCTGAAGGAGGTGAGATTGCGGGTATTGGTAACAGGTGCTTCCGGATTCGTTGGCTCTGAACTCACGCCTGCGCTCGTGAGAGCTGGCTTTGACGTGCGCGCGGCTTCCCGACGCCGCACCCCTGTGGCGGAAGTCCCTGGCATTGAATGGATGAAGCTTCCCGATCTTGAATATGAGGTCGACTGGTCTCCACTGTTGGATGGCATAGAGGCGGTCGTGCACCTCGCTGCGATCGCTCATCGAACTCATGCTGACATCGGACAATACACAAGAGTAAACTGTCTCGCAGCTACGAACTTAGTGAAGGCGTGTGCGCAACGCGGCATAAGACGCTTCGTTTTTGTATCTTCAATTGGAGCCCAAGTTGGCTCCGCCGCGGACTACGTTGTGACCGAGAAACATGAACCGCGCCCGGCGAGCGCATACGATCGGGCGAAGCTTGCCGCCGAAGAACAGGTGCGTGCTACCAATGTACCGTTCACTATTCTAAGACCTGTCATCGTGTATGGGCCGAAGGCGAGAGCCAACATAGCCGCCATGATGCGCATAGCTATGCTTCCGTTGCCCCTTCCCTTCGCGGCCCTGAAAAATCGTAGATCACTGCTCTCGATCGATAATCTTGTTGAGGCAATCATCTTCTGCTTAAAAAATCCAGCGACCGCGAACCGTACTTTCATCGTTAGTGACGGAGATGCAATCACGCTTAGAGACATAATTGCAACTCTGAGGGGGGCAGCCGGACGAGCGCCGAACATGATTTGGGTCCCTTCCGGCATACTGAAGTTTGTTATGCTTTCACTTGGGCGCGGTCGGTTATGGGATCGAATCGGCAGGGACTTGGTTGCGAGCTCGGAGGAACTTCAACAGATCGGGTGGCGTCCCCTCGTTGATACACGAGCGGGGCTGGAGGCAATGATGCGGGAATTTTTGTCACAAACGAAGTAGCAGTTGCCTTGGCAGGCCCAAGGCTGGGAGTTCGTGGATGCGGGATTCTGTCAGGCGCGGCAGCACGTCGGGGGCCAAGGCTCTGGATCGATGTTGTTGAGCTTATCGGTGCCGATCAGGGTATAGACGGCTGCCGCACGTCCGCTATCGGGTATTTCCCTCGATCGACAGGCGCTGACCATTCGTCTTTTTTTCGGAGGCAGTTTGCAGCATTAGATTGACGAGTATAGCCGACTAGAGCGCGGGCAGGGCGCCCAGCCGGGACGTGACTAGTTCGGCTGCGATCTTCCGCTCACCGTTGCGCTGGTGCAACAGACTTGGCGCGCAGAGGTATGATAGGTGGTCTCTTGATTTTGGAGGACGATCGATGGATAGGCCGAAAATGATCGATTGGAACGGCACTGTCTTGAAGGGCTGGGTCGAAGTTGGTGGAGTTCCCAAAGAGGTTTTTGCTGACCGGGAAACCATCCATCGCCACGCACCCGGTTTTAGCGACGCGCTTACTTGGGAGATTGACCGCTTTCGAGACGAGATCTTCGAAAAGCTCATGCCGCATTTTCGTAGCGGCGAGTGCTAAGTAGGGATACCTCCGCAGCGGGCCTACCTCCTTCGTTCGGGGGAGATGACGGAAAGCTCCAACGTTGGGTAGGACAAGCAGTATCCTTGACTTTTACTTTGATATTTTGTGCTGAGTGGCCGTGGTTTTCTTTATCAAACGCATTCTTGACGTCAATAAGCGCGCTGCTCATTGGTTTTCTCTGGCCGATGTTGCTGACTGTCGCGATTGCCATTCGGATTGAAAGCGAGGGGCCCGCGACCGAATTCTGCGCGAGACCAGGTGGCTTGCGGTGATCCTAAACCGAGAACACAGCTGAACGTGGTCACGAAACTTTCGCATCTTACCTTGCGCAATTTCATGATCGCGCTCCACGACCTGCTGGCGACCACGGCGGCGCTGTTTGTGGCATTCTATCTGCGTTTCGAGGGCGGTGACGGCTTCTATGACCGTTTGCCGCTGCTGTTCCAGATCCTGCCCTATTTCCTTGCCTTCAGCGTGGTCGTGTTCTTCGTCTTCAATTTGACCACGACGAAATGGCGCTTCATCTCGTTGCCCGACGCGCTGAACATCATTCGCGTTGCCACCGTGCTGACGGTGGCGCTGCTGGTTCTCGACTACATCTTCGTCGCCCCCAATGTCCGCGGCGCCTTCTTCCTCGGCAAGG